>NZ_VFSD01000009.1 GCF_014332515.1 Pontibacter beigongshangensis | reverse complement strand
ACTTTAAATTTATGTCTCAATCAATCTCTCAAAGAACGAATGAAAAGAACTGTTTTCTTTTCCGTGAGCCCCTGCTGCCGGGGGCTAATACTGTTTCTCAGTTTGTTTCCCGTAGACCTTCTATCGATTTGGGATTGCAAAGGTAAGAATGTTTTTCGCAAATGCAAAATTTATTCTCAAAATTAATTTTTTGTTTTCAGGTTAGCCCTTTTGGCTTCTTCTGTAACGGGATGCAAAGGTAGGAATTTGTTTCTTATTCGCAAGCGCTAACCGAGGATTTTATTAATATGATCTTCGAAAACAGGTGTTTATTTGTTGCGGGACCGTGTAACCAGCTTGGTATCAATGGGTAAAATCAGATCTTTTAATTTTAAGATTCTCGCGTGGCATGGTTTTACATTTCCTGGTACAAGTAAGTTCTAGATCACTGTGTCTTTCTAGATAACGTTTTTAATGCCTCCAATAAACAGCTGCACCGAGCTCCACTCCTACCACCAACTTATTGCTTTCAGTTAGTCCTCACCTACCGGCATCGCCTTATCTGAACGGAATCAGAAATTATGGCGCATCAGGAAACAGGAAGTAATTTTATCGAGTCCTTCGGGGAAAGTGGGAAAGCATAATCTTAAATTTAACGTCTTGCCTGGCTATACAACAGGTCATGCGCCTGATAAAACAAATCTCTCAAGCTAACTGCAAGCTGAGCGGCCACAGCCTACAATACCTCCGGAGGGGCTTTTTGATTAGAATAATTTTCTCAATTGCCTACAGGCAGATCCTAAATTAGAAGGATTGTGCCGGCAGGATGCTAAGTAGTAGAGCGACACGTTGGATCTGGTACCTTCCTATCCGCTAGCAATGCTGCTATCACGGTACCTGCTAATCTTCGCTTCGTTCAGAAAATGTTTTGGTAGCTGCCCTCTAGATAATCCTGCGTACGAGTTTAACGATCTGATCAATAACAGCACCCAGGATTAATCCTCCTAAAGCGCTTACTAAAACCTTTACAAACCAGCCAAGGGCCGGAATATGGGCCAAAGACTCATCCAACTGGTGCAGGGCATGGCTGGTGAACGGAATTCCGTGGGCTATTATTTCTGCTCCCACCCAAAGCATGGCAGCTGTACCGATGTAGCTGAGGATCACCAGAAAGTTCGGCATGAGTTTTACAATACCGCGACCTATTTGCCTGACCTGCGGATGGTGTTTCTCTTTTGCCATGTGTACGCCAATGTCATCGGCCTTCACGATCAGGCCTACAAACCCATAAACTGCCAGCGTAATAAAAATGGCTACGCAGAGCATGACCACTATCTGAGTCATCAATGTTTTATCGGCCACAGTGGCGTAGGTTATGGCAACAATTTCCGCAGACAGAATCATGTCGGTACGGACGGCCCCTTTCACTCTTGTGTTTTCCAGTTCTTCCGGCGTAATAACCTTCAGGCCCTCTGCAGCATGATCGTGGCCGCCGCCGTGCTTTTTGCTGAACATGGAATGGACCTTTTCAAAGCCTTCGTAGCATAGGTAAGCCCCTCCGAGCATTAAGATGGGCCCGATTGCCCATGGCGCAAAAAAACCCAGCAGCAGGGCCGCCGGACTTAAGATCAGCAGTTTGTTGATAAGAGACTTTTTAGCGATCCGGAAAATAATAGAAAGCTCACGCGCAGGATCGAGCCCAACCACATATTTAGGCGTCACAGCAGCATCGTCAATCACGATACCAGACACTTTCCCTGTAGTTTTTGCTACCTGTGCAGGCACATCATCCAGGCTAGCCGCGCTAACCTTTACCAATGCCGCCACGTCATCTAACAATGCAAGCAATCCTGAAGCCATTTATAGTTGGTTATAATTTAAATTTAAAAAATTCTGATACTCCTGTATGCTGATTTAGGGTCTGTCAGCGGCGTCCGCTCCCCGAGGTGAGCACAGCTTTACGTGTAGTTGGAAGATGAGAGCCGAAACTCAATCTGTGACACGCACCCGCCTGAGCAGACTAACCGGCCAGAGCAGAGTCTTTCTGAGGTAAGCACTGAACATAGAGATCAGAAATGTAGGTGATTTATTGTATCGACACAAATACATACTCCTTAAAATTATGTCAGCAGGCAAAATTATGCTGCGCTGGGTATACGGTGTACTCCCAAAAAATAATACCGGCAGGCGCCCACCAGCAAATATGGCCTTGCTCCAACGTAAAATATGATTTGGGCGTAATGAATATGTCGCTGTGCCTGAACGAACAAGGCGAGGGCGCAAAATAAAATTATGAAACCAACAGTACTCTTATGGCAGAAATAGAAATCGAACGTAAAAAAAAGCCTGTATGGCCCTGGATACTCCTCGTCATACTCTTAGTCATTATTGGCTGGGTCGTGTATGAGTATATGAAAGACACGAACCAGATCGGCGTTCTGGCTCCGACGGCTCCACCCGGGATGATGGCACTGGCTTCGGCAAAGCCTCACTATGGTGCAATTGTTTAAATAAAATAAAGGAAGTTTTTTAACGATAAAGATATGAAAGATAAACGCCTGATGCTGCTTCGCGAAATGAGCGATTACAAAGTAGCAAAAGATAGTACTGATGTGGTGGGCTGGCGCGTGGTAGGCGCCGATGGCGAAGTCCTGGGCACCGTAAAAGACCTGGTGGTGGACCCACAACTCATGAAAGTACGGTACCTGGCCGTACTTGCCGAAAACAAATTCTTCGGCACCGACAAAGACCAGCATACCTTAATACCTATAGGCGCGGCAGCGCTCGATAAGCGAGGCAAGAATGTGTTTGTGTCTTTCCTCGACTCCCGGTCCATCAGCAGGTATCCCTTGTACACAGGCGACCATGTTTCAGAAGACTACGAGTTTGCGATCCGGGATTTCGTACAGCATTCTCAAAACGCCACCTTCCCTGAAACTTCTGAAACCTACAGCCGGGAATTCGACGAGTCGATTAAAAGTGACCGGACCGAACAACGCGTTATCTCAGACGATTTTTATGATAGTGCAGACTACGACGCGAACCGTTTCTATACCTCCGACCAGGACTATAACCGGAGCAGCCAGTTTACTTCAACCGATCCCGATGCAGACCATGGCAGGGCCTTTCCCCGAACTGACCGTGATGTAAACCAGGAAGGCACCTACACCACCAGCGATTATGAGAGAACAGACACCACCTCGGATTTGCGCCATGCCAGCAGCGGCCCCAAATCAGTAGAAGACTCTATTGCCACTATCGAGCGGCTCGAAGGCCTCCGAAAAAGAGGCTCCATTACGGAAGAGGAATTTATTCTGATGAAAAAAAGAGCGCTGGACCAGTAGGCTTACCACACGACATATTAAAAGAGCAGCCACTCCAATAGAGGCTGCTCTTTTTTGTAGCGGTGTCCCAGCCTGAAGCAGGTTGCCACCTGATATGGGGAAATAGGGAAGAAAACACGAAGAGAGAAAACAGGTTCGACGGTTAGAGAGGCCCATTTTATCTGCAAGGCAGAATTATTTCAATCAATAAGGCCCTCCGGATATCTTTCGCTTTGCCGCTGCCGCTACTGCAATAGATAACGTTATTCCCTGTTTTACTCCATCCTGCCGAATCCCGCCTCTATAACAACAGCAGCAGCGGCAGAAACAACTGGATAGTTGTTTTCATTCAAAAAATTCAGGAACGAAGCTCAGTCAGTAATAGAGGCTACCGCCATTTTCTTGCTATCGTAAGGCTTTAGCACCTCGTACCACTGCTTTTCCTGGAGGTGGTTGTTGAGCCAGGTTTGCTCACTCTCGGGGCTAAGGATAACCGGCATGCGGTCGTGGTAAGGGGCTACGGCACTATTGGCACTGGTGGTGATAATACTGAAATACGGCGCGACTTCTCCGGTAGCCAGGTTCAGGCCTTCGCGCCAAAGGCCAGCCAGGCCGAAGGGTTCTTCATTTTTCATGGTAAAGCGGTACTTGTGCTTGGGCGGCTTCACTTTCTTAAGGCGGCTCCGCTCCCCTTTGCTCAGAACCGGGTTGCCAAACAGGTCCAGCTCCGCCCCTTCCTGAGGCTCGGCAGCAGTGGCCTCCTCCTCCGGCTCCACCTCTTTCCATTCAAAGAATCCATCTACCGGAACAAGACAGCGGTTGCGGGGCAACAGCAGCCGGAAACGCGGGATGAACAGCAGGTTCTCCTGGCGCACATTAAAGGGCAGCGTCGGCTTTCCATCAGGTTCCTTTTCCGGCGAAGCCCAGGTAGCCAGCACGGCTTTGGGCGCATCGGGCAGGATTACAGGCAGCTGCTGCGACGGGCGGGCATCGAAGTTGGGCTCAAAGTCCAGCCCTTGTAGCAGGGCAGCAAAACGGTGCTCTTTGGGTACTTTTTTATTGTTGACGGAATAGCGGCCACACATAGTTTTTTGAGTAATATTCCTATAAATTTACAAAAAATAATACTCTTCAAAAAGCTGAAAAAAATCTGCCCCTGAAAGAACTTTTGCATTTGTGTCCAGAAGGCATCTTGTCAGGCAGTTTATAAACAGCAGCAAATTATAGAGACGGATCTAAGGTCCTGATCATGCTGATAAAATGAAAGCCAACGCAGGGTTAGCAGCAAATAATGGCTGCTGAGCTCTCTGTTAGTCCAGTTACCGTAAAAACAAAATACTCCTTACCCATCCCATTACCGGACTCTAGCTGTAGACTTGCATGAGAAAACTACTACTTGGTGCTTTTATTATGTTTATAATCTGGGGGGTAACGCCTGCGCTGGCCCAGGTTCCTGTGCAAAGCGGCCCTTCCCTGAGCTTCAAAAGAGGCATAGGCATTACGGCTCCCGACAGCGCTTTTTCGCTTAACCTACGCTTCCGGATACAAAACCGGGCCATCTATTATACAGACCCGCAGCCCAGCCTGAGCCAGGCAGACTCCGACTTTGAGCTAAGGGTAAGGCGCCTCCGGCTGCGCCTCGAGGGGTTTATGCTGAGCCCTAAGCTCACGTACCTGGTTCAGCTCTCCTTCTCCAGGGGCGATATGGATTGGAGCATGCGCGATAACTCGGCCATTAACACCAGCCCCAACGTGGTACGCGATGCTGTGATCTACTACCGCCCTACGCCACAGCTGCAGCTTTTCTTCGGCCAGACCAAGCTGCCCGGCAACCGGCAGCGTGTCATCTCTTCCGGCGACCAGCAGTTCGTGGACCGTTCCATCGTCAACGTCGCTTTTAACATAGACCGTGACTTTGGTTTTCAGGCTCACTATACTAACCATGTGGGCGGCTTCTATTATATGATTAAAAGTGCCCTGACCTCCGGCGAGGGGCGCAACGTAATTACCACCAATAAGGGCCTGGCCTATACCGGCAGGCTGGAGCTGCTACCCTTGGGCAAGTTCACCAATGAGGGGGATTATTTTGAGGGAGACCTGGAGCGGGAAGAGCAGGTAAAACTGTCGCTGGCGGGAGGCTTGAGCCATAACCGCAAGGCCCGCCGAGCGGGCGGGCAGATCGGGCGGGACCTGTATGAGGAGCGGGACCTGCGCACCTACATCTTCGACGGGCTGCTCAAATACCGTGGCTTTGCCGTTTATGCCGAGCATTTGGCCCGCAGCACCGACAACCCCTTTACATTAAATGCCTCCGGCGACAGTCGCCACATCATCACCGGCAATGGGCAGAACTTTCAGGTAAGTTACCTTTTTAAAAACAACCTGGAGCTGGCCAGCCGCTATGCCCGCGTAACACCGGCAGCAGCCATCAGGGCAGTGGAGCGGCAGGAGGAGACATATGTGGCAGGAGTAACCAAATACCTGCGTCGCCACCGGGTAAAATTGCAGGCCAATGTCTCCTACATCACGTTTACCCATAAGCCCACCAACAGCAACTCCAACACCTGGGGAGCCGCCCTACAATTTGAATTAGGCATCTGAGCCGAAGCAGATGTAAAAAATCTGCTTCGACAATTTCAAAATTAGAAATGCTGGCAGATATGCTTTCTGGCAGCTTTACAAGCATCAAACCTTTCTGAAAATCAAACTAGAGGAATACCAGGTACAAACGCTGGTGAAGTTTGCCAGCAAACACAGACTCAAGCGGTTAAAAGCAAAGCAGCACTTCTGACGGAAATTATTTGAATGAAAATTGCCCTCCTGAAGTGCTGCTGCTGCTGCTGCTGCTGCTGCTGCTGCTCATGTGTCAGCGCAGTTTTTCTAAAAAGTGTAAGTATAGGTTTATGCCATAGCCTGAACTTGTAAAAAACTATAACGGCAGTGCTGCCACAGTAGAAGGTTGCTCCTCATTTACCGCTAAGGGAGGCGCCTCCTGTACAACCGGGGAACTGGCGTCTGGCTCCAAGTAAGGTGTCAGGATGGGGGCCATGCCGCGCAGCACCTGCACCGGCAGCGAGGAAGTAAAGTGAAAGCTCTCTGCCTCGCGCCCTGGCACAAAGGCGGTGAGTGTACCAAAGTGGTTATCTCCGAGAAAGAAAACGAAGGTGGCCGTGCGGTTAATAGACCGTGAGGAAATGCGATGCCCTCTGGAGCTGAGCGTGACGATACGGTTATCGCCGGTACCAGTTTTGCCTCCCAGCTTCAGAACCTCACCCGCTGCCGTAGTAAAACCGCCCTGCAAGCGGCGTGCAGATCCCTCATCCACTACTTCCAGCAGCACCTCCCGCACCACAGTAGCCACTTCCGGTGCCATAACCTGCTCCGTATGGTTGGGCTGGAGGCTCAGTAGAGTTTCGTAAGGCGTTTGAGCCGCAAAATGCAATTGCTCTATGCGCAATGTCCGTTGCCGCACGCCCTTGTTCATGATAATACCCATCAGCTCCGCCAGCGCCTCCGGCCTGTCGCCGGAGGAGCCCAGGGCAGTGGCCAGCGAAGGCACCAGTTTATTGAAAGAGTAACCCAGCCGTTGCCATCTCGGCTGAATGTCCTCAAAGGCATCCAGCTCCAGCATGATCCGAATACGTGAGTCGCGTGCATGCTTATGGCGGGTGCGGAAAAGCCATGCATATACCTCCTGCCGTTGGTGCTCACTGGCTTCCACTACAGCAGGCCAATCTGTGCTGGGGTGTTGCCGCATGTGTTTCAGCAGCCAAAGCTCCAGCGGGTGCGCACGGGCAATATACCCTTGGTCAGACAAATTATAGGCATCAGGACCATACTGATGATACAATTCCATAATCCGGGATTCCGAAAGCTTTTCATCTGGCAATCGGCCTCGCAGAAACTTTCCGAAGCTCACAGAATCTGTTTCGGGGTAAAGGTAGCGGTGCACAGCCGCCAGCCGGACCGGGTGCTGCCGCAGGCCGCTCACAAACAGGCTAAACCGTTCGTCCGGCGATTTGCCTTTGTACTTGTGCCAGAAACGCAGCATAAATACTTTTGCTTCGCGATCAGCAAACCGAGCCAGGTACTCCTTCCGGCGCGGATCCCGGTTGTCTGCCAGCAGCTGGGCACTGTTGGGCACCTGCTGGTTTATGGTGTAGCGCACCACATCGCGGAGAGCACGCACAAATGGCAGGTTGATGGATTTAATTAAAGCCTCCCGCAGGGTGGGGTTGCGCCCGTTGTCTTCGTTGCGGTAGTTATGGAAGGTGTGCATGCCACCACCCGTAAAAAACCGCTCTCCCGGACTGGCTGAATACCGGCGCTCCAGGGCTGCATGAAGTGTAGCCTGCAGGCTCTTGTCCTTTGCCTGCATCAGGTAGCCCAGCACCCAGCGGGTCAAATTGTCCGGCGACTCGCTTAAGGCCTTCCGCAATGCCGGAAGTTCCTGGCTGGCATATTTCTCGTGGATCTCGGCAATTATTTCGAGATAAGTAACCAGCACGCGTAGTTTGGCGGTAGAGCCAAGCTCCAGTTTGCTGCTTTCGTTAATATTAAAAGGCTGGTTCGTATTATCTGTCTGCACACGCACCAGGTTACCTTGTGGGGTGCGCTCCAGCAGGGTAAAGCTGTAAATAACCTCACGCGTATGATCAGCCGACAGCATGTTTTTTCCGACCACCCCAACAGTGGTGGCAAACTCCGGATCCGTCAGCTGATTCAGGTAGGTGCTGACCTGCTCCTGTAAGTTGTTGTGCAGCGTGGTGGTTGCCGACAAGTCCATGCGATCAAGGTCATAAAGCGGCTTGTTCATCAGTCTGGACAGGTAGGTGCGGACCATGAGCACTCCCTTTTTGGTTTCCTGGGGCACCACCACCGGGTTGTTGCCGAAGTCCCGGAACTGTACATCCTGCGCCAGGCCGGCATCGCGCAGTTCCTGGCTTATATACCCGTTCTTTGCCAGCAGCCGAAGGTAGCTGCCTGTTAGCGCATTCAGCTCTTGGTGCCCCTCGGGCGACAGGTAGTAAGAAGGTCTTCGCTGTGCGATCATCAGCGAAAGTACCTGGCGCAGCGCCTGCCCCTGCTCTGCAAGTGCTTCGCCTGCAGGGGTCCGGAGGCGCAGCAGGTGGTTGATTTTGTTAAACTCAGCACCAAACCACACCCAAAGCCCATCTCCCATGCCATGTACCTCGCCATAGCCGGGCGCTCCCGACAGTGGCACAGAATTGATATAAGAGAGCACCAGCTCCCGGCGAGCCGGCAAGGTTTCCTGACCATTCTGATAAACCCGGACACTGGCCGATACCATCTGGCGGAGTTTCTCGTTGGCATCGGAAGTTCTCCCCGCCGGAGAATGACGGTACTTCTCCATCTGGGTAGCCAGCGTGCTACCGCCAATCGTGTTATAATCGAACCCAACCTGCCTGGCGGCTTCGTGCATAGAGGCTTTGGTAAAGCGCACCCAATCAATAGCCGGATTCATAAACGGCTTCTCCTGATTGAGCAAGTCCCGGTTCTCGATAAACAGCAGCGCATTTACCAGCAGCGATGGCAGGGAGTCGAAGCTGGCATACACGCGCCTCGGGTACATAAACCGATAAATAGTGTCTCCCTGCGCATCGGCAATTTGCAGCCCTGCCTGGGCTTTTTCGGGGTAGGGCACAAAGTATCCGCGGGAGGTATAGGATTTCAGTCTCTGGGAAAAAGCAGTCTGGGAGGCTATCTGCAAACCACTCTTCTGCGACCTCTCCAACAGTTTCGGCAGATGCGCATAGCCAAGCCTCAGGTCATAAGGGCCGCCTTCCGGGTAAACTATTTCGCTGCCTGGCCCTTCTACAAGTTTATAATTTAAAGAAGAAGCATAGCGAGAAAACTCTCGTGACTGTAATCTAGAAGTATGCATCTCATAAAATATGAAAATGACAGCACTTACCAGGATCAGAACGAGCACACCAATGACCGTCCATTTAAGTACGCGTCCACGCTTCGTCTCTTTCCTATCCTCAAGGGTGGGACTGTAGTAGTTGGTCAGCATAATTGTACTATTATTCAGTGAATAAGGGGGGAACCTAATATTCTTCTACGTGTATATTGAGATGAAGGTAATGAGCAGAAAAAAAACTTTTCACCCGCTTTTGTTTCCTGTAAATACTGAAGCCTAGGGTAAGTATTAAAAGAGAACACGGTCACTATATCGCACTAAAAATCTTGTTTTCAACCACATACGCCCCCTGAAAGCCTGTTAACAATGGTTGTGACAAGAGTGTGGCCGACTCTATTTTTAGCCGGAAAAGAAGGCCTCTAAAAGAATCAGATTTTCAGGCCAGTTGCTTAAACAATTGCCGCGCTGGCATTCAACAGAAATGCCTTCCTACCTGCGGTTGAACTTCTGCACTTGAATAAATCTGAGAAAATAAGTGGCATTCGTTTTCTTTCCGATTGTCTTTTTAGAAGAGTGACTACCTGGGCACTATCCTCCTCAGGCTCAACAGTCTACGTTACCCAAAGCAGTGTTGCCCCCTGTTACCTGACAAACAAGACGCAATTATTCTTGCAGGCAGCCGGCGCTAATCAGCAACAGGCCAGCGTGTTTTTCTGCCAACAAGGCTCAGGAAATTATTTGTAAGATTCTGGGATACAAGGCATAAGCAGCTATTTCCGGCTGGCCTGCAACACTTGGCTGGTCCCGGAAGAGACATCCGTTCCTTAAAGCAATTATGCTAATCAAAAAGCCCTCCCAGAGGCTATGGCTGCTGCTGCGGCTGCTTTAGAACCGGGAGTAAAACCTGCGGGGGCTCTCCGTGTAATCAGGTGCGTATGGCGGGTGCAGAAAGCGGCTCTATGCCTGAATTATTCGAATCAAAAATCCCCTCCGGAGAAATTTATGCTGCCGCTGAAGATATTTCTTCTGCCAGGATTCTTGATTTCTGCCAGCCTGGCAGCAATACGGGCAGCCGCGGGTACGGCAGGAGGCTGAACCCAGCCGCACCTCTGCCGTACACTCAGTACACATTAAATATGCATCAACTATGAATATAATACATGATAAGGATGATCTGCGTTTTTATGCGGAATTGGAGGGTGAAGAAGCAGAACTGACCTACACGTACCCGGAAGAAGGGATTCTTGACTTTGACCATACCTTTGTGCCCAAAAAAGCCCGTGGCCAGGGACTGGCCGATGACCTGGTTAAAGCCGGGCTTGAGTTCGTGAAAAAGGAGAACTACAAATTTATTCCCTCATGCCCCGTGGTAGAAGCCTTCGTAAAACGCCACCCGGAGTATAACCACTACCAGGAGGAAGTGTGAGCAAAGAAGTATCTTTAAAACAAGGAGAGGCTGCCGTTGCCGGTTAGCCTCTCCTTGTTTTAATTAACAAATTATTCGAATCAAAAAGGCCCTTCGGAGCTGCTTTTAGTAGTAGAGGCTGTTTGCCTTTTACTGGTTCAAAATAATAAGCCGCGTCTTAACTTATTCCTTCCAGGGCGATCTGCATCCATCTTATTTCGCCTCCAGCACCGTAATAAACCCACTCGTATAGTTTTCGGCAATCAGGCTGGGGCCGGAGCCGTGGCCGGAGGAGTTCATGACATCAAAATCGATGAGGTTTGGACCTTGGAAAAGCTCATTTACATTTGCCTGAAGCAGCACCTGGCTGCTACCGTCCTGCCGAGGGTTAAGGGGCTGCGGCAGTTCCAGGGCAAGGGTGCGGTAATTGGTGTCGCCCCCGATATGAAACACCAGCCCGCCGCTCCGTGTTTGCCCGGTGTAGGTGCCAACCAGCGTCAGAAATTTGTAGCCGGTGTCCCAGTCCCAGACCATTTCGTTGCTGGGGTCCAGGTCTCCCAGGTGGTCTATGCGGTGGTTCAGTTCCTCATCAATGCCCAGTGAGAGCTCCAGCCGCTGGTAGGTCCCTGCCGGCACCTCTTTCAGCTCAAACGAGGTTTTTCCATCCTGCGCGATCAGGTGGTAGCTCTCCGGCTCCACATAAATCTGTTCGCCCGCTGAACTGATCAGCTTTACGTTGCTGACAAAATACTTAAAATTGCTGACCGCATAGCTGTCGCCGGCCGGGCTGGTATAGATTACTTCATCCAGCTGCAGGGGCTCGCTTCCCACCACATGTTGAAAAGACACGGTTACGGAAGTAGTTGCCGCGGGACCTTCTTTCTCCTCCTTGCAGGCTGCCAGAAACAAAATGGCCAGCATGGCAACGTAAAAGCCTGATCTTCTAATTCTATACATGTTAGTTCACTTAGTTTAAACACTAAATAATAGTGCTTCAAAAACAATTTTTTGTCGGGTTGCAGAGCAATTATTCTAATGAAAAAGCCCCTCCGGAGCTTTCTGCTTTTGTTGCTGCTGCTTACTAAAACCCACAGTCAATACTTTAGGTAGCACAAGCTACAGACCCGATGTCCCCTTTGTTCCTGTGATCCCCGTTATTTAAAAGGATCTGAGAAGCGCTCGTCCGTGATAAAACTGGAGTCGGTGAGGGCATGCAGAAAGGCGATAATTTTCTGTTTTTCCTCCTCTGTTAGCATGAGTGTTTTGCCGTTCACCTCGTTCGATGCCTCCCTTATCAGCGGGTCTAGGCCGGGGCTGTCGTAGCGCATGTGGTCGTTGTAATGGTCGAGCACTTCCTCCAGGGTGTTAAAGCGTCCGTCGTGCATATAAGGTGCTGTGAGGGCAATGTTTCGGAGCGATGGCGCCTTGAACATGCCATCGTGCCTCGGATTGCCTGTAACTGCCCCCAGGCCCTTGTCGGCAAAAGTAATGTCGAGGCCGTTGTTATGGAATGTTTTCAGTGAGATGAGGGTGCCGCCATGGCAGTCGCCGCAGTTGCCGCCCCGCAGCCTGATGGTGGGCTCCGGGTGCGTCATGAACAGTTGCATGCCTTCTTCGGCAAAGGCGCTCAGCTTTTTAGTGCCCAGCAGGTGCTGATCGTAACGCGAGTTGGCTGAAACCAGGGTGCGCTGAAACTGTGCCAGCGCCTTCAGCACATTCTCTTCCGTGATGGTTGTCGAGCCGAAGGCCCTCTTGAACAGGGGTGGATAAAGCGACGTAGCCTGCAGTTCGTGCACGGCATCTGCCAGGTGCTGGTTCATCTCCACATGATTTTCTATGGGTCCGCTCGCCTGCTCCTCCAGGTTAAAAGCGCTGCCATCCCAGTTAAAGCGGTTGAACCAGGCCAGGTTCGCGATCGACATGGTATTGCGGGTATGCGCTATTCCTAACTCTCCTACCGCCAGCGCTTTGCCATCGGTAAAGGCTTTTTCCTGCACATGGCAGCTGCCACACGACATGGTGTTGCTGCCGGAGAGCCGCTTTTCGTAAAACAGGTGCCGCCCCAGCACTATGCCCTCTTCCGTTAAAGGATTATCGGCCGGCATCTGCTCGATTCTTGGAAAAATAGCGGGCCTTTGCAGCTCATAGGGTGTGGGACCAGCAGCAACAGGATCTGGCTCAGGGGCTTCTTTAGCCTCCGGAGAACAGGAAAAGGCCGGGGCCAGCAACGCCCAGCTTAAAACGACATGTAAAATTGGCTTCATCCTTTTATTTTCCGGTTTTTAAACGAAACGTGCCTTCTTTTGGTATTTGGACATGAATGCGACCATCTAATCTTTGCTGCTCGTGTGCATGCCCAAATAAAATATCAGTTAAAGGGCGAGGAAAACTTCTCGTTTTGAATAAACTCATAATCCGTCAGCGTTTCCAGAAAAGCGATTATCGCCTGCTTCTCCTCCACGGAAAGGGGAATTCCGGCAACTCCCTCTGCTCCCTGCATGACTGCTGCAGCTACAGTAGGCGAGGCTCGTATTCCCTGGCTATAGTGCCGGAGCACCTCTTCTAGGGTGGCAAAACGGCCATCGTGCATGTAGGGTGCGGTAACCAGCACATTCCGGAGCGTGGGGGTTTTAAATTTTCCAACATCGGCCGGGTGGTGTGTGATGCGGTAACGGCCCTGGAAAATCCCTTCATAGCTGTGGTTGCTGAAGTCGCTGTCGAGGCCGTTGTTGTGGTAGCCGTTGTCGGTAAACAAGTCGCCGGCATGGCAGCTGCCACATTTCTGCTGCACCAGCGTAAGGCCTTTCAATTCCAGCTCCGACATTTTTCCACCGGGTTCCTGCCGCACGTATTTGTCGTAGCGGGAGTTGGCGGAGATAAGTGTGCGCTGAAACTGCGCCAGCGCCCGGGCTATATAGGCCGGTTTGATCTCATCCTGAAAGATCAACCTGAAACTGGCCACATAGTCAGGCACGGCTGTCAGCTCGCTTACCAGCTCCTGCAGGTTCTGGTTCATCTCGTCTGGTGCGGTAATAGGGCCAAATGCCTGCGACTCCAGGTTTTTGGCGCCACCATCCCAGAAAGTTCCGTTCATCCAGGCCAGGTTCGCCAGCCCCGGTGAGTGCCGCAGCAGCGGAGTTCCTGCCGCTCCTTTGTTAAGCGCCACCCCGTCTGTAAAGGCCAGCTGCTGCTGATGGCAGGAAGCACAGGAAATAGTGTTACTTCCGGATAGCCTGGTATCGTAGAAAAGCTTCCGACCAAGCTCCACCCCCTCTTCCGAAAGCGGATAGCCAGCCATTACCTTTTCTGGTTCCGGAAAGTTGGCGGGCACCTGCAGTTCTAGTATCCGCACCTGCGGCTCCTGATCCGGCTCCTGCTGGGGCGTGCAGGCGCTTACCAGGCAAAACGCCACTGCAAGGATCCGGGAAACTGATTGTACTGACATACAGGAAAAATAGGTGCCCCTGAACGTTCGGGAACTACGTGACATTAAAAATCAGAAATTCAAAATTAGAAATTATGACAAATGTGCTTTGATAACAGCTATCGTGGCATTTTTACCCGTTCATCATTCGTGCATAGCTGAATTTTTGCTAACAGCTTTGCTCACGTTAAAGTAAGCTCCTGCTGCCGTAAAAACAAATTCCGGATAGCACTCACCTACTGGTGCCACCCGGAATAAACAAAAATTGCCAGATATCGATCTACTAATCTGGTTTACAAGACTCCTACACTTCCAGCAGGAAAAAGCAGGGATCGTATCCTTCCGCCATCAGAACGGGTTTAGACACATTGAAAATTTTAACGCCATAGGTAGTTTCACTTTCCAGTGTTCCGATATGGGCATGACCATGGAAAGCGGCGACAACTCCCCTCCTGTTCAGTGGCTCTGCCAGCCTGGAGGAGCCCAGAAACGGGAAAATCTGCTCAGGCTCCCCTACTACCGTGGCTTTGATGGGGGCATAGTGCAGCAGCACCACTTTTTTAAGGTTGGCCTGTTCGTTGTCCAGCCGGGCAAGGGCACCATCGAGCTTCAGCGACTCATCTACGGCCTCCTGCACGAAGGCTTTCATCATGGGCTCGCCGAACATCGACAGCATGCCTTTGTCAAACCCTCCGCCAAAGCCCTTTACGCCGGCAAAGCCTACATCACCGATCACCACGCTGGATCCATCCAGCAGATGAACGTCCTCACTAATCAGCGCTTTCCGGATAGCCTCCTGCTCATCTTTGTCATAATCATGGTTTCCGAGCACGCCAATCACCGGAATAGAACAGGCTTTTAGTTCAGCGGCCAGTATCTCGGCCTCTGCTTCGCGGCCGGTGTCGGTCAGGTCGCCACACAAGAGCAGCACATCGGCCTGGGCTGACACCTCCTTAAAAAAATCGGTCCATTTCCCTTTGTCTGTTTCACGCACATGGATATCGCCAATGGCTGCTATTCTGAGTTTGGCTGTCTGCTTTTTAATTTTCTCCATAGTTTAAACTGATCTCATGGTTACTACCTTATAGTCCCACTCGGTACTGTCGGTTGCGTATTGCGTCTGGTCAATTAAAGGTCCGCGGCACACGCGCTCCAGCGAGGTGGGCATATCGAACTGCTCCTGGGCCCGTTTCAGCAGTTCATCGAACAGCCACCTGGGAATAATATCGCGGTCTGAGGGGTACACAAACTGGAAGTTGAGGAACTGCGCCAGCAGCAGTTGCCAGTGCTGCTCCATGTGCATCCAAAGGCGTTTCCAGTCTATCTTATCGCCATAGCGCAGCATCACGTGGTTAATGTCGGAGCCATCGTAGCGCTCCCGGTTCTGCACATAAATCTTGCACCAGATAAGTTCTTCGGGCGCCATAAACAACACCGGCAGTCCCCAGACCTCCCCTTTTACGGCGTGCTCAAACCAGGTATCGTCTACTGCGCACAGGCCGCCGGGGTTACTGAAGATGATATCGATGAAGTGCTCCCCTTTTTTAACTTTTGCCAGCCAGCGTGCGTCTGTCACTTCCAGTTCGTAGCCATTTTCGGCCAGAATCTTCAATATGCGCGGGTAGTCACCAGACTTACAAAAGATGTCCAAGTCTTTGGTATCTCTGAAGATGCCGGTATATTGTTTATGCGCAAATCCTCCTCCCAGCAGGTACGGTACGCCGGAGGTATTCAGTATTTTTAGAGCGTCCTTATAAAAGGCCTCTGCCGCTTTTTGCTTATCGTTAATTTTCTTCGGTTTACTATTGTTTTGTCCCATTTCGCTTCTATTCCAATCTTGTATATTTTTGCCGCACCTGCAGGTGGGAGATCAGGTTTATCTTTTAGAAGACAAGCCTAAATCAGGTTGCAAAGTGAAGTAGAAGCATTTACTGCTGAATGTGCATTTGGGTTTTGACGTGTGGTCTTAAGCGCCATTTTTTTTAAATTGGACTAAGCTAATACACTGCGTCTTAGCGCCTGCATGAAGCAAGCTCATTTCTGCCCTATTGCCCGGCCAGCTGCCCGAAACCGGCCTAGGATTTTCCACCTTCCTGTTTCTGCATCTGATGTCGAACTCCTGAAGCTGTAGCGCCTACTCTTGTTGATAAAGCTTCTGTTCTACCTAAACCCCTTAAACTACTATTCGTTAGTAATAAGTAGAGAGTTATCCTTTTGAACAACCTTACTAATAACGAAAGCTATGAACAGAAACAATTCAGATTACGATCAAAACCGCGGGCACCAGGCGCACAGCAGTTTTCAGACACGCCGCTCTGAGCAGTACCGGCATCCTGAGCAGCACCATAAAGGTTACCCGCAGCCACACGAAAGGTTCGAAGACTACGGCATATCAGCACAGGGCGGGTACGGCAACAGAGGCAACTTTGGCGATTACGACTACCAGGACGATGACATGGCCGGGTACAGAAACGAAAGCAACCAGGATGTATACGGCACCTACAGCACCTCGCGCAACTATGGCAACATGGGCAGCTACGGAGGCGCCCAGGGCTTCGGCTCTTCGCGCGGAGGATACGCTTCCCAACGCCGCCCATCTGAAGATAGTGGCAGCGCCTTCGACAGCGGCATGAGCTCCCCTAACTGGCAGCACGATTATAACAGAGGCTCCAGAGGTTATCAGTCTGACCTGAACTACAACAGCAGCAGTGGCTATAGGAACCCGGGTAGGGAAGAAACCCGTGGCTGGCTTTCGGATGACAGGGGCAGCCGGTGGGGCAGCAATAGACTATCTTCCGGGCAAGACCCTTACGGAGACAATATGTCCGACAGATTTCAGGGCGGCAGGCATGGAAGCTCTAATTATGACCGGAGCGATGACCAGTTCTATGGCTCTGACAGAGATAACGAGGAGCGTGACGGCTATTATATGGGCAGTAGCTACAGCCGCATATCCCGTGGTGATTATGGCTCTAACGACGGCAACTATGGCTCCTTAAGAAAATCTGACGAGGAGCGCGAGTTTAGACCCTACGGCCTGAGCGGCTATTATAGTGGCGGTTACGGTTATTAGCAGCCCCAAAAATATGTTTTAAAACTTTTTAAAGTGAAGGAAAGGCTGAACTAAAATCAGCCTTTCCTTTTTTCGGATTCTGTTTACCTGCCACGCACGATAATCAGCAACATGTATCAGGCAGCAGAATTGCCTAGAAGGGCTCTTTTCATTAGAATAATTGCGTAAAGCTCCATTGAAGAACACAAAAACCATCTCCTCATTCAAAATGATCAAAAAGGGACTCCGGAAAGGTGCTCCAACCACTCCCCCTCCAGGGTCCGGTAGCGTTTCATCAAGTCGGCGGTGAGGCAGGAATGGATGGGGAGCACGCAGAGCAGATCGCCTACTTTGTATTTTTCAAATTGTTGGTCAGAAGCACGTACCACGCCATGCTCCTGCGATAGCGACACCACCTGCATATCGTCTGCAGGAGGGCTGGTCCAACCATCAGCTGTTAGTTCAACCACACGCCCGAAAAGCAGGGAGCTGTCTTCGAGCTTCAGAAAGTCTTTGGAAAAATGAACGCTGCCGCCGTACAGGATCAGTTCGTTGTGCTCGGGATGCCTAGCGATAACCGGGCAGGCCAGGCACACGGCTATCTCATCGAAGGAGCAGGAGCCGATCCGCTCCTGTGTCAGGTCGTAGAACACAAAGTTGCCGGGCCTGATTTCATCTACACCGGCAAGATTCTCGAGCATGCTGCAGGAAGGCGTATCGCCAATAGAGAGCAGTATATCCGGGAAGAGGCTACTGTAGCGGTTACGGAGCAGGTGCAGCAGGTACACACTGGTATTATGAATAGC
The DNA here is from genome assembly GCF_014332515.1 of Pontibacter beigongshangensis. Taxonomy (GTDB): domain Bacteria; phylum Bacteroidota; class Bacteroidia; order Cytophagales; family Hymenobacteraceae; genus Pontibacter; species Pontibacter beigongshangensis. The sequence continues at coordinate 158,443 of NZ_VFSD01000009.1, read as the reverse complement.
CCGGACGGCCTCTTTCTCTGTCTGCTGATAGGTATGCCCGTCGTGGGCCAGAAACCCTTCGAACAAGAATTTCCCGCTCTCGAACAACAGCTGCATCATGGGGTCCAGGCCTACGTGGTTGTGGGGCAGCATGCCGGTTCTCCGGTAGCCGGTGTCTATCTTCACCCACATATAAACCGGATGCACCAGCTGCCGCTCCAGCACCTCCAGGGCCTCCATGTTCACGACCACCAGGTGCAGCTTTACCTTTCCCGCCAGCTGGTTGATCGTGTCGATCTCCAGCAGGTTTACCGGGATGGCCACCAGGATGTCCTTCCAGCCATGGCTGGCAAAGTAGAGGGCCATCCGCAGCGACGAAACCGTGATTGCGTCCACGCCCTGCTCCCGGAACCACTCCCCCACCTGCGCGGATTGGTGCGTCTTAAAGTGCGGCCTGAGCCTGACACGGTTGCGGGCGGCCTTCTCCACCATCCTGCTGATGTTTCGCTGGCATTTAGCCTTATCCAGAAGTAAAGTAGGCGTCGTTATCTTCATGATTAATTTTTCTCTTTAAAAACACAGACCCTAATATAGAATTCTTTAGCTTTACCAGAAGCTCAACACAAGTATTTTTGACTACCAAAAACCTACTCCAGCCACCCAATGCCGCTGACAGCGGTGGCCATGTAACGACAGGTGCACCAGAAAAGCACGACAAAAATCGGGCAGCAGCCGTCCCTTTACAAAACAATCAGCCAGGAGTGGCCCTAATAAGTACACGCTTATGTATTTCTTCTACTTAAAAGCCCTGCACATTATCTTTGTGGTGACATGGTTTGCCGGTTTGTTTTATATTGTCCGGCTATTCATTTATTACGCTGAGGCCAACGAGAAGCCGGACCCGGAGCGCAGTATCCTGCTTAAACAATACAGGCTCATGCAGAAGCGCCTGTGGTATGGCATTACCTGGCCCTCGGCTATTCTCACCTTTATTTTCGGGCTCCTGATACTCTACGTATATGGCAGCATTCCGCCATGGATGGTCTGGAAACTGTTTTTTGTAGCCGGGCTATACGTGTACCATTTTCTCTGTCATAGCTTGTTTAAACAGCAGCAGCGGGGGCTTATAAAATATTCTTCCAACCAGCTGCGCGTCTGGAACGAGGTAGCCACTGTCTTTCTCATCAGTATCGTGTTTCTGGTGGTGCTCAAAAGCTCGCTGAGTATGCTCTGGGGCATAATCGGGCTACTTATCTTTTCTGCCCTGCTCATGCTGGCCATCCGTATCTATAAGCGCCTGCGGGAATCCTGATTAACGTGCTAATGGATTAATGTGCTGATGTGCTAATTTTTCAATTTGAAGATTTGGAGATTTGAAAATGGATCTGACTGATTAACAAACTGCGGAACCAATATTAGCAGTAGATATTCTGCACATTCTTGAATTCCGTAAATTCTTGGCGCAGTGGGCCTATCAAAAGATTTAGACATAAAAGTCTCGTGTCTTTTGCCTTGTGTCTTAAAAAAACCTCCGGAGGGGCTTTTTCATTAGAATAATTCTGCGGCCGTCTGCTTATCCTGGCTCTCTTTCGTGTTTTGCGGCAAGCCATGTTTCCTGGCGGACCGGAATAGCTGCCTCCTGCTCTCCACCGGAGCTTTTAAAAAATTTAGTACCTTTGCAGGCTTAACCCTTACACATGAAGCAAGCAGAACTGAAACCCAACGAAAGGGAATTAATAAAACTGATCAACTTTTTTGGGAAGCGTGCCAAACAGATGATGGACAGCGGCGAGATCAGCCCGGAGCATACACAACTCACCACCGCCTGCCAGAACCTGGAATCGCAGCTCTACAACCATGCCCAGAACCGCTCCGCCATACTAGACAAGCGCGAGCGCCTGAACCAGCTGATAGAAGACAATGCCCAGTGCCCTACCTGCCAGAAAGTGGACATGCTCAAGCGCACCGGCGCCACCACTACCGAGCGCGGCTGGAAGTGCAACACCTATAAGTGCCGCCGTTGCAACATTACCTTTACCTGGAACCGCCCCAACAACCCCTGGGATATGGTGAAGTTCCTGGAAGTCTACATTGCCGAGCTGGAGCAGGGAATATTAGTGGAGGAAAACGAGGAATTAAAAGCCCATACCCAAGATGCCATCGTGCAGCTCAACGACAGCCTGTCGCGGCTGAGGCCGGTGCTCGACACCTCTGATGAGGAAATGGAAGCGCTGGAGGTGAAAGAAAAAGAGATGAGCCGCCTGATCCACCAGTTCAAAAGTTACCTGATGATCGAGAAAATAAAGCTCGACTCCTACCAGGAGCCGGAGGAGTAGCAGCACCAGCATCTGGCTGGTATGCAAATTATTTCAATGATTTTGACCCTCCGGAACTACTACTGCTGCTACCTGGAGGCGAAACCGGTATGAAGCGGAGCCTTAAAACCCGGACACAACCCAGTACCAGAAAACCAGGGTTATAAAAGAAACCGGGAGGCCGAAACCAACCATCATGTTGGCCAGCCGTGGTTTAAGGCCGTAAGTTGCCGCTACAATAGAAGGCGCGATCATAGGAGACATGGCCATTTCCATCACGCTGACCTGCAGTATGTCGCCACGGGCACCGAACACACCCGCATAGAGCCCGAAAATAAGCGCAGGTGCCAGCAGCAGCTGGTACGCCAGGCCCATAAACATAAAGCGCCAGTGCTTGCTTTGCCGCTCCACCCGCAGCTGCATCCCCACCGATACCACCGCCAGCGGCGTAACCGTGCTGCCCAGCCGCTGAAATACATCCTTCAGCTCATCGGGAAAGTGCAGCCCCAGCAGACTCATGCCAAGCGCCACAAAAAAAGAAAGCAGCGGCGGAAACGTGGCAATTTTGCGGAAGATCGTCCTGGCACTCGCCTCTCCTTTAGAAAAAGCCGCCGCCACCGCTATGCCTGCCGTCGAAAGCGCCACAAAAGAACCGGGCTGATCTACCAGAATCGCAATCTTAAGCCCGCTTTCGCCATATAACGCCTCGATGATCGGGAAACCGACAAACGAGGTGTTGCTCAGGCCAGACATCAAAATAAGGCAGCCGGTCAGTTTGCGCGACCAGCCGTACACTTTGCCCAGGCTGCCAAACAGCAGGGCAGACACGCCAAAGCAGATCCAGGCAGCGGCCACCGGCAGCAGGAGCGCGCGCGAGAGCTCAATTTCCGGAATATAAAGTAAGGCCAGCGCCGGCAAAGAAATGTAGATCACAAACTGGTTCAGCGCCATGGGTGTGGAAGCCGGAAAAGCAGGTACCCGCCGCAGCAGCAAACCGATCAATAAGCAGAAAAAAAGCAGGAGGAAGCTACTCATAGATATTGTTTTTCTGGGGCCGAAGGTACATACATCTCCCCAAAAAATACGGACCATGGCCGCAAATAATCTATGCAAGCCACTTCTTCCCCTTTCTAAACCTGCTGCAGAGTCCTGTGGCAGCAGCCAAGCAAAGTGCTCCGGAGGGGTTTTTTGATTTGAATAATCCGGGTATATAACCTAGGCTGGGAATCCATACGAAGAGACAGAGCCCCAGGAACAGCTTACCTGGAAACAACTCAGGCCTAACCTTACTTATATCTAATCTGGGAAAGCCTTATCCTAACTGAAAACGATGCAAAACCTTTACATGCTCCTGCCGCTGGTACCAGTCATTAAATACCAGTTCTGCTTCCGTAACGGTTGTAGTTCCAAACAGGAAATTGCGGTATGGCTGCAGTGTAGCCAGAAACCGCTCTGGCTCGCGCAGTGGCTCTTTAAACCGGACCACGGTGCTGTGCGCCGTAATAATGGCGTAGCGTTTATCAATTGTTTGCTGCAGCCCCGAGGCTCTGAAATTATCCCGAAGTCTGTTCCGGAGTTGCCCCAGGCTATCGCCTTGCGGAAAGCCCTGTAGCAGAATACAGGAGGAGGAAGCAGTTATACCCCTGACCTCCACCGCAAATGGCCCGACTTCGCGCAGCGACTCCTGCACCACCGCCACATAATCATCTACCGCAACCTGGTCTAAAGCAAAGCCTTTGTAACACGAAATAATCGACAGGAGGGTCTGGTGACGATCGGAAGCTGGCTGGTAATACTGCTCCGGCTCCAGTTGCCGCAATTTATCCAGGACCTGCTGCACCTTTGCATCGACCTCCGGCTGCAGCCGCGCCAGCAGGGTAATGCCGAACCGCTGGTCCTGCTTGTCTTCAATGAGCGGATCGAATTCAAAAATACCGCTGCTGAACAATTCAAAAGAACGCTGCCACATGGCACCATAATGGGCTTCCAGGGCCTTCGACATCAGAGAACAGATTTATAAAGTTCAAAAATAAAACAAGTCAGCAAGCAGTAACCCCAGGTGCAGAAAGGTCCGGAGGGGTGATTTCATTGGAAAAATTCATCTCTCCTCCTGAAATCTGCTGCTTCCCCGTATCAGGACCCAGCCACGCTTCATTCTAAAGAATTACCAACCCTGCCACAGCCGCCAGGCAACCTTAGAGGCACCTATTCCTGATTTTGAATTTTTAATTTCTAATTGACTACCTACCAGGTCAGGCAAAGAGCGAGTTCTTAAACTCCACCTTTATATAAGACTGAAAATTGCTGATTGTCCTGAAAATCTCCTTCAGCGTTACCTGCTCTATTTTGGTGAGGCTGCGAAGGTCTATGTAGTTGTCGGGCTCATTTTTATCGTTGATGATCTGGCCGGCCTGCTTCTTCAGGCGCAGGCTCATCAGGTAATAGTACGACTGCAGCAGTTCCTGCACCTCATTTTCGGTAAAAACGCCTTTTGCCTTCAGCTCCTGCAGCCGCTCCCCGGTGTTGGTCTTGAAGATCCTGTTTTTGAGGGCATACACCCGCACCAGGTCCACAATCGGGGTCATGGCTCTTTTCACATCAAACACTTCTTTAGAGTCTTTGGTAAAGGTTTTGATGTTCTTGAAAAAAGTGAGCGGCGGCTCGTACTGCAGTGCGTTGTTGCCCATATGGAAAAACAGCTTGCCCAGCGGCTTCTGCAGCTCCTCGTCCAGAAACTCCTTCAGCTCCTCCATAATGGACGGCTCGCCGTAAATGTAGCGGCAGTCGAAGAAGGTGGAGAACTTGATCACGGTTTCGGGCACGGCTTCGCCGATCCAGCTCACGTAGTTGCGTTTCCAGTGCGAGAGCGAATGGGTCCATTTCGGGTTTTTGGCCATAAAGCCGCCGGTACAGAAGCTGAAGCCGATGGTGTTCAGCCTGTCAGACACCATGTCGGCGAAGCGCAGGAAATACTCCCGCACCAGCTCCCGCTGCTCGTTGGCCTTGTCTTCGTAAATAATGGCATTGTCCTGGTCGGTCTTCAGGGTCTGCTCCTTGCGGCCTTCGCTGCCGAGCACCATAAACACGAATTTGGCGGGTGGCAGCCCGATCTCATTTATCACTCCCTCTATCACCTTCACGGCAATGGTATCAGAGATGGTGGTGATCATCTGGTTCACGATCTCGGCTTTCACGCCTCGGTCGAGCAGTTGGTACACGATCTCGGGCACCTTGTGCCACTTCTTGCGCAGCTCCCCCACCGACCGGGCCAGCTTTACTGATTGTATAAACATAAACGGCGACTGCGCCTGCTCACTCAGCAGCTTGTTCCGGCTGATGCTGCCCAGGTACCTGCCCTCATGCTCGATGAGCATGTAGCGGGTTTTGGTCTGAAACATCATAAGGATGGCCTCATACACATAAGCCTGCGTGCTGATAGATACAATCGGATTATCCATGATTTCCCTTACCTGGCGCTGAACCGGTACCTGCTGCGCCACCACATTGTCGCGCAGCGTAATGTCCGTTACATAGCCCACGATATCTTCCTGCTCATCTTTCACGAAAAGGCAGCTGGTTTTGTGCTCGGCCATCAGCCGGGCGGCCTTATGTATAGGCGTGTGCGGCGGGCAGGACACCACATCGCGGTACTCTATGGTCTCCACTTTTTTGGTGTACAGCTGGTCGGACGAGATAAAATTGGCTTCGTTGATGACGGGCCGTTTCACAAAATGGACATATTCGTCGTTGAGCATGCGCTTGCCAAACTCGGCCGTGAAGTAGTGAAGAAAACCTTCGTAAGCCAGGCAAAGCGCCTTAAAGTCTTTGCGGGGCAAAAAGTAGACCAGCGTGCCTTTTTTGGCAATAACGGTGCGCAACGAGCGCTTCCGGTTGAGCAGCACCGACACGCCCCCGAAACAGTAGCCGGCCCTATGGTACTCAATCACGCGCCTGGTCTGGGTGCTGTCGTAGAAGAAAGCCTCGTACTCACCTTCCACAATAATATCCACCCCAGGCATTTTAGTTACCTCCTGGTGATAAATAACTGCCTCTTTTGTGTGGCGAACTTCCTGCAACAGCTCCACCACCCCCTCCAGCACATCGTCCGGAAGGAGATCGAATGGGCGGACTGTCTTTAAAAATGCTAATTTGTTTGTCATAGCCAAGGTGCCCTAAAGGAAAAAAATAAATATACTAAATTCCGGGAAAACAACTTCAGCATAGCTGAGCAGTGTGTTTGCCACTACCTGTTGTTGTTGCTGTGCCAGCGGTTCCGGCAGGCTGCAAAGGCAGGCACAGCAGAACACAAAAGCCTACGGAGGGCGTTTTCCATTAGAATAATTCAGTGCAGAAATTCTTACGACCCTTCAGGCATCAGGATTTAAAGCGCCACGCTGAAGTTAGTTAAACAGCTTTAGCCTTCTCCTGCAGCCACGCCTGCTCCTCCGCATCCAGGTGCGGACACAGCTTCTCCATCACCCGCTGGTTATAGGCATTCAGCCAGCTGATGTGGCGAGGCTCCAGCAGTTCCTTTTTAATAGGCTTGGTGTCGATAACCGCCAGGGTCAGGTGTTCAAATGTATAAAATTCGCCGAACGCATTTTCCTCGTCAGGTACGGTAAGCACCAGGTTCTCGATGCGGATGCCATAACTGCCGGGTCTGTAGATGCCGGGCTCCACGGAGGTGATGGTACCGGGCTCTATGGCAATGGCGGTCGGCGACATGTTAAACACATGCGGCCCTTCGTGCACATTCAGGAAAAAGCCCACGCCGTGGCCGGTGCCGTGGCCATAATTGCGGGCGTGGTCCCAGATCGGCTTTCGGGTAATGGCATCGATCTGGTAGCCGCAGGTGCCTCTGGGGAAACGGCAGGTGCTACCTTCTATCATGCCTTTCAGCACGAGGGTGTAATCAGCGCTTTCCTCCTCCGTAAGGTTGCCGAGCGATACAACCCGTGTAATGTCGGTGGTGCCGGTGCGGTACTGGCCGCCGGAGTCGAGCAGCAGCAGTCCGTCAGGCTGCAGGCTGGCGTTGCTTTGGGTGGTGGCCCTGTAGTGTGGCAGCGCCCCGTGGGCTTTGTAGCCCGCAATGGTGTCGAAGCTGGGGCCGATAAATCCTTCCTGCTCCTCCCGGAACTGCTGCAGCTTCTGCTCAATGTCAAGTTCCGACAGGTTTTTTTTGCCAATATTTTCTTCCAGCCACTTAAAGAATTTGGTTATGGCCACTCCGTCTTTCACCATGGTGGCGCGGGTGTTGGCAATCTCCGTCTCGTTTTTGATGGCTTTATGATACGTGGTCGGGTTTGTTTCCTGCACCACCCGCACCGATGGGGGCAACAGTTTGTAGAGGGCAAAGCAAGTGCGGCGGGGGTCCAGCAGCACAGATACAGCAGCGGGTAGAGAAGCCAGCGCTTCCTCGATATCATGATAAGGTTGCAGATCCACCCCCGCCCGTTGTAATACGCGCTGCTCCTGCTCGCTCAGTTTCTGCCTGTCAATATATAAAATAGCCTTCTCCTGGCTGATTAGGGCAAAGCAAAGCACAACCGGGTTGCACTTCACGTCGCTGCCGCGCAGATTAAAGAGCCAGGCCAGGTCATCGAGCGAGGAGATAAGGTGATAATCGGCCCGGTGCTTCCGGAGGGCCTCGCGCAGTTCGCTGAGCTTGACGGAGCTGGTTTTTCCGGTTGTCTCCTCTCCTAGCAGATACGCTGGCGCTGCTGGCAGCCCTGGCCTGTCTGGCCAGATCGGGTCCAGATAATCGCGGTCGGAGGCAAGCGGCAGGCCAAGTGGCACTACCTGCTGCTCCAGCAGCTGCGCCAGCTGCACCGACAGCAGCCTGGCGTCGAAGGCAACCGTGTCACCCTCCTGTAGCCGCTCCGCCAGCCACTGTATGTATTCCGGGACGCCCTGCGCTTTCATTTTTACGAGTTCAAACCCGGTTCCGGCCAGCTGCTCGTGCGCCTGCTCAAAGTAGCGGGCATCGGTCCAGAGGCCGGCAAAATCGGCAGTAATAACCAGGGTGCCGGCAGAGCCTGTAAAACTGGAAGCAAACCAGATGCATTTGTAGCGGTCTGGCAGGTATTCACTTATGTGCGGATCGGCCGATGGAATGATATAGGCCCTTACACCGCCTGCCCTCATCTGAGACCGGATAGCGGCTAATTTTTCTGAATAGGTCATGTTGGTTGTACGCTTTCTAAAAGGCAAAATACAGAAAGATCAACAGAAAAGGTGCGTCCTGTTCACAGAAACAGTTGTGGAGCGGCTATCCTTACACCCGCTTTCCTTTTCCGAGCAACTCTCTAAAAGTCTCTCTGCCAGGTTGTAGTTGCTTCAGGTTCCCGATCAGGAGCAGTGCCCTGTCTATGCGCAGCTGGCTGCTTTTAACACCGGCCACATACTGAATGATGTAGCGTTTCATGCCGGGAGCCAGCTGCGTGAAGCGCTGGTTTCCTTCCGTATCCTGCCGCAGCAGTTCCTCCAGTTCCTCTGGCACTTTGGTTCCGTATTCACTATCATCCTTTTCGAGCAGCACGGTTACCTGGTCTCCCCGCTTCAGGTACGCCTGTTTCATGCGGCTGCCCGAAATAGTAATGTACCCCCTGCCCTGCCCCAGCGCCACAAGGCCGCACTGATAGGAAACAGCGCTGTTTACGGTGCAGATTAACCGGACTTTAAACTTACCGCCCAGCTGCCGGACCACTTCTTCCGGTATCTCAAGGTAATGCAACTTCAGCTTTGGCAAAAAATCGATATGGGTCTGAAACTGAATGGGTAGCATAAAGAATTCTTATAATTATCCGGTTAACTTAGTTTTAATAATACTGTTAAATATAGCGGTTTCCATCACTTCTTATGCAGGCAGCCTGCCTCTATCTTTTGGGTTGCTTTTTTCTCTCAGGTAAAAAGTATGCGCCTGGTGCCCAGGAGCTGGGGAATGCCAAGTTGTGCTGCGTGTAACAGGTATGATCGTAGCTCCGGCACTCCCCCACCAGCTGCTTCAGGAGAGGACTAAAAGCGTTTCATTCCCGGAGCAGATACGGCAGATAAACCGACGGCCCTCACTGGAGACTTGAATCTGTTTCGGGGCTACACATGAGTTTTAAAGGAGGAGCAACAACAGAGGTTTTGCCTCCGGAGGTCACTATTGATTCAAATAATTCTTGTTTCAGCCCGCAGCAATGTATATCGGCAGCCCGCGAAGCACAGAGAATGCAGCCATACCTCATAAAGCTTCCTTCATCATTCGCTCTTGTCAGCCAGAGATTCTCTCCAAATCCTGCTGAATTTTCAGCTAAAGCGGCTTTAATAACAACAGACCTATCAGCTACGATGCGTTCTCCAGTCATCTGCCCTTTCATACAAAACTTAGAAAGATTATAGCACTTACCGTAAGGCTCTAAAATGCAGACAGCACGCCACGAATCCATTAATTTTAATCACTTAAGATTCACCTCTATTTATCCGGCAAACTACCTGCAAAGCCCGGAAAAATAATTAATCCAAGCAGAAGAGCAACAGGCTTTTTTAGTTAAAAAAACGGACTTTAGCAGCTATAAAACAGGGTGAATTCTATGCTTTAATCTTGAAATTGCTATTATAATTTTTTTTGTAAAGAATGATAAAAACACAATGACATTGATCATTAAATTCATTTTCAGCAAATTTTTAATCGAATAAGAAACAAATTTCCAAACTTTGCGTAGCGTACCGATACAAGCTATGTTATTTTTTCATATCTTTGAAATGAGTTTTAAAGACAGGTAAGAGATATGGAATTCAGTATAGTAGTAGCGCCGAACTTAGAAACACTTGCAGCAGAGGTATCAGGTTTATTTTCAAATGGTTGGCAGTTAAAGGGCGGCATCGTAGAATGCAACCAGGGATATGCGCAGCAAATGGTCCGAAAACCATCTGATATGGTGCGGAAAAAATCGAAGCAACCTGAGTCTCAGCCTGTTCAGAAAAGAACTAAATGGATTGAATAGCCGAATATAACGTTTCTTTAGCTTTTGTTTTAAAGGAGCCTTGTAACCGCCTGCATTTAGTAAGCGGTTGTAAGGCTCCTTTAATCTTTTAACCTACCGCTGTAAAGGTTTTTCCCTGAGGAGAAACTGTTTTTCAGCACCCTTTCCAGAATATAACTTTTAAGAATTTCCGGGATATGCTGCCTCTCCATCCCCACCAAATCACCCTACTATTTTAGGCCGGCAAAGACCCTGTTCACATATTTCAGGGCTGATACTTCCTGATCTCTGAGGTATTTTTCGACCTATAAATATTAACATTCAAATACACAACTTGGTTATATAGCGTTTTTACAAGCCTTACATATTAATTATATATAATATTTGAATTTAACAGCATCTTTTTCTGCCCGCTTAAGTATATAAGCTAAATCAAAACAATATCCAATATATAATATTTCAAAGAACTTAAAACTTGATTGCTTCATTTTTAAAATTAAATTCTGAACCTTTCACTGCATAGGCTCCTTATCCACTATTTATGAGAAGATTAATTTACGCGATGCTCCTCTTATGCTGCGCCACTTCCTGTATGACAAACAAAGAACTGGCCTACATGCAAAACGACAGATATAACACAACAACACCTACCTCAGTTGCTAATTCTTCCAAGCCCTACAAGCTGCAACCCAACGATGTGCTTTCGGTAAAGGTGCAAAGCGAGCAGCCTGAGCTCTCTAACCTGTTTAATATTGTAGATCCTTCAAGTTCTATGGCTTTTGGGGGCCCAAGCGCGCTGTACATGACTGGCTATAACATAGATGAACTTGGAAACATAACACTTCCTACTATTGGCAAGCTGAAGGTTTCGGGGTTAACGACCTCCGAAACCCAGGATCTGATACAGCAGAATCTGAACAAGTACCTGGTAGGCACTACGGTAATCGTAAAACTGCTCAGCTTTAAGGTGAGTGTGTTAGGGGGCGTTCGCAACCCCGGCTACTATTATGTTTACAATGAGCAGGCTAACCTGCTGGAAGGCTTGAGCCTGGCCGGCGATCTAACACAGGCCGGTGACCGGAAGCGTGTAAAGCTGATTCGCCAGACAACGGGGGGCTCTGAAGTAATTATGTTGGACCTGACAGACCCCAACCTCGTACAATCTCCGTATTATTATTTAATGCCTAACGATGTTATCTACGTTGACCCTTTGAGAACTTCTTTGAAGCGGGACAACCTGGTAGTGGTTACGGCGTTACTGGGCATTGTATCGACAGGTGTTTTATTATTAAATTATTTTAGGTAGAGTGATGAAAAGAAATACGAAAGAGCATGAGATAGATATAAAAAGCTGGCTGTTTAAGTTCAAGAACAAGTGGTACCTTTTTTTAGCCTTCGCCCTTATCTCGCTGGCGGCCGCTTATGTTTTTGTGAAAAGCTCTAATAGCTTATATGAATTTAAGGCGACGTTACTCTTAGGAGACCAGCAAACCGGGTCCAGAAAAGCCCAGGAACTTCTCAACATACTGGATGTCCCCTCTAAAGGCATCAAGGTAGAAGATGAGATAGGACTCCTGAAGTCGGCGGAGATGGTGAAACGTGCCCTCCAGCGCCTGGACTTTTCGGTGGCCTATTATAAGGTAACGGACCATTGGCTAAACACTTTTGGTGAGCTGGTGGTGCAGGAGCAGTACAACGAAGCCCCTTATATCGTGAAGCTGGACACCAGTTCCACCCAGTTGGTAGATATTCCGATAGAGATCAAAGTCCTGAACGACAAGCAGTATCAGATCACGATAGAGGCCGAGGACGTAAAACGCTATGACTTCCGCACCCACAGCAGCTCTGGCCTGGTACCTGCCATCTCGCTGGTAAAAGTGCATTACTTCGGTGAGCCATACAAAGACGACAACCTTAGCTTCACGCTGTTGCGCGATAGCAGCACCACAGACATTTCTGGCAAAAAGCACTATTTTGTGGTGAACAGCATGAAGAGCCAGGTTGCCCGGCAGCAGTCCAAGCTCGAAGTCAGTCCCATCGACAGAGACTCCCGTGTGCTGGAACTAAAGAGCAAAGGCAGCATTCCGGAGAAGGAGCTTGCTTTCCTGAACACGCTCATGGATGAGTATGTAGCCAAAGACCTGGAGGAGAAAAACCTGAACGGGCATAAGACAATCGAGTTCATAGACAGCCAGCTGGCCACCCTGACTGACTCGCTCAGAAAGAGCAAACAGGCCATCTCCTCCTTCCGGTCGGCAAACAAGATATCAAACATCAGCAACCAGACCTCTATTAACTCGCAGCAGCTTTCGCAGCTGCAGACAGAGAGAGCTCGTCTGATGGTGGACAAGCAGAACTACGAGAGCCTGCTGGAGCAGTTCAGCGGCGAAGACGCCTTAGCACAGGCAGTTTCTCCGGCAGCGGCGGCAGGGATACAAAATGCGGTACTGAGCAGCCTGTTTGGCCAGCTGACCGAGCTGAACCGCGAAAAAGCAGGTTACCGTGTCACAGCCACGCAGGACAACCCGAAACTGCAGGTACTGGAAGGCAAGATAGAGAACACCCGCCACGCCATCATCGCCAACCTGAAGAACGTGATCTCTTCTACCAACAATAACCTGAAAGACATAAACCGCAGAATGGGCGAGATAGAGTCTACGCTGGCCAGGCTGCCCGAAAGCGAACGCGTGCTGGCAGACTTACAGAGTGAGGCAGAGTTCGTGGACAAGAAATACGGGTACCTGCTGGAGAAAAGGGCGGAGGCCTCTATAGCGCTGGCTACCAACACAACAGACAAAAAAGTGATCGACCGTGCCTCCCTGGCCAGCAGTGGCCCGGTGAACGTGAAGCCAAAGATGATTTACATGCTGGCCCTGATCATCGGCCTGATCATCCCGGCTGCCATGATCGTGCTCATCAGCAACGTAGACAATACCATTCAGGGTAAAAACGACCTGGCGAAAGTCACCAATATTCCGTTCCTGGGGGTGATTGCCCACGGCAGCCGAAACGACAAGCTGGCCGTAAAAAACAATCCGCGTTCTGCCATAGCGGAATCGTTCCGGTCTATCCGCATTAACCTGCAGTACCTCATGGCAGAGCAAGGCTTTAAGGTGATCGGCATAACATCTTCTGTATCAGGTGAAGGAAAGACGTTCACCTCCGTGAACCTCAGCACCGAGCTGGCCATGGCAGGCAAGCGCACCGTGCTCATCGAGTCGGATATGCGTAAGCCTACCTTCAGCAAGTATTTTAACAATGAGGCCGCAGCAGGTTTATCCTCTTACCTGACGGATGGCGCTGCCCTGGAGGACGTGGTGCAGAAGACGGAGATCGAGAACCTGGACATCATTTCCAGCGGGCCTATTCCGGATAATGCCATCCAGCTGCTGGAGCGCCCCCGAATGCGCGAACTGATTGAAGTTCTGAAGGAGAAATACGACCACATCGTGATCGACACCCCTCCTATCGGTTTTGTATCGGAATACTTCATTTTGATGAAGCACATGGACACCAACCTCTATGTGGTGAAACACAGGTTCACCAACAAAGACATGCTGCAGCAGATAAACGAGCTGTATGCCAATAAAAAAATCAAGAACATCCACATGGTCATCAACGACCTGGACTATGGCAAAACATATGAGTATGGCTACAAGAAAAAAGCCACCTACTATTATGTGTAGCCCCTGGCTGAACCTCTAAATTTAATTACAGAAATTTCTAAAGCTCTTCCGGACAGGAAATCCCGGAAGAGCTTTTTCAAGCAAATAATATCGACTAGTAGGGATGAGTAAGAATCTGGCTTCGAAGGCTGTGAGCGGATTAAAGTGGGGATCAGCGTCCACCGTGGCCAATGCCGTGATGCAAATAGGATATACCTCTGCCATGGCAAGGTTACTGGAACCTGAGGCGTTCGGCCTGGTAGCCATTTCCGGGGTAGTGCTCCGTTTCGGGAGTTATTTCGCCAACCTTGGTCTGAACAAAGCCCTCGTGCAGAAAGAGGATCTTTCTGAAGACAATATCAGGGCGGCTTTTACCTCGACCACCTTGCTCGGAGCGCTCTTTACATTACTAACGATCCTCCTGGCGCCCTTTTCAGTTATCGTTTTCGATAACCCCGATGTGGCCCCTATTGTGCAGGTGATGGCGCTCGCCTTTTTTATTAATGGCGCAAGTGCCACTGCCACCGGCCTGCTGGAGCGCAATATGCAGTTTAAGGTCATCAGCATTCTCGAAACGAGCTCCTATGTGGTCTCCTACCTGGGGCTGGGCGTGGTGATGGCTTATTTAGACTTTGGCGTGTGGAGCCTGGTATACGCCTCCTTGGCCCAGGCTGCCATAGTGGCCATTGGCTCTTATGTGGTAACGCGGCACAATGTCCTTATGCTGTTTAAATGGGAATCGTACAAGCCGCTTTTCCAGTACGGCAGCAAAATGTCGGTGATCAGTTTTATGGAGTTCCTGGCTACCAACCTCGACACCATCCTGATCGGGCGGGCGCTTGGCTCCCACCGCCTGGGTCTGTACAACCGGGCGTTTATGCTGGTGAACCTGCCCTTGTATATGCTCACCCGCACGCTTACAAAGGTTATTTTCCCTTCGTTCAGCAAGTTGCAGTCAGATGTACAGCGGCTTGGCAGGATTTACCTCTCCAGCATCACGCTGCTGGCGGCCCTGGTGATTCCGGTTTGCCTAGGAATTCTGGTGGCGGCTCCTGAATTGGTGTATATTCTGCTGGGTAGCCAATGGTCAGCTTCCGTTCCGGTGCTGCAGGTGCTTTGCCTGGCGATTCCGCTGAGCTTTATTACCATGTTCGCCGGCATTGTATGCGATGCAAAAGCTGTGTTGAATATGAAAATAGCCCTGACAGGTGCCTTTATTTTAATTATCTGCCTCTTCTTCTACCTTCTGCGGGGGTATGGGCTGGTTGGTTTTGCCTTTGCTATTTTCCTGGGTGAATTGGTGCGGATGGGGCTGTATCAGTTAGTCATGAGCCGGGTGCTGGCGCTAACGTACCGGCAACAACTGTCTATTTACCTGCCGGGCGTAATCAACGGATTGGTGACTGCCGCTGCGCTCTACCTGGTAAGTAGCCTCCTGCGTGGAGCAGACTTGCCTGCCTGGCTCATACTGATAGCCCAAATGATGACGGGGGCACTTTTTCTGCTCACGCTTACCTTATGGTTCCCGCACAGGCTGCTGAAGGTAGAACTGCAGGAGGTGTTTGACAGAATGGGCCTGACGGAGAAAACCGGCGGATTTTACAGCAAGGTGATGCATAAATTTAGAAGATATAACGTAAAAGAAGCATAAGCTTTGCTGCATGTTCTTTAAGAATTAAAAACTGTTTATTATGACTATCGGAGTTTGTGGACCTGTTGATTTGAATATACTGGAGTGGGAGCTGAAAGGGACAGATTTTCCTGGAACCAATGCTTTTCCGCTTACATCTCATTTTATTAACGCTTTGGTGAGCCGAGGCTTTAAAGTGATCGCTTACACCAATTCTGGCCAGATCGATCAGCCGCTAGCATATGAGACAGAAAACCTCAAGGTGTATGTGAGCCAGCAGTTGCCGCAGCCAGGCCGCCGGTTCTTCAAGTTCGAGATCGAGGAGCTGCAGGCGCAGATCCGGGCAAACCCAGCCGATTTTATCGTCGCTTTCTGGTCTTATGAATACGCGGCCGCGGCCTTACGAACCGGCATCCCAACAGTTGTGAGCCTGCACGATGTAGCCCTTCAGATCCTGCTCAACCACCGCGATCTGTTCAGAGTGGTGCGTTGGTGCCTTAATTATTATGTAGTAACCAAGGCCAAGCACCTGATTGCCAACTCAGAGTACACCTATTCTCAACTCAACAAAAAAGAGAAGCGAAAGACCCGGACCATCCCCAATTTCTATCCGCAGGATTTTGAGGCTACTATTGAGCAGCCTGTCGTGAAAGGAAACTATATCATTACAACCTCCATGGGTTTTGGGAGGCGGAAAAACGTGCAGCAGGCGCTGCGGGCCTTTGCCAGGCTAAGAGCGCGGTTCCCTACCCTGGAATATCAATTGCTTGGTGCCGGCATGGAAGAGAACGGCGAAGCGCACCAGTTTGCCAGAAAACATAAGCTGGAGGACGGCGTACAATTCCTGGGGCACCTGCCTTTTGAGGAAGTGCTGCAACGGATTGCCGCGGCCAAAGTGCTCCTACATCCGTCCAGAGAAGAGTCTTTCGGCATGGTGGTGCTGGAGGCTATGGTCACGGGCACAGCTGTGGTGGCAGGCAAGCAAAGCGGCTACATTCCGCACCTGCTCAACTATGGCAAGGCCGGGCTCCTCTGCGATATACTCTCGCCGGAAGACATAGCCACTCACGTGGCAAAACTTTTAACCGATAAGTCGTTGCGGGAAGATATAGAACGAAATGCCAAAGCTTATGCCAAGGCGAACTACTCCGAAGAAGTTATTATAAACAAACACCTGGAGTATTACAGCCAGATTTTGGGAAAGCCCTTAGTGCCTGACCGTAAACCCTGGGACAAGCTTTTGGTAAAATAATAGCGTAACCTTCGCGTCGGTTGGGCACTGAGCAAAGCCAGGAACAGGCAAAACAGGCTCCGGAGGGGCATTTTGATTGGAATAATTTGCTGGTTAATGTGCTGATAGTTACATGTGCTAATAGCTTAATTTGAAGAGTTGGAAATTTGAAGATGAACCTGAGAACAACAGTTATCGCATAATTTTTATCTTAAAAAGAAGGCTACTATCTAACATCCAGTATCTGGCATTTTAAAACGCCTCTGGGGGGCCCTTTTCATTCAAATAATTTCACCTGGAAAGAACCGCCCGCTAACACTTAACCTGACAATACAAAAGACCCGACGCAGCATTTAGAAGCAGATGAAAATCAACTATACCTTTTTATTTATTATTCCCATTGCGCTGATCCTGCTCATGGACAACATGTTCACGGAGCTGGTGGCGCCCAGCAACAAGAACATTCAGTACATGATGCTGAATCTGCTGCTCAAGGGCTGTGCCGCGCTGTCGTTTGGCTACTGCTGGCTTAAATTTCAGCGCATGTCCAAACCCATGCGCATGATCTACATTTTGCTGAACGTGTATGTGGTGGGCATGGTGCTGGAGTCGATGTATAAATACAATACCCCCCTGGTGTACCCGCACGTTTTCCAGAAACTGTTCGTACTCTATTTCGCCTTCTTCATCTACACCTTTTACAAAGGCAACTTCTACCTGAAGTTCTCGCATGTCGTAACGTTCATAATGGTCGGCTTCTGGCTGAACGTGCTGATCGTGAATCCGCATACCCTTAGTATTTCCTCTTTTACAGGCCATGAGCGCGGAGTTCACTCCTCTTCGGTATACATGCTCGTGATTCCGTTTTTGTATTACCTGAGCAACTACTTCTACAAAGGCAAAATGACGCAGCTGTTCCTGGCCTTGTTCGTGTTGCTGACCATATTCTTCTTCCAGCACCGCACCGTCTGGATTTCGACAGCGGTGGTGCTCTTCTTTTATTACCTGCTCACAAAGTTCAAGGCCGAGGAGCCCATCAATTTCGGCAAGCTTGTTCCTATAATACTGGTTGGCATCATTGCGGGTATTGCCAGCAGCGCCTTCCTGTTCTCGATGCACCCCGAGATCATAGACAAGGTGCAGGCCAGTTTCTCTGACATGGAAAACTTCGAGACCCAGGGAACCGGCGGCTGGCGCTACAAACAATGGCTGTCTTATGTGCCCTTTATTGAGGAAAACCTGTTCCTGGGCATGCGCTTCGAGGGGTTTGAGCTGCCCATACAGTTCTACCGCGAAGACCTGGGTCGCCCGGTGTTTGAAGATGGCAACGGACACCACTTCCACAGCTTTTACATCGAGATCCTGTTTTATACCGGCCTGGCTGGCCTGCTGATTTTCCTGCTGCTCACCTGGGAAACCATCAAATATGCGTTCAGGGCGCGCTTCATGACTATCCGGCAGATCATTTTACTTTCTTTTATCCTGAGCGGCTTTGTTTTCGGCATCTCTTACGTACTGCCTATTTTCTTTTATGCCATCCTAGGATGGGGCATCGTGCTGATGGAGGAAGAAGTGCCGGCCCCTGTCACCTACCTGAAACAATCGGCCTGGCGCAGGAAGCTCAGGCTACGGGAACTGAAGGAAAATTTGTTCAGGCCTGGCAACAAACCGCTTTTAGAGCACAACTAGTTTCCGCAAGAACAGTATGATAGATATACTTAGATATTTTACCCTTACTATATGAGTACCCTTACGTTTGACGAGCCGTTGCACACACCCGTGCTGCTTATTATTTTTAACAGAGCCCACACTACCCAGAAAGTTTTTGACCGCATCAGGCAGGTAAAGCCAAAGCGCCTCTATGTGGCGGCCGACGGGCCACGGCCGCATGTGCCCTCAGATGTTGAGAAATGCGCCGAAACCCGCAAAATTGTGGAGCAGGTAGATTGGGATTGCGAAGTAAAAACCCTTTTTCAGGAGCAGAACCTGCGTTGCGGCGTGGCCCCGTCGCAGGCCATAACCTGGCTTTTCGAAAACGAAGAAACCGGCATTATCCTCGAAGACGACTGCATTCCCTCGAAGAGCTTTTTCTGGTTCTGCCAGGAGCTGCTGGAGAAATACAAGTACGATACCCGCGTGATGCACATCAGCGGCAACAACTACCTCGATGGCTGGCGCAACGACTCGGACTACTCCTATTACTTTTCCAACAAAGTGAACAGCTGGGGCTGGGCCACCTGGCGGCGCGCCTGGCAGCTCTACGACTTCAACATCAAAAATTACCCGGAGCTGAAGCAGAAGGGCTACCTGAATGGCATTTTCCTGAACAAGTTTGAGGAGATGTACCGCCTGAGCAAGCTCGAAGAAACCTTTGCCAACATAGAGAAAGGCGATGTGTGGGATTACCAGTGGGAGTTCACCGTCTACAGCAACTCCGGCCTCTGCATTGTGCCGGAAGTAAACCTGGTCCGCAACATTGGTTTTGGCGAAGATGCCACCCACACGTTTAACCTGCACGATAAAAAGGCGCAGATACATGAGCAGGAAATAGAGTTTCCGCTCCGGCACCCGCGCTTCGTAATCCGCGACATCGAGTCTGACAAGCGAAACTTCAATTACCTGATCCGCGATAAAGTGACGGCCAAGCTTAAGAACATATTCAGCATCAGCCTCTAGCCAAAACACCCTATGAAGTTACTTCTATCTGCGTACGCCTGCGAGCCTAACCGCGGCACAGAGCTGGGCAATGGCTGGAACTGGGCACTGAACACTGCAAAGATGGGCCATGAGGTCTGGTGCCTCACCACCATAGAAGGCAAGGAAAATATTCTGGCTGAGGTGGAGCGCCTGGCCTTGCCAAACCTGCACATCGTATTTGTGGAGGTGCCCGCCTGGGTGCAGAAAACCTTTGAGTACCACCTGGGCTTTTACATACATTACATGTATTGGCAGGAACAGGCCTATAAAACGGCCCGGCAGCTCGACCAGGAACTGAATTTTGACCTGGTGCACCACGTCACCATCGGGAGCCTGCAGCTCGGCACGGCCCTTTGGCGCCTGAACAAGCCGCTTATATTCGGTCCGGCAGGCGGGGGGCAGGAAGCGCCGAAAGCCTTCAAGAAATATTTCTACAGCTGGTGGAAAATGGAGGTGGTCCGCTCCTGGATCAGCAGGCTGCTCCTGACCTTTAACCCGAACGTGCGGCAGGCGATGCGCCACGCCTCGCTGGTGCTCACAACCAACGAAGACACCTATAACATGGCGAAGGTGAACGGTGCCCGAAACGCCCAGATGTTTCTGGATACCAGCTTGCCCGAGTCCTTCTACCCCCCAGCCTATCCGGTGCGCGCACCTGCCGAAGAACTCAAAATTGTGTGGGTGGGCCGCCTGTTTGCCCGAAAAGGCCTGCCCCTTGTGATGGAGGCGCTCGGACAGGTAAGGCCGGACGTGCCCTTTAAGCTTATTATCCTGGGAGACGGCCAGATGCACGATTACGTGCCGCAGTGGGTGGAACAATATAACCTGCAGGGCAAGGTAGTCTGGAAAGGCCAAGTACCCTGGGAGGAAGTGAAACGAGCCTATACCGAGAGCGACCTGTTCATGTTCTGCAGCCTGCGCGACTCCTCCGCCGCACAGTTCCTGGAGGCCATGGCCTATGGCTTACCGATCGTTACCCTCGACCTGCACGGAGGCAAAAACCTGGTGCCGGATGAGGCAGGCATAAAAGTGCCCGCCACCGCTCCCGTTGAGACCGTAAGCGCCCTGGCAGCAGCGGTCGAAAAGCTCTACGACAACCCCGCCCTGCGCGAGCGCATGGGCCGGCATGGTTACAGTTTTGCAAAAACCCAAACCTGGACCCTGAAAACGGAACATATCGCCAGGTTCTACAGTAAATTCACCTAGGAAGAAGTAGAAGAGATTAACCATTAAGAAGAATTGCAACATGATACATATAGTTATACCCGTTTTTAACAGAAAGCACTTTACCAAAGCTTGCCTGCTGTCGTTGCGCCAGCAGACAAACCAGGATTTTAAGGTCATTATTGTAGACGACGGCTCCACAGACGGCACGGCAGAGATGCTGCGGGAAGAATTTCCAGAGGTGGACATCCTGTTCGGAGACGGCAACCTGTTCTGGACTGCCAGCGTGAACATGGGCATCAAACATGCCTTACAATCGGGCACCGACTACGTTATGACCATGAACAACGACGTAGAGGTAGCGCCCGACTTTATCGAAAACACCTATAAGTGGGCCAAACAAAAGCCTGATGCCGTAATCGGAGCCCTGGAAATGGATGCAGACACGCGTGAGCCTATCTTTGGCGGCGAGATAGTTGATTTTAAGCTGAACAGGGTGCGGCACCTGCTGCAGGAGTTACCGAAAGAGAAACAGGTGGGAATTCACCGTGTTTCGCAGTTGCCTGGCCGAGGCCTGCTTATTCCCAGAGCCGTGTTCGAGAAAGTGGGGCTTTTTGATCAGGAAAGGTTTCCGCACTATGTCGCTGATTACGATTTTACGCACACAGCTGCCAGAGGAGGATTTGCACTATACTGCAACTACGATGCGAAGCTCTACACCTACCCTGAAGAAAGCGGGGAGCGCAAAAACAGGAAAAGCAAGAGCCTCCAGAACTTCTACAAGCATCTCTTCGATATAAAAGGAGGCGGCAACCTGCGCGATTTCACCAGGTTTACGCTAAAAAACTGCCCTAAGCCTTATGTGCCTTATTACCTGGTGAATGGCTATGCACGCAGGATTTTGGGATATATCGTTAACTAATGCAGCAAACCCGGAGCTCACTATATAAACCGTCGAACACTTACCTGCTTCACCTATGGTTAAGCCGCATGTTATGGCTTGGTTTGGCTATGGCTGCGGCCATGACCATAGGTGTAGTGGCTTACCGGGTACTTTTTTCCCAGCCTTCAGTGGGCACTGCCATAGCGAATGGATTTGACGAGCCAATCGTAATAATAAAAGGCGGCACCTATACCGGTAATTGGGTTTCCAGCAACTCCAACGTGCCTGCCGTGGAGATTAAAACTTCTGAACCGGTTATCATTGCCAACTCCACCATACGTGGCGCAGGCTATCTGATCAAATCCTGGGGCCACAGCGCTGACCTTACCGTGCGGAATACGACTGGCTACGGTATCCGGCCCACCATGTATGTAGGCTCGAAAAAACCACGCCGGTTTATCACGCTGAATAATTTCAAAAACCTGGTGGTGGAGCATAACTACCTCGTAGGAACAGCCGGCATTTACTTGGGAGAAAGCTACGATGGCGATGGTTCTACCAGCCAAACCGTGAAAATACGCTACAACAAGGTCCGGAACATAGACGGGCGGGTATTTGGTGGTGAGTATGAGCGGTCGCAGTTCGTGCAGTTCAACTTTGTGAATCCTATCCCGCACGCAGAGATTGCCTGGAACGAGGTTATTAACGAGCAGGGAAACTCTTTGGTAGAAGATAATATTAACATCTATAACACCCGTGGCACCCCCGACTCCCCTATCCGCATCCATAATAATTACATAGAAGGGGCCTTTCCATTTCCGGTAACCGAAAAAAAGTATACAGGCGGAGGCATCATTACAGACTCTCCGGGCACCGACTCTCTTCGGGCCACCGCCCATCTTAAAATATATGACAATCAGCTGGTGGGGCTCGGAAACTACTGCATAGGCATTGCTGGCGGCAATCATATTGAGGTTTACAATAACACCGGCATTGTGGCTGCAGCGTTTGACGACGGAACCGCTTATCCTTTCTGGACGAGCGGCATCTGGGCCAGGGATTATTACGACACCAAAGCTACCTACAACAACAGGATGTACCAAAATACATTGTCGGTAGTAGGCAAATCGGGTTCCTGGCGAAATGAGATCATGGCAGGTATAGAAAAAGCGGCCAACACCTTCGATAATATAATACTGGAAGAAAAAGCCACAAAAGAGATGGAACGACTAGAATACCTGAAGTGGCAACAAAAACTCGATTCAGTAGAGATAGTACCCGGTCCTCAGCCAGCCACCTCAACCGCAGGAGCTATTACCCACCCACACTAAGTGCACCCTCTCGTATAGGAAGATGAAGGCAGAACACTACCTATCATTTCAATTATTCTAATCAAATAGCCCCTCCAGCATTTCTGCATCTGCTCTCGCATGTTAGAGTAAGGGGTGTTTTAGAGCTTCGCCAAATTAATAATTAGAAATGATGGCAGATTTGCTGTCTGGTGGCTTCAGAAGCACTAAGCTTTCTTAAAAATCAATTTGAAGCAGCGTTGGTGCTCCATAAAAAATTCTTAGCCGGCTATTCCTTTTGCCGTTGCCATGTGTTCTCACCGGCAACTCTAGTTGCAGTAGAAGCCAAAATCAACGACAAACCATTAGGAGGCATTAAGTGCATGAAGGTATTACCTGTCGCATAAAAACAGGATCAGCAGGGGCAGATGCAGAAGTGGCCTCTGAAGGGCATTTTTTATTAGAATAATTCGGGTACTCTGCCAAGCGCTTTTTCACTAACGAGCCCGACAATTCTAAGGTGATGGTACTTGATGAAACCTGTGGTAAGAATATTGCCGGATATTGCCTGGAATTGCCAAAAGCATCTCCAGAAAGGCCAGAATTATTTAGGCGGCCAAAACAGGGTGAATGAGATTGTCCTGAAAAAAATAATGAGCCTCCATAAAAAAAAATAGCCTACACCCCACAACTTCTCCGTATCCAAAATTTTATTTTTCGGTTTCAACAGAAAAATAAAAAATTATCCTGCATCCCAAACCCTGCCTGCAGTCTTGCAAAGTGCTACTAATCAGGATACCAGAAAAAATATGTCCCATTACCCCCACCTCTTCCTAAATATCGGCTTTTTTCTGCTTCAAACCCCTTTACGGAGGTCTTCTTTTATCTAAAAAAAAATGTAACCTTTTTCAAAAAATAAAAAATATCCAACATCAGGCCTCTGTAAAAATAACAAATTCACTATATAATGAAACCACTATAAATAGAGTTTTTTGAATATCCCTACAGCGCATAAGTAATACAATAAACACTAGTTAAATTACCAAAATATAATTTTTGTTAATTTTTACATAATATTAATACTAAATACAGAATATCATTTTTTATAGTTGAAATATTTTTTTATTTTACATAATCAGCTCAAAAAAGCTGTTCATGAGCTTAAAATACACTTTTAAAGCAAAAATTAATATAACTTTTTAAAGTACTGTTAGTTTTTTTAGACAAAAATGACATAACACTGGCTTTTTATAAAAAATGGTATCTATATTTGTGACTAATAAAATTTAGTCGTTTTAAAAAATGAACACCTGTTAGCATCGGAATTTTATAAGCTTCAAAAATTATAAAATGAACTTTTAAGTACGATGCACAGTTTGAAGCAATATTACAGTATAATTTTTTTTTAATTTTCAACTTTTAGCCAAAGAAGATGAATACACAATTTCTTACCCCTCGAAAGAGGGTAAGCCGGACTTTGCTTGCTCTTTTCACTTTCCTCTTAGTAAACTTTGCAGCATCAAAAACTTCAGCTCAGTCTTATAGCGGTCCGATAGTTATTACCAAAGGCGGAACCTACACCGGCAACTGGGAATCTAAAGACTCTAATGTTCCCGCAGTAGACATCAAAACATCCGAACCTGTTATAATTGTTAATTCTAATATCCGGGGTGCCGGTTACCTCATCAGATCCTGGAGCTGGCCTGCAGACCTTACAGTACGCAACAGCAACGGGTACGGCATTAACCCAACTCCTTATAGCGGCTCAAAGAAACCGCGCCGTTTCGTAACAGTAAATGCCTTCAAAAACATTGTTATCGAGAATAACTACATGGAGTCGACAGCAGGTATTTACCTCGGCACCAGTTATGATGGCAACGGCTCTACCAGCCAGACCATCAAAATCCGCTACAACAAGGTAAAAAACATAGACGGCCGCGTGTACAATGGTTTTGAGCGTTCGCAGTTTGTGCAGTTTAATTTCAGAAATGCTGTTCGCCATGCCGAGATCGCCTGGAATGAAGTGATCAACGAGGCCAACAAATCGCTGGTAGAAGACAACATCAACATGTACAACACCCGCGGTACATCAGACTCTCCTATCCGTATTCATAACAACTACATACAAGGAGCTTTCCCCTACCCTGCTACTAAATCAGAATACTCTGGCGGTGGCATTATCACAGACGGAGACGGAAACATCAGCATCTGCCCTGCTTACATAACTGCCACTGAAAACCAACTGGTAGGCCTTGGAAACTACTCCATGGGGATCGCTGGCGGTAACAACATCCGCTACGAAAACAACAGAGCCATTACAGCCGCCAAATATACTGATGGTAAAGAGTATGCCATGTATACATCCGGCATGTGGAGCAAAGACTACTACAAAAAGAACACGACCTTCTCTAACTCCATCAGCCACAACGTGATAGGCGTCGTAAAATGGCGTAACCCTGAAAACAGAAACGACATCTCGGTAGCGGAACATGCTTCATTCAGATCAAACACGCACCTGCCAAACCCGATCACTCCTGACACAGAAAAAGGTGAAGCCAACCGCTGGGCACAAAAGCTGCAACAAAACGGCATCAAATTAGGACCTAACGGATCCGCTCCGACTACTTCTAATCAAGCCCCTGCAGTTGCTCTAACCTCTCCTAATGCAAATGAGTCTATCACAGTAGGATCTTCAATAAAAATTACTGCCAATGCGAGCGATGCTGACGGTTCAGTAACGAAAGTTGAATTCTTCCAGGGCTCTACCAAACTGGGTGAGTCTAACAGAAGCCCTTTCGCTTACACCTGGAACAATGCCAAAACTGGTGCTTATATCCTGACTGCCAAAGCCACAGACAACAAAGGTGCTACTACTACCTCTGCTTCTGTAAGTGTGAGGATAGGTGAGGCCAATTTAGCAACAGACCTTACTACTCCTACAGGAGGCGGAACAGGTAAAATAGTTCGTGAAATGTGGGCGAATGTTCGTGGCGCTAATGTATCTGACATACCAGTAAACTCAGCCCCTACCAGCTCAGCGGAACTTACTGTGTTTGAGGCCCCTACTAATGTGGCGGATAGTTATGGTGCTCGTATCAGAGGTTATGTGACTGCTCCTGTATCCGGTCAGTATACCTTCTGGGTGGCAGGCGACAACAATGTTGAGTTATATTTGAGCACTTCTGAGGATCCTGCCAGAAAATCAAGGATTGCTTCAATCAATGGCTGGACAAACCCGAGAGAATGGACAAAATACAGTTCACAAAAATCAGCCGCTATTACTCTAGAGGCAGGCAAACGCTACTACATCGAAGCCCTGCATAAAGAAGATGCAGGTGGTGATAACCTGTCTGTTGGCTGGACGCTGCCAAATGGTGCGCAGGAAAGACCTATAGGAGGAAACAGGCTCTCTACCTTCGGAAGTGCTTCTGCTCCAATTGCCTCTATCTCTACTTCTTCTCTTGCTCCAACCGGTAAAATCACCAGAGAGATATGGACAGGAACCCACGGAACTTCTATTAAAGACATACCAGTAGCCACAGACCCTTCTTCTGCTTCTGAATTGACCTCTTTTGAAGCACCAGGCAAGCAAGGAAACAACTATGGCCAAAGGATCAGAGGTTATGTAACGGCACCTGCATCTGGCAACTATACTTTCTGGATTGCGGGCGATGATGTGGCAGAATTATACCTGAGTACTTCTGAGGACCCTGCCAAGAAAAGAAGAATTGCTTATACCCACAACTGGACTGGCTCAAGAGATTGGACAAAATATTCGTCTCAGAAATCTGCTACAATTTCGCTGAAAGCGGGCGAACGCTACTACATTGAGGCGCTGCATATACAAGGTGGTGGTGGTGATAATCTGGCGGTTGGCTGGACATTGCCAAATGGTACAGATGAGAGACCTATTTCAGGCAAAAATTTATCGCCCATTTCTGGTGGACTCAGTGCTACGGCAGCAGCTACAACAGCAGAAACTAACTTAAGTTTCACTAATGCCACTGCGTATCCAAATCCGTTCAGGGATATGATTACACTGGACCTTGGTGATAAGGAGGTAACACTGCAGGAGGTTGTAATTATTGATCAGGCTGGTAAAATTGTTTACAAAGAAAACAGTAACCTGAAACTGGACAACAACAGGCTGGTAATTGATCTGGCTGGATCTTCTCTAAACAGCGGTCTTTATATTTTGCGCTACACCGATAGCCAGGGTGTTTCCAAATCATTAAAAGTGATTAAAGAGTAGGTTATTCTTTCGCTCCTCTTTCTTATGGATGCTCATCATACTGGTGGGCATCCATTTTTTTTTGCCTGTCTCCGCTTCTGCTCCTATAAGGTATTTTACGTAACTCTCCTGCCAGGGTTACGATCGTAAAGACGTTTCTTTAGGATCTCTCTGTTTTTTTATACTGCTACTACTCAGTACTATTGATTTATACGATGTTATAGTTCAGCATGTTGCAAAATATTTTTGATTTTTTAATTAAATCTCCTGAGCACTTCCTTTGCTCCCAATGCAGATTTCGGCCAGAAGCTGCTTCACTCCTATAACCAGCGATAGCACCCTATAGGAGGAGGCTGTATCATCTTCGATATAAATGATAGAAATCGTGTCGTCATACGCGCGTCGTTTCTAGCCAACGTGATGCCATTTCTGGTTCCGAGAAGGTAAAATGCAGTCTTTAAGCTGGATATACAGTTGCTCTACTTCACCACCACCAGCTTTCTGCTCAGGGTTTTTGTTCCCGTTATAACCGATATGTTATAAATGCCGGGCCGAAGGTTATAATCCACCGTGTAGGCCAGGTGCAGAGTACCGTCAGCATCAGTCTTTACCTGCTCCTGTAGAATCCGCTTACCAGATAGGTCAGATACCACAAAAATAATATCCTCCTGCTCCGGCAGTTTAGTCACTTCTATTTGTACATCTCCTGTTGCCACCGGGTTTGGATACAAGAGAAAGGTGGATCCGGAGAAGCCTCCGCTCTGGATAAGGATGATGCTGGAGTAGGTATACAGGCCCGAGGTTTTGTTTATCTTGAGCCTGTAATAAACACTGCCACTGAGCGGCGCAGGATCTGTGAAGGTATAGGCCAGGCGCTCCGTACTTGGACCGGTGGCGGCCTCCTTACCGATGGATGTGAATATTTCGCCGTCCTCTGACCGCTCTATTTCAAAGTTGGCCACATCTACTTCATTTATGGTTTCCCAGTTGAGAAGCACAGAGCCGTGTGCATAATGGCCCTCAAATAACAGGAGCTCCGTAATGGCCGCATAAACATCTGTGTAACGCTCTTTTACCTCTGAAGCGCTCAAAGGCCTGCCAAACAGCTTCACCTCGTCCATATCGCCCTGATAATGGTAGCCGGAGGCCTCGTTCAAGTAGCCTATGTTTACAGGGCTCCTGCTGCCAAACCCGTTTTGGAACTGGTACGTCTGCTCCCCTGCCAGTTCTCCATCAATATACACCTTGCTGCTGTTCGACCTCGAATCTCTTACAGCCACAAACTGGTGCCAATTGCCGTCATTCAACTTTTTACCAGCGCTGGTGACGGCAGTACCTTTCCTGCTCCAGTCAAACATCACGAAAACAGCATTCCCGGCGGGGTTTACGCCTAGCCACCATTGTACCTGCGAGTCTTTGGCACTACGCCCGATCAGCACCTGGTTTCCTTTGGCGGTGGTGGTAGTCCGCATCCAAAGCTCAATCGTGAAATTGGCATCCGGGCCCCAGTTAAAGTTAGGGCTATCCATTACGTTAAGGCCATCATCTTCCCCATCAAAGCGTTGCCCTCCAGAGATAACACCTGTGATCGGGGTTGGCCTGGTGCCTTCTTCTGCCAGGGCATGATGGGGGGTGTAGTAATCGCGGTAGCGGGTGCCGGCTATCTCGTGCAGCATCCAATGGTGCACCACTTCCGAGATCTCGCCTATTCCTTCTTTTATGGTTATGGTAAAGCGCTGCTCTGCTGCACCCAGGCCGTTGGCGGCCTGTACGGACACAGTAAAGGTTCCGGCGGCAGCTGGTGTCCAGGTAATAATACCGGTTTTGCTGTCGATGCGCATGTCTTGGGGAGCAGCAAGCAGGGTGTAAGCGGGAGCCGGGCTGCCAGTGGCATTCACATCATAGAAATAGTTCTGATCTAACACGCCATAGGTGAGCGGCTCCGACACAATAGCTACAGCAACTTCTTCAGACCCGCAGTAGGCACCCGCGCCATTGTTGTACCGCGACCTAACTTCGGTTTCAGACAAATTCCTGTCGTACACCATCAGTTCATCCATGTCGCCGGTGTAGGCATAGCCACCCTGCAGGTTTAAATAGCCAATATTGATAGGCGAAGCGCTTAAATAGTCGCCGCCGAAGGGATGCTCCAGGCTATAGATCGCATATCCATCCACATACAGCTTATTGGTGGTGTGCCTTTCTTTGGTGCTGGTGGTACCGTCGCGCACCACTACTATGTGGTGCCACTTACCATCGTTTATCTTTCTTTTGATGGTGCCTTCGTTGTCGCCGCCAAGCCCTACCATATTGCCGGTTCTGTCGCGGATCACAAAAGTGGCGTACCCCTCCGGCGTGATACCGAGCCACCAGTGCGCCGGCGAATCCTTGGCGTCACGTCCTATCAGCACTTGGTTGGTGCCTGAGCTGGCGGTGGTGCGAACCCATACTTCTATGGTGAAACTGCTGTTAGGGCCCCACTGGAAATTTTTTGTCTGATCAAAATCGACTCTGCTGCCACCATTGTAACGCTGTGCTCCCCCAAACATGCCCGGTACCGGAGCCGGGCAGGAGGTGCAAGAAGCCGAGGTATTAGAAGTATAATCGAGGTATGATCCAGGCATACTTTCATCGAAACCGAAGTAATGCACCAGGTTTGGTGGGCAGTCGTTATCAGCCAGCAGATCGAGGGCACCCACACCGGCCGCCCTCACAGAGGTAAGTACTGCTACCGCCGAAAGAAATGCTACTATAAAAAGCAGGCGCCGGAACCAATAGGCGCTGCCAGGAGTCGGGTTCCCATGAATAGCTCCAGGTGCATGAACTGCGGTTGGGGTGAATATATTCGTCATTCTTCTTTTCTTGTATCGATAGCAACCAGAAGCCAGTTCGTGGTTTATATGCTGAAGGCCAGGCTCCCTGTGCATAACAGAGGTGCGCGGGTTTGGCCAACCTAGTCTTAAATGCCACTCGTGTGCCAAGAACTGGTTACCAGCCACTGTAACGCGGAGCATTTTGCAGATAAATAATTACTCCTATTACGCCGAATTTATAGCTAAGTTTTAATATTGTTTTTATTTAATATATATTGAAGAATAGCTGATATTTAATATGATTTTTCCTGCAGCAGCTTCCCGCATAAGCCATTAAAACCAGCTGCCGCATTGCCTGAAACCGCCCCGTACTAACTACCGTCTCTTCTGAAGCACCGAAAATATCAGCGGTCTCGCGTTTACAGATAAGCCAGATTATTCTAATCAAAAAGGCCCTCCGGAGCACTACAGCTTCTGCTGCTGTAGAATAAGACACCTGCAGGCGAATGCAAGCAGGAAGGCTGCCGCAAAACGCATTACCTTATTATTGAGGGGTGCATGAAAGGCACTTTAGAAGGTGGACCATGCCAGGTCAGGAGCAACAGCAGCAGCAGAACCTCCGGAGGGCCTTTTTGATTAGAATAATTCCTGCAGGCAAACATCTTTCTCTTCTCAGGCAGACCCGGCCATATTTACGTGCCTGTACTTAGTGACCGACCAAGTAAAAACTAGAAATTACAACTATTATGTTTTCTGGGCCCCAAACAGGAGGTCTACCTGACCAGGAATTTCAGACTTGTGGTCTTGCTGCTACCATAGATTTTTATAATGTAAAGTCCGGGCCGCAGACTCTGAGCAAAGTCTAGTTTTGCAGCTACACTTCCGTTGCCATCTGCCGTCTGCGCTGCCAGGCTGGTTTGCCGGCCTATGCTGTCGGTTAAAAGCAAATTTACCTGTTCCTGGTGCGCAAAGCCATGCACCTGCAGCGAAACCGATCCTCCATTACCTGGGTTCGGATAAATCAGATCAGCCTGGTGCTCTTGCGTGGTATTTTCTACAGCCACTACCTTAGAGTGTGAGAAAGTGCTGTTCAGATCCACCTGCATAAGCCTGTAATACAAGGTCCCTCCCGGTGCGTTTTGGTCGGCATAGGTGTAGTTTTGGGAGATACTGCTTGTGCCGGCTCCAGCCACGGTGGCAATAGTTTCGAACTGCCCGCCATGTGGCATGCGCTGTACTTCATAATGGCTGTTATTCTTCTCGGAGGCCGTTCTCCAATGCAGCACAACGCCACCCTCTGTAACGGCCGCCGAAAAAGACACCATTTCGACAGGGAGTGTGCTGAAGACGAGTTCAGTGGACAGGGCGTTAAACCAAACCCCACTCATTTTGTTGTACCCGGCCTGCGTGGGGTGCAACGGATCGGCCATGTCGCCACCGCTTATGCTGGCATACCGATAGTCGATATTGGCATCGGCCATGTCTACGAGCACCAATCTGTCGCCGGCTGCCATGCGGCTGGCGGCCATGGTTCCTAAGTTGTTGTTAAAGCTGATGGTCGCCTCGTGCGCTGCTCGGTCCGGGCAATGGGTTGTTCCTGCTTCTGTATAGCACACCCGCCTGATAATTTTAGAGAGGACCACTGTTACTTCTTTCCCTGACCGGGCCTCATAGGCATCTACCTGGTTCAGAATCTCTGTCATGTCGTTCATGCCGGCGGGGCTGCCATCTACGGAATTGGTACCTATATGCAGCAGAATAATATCGGGCTTATACACATCGAGGTAGGGGCCGTTGGTAACAGTAACTTTGGTGTTGCTGTTATCGAAGTAATACCCGTTTCGCAGGATACTGGCTATGTCCTGGTCGCGGAGCCCCGGAAAACCTGCATGGTCCTCATCAGTCAGCAAGCTGCTCCCTGACTTGTTGCTGCCTACAAAATCGAACCTGATGTCTGCCAGGCCGAGCATGCGTGCCAGCTCGCTTCGGTAGCCTGCCCGCTGCTCCACAGGTACAGGCCGGTTATCGGTCGTGACCTTGCTGCCTTCGGTGTTAGAGTCCCCGAGGGGCATTACCTTATACACATGGTTGGCTGCCCTGGTCGTTCCGCTCACCACTTGGCTGTAAGCAGTGTACGTTTCGCCGTCAAAGCTTCTGATCCGGTAGTACATGGTCTGGGAAGGTGCCAGGCCGGTGTGCCGGTAAGACGTGCTGGTACCGGGTACACTGGCCAGCGACATAAAGCTGCCCGTGGCGGAGGTAGCCGTTTCAATAATATAATTCTCCACATCCGGGCTGCCGCCTGTCCATTTCAGGGTAAGTGAGCCTGCCAGCGAGGGCAGCACCTGAAGCACAGCAGCCTTATATTCCAACCGGAGATCCTGTTGCAGGGCCTTATACCAAACCTGAGCCATTTTATCATACCCGGACTGTATAGGATGTTTGGGGTCGGCCATTTCGCCTCCGCTGGGGCTCCTGTAGCGGTAATCGATGTTGGCCTCCTCCATATCCAGCAAAATCAGCCGGTCTCCGGTTGCCACCCGCTCCGCTGCCATTTGCTTCATGTAGGTGTTGTAGTTATTCGTGGCCTCGAAGTCGCTTTGACTGGGGCAAAAAGAGGTTCCATTCTCTTCGTAGCAAACCCGCATCAGCAGGGTAGAGAGCAGCACAGTTACTTCCTTATTCGCCCTTGCCTCATAAGCGTCCACCTGATCCAGAATATTCTTCAGGTCGTTCATGCCGCCCGGGCTGCCATCCAGATAGTTCATGCCAACCTGCAGCAGGATCACATCTGGCTGGTAGGTGTCCAGGTAGGGGCCCTGGGTAATGATCTTTTGCTCGTTGTTGTTGAAATAATCCGGATAGTAGCCATGCTGTAGCAGGCTCGCCACGTCCTGATCCCGGATGCCACTCATCCCGGCATGGTCTTGGTCTGGCACCAGTTCCCCTCCCGACTGAAGGTGCCCTACAAAATCAAAGTGCAGTTCAGTGAGGGAAAGCAGCCGGTAAAGCTCGCTTCGGTAGCCTGCACGCCTGGATACCGGCACAGCCACATTGTTGGTGGTGACGCTGCTACCTTCTGTATTGGAGTCGCCCAGCGCCAAAATCCTTACCTGGTGCCCCTGGGGGTGAGTGGTGGCCGTAACCACCTGGCTAAAACTGGCCTGGCTGCTACCAATGGTTTTTACCCGGTAATAAACCTGTTGCTCATATGCCAGCCCGGCATGCCGGAATGTTGTAAGCGGTGCACTTACGGTGGCTATTTCGGTAAAAGGGCCACCGGCAGTGGGGGCAGCCTCTATCACGTAGCCCGAAGCGCCTTCCGCCGCCAGCCAGTTAACGCTGATGGCACGAACCAGAGAAGGCACCGCCCGCACTCCGGCCGGGGCAGCCATGGCCATCCGGCCGGTGCTCGCCTCCTCTACTGCCAGGGAAGGAACTGGTGATGAAGGGGTGGCTCCTGCAGCCAGACCAAGTGCATTTGCTGCAAAGAAACCTGTGAGAAAAGGTAAGGAATAGAGCCAGACGAGGAATAGCTTAAGGGTAAAATTATATTTCATATAAATTGCTGGGATGTTAAGGGCTAAGCAACCACCCCTATAACGTATGCGATATTAAAGTGTTTCTATGTTTAAAACATCTTAGGCAACCTTCCTGTGTATCAAAAGGCTTTCTGCCTGGGCCGGAGCAAAGCATGGCTTGTAACACCTAGTAAATTAGGTTACGAAAGCTGAAAAAATAAATGGTCTATTGCCAAACCTTTTAGTAAAACTTCTATATAATATAGGGCATACTTATTTATAGAAGTCTACTCTTTGCCCCGTAGATAGCTGCTATATACGTAGTACATTATTCCAGTAGTTGCCTTGATAGAAGTACGATAACCCTTAACCCTGTTTTTTCAGATGCTATTTAACTCTACTGAATTTTTTATTTTCTTCCCGGTAGTAGTAACGCTTTACTTTTTGACGCCTCCAAACAGAAGATGGATTATCCTGTTACTGGCCAGCTACTACTTCTACATGTCCTGGAAAGCAGCTTATGCCCTTATTCTGGTGGTGTCTACGCTGATTGATTTTCTTTGCTCCCTTAAAATGGGCCAGTACCAGGATGATGAAAAACATAGACGAAAGCCTTTTCTGTGGGTCAGCTTACTTTCCAATCTTTCTATACTGCTGCTCTTCAAATACTACAACTTTTTTAATGATAGCGCACGGGGCCTGGCCGAAGGGCTGAACATGTCGTATGCCATGCCGGCTTTTGAGCTGCTCCTGCCGATGGGCATCTCCTTTTACACCTTCCAGACCATGAGTTACAGTATTGACGTCTATAACGGAAGGATAAAGCCGGAGAGGCACCTGGGAGTTTTTGCGCTCTTTGTCACCTATTTCCCGCAGCTGGTTGCCGGCCCCATTGAGCGCGCCGGCAACCTGCTGGGCCAGCTGAAAGAATACCACAGCTTCGACTACGACCGGATTGCAGGGGGCCTGCGCCGCATGGGCTGGGGCTTTTTTAAGAAGATCATGATTGCCGACAACCTGGCCCTGATGGTAAATCAGGTGTACAACAACCCCGGTGAGTTCGAGGGCATATCCTTTGTTATTGCCACTGTCTTTTTCGCCTTCCAGATCTACTGCGACTTTTCAGGCTACTCCGATATAGCTATTGGTGCGGCACAGGTGATGGGGATAAAGCTTATGGAAAACTTCCGCAGCCCCTATTTTGCCAAGACCATCGCTGAATTCTGGAGCCGCTGGCATATTTCGCTTTCCACCTGGTTCCGCGATTACCTGTATATTCCGCTGGGTGGCAACCGGGTGGTGAAGTGGCGCTGGTACTACAACCTGTTTATCGTGTTCCTGGTGAGCGGCCTTTGGCATGGCGCCAACTGGACCTTTGTGGTTTGGGGAGCGCTACATGGCATGTACCAGATAGTGGGCATCCTCACCAAAGACCAGCGCAACCGGGTAGTGCAGCTGATCGGGCTCCATAACTACCCGCTTCTGTACAAATGGGTGCAGGTGCTCACTGTGTTTGCTCTGGTGTGTTTTTCCTGGATATTTTTCAGGGCCAACCAGATCAGCGATGCTTTTTATATAATAAGAAGCAGCTTTGCCGACATTGGCAATATCCGGGAGGTATTTACCCATGCGAGCCATGTGCTTTTCCTGGACCAGGGCCTGAAGGTTTTTATGGTGTCGGTTATTTCCATTATCCTTATGGAGATGGTGCACCTGATCCAGCGCAATGGCAGTGTGTCGCAGCTGATCCTGCAGCGGCCAGTGTGGGTGCGCTGGGGAGTGTACTACACAGCCATTCTGGCCATACTCCTCTTCGGGCAGTTTGGGAATCAGGAATTTATTTATTTCCAGTTTTAAGAAGATCAAATTTATAACATAAAGGCTATGCAAAACCCTGGCGTTAAAAAGCTGCTACTGAAATTAACCTTGCTCGCGCTGCCGTTTGTGGCCTATCCGCTGATCGAGGCTTCGGTGCTGCCCATGAACACCTTCACCTTCAGGGTCTGGGAAACGATATCGGTCAACACCATGCGCGTGATGTCGGGGCCGTTTTACCCCAACATGCATGTAAAGATGGAAGAAGAGGGCGAGCTAGCTCCGCGCACCCCCTTTGCAGAAAAAAAAATGGTAGAATGGTACACCGATGCCTATGGCTACCGCAACCGCGACACGAAGTGCGATATCCTGCTGATCGGAGACTCCAATATTACTGGTGTGAAACTGACGCAGGACGAAACGCTATCTGAAATGCTAGAGAAACGGCTGAACAAGCATGTATACTCTTTTGCCCCTGCCACCATGAACCGGTTTCTGGCAACAGAGCGGTTCACTAAAAATCCGCCGGAAGTGGTGATAGTGGCCAGCATAGAGCGTCGCATACCGGAGTTGCCTGCCGTAGGAGACAATGGGATGAACTCCAGGCTAAGGGCTTATACAGGCGAAATCATAAACTCTTCGCCCTGGCTTACCTCTTTGTTCATCACGGCCGACAGATTTACAAAAGTTACCCTCTACCACCGCACCCTGGCAGATATAGACCGAAAATATGGCACCAGAGCATATATTCAGTACGGAGATGAGTTTTTTCTGGAAGGCGAGTACGCCAACAGGGCATTCTCTGAAAAAGAGATAAAAGATATGGCCCAGGTAATAGAAGGCTACAAAAATGTGCTAGACGAGAAAGGCATCCGGTTTATTTTTATGCCCATCCCCAACAAGGAAAACATTTACTACCAGTTGCTCCCTGCCGGAGAGAAACCCACTTTCCTGCCCAGGCTTATGGCGGAGCTCAGAGAGCGGAAAGTGGATGTGGTGGACCTGCAAAGCCCTTTTGAACACCTGCACCACGAAAAAAACCAGCCCTTATACCCTGCCGATGATGCTCACTGGAACGAGATTGCGGTAGAGAAGGCAGCCTTGATTGTAGCTCAAAAAATAACCAACCCTGCTTCTGAGGCTGAGGATGAAAAAGATAAGCATTTTGTAAATTTTATTAAATAAATTGCAATCCTAAAATTAATGTTTACACGTATATATTAAATAAAGTATATCCCTTATATGAAGCTAAATACTCTCTATATAAAAGGTTTAAGAAGAATAAAACAGGTGCTGGGCAGGGTTGTCCCGCACAACACCCGTTACAAACCTGTTGGCGTTTGCAGGTTTACCCCAAATGATTCATCCAGCGAGATGACCAACGAAATTCAGGTCCATTCCATCTATACCAATCATACCTCTACGCTTCAGGTATCGGAACATCTGTTCGCAGCCTGCTCTGACTACTGGAAACCCCTGAAAAGTGTGACGACGGATTACCTGGTGGTGGAAGTGCCTGGCGGTCGGATCTATACCGACAACCAGAATAGCGTTGCCGTGATCTCACGGTTTAACCGGGTAGTGGATCATGTTTCGCTGAGCCTGACCAATGGAAAGGTAACACCACCTGACCGTAACAACATTTTTGATCAGCGATATTTCAATGAGCCAGACTATTACGAAGGCACCGTATTTACGCTACTTACAGGTGGGGCTGGCCTGAACAACATTTCGCATTGGTTTGTAGATGTGCTCCCACGGCTGCACCTCCTGCAGGAAAGCGGCCTCTACGATCTTGTCGACTGGTTCCTGGTGCCTAGTTTACGCTACAGCTACCAGACAGAGACCCTGGAAATGCTTGGCATACCTAAAGAAAAACTGATAGCTGGCGATGAACATCCGCATATAGCAGCCGATGGCATCATAGCCTCCACGGCACCTCGCGGCATCCATACTATAGTGCCGGAATGGCTCTGCCAGTTTAACCGCAATGCCTTTTTACCGCTGGAAGAGGTTGAAGCAAATGAAAAGCCGCTTCGGCTGTACATCAGCCGCTCCGACTCCGCCATTCGGAATGTGCTCAACGAGAAAGAACTGCTTGAGGCCCTGGAGCCACTTGGCTTCCGCAACATAATCTCGAGCAAGTACAGTATGCTGGAGAGGATAAAAATGTTTTCGCAGGCAGAGGTCGTCATAGGGGCTACAGGAGCCGGACTCATCAATATGCTGTTCTGCAAACCCGGCACCAGGCTCATCGAAATATTCAGTGAGGGCTTTATTCTGGAACCTTTCTACGACATAGCCCCAAAAATCGGGCTGGACTACGATTATGTTATCTGCAAAGGCAACAACAACATAAAGAATGCCGACCACGGGCAACGAGAGCATATTACCGTAGAAATAGACAAGGTGCTATCCGCCATAGCCCGTATGGAAGCCGAAAAGCTACAAAGTGCCACAACTAAAAGAGCCGAAGTATCGGAAGAGAACCTAATTTAAGCAATTCAGTACTTTGAAGAGACCAAAGCCCATCCTGCTACAGGTGGGCTTTGGCTTTTTTAGAAGCGATCACATCTTCGTAAATGGCTGATAACATGCGGTAATTGGCTTCAGGGGTATAAGATTGCTCGTAGCTCCGTCTTGCTCCGCCGGCTAATGTGGCTATCAGCGACACATCCTGTTGCAGCAGCTTTACTTTTTCGGCCAGTTCTGCTGCCGCACCTGGCGTGTAGAGCAACCCGTTGTAGCCGTCCTGCACCAGGTGGGCAGCACCACCAATACGCGCCGCAATAGCAGGTGTAGCCGTGGAGAAAGCCTCCACGATGGTCATGCCAAAGGTTTCGTGCCACTCCGAAGGGAAAATAAGTGCCTTTGCCTGCTTTAGCTCCTGCACTACCCGCTCCCTCCCCTGAAAACCAAGGTACGCAACCGTTGCGTTCTCTGCGGCATAGGCTGCCACCGTGTCGGCTAGGGGTCCATCACCAATAATTTTTAGAGGGAAAGGATGCAGCTGATGAGCTTTCAGAAGCGTCTCTACTCCCTTTTCTGTGGTAAGCCTGCCTACGAATAGAAAGTAGTCTGCTCTGCTATCGGCCCCTACCCCCAGGTCGGCGGTAAAATTGGGCTTTACCACCAGTTGCCCCTGCTTTGGCCGGAGCGAGGAGTGCTGAAAGAGCCCGGCTGCTCCCGGAGTAAGCACAATAAACCGATCGACCTTGTTGCGCCAGGTTCCTATGAGTTTGTGTATGCCTGTTGCAAGCACTACAGAGGCTGTCTGAAAAGCAGAGTCGCGGTATACTTTTTTCAGGATAGCATCTACCGGAAAAGTCTTGTTGATATTGTCTGTCTGCACTTTTCCCTGGTAAAAAAGCAGAGCGCTGGGGCACACCAGCCGGTAATTATGCAGTGTCATGACAACCGGAACGCCAAGCCGCTGGCAAACCGAGAACACGGCCGGCGATACCAAAGGGAAGAAGTTATGGACATGCACCACATCCGGCTTAAACTGCTGTATCTTTTTCTTTATCAGGCTGGCACTCTGTGGGTTATAGACCACGCCGAGGGCAGCCTGCAACTTATCAAGAGTCGTAACGACCTCATTATTAGAAAAGGCCAGTTTCTCGACCTGATGTCCGTGCTTTGCCAGCAAGTCGGCTTCCGCAAAAAATACAGTGTCTTCGCCTCCAACTTGTTTGTAATGGTTATGTATGATAAGAATGCGCATGAAGCCGGTGAATTAGGTGTAAAGGAGTGGAAAAAGCACCTGTGGTTGGGTCGGTTTCAGGCGCTACTCCTCAAGAAACATAAGGATAGCACCTTCAGAGCGTTGCCAGGTGCTTTCTGAAGGTGCCAGCCGCCATCTTGCTGAGCCCACTCAATTATTTGAATAAAATCTGCCCTCCAGACCTTCTGCTGCTGCTTTTTAAGACGATAGCCGCCTGCCTCCATTGTTTAAACATCGGCCAGAGTCAGGACTGAGTGGAAGGGCGCCTTCTGCTTTAATGACCGGTAGTTAGCAGCCGAACAAACCTCCGGAGGGCCATTTTGATTAGCATAATTCCCCCTGATTCCGACTCCTTTTATGTCCGCACTCATCAGGCGGGGTTACGACGTGAAGCAGCACAATTACGTTTGTCTCAGAGTCGCAATTTGCTATCAACCAACCCTCACGCTCACAGTGCTATTTAAATTATGCTAATGAAAAAGGCCCTTTAGAGCATTTGCTGCTCCCAAGAGTGTATATCAAGATGCCTGGCAGGCTGGTGCTGGCAGCTGGATGGGCTGGCTAACCTGCTATTGGCTGTGCGAGCTCATGCACAAAATTAGCATGTGCTTTGTCTTTTTCAGAGATGATCTGCGGTTCTATGGGCCACTGTATGTTAAAAGCCGGATCGTTGAAACGAATGCCCCTTTCCGCCCCGGGTGCATAAAACTGAGTAACCTGGTAGGTGATGTCGGTGTCATCCTCCAGTGTCAGGAAACCGTGTGCAAAGTTTTCAGGCACATACAGCATCCTGAAACTGTCTGCTGTCAGTTCTACCCCCAGCCATTGCATATAGGTTGGTGAGTTTTGGCGCAGGTCAATAATCACATCATAAAGTGCCCCTCGCGTGCATCGCACCAGTTTAGATTCGGCAAAAGGCGTTACCTGGAAGTGCATCCCCCGGAGGGTTCCCTTTTTTTTGTTCGAAGACAAATTGGTCTGGACTACATTGGCAGAAAGCCCCATTTCCTCAAATTCCTTCTGGCACCATGCCCGTCCGAAAAAGCCGCGTTCATCTTCGATCCGCTTTATGTCAACTATATAGGCTCCTTTTAGCTTGGTTTCGGTAAATATCATGTATTTTCTTAATCAATAATTTCTAACACTGACTCTCTCCTTACGGTGGATTTCTGATGAGCCCAACGCAGTTGCTCGTCTAATGCCCCCAGTTGCTGTAATTTGTTCAGGAACATGGCCCGGTTTTGTAGCGGGCTATCCTGGTGCCAGGACTGGGCTACAATTGGCTTATACCCTTCGCAAAGCTCGGCAATTGCCTGTTGTAAGGAATACTGTGGCTGATGATCAGGCGCAAGCGCCTGATAAAAATCAAAACATATCGGGCATGAGGCCTCTTCTGCCACTTCACCCCCGCTAAAATTCAGCGTGATTCCTGGCAGGGCGTATGCCACAGCTCTTGCCAGTTCGTATACCCGAAAATTCCAATCGTTAAAGCCGGCATTTACAACCAGGTATTCTCCCCCGTCAGCCGCCTCTCTTGTAACAGCCCACTCTACTGCACGGGCCAAGTCAGCCACATGAATCAGGGGTTGCCAGGCGGCTCCATTGCCTACTATGTTCAGGTTGCCTGTGGCTAAAGCCTCTCCTACAAAATCGTTCAGCAGAAGCCCTGGCCGCAGCCGGTCACTCATGCCGCAGGCAGCCGGAAACCGGAGGCAGGTTACGCTGAACCCATCGCCCGCCAGTGGCTCCAGGTCTATTTCGGCCGCCAGTTTGGTGCGGGCATCAGCGGAAACAGGTTTCAGGTCAGAGTGCTCCGTCCTCTCGCTTTCTTCTTCAGTTCCATAAAGGCTGCAACTCGAGGCGAACACAAACGATTCTACTCCCACGGCCTTTGCCAACTCTGCTACCCGAATGCTGGCTGTATAGTTAACGTCCTGTGTTACAACCCCGTACTTATGCTCTGCCACGTCACCACCGATAGCGGCCAGATGCACAACGGCATTTACATTGTCCAGCACTTCGGCCGGCATGTTGCGTACATCCCCGAATATCTGCTGATCCAATCTGCTTTCCGGCAATATGGCAGAGGAGCCCTGCAGGCTGGAGGCAAAGTAGGCCATGTCGTAGCCAACCAGCGTGGCGTCAGGGAAGGCCGACCGCAGGTGTTTCACCACGGCAGTTCCTACGTAGCCCATGTTTCCGGTGATAAGGATCTTCATATAAAAGGAGATAAGATAATAAAATCAATATTTTCAGGTTCCAAAACCTGCTAATGCACGGCACCGGAAAGCGCCTTGCTCCAGACATCCCAGGGGGCCTTTCCATTTTGCCACAAATCCTCGAGCAGGTGCTTATCACGAAGCGTATCCATTGGCTGCCAGAAACCAGTGTGCCTGTAGGCCGAAAGTTCTCCTTCCTCCGCTAATCTTTCCATTGGCTCCCGTTCCCAGGTCGTGGAATCGCCTTCTATATAATCGATTACGGCTGGCTCCAGCACAAAGAATCCGCCATTTATCCAGGGCATGTCGCCGCCAGTCGGCTTTTCTTTAAACTGATTTACTTTGGCAGCCTCTTCAGACAAGGTAAAGGCGCCGAACCGACCAGGCTGCTGCACCGCTGTGAGCGTAGCCAAGGTGCCCTGCTGTTTATGGTAATTGATGGCCGCTGTAATATCCACATCGCTTACGCCATCCCCGTATGTCATGCAAAACGTGTCATCGCCCAGATACTCCTTTACCCGCCTAAGCCGTCCGCCGGTAAGTGTTCCTTCGCCGGTGTCTACAAGGGTAACCCTCCAGGATTCGGTATTGTTGTGGTGCACCTCCATGCTGTTTTTGCGCATATCGAAGGTTACATCGGAGTTGTAGAGGAAATAATTGGAGAAGTATTCTTTAATCATGTGGCCTTTGTAGCCACAGCAGATCACAAAATCGTTAATGCCGTGGTGGGAATATATTTTCATGATGTGCCAGAGGATGGGCTTCCCTCCAATTTCCACCATTGGCTTGGGCCGGACACCACTCTCTTCGCTGATCCTGGTACCATAGCCTCCTGCAAGTATCACTGCTTTCATAAATATAAAGGGGTTTTCTACTTTGTTTAAGATGTATGCACTATGTTAGAATTCACCTTCAGGGCCTGAAGGTGCTATTCAGTTGTACCATACGGCAAATGGAGTTTTTTTGATATAGATAAATCTAAATTTACAGATTTATTTTAATCTGATTTTAACGTTGCTAATGAACCGTGTCGGCAGCTATCAGGAAATACCCGCATTTAAACATCTCTTTAAACTATAAAAGAGCCCCTCATCAATATGAGGGGCTCTTTTAAAACTTTTGAATAACTAAGTTAATACCGTCAAAGTCATACCAAAGCAGGCAGCCTCGATGGTGAAAGTATTAGTAAGGTAAATCTTCAGTATAAATAGTACTAATGGGACCCTGCTTCAAGCTTCTCTGAGTTACGCGTGACGAGCATCTTTAGTGTGAGCCATACAAACATGCTGTTCGTGAGCAGGTACCTTTTCCAGAGCCTTTTTGGTTCGAGGTAAAGGCGGTAGGTCCACTCCAGCGACAAGTCCCTGGCCCACTTCGGCAGCCTCTTTTCCAGACCAGCAAACGTCAGGAAAGCCTGCCCCACTCCCAGCATGCAGGCATTAACACGGTCTTTATGGTCAGCCATCCAGCGTTCCTGCTTCGGGCAGCCAAGGGCCACAAAAACAAGGTCCGGCTTTGCCTCATTTATCATGTCCGTGATCTCGGCATCCTCAGCTTCTGTCAGTTTCCGGAATGGAGGAGAATAAAAACCTGCTATTCTGAGATCCGGCGTTTCTTTTTTCGCCTTCGTCACCACGGCGTTCAGCACCTCGTCTGTAGAGCCATAAAAGTAAACCGACTTGCCCTTAGCAGCCGCTTCTTTCAGCAGGCGCGGCAGCAAGTCCATGCCTGCCACCCTCTCCTGCTCCTGGCCATAAAAGAGCTTCATTATCTTAGAAACAGGCCCGCCATCCGGAGTTGCCACATCGGCCTTGTTCAGCACCTCGTTAAAGTCTTTGTCTTTATAGGCCTCCACCAGCATGTGCACATTGGCAAAGCACACATAAGACGATTTTTTGTTTTCAGTAAGCCAGAATATCTGATCGACAAAGGTATTAAAGCTGCCTGTAGAGATAAAAGAAGTCAATAGTTTCCGTTTTTCGCCTATCGGGCCACTTTGGCTCACCGCAGGCAAATCATGTAACTTAGTAGGCATTTTTCTCTCCTTTTATCATGTTCCAAACTGTCAGGAAGATAATTTTCATATCCATCATGAAGCTCCAGTTTTCCATGTACTTCACATCGTACTCTACTCGCTTCTCCATCAGTTTCAGCTCTTTGGTCTCGCCACGGAACCCGCTCACCTGCGCGTAACCTGTAATACCAGGGGTCACGAAATGACGCATGTGATATTTATTGATAACCTTGGAGTAATGGTCCAACTGAGACACCAGGTTCGGACGAGGCCCTACAACCGACATATCGCCGAGCAGCACATTAAAAAACTGCGGCACCTCATCCAGGTTCGACTTGCGCAGGAACCTTCCTACTCTGGTCACTCTCGGGTCGTGCTGGGTAGCCTGCATCTCGGTCTGGTTGTTCACATTCATGGTCCGGAATTTATAGCAGGTAAACAACCTGTTTTTCTTGCCGGGGCGCAGTTGCTTAAAGAACACAGGGCCTTTAGAGTCTATTTTGATGGCTATGGCAATTATTGGCAGCAGGATCGGGAAAATAAACAGGATCACGAATAAAGAGAACGCGATATCGAAAGCACGCTTCATGACCCTGTTGGCCACCAGTTCCAAAGGCTCTCTCCGGATGCTGATCATTGGGATGTTCTGGTAGAAGTACATGTTCACGTCTCGCTGCACAATTGCGCTGAAGTCAGGAACCATCCGGAAATACAGGAAGTTGTTGTCGGCAAACTCAGCAAAGTCGTCTATCTCCTCCTTGTTATTAAGCGGCTGGGCATAATAAATCTCGTCTACACTGTTCTGAAGGCAAAACTCCTTTACATCAGCCACGCCGCCTTTAACTAAATCCTTATGCGGGTTTTTCTGATCGGGGGCATCGTCGAAGAAGCCCATGAATTTAGTGCCCGGATTGTCGTTGCTGAAGGTGTGGTAAAGCGACAAAGCGGCAGGGCCTGTACCTATTACCACAAAGCGCGAATACGCCATGTCGGATTTGGTGAAGTACTTGTTTATCAGCTGCAGCACAAAACGGTTAGCACCAATCAGGGCTGCAGTTAACAGGTAGGTGTAGAGCAGCAAGAGTCTAGAAAGCTCTTCCAGATTAAAAATAACGATACAGGCTGCCAGAATGATTGCGTGCAGGACAAAGGCATTCATCAGGTTGGCGAATTTCTTTCCGCAGGGAATCCAGGCATCAATTCTGAAAACAAAATTGGAGAACCCGGAAACGATCCACCATACCAGGGCAAAAAGAACGAAGAAAATGCTATACTGACGGGTCAACTCGAGATCACCGTAACGGAAGAGGTTTGATATCTTAAAGGCAAA
The DNA here is from genome assembly GCF_014332515.1 of Pontibacter beigongshangensis. Classification (GTDB taxonomy): domain Bacteria; phylum Bacteroidota; class Bacteroidia; order Cytophagales; family Hymenobacteraceae; genus Pontibacter; species Pontibacter beigongshangensis. Next base: position 113,953 of record NZ_VFSD01000009.1, on the reverse strand, counting down.
TGCTATCAGGGTTATGTCAATTGCTAATAACAATATCCTGTTGAAGCTATAGTAGTGTCGATACTTATTCATGGCTTATTAATTGTACTTATTTAATCATGTTGGATTTATTTTACTTTGGCTGATCACCAGTTTTGTTTTAAGAACTTGTTTTTCCTCATCTCCTCTATCATCGTAGTTCCTACTCAAAATTAAATCAAAGCCTTTTTACAGCATTTAAATATATAACTCTCGATATATTATTGAGTCAACATATTTAGAACAAACTCCCTTGTTCCGATTCCCCAGGTGCTTTTCCGGTGAGTTAACAATAATTACGCTTTATACTTTATTAAGTTTTAGGATTTAGTGAAGACAGATAGTATAATAATAATTTTATATACTTATCCACACTGTGATATTGCTTTAATACATTTTCGACCCGGCAACCCCGAAACATTTTTTTGAAATAAATACGGAGCAGGTGCATGCATTATATGATATTTTCAAGGATTGTGCATTTACGATAAAACCCTTATTATCAATACTATATATATACTTAATACGGATTTATGGTCAATAGAAGCTGTCTGCCAGATCAAAAGCAGTAAGCCAGACTTATTGCTCAGAGAGTATTTGCAGTGACATTTTTTGGAACCTCTGTATTTTCCCCGCTAAAGCAGCCAGTTATCCTTTGTAGCGACTTAAGACAAAAATCCTAAAAAGACGTTGGCAATTTTTTTTTATGGAATAGCAATCGAAAAATTTGGATCAGTTTTGGCGTACACCCAGCCTCTCCCATAATGGGAAACTTGCTTATCCAGGGGGTTTTATTCAGCAATGTTGCAGGAGATTGGGGCGGTGCCTGGCACCTGTCCTGCTCACTTCCTGGTTGAACATTACCAAGGTGGTACCAAAAAACGGTTTTGTGGCCAGCAAACGAGGTTTAGGAGCTGAAGGTGCTCACATTTTACTTAGCCCGATACCGGCGCTTACAATTTTTATGGACGGTTGGATGGGCGTTTAAATTCTCATATTGGCAATTCCTATATTTCTATATTACTATTTTTGCAACATATCAGTTCATTTTCCATAAAATGGATGGTTCATGCTATGGTTTTATAGAGGCTGGCTGTCAAGTACTTAAATTTAACATTTCAAATACGCCCGTTGTACCGTGCCTTTGCAGGTTATGCCTCGGTTAGTGGGCTGCTCCCTCACCTCCGCTTAGTTATTTTTAGTCTACCTGCCTTTAACCCCTCCTGTTCAGTTCTGATTTTTACTTATGCGCTCAAATTATTCCAATGAAAAAGCCCCTCCAGAGCCTTTGCTGCTGCGTTTCCGAAACAGCGGCTATAAATTTCCTTCACCTGTACCTGCTTACCTGCTTTGCTTGAAGCTGATTACCTGATAAGCAGCAAACGCCTGGGAGCTTGTTTGGATGGAATAGCTGCAGGTAAATTTTTCCGCTGATTGGCAGGATTTATAGTGTGAACATTGAACTATTTGAGACAATAATTCTTTTATCATTCTATACATATCCCTATTAACAGATATAAGATTGTATAGCCTTGAAATCAAACTTTCCAAAGCCCGTAATAGCAATAAAACTGCCTGTTACTGGTACAGCACCTAGGTTTTGCAGCAGGCTCAGTAGCAGCAGGAATAGCCTCCTGAGGGGCATTTTGATTGGAATAATTGCCATAAAACCAGCCAGACACTCATTTACTTAGGATTTGGCGCCACGTAACGGATTTTCCATAATGATGACGAACACTTACTATTCCTGGTTTTACTTTTTCAGCACCAACCTGATCTTCAACAGTCAATGAAATTGACTCCTGACTGTTCCGCAAGCTATTAATACTGCAGGCACAGTTCCACTGCTATGTGTAACACCTGCATCACCTTATTGAAGAAGATAAAGCACTGCTCCCTCCTCTTTTCCTGGACATGCTCCTGCTTAGGAAAAATTATATTATTATTTCAGCTTCTGGCCATGAAAACTTTCAAGAAAGCAGGTATGCTTTCACTAATCCTGACCCTCTGTATTCTTGTTTGCAATAAAGAGGTGTCGGCACAGCAAAACTGTGAGCAGGTACCGGATGCCAGCCTCACAAACCCTTATTACAATTTTACTTACTGTACGCCCAACATCAGTACTGCCACCTTTACGCTGGCTGTGGAGAACACATCGGCAACCAAAGCCAACAATGCCAGCTACCACCTAAGTTGGGGCGATGGCAGCAGCAATTCCTTTGGCAAAGACTTTGACAAAACCAGCCATGTTTACCGCGCTGCCGGCACCTACGACCTGGTGCTGACCGTGACTGGTGAGAATGGCTGCACGGAGCGTAAAACCGAGCAGGTATTTGTGGGCAGTAACCCCGGCATCGGCCTTTCTAACCTCGGCAACAGCACCGACTGCGCCCCGGCCACATACCGCTTCGATGTGAACAGCTTCGAGCGAAACTCCCCATTTACGGTCTATACCTTCACTTTTGACGATGGCACGCCTACCATCACTCTATCGCATGCAGAGCTATTGGCAAAGCCTTACATCGAGCACACCTTCAATGAGTCGTCGCAGGACAAGCCGGGGGGCTTTACCCTGACGGCCCTGGCCTCAAACCCCTGCCTTACCTCCAAGTCTACCTGGAGCGGTATCCGGATCTCCAAAGGACCTGTGGCCGACATAGGCCTCGGCTCCAAAACAGGCTGCGTGAACCAACCCATCACGCTCAGCGATGTTTCAAACAGCGGTTACGATGCCTCCCGGAACCTCTCCACCCACAGAACCGAGTGGACCATAGCGCCTGCCACCGGTTGGTATATCCAAAGCGGAAACGTTAATGCAAAAAAGCCGGTGGTCGTTTTTACCGAACCGGGTGAGTATGTGGTTAAACTGGCCGTTAGCCCCGAAGATGCCAACTCTACCTGCGCCGGCAGCACAAAAGAAGAGGTTATTAAAATTACCACCCCTCCTACTGCAGATTTCTCGCTTACGCAACTGCCGGAAAATAAATGTGTCCCTGGCACCTTTACAGTAACTAACACTTCCGCAGGAGAAAACATCCTCCATGCCTGGGCTGTGACGAAGGCCGACGGCACAGCCGCAACCGGCTGGAGTTTTACAGGAGGCACAACTGCCAGCTCCAGGGAACCCAAATTTTCTATTAATACCCCTGGCACTTATAATGTGGTTTTGACGGCCAGCAATGGCTGCTCCCCCAACAGCACCAAAAGCATACCTGTTACAGTGGCCGGAAAACCCGTCGTAACACTACCCAAAGCACCAGCGCCTTATTGCGGCACCACCAACATTACTTTCTCTGCTGATAACACGAAACATACGCCCGTTTATCAGGCAAATTTCGGCACTATTACGGGCTACAAATGGGAGGTAAAAGTAATTTCCGGAGCAGGGGAAGGCAGCTTTGTCAATAACACCAGCACCAGTTCGCAGTACCCAACCGTTTCGCTGACCGCCTCCGAAAGCGGACCGGTAGTGTATGAGATTTGGGCTTATGCCATGAATGAATGTGGAGAAACATCTGCCCCGGCCAAGCAACGTATTACCATCAACCCGCTGCCGGATGTTAAGATCACAGCCCCTAAAGCAGAAATTTGTATCGGTGAGGAAATTATCCTTACTGCATCCGGAGCTTCCTCCTACAAATGGCAGGCAGCAGCGGGCCTGAATGCCACTACCGGCAGCAAGGTAACTGTAAAACCTACAAAAACGACGACTTACACTGTAACTGGAACCAACTCCGCCACCGGCTGTACCAGCACCACAACCTTTACGGTGGTGGTAAAACCATTACCCACTATTACTGTTAACAGCTCTTCAGCAGACATTTGCCTAGGCCAGGGAGCAGCCACGCTCACAGCCTCAGGCGCAGCCTCTTATTCGTGGCAACCAGCCACCGGCCTGAGTGCCACCACAGGCGCAGAAGTTACAGCAAGTCCCAAAGTAACGACAACTTACACGGTTACCGGTATAGATGAAGCGACAGGCTGCAGCAACACCGCCACTGTAACGGTGACGGTAAAGCCACTCCCGCAAGTGGAGGCAGGCCCTAACCAGACCGTATGCGATAATCCGGAGCCAATAAAACTACTGGGGCAAACTGCAGGCGGCACTTGGAGCGGCCCACATGTAACAGATGGTTATTTTTTACCGGCCGGCAAAGGCGAATTTGTGCTCCGATATACTTATACAGATGCCAGTGGCTGCACCAATTTCGATGAAATGACCATGACGGTAACGGAGGCACTGGTGGCCAATGCCGGAGACGACAGAGAGGTTTGCCTCAATAGCGGGTCCTTCGCCATGCAGGCGAGCCCGGCTGGTGGCATCTGGAGCGGTTCAGAACTTATTTCCAAAGATGGCACCTTTACGCCATCTAAAACAGGCACCTATACCCTTACCTATACTTACTATACCGGCACCTGCTTTACAAGCGATCAGGCTGTGGTAACGGTTAAGTCTTTGCCAGGTACACCTGCTGTTGTGGGAGCCACTATCTGCTATGGAACTTCCGCTACACTCACTGCCGAGAATCCGGAAGGCACCATCCTATGGTATGATGAAAGCGGCCAGCAACTGCACACTGGCACCGCCTTCGCTACCGGCCCCCTCACCTCCACCACCAAATACCTGGTTGAGACGCTCGCCAATAACGGTTGCTCCAGTAGCCGCCTTGAAGTAACGGTGGTGGTAAGGCCACAAACCCCGGCTCCGTCAGTAGACCCTGTCACGCTGTGCGGGTCCGGCAAGGCAACCCTGACAGCCATCGGTACGGCAGAAGTTTACAACTGGTACAGCCAGGAAGGCACCTTGCTGCATAGTGGCAAAACATTTACGCCAACAGTAGAAACGACCAGTGTCTTTCTGGCAGAAGGTGCAATAGCGGGCTGTGTTGGTCCACGTACCCAGGTGCAGGTAACAGTGCTGCCTAAGCTGGCGCTTAACGAATTGAAGGGTGTACCAGCAATTTGTGCAGGACAGACACCAGCAACCATTACAGGCACTGTTCCTGAGGGAGGAAACGGCACCTATACCTTCCGTTGGGAGAGCAGCCTGGAAGCAGGCTCAGGCTATACCGTCATAAACGAGGCTACGGCGGCTACTTATACGCCAAATGCTCTTACCCGCAGCACTTATTTCAGAAGAGTGGTCATTTCAGGCGCCTGTACCGACTACTCCTCCCCTGTGCTCGTAACGGTTACCCCCATCATCACCAACAACATCCTCATCAGCGGAAACACCAGCATCTGCGAAGGCGGCACCGCTCCGGAGTTAAAAGGTGAAAAACCAGCCGGCGGATCAGGAGAGTACGAGTATCTGTGGGAGAGCAGTGTGCTTGGCACAGTAGATGGCTTTGAGCCTGCTGCAGGCATCCATAATCTGCAACACTACAGCCCAGGCACCCTTACCCAAACCACCTGGTTCCGCCGCATGGTGCGTTCAGGCACCTGCCAGGAAAAAATAAGCGAGCAAATAGTTAAAATCACCATCGATAAGCCGATCACGGCCAACAGTATTGCCGGCGATCCGGTGGTGTGCGCTGTTAATGCCTCGACCATAACCCTGATCGGAAGCCAGCCTTCAGGCGGCAATGGTGAATACATGTATAAATGGGAAGTAAGTACCGACGGTGAAAACTTTACGGTAGCGCCTGGGCAGAACCACAGTGCGAACTACACCCCCTCTTTCTACAATCAGATACTGTGGTACAGAAGGGTGGTAACGGCCGGACCTTGTGCTGCCAGTACCAGCGAAGCCGTAAAAGTGCTGCCAGCTCTTACCAACAACATAGTTCGCCAGTCGCAGACTGTCTGCATAGGAGATGCTTTCCAGCCGCTCACAGCTACGACGCCTGTAGGAGGCACTAATGAATATTCTTTCCGGTGGGAAAGCAGCACCACGGGTGAAGAAAGTGATTTCAGACCGGCAGCAGGTGAGAATACCTTAGCTACTTACACGGCACCTAAACCGCTCGAAAGCACAACCTTTTTCAGAAGAATAGTAAGCTCCGGCCCCTGTGCGCTCAACATCAGCACGCCTGTAAAAATCATGGTTCAACCGGCCATTGCGGGCTTTATGATCATAACGCCGGAACAGACGATTTGCGCCGGCGAAGCGCCTGGCCTATTGATTGGCGATAAACCTACCGGAGGCGACAACACCTTTACCTACCTCTGGGAAAGCAGCACCGATGGCATCACCTTCACGGATGCGGCAGGTGCCAACACGGCAATTTCTTATCAGGCGCCAAAACTGGAAAATACTACCTGGTTCCGCCGCAGGGCAGCTTCAGGCCAGTGTTTTGCTGTGTCAGATGCCGTAAGAGTGGTGGTAAATGAGGCTATCACCGAAAACGTGATCTCTGAGCCACAGGTGATCTGCTTCCAGACTGCTCCCCAACCGCTCCTTGGCTCCGACCCGAAAGGCAGCACCGGCGAATTTGCCTTTCAGTGGCAGGTCGCTACCAGCGGCAACAACGGGCCGTTTGCTGACATAGCCGGTGCCACGGCCAGAGATTATGCGCCTGGAGTGCTCAGCACCACCACCTGGTATCGCCGTGTGGTAACTTCCGGAGCCTGCAGTCGCCTTTCTGAGGTGGTACAGATAACGGTTTCGCCGGTCATTTCCAGGAACACCATCGCCTTTGCGCAGAACATCTATGCAGGTCAGAAACCAGCACCGTTAACAGGTTCTCAGCCGATCGGGGGCAGCAACAAGTATACATATGCCTGGGAAAGCAGCACCGAAGGCCCGGACGCTGGTTTCGGCCCGGTTTACGGCATCCGCAACGATATCCACTATGCGCCGCAGGCACTCACCCAGACCACCTGGTTCCGCCGCATTGTGCGCTCCGGCGGCTGCGAGGATATTTCTGCGGCTTTTAAGATCACCGTGATTCCAGATGTGAACAGCAACATCGTGCAGGCAGGTCAGACCATTTGCTATGGCAATAAGCCTGCTCCGCTAACGGGCACAACTCCAGGTGGCGGCGAGGGCGATTACCTGTTCCTGTGGCAGGCCAGCACCAAAGGCGCAACCGTTGGGTTCGTGACGGCTGCAGGTGCCAGCGGGGCCAGAGATTATGCTCCGGATGCGCTTACGCAGGACACCTGGTTCAGAAGAGTGGTTATCTCAGGCCCTTTTACCGACACCAGTACGGCCGTGCTAATCACAGTAAAACCAGTAATGGCCAATAACCGCATCAGCTCCAGCCAGACTATCTGCTACGGAACCACGCCAACTACCCTGACAGGCTCGGTGCCTACCGGTGGCAGCGGCAGCTTTAGTTACCTGTGGGAAAGCAGCACCACCGGCCCGGACAAAGGATTCACAACAGCTACAGGTGACAATACAAAACCGAGCTACAGCCCGGGAGAGCTAACCCGTAACACATGGTACAGAAGAGTGGTGTCTTCAGAAGCCTGCGACAAACTAGTGAGCGATGTAGTGGCCATTACCATCAACCCGCTCCCTAAGGCACCAAAGGCAGAAAACGTGGGTATTTGCTATAACAGCAGAGCCGAACTGAAGGCTAGCGGATCTGGCGGAAACCTGGAGTGGTTCACGGCAGCATCCGGAGGAAGCCCGATTTACATAGGTGCTGCGTTCACTACTCCTGTGCTTACGGCCACTACCACCTATTTTGTGCAGGAGGTGGCCCTATCCTGTGCCGGTGAGCGAAAGGCGGTAACCGTAACGGTAACATCGCCCACGGCAGACGCGGGCCCTGACGTGACTTTCATCAAGGGCAGAAATGCTACCTTGCACGCCTCCGGGGGCGATACCTACTCCTGGTCGCCGGCCATTGGCCTGAACAACCCGAAGGTGGCCTCACCTATTGCCTCACCGGAAGTTACCACCACCTATACCGTGACGGTAACCACAAATGGCGGCTGTGTATCGACAGATGAAGTAACCGTGACGGTGCTCCCTGCAGTGGATATCCCTAACACCTTCACCCCCAACAGCGATGGCATAAACGATAACTGGGAAATTCCGCACCTGACCCAGTACGCCAACTGCCAGGTGCAGGTTTTCAACCAGTGGGGCACGCTGGTGTTTACTTCGCAGGGTTATAAAGCGCCCTGGGATGGGCGCTTTAACGGGCAGGAGCTTCCGCTGGCCACCTATTATTATATTATTCGCCTCGATGACAAGGAGAAGCCTTTAGCAGGAAGTGTCACCATAGTAAAATAACCTACCTACATGAACAAACTTTTATTTCCATTAGCAGTTGTGCTGACAGTGGCGGCAGGTCAGGTGCTGGCCCAGCAAAAGCCTCAGTTCTCGCAATACAACCTGAACAATTACCTGGCTAACCCGGCCATATCTGGCATTGAGGATTATACCGATGTGAAATTCGGGACAAGGCACCAGTGGAGCGGGCTAGAAGGAGCCCCCGTTACCTATTATACCACCGTGCACATGCCGCTGAACAAGGACCTGACCGCCAACTACGGCAGCCGGAAATTTAAGAATACTCCCAAAGAAGCTACTACCAAGCGGTCCAATGTGTACCGGAGAGTTAAGGCGCACCACGGGATAGGAGCCACTGCCATGACCACCAAAACCGGCGTGCTGAAACGCAGCAGCCTGAGCGCAAGCTACGCCTATCACCAGCCCATAACCCGAACCATCCGCTTTTCGGCGGGCATAGCGCCTGGCATTATACAGTACAGCCTGGACCCGAGCCGCATCAGGGCCGTGAACATGAACGACCCGGCTCTGAACGACGGGCGGGCCAACGAAACCAAGTTCGACCTCAACATCGGCTTCTGGCTTTATTCCCAGAACTTTTATATAGGTGTTTCCGGCGCGCAGCTGCTGCCCAGCCAGCGCGAGTACATCATTACCAGCAACAGCAGTGCCGATCAGTCGGGGGCCTTGCAGCAGCACTATTACACCACGGCTGGCTACCGCCTGAACGTGGCCCCGGGCATTGCCCTTATTCCGTCGGTAATGGTCAAGATGGCCACGCCCAGCCCTGCCTCTGTAGATGCCAACATGAGGGTCATGTATGCCGACCGGCTATGGGCGGGGGTGTCTTACCGCCACAACGAGGCAGTGGCCGCTATGGCAGGCATTAACATCAGTCCGCTGATGGATCTGGCTTACTCCTACGATGCCAGCACCTCCCCGCTAAGAGGCACTAACGCTGGCAGCCACGAGGTAGTGCTCGGCCTGAAACTGCGCAACACCGCCAAAGTGCTTTGCCCGAACTGGGCCTGGTAAGTTGAAGTAAGGATAAAGGAGGAGATCGGGCAATGATTTTTTGGGACCTGATCAAAAAAAGGCAGGCTATAGAAGCCTGCCTTTTTAGTTTTCTGCTGCTGACAGCAAATTATTCTATTGAATAAGGCCCTCCGGAGCCCTAACTGCTGCTGCAGTTAAGGCTCCCCGGTAAGAAGCCTTAATTGAATCAGGAAAGCTGCTCGGCTTTAAACCCTGCCTTCTGCACAGTATTCTGAATGGTTTCGGCATCAAGTGAATTTGTTTTCACTTCCAGTACCTTATCCGGGTTGTCGGTGTCTACTTTCCATTCTTCAACTCCTTCCAGCTTCTGAAGATGTGGTGTAACTGCCTTCACGCAGCTTCCGCAGTTTATTGTTGTTTTGAATTTATAGGTTGTCATACGAAAAAAAATTGGTTTTAAGGTTTAATGAAATTTATGAGCCGCGTTGCCGTCGTTCTTAGTTCCGGCACCGATTATTCTAATCAAAATGGCCCTCCGGAGCCGAAGGAAGCTGCCGCTCCTATTCCTGTCCACATCTTCAAATTGGAGATGTGACCATTTAGCACATTACTCATTAGCACATTACACTAAATTATTCTAATGAAAATGCCCCTCCGGAGTGTTCTGCTGCTGCTCCACATGTTTTCTAAAACACCTTTGCCGATTTCAGGCGGAGGCTGTTGGCTACTACCGATACCGAACTTAAAGCCATGGCGGCACCGGCGATCATGGGGTTGAGCAGGAAACCTGTGAAAGGGAACAGCAAACCTGCCGCTACCGGTATACAGATCACATTATAGAAGAAGGCCCAGAACAGGTTCTGTCTGATTGTCCGGACCGTTGCCCGCGACAGTTTGATGGCGGCCGCCACCTGGTTCAGGTCTGAGCGCATCAGCGTAATGCCAGCCACATCCATGGCTACGTCTGTGCCCTGCCCCATGGCTACACTTACATCAGCCAGTGCCAGGGCCTGGGCATCGTTTATGCCGTCGCCGACCATGGCCACTGTTTTGCCCTGTTGCTGCAGCGCCTTCACAAAGTCTGCCTTATCAGTTGGCAGCATCTCCGCCCGGTAGTGTTCTATACCCACCTGTTTTGCCACTGCTTCGGCTGTTTGCCGGTTGTCGCCGGTGAGCATAAACACCTCTACGCCAGCGTTCTTTAATGCGGCTATTCCTGCTGCTGCCGATGTTTTTACCGGGTCGCTGACGGCAAACACGGCCAAGGCCTGCTGCCGGTCACCAAAGTAGATAGCCGTTCTCGCCTGCTGCTGCAGGGCAGTAGCAGCTTTTAATAGTTCTTCGGATAGCGCCACTCCCTCTTGTCGGAACAGTTTCTCGTTGCCGGCCAGGTACTGCTGCCCGTCAAAACTTGCTTCCACACCCAGGCCGGTAAGGCTGCTGAAACTATCCGGCTGCTGCGCCTTCAGGCCAAGTTCTTTGTAGTGCACATAAATGGCCTGGGCAACCGGATGCTCCGACTGTGCCTCCATCGAGAAGAAAAGCTGCTCCAGCCGTGCCTGCTCTGTAACATGCCCCGACCAGACCACATCCGTAACGGCAGGTTTGCCGGCTGTGATAGTGCCGGTCTTGTCGAGGAGCACTGCATTTACGTGCTGTGCCCGCTCCAGGCTTTCGGCATCTTTAATCAGGATGCCGTTTTCGGCCCCACGCCCCACTCCTACCATAATGGCCGTGGGCGTAGCCAGGCCAAGTGCGCAAGGGCAGGCGATTACCAGCACCGAGATCATCGACACCAAGGCCTCCGATAGATAAGCCTGCCCTCCCAGCACCAGCCACGCCACCAGCGTCAGCAGCGCTATTACCAGGACCACCGGCACAAAGATACCGGCAATCTTATCCACGAGTTTCTGTACCGGGGCCTTGCTTCCCTGCGCTTCCTGCACCATCCTGATAATGTGCGCCAGCATGGTTTCGCCGCCTGTTTTGCGGGCCACTAACTGCAGGCTGCCCTTCTGGTTGATGGTGCCGGCAAACACGCTGTCGCCTGGCTGCTTCTGCACCGGCAGCGGCTCTCCGCTCAGCATGCTTTCTTCTACATACGAAGATCCTGCCACCACTTCGCCGTCTACCGGCACCCGGTCGCCGGGGAGCAGCAGCACTCTGTCGCCTGTCTGTACCTGTTCTATGGGCACCTCCTGCTCTACCTCATTTCTGATAATGCGTACTACCTTTGGCTGCAGCCCCATCAGCTTTTTGATGGCGGCGGCACTCCTTCCTTTGGCCCGCTCCTCCAGGTACTTGCCCATCAGGATAAAGGCTATGATCACCGCCACTGCCTCGTAGTATACATGCGGCATAAGTCCCCGCTCCGTAAAAAAGGCCGGATACAAGGTGTTAAATAAGCTGAAGGCAAACGCAATGCCGGTGCTCAGGGCTACCAGCGTGTCCATATTGGCCCGCAGGTGCTTTGCCTGCTTCCAGGCGCCCGTATAAAACTGCCTGCCCGACCAGAGCACTATCGGCGTCGTGAACAGGAGCATGGCCCAGTTGCCCCAGCTAAAGGTATTATGGAAGAACATGCCCAGCACAAATACCGGCAAGGCCAGTACACCCGCCACTATTGTCTTTTGCTTCAGGCGTGCCAGCGCCTCCTCCTGCCGCTGCTCCAGTTCATCGTCGATTTGCTGCTCTATCAGCAGCTCAAAGCCTATTTCATTTACAGTCTGCTTCAGTTGCTCCGGCTTCACCTGGTCCGGGGCATAAGCCACCTGCACGGTTTTGCCGGCAAAGTTAACGTTAGCCTCCTGCACCCCTTCGGTAGCACGCAACATGCTCTCGATGCTCGAGGCGCAGGAGGCGCAGGTCATCCCCTCTACCGGGAAAGTTTTTTTCTCAAATATTGTATCTGTTATGGTTTCCATCTCGTCTTTAATTATCATCGTTACAAAATTAAAATACATGAGGCAACAGTTCGTTACAGTTTTACTGGTATGATTTGCAGATTTTCAGTAGCGAGGTGTAGCCAGGCAGCAGCCGCCATTTCTCCTTGCCCCAAAACAAACTTCATAAAATGAATTGCCCGGAAGGTTGTTCAGGTTTCCTGAATAGCATTTCTGTCGGGTTAAAAAGAACTTGGGTGTAAGCCATCAGCAGAAAGCATTGGCCGATTGCCGGAGAGCCCAGTTTAGGGCAGTTTTCAGCAGTTATTTTCAGATAATAGTTCAAGAATGGATAAGTTCCGGGAAGTTGCTTGCCGGCTGTGCCTGAAATATCAGGTATGTAAAATGCAATAAATTCATTCTTGATAAAGCACTAACTTAAAAAAAGGTCTTAAATTTATATATAAATTAAGCGTGCCCCGACTTTAACCTTAAAGGAGATGCAGAGTCTTTCTCTTTATGAAGTTCAATAAAAACAGGTTCAACATACTGCACCATAGTAGCCGCACGGTAAAATATGTAGCCATAGCCTTTTCTCTGCTGCTGGCCGTGCTGCTTACGGTAAGTGCGTTGTCGTTTTTCGGTGCGCGGCAGGTAAAGGTGAACTATAACAGGATCGTGTCGCAGGCCATGCTGAAGCTGGAACTGATCAACAACCTGCACGAAAACGAGGATGCGGTTTTCACCTCTGCGCTGGGCTATATAGCTACTCCTGACCAGCAGCTTAAATCGCTGTATGAAGAGCGCATCAGAGAGCGTAACGCAAGGAACGCCACCACCATAGAGCACCTGCGCAAACTTCTGCAGAACGATGGACGACTCATAATTCTGGAAGAGTTTGTAAAAGAGCGCAACGCCTATAACGCACACCTGGACAAGATTCTGCAGATGAGCAAGCAGGGCAGGCACACCAAATCGGAGTTGATCAGCGCGCATACGCAGGCTCCGGTATCGCGCACACACCAGCGCCTGCTGCACCAGCTAAACCACAGTATCCGCGAAACAACCAGAGAAAACTCTGAGAAGGCTGTCGCCAGCATAACCGACACGATCAGCAGCTTTAACCTGCTGCTGTTGTTTGCCATGTTCACTGCCATCGGGGCCGGGTCTATGATCATGGTCACGATTAACCGCCTCCGGCGCGACAACCTGGTACTGAACAACGAGATACAGGAGCGGCAACAGCTGGAGCTGGCGCTTACCGAACACAAGCGTCAGTACAAAAACCTGTTCGACTACAACCCAGTACCTTTGTGGGTGTTCGACCAGGAATCTCACCGGTTTATGGAGGTGAATGAAGCTGCGATCAGAGAATATGGGTATTCAAGAGAAGAGTTTCTGACCAGGACCATTTTTGATATCAGGCCCGAAGAGGAAGCAGGAGCCTTACAAGATGAACTGCAGGTAGCCGACAGATGGGGCACCACCCTGGGGAGCGGTTACCATAGACGCAAAGACGGCTCTTTGTTCACTGCCGAAACCAGGTCGCATGCCTTGCCCAGAGTGGAGGGGCTGCACCCCAGGCTGGTGGTAGCCATTAATGTGGAAGACCGGCAGCAGGCCATATCGCAGCTCGAAAAAAGTGAGCAGCAGATGCGTGAGGTAAGCTCCAGCATACCAGGCGCTGTGTTTCAGTTTCAGATGGATGCCGCCTACCAACTTAGCATTCCCTTTCTGAGTGAGGGAATCCAGCATTTGTATGGTCTAGCCCCTGCCGAGATGATAGCAGACGCCGGCAAGCTCTTTCAGGCGGTGCACCCCGACGACCGGTATAGGCTGCGGCGTGTCACGCTCAGTTCGTTCCAGCACCTTACTCCCTGGGAAGTGGAGTACCGGATCTGGGTTCCGGAGAAAAAGAAATGGAGATGGATCAGGGGGCACGGACTCCCGAGCCAGAAAACTTACGATATCATTACCTGGAATGGCACCCTGATTGACATTACAAAGCAAAGAGATGCACAGGAACAGCTCATTAACAGCGAGGCAAACCTGCGTGCCCTGCTCAATAGCTCGCCGCAGGCCATTTACCTGCTCGACGCCGACCGGCATGTGCTTTCCTTTAACACGGTGGCGGCCAAACAGGTGAAGCTGCACTTGCTAATGGAGCTGAGAGCGGGGCAGAATATTATCGATCTGATGGATGAAGGGATCAAAGAAAGCATTATCGAGAACCATCAGCGGGCCATGCAGGGCGACACCATTACGTACGAGATCGGCCAAGGAGATTTCTGGCACGAAATTGCCTTCAGGCCCATAGTTGGACCCGATAACAGCACCCTGGCAGTCGCCTTCAGCATACTGGACATCTCGGAGCAGAAACAGGTTATTGAAACCATAAAACGAAGCGAGCAGCAACTGGCACGGGCGCAGCAGCTCGCGCATCTGGGCAATTGGGAATACGACCTAAAAAAGGGTATCCTCTCCTGCTCCGACGGCGTTTATGCGATTTTCGGGCTCAACAGAGTTTTGTTCAGTCCGTCGCTGCAGAATTTTGCCAACCTGATACATCCCGATGATATTGACTGGATGCGAAATGAATTAAACCAGGCCATCCGGCAAAAGTCGATACTGACAGGGGAGCACCGGATTATCCGGCACGATGGCACTGAGCGGCATGTGGTAGAAATAGCTGAGCTCGTGTACAACGAGCAGGACGAGCCCGTGAAGATCTCCGGCTCCATACAGGACATTACCGAACGAAAGGAAATAGAGCGCAAAGCAACGGAGGCCAGGAACCTGCTGCAGTCTACACTGGAGAACATTCCGGAAGTGATTTTCTCGACCAACGCCGGCCTGCAAATGACCTATGTGAGCCCGCAATGCCTCGAATTGACAGGCTTTACCGAAAACGAGCTGCTGAAGCATAATCAGAAATGGCTCAACCTCGTGCATCAGGAGGACCAGGAAATCATTCAGGACCAGGTGCTGCCTAACCTGAAAGCCGGGCTGCGGCAGCATTGCGAGGTGCGCATAACGAGCAGAAGCATGGAACTGAAATGGATGCTGCTCCGCCTGTCGCCCTTGCAGGACGAAGAGGGCAACCTGATCCGTATCGACGGGTCCGCCTCAGACATGACGCAGTATAAGACTGCCGAAGCCAGAAGAAACGAACTGACGGAGCAGTTGCTTAAACAGAACCAGAACCTGCAGCAGTTCGCCTACATTGTATCTCATAACCTGCGTGCCCCAATCGCCAATATCCTGGGCCTGACCTCGGTTTATGACAGAAAGGACCCAGCCTCAGCCAGAAACCTGGTGGTAATCGACAACCTGGTTAAATCAGCCAAATCGCTGGACAGCGTGATCCGGGACCTCAACGATATCCTCACCATCAGGAGCGAGATTAATAAGGTGCAGGAAAAAATCGCCTTCGACAGCCTGTTGGAGCAGGTGCTGGCCATTTTATCAGAAGAGGCGATTACAGCAGAAATGGATCTGGAGGCAGACTTTGGGGAGGCACCGGAGGTTTATACCATCAGGAGCTTTATCCATAGCATTATGCTGAACCTGATCACGAATGCCATGAAGTACAAAGCTCCGGACAGAAAACTCCTGTTACAACTACGTTCTTATAAAGTTCCTAATTATATTTGCCTAAGTATAACAGACAATGGACTTGGAATCGACTTAAAGAAGAACAAAGACAAGATTTTTGGTTTGTATAAACGTTTCCATCCTCATACCGAAGGCAAAGGCATTGGGCTTCATCTTGTAAAAACGCAGGCAGAGTTACTTGGCGGCGGAGTAGAGGTAGAAAGCCGGTCGGGCATAGGAACAACATTCATTGTGTTTTTAAAAAACTATATATAATTAATGGGAACTTTGAAAAAAGTGGTTTTGGTAGATGATGATCAGGTTAATAATTTTGTGTGTGAGAGCATCATCCGGAATGAGAATTTTGCGGATGAGGTAATCAGCTTTGAATGGGCTGAGGACGCCTTGAATTTCTTAAAGAAGATAACAGCAACCGATCCCGCTAACTTTCCGGAGCTTATTTTCCTGGACATTAACATGCCTGGCATGGATGGCTGGTCGTTTATAGAGGAGTACCGCAAACTGCCGGTGGAGGCAACGCGCCAGTGCAACCTGTTTATGCTGTCTTCTGCCGTCGACAGGAAAGATATCATCTCTGCCAAAAGCTATAGAGAAGTAAAAGACTTTTTCTCGAAGCCGCTCTCTCCCGAAATTCTGGGTTTTATAAAAGAAGAATTCATTACGGCTTAATGTCACCTGATCATTTAAAAAGCCCTGTACCATTCCTGGTGCAGGGCTTTTTTGGTTTTACCCTGGTGCTAAACAAAGCATTTACCGTGGGTTGTTAATGCGCAAAAGCTCCGGAGGGGCATTTTCATTGGAATAATTGCTCTGCAACCCGATAAAAATTGCTTATGCAGCGCTAAGTACATGCAAGTAAAATCTGTCGTATGCGGGCCGGATCAGCAGTATCAGGGGCCGAAATGTCTCCGGAGGGCTGTTTTGATTAGAATAATTCCGACAAACAGACTTCTGTCTCTTCTCAAACTGATCCTGCAACAGTTACTTGGATGTACTTCGTAACCTTTAGGGCGAGGCTCTCTCTTCTGCTCTGGTGTTGGCCGGCGCTTCTTCTTCTTTTTCGAAGCCATTCTTAAAAATCGCCTTTAGAATATGACTTCTCAGGCGGAAAGGAATAAGCGGGACGATGGCAAGAATGAATTTGTTTTTCCAGCCCGGGATGATCACTCTTTTTCGGTTAAACAGTCCGTCGATGGCTGTTTTGGCAACCTCTTCCGGCGACAGGGTCAGCATATCAGAATTCTGGCGCAGCAACAGGCGGTTGCGCTTTTTGACCGTTTCGGTACTGGTGGGGCCAGGGCACAGGCAACTTACGTGCACCCCATACTGGTCCAGCTCACTGTGAAGCGCCTTTGAAAATGTTAGGACGAAGCTTTTGGTGGCAGAATATACGCTTTTGTAGGGTATAGGCAAAAACGAAACAAAGCTGCCCACATTCATGATGTAGGACTCCGCGTGCTCCCGGAGCTTCGGCAGGAAAAGGTTTGTGACAAGAACCACCACCTCGGAGTTTAAACGGATAATGTTCAGGTAATCGGCTGCATCTGTAGTGGCGAAGGCGCTGTAATTGCCTATGCCCGCGTTATTGATCAGCACATCGATTTTAAGGTTTTGCCGGCAGCACCAGTCAAACAGCTCGTGCACCGCATGCGGAAGTACAAGGTTTAGCTCCACCGTCTTCACATCTATGTTATACTGCCGATTTAGCTGCGCTCCAACCTCCTGCTGCCCGGTGGCCGGAAGCGATACGAGTATAAGATTATGACCTCTTTTGGCACATTCCCGGGCTATCGCTTTCCCTATTCCTGCACTGGCTCCAGTTATTAACGTGTATCTCTTTTCGTCGATCATTCCGAAATAAATTCAATGGTCTTTTTTAGTCCCTCAGGCAGCGGGGTAATGGTGTAGTTTAGATCCTGAATGGCTTTCCGACTTGATACGCTCCAGTTGTACAAATACTTCTTCAGCCACTTTGGAGTGAGCAAAGGCTTTGAATGGGTAATCCTGGCCCCGACTACCAGCAGCTGGCTCAGCAGCTGCAGCAAGCCTGCCGGTATCTTATAGAGCCTATAAGATCGTTGGCTGACCCGGGCCAGTGTCTCGAAGAAAGTTATGTAGGATACATCCTCCCCTCCAAGCAAATAGCTTTCGCCATTCCGGCCTAGCGTAAGGGCATTTATGTGGGCCTCCACTATGTCCTGCATAAAACAGTAGTTGCCAAGGCTCCTGCCATCGCCTGGCAAAAATCGCCATTTCCCCTGCAGATACAAACTTATTAGCCTGTTTACCGCATTGCTTTCACTTTCCCTGCCCGGGCCAAACACCCTCGTAGGGTTTAGTACCACCACCTCAAGGCCGTTTCCGGCATAGGCTTTTACCAGGGCTTCTGCCTCCGCTTTGGTTGCTTCGTAGGCATTGGTGTAGCGCACGATTCTGCCCATGGCCTCAGTAACAGGCACACCCTCAGCTGGCGACGGGCCATACACACTGGCTGTTGACGTAAACACGAGCTTACGCACCTTGGTCTTTATCGCTGCCTCTGCTATAGTACGGGTGCCCTCCACATTTATTTTCCTGAAGATGGTTTCTTCTTCGGGCCAGAGCCGGGCATAGGCCGCCAGGTGAAACACGGCCTGGCAGTGCTGCATTCCTTTTTCTATGGCTTCTACGTTTTCCAGGTCGCCCAGTACGAGGGTAACGCCTGCCGCAGATAAGGCCGCAGCCTTTTCCGGCGACCTGACCAGTGCCACCACCTCATATCCGCGATGCACGAGCGCCAGCGCCAACTGTTCGCCCACATACCCGGTAGCCCCCGTTACAAAAACTCTCATAAGCAAAAGGAAAAAAAACCTGCCCGAAAAAGAAAAGTTCTTTGCGGCAATTAAAAATTATTGGAATGCAAAAGGACCTCCAGAGACCATTGGGGTTATTTGCAGCCATGCCCCGCACCTCAGAGGAACAATGTTGGCAACCTGGTGGGCCGCTCGTTTATCAGCCCACAGCCTAGAAATTCCTATTAGCGTGCTTACGATGCCGTCGGTTTTGGGGTGCCGGCTCCGGAGGGCTTTACTTGACCTGGTCCAGTGGCTTGCGCGAAGGGGAGGAATTCTTCTTAAAATCGGTGGGAGTTAGACCCGTTACCTGCTTAAACTGGTTAGAAAGATGGGCCACGCTGCTATACCCCAGCTGAAAGGCTATCTGGCTAAGGCTTAACTCGTTATAGGCCAGCAACTCCTTTGCCCGCTCCACCTTCTGGAGCACCACGTATCGGGCAATCGTAATCTGCTCTTCCGCTGAGAACAGGCTGCTTAGGTAGTTATAGTCTCTTCCTACCTCCTCCTCCAGATACTGCGAGATGTTGGTATTAAGTTCCTCGATACGGCCAGATTGCACCAGGTCTATAATGGCCAGTTTTATAGCCTCCACCGTTTCTGCTTTCTTGTCTTCCAGGAGTTCAAAACCATTGTCCAGAAATGCCTGTCGAATGTTTTGCATCGCTTCTTCTGTAGGGGCGGCTGCCAGCTTAGCTTCTCCTAACCTCACTTCCAGCACCGGCTGGCCCAGCTGTTGCAGTTCTTCGGTTATTACTTTGATGCACCGGGGGCACACCATATTTCGGATGTAAAGGCTATAGTCTGGCATGTCAATCTGTTTAGCAAGTAGCACAAAGTTACGCAATGCAGCGGTATTTCAGAAGAGGGACCAGCATTACCAGCTTTGGGGCAGTTGAGGAGGGTGGCTTAGTAAAAGAGCATGCAGATTATTCTAATGAATTTAGCCCTTCGGAGAGCTCTGCTGCTGCTGCTGCTCCTTGTGCAGGAAATCTTCCTTATTTTGATGAAACAGCACAGGCGGCGCTCCGGAAATCGAAGCGCCGCCTGTGTTGTAGTATCGGCTGGAAAGAATTAAATTCTGCTGGCATCCCCCTCCTGGTCCTTTTCCTGCTTTTTGCTGTCAAGGGGCTGATCGGAGCTTCTTATTCCGTTCACGCTGTCGTCCATGGCGGTGTCGCTGCCTTCATACTCGAAGCCAGGCCCCTGCACATACGACTCTTTGCTGTCAGGGTCATTGGCACCATAACCGGTGGCCTCACTCCCGCCAATATGCATGTTCTCGAGTTTGTCTTTCTGGTCGGCCCGCTCCAGGTCGCCTCCCCGGCCTACATTTCGCTTGGCAGAGGGGTCTGGTCTATTGCCGACGGTGACGCGCTCGTTAAAGTCATCGTGCACGTTCTTTGGTTTTCCGGGCGTACTTTTTTTATCTTCGTCTCTTATTGCCATAGGTAGATTGCTTTTGTTACGGTAGTGTATACGATCGCTTGTACCACATGTTCCTGCACGCCTGCGCATCTGCCTGGCACAGACCGCCTCCATCTGCCTTTTTGCTGAAGCCTGCTGCCTTGAGCCGGAAACTTAAAATGGCTGTCCGCAGCACGCAGCCCTGATCTAAACCGTTATATTTGCCTGCCATTGGCACCACTTGTACTTATTTTCTGTTACCGGTATACATATATACATAAAAATATTCCTGCATGAATTTTTCAAAAATTTACGATCCCAGAGAGATGAACTCTTACCAGTTTGTGGCTGCCACCGGTCTGGTCATGACTATCGTGGCACATCTGATCTTAGCCATAATCAACAAGCAGGTGGAGAGTTTCGGGTATCTATACATTTGCTGGTTTGTGTTTTTCAGTGCTGGCACCGTTGCCAACTACCGGAGCAAACCCAATGAGCACGGCCACCACCATCATCACCATTAAGCTACTGCACCTCTGCAATGTATTGTGGGCCGGCAGCAGCAACCCTCTTCTTAAAGCCTGCCTGACCTGTTGTTGTTTCCCGCTTATGTTACTTGTTCCTGCATCTGCAATTTATAGTCTTTTGGGCAGCTATAGCCAGTCCCGGTGGGTTGGGCAAACCCGCCAGGCTGAATTATGCTAACAAATCGTGCCCTCCAGACTTGCTGCTGCTTCTCTGCTTCGCAGTGCCTATGCTGATTCGTTTTCCGGAAAGATAGGTTGCATCCTGTTAGTTACCTGCCCAGGAACTCCAACAGCGCTTTATGAAATTTTTGGGGCGCTTCGAGGTGAGGAATGTGGCCCACATTTTTAAACTCCACCAATTCAGCACCAGGGATGGCGGCTGCCGCCTGTTTTCCTAAGGCGGGGTACTGTCCGTGGGCCTTAAGTGTCTGCTGGTCCTGTATATAGCCTTTTCCTACAATTGTTCTGTCTTCCTGCCCTATTACCAGCAGGGTGGGCACTTTTATCTGAGCAAATTCGTAAATAACCGGCTGCTGATAAATCATACTATAAGTGAGGGCCGCCGCTTTGGCTACTTTCGGGTAATCGGCACCGCCCAACTGGGCTGCGGGTATTCGCACCCACTCCTCGTAAGCCGGCTGCCAGGATGTGTAGTAGGTGCCATGGTACTTCCTGATCGATTCGGCACTGCGTTGCAACTCTTCCTGGTACAACGCCTGCATCGTTCTAAACGGCACAAACGGCCTGTAATCTTCCAGCCCGATCGGGTTTTCGAGTACCAGCCTGGCCGTAAAATCCGGGTACATGAGCGCAAACCGGGCCGCTAGCATCCCTCCCATGGAGTGCCCCACCACCACAGCCTTATGCACACCGATTGCCTGGAGCAATTGCCTGGTGTTCTGCGCCAGCTGGTGAAAGGTGTACTGTATAGATGGCTTGTCTGATTTCCCGAATCCTACCTGGTCAGGCACCACCACCCGGTAACCATTTTGCGACAGGAACCGGATTGTTCGCTCCCAGTAGGCCCCCATAAAGTTTTTACCATGAAAGAGCACTACCGTATGAGCTGAGGAGTCCGCTTTGGCTGGGGCTACATCCATATAGGCCATGCTGTAATGCCCACCTTCCAGTTCCAGCCCAAACCTCTTAACCGGAAAAGGGTACGCATAGCCCTCCAAGGTTGCGTTATAGCTGGCCGTACCCTGCTGCGCCTGTATAGCAACCGAAGCACATAAAACCAACAGGAGGCAAAGAGTAAAGTGTCTGCAGATTAAGTTTTTATTCATACACCGTTTTACTCAGCACTTGTCTTTTTGTTTCTGCTCCCAGCTCACATCATAGTTATTGCTTAGGTGGAGGCCATCTTAGTAGTTTTTGCCAGTTTGTGCCTGGAGCCTGTACATCCAGATAATGGTGCCGGGATACTTTAAGGCAGCACACTGTTCCAAAATTGCAGACTAGAGGAGGCTGCTTTTAATTTTTTTTAATATTTTAGATAAAATAACAACCTTCAAATCAACTCTCCCGTAAATACAAATGGCTAAAAGTTGAAAATTATATTTTCAGAATTAAGGAGAAGTTCCCTTGAAAAAGGAATCTCTCCTTTTTTTCTTTCTGCACCTCGCCATAACCTAACCCCCTTGTCAATTTCCGGCTTTCTGCATCAGGTTAATCACCAGTATTTAAATTAATTAGCGCAGTAAACACCTCCGATTACTTGAAAAAAACTTAATTTTTCTTTGCAAATACCTATATTCAGGTATTGTTATTCAGATCGAATAATCAGATATTTACAAAATAATATGCAAATGATTATATACCGCACCATTATTAACTAACTATGCAAAAAGTAAACCTAATGCTGAGCAAGCGCGAGCAGGAAATACTGCGACTCATTGCGAAAGGGTACAGCAGTAAAATGATGAGCGAAGAGTTGCAGATTACGCAATTAACCGTCCAGACACATCGCCGCAATATGCTCCGCAAAATGAATATGAATAACTCCATGGAGCTGATTAGCTGGGCCTTCCGGGCTGGCGTGCTCGCATCTAAATAACTTGGCCCGCTTTGTCCAACGATAATGCTTGTCCGTTCTAGTGCGCCCTGGCATTACCATTTGCCTTTGGCTGAGGCTCTGAATTTGAGATTATCCTTAAACATTCCTTTACCGGCCATTCACCAATTTTAGGGAATTATTCTTTTTTGATTTTATCCGAAACCGATTTTTTTTATTATATTACCCATAATCCTATGTAATTGTAAGAACATGATAAGCCTGAACCCGAGTATTCCCTCTTCTTCATCGCTAATAGAAGTATATGAAGAGCACCGGCTTCAGGCGCTTCATACGTATGACAAATACTACACAGCCGCTGAACAGGAATTTAATATATTGGTAGCCCTCGCCTCTACCATCTGCGAAACGCCTATATCTCTCATTAGCCTGCTAACAACTGACCGCCAATGGTTTAAAGCAGGAATAGGGCTGGATGTTAAGGAAACTCCCCAGTCGGTGTCTTTCTGCCAGTATGCCATTGAACAGGACGATGTTCTGGAGGTGCCGGATGCGCTGTCTGATATCCGCTTCTTCCAGAACCCATATGTGGTAGGCGAGCCTAAAATCAGGTTTTATGCCGGTTCTCCTCTGGTAAACAAAGATGGGCATAAGCTGGGGACATTGTGTGTAATAGACACACAACCGCGTGAACTCTCTGAAAAGCAGCGTTTTGCCTTAGCTTCCCTCTCGGAGCAGGTTACTGCCCACCTGGAACTCAGATTAAGAAAAGATCAGTTGGAGCAGGAAAAGTCAGCGCTTCAGAAGGCCATCTGTGCGCTTAGCCATTTGCGTCCGTTTGACCTTGCTTCTGATCTGAAAACATCTGTCAGTGGCGTAAAGTCAATGACAGATCAGATAGAAAAAGCCATCCTCTCCAAAGACATTTCAACTATTTCAGACAGTATCCATCTGCTGAAGACACATTTGCAGGAACTGGAGGCAGGATTACAGCCTTTCATGCTGACCAAAACCCCGTCACAGGAATAATAACCAATGCCTTGAAGCTAATATTAATCAGGCAGAAAACGTAGCTGGCTTTTTAGCAAGATCCAGCCTCTAATATCCGAAGCTTCCTACCGTATTTTCAGGCTATCGGATTTTCGTGATACGGATGATGAAGGGTGAGGGAAGGTGCGGTTTTAGAATTATTTAAATAAAAGCAGGCCTCCGGAAGCTTTTTGTGCTCCGGCGGATCCGAACTACGCCGGCATGGCATTACTTAAGCCTAGCTCAGATACCGCTCTTCCACGGCAGTTTCACCTCCTGATCTTTTGTCGCAGGCATTTAAACGAATCCCCTTCAGAATTTTATCAGGCTACAGACTATCAAAGCTTTTTTCCTGCAGGTAACTATGCCGGGCAGAGTTAAAACTTGCCGGCAACTACTGCCCAGACCTGACAGGGTTCTGTGTCGGCATTAGCGGCAACAGCAGGAATGAGCTCCGGAGGGGCATTTTGATTTGAATAATCTGGTCCGGTACCTGGCAGGCAACCCTGAATTGGGCACTATTGTCGCTAGGCTATAGAACCTGGGCTGAAGCTAAGAACATGTGCGCGATGCAACATGGCAACGCCCTATAAACACAAAAAGCCTGGCTTGCGCCAGGCTTTTTGTGTTTATGTAAAGTCCGTAAACTACTTAACTTTCTCAACGATGCTCTTGAAAGCCTCCGGATGGTTCATGGCCAGGTCAGCAAGTACTTTGCGGTTCAGGTCTATATTTGCCTTTTTCAGGGCGCCCATCAGGGCTGAGTAAGATAAACCGTGCTCCCGTGCACCTGCGTTGATACGCTGGATCCAAAGGGCTCTGAAGTCTCTCTTCTTCGCTTTTCTGTCGCGGTAAGCGTAAATTAAACCTTTTTCAATTGCGTTTTTCGCAACTGTCCAAACGTTTTTACGACGGCCAAAGTAACCTTTGGCCAGTTTCATCATTTTTTTTCTTCTGTGTCGTGCGGCAACGACATTTACCGATCTTGGCATTTCTGTAAAGTTTTAGCGACTGGTGATTATGGTGTAATCTTCAAAAAACCAGGCACTGGGTTCGTACTGTTTAATTAACCTCCTAATTCTGGGAATTAGATTTTAAGCATTAGTTTAACTCTGTCCATGTCAGCGCTGCTAACAAGGCCGGTATGAGTTAAATTACGCTTCTGCTTAGTCGTTTTCTTGGTCAGGATGTGGCTCTTGTAAGCGTGCTTACGCTTAATTTTGCCAGTACCTGTCAAAGAGAAACGCTTCTTTGCACCAGATTTTGTTTTAACTTTTGGCATGTGTATATAATTAATTGAAATGAATTATTTTTTGGGGGCCGCCACTTTCGGAGCTAGGATGAGGAACATACGCTTTCCTTCGAGCTTTGGCAACTGCTCAACCTTTGCAAGGTCTTCGAGGGCCTGAGCAAACTTAAGAAGCAGAATTTCTCCTCTTTCCTTGAACACGATCGTTCTGCCCACAAAGTGGACATACGACTTTATCTTATAACCACTCTCGAGAAAGGCTTTGGCGTGCTTCAGCTTAAACTCAAAGTCGTGCTCATCCGTGTTCGGGCCAAACCGAATCTCCTTGATCACCACTTTTTGCGCTTTTGCTTTCATCTCGCGCGTTTTCTTCTTCTGCTCGTACTTAAATTTCGAGTAGTCGATTATACGGCATACCGGTGGGGTGGCCGTTGGCGATATTTCCACCAAATCCAGATTCTGCTCATTAGCCATTTGCTGGGCCACACGCAGTGGGTAAACGCCCTGCTCTACATTGTCTCCAACAAGCCTTACCTCTCTGGCAGTAATTTTATCATTGACTTTGTACGGCTCTTCTACCTTTCCGCGTGGGATGTAGCGCCTATTGTTGCTAGTAGTAGCTATAGTATTACCTCCTTTAATGATTTAGTTTTTGTAATCAGGCTGCAAATATCGTAAATATTATATCAGGAAAAAAAATATTTACCCTATTTGTTCAGTGCCTCAGCTATTTTAGCCTTAAACATTCCAATAAATTCTCCGATCGTCATGCTGCCCAGGTCGCCTTCGCCATGTTTGCGAACCGAAACAGCTTGGTTTTCCTGTTCCTTCTCGCCCACAATAAGCATAAACGGCACTTTGCGCACTTCCGCATCACGTATTTTCCGGCCTATCTTCTCGTCGCGGTTATCGACGTACCCCCTTATGTCTTCCTGCTCCAGCGCCTCCTGCACCTGCTGGGCAAACTCCTGGTACTTCTCAGATATTGGCAGGATGGCATATTGCTCCGGGCTGAGCCAGAGCGGGAAATTACCGCCGCAATGCTCGATCAGCAGGGCCACAAACCGCTCCAGCGAACCAAAAGGTGCCCGATGAATCATGACCGGTCTATGTTTCTGG
The DNA here is from genome assembly GCF_014332515.1 of Pontibacter beigongshangensis. Taxonomy (GTDB): domain Bacteria; phylum Bacteroidota; class Bacteroidia; order Cytophagales; family Hymenobacteraceae; genus Pontibacter; species Pontibacter beigongshangensis. The sequence goes on along the minus strand of NZ_VFSD01000009.1, from coordinate 88,075 downwards.
TTATCAGCGCCAATATATTCTAGCTGGAACCTTTCTGGTAAGTTATAATCTACCTGGATAGTTCCCAGCTGCCATTTACGGCCTAAGGCATCCTTCACCATAAAGTCGAGCTTTGGTCCGTAAAACGCAGCTTCCCCTAATTCGGTTACAGTAGTAAGGCCTTTCTCAGCAGCCGCCTCTATGATAGCGTTTTCAGCTTTCTCCCAAGCCTCGTCGGCTCCAATGTATTTTTGCTTGTTGGCAGGGTCGCGCAGCGAGATCTGGGCAGTAAAATTCTCAAAACCAAGTGCCTGAAACACATAGAGCACCAGGTCTATTACTTTCAGGAACTCTTCCTTTACCTGATCGGGGCGGCAGAAAATGTGTGCGTCGTCCTGGGTGAAGCCGCGCACCCGGGTAAGGCCGTGCAGCTCACCGCTTTGCTCGTAACGGTAAACGGTTCCGAATTCAGCCAGGCGCACCGGCAGCTCTTTGTAGGAGCGCGGACGTGTTTTGTAGATCTCGCAGTGATGCGGACAGTTCATCGGCTTCAGGAAGAACTCCTCCCCTTCGTTCGGTGTCCTGATCGGCTGGAAAGAGTCTGCTCCGTATTTCTCGTAGTGTCCTGACGTAACATACAGCTCCTTGCTGCCAATGTGCGGCGTTACCACAGGCTGATATCCTGCCCGCTGCTGGGCCTTACGCAAGAACTGCTCCAGGCGCTCCCGCAGCAAGGTTCCTTTTGGCAGCCACAGCGGCAGCCCCATGCCTACCTTCTCGGAGAAAGTAAATAACTCCAGTTCCTTGCCGAGCTTCCGGTGGTCACGTTTTTTGGCTTCTTCAAGGCGCTCCAGGTACTCTGTCAGCTCCTTTTGCTTCGGAAAGGTAACACCATAAATACGCGTCAGTTGTTTGCCTTTTTCGTCGCCACGCCAGTAAGCGCCTGCCACGTTCATGAGCTTGGCGGCCTTTATGAATCCGGTGTTCGGGATGTGGGGTCCACGGCACAGGTCCACAAAGCTGCCTTGTGTATAAAAGGTAATGGTGCCGTCTTCCAGGTCTTGTAGCAGATCTAGTTTGTACTGGTCGCCCTTTTGCTCAAAGTAAGCGATGGCCTCTGCCTTCGTTACTTCCTGCCGGGTAAATTCGCTCTTTCCACGCGCCAGTTCCAGCATTTTCTGCTCAACTTTGGCAAAGTCGTCCTGGGAGAAGTGTTGCTCTCCCAGGTCCACATCGTAGTAGAATCCGTTTTCCACAGGTGGGCCTATTCCGAACTTAATTCCCGGATAAAGTGCTTCCAGCGCCTCTGCCAATAAGTGGGCAGAAGAATGCCAGAAGGTGTTTTTCCCCAGATCATCGTTCCAGGTAAGCAACTGCACGCGGGCATCTTCGGTTATGGGGCGGTTCAGGTCCCAGACGGTGTCGTTGACTTTAGCGGCCAGCACGTTTCGGGCTAGCCCTTCGCTGATACTCTGTGCAATCTCCAGGCTCGTTACACCCTGTTCAAACTGGCGCACAGATCCATCTGGCAGTGTAATATTAATCATGTATCGTTATTTGATATTAAAGTCCAATCTCTGAAGCTTTTCTACAGTTGCTGTATCTGTGGGTGTTCTTCTTCTCTCTATTTTAAATTTCAGGCGACTAATGCTCTGGTTAGCATAGGAGTACCTGGAGTCCAGGGCCAGTAGTAGCCGGTACTGTTCCAGTGCATTCCTGTACAGGCCCACCCGCTCATAGGCACTGGCAAGGGCAGTTAAGTGCCTTGGATCTTTCCGGTATGCTCCTGAGGCACGCTCCAGGTGAAAAATGGCCCCCTCATTATCTCCTCTTTTATACCGCTCCAGCCCATAATGGAAATGAGCCCCCGGCAACGAATCGTTCAACTCAAGCGCCTTCTCAAAATACGCAAAGGCACTGTCGGGCTTTTGCTGCTCCTGGTACAGGCGCCCCTGGTAATACCATAGCCGCGCATCCTGGGGAGCGAGCTTTCTGGCGGCTTCCACAAACTGCCTGGCAGTACCATAGTCTTTGCGGGCTATGTAAATGCCTGCCAGTTCCCGTTGCGGCTCCATAAAATCAGGCGCCTGCTCCAATGCTGCGGTATAGCTGCTGATGGCCAGCGCTGTGTCAGTTGCCGCTTCCTGCACCCGGCCGCTATAATACAAGGCGTACTCATCCGCAGGAGATAGCTCTATGGCCCTTCTTACATATTCCCGCGCCTGTCTTAAATCCCTGCGCTGCAGGTACAGTTCGCTTAGCAATACATACAACGAAGCGCTCTGGTAAGAATTCCGCTCTGCCCTGAGTGCCAGCGGCAGCGCCTCCTCTGGCTTGCCCAAGGCATATAGCACCTGTGCTTTAACAAACAAGGAGGCCGGGGTATTCTTAGAGAGCTTTACAGCCATCTCCGCATCAGACAGCGCTTCTTCCAGCTCCCCTTTGCGGAGCAGCACAATCGCCCTTCTGGCGTACAGGCTGCCATCATTCGTGGAGAGCTCTATGGCGGCAGACAAGTTAGTGAGTTGCGCCTCCGGATTGTCTGTCACGACCTCCAGGTTCACCATCTGCTCCTTACGGCTCTCGTGTTGGTTGCAGGAAGTGCCGCAAAAAACCAGCCATGCCCCCACTGCCCAACTAATAGCTCCTACCCTCATTTACTTAAATAAAATTTGCGGCAACAGTTATTGCCGTGCTAAATTATAGATATTTTCCTTAAATATAGACCACATCTCAACTTTTTGAAATTCCCTATGGCAGAAAGAGCTATTCCTTCCTCGCCTAAGTCAGGTTGGGCTTAGGGGCGAAAGTTATTTAAGTTCGATTTGAAAGTAATCAGGACGCTACCTACTGCAAAAAACAACTTATGCCGGCGGTAAGCTAAAAACAGAAGGAGCCTGTTTCTGCCATAGAAACAGGCTCCTTCTGTTTTTAGCAGCGAGGGTTACCGGAATTGTTCCTCCAGCATAATCTTACACCTCCTGCTCAATTCGTATTCCTCTTTTGTTTCCATGTTAACCGTAAGAGCCTCTTTTAAAACTGATACACAGGCCTCCCTATCTTTCAGTTCCTGATAAATAGTGGCTAGGTCGTAATAGTAGCGGATATTCTGAGGTTTGAGCATGATCGCCTTCTGCAGTGATTTAATGGCATCCAGATTGGTGGCTTTTTCTGCCACACCCCCAAAAAACACTTTAGAGGCTGCAATTTCAGCAAAGTTCAGGTTCGCCATTTTAAACTGCCACCGTCCCATCAGGTGCCAGGCACCTGCATGTTCTGCATGAGAGGCCAGCGCGGCATCGAGGTAAGCCTTTACCTGGTTTGTCATTTCCAGCCTTTGCTTCGGGCCGAGCACAGTGGCCAGGTTGCTCAACGAAAGCGCCATCAGGTAATTAGACTCAGCATCTGCAGGGTCGACCTTGTAGGCACGTGCTGCAAAGGTTCTGGCTTTGTTGAAGTGCTCTATCTGCCTGGTATCGTTTGTATTGTACCTGTCGCCGATGCGGTTGTGCAGCAAACTGGCCTTGCAGAGAGCTTCGTAATTATCTGCAGACATGGCCAGCACTTCTTCGTAAATGCGCAGAGCCTCTGTTTCTTTGTAGTTGTTAAGCAGAAACTCGGCCCGCTGCATCAGTTGCTCGTGGTCAGCAGAACCCGCACCGGCGCCTGCCTGAAGTCCAGGAAGCGCCCATGCCAGTGTGAGAATGATCAGTATAGTTGTAAGTAATCTTTTCATGTGTCAATAATACGCTAATTACCGTTCGTTAATATAGGCAATGAAAAAGACAAAAACAACATTGTGATTTTATTTAGAACAAATTGAGCTGTTTCTTTTCTTTTAAGGTCATTTTTGTACTTTTATCATTTACCTCATTATGTACGGTTTCCAGGCTAACAGGTTGGTTTCCACTTGCTTTGGCGGCTTCTTCAGCCAGTTCCTTCAGCTCTGCAGGTACCTCTGCAGCACCTCGCTTGGATGCCCCTGGCTTCCTGGAGCCCCCTTTCTCTTCCTGCTGCTGGTATTCCTGCCTGGGTACGTCTATCTCAATTATTTTATAATAATTCAATTTGTTACCCATTGCTTTCCAGCCCTTCACGTCTATAAATTCGCTGAGCAACAGTTTTTCAGCTTCTTTATCGCTCTTGCGGTCGCGTTTGAATTTGATCTCTGCCAGCGGCTGCGGATGCGTAGAGACAGCTTCTAAACGAGAGCCTTTGCTCTCGGATATAAAGATGAACCGCTTGCCGATGGTAGAGGTTTCTACCTTAAAGCGCTTGACATAGTAAGTTTTGTTTTCGCCCTCGTAGTAAATCGCCGACACTACCAGTTCCGGCTCGTATTTCTGCAGCACCTTTATTTTCTCTACCGCATAGTGGTTGGCAAGATCAAAAGAGGTCATTTCGTAAGCGCCATCCTCGTATATAACCAGAATCGTGTCATCGGTGTTGAAGGAGCCTAAGTAACGGCCTCTGCCCTCAGTGTTCAAGCGGCCGATCACTTCATCATAGAAAATCTCCCGTCCGCCCAGGGTAGAATCGCCCAGGCTCTTTTGCACCACCTTCTTCACCGGGTATTTGGTTACGATGTTGCCGTTGGAGCCTTTGCCCTTGATCATGAGCTCGGCAAAATCGAAGTCGAATACTTTGTTGCGGGCTGTTACCGATGGTGCCAGGGTCAGCGTCACGACTTCTGATTCGGAGTTCGGATTGGCAGTAAGGTAATGCACTTTCGAGTTCTTCTCACCTTTCGTCAGGTCGTATTCCTTGTCGCGGGTAATTGATTTCACGGAGAAGCGCTTGGCATAAGAAACACCTGACTTGCCATCCACATAGATCATGTTATAGACCATGTGCTCATCATTCTTATTGTAAACACCGGCCAGAATAATGTCCTTGCCTACAAAGGCCTTCTCGGCCACCTTGGTTACTGTAAACTTGCCATCTTTGCGAAACACAATGATGTCGTCCATATCGGAGCAGTCGCACACAAAATCGTCTTTGCGGAGGCTGGTGCCGATAAAGCCATCTTTGGCATTCATGTAGAGCTTCTGGTTGGCAATGGCTACGTTCTGCGCATTGATCACATCAAAGGTTTTCACCACCGTACGGCGGTCTTTGCCTTGCCCATACTTCTTCAGCAAGCCTTCAAAGTAGGCGATCGCATACCGGATCAGGTTCGCCAGGTTGTCGTCCACCTCAGCCATCTCCTCTTCCAGCCTGCGGATGTACTCGTCTGCTTTAAAGGAATCATATTTAGAGATGCGCTTTATTTTGATCTCTGTCAGGCGAATAATGTCGTCCTGGCTTACTTCGCGGCGCAGCAGGGGTTTAAACGGATCCAGGCCTTTATCTATGGCCTCCAGCACTGCCTCCCAGGTTTCGCACTCCTCTATGTCGCGGTAGATGCGGTTCTCGATAAAGATCTTCTCCAGCGACGAGTGGTGCCACTTATCCTCCAGTTCAGCCTTGCGGATCTCCAGCTCCCGCTTCAGCAGGTCTACTGTTTTAAAGGTAGATATGCGCAAGAGGTCATCCACATTCATGAAATGTGGCTTATCGTCTATAATCACGCAGGTATTCGGCGAAATAGATACTTCGCAGTCGGTGAAGGCGTAGAGCGCATCTATGGTCAGGTCCGGAGACACGCCGGGTGGCAGCTGCACGTGAATCTCTACTTCGGCGGCCGTGTTGTCGACCACCTTTTTTATTTTGATCTTGTTGTTCTCGCTTGCTTTTACGATCGACTCCATCAGGCCAGTAGTCGTAATGCCGTAAGGCACATCGCGTATGATGAGCAGGGTCTTGTCTACTTTCTCAATCGTGGCGCGCACCCGTATTTTTCCGCCTCTGGCGCCACCGTTGTAGTTCGTCACATCTACCTGGCCACCTGTGAGGAAGTCGGGCAGCAGCTGGGTTTTGCGACCTTTGAGCACATCAATCGAACCTTTAATCAGCTCCTTGAAGTTGTGCGGCATCACCTTGGTAGATAAACCTACGGCAATACCTTCCACACCCTGCGCCAGCAGCAGCGGGAACTTAACCGGCAGTGTGACCGGCTCATTCTTGCGGCCGTCGTACGACAGCTGCCAGGTAGTGGTCTGCGGATTGAACACCACATCGAGGGCGAACTTAGACAGGCGTGCCTCAATATAGCGGGAGGCAGCTGCGCTGTCGCCGGTGCGCACATCGCCCCAGTTACCCTGCGTTTCTATGAGCAGGTCTTTCTGGCCGAGGCCCACCATGGCATCGCCAATGGAGGCGTCGCCGTGCGGGTGGTACTGCATGGTCTGGCCGATAACGTTAGCTACTTTGTTAAAGCGGCCATCGTCCATCTCCTTCATGGCGTGCAGGATGCGGCGCTGCACCGGCTTCAGACCATCTTCGATGGCGGGCACGGCACGCTCCAGGATCACATACGAAGCGTACTCGAGAAACCAGTTTTCGTAGAGCCCCGAAACAGGCGTTACGTTATGAATGGTTTCTTCCTCTCCATCCGTAAACTCTACCTGTAATTCCTCTTCTCTTTCTATTTCTTCGTTATTCAACTCGTCGTTATGCATAAACTTCTTCTACTATGTCTTTCTCTACCCTCAGGTGTTCAATAATAAAATTCTGGCGCTCCGGGGTGTTTTTGCCCATGTAGTAACTCAGAATTTTCTGAATGGTGCTGTCTTTCTGCAGAATCACCGGTTTTAGCTTAATGTTGTCTCCTATAAACTTGCCAAACTCGTCCGGAGAAATCTCTCCCAGCCCTTTAAAGCGAGTGATCTCCGGTTTTTTGCCCAGCTTTTGTATCGCCTCCTGCTTCTCGGTTTCGTTGTAGCAATAGATCGTGTCTTTTTTGTTGCGGACCCTGAAAAGCGGTGTCTCCAGGATAAACACGTGCCCGTTGCGGACCAGATCCGGGAAAAACTGCAGGAAAAAGGTCAGTAGCAGCAACCGAATGTGCATCCCGTCCACGTCGGCATCGGTGGCGATCACCACACGGTTGTAGCGCAGCCCCTCCAGCCCTTCTTCAATGTTGAGGGCGTGCTGCAGCAGGTTAAACTCTTCGTTCTCATACACCACCTTCTTCTTCAGGCCAAAGCAGTTCAGTGGCTTTCCGCGCAAACTGAAAACGGCCTCGGTGTCTACGTTACGGGATTTGGTAATGGAACCACTTGCAGAGTCGCCCTCCGTGATGAACAGCGTGGAAAGCAGCGGTTTCTCGCCTTTGTCCTCGTTGAAGTGCAGGCGGCAGTCGCGGAGTTTGCGGTTGTGCAGGTTGGCTTTCTTGGCGCGCTGGTTGGCAAGTTTCTTTACGCCGGCCATGTCCTTGCGCTCCCGCTCGCTTTGCTCAATTCGTTTCTTTAAGGCCTCTGCCGTAGCCGGATTCTTCCGCAGGTAATTATCGAGGTGCTCTTTTATAAAGTCGGTGATAAAGGCGTTTACGGTTGGCCCATCAGGCCCCATGTCGATAGAGCCAAGCTTGGTCTTGGTTTGCGACTCAAACACCGGTTCCTGCACGCGCAGCGAAATGGCCGCTATAATAGAAGAGCGTATATCGGAGGCGTCGTAATCTTTTTTATAAAAGTCGCGCACGGTCTTTACCACCGCCGTGCGGAAAGCGGTAAGGTGCGTCCCCCCCATGGTGGTATACTGCCCGTTAACGAAGGAATAGTACTCCTCTCCGTATTCGTTGCCATGCGTCAGCGCCATCTCTATGTCCGGGGCCTTCAGGTGAATAATGTCATAGCGCAGGCTTTCTTTGTCGGCCTTATTGCTGAGGAGGTCCAGGAGTCCGTTCTCTGAGTAAAACTTCTTCCCATTGAAATTAACGGTTAGCCCTGCGTTCAGGTACACGTAGTTCCAGATCTGGTTCTCGAGGTAGTCGGGGTTGAACTGGAAGTTCTTGAAGATGGTATCGTCCGGGGTAAAAACGGTGAGGGTGCCGTTTCGCTGGCTAGTTTCCTGCATCTCCAGGTCCTGCGTCAGCACGCCCCGCTCAAACTCTGCCGCCTTCATTTTGCCGTCGCGCACCGATTGTATTCTGAAATAGCTGGAGAGGGCATTCACGGCCTTGGTACCAACCCCGTTCAGCCCGACAGATTTCTGAAAGGCCTTGGAATCGTATTTACCGCCGGTGTTGATCTTGCTCACGCAATCGATCACTTTGCCCAGCGGAATACCGCGGCCATAGTCACGCACCTGCACTTTATGGTCAGAGATCTTGATCTCGATGGTTTTGCCGAAGCCCATCACATGCTCATCGATGGAGTTGTCGATCACCTCTTTCACCAAAATATAAATACCATCGTCTGCAGACGAGCCGTCTCCCAGCTTCCCGATATACATACCAGGGCGCAGCCTGATGTGCTCGCGGGGTTCCAGAGAGCGTATGCTGTCTTCGTTGTAATTATGTTCTAACTCTGCCATGTTGTAAGCGTAAGTGTATGTGGTTAATAAAAATCGATCAGAAATTCAGGAAAATAAGATTCTCAGGAAGCATGGCCCACACTTCTGAAAAATAATTGCGATTAAATGAATAGGTTAATTTACTAATTTATTTAGTTTAAAAATACTCATTTCAGGCTTGAATTGAAAAGGCACATCATCATAACAGCAAAATAGCTGCTGTAGTTCATGAGTACAGCATTTTAAAGAGAGGAAAAACTAATCTGTTTAGCACAACAATATCGCTATCTTATAATACTGGGAAGTGGGCAATTTAGTAATTTTAAGAAAAATTTCCTGCTTATACAGGAATGAAGGTAATAGAAAATAACGTCAATGGAAATAAAACTACCGAGGTACTTTAAGTATATCCTCGTTATGCTGGGCATCATCCTGCTGATCTGGTTGCTGCAGATGTTCAAATCTGTACTGATGCCCATGGCTTTTGCCCTGCTGTTTGCGCTGCTGCTGCTGCCCATGACACGCGACATGGAAAAGCTGAAGGTGCCAAGGCCGTTGGCTATCCTGGTTAGCATCATTCTGGTCATCATCATTCTGGGGCTGGTTATCTGGTTCCTGTCGATGCAGGTGGTGAGTCTTACCTCGGAACTAGATACCATTGGCCAGAACTTCGACAAGCTGCTCATGCGGGTGCAGGACTACCTGTACCGAAACTTCGACATTGCCCCGGCCAACAAGAGCGACTTTATCAAAGAGGCCATCGGAAACCTGCGCGAGTTCTCCACCGCCTTTCTGGGCAGCACCATTTCTACAACAACAGGTGCCCTGGCCGCTTTTACCATTGTACCGATCTTTGTTTTCTGCCTCCTCTATTACCGCGACCACCTAGAGCAGTTCATGTTTAAGTTTGTGGCCAAAGACAGCCGCAGCAACCTCAACAACACCATCACCAACATTCAGCATGTTATCCAGAGCTACATTTCCGGGCTGATGATCGTGATTATGATTGTGGCCCTGCTCAACTCGGCGGGCCTGTTGCTGCTCGATGTGAAGTATGCCATTTTCTTCGGCATCTTCGCCTCCATCCTGACCGTTATTCCTTACATAGGCATTCTGATTGGCGCCTTGCTGCCTGCCCTCTTCACGCTGGCCACCACAGGCCACCTCATCGATGCGGTACTGGTGGTGGCGGTGTTTGTCTTTGTGCAGTTTCTGGAAGGCAATTTTATTACACCGCTTGTTGTCGGCTCCAAAGTCAGCATTAACCCGTTTGCTGCCATTGTGGCCTTGCTTATCGGAGGGGAGATCTGGGGAGCAGCAGGCATGATTCTTTCTATTCCGGTTATCGCCACGCTTAAGGTGCTCTTCGATGCCTACCCCCCGCTGTCGCCATTCGGATTTCTGCTAGCAGATATAGACGAAAACAAGCCCCGGAAAAAAAGCAGGGTCGGCAACTGGTTCAGCGAAAGGTGGAACGGCGAAGGCAGAGGAAAAAGAAACCCCTAATTTAGTTAAGAATCATGAGTTGCTAGGTGAGGTGCAGCAGGAGCGGCAGAACCTCTGGAGGGGCTTTTTGATTGGAATAATTGCGTTGCTCGTAGTTGGCTGTTGATTGTTGAATGGCTACAATGTTAAATGGTTGATTGGAAGATTTGGAAATCACCAGCAGAACACTATTTAACTCATAACTTTAGAAGAATCTTGTGTCCTTTTCAGCAGGAGCAGCTAAGCCTCTGGAGGGGCATAATCATTAGAATAATTTGTTTTTCAAAACCGAATTACCTGGCAGCTCTCCGGTTAGGAAATAGGGCTGGCCGGTTAAATTGCTAATTTAATTTGCAAATAAGAGCGCGGCACTTCTTTTTGAAACGTATTACTAATAGTTTTGGTTTACAGGATAGCAGCCGTACCGCAGGTTGCTGCCACACGTTTAAAAGAGAACCGCCTTGTACGCCATAGTAGATATCGAAACCACAGGGGGCCAGCCCTTTCAGGATAAGATCACAGAGATTGCCATCTTTATCCATGATGGTCAGCAGATAGTGGACAAATACACCACACTGATTAACCCGCAGCGGCCAATCCCTTACTTTATAACCAACCTGACCGGCATCACGGATGAAATGGTACAGGAGGCGCCCAAGTTTTATGAAGTCGCCAAAGAGATTGTACAGTTCACGGAGGGGAAGATTTTTGTGGCCCACAACGTCCGTTTCGATTACTCCTTCCTGAAAAAAGAATTTGCCGACCTGGGCTACACCTTTCAGCGCAAAACGCTTTGCACCGTTCGCCTGAGCCGCTCCTTAATTCCGGGTCTTCCTTCTTACAGCCTGGGCAAGCTCTGCAAAAGCGTGGACATAGAGTTGCAGCAGCGCCACCGGGCCATCGGCGATGCCGAAGCCACCGCCAAATTGTTCGACAAGTTGCTGAAAATTAACCGCCCGGTAGTAGACGGCGCCCTGCATGCGGCGGAGCCATCGCAGGAGTTGGCCAAAGAAATCAAAACATCGCTGCTGCCGCCCAACATTAAAAAAGAGCAGGTAGATGCCCTTCCTACGGCACCAGGCGTTTACTATTTCCACAACGAGCAGGGAGAGGTCATTTACGTAGGCAAGAGCATTAACATCCGGAAACGGATCGTGCAACACTTTAACATCGACTACAAGAGCCGGAAGTCACTGGACTTTAAAAACAGCATAGCCGACATTAGTTTTGAGCTGATGGGCAACGAGCTGGTGGCGCTGCTCTTTGAGTCGGCAGAGATCAAGCGCATGAAGCCTTTCTACAACCGGCAGCAGCGACGGAGCGTCTTCAACACCGGCATCTTTATGTACGAGGATAGCAACGGGTACAAACGCCTGACCTTTGGCAGCGTAAACAAGGCCGAAAATGTGAACCTGACACCCATTATCGCGCTCTCAAACCCGTTTAAGGCCAAAGGTTTCCTGTTTCATAAAGTTGCCAAATTTAACCTGTGCCAAAAGCTCTGCGACCTGTACAAGACCAACGGCGCCTGCTTCGATTTCCAGGTGCACCAGTGCCAGGGCGCCTGCATAGGTCAGGAGAGTCCCGAATCTTATAACGCGCGTGTAGACGAGGCCATCGAGTCGTTTACCTATGAGCACAACAGCTTCGTGATCGTTGGCAAAGGCCGCCACGACAATGAGAAAACGGTGGTGGTAGTGGACAATGGCATGTACCTCGGATTCGGGTTCGTAGACGAGACCTTCTCTGCCCAGAACCTCGAAGACTTTAAAGGAGCCGTAACCCGCTACAAAGACAATAAAGACATTCAGCAGATTATCCGCGGCCATATCCGGAGCAAACACAAAGACAAGGTAATCGTATTTGACTGATGATCTATTCTTTCTGGTCGAAAACATCCTAAGTCCACTTAGCTGGGTTGGTGCGCATGTAATCCGAGATGTGCCGGTAAGCCCGTTCGTTCCGGATAATATACTCGTGGAAATTCCTGTGCTACGGCCTGCCTAATTTCTCATTTGGTTTTGTTGCTTTTGTCTATTCCAGGCAGGCTGTAGCAACCAGCTATTTGCAGGCTCCTATTTTTATGCCCATGGTTGGCAGTTTGGCTGGGGCTTCTTTCTTAAAATTGCCCGCTGGAGTTGCAGCTGTTTCTGAGCGGCACCCCCTCGCAAGTCCAGTCCCCCCACTGCCTGCCGGCACTTCACCCAACTCATCTCAACCAGTGCCCATGCCGACCGTATTATCAGCACAAAATCCTGAATTTATTGCTTAAACCATTAAGCACCCATTCTTCAGTTTATAAAATGTAAAAAATACAGGAAAAACAATCTAAAATATTTTAAGAAGATATTTTATTTATTACTATCTTCAAGCTAGTATTGAACCTAAATCTATAACTCCTAAAATAACGACAGTGAGCGAAACCACTACTAAATTCCGACCAGGTGTACTGTTTGGCGATGAAGTAACAGAACTCTTCAAGTACGCTAACGAAAACAACTTTGCTCTGCCGGCTGTAAACGTGATCGGCACCAATTCAGTGAATGCGGTGCTGGAAACAGCGAAAGCCGTCAACTCTCCCGTAATCATTCAGTTTTCACATAGCGGCGCCCAGTTTTATGCAGGCAAAGGCCTGGCCAACGATGCCCAGAAATCTGCCATTGCCGGCGCTATTGCTGGCGCGCATCACGTGCACATCATGGCCGAGGCTTACGGCGTGCCTGTTATTCTGCACACCGACCACGCCGCAAAAAAACTGCTTCCCTGGATTGATGGGCTGCTGGATGCTGGCGAAAAGTATTTTGAGCAGCATGGCAAGCCGCTGTTCAGCTCCCACATGCTGGACCTTTCGGAAGAAGAGATCCATGAAAACATCGAGACCTGCGCCAGCTACCTCCGGCGCATGGATAAACTTGGCATGACCGTAGAGATTGAGCTGGGCGTAACAGGTGGCGAAGAAGATGGCGTGGACAATACGGGCGTTGACAGCGCCAGGCTTTATACACAACCGGAAGAAGTAGCGTATGCCTACGAGGAGCTCAACAAGATCAGCAGCCGCTTCACGATAGCCGCCGCCTTCGGAAATGTGCATGGGGTGTATAAGCCGGGCAACGTAGAACTGCGCCCCGACATCCTGAAAAACTCTCAGGACTTTATTCAGAAGAAATTCGGAACAGGCGAGAACCCAGTACATTTTGTATTTCATGGCGGCTCCGGTTCTGAAAAACGCCAGATCACGGAGGCGATTGAGTATGGCGCCATTAAAATGAACATCGATACCGACATGCAGTGGGCATTTACAGAGGGCATCAGAAATTACATGACTTCTAAAAAAGACTACCTGCAAAGACAGATTGGCAACCCCGAGGGCGAAGACGTTCCGAACAAGAAATTCTACGACCCGCGCGTATGGCTGCGTGAAGGCGAAAAAACCTTTATTACGCGCCTGAAAGAAGCGTTTACAGATCTGAATGCCAATAATAGAAATGTGTAAATAACCTACACGCTATCAACAAAAAAGGTGAAGCAAATAGCTTCACCTTTTTTGTTGATAGCGTAATTATACCAAATCGCGTTTAGTCACTTCCATATGTTCATCATGCCTCTCCCATTCTGTCCTCCTGTCAAGGCTCTTGTGGGCGAGAGCCTAAGGCAGGGGCTACTGGCATTTTTTCTGAATCGATGCACCTGGCTACCTCATCTTCAAATCGACTATAAATAACCTGCCAGCGAATTATCCTAATCAAAAAGCCCCTCCGGAGGTTTTCCTGCTGCTATCTGATCATAGCGCTCTCCATGGTGTCTCAGCTATGATCCTGAAGCCATTTAAAGATCTGCTCCGTGTCTTCTTTGCGGCATAGTTCTGAGCCTGGGGTCATGGTGCAGGCCGTGCCGGCAGCCACTCCGTAGCGCACCACATCGAGCATGCTACACCCTTTCAGCAAACTTAACACCATGCCGCCCACCATACTGTCGCCGGCCCCTACGGCGCTGAGTTGCTTTACCGTAGGCGATGCCACATAATGTATGCCTTCTTTGGTTGCCAGCATGGCACCTCTTGGCCCCAGCGACACCACCAGCACTTCGCATTTGCCATCGGCCAGTACTTTTTTAGCAATATCCTCCTGCTCCATGGCCGTAATCTGCTCCCTACCCGCCAGTTCAGCAAGCTCTCCCAGGTTCGGTTTGATCAGGTACAGCCCCTCGCCTGCGGCTTTCATAAGGGCCTTGCCTGAGGTATCAACAATTAGTTTAAAGCCGCGTTTGTGCGCTACCAAGGCAAGCTGGTAATAAAAATCGTCAGGTACGCCAGGTGGCAGACTACCGCTGGCCACCACAAACTCCGGCAGTTCCTCCAACTGCTCCAGCCTGTCGATGAACTGCCGCCACTCCGGTTCGCTCACCTCCGGCCCCGGCATCCCGAAACGATACTGCTCTCCCGTGGCCTTCTCATACACCATCAGGTTCTCACGGGTCCAGTTCCTGGCCTTGGCAGCCCAGAAGTTTACCCCCTCTTCGTGGAGGAGCTCTTCCAGGCGCTCGCCAGCTGGCCCCCCCGACAAAAACCAGGCGCAAGACTCGCCTCCCAGTTTCTTGATAGCTCTGGAGACATTTATACCGCCTCCTCCGGGCTCATAGGTGGGCACACCACAGCGTATTTTCTTTTCCTGTACTACGCGGTCAGCAACAGTGCTTTTATCCAGCGCAGGGTTCAATGTTATGGTTACTATTTTTTGCATGTAAAATGGGTTTAAGGATGCGTTAACCTATCCTGCCAAACTCTTTTAAAATAAAAATATGAATCACCCGAAGGTCTTCCTGTTCCTCAAATGTGAAGGCTATCCAATCAAGGCACCCGACAAAATACTGGCTGTGAATCCATAAAAGCAGGCGTAACCCTGCAACAGTTTTTTACTCCTGCTACGAAACGGATTTGCAGGCGCACGCATTTTTATCCGATTTCGAATTCGTGCTTGTCGCCGGTAACCATGGTGTAGACCTTTCCATTTACACCTATCTGCACCTCCCTTGCAAAGCCCTTCTCCACATTGATCATGAGTTTCTGGTGCGTCAGCCGCAGCGTCAGCCAATGGCTGCGGTAGAGAAGCTGCAGCTTAAGATAGCTTAACTCTGCCGGCAGCGCCGGGTTTAGCCATAGCACATCGTCACGGATATCGAGGCCGATGTAACCCCGCTGCAGCAGGTCTACTGTGCCGGCCATGGCCCCCAGGTGAATTCCTTCCTGCGTGGTGCCCCCCTGCACATCCTTCACATCGCTCATCAGGGCTTCCAGAAAATTGGACCAGGAGCGTTTGCGGTCAGACCGGGCTAGCACCCATGAGTGCACAATTTTACTGAGGGTGGAGCCGTGAGAGGTGCGGTGCTCATAATAGTCGATATTATCTGCGATATCTTTCTCGGTAAGTGTATAGCCAAGGCTATTAAAAAGTCCGAGCAGTTCCTCAGCCGAGAAGAGATAAAACAGCATTATCACATCGGCCTGCTTACTGGCCTTGTACCGGTTCACATTATCGCCTTCGCCCTCCAGTATCCGGTCCAGGCGCATTGACTCGCCGTGCTTTTTCTGGTAGGTTGGCCAGTCAAACTCCTTCAGGGCATCGTAGCCCTCAAACTGGGCAATTATCCGGCTGCTGCCAATAAAGGGCACATGCATTGTATGGGTGATGTCCAGCCAGCGCTGCCGGTCATCTTCCGAGATGTGCAGCTTCTCATACAGCTCATCCAGCCGTTTATTATCCAGCACTTTCGCAATGCCCAGCGCGCATCTTATTACCCAGGCGGCCATTACGTTGGTATAGGCATTGTTGCGCAGCCCAGGCTCATCCAGATCAGGGTATTCGGTGTGGTACTCATCAGGCCCCACCACGTGCAAAATTTCGTAACGGTCCAGCCCGGTGTTAAAGGTGGCGATAGAAGACCAGAACTGAGCGATGTCTAAAATCATTTCTGCCCCGTAAAAACTAAGAAACTCCAGGTCAGTAGTGGTCTGGTAGTATTGCCACACGTTGTAGGCCACTGCCGCGCTGATATGCCGCTGCAGAAATGTGTTGTCCGGCAGCCAGTTGCCTGACTCCGGGTTCAGATGGATAACCTGGCTCTCTTCACGGCCATTGCTGCCACTCTGCCACGGAAACATGGCGCCCCGGTATCCCGCCTGATGGGCCGCGTACCGGGCCTCCGGCAAACGCCGGTAACGGTACATCAGCAACTCGCGCGTAAGCTCGGGCAGCCGCAGGTTTAGGAAGGGAAATATAAAGAGCTCGTCCCAGAAAATATGGCCCCGGTAGGCCTCTCCGTGCAAGCCACGCGCAGGCACGCCTACATCCAGGCCTACGGTGTTGCCAGATACCGTCTGTAGCAGGTGGAAGATATGCAGCCGCAGAATACGCTGGGCATTATGGTTGCTGGCCAGTTCCAGATCGCACCGCGCCCACATGTGCTGCCAGGTTTGGCAATGCTCCTGCAGCAGCTGCGCAAAGCTGCCCAGTCGACCTATGTTGGTGCAGGCATCCAGCAGTTCTTCTGACACTGCAAAATCTCGGGAAGTATACAGCATCACCACTTTCTCTATCCGGAGCGGGTGCTGCTGCTGGCAGGTTAGCCGCAGCAGCTGCTCGGCATATGCATTGTCGGCGGTGTTGGTTTCTCTTTGAAAATCAGAGGAAGGAGGCTCTATGAAAACACGGGTACGAGCAGCCTGTGCCATACGTATCCGTGATTGGGTTGTCTGTGTGTGCAGAAAGATGGTTTCCTCGTCGTGCTGCCCTGTTGCCAGTGGCTCCAGATGCTGGCTCGCCAGAGCCCGGTACCGGGCTACCCCACTATTGGTCACGTGCCCGTCCAGCGCCGATTTAACTTCAATTTCGCCAGACCAGTTCTGAGCCATAAACTCCCACTCCAGGGCAGCCACATGGGGGTTGGCCATGCTTACAAAGCGCCTGCAGGTAATATGAGTTTCGCGGCTGATGGCATCGCGGAAGTGCAGTTGCCGGATGAGCAGCCCACGGCGCATATCCAGTTCCTGCCTGAAGTGGATTAGCTCCACATGCTCCAGGTTAAACCATTGCTCCTCTCCTTTGTGCCGGAACGTGAGTGGCAGCCAGTTGGGCCAGTTTACCAGGTCCTCGTTCTCTATGTCCTTTCCGGACACTTTTGACACCAGCCGGTTAAAGCCTCCGGCCAGGTAAGTGCCGGGGTAGGTTATATTGAGGTCGGCATTGCTCTCTTCGGCAGCGCCACGGGTGGCAAAATACCCGTTCCCGAGGGTGCATAGTGCTTCACGAAGAGGTTGCTCCCCGGGTTTCCAGGAGTCGTATATGATCTTCCATTCAGCCATGCCTGTTGTTTATAGGTTAGAAAGCTCCGAAAGGAATCGCTTTACTTCCTCTACGTCCTCCAGTTTATATTCTGCTGCGGTTTTATCGTCGTGCTCGCCAACCAGCACACTGATACCAATGCCCTGCAGAGAGGCAAAAGCGTCTTCGTCGGTTATATCATCACCTATGTAAATCGGCACGGTACTTTCCAGGTCTAGCCCCAGCTCATTCATCAGCCACAACACGGCTTTCCCCTTATGCCAGTCTATGTTCGGTTTAAGCTCCAGCACTTTTTTGCCGAAGCCCTTTTTCAGTCCCTCATGCGCATTCACGATATCGTCAACGGCTTTCTTCACAATGTCTACCAGCGGCTCCTCCACGTTGCGGTAGTGCACAGCAATGGCATAGCGTTTTCGTTCTACCAGGGAGCCCTCAACGTCTATGAGGCGCTCTTTCAGCTCTTCTTCTGCCTTATCCAGCGCGATGAGCGCCTGGTGTGCATCGCCTGGCTCGGCCTGCATGCCGTTGGGGCCGGTAATATCAAAACCATGGGAACCGGCATAATACAGCGAGTCCAGCTGCACCAGGTTCTTTACGTTTTGCCGGTCGCGCCCGCTTACCACCGCCACCTGGCATTTACCCGCCAGCTGCTGCAGCACCGCCCGCATTTCGTCGGTCAGGATGGCTTTGTCCGGGTCTTTAACAATGGGGCTCAGGCAGCCGTCGTAGTCCAGAAACACGGCAGGCTTTTTCCCTTTCAGTTTCGAACGGAGCTCATCCATTTTTGCAAAGGCAGCTGGAAGCTCGGAGGCTTCCCTTCTGCGTATATTTTTCTCTTCTGATGCTTTCATAGGTTGGGAGCTTATTCAGGCTTTGGAAATTTATTGATCACGATGTCTGCCCCGTTTTCTTCCAGCAGCTGCTTGTTATTGCCACGGTCCACGCCTACCACCAGCGCAAAGTTACCGGCTTTACCGGCGGCCACACCAGCCCAGGCATCTTCAAAAATGGCGGCTTCTTCGGGTTTTACCCCCAGCCTTCTGGCCGCTTCCAGAAAGATGTCTGGCTCCGGCTTTCCTTTCAGTTTGAGCTCTGCCGATACAAGTCCATCGACCCGTACTTCGAAGAGGCGTTCGAGCCCGGCTCTGCGGATGATGTCGAAGCAGTTTTTGCTGGAGGAGATAACGGCCGTCTTATACCCTTTTTCCTTCAGGGCCTTTACCCAGGCTATCGTATCGTCGAAAACCACCACGCCATTCTGCTTCAGCAGCTCCTGGAAGTAAAGGTTCTTCAGGTTTCCAAGTCCTACAATGGTTTCTTTGCCGTCGTCATCGTTCTGGTTTCCTTCCGGTATGGTAATGCCCCGCGATGCCAGGAAATTACGCACACCATCATAGCGCGGCATGCCATCTACATGCATGCGGTAATCTTCTTCCACATCAAAGGGTTTGTACACTTTATTGTCTTGTGCGCCCCGCTTTTTCAGAAAGTTATCTGTCATTTTCTTCCAGGCCTCGGCATGTACTACGGCCGTTTTGGTTATCACACCGTCCATGTCCAGAATAAGGGCTTTAATGTTTTTCTCTTTAACAAGAGTATTCAGGTTGCTCATATGCTAGTCTTAATTATAGTTAAGTTTAATCGTCTGGTCTGATCAGGAAATTTATAGAGCATGCCAGCCTAATCTTCCCCAAATTATTTAAATAAAAAGGCCCCTCCGGAAGTTTTACTGCTGCTCCCAGGCTGTGGCAACAACCTAGTACCTGCTCACTCCTAATAGATACTGCTCCTAAAACTACAGCGGTCTCTCAGACAGCAGGAGCTAGTACCTGTTTAGCCTTTTACTTCATCCTATACGCTGCAAAAGCTATATTAAGGTATTTATCTTAAAAAGTCCTTATCAAAAGGCATTAACTTTCAGGTCGGGTTTTGCAAAAGCGTGAAAATAAGCGCCGGGCTTGTTTTGCTGCGGCACCACCTGCCGCTAGGTCTTGATCCGTCTGCCGGCACTCATGGCCACTCCACCTCCTGCTAACCAGAACTTGTTCCAGGAAAAGGTTCTTCGTGTTTCTCTACTCAGGTAAATATAAACATGAGCAGCTGCACTATGATTAATTAGCACCTTTTTATACTTTAGCAACCATCTGCAGCACTCCTGTTACGCAGCTAATGCTGAAATGATGCCCCTTAGGACCTCATATTTTAAATATACTATATAACCGTAGCGTTTTCAATTCGTTTAGTTTATTTATGTTATCGTCTTCGCTTTGTTTCTGAACCTTCACTTTGTAAAAACATACTCCAAATACCAAATCTGTATGATGAAAAATAGCAATCCTACCACTACCAGGGCCTGGCAAAAGCTCCAGTCGCATTTTGACGCCATTAAATCCAGACACCTCCGCGAGCTGTTTGAGCAGGACCCGCAGCGATTCGACAAACTCTCTTTTACGGTTGAGGATACCTTGTACGATCTCTCTAAAAACCGCATAACCGAAGAAACCCTCGACCTGCTCACAGAACTGGCAGAGGAAATGGGCATGCAGGATGCCATCGAAAGCATGTTCAGGGGCGACACGATTAATGCCACAGAAGGCAGAGCGGTGCTGCACACAGCCCTGCGAAACTTTACGGATAAGGAGCTGCTCCTGGACGGCGAGAACATTCTGGCAGAGGTGCGGGATGTGCAGCGGCAAATGAAGGCGTTTTGCGAAAAGCTGCACAGCGGCCAGTGGCTGGGCTACAGCGGCAAGCCCATCAACCACATCGTGAATATTGGCATTGGCGGTTCCGATCTGGGACCTAAAATGGTGTGCGAGGCGCTTAAATTTTACCAGCAGCCCGGCATGTCGATCGATTTTGTATCGAACGTAGACGGCACGGATGCGGCGGAGGTGCTGAAAAAACTGGACCCGGAGCAGACTCTTTTTATTATTGCCTCCAAAACCTTTACGACCAAAGAAACCATAGCCAACGCCCACACCGCCCGCGACTGGTTCCTGAAACATGCCTCCGACAAAGAGCATATCAAAAAACATTTCGTAGCCCTCTCTACCAACACAAAGGCGGTGGAGGAGTTTGGTATCGCCCCGGAAAACACCTTCCGTTTCTGGGATTGGGTGGGCGGCCGCTTCTCGCTCTGGTCAGCTATTGGCCTCTCTATTGCCTGCGCACTGGGCTACGACAAGTTCGAAGAGTTGCTGCGCGGGGCTGAGTCCATGGACAAGCACTTCCGCACTGCGCCGCTCCGCCAGAACATACCGGTGCTAATGGGCCTCCTGGGGCTGTGGTACACCAACTTCTTCGGGGCCCAGTCGCATGCGGTGCTGCCGTATGACCAGTACCTGCGCCTGCTGCCAGAGTACCTGCAGCAAGGCCTGATGGAAAGCAACGGCAAGAGCGCCGACCGCGAGGGCAACTTTGTAGACTACGATACGCAGCCGGTTATCTGGGGAGCAGCCGGCACTAACAGCCAGCACTCTTTTTTCCAGCTGATACACCAGGGCACCGTGCTCATCCCATCCGACTTTATTGCACCGGCCCAAAGCCTGAACCAGGTGGGAAACCACCATGTGATGCTGCTCTCCAACTTTTTTGCCCAGACCGAAGCCTTGATGAGAGGGAAGACAGCCGCCGAAGCCAGGGAAGAGCTGCAGAAGAAAGGCGACAAAACCCCGGAAGAAGTAGAGGCGCTGGTACCCCACAAGGTGTTTGAGGGCAACAAGCCCACTACCTCCATCATGTTCAAAAAGCTTACCCCCTACACCCTCGGCAGCCTGATAGCCATGTATGAGCAGAAGGTATTTGTGCAGGGCGTGCTCTGGAATGTGTACAGCTTCGACCAGTGGGGCGTGGAACTGGGCAAGCAGCTGGCGGGTGCCATAGAAGATGAGCTTACGGGCAAATCCACAGGGCAGCACGACAGCTCCACAGACGGGCTTATCCGGTTTTATAACGAAAATAGGAGTTAAATTCTGTGTTTCTGGCTGCTGCATAGGCTAAAGTTGAATTTTAACGAGGGGTGGCAAAAACCTTTCGCCGCTTCTGCGTATTGTAAAATTTAACCCCTCCCCTTACAGATGATTTTTTTGCGTGCAGCCAGTATACTCTTGTGTGCCCAATTCTTACAGGGCTGTGCAGACAATGATTATTTTCAGAAAGATGCGCTGGCAACAGCAGCAGAGAACGCTAATACTATAAATCCTGAAAAAGACAGTGTATGGGTGATAGCTGGCCGGCATTACGACCGCAACGCCCTGCACCGTTTTTTCTGGGGTAACCATAACCGCCACCTCTGGACCATGCCCGTAAAAGTGCCTGTGTTTAACAGACAGGAGGTAGCAGCTGGCTTGCGTATTATCAAAGAAGGCGGTGGCTTCCAGACCACCAGCTTCCACATGCAGGATAGCGCCGGGCGTGCCTATGCTTTCCGCTCTATCGATAAAGACCCGGTGCATGTGCTCTCTCCCTTCTGGCAGTCTACCTTTGTGGCCAATATTGTAAGGGACCAGACATCGGCCGCTAACCCGTTTGGTATGCTGCTGGTGCCTCCGCTGGCCAGAGCAGCAGGTATACTTCACTCCAACCCCAGGCTGTTCTATGTTAGCCAGAACGATACCACCTTTGGCGAATTTTCCGAGCAGGTACAGGGGAGGCTTTTTATGCTGGAAGAAAAATTCAAGACCGCCGCCGATATTCCTGAGAACACCCGTGGCGTAAAGGGCTTTCTGGACTCAGACGAAGCCTTAAGGCTCCGTTACACTTCCAACCTGTATCATTTCGACCAGCGCGCGTTTGCCAAAGCCCGGCTGCTGGACCTGCTGCTAGGCGACTGGGACCGGCACAAAGGGCAATGGGACTGGGCCGTTACCCAACATGGGAATAAAACTATATTTAACCCCATCCCGAAAGACCGTGACCAGGTCCTGCTTAAAATGAAGGACGGTGTTATTCCCTTTCTGGCCACCAGCAAAATTATGGTCCGTAAATTTTACACCTTCAGCGGCAAGTACGGCGACGTAAAGGCCCTCCTGATAAATGCTCAGTTTGTGGATGAGCGGCTGCTACATGAGCTGCCAAAAGAAGAATGGCTCGCTATTGCCAGACAGATGCAGCAGGCGATCTCAGATGAGGTAATAGCGGAGGCTGTACGCCAACTGCCATCCCCTATCCGGAAAACCATAGGCCCCGAGGTAACAGCTAACTTAAAAAAAAGGCGGGACCACCTGCCTGAAGCTGCTGAAAAAATGTATAGCCTGCTGGCAAAGGAAGTAACTATTCCAGGCACTGATGAAGCAGAGCAGTTTATTGTAAACCGCCTGCCGGAAGGCAAAACACACGTCCGTGTTTATCGTCGCATGTCGGAGACCTTGCAGGAGCAGCTGCTTTATGAGCGGATCTTTCAGCCGAAAGAAACCCGGCTAATCCGGCTGCACGGTCTTGCCGGGAACGATGAGTTTGTAGTGGAAGGCTATGTAGACAAAGCCATTCCGCTTGAAATAGTTGGTGGGCTGGGAGAAGACAATATTGTGGACAGATCCAGTGTAAGGGGCTGGAAAAAAACGACTGCCGTGTTCGACACAAAACGTGGCAATAAGATTGTGCCGGGCACAGAAACCAAGGACCGAACCACCCGCGATGTAAGCGTGCATGCCTACGACAGGGAAGGCAATTAATAGGACACAGCAAGCCTTTAAGCGACCTGCTCCATTCCTTTCCTGAACCAGATCAGCAGACAGAAATTTCTATTTCTGTTCCTCATCTGGCAGTATAGCTTTTACATAGTTGATGCCTCCCAGGCGCCCCATGGCCCGTGCAATCCGGCTGCGCCGCTTCAGCACAAAGCCGGAAGGCCGCTGGGCTGAGTAGCGGATCGGGTTGGGAAGCACCGCTGCGAGCAGTGCAGCCTGTTGGCGCGTAAGCTCTTTTGCCGGGCGCTTAAAATATTTCTGAGAGGCAGCCTCTACCCCAAAAACGCCATCTCCCATCTCTGCAATGTTAAGGTACACTTCCATAATCCGCTTCTTCCCCCACAGCGCCTCAATCAGCACCGTGAAATAGGCTTCTACGCCTTTGCGCAGGTAGCTCCTGCCGTGCCACAAAAACACGTTTTTGGCCACCTGCTGACTAATGGTGCTCCCGCCCCGTATATTCCCGCCGCTCTGGTTCCGTTTAAAGGCGGCCTGAATGGCTTCGTAGTCGAAGCCGGCGTGCATCAGGAACCGCTGGTCTTCTGAGGCCACCACCGCCAGCGGCAACTGTGGCGACATTTCCTCCAGGCTTACAAAGCGGTAGCTGATCTGCGGGTTCTCCTTAGCGGCTGCCCCCGCCTCTGCCCGTCGCTGCACCATGTGCAGCGTAACGGGGGGAGCCACCCAGCGGTAGAGCAGCACCCATACCACACTGAGCAGAAACAGGCTCAGCACCAGCTTTGGCACCAGCCATTTCAACTCTTTTAAAGTGAATCCTTTTTTACTGCCAGAACGCTTCTTCTTCATGTATTTTGCTTGCAACAGAGGTCGCAAAGGTAAAGTTTTTGCTGTATTTTAAGGCATCTATGCTCCATCAAAAAAGCAGAACCAAACACAAGCCGCTTTAACCCGTAATCAACAAACAACGCAGGCCTTTGCCTGTTTCAAAAAAGGAATAACGGTAAAAGGAGCAGCGTGTAGCTAACAGCCGGCCCAGGAAAGGCTTCCCGGAA
This sequence comes from Pontibacter beigongshangensis, assembly GCF_014332515.1. Lineage (GTDB taxonomy): Bacteria > Bacteroidota > Bacteroidia > Cytophagales > Hymenobacteraceae > Pontibacter > Pontibacter beigongshangensis. The sequence goes on along the minus strand of NZ_VFSD01000009.1, from coordinate 64,177 downwards.
GATCCGGTTGCTGACGGCCGTTTTTCCTGACTGCCGCCCTTATACCTGCTACTCATTCATCTTTAAAAGAGAACAAAATGACCAAGTACCTCCCGCTCTTCCCCTTAGGCATTGTTGTGTTTCCGGGGGAGAAGCTGAACCTGCATATTTTTGAGCCCCGCTACAAACAACTCATCCAGGAGAGTGTGGCCAATAAATCTACCTTTGGAATTCCGTCTTTTCTCCAGAATGGCATCGGCGAATATGGCACAGAACTGAAAGTGCTGCGCATAGAAAAGAAGTACGACAACGGAGAGATGGATATTAAGACCCAGGCAGTAGGAGTTTTCAGAGTAATCCGGCTCGATAAACAGGCACCCGGCAGGCTGTACCCGGGCGGAGAAGTGGAGCAACTGGAGACGGACCTGGCCGGGGACGTGCTCTTCAGGGTGGAGATAGAGAAGCTGCTCCGGCAGTTGTACGAGGCTCTGCACCTGAACAGCCTGCTCATGTCGCTGCCCCAGGATTTCAAGTCTTTTGACGTGGCTCACCACCTGGGTCTTTCGCTGGAACAGGAGTACCTGCTGTTGCAATGCCAGAGCGAAACAGACCGGCAGGAAATGATTCTGCAGCATTTAAGGGCCATTGTGCCTGTTGTGCACGAAACAGAGCGGCTTAAGGAAAAGGTAAAAATGAACGGCCATTTTAAACACCTGACACCACCAGCATTTTAGGCCCTGCCAGGAGACAGAACAGCTATGCTAACCTATTTTTTAATCATCATCCCTACTATTGCGCTTGTTTACCTGGGGTTCAGCTACTGGCAGGAACGTAAATACCGCCGCAAGCCTTATTATAAACTGGCAGATATAGGCTGGCGCAAGTCCACACTCCCCCCTCCCGACGAACTGCTGCACTCTGTTGCCCTGCTAGGCGATCCGGGGGCAGTGGCCACTGATGGGTCGGACCCTGTGCTGCACCTGGTGGAGCAATGGAAGCAGGAGGCAGGGCAGCGGGGAACTGCCCTGCTGCTCGGGGATATAGTGTACCCGGTAGGGCTGCCACCCGAAGGAAGCGTGCTGCACACTACCTCCCTGCTGCGGCTGAACACGCTGCTGGAAACGTTCAAGGATTTTCGGGGCAAAAGTATTTTCCTGAGTGGCAACCACGACTGGAACAAAGGGCGCAAAGGCGGCTACAACCAGATGCTGCGACAGGAGAACTATGTTGTAAACTACCTGCAGGATGAGGCTGCTTACCTGCCGCGGCAGGGCTGTCCGGGCCCTGTTACCATGCAACTGGCTGAGGGGCTCCTGCTCCTGATCATTAACACGCAATGGTGGGTACAACGGGGCGAAAAACCAATCGGGGCCAAACATGGCTGCGGCCTGGAAAACATAGAGGAGTTCTTTCAGCAGCTGAAAAAGATACTGCGGGAGAACCGCCACCAGCGCATACTGATAGCAGCCCATCACCCACTTTACAGCAATGCACTACATGGCGGCAAATTCACGCTAAAGCAACATATCTTTCCGCTTACCGCTGCCCACAGACGTTTCTACATCCCGTTGCCTATCTTCGGATCGCTCTACCCTTTTTACCGCAAAATGTTTGGTGCCTACGAAGACATGTCGCATGGCAGGTACAAGCGCCTGCGCAGGCGGCTGCTCCGCATCTTCCATCGGTACAGCAACATAATTTACGCAGCGGGCCACGACCATAACCTGCAGCATTTCGAGGTAAGGCAAAACCATTATATTGTAAGCGGCTCGGGCAGCAAAACTGCCTTTGTGAAAAAAGGAGGCAAAGCCACATTTTCGCTGGAGGAGCTTGGCCTGGTAGTTTTAAATTACTACAGAAGCGGCGAAGTATGGATGGAGGTACGTGTTGTGACGAATGGAGAAGCGCAGGAAAACAACCCTGTCGTGTTCCGGAAGGAGCTGCAAAGCATCCTGCAGCCGGCACCGCAGCAACTGGTGGAGTAGCTTATTCTGCCTCCGGCAGCGGCAGTAGCACCAGCAGGCTTTCCTTGTGCATGCTCACCTGTATCTTCTCCCCCAGCTCCACCGGCTCGCCATCTACGTGCACCACTTCTCCGTGCAGATTATAGATGGTGGCCTGCCTACAGCTAATGCGGCGGGTAAACACGGAACTGTCGATGCTGTCGGTATAGAGTTTGTACAGGATGCCGATTCCTGCTGCCTTGGGGAACGGCTCTATCAGGCAAATCTCAAAGCGGCCATCGTTCAGAATACCGGTAGGGTTAATGCTGGCGTTGCTGCCAAAAGCGTTGGCGTTGGCAATGGTCACCATAAAGGCGGGCCCCTCAAAGTTCTCCACATCTGTTTCGATGCGGTACTGCTTTGGCTCGTACGACATGTACTCCTGCAGTGCAATCCAGGCGTAGGAGCCCGGGCCACGGGTTTCGCCTTCGCAAAATCGTTTTACAACCAATGCGTTAAAGCCAAGGTCGCTTAGGTGTATGGATGGGTAGCCGTTAAGGTCCAGCGTATCGATGGCTACTGCCTGGTGGGTATGAATGAGCTGCAGGGCCGCTTCTGTGTCTTGCGGAATGTGGAGGTCTTTGGACAATCCATTGCCGGAGCCCAGCGGAATGATGCCCATCGGGATCTGCTTGCCGATAATCAGGGAAGCCACCAGGTTCACAGTGCCATCTCCTCCCACGGCAAAAATGGCATCTGGCTTCCTTTTCTCCAGCTGCTCCCGTATCTGCTGCTGATCGTCCTGCCCCGTAGTTTTTATGATCTGGTAGGTGATGAGATGCTCATGGCATATCGAGGCTATATCCTCCTCCAGGTCTTCTTTTTCAATATCGCCGGCAATCGGGTTAATCACAAATATATAGAAACGTTCTTCTTTCGCTTTGTCCATTTTTTCAAGCCTTACGGCCCTTTACAAATTTGTTTAATCGATCCTTAAATCAACAGATAGCATAGCTTTTTACGAGTTATAGCACTGCAAGAAGGCCTCGGTCATCAAAAAGTTTTTTATGAACCGGATAGTTTCCGGCAAGCCGGTAAAAGGCAGGCGAGTTGCCAGCTTGCACTACATCCATCGGGCAGATTTACATCAGGCTACAGGCTGCATCTGGCATGAAAAAGATCCTATAAAGGCAGCGGCAGCAAAGCCTCTGGAGGGGCAAATTCATTCAAATAATTTGTTAGTAAGACCTGGATTAAGGGGATTTTGGCCAAAGTGGCAAAGTCTCCTATGCTCCCGGTAAATCGGAATATATGATAAACAGACACCTGCCCCCCTGTCTACCGATGCGCCCATTTGCCTGCGTGTACAGGGACCGTGATTTTTCTGATAGCCTGCGCAGGTCCTTCATTTCCAAATCCTCTCATCTTCAAATTTCCAATTTGAATAATCAGCACATTAACCCATCAGCATATTAAATTAAATTATTCCAATCAAAAAGGACCTCCAGAGACGCTGCTGCTGCTACCTCTTTTTGTCAGTCAAGCCGCTCGCGTTTTCCTGCTGTATGGCCCTTTCGATCTCAGCAATTCTATTATCAGGGCCGGGGAGTGTCTGTGTATATTTCGGCTCCCAACCGCTTACCTTTTCCAGCATGCGCATTACTTCCAAGGAGGCACGCGGGTCATAGCTGGCCTGCGTCGTCAGGTGCAGCGCCAGCCTGTCTGCCTCCGGTTCGTCTTCCCGGCCAAGCCGTCTGTTTATGAGCTTTCTGATCATGGCGCCTGCTATTTTTAGAGAGAAGGCTGCTGCATATGAGCCTCCGGCAATAAGGAAACGTGCAGCAGGCACTTGTAGTTGCGGCAACGGGGCGTGCAGATTGGCGGGCAACCGGATGTTGGGAATAATCATACAGGCCCCGATGGCAAAAAACCTGCAGCCACTAAACTTCTAACTTCAAAATCAGAGGCCAGGATACCAGACTTATTTACCTGGATTCCGTAAAAAAACTATATTTAAAATTTGTACTAAACATTAGGTGATATATCATGAATATGAAACGAGCATTCGGTGCCATTCTCACAATCCTGGGGATTATTGGCATCATTTGGGGGGCCTATGCCTTTGTAATGGGAGGAGATGGAGGATTTATTGGCCGGTACACCGCCCTGGTTCCTTTTTTAGTGGGACTGATTTTCTTCTTCTCGGGCATTGGCCTTGTTAAGACCACCAAAGATCAGACTTGATTATTTTTTCAAAAAAACTTATTGGCCCGTTCTGATCTGAATCCGGAGGTACAACAGGTTCTAAAACACAAACGCCCCTTCACTGCTTCGTGAAGGGGCGTTTCTGCTATATTGCCGGCCTGTGTGCGGGCCATAAATTTAATTGCTGGCGTGCATTTCCAGTACGGGCATCTCCAATGCATACATCTCCACGGCCACTGTTGGGTCCAGATAGTTGGAGGCATAGGTTTTGTCTGCTGTATGAATATACAGGCAGGTATTGTCTTTGATGAGTTCTACCACTTCTTTGGTAACGGCAGTTGGCAGGGCAGGGCAGCCAAGGCTGCGGCCCAGGCGGCCATACTGCTTAATAAAAGAGTCGCTTACATAGTCGGCGCCGTGCATCACAATGGCACGCTCCATGGCGTTGGAATTATAGTTCTCGTCCATGCCCGTAAGTCTCAGCGACAGGCCATGCTTGCCGAAATACGTTTTGTTAGTAATATAGAAGCCCATGCTGCTTTTGTAGGAGTTGAACTCATTAGAGAACTCCACGGCTTTGTCCTCGCCGGAGTTTCTGCCATGAGCCACCAACGTGTTGAACAGCACCTTCTTTGATTTCAGGTCGATGATCCAGAGGCGCTTGTCGCGGCTGGTTTTGGTGAAATCTATTACCGTGATAATAGACTTGGCAGGGGCCAGCATGTTGTGCTGCTTAAAGTTCTGGTAGCCGATGATTGCCTTTTTAAAAACCTCTAACGACAAGCCTGCTTTCTTAAGCTTTGCATCTTCGTACACGCCCAGCACATAATCATCAAACAGCATTTGTTTTTCTGTAAAGCTTATGGCGGCCGAAGCCGAAGCCAGGGGAGCATTAACCTCTAAGGTTGGCATCAGGCTGGCCATATTACTACTGGCAACAGGTGTATTAACAGAAAACAGGCATAAGGCTAAGGAAGTTAAGGCTGTTTTTATCATAGGAGTATGCTAAGTGATTTACGCATTTAGAAAAACAACAGGTTTGGCAAGTGTTATTGTTCCCTTTCGTGCTGAAAAGTTCAATTTCCGACACCTAAAGCTACACAATGATTTGCCAAATCCTACACCAGTCCACACAAATCAATTATGGTTTTTTGCAGGAGGCGAGATCACCTGTTAAACGAGTGGCTCCTATTCCATTATTGTGTTTTCAGCTGAAATAGAGCGAAGCTTTTCTGACAGCTCCTTTCCTGCCAGGCAGTGCCACCAAACTACACTCACCTAGCTCTAGCCTGGTTCTGTCCTGAGTTTCTTCTGGCTGCCAACAATAATTCGGCAGGCAGTAATTTTAAAGGTCAGCTTATGATATTTATACAAATCTTCCCGTTTTTTGCATCTGCTGCCGGCGGCCTCACACTTAAAGGACCAGATATACTGCACACCAGGGTTTAGATTTCACGAATTATCGGAAGTCCCCCTGGCTAAAAGGTATGAAGCCAGTTAAACCCACTACAGGTCCGGATTTTTTCAACATTAACTTGTAAAGCAAGCCCGTAAGGCGCAACTTTGTGAAATTATAAAGCAACCTATGAGCATAAGATTTTTGGTACCGCTAGTAGGCAGCCTGCTACTGGCTTCCTGCTCTGAGCCAGCCCGCATGGAGGGTTTCGACAGCGATAGCTGGAAATCTGACAAGGCTGGCTGTGCCAGTGTAAGGCAGGGCATGCAGGTAGATTTTGAGCAGGTAAGGCGCAAGCTCTATGGCAAAGAAGAGCCCGAAATTATTGACATACTAGGAAAGCCGGACGGTGAGCAGCTGATGGCCAGAGGCCAGCGCATTTTTTACTACTACCTGGAAAGCGGCAGCCAGTGCGAGCAGAAGAACAACCTGTCGGAGGCTAACAGAGCCGAGGTAAGGTTTAATGCCCTGAACAGAGTCAGCGAAATAACCTACCTCCGGCCCCTCTCTAACTAAAAGAACCCGCTCCGGGCGGGTTCTTTTAGTTAGAGAGGGCACGACAGGTATTTACTCTACCATATCGGTCATGTAAGATTTTTGCTGCTGCCCTTCCAGCTCCAGGTAATTCTGCAGCTGGTCTTCTGACAGAATTCCTGCCAGGGCATTGTCGGTAGAGGTCTTGATCCTGTAATAAATTTTCTGCACTTCCTCCGGGCGTTCAACCATCTGCGCCTGTATCAGCTGCTGATAGCGCTCTTTGTTCAGTTGCTCCACTTGGGCGTACTGCTCCTGTGTTAAGTTCAGCTCCTGCTTCATCTCGATAGAAGCCATTTCATACCCCTCCAGATTTACGCTTAATACGGCCTTGTCCAGCCTGTCGTCTGTAACTTTTAACTGCTGTCCAAATCCTGAAATAGTAATAAGGCCGAACAAGCCTGCTAGTATATATTTTTTCATTTTACTTAGATATGATCAACTTCCCGAGTAACTGTTAATTTCCTCACCCTCCTTAGAACGTAATAACGGGCAACAAGTTAACACGATTTTTTAATTTTTACCGTTCTAACATCCACATATCAGACTACCCTTATATATTAATTTTGTTATATATTAATTCCTGGCTCTCAATCGGTCTTTATACCTGCCTGCCATATATATCTGCACCTGCAAAGGCTGATAAGAAAATGCCCAATGGCTTGTTTTTTTCCTCTTTGGCCCGGGGAGCAATTATTGGAATAAAAAAGGCCCTCCAGCATCTTTTAACCCTTATGCCTTGGTCCTTCCTCCGCCAGAGATTAGTTGATTGTACTTAGAATGGATTACACCTAAACGGCGCCTGTTTGTATTTTTAAGGGAGGAATTATTCCAATAAAAAAGCCCCTCCGGAGGGGCTGCTGCTCATCCCGGCTCAGGGATAGAAGCCAGCCGGAAACACGTTCGGGCATAAGACCCATAGCCCGGGAAATATGCTGCAAAAAAAGCCTGCTCCTGTTGCTACAACAGGAGCAGGCTTTTTTTGCAGGTTAAAAAATCCCTTTCTGGTCCTGGCGTTTAAAATACTGCATGGCGATAAACGAAATCAGGAAACCAGATATCACTCCCTCCACCATCAGCACCATAAAGACCACCACACCCGGCGTCACCGTCATGCGCTCGCCAAAGTACCTCTCAGCCGACAATACTTCGATCATGGAAGTATCAAAAATCTTAATATAAATCAGCATAAAAACGGCAAACAGGACGGTGGCCGTAATGGAGGCAATAGTACCTACCCCAAGCCCCTTAAAATACCCGATCTTTCCACCAACACTCCGCTTATAGTTTTTGATGGCCAGCACGATACCGACAGCCACAATTAGCCCGTTCAGGAACCGAAGCTCTATGATGTGGGCAAAGCCAAGCAGTTTCATTAAAAGGAAATAAGCAATAAGGGCAATGGCAGTGAATATGCCATATTTTAGGCCAGTTTTCTCCATAGTGTAAGTAGTAAAGGTGCTAGGTGTGTAATCTGAATCTGTTTTTTTAAATTCTTGAATTAGACGCGCTCCGGCACGGTATGGTCTGATGTTTTGAACCATTGCATGGCAATAAAGGCCAGCCAGAAGCCCGGCCAGGAGCCGTAAATTATGGTTAATACGAATAGCGCCAGCACCGACAGGCTTTCGGGGAACAGTGAGCTCGCCTGCAGGTTGGCCATGTAACTGGAGTCGAACAGGGTGATGAACGCCACCAGGAACAGCCCAAGCACAGTAGAAGAGACGACACCAGTGGTGGCGCCAATAGCCAGCCCCTGAAAGTAATTAATTTCGCCGCCACGGGCCCGCTTAAAGTTGGAGATAGCCACCACAATGCCTATCACTAAAAATATGCCGCTCAGAAACGACAGCTCCACAATGTGCAGAACTCCGAATATCCGCATCAGCAGGAAATACACAATGTGCGCGAGACCAACTAAAATTCCATATTTGATAGAAACTTTCTGGTAAGAAATATTTTCAGATGCCATATCAATGTCTATTTAATTAATTTACATTCAAACTTTTAAAATTGAACAGAATAGCCACAAAAATGGTTACCTCTACAGGCCAGGCACGCCTTATGCCGCTGCAAAACGGATTGTAGCTCTATATAATTAAAATTATATACTACTTTCGTTGGGCCGGTGTTGTGATTGAGGCCATTTATTTTTCGGGCGCATGCCTGAACAGCTTCATTAAAAAGGACTTACGGCATTTACCTTCAACTTTCCTATTTAGGCACTTTGCACTGTTCCCGTAGCCCATCCAAATATTTTTGTAGCTTTGCAGCATAGCCATTTACTTAATAATCTAATCTTAATATGATCAGCACTAGCAATGTCAGCCTGTCTTACGGCAAGCGAACATTATTTGAAGACGTTACCATCAAGTTTCTTCCCGGCAACTGCTACGGCCTTATTGGCGCGAACGGTGCTGGCAAGTCTACTTTCTTAAAAATATTGTCCGGCGAGATAGAGCCGAACACGGGCTCTGTGGAGATCCCTGCCAACATGCGCCTGGCCGTGCTCAAGCAGAACCACTTTGAGTTCGATGAGTACCCGGTGCTGCAAACGGTGATCATGGGCCACAAGCGCCTGTTCGACATTATGCAGGAAAAAGATGCCATCTACGCCAAGGCCGATTTTTCGGATGCGGACGGCATACGCGCCGCCGAACTGGAAGGCGAGTTTGCCGACCTGGAGGGTTGGAACGCCGAGTATGAGGCGGCAGAGCTGCTGAGCGGGCTGGGCATAACCGAAGACCTGCACTCCTCGCTCATGAAGGACCTGAGCGGTAGCGAAAAGGTACGGGTACTGCTGTCGCAGGCCTTGTTTGGCAACCCCGGCATCCTGCTGCTCGACGAACCTACCAACCACCTCGACGCAGAGTCTATTATGTGGCTGGAGAACTTCCTCGACAATTTCCAGAACACCGTAATCGTGGTATCGCACGACCGCCACTTCCTGGACTCGGTATGTACGCATGTAGCCGACATCGACTTTGGAAAGATCCAGCTCTATGCCGGCAACTACTCTTTCTGGTACGAGTCGAGCCAGCTGGCTGCCAAGCAACGCTCCGATGCCAACAAAAAGACAGACGACAAACGCAAGGAGCTGGAAGAGTTTATCCGCCGCTTCAGTGCCAACGCCTCCAAGTCGAAGCAGGCTACTTCGCGGCAGAAACTGCTCAACAAGCTTACCATAGAAGACATCAAGCCCTCTACCCGTAAGTACCCATACATCGCCTTTAAACCGGAGCGCGAGGCTGGCAACCAGCTCCTGAACGTGGAGAACCTGAGCAAGACCGCCGATGGCACCACCCTCTTCAGCGATGTGACCTTTATGGTCGACAAAGGCGACAAGATTGCCATCCTGGGGCGCAACGACCTCTCGGCCTCTACCTTCTTTGAGATAATTGCAGGTGAGACTCAGCCAGATTCAGGTACTTTTACCTGGGGAACAACTACCAACACGGCTTTTTTCCCAAAAGACAACACCGCTTTTTTCGATACCGACCTGAACCTGGTGGACTGGCTGCGGCAGTATTCCGTAGAGAAAGACGAGAGTTTTATCCGGGGCTTTCTCGGCCGCATGCTGTTCTCTGGAGAGGAGTCGCTGAAAAAAGCGAATGTACTGTCGGGGGGGGAAAAGGTGCGCTGCATGTTCTCTAAAATGATGCTGCAGTCGGGCAACGTGCTGGTGCTCGACGAGCCGACCAACCACCTGGACCTGGAGTCTATCACGGCCCTGAACAATGCCTTGCGCGATTTTGACGGCACGGTGCTGTTCTCGTCTCATGACCTTCAGTTTGTAGACACCATTGCTAACCGTATTATAGAGTTAACGCCGGGCGGCATCATAGACAGGCGTATGAGCTACGAAGCTTACCTGAGCGATGAGTTTATTAAAGAGTTGCGTAAAAAAATGTACAAATCGGCCCTGGTGCAGCGTTAGAGTAAGCATTGGTTGTACCTATTATAAACATATGCGCATAAATTTTCGGGCTACCTGTGTGGTAGCAGCTATATTATGTCTGCTCTCAGCCTCTGCGGCACTTGCTCAGACCGAGTCGGATACCTCTTATGTCAAGCCCATGCCACCGGCAGGCCCTCCTGCAGGGCAACAGCCCATGTCGCCGCGGGTGCAGGAAGAACGTCCTACACTGATGGACAGGCTCTATACGGGTGGCGGGTTTGGGCTGCAGTTCGGAACAGTTACCAACATTTCGGTTTCTCCGATCCTGGGATTTATGGCCACAGAGAAATTCTGGTTTGGCACCGGCTTTATTTACCAGTATCAGCGTGGGCGAATTTACGACAGATTTGGTAACCGGTTAGGGGCCATTACACTGCAGAGCTACGGCATGAAGTTTTTTGCGCAGCAAGAGCTATTCAATCTGGAGGCGATTAACTTAGGCGGCAAAATTCTGGCCCATGGCGAGTACGAGCTGCTCAACATGCAGTACACGGAGCAGGACCCCAGTGGCCAGTCTTATAAAACCAACCGGGTGGAGACGACGCCCATGGTGGGCTTAGGTTATAGGCAGAGCATAGGCGGGCGCGCTACGGCCGATCTGTATGTGCTCTACAACCTGAGCAACAGCCCCTACACTCCCTACCGGAACCCGATTATCCGGTTTGGGTTCAATATTCCGTTAAAAGGCTGATAAGCACCATATAGAACACAAAAAAAGAGGTTGCCATAAGTATGGCAACCTCTTTTTTTGTGTTCTATATGGTGCTTATCAGCCCCGTATCAGGCGCAGCAGCACCACGATCACGGCAATAACAAGCAGGATGTGAATTAACCCTCCAACAGCATCAGGAAATCCTAGAAATCCTATCAGCCAGAAGATTACAAGAACCACAGCTATTATATACAATAAATTTCCCATAGTTTTGTTAGTTTAATTTGACGAAATACGTTTTTCTTCTCTTAACGTGATTTACCTGTAGAAGTTAAACTCCCCGTATTAAACGTAATACGACAGCTATAACTGCAATAACAAGCAATATGTGAATAATACCGCCTACGGCATCAGGGAATCCTAAGAAACCGATCAGCCAGAAAATCACTAGTACTACTGCTATTAAATACAATAAATTTCCCATAGTGTTAATTTTTTTATAATTCAGTTTGGTTTATGTACTACTACCACCTCTTTTGGCTGCCGGAGCCCGAGAGCAACCCGATCAGCTATTAGTCGCGCTAGTTGTACTTTTTTGTTTTATGGTTTCTACGGATATATATTTCAAAAGATTTATATAGAGCTGTCTTTTTTCTAATAAATGATCTTTTTTGCCTTTAAACAGCCGTCCCCTTGACCTATCAATTGCTTTAGAAAGCTGAATCACAACTTATTGAAAGTAATTTTTGCATGTTGGCAGAAAAAATCCTGTCAGGGGAAAATAATTTAAGCTAAAAACCCTGGCTCCTCAGCGAACTTAGGATAATTATCTCTGATTTTGCACTATACCCACAATAATCTGGCACCCTGCTTTTTCCTTCCAAAATATGATAGTTTTGTGTATAGGAGTATGTCGTATTAAAACCTTTAAATTACCTATATGAAAAAAGTAGCAGTAATTGGTTCCGGCACCATGGGCAATGGTATAGCACATGTGTTTGCCCAACACGGTTTTTCTGTCACACTAGTCGATATTAACGAAGAGGCCTTACAAAAAGCACTTGGCACCATCGCCCGGAACCTCGATAGAATGGTGGCCAAAGGCACCCTGACGGATGCCCTGAAAGAGCAGACGCTACAGCGCATCACCACGCTCACCAGCCTGGAGGAGGGCGTAAGAGAAGCAGACCTGGTAGTAGAGGCTGCCACAGAACAGGAGGAGCTTAAATTAAAGATTTTCAGCCAGCTTTCTGAGTTCACAAAACCGGAAGCCATTCTGGCCAGCAACACCTCCTCCATCTCCATCACCAAAATCGCATCCGTTACCAACCGCCCTGATAAAGTAGTAGGCATGCACTTTATGAATCCGGTACCGGTCATGAAACTGGTGGAGGTGATCAGAGGCTATGCCACCTCCGATGCCGTGACGGCAAAGATCGAAGAGCTCTCGCGGCAGTTAGGCAAAGTGCCAACCCCCTGCCACGACTACCCCGGCTTTGTTGCCAACCGCATCCTGATGCCCATGATCAACGAGGCCATTTTTGCGCTTTATGAGGGTGTGGCAGGCGTGGAAGAGATAGACACTATTATGAAACTAGGCATGGCACACCCGATGGGCCCCCTGCAACTGGCCGATTTTATTGGCCTGGATGTTTGTCTCTCGATTCTGCAGGTGCTGCACGAGGGCTTCGGAAACCCCAAATACGCGCCCTGCCCCCTGCTGGTAAACATGGTGCAGGCCGGCCACAAGGGAACCAAGTCGGGCCAGGGCTTCTACTCCTACAGTCACGGCACCAAAGACCTGGTCGTAGCCGAAAGGTTCCGATAGGGTGATGGTTTGTTGTTGATTGCTGGGAGGTTTAATTGTTAAAGAGCAATATGTGTAAGGTGTAACATGGAATAGCATAAAGCTTCATCCATTTGGATCCTCCCGTTTTGGCTATCTTGTAACGATCTTATGAGCGAGCACTAATTCCATTCTTTCATTACTTACACTTCCGCAGGCAAAAGGAGTTGTCTTGAAAACATAAAATAAGGAAGCCCCTGCCAGATAAGGCAAAGGCTTTCTTATTTTACTTGATAGGGAATAGAAACTCCGGCTCCTGGCAGAATTGGGTCCGACGTACCAGGCAGCAGTAGCAGCCTTTGCCTCCGGAGGGGCATTTTGATTGGAATAATTCCTTTCCTAACCTAAAAACCTATGACCTAAGCAGTTGCCTTACTCAGTACAATCTTTCCTTTACAAATCGGGAGGTCTAATATCTTAACTAAACAGCTACCGCATGGTCACGGAGCACATCGTTAAGCGATGTCTTCAGATCAGTGCTTTCTTTACGCTGCCCGATGATCAGGGCGCAAGGCACCTGGAAATCGCCTGCAGGGAATTTCTTGGTGTAGGAACCAGGAATAACCACAGAGCGCGGAGGAACGTAGCCTCTGTACTCTTTCTGCTCGCTGCTGGTCACATCTATAATGCGGGAACTGCCGGTAATAGTCACACCTGCTCCGATCACAGCCTCCTTGCCCACCCGGCATCCTTCTACCAGAATGCTTCTGGAGCCTACAAAGGCACCGTCTTCGATGATAACCGGGGCAGCCTGTAGCGGCTCCAGTACACCCCCTAAGCCAACACCACCGCTCAGGTGCACATTCTTACCCACCTGGGCACAGCTGCCTACGGTAGCCCAAGTGTCTACCATCGTGCCTTCGTCTACATAGGCTCCGATATTAACGTAAGATGGCATCATGACCACACCTCTGGCCAGGAACGAGCCGTATCGTGCTACTGCGTGAGGCACCACACGTACTCCCAGGCCAGCATAGTCCTGCTTCAGGCCAATCTTGTCATAAAACTCAAACGGACCTACCTCAATGGTGTTCATGTTTTGAATTGGGAAGTAAAGCAGCACCGCTTTCTTTACCCACTCATTTACCTGCCACTCATCGCCATTTGGCTGAGCCACCCGGATGCGCCCTTTATCAAGTTCCTCGATTACGGCGCGGATGGCCTCCTTAGCCTCGTTCTCCTTTAATAAAGACCGGTCGTCCCAGGCCTTTTCAATAATGTCTCTAAATTCCATTTTAATGTTGTTATGCTTGCTGCGTAAATGTATTAAATTTAGCCGATGTCTGAAAAGAGAATATTAATTGCTTCGCTATTGAAGCCAGTAAATGACACCCGGATGTATGAAAAGCTAGCATTGTCGCTTGGCAAGCTTGCTCATACCACGGTGCACCTGGCCGGTTTTGCAGCCCCGCCACCGGCTGATGCGCCTGACAACATCTGCTTCCACCCCATCTTCCGGTTCCGGCGATTGTCGCCAGGGCGAGCAGCGGCGCAAGTTCGTTTCTACAAATTGCTACTTCAAGTAAAACCTCACTTCCTGATAGCCAGCACCCATGAGTTACTGCTCGTTAGCTGGTTCTACTGCCTACTCTATCCCTGCCAACTAATATACGACGTACAGGAAAACTATGCCCTGAACTTAAGATCGCAACAGAACTACCCCCCGCTCCTGAAGCTGCTGATGGCCACACTAGTGCGTGGCACAGAAAGGCTGCTGGCACCGCGCATAGCCCACTTTCTGGTAGCTGAGAAAACATATCTGCAGGAGCTGCCCTTTCTGAAGCAGCGCGCCACCCTCCTCGAAAACAAATACAAACCCGCTCCAACTTACCAATTACCTGCCACACCCGTAAAGCTATCTGCCGACAAACCTCTGCGTTTGCTGTATTCCGGCACCATTGCCGACATGTATGGTATTTTTGAGGCCGTGGAGCTGGCTGCTCAGTTGCACCAACTGCAGCCCGGCACCACGCTGACCATTATTGGCTATTGTGCACAGGGGCAAACGCTGACGCGGCTGAGGGAGCAGCTAAAAGACAAACCCTACATTACCCTGATCGGAGGAGAAACCCTGGTGCCGCACCAGCAGATCATCAGGCAGATCCAGTGCAGCGATGCAGGCCTGCTGCCATACCTGCCCCATGCCAGCACCTTCACCTGCATACCTACCAAAATATATGAGTATATGGCCCATGCCCTGCCCATGGTCATCCAGCAAAACCCGCTCTGGCAGCCACTGGTACAAGCAGCAGAGGCGGGCATCTCGGTAGATTTCAGGAAGGCAGACGCCACGGCTATAAAAAATAGTTTACAGGGACAGCAATTTTACCGTAAAGGAATACCCCCTGCTACCTTTTGGGACGTTGAAGAACAGAGACTACTGGCAGCCATAGCTTTGCTTAAAACCAACTAACGAAAATATTTTTTAGATTAGTCTAAATTAAAAAAAATAAGTGTATATTTGAACCATTAAAAACTATGACTATGCGCAATTCTAAGATTTCAGGAGTAGGCCATTATGTACCGGAGAGGGTGGTCACCAACAAGGATCTGGAGAAACTGATGGACACCTCCGACGAGTGGATACGGGAAAGAACGGGCATCGTGGAGCGGCATTACTTCCAGGAAGGAATAGACACCACGGCTAACATGGCCGCCAAAGCCGCCCGCAAGGCCCTTGCGATGGCAGGACTGGAAGCCAAAGAACTGGACATGATCGTGTTCGCCACCCTCAGCCCGGACTATGTGTTTCCGGGTTCCGGCGTGCTGCTGCAGCGCGAGTTAGGCATAAAGGAGATACCGGCCCTAGACTTGCGGAACCAGTGCTCTGGCTTTATCTATGCCCTTTCGGTGGCTGACCAGTTCATTAAGACGGGCATGTACAACAATGTGCTGGTGGTGGGCTCCGAGATCCACTCCAGCGGGCTGGACTTCACGACAAGGGGCCGCAACGTATCGGTTATTTTTGGCGACGGTGCCGGTGCTGCTGTCCTGACACCATCCGAGAGCAACGACAAAGGCATCCTGTCCACGCATTTACATGCCGATGGTGAGTTTGCAGAGGAGTTGGCCACACTGGACCCCGGCAGCAACAAGCAGGAGCGCCTGACGCACGAAATGATTGATGAAGGAACCATATACCCGGTGATGAACGGCAATGTGGTGTTCAAGCATGCCGTTACCCGCTTCCCCGAAGTAATTGAAGAAGCACTTAAAGCCAATAATTACCAACCCTCTGATATAGACATGCTTATACCACATCAGGCCAACCTGCGCATTACGTCCTTTATACAACAAAAGATGGGGTTGCCGGTAGAGAAAGTATTCAGCAACATCCATAAATACGGCAACACCACCGCTGCCTCAATCCCAATCGCGCTGAGCGAGGCCGTAGAGCAGGGCAGCATCCAGGAAGGCAACCTTGTCTGCCTGGCCGCCTTCGGTAGCGGCTTCACCTGGGCTTCAGCGCTGATCAGGTGGTAGCTCGTTAATGTGCTAATGGATTAATGTGCTGATGTGCTAATTTTTTAATTTTCGGATTGAGCAGCTAGTTAAAGCAGTATCGTCCTTTGAATTTCGCCTTTTATGCCAGGGTCATAGCTTAACATTATTTTATTTCCAAACCATTACATTAATCCATTAGCACATCAGCACATTAGATAATTAGTACATTAGAAATGCATAGCTTTACAGAAGAGAATTACATTAAAGCCATTTATAAGCTGTCAGACAGCGGGTTAACAGACGTAAACACGAATGCCATTGCGGATGTACTGGATACCAGGGCGGCCTCTGTAACGGATATGCTTCGGAAGCTGAGTGCCAAGGGTGTAGTCAATTACGTCAAGTACAAAGGCGTGACGCTTACAGAAGAAGGCAACCGGATAGCCCTGAAAATTATTCGGAAACACCGGCTCTGGGAAGTATTCCTGGTAGAGAAGCTCAAGTTTAACTGGGACGAAGTGCACGAGGTGGCGGAGGAACTGGAGCACATTACCTCCGACCTGCTGGTAAAGCGGCTCGATGAGTTCCTGGGCCACCCCAAGTTCGACCCGCATGGCGACCCTATCCCGACTGAATCAGGAGAAATAAACCCGAAAGCTCAGAAGCTGCTGGCAGAGATGGAAATGAACGAGGCGGGTATTGTAGTGGGCGTAAACGCTTCACAGCCCCTGTTCCTGCAGTACCTCGATAAGATGGGAATCCGGCTGGGTGTAAAAATTAAAGTACTGGATCGGGTACCGTACGACAATTCCCTGGAAATCAGCATCGATAACCTGCGCAATACAGTGGTATCCGGCGAGGTAACCAAAAACATATTTTTATCTGCCTGAGCTGATCTTATGATGAAAACTCCTCTCCTCTTACTGCTTCTGATGTTCTGCCTTTCGTGCAAACAGGTCGATACCAGGGGGAAGATTGCGCCCGGGGAGCGGCTCAGGGTGGTAACCACCACTGGCATCCTGAAAGACGCTGTGCAGAACATAGCCGGCGATGTGGCCGATGTGCAGGCCATTATGGGCTCTGGCGTAGACCCGCACCTCTACAAGGCGACCCAGGGCGACCTGGAGCTGCTAACGGAGGCGCACGTGATAGTGTACAACGGGCTGCACCTGGAAGGCAAAATGGGTGAGGTGCTGGAGCGGCTGAGCCGCTTTAAAAGTGTGGTGGCCGCCACTGATGGCCTCACCCCTGCCGACATGCGGGCATCCTCCGACTTCCCGGGGAGCTACGACCCGCACGTCTGGTTCGATGTGGCGCTGTGGCAGAAAGTGGTAGCCTACATAAGCCAGCAGCTGCAGGAGAAAGACCCGGCCCATGCGGCGCAGTACCAGCAAAACGCGGCGGCCTACCTGAAGCGGCTGGCGGTACTGGATCAGTTTGCCAGCAACGCGATCGGTTCCATTCCGGAGCAGCAGCGCATCCTCATCACGGCGCACGATGCCTTTGGCTACTTCGGAGATGCCTACGGTATACAGGTGCGGGGCCTGCAGGGTATCTCTACCATGTCGGAGTTTGGCTTGCAGGACGTTTCCTCGCTTGTCAACTTCATCGCCGATAATAAAATTAAGGCGGTGTTTGTTGAGTCCTCCGTCTCGCCTAAAGCCATTGAGGCCGTTATGGTGGGTGTCCGGCAGAAGGGGCACGAAATACGAATTGGTGGCACGCTCTTCTCTGATGCACTCGGGGATGATGGTACGCCGGAGGGCACTTACGAAGGCATGGTGCGCCATAACGTCAACCATATTGTAGCAGCCTTAAAATGAAATAATTAAAGCATGATACTTCAAGTAGAGAATCCGGTGGTGGAGGTGCACGATCTGACAGTGAGTTACGACCGAAAGCCTGTTTTGTGGGGAGTGGACCTGACCTTGCCAGCCGGTGCGCTGGTAGGTGTGATCGGACCTAATGGCGCCGGAAAATCTACCCTCATCAAAGCCATCATGGACCTGCTGCCCGTCAGCAGCGGCTACATCCGGATCTTTGACCAGCCGATAAAAGAGGTGCGCAAGCGTATCAGCTATGTGCCGCAGCGCGAGTCGGTAGACTGGGATTTTCCGGCCTCCGTTTTTGATGTAGTGCTGATGGGACGCTACGGCAAACTTGGCTTTTTTAACAGGCCCCGAAGGGCCGACAAAGATGCCGCCATGGAGGCGCTGCAGAAAGTGGGCATGCAGGCTTATGCCGAACGGCAGATATCGCAACTCTCCGGCGGGCAGCAGCAACGGGTGTTCCTGGCAAGGGCCCTGGCCCAGAATGCCGACATCTATTTTATGGATGAGCCTTTTGCGGGTGTCGACATCGCCACCGAAACAGCCATTATAGAACTGCTGCGCACCATGCGCGACGAAGGCAAAACGGTGGTGGTCGTTCACCACGATTTGCAATCGGCGGCGGCTTATTTTAACTGGGTCATTCTGCTGAACATGCGCCTGGTAGCCTCCGGCCCCACCGATCAGGTGCTGACACAGGAGCTGCTCGAGAAGACCTACGGTGGCAAACTAACCGTACTCTCCAAAGTAGGCGACCTGCTGCGCAAGCAGGAGTTCCCTTCCCGGGAGGCGTAGTTTTTTAAATTCAAAATTAGAAATTCAAAATTAGAAATTGGGCTTTTGGGGATGGATGTAAATAGCAACTTAAGACAGAGAAGGAGCAGTACCAGGATTCGCAGTTACTCTGGAGGGGCTTTTTCATTAGAATAATTCTGGTAGACAAGGATAAATTTAGGTAAATATGGCGCAAGCGTCCTCGCTCGTGATGCTTATTTGATTTTTTAATAGCACAAAAAGCACCCTTTAACAATCATCAACCAACAATTAACGACCAACACCAATGAGTGACTTTACAGAGTTCTTCTCGTTTACGGATGCCAACGTCCGGTATGTGACGATTGGGTCGGTGCTGCTGGCCAGTAGCTCGGCGGTGGTGGGTTGTTTTAGCCTGCTCCGCAAGCGGGCGCTGGTGGGCGATGCGGTGGCGCATGCCGTGCTGCCGGGAGTTTGCCTGGCCTTTATGCTGTCTGGCACCAAAAACCCGCTCATCCTGCTGCTGGGCGCTTTCATCACCGGCTGGCTGTCGCTGGTCGTGATCGATGTGATCACCTCCCGCTCCCGCATCAAAGAAGACACGGCCATCGGGCTGGTGCTCTCCGTCTTTTTCGGAATCGGCATTTTGCTGCTTACATCCATACAGCACTCCGGCAACGCGGCTCAAAGCGGCCTCGACAAGTTCCTGTTCGGAAACGCCGCCGCCCTGATCGGCGAAGACCTGATCGTGTTCAGCGTTGTGGCTTTGCTCCTGCTCGTGTGCACCATCGTATTCTACAAAGAGCTGATGCTGCTCTGCTTCGACGAAGCCTATGCCCACACCATCGGGTACCCGGTGCGGGCACTGGAGCTGCTGCTGACCACTCTTACCGTGTTTGCGGTAGTGGTGGGCATACAGGCGGTCGGCGTGGTGCTGATGGCGGCCATGCTGATCACACCGGCTGCGGCCGCCCGTTTCTGGACAGAGAACCTGCGACTGATGCTGGTGCTGGCGGCCCTGATGGGTGCTTTCTCCGGCATGGCAGGAGCTTTCGTGTCTTATACCGCTCCGGCAATGCCCACCGGGCCCTGGATCGTGCTCATCATTTCTATGATCGCCATTACGTCCTTCGCCTTTGCCCCCGGCAAAGGCTGGGTTTCGCGCATGTGGAAGCAGCGCCGCAACAAGTCGCGGGTGCTGGAAGAGAACCTCCTGAAAGTGATGTACCAGTTGGGCGAGCCAAACCAGGATTATTTCACCTCCCGCAATATAACCGATATTATGGAAAGGCGTCAGATCCCTAAAAGAGCGATCAGCAGGGGTTTAAATAAACTTAGACGAGAGGGCTATGTGCAGAAAGACAGGCAATCGTGGATGCTCACCAGGCAAGGGCAGACACGCGGCATGCGGGTGGTGCGCCTGCACAGGTTATGGGAGCTCTACCTGACCCAGTTCCTGGAGCTCGCCTCCGACCACGTGCACGAAGACGCCGAAACCATTGAGCACATCATTACCCCGGAACTGGAGCAAAAACTGATGCAGGAACTGGAATACCCGGTGCTGGACCCGCACAACAACAGGATACCTTAGGTTGGTTGCTGGTTGTTAAGAAATGTGAAGGAAAGTCCCGATTATTCTAATGAAAATGGCCCTCCGGAGGCAGTACCACGCCTGATGCACCTGTTGCCAACTTAACCTCACAGTGCCTTTCAGACCTGTGAGCGTTTGGAAAAACGACTCTAAAGCAGAGGCACATTCGACATCACAACTATTTGTCTATCAACATATATTCTCTCATTCACTCAATCATTCATTCAAAATTAAAACATGAACGCATTCTGGATCATACTTACCGGCTCTCTGGTGGCCACCTGCTGTAGTCTGCTGGGGTGCTACCTGATTCTGCGGCGCATGGCCATGGTGGGCGATGCCATCTCGCATGCCGTGCTGCCGGGCATTGTGATCGCTTTTCTGGTGACCGGCTCCCGCGACTCTGTGCCGATGCTGATCGGAGCCGGACTACTGGGCGTCCTGACCACCTTCCTGATCGAGTTCTTCCATCGGGTAGCGCGGGTACAGTCGGATGCAGCCATCGGCGTAACCTTTACCTGGCTTTTTGCCATCGGCATTATCCTGATCTCTGTTTTTGCAGGCCAGATAGATCTCGACCAGGACTGTGTGCTGTACGGCGAGATTGCCTACACCCCCATCGACCTCTGGATCAGTGAAGATGGCTGGATTCTCGGTCCCAGGGCCGTCTGGACAGTAGGTACAGTCACGGTTCTGGTTATCTTATTTATCTGCCTGAGCTATAAAGAACTTTACTTAACCGCCTTTGATGCGGCCTATGCTGCTTCTATTGGCATCTCTACCTCGTTGTGGTACTATCTGCTGATGTCGGCGGTGTCGCTAACGACCGTGGCGTCCTTCGAATCGGTTGGCGCCATCCTGGTGGTGGCCTTCCTGGTGGCTCCTCCTGCCACCGCTTACCTCCTCACCGACAATTTTAAGACCATGCTGGTGTTGTCGGCACTGCTGGGTATTCTGGCTTCTGCGGCAGGTTATTACCTAGCGGTGTGGCTCGATGGCTCCATTGCCGGCGCCATTGCCACCGTAACCGGCATCGAGTTTGTGCTGGCCTTCCTGTTCTCGCCCTCACGCGGCATTTGGATGAACCGCCGCAAAATAGTGCCTGCGCCTATTAATTGATAGTTGATTGTTAAATAGCTTAATGGTTAAATTGTTGTAAAAGAAAGATATTAATCAATAGAGGTAGCTTAAATTAAGAACAACCGTTCCATACCATATCGCTAAAGCAGGAAAAGTCCGCCTTTGAAGAGGGTGAGGGGGATGTTTCAAGGGCTGCAGAAATTCCGGAGAAGCAAAGCAGTAGAATCAAGAATCCCTATCTTCAGGTGTAAATCATCCTTACCCCCTTCAAAGAGGGACAAATAAACTACCTGCCTAACATCAGTTCTTAACTCTGATTTTTTACTAACGGAAAGACTATAGTGCTTTTCCCCGACGTTTCACAAACCGAGATCAAGAAAATCAGAATGTAGATTATCACAATTAAAAACCGGCGATCGGTTGCTGGTTCGAAAAAGTCGTTGGAATTATTAAACCACCGGATTTTGTTAAATTTGCAGGCTTACCTGAAATGAGGCAAAATAAAAAGAACAATTGATGAAGAACAGATATTACATCCTGGCATTGCTGCCCTTGTTTATGGTGTTTTCAGGATTTACAGGCGTAGCTACACCGCCTGCCACCGCCGAAGCACCGGCCGCTCCTGCTGAGGCCATTCAGTGGCTTACGATAGAAGAGGCTGCCGCCAAACTCAAAAAGGAGCCCCGCAAAGTAGTCATAGACGTGTACACCGACTGGTGCGGCTGGTGCAGGAAAATGGATAAAAGCACTTTTGCAGACCCGGCTGTGGCAGCTTACATCAACAAAAACTACTATGCCGTAAAACTGGATGCCGAAAGCAAACAGCCTATTACCCTGAACGGCCACACCTACAACTACAACCCTGCCTACAAATCGCATGAGTTGGCGGTGGCACTGCTGCAGGGCCAGATGAGCTACCCTACAACTGTATACCTCAACGAGAAAATGGAGATGCTCTCGCCTGTGCCCGGTTACCTCGATGCAGCTGCCTTCAGCAAAATACTCCGCTACTTCGGCGACAACCACTATAAAACCAGTTCCTGGCAGGAATATGAAAAGCCTAAAAAATAAAGTTGATGGGCGTTTACAATCTTGAGTGGAGTCCTTCTCTCCATAGTTAATACAAAGAGAGGCTTCCTGGACAATCAGAGAAAAGCAAGTCAGGCAGAATTATTCTAATGAAAAGCCCTTCCGGAGGTGCCTGTGCTATACTTGCCAGCGTCCTGAACCCTTAAATATGGAGGTACTTCGAACTTTATAACGTTTCCCTTTTTAACTTAAAATTTAATTTTGATCAACCATTTCTCCTCTTCTGACACTATTGTAGCCGTTGCCACCGCATCGGGTGTAGGCGCTATTGCTGTTATCCGACTATCTGGTCCGGAGGCTGTTGCCATTGTGCAGCGAGTGTTCCGTGGCAAGGACCTGCTGCAACAGCCATCGCACACGATCCATTTCGGCACCATCCGTGATGGCGACAAGGTGCTGGACGAGGTGCTGGTATCGTTGTTCAGGGCACCAACCTCCTATACCAAAGAAGATGTAGTGGAGGTAAGCTGTCACGGTTCCGACTTTATAGTGCAGCAACTTATGCAGCTGTTCCTGAAGCAGGGCGCGCGGCTGGCGCAGGCCGGGGAGTTTACGAAGCGGGCCTTCCTGAACGGTCAGTTCGACCTGGCACAGGCCGAAGCTGTGGCCGACCTCATCTCATCCGATTCCGCCCTCTCGCATGAAGTGGCCATGAAGCAGATGCGGGGAGGTTTTTCGCAGGAGATCAAAAAGCTGCGGGCGGAGCTGGTGCACTTTGCCTCTATGATCGAACTCGAGTTGGACTTTGGCGAGGAAGACGTGGAGTTTGCCGACCGGGAACAGTTGCGCCTGCTCATTGCCAACATCCAACGCATTATACGGGAGCTGCTCAAGTCGTTTGAGCTGGGCAACGTGATTAAGAACGGGGTGCCTACCGTAATCGTGGGCAAACCCAATGCCGGAAAATCCACGCTGCTCAACAAGCTGCTGAACGAGGAAAAAGCCATCGTGTCGGACGTGCCTGGCACCACGCGGGACTTTATCGAGGACGAAATCAACATCGAAGGCATCAGCTTCCGGTTTATCGACACGGCCGGCCTCCGCGAAACCACCGATAAGGTAGAAGCCATTGGGGTGGAACGCACCCTTCAGAAGCTCAGCGAGTCGTCGCTAATTATTTACCTGTTTGATATTATCACCACCACGCCCGAAGAACTCCGGGAAGAGCTGAGACAAATTAACCCGAAGAAACTTCCGATAATGGCCGTAGCCAACAAGATAGATGAAGCCTCTCCTACTACACTGACGGCTTTTGCGGAGGTAGAAAATCTGGTGCAGATCTCAGCAGCCGAAGGTGCAAATATGGATGGCCTGAAAGAGGCGCTGGTAGCAAAAGTGAACCTGGGCAAACTCAATACCCGCGAGCAAACCATCGTCACCAACCTCCGCCACGTCGACAGCCTGAATAAAACCTACGAGGCCCTCGACGATACCCTCTCCGGCCTCGACCTCGGCATCAGCAACGACCTGGTGGCCGCAGACATCCGCAGGGCGCTGCATCATTTGGGGCAGATTACCGGCGAGATTACAACGGATGATCTGCTGGATAATATTTTCACTAAGTTCTGCATCGGCAAATAGATTGCCTTAAAAACGGCATTTTTGAAGCGTATGACACGATTTAAGAAGAATTCGACAGGTTTAATATCTGTCTTAAAGGAAGAATTTATGACGAATTTGTTACGAATTCTTCCTTTTTCATTTTTATGCTTTATGGTAGGGAGATTATGTACACTACAGTCCACACCTGTCTGTTGCTGACCTTTATAGACCTTAGAAGTCCATCATCATGGGCAGCAATACTAGAATCACTCGGAAATGCCAGTATTGTGGAAAACCGTTTGTTGCAAAAACACCAGTTGTGCCAAAAAAGCCAATAAACGAAGGTAAAAAGGACAGGTGATCAAAGAATCTGAACTCCTAAGTTAACCAATCCCACCCTTCTATGTTAATAGGGTTCAGCAAGCTTAATGCTTTTATTACCTACAGGTATGCACCAGAAAGTGCATACCTGTAAATTTTGTCAATTATTCCAATCAAAACAGCCCTTCGGGAGCCTTTTCTGCTCCTGCTGATACGGTCCGTATCCGTCAGAAATTACTTGTATGTGCTTCAAAGCAACTAGAGTTGCCGGTGAAAACACACGGTAACAGCAAAAGGAAGAGCCGACGAAGAATTATTTATGAAGCAATAGTGCATCATCTGTACAACCACGCTCCGAAGACTGATCATTCCGCCTCACACTCTTCTGAAAAGTTACTACGATCATATAAGTCCATGAGACACCGCGAACTGCACCAGCCCTCCGGTATTTCGCGTTTTTGTTTTCTCCATGATTTTTTGCCGGTGTGTGTTCACCGTATGAAAACTTATAAATAGCTTATCAGCGATGAGCTTGCTGCTAAAACCCTCTGCCATCAGTTTTACAATTTCCAGTTCCCGTTTACTTAAGCAAGTAGAAGGATTAAAAGAATCTGATTCAGTCTGGCTAAAGAACAAACAGGATTTGGCAACAGTCGAAACAATGGAGGCTAGCTGATAATTACTCTTCTTCCAGTGGGAAATATCAGAATATACGCACAGCACGTGGGTTATAGTGCCCTTGTTGTCTGTCTGTAAAATAGAATTCTGGGCTAATACCCTTACCACTTTGCCGGAAGGCCTCAAAGTCCGAAAATCATAGGTAAATTTGTACTGTGCCTGATCGGCAGGAGGCACACTGAATATAAAATCCCAGATGCTTTTTATCAATTTCCAGCTATTCTGCAGGTCTTCAGGGTGGGCAATGCTGTTACAGAAAGGCAACCCCTGCTCCAGAAAATATCCATTTCCGTACCCAAACAAATCTGAGGCATTGCTGCTTACAAACTCAAACCGTTGCGTACTCAGGTTCAGGATCATGGTGACACATGGAGAATTGTTCAATACCTTCAGCAAAGCCGGGTTATTTCCAATATTATCACCATAACCCGGCAGAACCTGTTCATAAACCTGAGTTTGCCATATCTTTATTAACGCCACATATTCTTCCGGATAATGAGTACTTAAGGTTTTATCTAAAGAAATCTTCGTTGGTGGTTGCATATGGAAGGTAGCTATGTTTTCATCTATTTAATATATTTATAGGATCTCAGATTTTATTAACCATAAAAATGGCTCGTTGGAGGTCGTATCGCGTGGTATGTACTCTACTTAAAAGTATTAGAGCAAAAAATTCAGCTGATAATGGAAGTATAGCACAGTAAGAAGTACTATAAATATAATTAAAAATGCATTTTTTATAACAGAATAAAAAGGAATATCTCGTACTCCAGGTAACATGCTTATTATATTATAAAGAACCCTTAATTATTAATACTTAGTTTACTGTAGAAGCTGAACAGGGTTTCTTCATCTAAATTGTACCAACAAAAGGTTAAAAAGTAACATTAAGGGCCTTAAGATTTCATTCTTTAACAGCATCTGCAAACGGAATTGCTTTAGCTATAACCGTGAAAGGTAAAGAGCAACAACAGGAAGAAGTTAATACCAGCAGCCGGGATAAAGTAGACCTATTTAAGCCAATTAAGCGTACAAGCAAATTGGTACCTCTATATTAGCAGAACCTGATATAATTTATAAGCTGTAAACTATATCAGCGTTTGTAAGCTACCTGTGCTTGATCCCGGATATGGCAGGATGATCTTGTAAAATGGTTGATGAAAAAATATACACAGAAGGAGGACCCACAGGTAAAGCTGCCCCTATGAGTAGGCAATGAAAGGCTTGTAGGTAAACGTATAAAAATCTTCAGGATGATTTTCCCGGTCCATTCGAAAGCATGAGAGCAATTTTTCAGCATAAAAAACCATTAAGAGCCACGGCAAGTGCCTGCGATAGATCATAATTTGTCTGCTTTGATGAGACTTCTATACTTCCTGTTCATGACACTGCTGCTTTCTAACTGCTCCCTGGAGAAGTCGGTTCATCGTGCCACGCAAACAGAGGAGAGAGCAGCAGCCACACAGGACACGATTAAGGCGAAATACCCTGCCTTAGCAGCAAGAAAATTTGCCGAATGGTTTCCTCCGGAAGAAAAACATCCCGCCAGCATGAAAACAGATACGGTAGAAGTACCTGTTGCGGTAGAAGCAGATTGTGCTCCCTGCCCGGAAGCCACCAGGCCAGGAACCATCACGAAATACATTCCCATTTCGAAACAGCCCGACGTTTCTTATTATACCAAAGCCATAACCCAGCTAAAGCTGAAGACACAGGAGTTTGCAGGTGCACTTGAGATAGCCAGAGATCGGTACAAGGAGGCACAGCAGGAGCTGTTACGGGAAAAATCGTCGCACCGGTTAACCCAGAAGGAAAAAGAGAAAGAGCGGAAGATGAAAATTGCCTGGATTTGGTTTAGTGTCTCCCTGGGCTTACTGATAGCCCTGCTCCTAATAGGAAGGATATTAAGGCTGATTTGAGGCAATACGGGTTCGTTCCCAGCCGGAACAGGAGCAGCAACACAGCAGCAGGAGCAAAAAGCTCTGGAGGGCGCTTTTGCTTAGCATAATGCCTACACCGGAATGCTTCCTGCTATAGACGGCGGCTTAAAACCCGGAAATCGAACTTGTACGGCTATCTGCTACAGGACACAAGGTTTTTCAAAATCAGAATAAATCAAATGTTGAATGCCGGTAAGTTCAGTCATTGGCTATAAGCTAGCTGAGCCGGCAAAACTTGCTCAACGGCCTGTAGAGGCCATAAAATAACCTCAGTGCCCATACAGACACGGTGGGGCTTGCCTTCCATAGCTAATCCTCACAAATTATTCACCCGCACCACAACCTTACCCACCGTTTTGCCTTGCTGAAACAAGCGTATCGCCTCCTGCATCTCCTTAAAATCAAACACATGGCCTATATGCTGTGGCCTGAGTTCAAGTTTCTGCAGGCCGTGGAGCATCTCGTGCATCATATCGGTTTGCTCGTAAAGGTAGATGAGGTTAAAGCCCATGAGCGACTTGTTCTGGGTGGGTAAACGCAAAGGATCTATTTTGGGGCGTTTCAGAAATTTATAAACGAGCCTGGGGTAATTGGGCTTAGCGCCGTGACTAGTGAAGCTGGCATTGCCATACACGACCATCCGGCCCATGGGAGCCATCGCTTTCCAGCCCTGCATCAGAATCTCCCCTCCTATGCATTCCATAATCAGGCGGAGCGGCCGGTCACCGAGCGCATGTTTCAGTTTAGAGTAGAAATTGCGGTCCCGGAGAATCACAGCGTCATAGGCTTCTTCCCGCTGCAGAAAATCTACTTTGCCGGACTGCCCTACGGTGCCGATGGTATAGGCGCCGTACTTTTTGCAGATCCGGTTAGCCAGAATTCCAACACCGCCTGCCGCACTATGGATCAGCACCGTCATGCCGCGCTGCAGGTTGCCCAGCGCTGTCAGGGCATAATAGGCCGTGAGTCCCTGCACCAGAAACCCGGCACCTTCTTCAAAGCTCCAATCGTCAGGCAGCGGAATAACGTAGCGGTGGTGGATGTTGATATGCGAAACATAGCCGCCAAACTTCGTCGCCCCCATCACCTTGTCTCCCACCTTCCATTCTTCCAGACCGGCACCTACCGCCACCACCTCCCCCGCAAATTCAAGCCCCGGAATAAACGAGCCGGCGGGTGTGGCGCTATAGAGGCCCTGCATGGCAAAAATATCGGCAAAATTTAACCCTATGGCTCTCACTTTCACGCAAACCTCATCAGATTTGGGGTGGCCGAGAGCTTCAACGGACAGCTTCAGGTTTTTGATGGAACCTGCTTTATGCATGCGGTACACCTGGCGTTCGATCATTAGGCAGACTTTTAGTGACCAATATACACAATAAACTTGTATAGCGGAAGGAGCCCGGCCGATATGGGTTCCCGCCGCTGTGCTCTCCGGGCATCTGGCCCTGCCCCGCAGGAGTAGCGGCTGTGAAGGCCTGCCACATAACCCAGCTGCCAGCGGTAAGCCCGGATCTTGCCTAATGTTTTGCAGAGGGTGTGCCTAGCGGCGGCAGGCTCCCCACCTGTATTGAAGCAGCAGAAAACATTCAAAAAAACTAACCGTTTAGTAGATAATGGCCCAGTAAATTGCGGCATAAACCTCTGCTTCAAAGGTGAGTATCCGAAGATGAAACGAAACAAGGCAGAAGAAAATCCTGTGTGAGGCACGGCTGTTTTCTACACCATAGCCCAACAGTCAGGGCCAGCGCGCGTGGTCTCCTGAATCTTGTATCCTTTTGCGGAAAGGCTTACCAGCCAGCAGCTATGTTAGCTTGTAACTGCTGGTAAACAAATAAGTAAATAAGGTGAAAAACTTACATGACATGAAGAAAGCCAGCCTCTTATTACTCACTATGCTGATCTCGGTAGCTCTGGCCATAGCAGGCTACCGCTATATCGACAACAAAGAAAATGAACCGGACTCATCTGCCGGCAACCTGAGCCTGAACTTTTCAGATAGCCCTGTCAGACCGGGCTCCCCGGCGGCAAACCTCGATTTTGTGAAGGCATCGGCCACCGTTACGCCTGCCGTGGTACACATCAAAACCCTGTATACAAGGGCTTCCTCCGGGGCTGGCAACCCATTCTTCGAGCTTTTTGGCATGCCTCAAAACTCTGCACCCGCCCGAGGCTCAGGTTCAGGTGTAATTATTACCCCAGACGGATATATTGTGACCAATAACCATGTGATAGAAAATGCCTCTGCCATAGCAGTGACGCTGCCCGATAAACGAAGCTATGAGGCCAAACTGATTGGCCGTGACCCCAGCACGGACCTGGCCCTGGTAAAAGTAGAAGCCACAAACCTGCCCGTGGTGCCTATCGGAAACTCAGACAATGTGCAGGTAGGGGAATGGGTACTGGCCGTGGGGTATCCTTTATCGCTCAACTCAACGGTTACGGCCGGCATTATCAGTGCCAAAGGCCGCAGTATCGGTATTCTGAACCGGCCCAGCCAGGACAGTTACGCAGACCCTTCCGAAACTGCCGCCAACACCGCCATTGAGTCTTTTATACAGACAGATGCCGCCATTAACCCGGGCAATAGCGGTGGCGCCCTGGTGAATACGGCTGGGCAACTGATTGGTATAAATGCTGCCATCGCCTCTCAAACCGGAAGCTATGCCGGCTATGGCTTTGCCATTCCTGCTAACCTGATGCAAAAAGTGGTGGGCGACTTCAGAAAGTATGGCGAAGTAAGGCGGGGGTATTTAGGCGTAAGCTTCCCGGCTCCCGCCGTAGAAGATCAGATACTACGGGAGCGGGGAATCGACCCTGCCTCAGTACGTGGCGTTTATATTCTAGGCGTTGAGCCCGGAAGCGGAGCCGCGGCTGCCGGTTTAAAAGAAGGCGATATTATTCAGAGCATCGACGGGGCCCGGGTTACCTCCTCAGCGGAGCTATCAGAAAGGGTTGCCCGTCACCATCCCGGAGATAAAGTGCAGCTGTCTTACCTGCGCAATGGCCGCACGGCCAATGCCGGCGTTGTACTGAAAGGGGAAGAAGCTGCCACCGCTGTTGCCAGCACCGGCCTGGAAGCCCGCCTGGGCGCCTCCTTTGCCCCTGTTCCCGACAATGTGAAACAGCGCTACCGGCTGAAGTCGGGCCTATACATCACGGAGCTTCAGAAAGGAGGCTTCTTCGATTCTGCCGGAATACCGAGGGGCACCATCATCACCAATGTGAACGGCAAACCCGTCGACAGCCTCGCCGACCTTAACAATGCCCTGAACGCCTCCCGTAGCGGGAGCGTTCGCATAGATGGCATCACCCCCGACGGCACCGGGTTCGTCTTCAGTTTCCCGCTTGGCACCTAGCCCGGCCAAATAATTGGTGCCTGAGCAGTAGAGTTAAACTATCGGAATGAATTCAGAAAATCACAAACAATAAATAGATGATTATGCTTTTCTAAAGGCCTTTAAAGCACAGTGTCCAGAATTACTAATTTTTAATTTGAACAAGCTCCAAACATAAAACCCTCGGCCATCAGTACCGTATAATAAAGTACTTTTGACATTGCGGGTTTTTATACAGACAGGCGAGAAGCCTGGTTTAAGCTTTCAGAAGCTTACTGGAAATTAGCTCCAATTATTAAGGGCAGGCGTCTGCTATGGCAATGACCATAGCAGACGTTTTGTTTTAGAGCTGTTCCTGCCGCCTTCCTGAAGCTGAAATTTTTACAGAACGAATCACAAACTTGAAATCATTTCTGGCAGTCTATACCAAAGCTCCTGTCATTCAAACCAGGAGCTTTGGTACTGGGTTCTGCCGCTGCTCCACCACATACGGTTGCCCCTATTTACTGCCTGGCCTGAAAAGCCGTAGCTTCCAAAAAACTGGCCATACGGGTGCGAGGGCAATTATGCTAATGAAAAAGGCCCTCCGGAGCCTCTGCTGGTGCCGGCTGCGTTACCTTCCTGTAGCTGGTTCTTCCTTCGGGGTTATGAACAAAACCGGTATAGAGGCTGCTTTCGGCTCCACATCCTTCCTACTCTAACTAGTGCTGCCCACTTTGATTTGTAGCAAGGTTAAACGCTTTTTATGCCGTCATTCCTAATTTTTAATTTCTGATTTTAATTTAGAAGAGCTTTAGTAGCTTACTGAGTAGCAGAACAGGGTGAGGTAAAAGCACGCTTAAAGCCAAAGCAAGACACCAGCCGCTCCCGATCAACATTCTGCAAATTGCTTAGTCAGGCAACCTATATCCTGCTAGCTGTGTACCTATACCGGAACAGCAAAGGCTCCATCAAAAAGTAGAGGGATATGAGGAACAAAGTGGCTATCGTGACGGGTGCTGGCCAGGGTATCGGGCTCCAGATTTGCCGCCAGCTGGCAAATGCCGGCGCAAACGTGCTTCTGAACGACCTGCAGTCCGGCCTTGCTGAGAGCGCCAGCAGGCTAATCAGGAAGGAAAACGGATCTTGCATGCCCCTGGCAGGCGACGCCAGCGACACAATGTTTATCGAGCAACTGATTGAGACAGCGGTTTCAGAGTTTGGGTCAGTTGATATTATTGTTGCTAATGCCGGGATAACCCTTTTCGGCGATTTTTTAAATTACACCCCAGAAGCCTTTAGCAAAGTAATGCAGGTAAATCTGGGTGCAACCTTCTTTCTGGCTCAGGCGGCAGCCCGGCAAATGATACGGCAGGCATCCGGAGGCTCCCTGCTATTTATGTCTTCTGTTACGGGGCACCAGGCACACAAAAACCTGGCGGCCTATAGCATGAGCAAGGCCGCCATCGAAATGCTGGCTAAAAACCTGGTAATTGAACTGTCGCCCTATAAGATTAATGTGAATACCCTTGCCCCAGGAGCTACCCTTACTGAAAGGACCATGCAGGAGCCCGGGTATGAAGCTACCTGGTCTGCCATTACCCCCATGGGCCGGCCAGCCGCTGTTACCGATATTGCCAGGGCGGCCTTGTTCCTGGTATCGGAAGAGGCAAGGCACATTACAGGCCAGAGCCTGGTGATAGATGGCGGCTGGACCTGCATCAGCCCGTCCCCTTTTTAGGTTATTCCGTTGCTAATACTTAACACAAATGAGCTAATGCGCCACCTGTTATGTGCCGGAGCCCTGCCCTATCGCCTTCCGGGAACTTACCTGACGCTGTGTGCCAGCATTGCCCCACCTTTTTAACCTCAAACAGCATGAATTACATTCAGGTAAAATCTATTTGCCTAAGTCGATTCCGCAGTAGCAGCTCCGGAGGGCAGCTTTCATTCAAATAATTTGACTTATCTGCTGTAAAACAATTACTCCGCACTTACTCAAAGATTCTTGATCGTACTTCCTGCGCACTAATTAAATTTTCAGACTTGCAGTGGCCGGTTTTTCTATTAACGATATAAGACTGCCATTATGCTGATTTTACAGGACAAAAGCGTATTAACGGTGTGCCAGCTTATTTGGGGGCAGTTTGCTCCTGAAATAGCGGCCGGCTATCAACGTATTGCTCCTGAAGCTGGCAAGGCTCCTGTTCAGGATTTTCCTTATTTTGGGCTTGCTGACATCCAGGTAAACCCCCTGCAGTTTTTCTTCATAAAGCAAGGCACCTTGCTGGTCGTAGAACCTGACAACAGAGTAGTTTTTCTGGTTCAGGTTGGTTTCTACCACCCAGTTACCTGCATCGGCTGGAAGGGTCTGCGCCCTAGCCGACATAACCGCGCCCACTAATACAGCGGCAGCTAAAGCAGTTTTGATGACTCCATTTTTCATAGTTTTTGGGGTTAGCGTTTACATAAAAGATCAACATAGTCTGTCAATTTAAAGACTATTAAACAGTTTTTGCTGATCTTTTAGATAAACACTCCCAAAGCTGTTTTATACAGCTAAAAATTATCGACGAAGCCAACAACCTGGATTAATCAAACTACATACACGGTACCTCGGTGCTCATTTTCTCTCTTGCTCAAACGATAGGTTCTCTGCATAAAAATTAAGAAGCAGAGTGCCAATACGCTCCGCTACGCGGTTTATATGGTCTCCTTCGTACTCTTCGTACCTGTGCCTGATGCCGTAGTTATTCAATATCTCATTTAACTCCCGGATGCTGGCAGCAATGCTTTTGTCCTGGGAGCCTGCATCGAAGGCCAGGGCCCGCAGCTTCCGGATATTGTAAATGTTTTGATCGATTGTGGCCAGGGGGCGGTTAGCATTCCACCTGGCCAGCACAGAGGGTTGCAGTTGCCCCTTCTCCAGTGGCAGATCCAGGAAGAAGGGTGGCTTTGTGGGGTTAGGAGACCAGGCAGCTGCCGAGGCAAACATCGCCTTCGTGAAAAAATCGGCCCGGTTCAGGTCGGCCTGCGTCCGGATGGCCTGTAGCCTGGCGCTGGCGGCGGAGTCCTGCGGCACATTGCTGTTGGCCTCCAGGCAGCAGGGGCTCAGCAGGTACAGGCTCGAGAACACCTCCGGGTATTGCTGCCCAATCCGTAGAGCACCATAGCCTCCCATCGAGTGCCCGGCAAGCCCCCGGCTCTCAGCCTTAGGAATGGTGCGGTACTTTTTGTCGATGTGGGCTACCAGCTCCCGCGCTATAAACTCTTCCCAGTTACCGGTCGTCACGGACCTGGAATACATGCTGCCCCCGAAACGGCTATAGGCATTGGGCGTGACAAAGATCATCTCTGGTCGCTTGCCATCTGCAAACGCTTTGTTGAGCACCTTAGGCAGGTTCATCCAGTGCTGCTCGAAGCCATAAAGCTTGGATGCGCTGTCGGTGAAACCGTGCAGCAGGTACACCACCGGGAACCGCCGCTTCGGGTTCTCCTTGTAGCCGGGAGGCAGGTATACGGCCACCTCCCGGTCAGGGGAGTCTCCGGACAAGTTTCCTTCCAGCCCCTTGCCATGAACCATAATTCGCTCTACCGTACCTGTGCGCCTGGTTCCTTTCTGGCCCTGAACCGGGAAAGATGTGAGCAAAACAAAGGCAGCCATCAAGGCTGTTATGCTGCTATAAAACATGTCAAGTTTCATGGAATTGGTGTTTAATGCATAAGAGCTAAAATTTAAGCATTTTCCCCAGTACTTCTGAATTTCTAATCTTTAATTTGGCGAAGCAAGGGCAAAGGGATGATGCACTAATAAGTAGCCCTAAAAATTTCACAATCGTGTTAGCAATTCGTGACCCTACCCAGGATTTAAAAAATATTTTTAGATAAAATAGAATAATTTTTAAGCCTGCTTTTTACTCCCTAACAAGAGACAAATATCGTAAATCGCTTTATATCAACAGGTTGTATTATACCAGAAATCAGGTAAGATTATTTTTATGCTATACTGACGAGTTAGTAGCTTATGGGGGCCTAAATACCAATAAACTGCAATTAACTATAGAGTCTCTTGCTCGTATAAGAAGTATTCTGTAAATTATAGAACTATACCAATCATATACTTCAGGTTTTTTTAAAAAATTCACCTTCAACACCTGTTTTCATGAGAGTACAAATACTTTTATGCATGGCAGTGCTATTGCTGCTAACATCCTGTAAAAAAGACGAGCCAGAACCTGATACCAGAATGAAGCTTGAGATTTTTAAAAAGAAAAAGTCCTCAAGCGGTGAAATTACAATTGGATCGAAAATGGCAATTATCCATGTATGGCAGGCAGAAAACAAAGACTTTGACCTGGCCTTATCGCCCGATATACAGGTTGGCAATGTGTACGATAAAAATACGGCTTCTTTTCATACAATTGATTACGGGGCAATCGGGTCTACTATGAATGAAAAGGTTTTGCCGGGCAGGTATTTTGTGTATGTGCTTCTCCCAAAATCGGCCGGAAACGGGGGCCTTATGTACTCGTACACCTACTTCGAGATAAAAAAAGGAGAAACGCTGCCTCTTAAAAAGATCTTCAGCCACGACACCCCAACGGGCACCTTCGAACCCTGGGATCAGAATAAATAAAGGCTGTTGGGTTTGTTTTAAAATGTTGCCAACATTGGCTTCGACTCACCATGTAATCCAGCAGAGCAGCTGTTTATGGCTCCGTTAACCCCGTCAGGAGCCCGGCATACAGCAGCGATTCAGGCATGTCTTCGGCCCTCTCTAATTCGTGCCGGGGCACCTGCACCACGTGGTTGCCCACCAGTATCAGCGAGAGCTGCTGTTCGCTGGCATTCACTACCCTTCCACTTAACACCTGCCCGTTTTTTTAATTACCCGGATCGCCATCATGCTGGGTTTTATCCGATTGAACGGCTCGAGAATCTTCTCCAGAATTTTTTCTCTGGACAGGCGCCTCCCCACATCCTTCAGGTTGTCTCCTAACATCTCCATATTACCGTCCACGGCGTAACAAACCAGGCAGGTGTGTGCTGCAAACAATTGCTTTCCAGCTTCCACGGTATTTTCTGAGAACGCATTAGTGAGCACTGGACTTGTTCTGACAGGTTCACCAGCTAAGCCAGATTCATAGATGAGCTTTTAGAATGCTCTTTCGTTTCCGTACACAGCATTGTACCAGTAAAATACCCAGAATTTTTAGCTCCACTGGCTCGCCTGATTATTCTAATGAAAATGGCCCTCAGGAGATGGTAGGTACTGTTGCTGCTGCTGATTAATTGGAGATATTACTGCCGTTAAAGCTGAAGAACCTGGAAAAGAACTTTTCAATTTGAGTAGTGAACATTTTGGTCAGCTGCTCTTACTTTATCTCAAAGGTGCTCTCGTTTATGCCGAGCTTGTTTTTAGAATGGAGCTCAACCGGAAACCCCCACAGATAACGGATGTGTTTTAGCGTGGCCCTGGCCGTTTCGGCTTCCAGGCGTCGGTCGCTCTGGATGGTGTGCGTCAGGTACAGTTTGCTGGTTTTGTACAGGTCTACCTTGGTAGCCTGTATGTTAGGGATATAAGACGAGCGGTCGTACTGGTTGCTCAACTGCTCCCGCACTTTTCTGTAGCCCCGCTCGTTATGGATAGCGCCAATCTCGTAGGTTGTCTCCAGTTCGTTGTCTACAATGGTAAACAGCCGCATGTCGCGGATAACCTTGGGCGAAAGATACTGGAGTATAAAGCTGTCGTCACGAAAGTTCTCCATCACATAGTGCACCTGCTCCAGCCAGTCCTTGCCCACGAGGTTCGGGAACCATTCCCTGTCTTCGGCGGTAGGCTCCTGGCAAATGCGCTTGATGTCCATAAAAATATTGAAGCCGAGTGTGTAAGGGTTCAGGCCCGAATAGTACTTGCTGTTGTATTCCGGCTGGTACAGCACCC
The DNA here is from genome assembly GCF_014332515.1 of Pontibacter beigongshangensis. GTDB lineage: Bacteria > Bacteroidota > Bacteroidia > Cytophagales > Hymenobacteraceae > Pontibacter > Pontibacter beigongshangensis. Next base: position 28,076 of record NZ_VFSD01000009.1, on the reverse strand, counting down.
CGCTATGGCTCTTGATAAACTCCAGCATAAAGCCATCGTTCACGTAGCCCTCCTCAAACATTTTATTCATGATGTGGTAATGGGTAAAAGTGGCAAAGCCTTCGTTCATGACCTTGGTGGCACCTTGCGGGTAAAAATACTGCGCCACCTTGCGCACAATCCGTATAATTTCACGTTTCCAGACCGGCAGTGCCGGTGCATATTTTTCGATAAAGTACAGAATGTTCTCTTCCGGCTCTTTTGGGAAGCGGTGCTCCTCTTTGGAACCAGGCTCGGGCAGGTCGGCTGAAGGGGGCAAGGTTCGCCAGAGCTCGTTGTAGTTCTCGCGTTTAATGGCAGTGAGACGTTTCAACCTTTCGTTCTCCTGCATGGCCGAGATTTTAGAAGGCTTTTTATATTTATCTACCCCATGGTTCATGAGGGCGTGGCATGCATCCAGCACCTTTTCCACTTCCTCTTCCCCAAACTCCTCCTCGCACTTAAGGATGTAGTCTCTGGCAAACACCATATAATCTACAATAGAGTCGGCAGAAGTCCAGTCCAGGAACATGTAGTTGTTGGCGAAAAAGGCGTTATGTCCCTGGCAGGCATGGGCAATCACGAGCAGCATCATGCAGGTGGAGTTGTTCTCCATGTTGTAACTGATGCAGGGGTTAGAGTTGATGACCAGCTCGTACGACAGCCCCATGCGCCCTTTGGTATAGTTATTCTGGTTGAGCACAAAGTCTTTCCCGAACTTCCAGTGCGGGTAAGAAGTGGGCAGGCCGGTGAGGGCGTAGGCATCGAGCATCTGCTCCGAAGTCACGATCTCGATCTGGTTCGGGTAGGTCTTCAGCTTCAGGTACTCCCGCCCAATCCTGCCTATCACCTGGTCTGCCGCCTCCAAGGTATCGTAATCCCAGTTCGGATTAGTGAACATCGCTCTGTATTTATCTATATCCTTCATGGCAGTTTTTGAAATGGTAAGTGTAAGATAGTAGATGAAGACTTTTCCAGAATACCACGGAGTCAGCACCATTTCGAATGCTGTTCCTATACCCTATCAGTTAACAATTAACAACCAAGAATCAACCTCCTCACCTACCGGAATCAGAGTCGTTCCGTTTCCGGAAGAGGCCCTGGAAAACCGGCCATATTTCGTACACTTCGTTGATGTGCCGGATAGAGAAGTCCTCGTCGTTGCTGATGCGGTTGTAGGCCTGCCAAAGGTCGCTTTCGCGGTTCTTGTTGTTTATTTCGATGTAGGCCATGTATTGTATGGCGGGCAGAATCGTTTCCAGCACCAGGTTCTTACATTCCTTGGCATCCTCCTTCGACCACACGTCCCCATCGGAGGCCTGGCAGCAGTAGATGTTCCAGTTCTCATCGTACCTTTCCCGCATAATCTTGTCCATGAGTTTCAGCGATGGGGCTACCACCGTGCCGCCACTCTCTCGGGAATTGAAGAACTCCTCCTCGGTTACCTCCTTGGCCTCGGTATGATGCCGGATAAACACCAGCTCCACATTTTTGTAAAGCCTCGTCAGGAAGATGTAGAGGAGCGTGAAGAACCGTTTGGCAATATCTTTCTCATGGTAGCCCATCGAGGCCGACACGTCCATGATGCAGAACATCACGGCCGAGGTGACCGGCACAGGCACCCGCTCAAAGTTATTATAGCGCAGGTCTATGTCTTCGAAGAACGGTATGGTGTTGGCCTGCCGCTTTACTTTTTCTATTTCCAGCTCCAGCCCTACCCGCTCTTCGGGATCGGTGATCAGGGCAAGCTGCTCTTCCAGGAGCTGCAGTTTCTTGTCGAACACACCTTTTAGCGCCAGCCGCCGCCCCAGCGACTGCTGAAAGCTGGTTTTTACGTTTAACCGCGAAGGCACACTGTCACGGGTATAGCCGGCCCGCTTCATTTCGAAGGTCTCGGTGCTGTCCATCAGCTTTTTTACCATCTTGGGCAAGGCCAGGTCATCGAAGAAATACTGCAGAAACTCCTCCCGCGACAGCACTACCGTGAACTCATCTTCTGATGTTTCCGGGCTATTGGAACCCTTGCCACGGCCACCGCCGCCACCTCCAGCCTTTGGTTTTGGCACCCGGTCGCCTTCGTTGTAGCGGTCGTTGCCTGGCTTCACGATCTGTTTTTTCCCGGTTTTAGGGTCATGCCGGAAAGCGGGCTCATCCAGGCCACGTACCGGCACCTTCACGCTGCCGCCCGTCTTGCTGTCCTTAATACTCTCCTGGCTGAGGATGTCCGGTATCGCTTTTTTGATCTGGCTCTCCACCCGCTTCAGAAACTTCTGCCGGTTGCCGGTAGATTTCCCTTTATCATTTTTTCTTCTATCAACAATATGACTCATGGTTAATTTTGAAGGAGTGATTGAGTGATTAAGTGAATTTTGAATGAGTGAAAGATGAATGATTGATTGAGAGGATAAGTGAATTTTGTATATAAAATGAATGGTTACGTGAATAACTCAATGATTAACCTGTTAGAAAACCACTCATCCATCCATTCACTCATTCAAAATTCATTCATTCAAAACTCACTTATCCGCCTTAGGCCATCGTTTTCCGCACCCGCATAAACCAGTCTACCAGAATCCGGATTTGCTTTTCGGTGTAGCCGCGTTGCTTCATCCTTTTGGTAAAATCTCTGTGCTTCTTCTCGTCTTCCTCGTTGGTTTTCACGGTGAAGGTGACCACTGGCAACAGATCTTCGGTATTGGTGAAGATTTTTTTCTCGATCACGTTCTTGATCTTCTCATAAGAATCCCAGCGTGGGCTCTTGCCACCATGGTTGGCTTTGTGGCGCAGGAAGAAGTTGGTCACCTCGGCCCGGAAATCTTTCGGGTTGGCGATGCCGGCCGGTTTCTCTATTTTCTCCAGCTCGTCGTTCAGAATGCTTCTGTCAAATATCTCTCCGGAGTCCGGATCGCGGTAATCGTTGTTCTGCATCCAATGGTCGGCATATACCACATATTTCTCAAAGATGTTCTGTCCGTAAGAGCTGTACGACTCAATGTAGGCTTTCTGGATCTCATCAGAAATAAACTCAGCGTACTTGCTCACCAGCACCGATTTGATCAGGTGCAGGTACTTGGTTTCGGTTTCGGGCGGAAGCATCATTTTGATCACCTCCTGCTCCAGCACATACAGCAGGTGCACCGGGTTGGCGGCAATTTCTTCGCTGTCGAAGTTAAACACCTTGGAAAGGATCTTGAACGCAAACCGGGTAGAGATACCCTGCATGCCTTCGTTTATGCCGGCATCGTCGCGATACTCCTGTATGGATTTGGCGTTCGGGTCGGTTTCGCGCAGCGTCTCCCCATTATATACCCGCATTTTAGAGTAGATATGCGAATTCTCCGGCTCCTTTAACCGCGACATAACCGAAAACTCGGCCAGCAGCTCAATGGTTTTAGGAGCACATGGCGCATCTTTCAGAGAGCTCTCCCTGATCAGCTTTTCGTAGATTTTAATCTCCTCGCTCACGCGCAGGCAGTAAGGCACCTGCACTTTGTAAATACGGTCCAGAAAGGCTTCGTTCTTCTTGTCGTTCAGAAACTTCGCCCACTCCGACTCGTTGGAGTGCGCCAGTATAATGCCGTCGAAAGGAATGGCGCCGATGGGCTCGGTGCCTTTGTAGTTTTTTTCCTGGGTGGCAGTAAGCAGTGGGTTCAGCACCTTTATCGGTGCCTTAAACATCTCCACAAACTCCAGCAAGCCTTGGTTGGCCAAACAAAGGCCACCTGTATAAGAATAGGCATCCGGATCGCTCTGCTGGTATTCTGCCAGCTTGCGGATATCCACTTTCCCTACCAGCGTAGATATATCCTGGTTGTTCTCATCGCCAGGCTCTGTTTTAGAGATGGCGACCTGCTCCTGTATGGAGGGAAACAGCCTGATTACTTTAAACCGGTTGATATCGCCATCAAACTCCCGCAGCCTTTTAGAGGCCCAGGGGCTCATGCAGCCCGGCACATAGCGGGCCGGAATATTATACTCCGCCTCCAGCTCTTCGGTATAATCGGCAAACAGCCCCAGCGGGCTCTCAAATACCGGGCTTACCTGGTCGCCAGCCTTTAGCACATAAATCGGGTGCTGCTGCATCAGGTGCTTGAGCTTTTCGGCCAGCGAGCTTTTGCCACCACCCACAGGGCCCATCAAATACAGGATCTGCTTTTTCTCTTCCAGCCCCTGCGCCGAGTGCCTGAAGTAAGACACAATCTGCTCAATGGTGCTTTCCATGCCATAAAAATCTTTAAAGGCAGGGTAAATCTTAATTCTTTTGTTGGAGAAAATGCGGCTAAGCACGGGGTCCTGGCGGGTGTCCAGTATTTCAGGCTCCCCAATGGCATCGAGAATCCGCTCTGCCGGCTTAGCATAAACTTTCGGGTCTTTCTTACACTCCTCGAGATAGGCAGCTACTGTCATCTCGTTCATGGAGGCACTGTAATTTGTCTTGATCTTTTCTAGAATGTTCATAGGGTGCAATGTTATAACATGATCAGCGTCATTATTTTTCTGAGAGCAGTGGCTGGACCTCAAAATGAGCCGTGCGTCTGGGCAACTGCTACGGAACGTGTGTTATCAAAGGAAATGAAGTGGGTGCAAAGGGGCTCCCCTACTTTTACAACAGAAAAAATGAGACTTTCTTGTGCGGCGCCTGTATAAAACTATACTCCCCTGTGGTCCCTGCTTTTCTGTCCGTCGGCGTCTTAATCATCAAAATAAGTATAGGAAGCTGTCTGTAACAACTCCTATAATAGCCTTTTCTGAAGCCTGATTGCTTTTTCGAGCAATTCTTTGCTTCATAAAGCCTGGCATAGCGCAACCGGAAGCTACTGATTACATCCTCATACGGCCATCGCTATACCCTATGTTACTATATATGCCCGATTTAGTTGCTGGCTACCTCCCTTAATCTGAACTAAAATGAATGAGTGCAAAAATTAAGCCTTAAAGTTATCGGGCATAAGGCGGCTAATTCCCAAACATCATTTAAATATTTTAAATTCAAAATGGCTTATATTTTATGCTGCAAATTTTCACCTGATTTCGGAACTCTCCGTGCAGGCTTCCAGGTGCGGCAGGAGGAGCAGCCACGTGGCTCCCGCTCTCCCCAAGATGAAGTACTCGGGGAGAAGGCAGACACGCACAGCCATTTCCGGGTATTTTTGCTTATTTTACAGGCTACCATCCGGCACCAGAACCATATGAACCGTTTTTTACCACGGGATTCCTCCCAGCAGTTGCTTCAGAAAATCGAGGCGTGGCGCTACCCTGCTACATACGAATTTGAGAAACATCGGATGGTGCTGCAGGACCAGACCGGCAATGACCTCGCCTATTTCAGGCTCCCCCTGGTGCTGCCTCCCCCGGGCAGGCAACTCAATGGCACAGCCGGCCAGGTAAACTACGTGCTCCTGCTCATACAATCGGGGAACTGCGCCCTAGGCTATTTCGAGAATGGCCAAAACCTCGACCATAAGGTGTTCCGCTCCTACATGGTACGGAAAAAGCAGGGCACGAGCCAGGTAAAATACCTCAAGACCAAGGGCAAATCAAGGGCAGGCTCCCGGGTGCGGCTCGGGGAAACGGAAGAGTTCTTCGAAAACATAAACGAGCGGCTGCAGGCGTATTTCGGGGAGCACGAGGTGCACCGTATTGCCATGAGCTGCTCCAAAATTCTGATCCCCTACTTCTTTGGTTCTAAAGTAGCCACGCCTTTCGATAAACGGGACGAGCGCATTTACAAGATCCCCAAACACATCCACACGCCCATTTACGAGGTGATGATGCAGACAAACAAGTTCCTGCTCCAGGGCGAACTGATTTACGACGAAAGCCGGCAGCCACTTATTGATGAGTTGCTGGGAGAGGACTTTTAATGTGCTGATTGTTTAATGTGCTGATGTGCTAATTGTTCGATTTGAAAATTTGGAGATGGATTGAATGGATGAGAATAATGGGACCTACAAGTTTCTGTTAACATATAGACGTAAGAATTCTGAACATTCTTTAATTCTGTAAATTTCGATTCAGACAAGAATCATCCTGCTCTTCCTAAATTTCTTATTCAGACAAAATAAGCAGCAGCAACAAAAGCTCCGGAGGGTCTATTTCATTAGAATAATTGGCTCACTCATCAGAGGCTCTCCCTGCTGATGGTAATTGGGAACAGGCGGTAATCGATCAGGTTCAGGGCATAGCTGAAGCCGATCCAGTTTACAACAGGCAAATAGCCGGTAGTTGCGACACCATCGCGGGAGGGCGCGGAGAGCATCGCATTCCCGACGTACGTTAAGCTGCCTGCTCCTATCCCAAGCCGGCCAGAAATATGCGTGAGAAAAGCCGCTTTATCCTGGTCGGTAGAAGAATAACTGATCTCTTTCACCACCGTTCCCGCACCATCGTTCTCCCTGGCATATACGATGCTGGAAAAATGGTCTATGGCAAGGATGGGGATGGCTATTTTTGGCGCCTCTCCGCTGGTGGCAGCTGCCGTGGCTCCGGCAGATTGGCTCCGAACGCGCCGGGCAAGGTCTGCTACGTATTTGGCTGGTCTCGCTTTTTCGGGGGCAGGCTCCTGTACCCGTCTCTCAGAAGCCGCCTCCGCCTGCTCAGGAGGAACGGGAGCACCCGTTTCGTGCCGCTGGTGCACCTCCATGATCACGGTAAAGGTACTGATAAAATGGTCGGTGTGCTGCAGATGAAACAGCTCCAGCTCATGAATTCTTTTTTTGGATACCAGGTAGTTGTGGATGCGTTTGGTTTTTTCGTACACGGCCCGGAACTTGGGTTCATGCATGGTGCCTTTGTACCGGTTCTGGAGGTTGAGCAGCGCCGCCAGCCTGGTGTTGGAGTTGCGGATGTGCTGGATATCCTTTAGATCGACCTGCACCGGCTGCCCCACCACCATGCGCTTGCCAGACTCCCCCTGAAGACCGAAAAAGGAACGCAACATTTTTATCATTTCGATAAAATCCTTTTAAGGTGCAGGGTTTCAATCTCGACCTGGATCTTTTCGGAGGCTTTAACGGCTTCGAAGTAATTATCGAGGTTCTGGGTATAAAGATCCAGCAGGGCATCCTGCTCCTGTGTCAGGACGCGCCGCTGCTGAGATGCTTTCTTATTGTCACTCTCCCTCATTACTCAGTTTCGATCTGCTTAGACTTGCCGAAGGTGCCTATTATTTTGCTGTTGAGTTCTTCCTGTACGGCGGCCAGTTCTTTTACGGCCTCTGCGCGCTTTTTGCTGCCTTCTTCCGATATTTTCATCACCGCGTCCAGTGTTTCCACCATGTCGCGGTTCACCTTCTTCAGCGTTTCCACATCCACAATGCCCCGCTCGTTTTCCTGGGCGGCCACTACCACGTTGGTTTTGAGCAGCTGCGAGTTTTTGAGCAGCATCTCGTTGGTGGTGTCGGTCACTTTCTTCTGGATCTCGAGGGCTTTGCGCTGCTTTTCCAGCCCCAGCGCAATGGCCACCTGCTGCCGCCATACCGGGATAACCGTTACGATGGAGTTCTGGATTTTCTGCGCCAGCACATCGTTGGTGGTCTGGATCATCCGGATCTGCGGCATAGACTGCGTGGCGATGGTGTGGGAGAGTGTAAAGTCGTGCACCTTCTTCTCCAGGCGTTCCTTAAAGGCGATCATATCGCTCAGGCGCTGCACGGCCAGCTCGTCCTGCTCGCTGTTCTCTACTTCGGCCTGCAGCTTCGGAATGGTCTGCGTCTCTAATTCCTCAATCTTTATTTTGCCGGCAGCGATCACGGCCCGGATTTCGTGGATATACTCCACTGCCTGGTTAAACATTACCTCCAGACTGGTGGTGTCTTTGAGCACGCTCTGCCGGGTCTTCTCCAGCTTGATCACTACATCGTCTACGTTCTCAGAGATGGTATTGTACTGGCTGGCGATCCGCTTCGACTTGTCCACGAACTTCTTCATGAACGGGATGCGCGACAGCATGCCCGGCTTCTCGGCCTCATCTATCTTGACCATGTTGATCTGGTGCAGCAGCTCGTTTATGGCCGCGCCGGCATCGCCCGAATCTTTCACCTTTACCTTGGTCAGCAGCTCGTTGGAATAGTAGCCAAGCTTGCGCTGCGTCTCCACCCCGAAGTTGCTGAGAGTCTCAGGCTTGGTCGGATCTATGGTTTTAGAGATGGCCACTGCTTTCTGCTGAATCAGCTCTCTGTTTTCGGCAATCGTTATCTGGGGTTTGTCCATGGTTATAAGGGGCTAAAGAAGGTTGTGATGCGTAAGGGTAACGGAGTTGAGGTATTTTTTTATGTTCTCATGCCGCTCCGTGGTTTCGTACCACTCAATCTCGTTCAGGGGCAGGTACTCTCCCAGCAGACCATGCACCTCTTTCAGCAGGGCCTCGCCTTTTTTGGTCCTGAACTCAGGGTTTTTATAAAATGCGCTGATGTACTGCACCTTCACCTGCCCGTGCTGGGTCACGGCCAGCTCCTGCACCTCCACCACCAGCTCAGACGATTTATTGTTATCCGTCACGATGGTTTTGTACACGCCTCTGTTGCCCTCCTCGAGCGCCGCGATGCATTTTTGCCGGACCTCGGTAATAGTCTTTCGCAGACGCTGGTTCGGGCGTATATGATGGCCATAGATGTACCCCAGCACCAGGGCGATTACAAACGTCAAAAAAATTGCCATGAGTATTCTGATTTTTACTTTTTAAAAATATCTAACTGTATATACGCGGAACGCTGCCAGCCGGTCAGACATTGCCTGCAACAATTCAGGAGCTTGAAAAACGACCGGAGCATGTCACGCACCCCTCTCTGGCTGGTCCCACTTATTTGATACAATATACTTGTTTTTCGCTACAAAATTGGGGCCTGATTTGATTTTCGTGCAAGAGAGCCATTTTGGCAGAACTTACGCGCTCAGGCGGCCCGCAGCCATACCATAGGCTAAGCCATATCATGCCAGGAACAGGCCCGGTAAATTATTCTAATGAAAAAGGCCCTCCAGAGTTTTTTTTAAGACACAAGACTTTTTTGTCTGAATCTTTCTAAAGGGCCACTACCCCCAGGAATTTAAAGAATTAACAGAATTTAGAGAATCCAAGAATCTTAAGGATGCTTTGTTTGAAACTTGCCGGCTCTGTTATTCACAGAAAAAAAACATTCCAATTCTTCAAATCTTCAAATCAACCATTTAACAATTAATCCATTAAACACTAAACAACCAGCAATCAACAATTAAAACACTGCTGCTCCCCGCCTGGAAAACACTTTGACGCTTATCGAATTATCGTATATTTGTGGCGAAGTTTGAGAGATGAGGCACGATATCAATAAAATGACCCGCATTATGAAGGCGCTGGCCAATGAGAACAGGCTGGAACTGTATCTGCAGATATGGCAGCAGAAGAAGGTGGCTGTTCCCGAAAGCGATTGCTTTGTAAGTGATATCGCGGCCAAGATGAATATTGGGGCTCCCACGATCTCGCATCACATCAAAGAGCTGGAATCTGCCGGCCTGATCAGGGTGCAGAAGGTGGGAAAGCAGCTAACGGCCTCCATAAACGACGAAACGAAGCGTTACCTGCGGGAAGCGTTCAGCCTGTAAAAATTTGCCCGAACAATTCGAACCTTATCAAATTATAAAACACTCATTAAACCAGCCTTTCAGGTTCATCTCTAAAACCTGGTTTTGTTGAGGCTGCCATGCTGCTACAGCTACTTACTTTATGCCACTGTTCAAAAAAACATTTAAAATGATCGGAATAATAATCGGCAGCCTTTTTGGAGCCATATTGCTGGGCGGCGCTATTTTCATGAACGCGAGCCCTCAGTTTGGAGGGAGCCCGACCAAGGCCCAGAAAGAGTCTTACCAAACCCTGAGCTATTACCAGGATGGCAAATTCCAGAACCTGGTCCCAACTTCCATGGACATGAGCTTCGGGGATATGCTCAGCACCATGCGCGATTTTATGAGAGGCGACTCCACCCGGCAGCCCCACCACCAACTGCCGGTGCAGCGCCTGGACTCGCTGGACATAGCCAACAAGCCTGACGGGATAGCGCGCCTGACCTGGTTCGGGCACTCGGCCTTCCTGCTCGAGATCGATGGCAAAAACATTCTGTTGGACCCCATGCTCGGGGAGTCGCCCTCTCCGCTCCCGCTGTTCGGCTCTAAACGCTACGCCAATGAACTACCCATCGATGTGGCCAGTTTGCCTCACATCAACGCCGTCATCATCTCCCACGACCATTACGACCACCTCGACTATAGCTCCATCCGGCAACTGAAAGATAAGGTCGATGCCTTTTACACGCCCCTGGGCGTGGGGGCGCACCTGGCTGCTTGGGGCGTAGACGAGGCAAAGATCCACGAGCTGAAATGGGGCGACGAGGCGACACACGAAGGCCTGACGTTTATCTGCACACCCGCCCGCCACTTCTCCGGCAGAGGCCTGTTCGACCGCTTCTCCACGCTTTGGGCTTCCTGGGTCATAAAATCTGCAGAAAAAAGCCTCTACTTTAGTGGCGACAGCGGTTATGGCCCTCATTTCAAGGAAATAGGCGACAAGTATGGTCCTTTTGACATTGCCATGATGGAGTGCGGCCAGTACAACGAGCGCTGGGAAAACATTCATATGTTTCCGCAACAAACCGTGCAGGCCTTCCAGGATGTGCAGGGCCGCCTGCTGATGCCCATCCATTGGGGCGCCTTTTCCCTGGCCCTCCACTCCTGGACCGACCCGATAGAGCGTGTTGCCGCCAAAGCAAAAGAACTGAATGTGCCGCTGGCTACACCCAGAATTGGCGAACCTATCGATCTGAACCTCAGCACCGCCCCCAGCACCCGCTGGTGGGAAAACTGACGGGTGGCTCCTGCCGCAGCATTTCTAATTCATTACTAAGATTAAGCACAGCTGCCCAGAAATTTTAATTCCCGGAATATATTTCTTCTGCCCCTACTGCTGTCCTGTATGTTTAAGTGCGCAGCCTGCGAGGGACCAGTAGCCACTTTAGCAGGCGCAACACCAAATTATTTCAATCAAAATGCCCCTCCTGAGCCTCTGCTGCTGCTGCCGGGTTACTCCGGTTTCTGATCCAGACATTTAAATTAACAGAGCTCAGGTTTTCCTTTTTTCTTCCTACTGCCTATCTTAGACAGCAAAATATCAGAATCCGGCATATGCTTAAAAGTTGTATAATCGCTCTTGTTGTTACCACAGGCTTCTTTGTTACTTCGCCTCAGAAAGACACCCTCTCTGCCAGCATGAAAAGAGGTGCGCAGGTTTACGCCACCAACTGCCAGAGCTGCCATATGCCGGCAGGCGAAGGCATTGCCGGCACCTTCCCTCCTCTGGCCAAATCAGATTACCTGCTCCAGGACCAGAAGCGGGCCATAGGCGTGGTGCTGCATGGGGCAAGCGGCGAAATGATGGTGAACGGTGAAACGTATAACATGGACATGCCCCCCATGAACTACCTCACAGACCAGGAGGTGACCGATGTGCTGAACTTTGTACAGAATAACTGGGGTAACAAAGCCAGGGCCCTTACGCCGGAGCAGGTAAAGGCGGTGAGGCAGCAGAAGAAATAAAGGGCCGGTAGTTACCGGTGCTGCTCATATGTTTTGGCTTCTACTGCTGTAGCAAGCTGCTCGATTTCTGCCTTCGTGAGCGCAGCAGAAGCTGCTGCCTGCAGCGCCTCCCCAAGTTGCGCCTGGTTCCGGATGCCCAATACCGCCGACGTAACAGCCGGGTGGTGCAGCACGAAACGTGCCGCCACTTCGGCTGCAATTCCGGTGGTTCCTGCCACTGCTGCGATGGCACTGGCGGCTTTGGCAACCTGAGCCTCACCAAATCCAAGATAAGGTTTGGATGGCTTGCCCAGCAGCAGCCCCTGCGCATACGTACCACGGGTTAAAACGCCTATCTGGTGCTCCTGCAGCAGCGCCAGAACCTCTTCCTCAGGGCGACGGTCCAGAAGGCTGTACTGCATCATCACGCTCACCATGCTCGAGTGCTTCACGTATTCCCGGATCACATTCGGCCTGATGGAGGAGATGCCATAAAAGCGGATCTTGCCCTGCTGCTGCAGCGTCTCAAAAGCTTGTATGGTTTCGTCCATAGGGTCATCCAGGGTGCCGCCGTGGAGCTGGTACAGGTCTATGTAATCTGTCTGCAGACGCTTCAGGCTCTCTTCCACGGCCTGGAGAATGTAGGCTTTGGAGGGGTTCCAGTCCCAGCCACTCCCATCAGGGCGCATTTGGTTGCCGGCTTTGGTGGCCAACAACACTTTAGCACGCATGCCCTTAAAGGCTTTGCCAAGGGTAGTTTCGTTGCGGCTATGCTGGTAAAGGTCAGCCGTATCGAAGTAGTTTATGCCATGGTCAAGCGCCTGGTGCAGCAATGCTCTGTTGGCGGCATCGTCATCTCCCAGCGACATGCACCCGAAGCCGATCTCACTAACCTGTAAATCTGATTTGCCCAGTTGCCGATAGTTCATATAGATGCTTTTTTTTATGAAAACAGGTAGCAGGCCCGATAAAAAGAGCCAACACGGGCATACTTTTCAATTGCCTGCTGTCCTATCTCAGGCATGTATGTATGCGTCTTCGTTTACCCTGTCCTGCTTTCCGTTGGCGATGTACAGTGTACGTATCGGATGGGCAAATTTGATACCCAGGCTCTGAAACTGTTCAAAAATCCTGAAATTAATGGCCTGTTGCACATCCATGTAGGCAGTATAGTCGGAACTCAGCACATAGTACACCACCTCATAGTCGAGGCTGGAGTCGCCGTAGGCAGCAAAATGCGCCCGGTCGAACTCTACCCGGTGCTGCTCCAGCACAATAGATTTTAACAGCCCCGGAATCAGCTGTATTTTATCGAATGGCGTCTGGTAAGTCACTTTAATTTTAAAGACCACCCTGCGCCGCTCCATACGCTTGTAGTTGTGGATACGCGAATTGGTCAGGTCGCTGTTCGAAAAGACCAGCTGCTCCCCCGAAAGACTCTTGACACGGGTAGTCTTGATGCCGATGTTCTCCACTACCCCCAGCTTATCGTCAATAATAATGAAGTCGCCGACCTCGAACGGGCGATCCAGGAAAATAACGAAGTAGTTGAACAAGTCGCCCAGGATGTTCTGTGCAGCCAGGGCCACGGCAATACCGCCGATGCCCAGACCAGCCACCACCGTGGTGACGTTGTAGCCCATGTTGTCGAAAAGAAAAATGATGCCGACAAACCAGATCACGATGTTGATGATGAGCATGATCCCGCCCAGCTGCTTTACTTTCTCTTCGCTGTAGGTCCGGCTTTTTAAGAAAGACTGCAGCAGGAGCTGAATAGTAGTAGACAGAAACCGAATGGCCAGAATGGTGATGCTTATGGTTAAGCTTATTTCCAGCACGCGCAACAGCTTGGCAGGCAGCGTAAGCGAAGTGAGGGAAAGATAGGCGATGGTTATAAAAAGAGCGGGAAGGCCAAACCGCTCGACGCTTTCTACCAGGAAGTCCTGCAGGCTGTTCTGTTTCCTACTTGTAAACCTCTTTATTTGCTTAAGAAACACGCTTTTAAAGGCTTTAATCAAGCCAAAGCCTATGAGCAGAAAGGCAAACGCAAGCAAGTATTCGAGTACAGTATTGTTGAAGTAAGTTTTTTCTAAGATACTGCTAAAATCACCTAATAAATCCGGCATACTATTTCAATTTTATTAACCAAAAAGCCAAAATTAAGCATAAATGGCAAAAATAACCAGCGTTAGCCTCAATTCCTTCCCCCGGCACAGGAAAGCCACGCAAAGGTAGAGCCGGCTTACAAAGGGGAAAAGCTACAAGCTTTTCCCCTTTGTAAGCCGGCTCTACAGTGGGCCACTGCTCTGTAAATCTGCCGCTTTTGCCTGGTCCGGTTAAAAATAAGAAGTGGTGTTTCCCTAAGATTGCGGTGGTTTACAAAAGTTGGTGTGATGCCGGAAAATAAACTGGAAAGCCATCAGCACAAAGGCGCCACAATTTTTACCAGGGTAATGGCTTCCCGGGTTTTGACTGCTCTACTGAGCCTCAATTTCAGACTAGATGGAGCGATAGGCTTCTTTATGCCTTGCTGCACCAAAGTATGAAATAAGGTATCAGGTATCAGGGTTATATTTCCTGAAAAAGTCGCGGGCGCTTTTGTCGCCTTTGCGCACAAATGGCCTGATGATGAGCCGGGTGCCACGCTCAAAAGTAAAGAACCGGTACATCCAGTTGCTGATCACCACGAGCTTGTTGCGGAAACCGACCAGGTACATGATGTGCACAAACAGCCAGATAACCCAGGCCACAAACCCGCTCAGGCGCAAATTACCAGGCAGGTCGGCCACGGCCCGGTTTCGCCCGATAATAGCCAGCGAGCCTTTATCGACATACTCAAATGGCTCCATCTTCTCCCCCCGGACAAGGCGCTTTAAATTTTTGGCCAGCAGCTTCCCCTGCTGCATGGCGGGCTGAGCCACCCCCGGGTGTCCTTTGGGGAATTTCTCTGTTTTCATGAAGGCGATATCGCCGATAGCGAAAATATTGTTGAAACCTCTGACTTGGTTAAAGGTGTTTACATGAATCCGGCCCCGCTCCACCGACTCCTCAGGCAAGCCGTCTACCAGCGCTCCCGACACGCCTGCTGCCCAGATCAGTGTGTGTGCCTTTATCTGCTCACCGCCCTTCAGCATCACGGTCAGGCCGTCATACGACTCCACCAAGGTGTTGACCTTGATGCTGATGCCCAGTTTTTCGAGGTAGCGATGTGTCTTCTCGCTGGATTTAGGATCCATGGGTGGCAACACCCGGTCCAGGCCCTCTACCAGGTAAATGTTCATGATACTGAAATCCAGCCCGGGGTAATCGGTCGGGAGTATGTGGGTGCGCATTTCGGCCAGCGCCCCTGCCAACTCCACCCCGGTAGGCCCTCCTCCCACAATTACAAAATTGAGCAGGCTCTGGCGAATCTCCATGTCTTTGGTCATGTTGGCCTGCTCAAAACTCTGCAGCAACTGGCTGCGCAGGTTAAGGGCATCCGGAATATGCTTGAGCGGGAATGAGTAGCGCTTGATCTGCTCGTTGCCGAAGAAATTTGGCTTGGTGCCGGTCGCGATTACCAGGTAATCGTATGGCAGGTCGCCGATGAGGGTGGCCACGGTGTTGGAGGCATGGTAAACGCCCGTTACGCGCACCAGCCGGAAATGGAAATCCTCGTAGTCGTCGCTGCCAAACATTTTGCGCAGCGGCTCGGCAATGGCATCGGGCTCAAGGCCGGCGGTTGCCACCTGGTAGAGTAGCGGCCAGAAGCCGTGGTAGTTCTGCTTATCGAACATCACCACCTGAAAGTCTTTATTAGATAATTTCTTAGCCAGGTTTATCCCCCCAAATCCGCCGCCGATAATGACTACTCTTGGTTTGGTGGTTTCCGGAATGTTCAATGAAAGCTTGTCGAAAGTAAGCATAGGTCGTATCGTATGTGTTAGGCTGAAATGGCTGTAAGTCGGTAGCCTTACAACTTTTCAGGTGTTTACGGGAATTGTGCACAAAGATTTATATTCGAAAGCCAAAATATTCGGCTGGCCTCCTTTTTCTCCTGCTACCCGATCTTTAACATGAAAATATTTGCAGGTGTTCTGCCGCAGCAGGACTGGCAGCGCCGCCGGAGGGGCTTTTTCATTAGAATAATCTGATTAATGTGCCAATGAAGCAATGGTTAAATGCTTGATTTGGTAACTGTCTCAGCCTTTGCTGTCATGCTGAAGGAACTTGTGGGCGATAAGCCTGGAAGAAAAGTTACGAGAATATCCCGAAGTTCCCCGGAGTAGGGGCCCTTTAAAAAGATTCTGACAAAACATCTACACTCTAAACAGCAGCACCTCCGGAGGGCCGTTTTAATTAGAATAATTCCTAAATATAGACCTTTTTCTCCTCTCCATCTTACCCGGCAATATTTAGGTGAATATATTTAGTGCTCCTCCAATTTATTTTGAACCGGAAGCTCCCTGGTGCCGGAGGCCACAAATCATCCTCACAACACTGGATGCCCACGCCATGATCATTTCTATTTTCTAAGTTGAAAGTGCACTACCTCGGTTTTGCCCGCTCGTACTGTAAAGGCCACGCCTGCTCCTGCTGCAGTTCGTGGGCGGCATGCAGCGGGAAGTACGGGTCGCGCAGAAACTCTCTTGCCAGTAGCACCAGGTCGGCCTTTCCGGCAGCTAGTATCTCCTGTGCCTGCTGGGCATCCGTTATCAGCCCGACGGCGCCGGTCAGTATGCCGGTTTGGTTTTTGATGCGCTCGGCAAATTGCACCTGGTAACCAGGCCCCACCGGAATTTTGGCGGCAGGCACATTGCCCCCCGAAGAGCAGTCGATCAGGTCCACGCCCTGCTCCCGCAGCACTGCCGCCAGGGCGGCGGCATCTTCAGCGGTCCAGCCTCCGTCGGTCCAGTCGGTGGCCGATACTCTCACAAACAGCGGGTACTCTTCGGGCCACACACTGCGGACAGCCTCGGTTACTTCCTGCACCAGCCTGATCCGGTTTTCAAAAGAGCCGCCATACCTGTCGGTGCGGGTATTGCTCAACGGCGACAAGAACTCGTGCAGCAGGTAGCCGTGGGCCGCATGAATCTCCACGATCTTAAAGCCGGCTGCCAGGGCACGAACAGCGGCCGCCTTAAAATCTGCGACCACCTCCTGTATCTCCTGCTCCGCAAGGGCATGCGGGGCAGGCTCTGTGCCGGAGAAAGGAATGGCACTGGGCGCCACCGTCTGCCAGCCACCCTTCGCTGCCTCCAGGGCGGCTGCACCTTTCCAGGGGCTCTGGTGACTGGCTTTCCGGCCGGCATGAGCCAGCTGTATGCCAGGAACGGCCCCGTTGTTTTCTACAAATCCGGTGATTTTCTGGAGGCCGGAGATATGTTCATCTTTCCAGATTCCGAGGTCATCGGGCGTGATTCTGCCTTCGGGGGCTACTGCCGTCGCTTCTACTATCACCAAACCGGCACCTCCTACCGCACGGCTGCCATAATGCACAAAATGCCAGTCGTTGCTAAACCCGTCTTCGCTGCTGTACATGCACATGGGCGACATGGCAATTCTGTTCTTTAAAGTGATTTCTCTTATGGTAAGTGGACTAAATAACGCTGACATGTCTATCTTTTGTTTCTGGATTAGCTGCTTCTTAAAAGCTTGCATCAGTATCTTTACGGGCAAACTCTGGGCAAAGATATATGTTTATACATTATTTGTATTGAAAAGCATAGAAAACCCCTTCCATCCTGCACAGGTTACGACGCAGATTATTTCAATGAAAAAGCCCCTCCGGAGGTATTTACTGCTGCTTCTACTGCTGCTGTATATCCAGGAATAAAAGGTAAACCAGCTGCAACAAAAAAAGGCTCCGTGAGTTACCCACGAAGCCTTCCAGCAATTATTGAACAGAATTAAATATATCGGTTGATCAGGTTCTCCAGGTATTCCTGTCTGCCGCTTCTGGTTTCCGGCTCGCCGTGCTCTATGGCATAGGCGCGCAGGTCCTCAAGCGTCAGTTTACCTTCTTCAAATTCTTTGCCTTTGCCGCTGTCGAAAGAGGCGTAACGCTCTTCACGGATTTTCTTGAAATCTGACTTCTGCAGGATGTTGTCGGCTGTTACCAGGGCTCTGGCAAAAGCGTCAGCACCGCCAATGTGGGCGTAGAACAGATCAGCCGGATCGGTAGAGTTTCTCCTGATCTTGGCATCGAAGTTGATGCCGCCTCCTTTAAAGCCACCTGCCTGCAGGATAATCAGCATGGCCTCTGTCAGCTCGTTGATGTTCACCGGGAACTGGTCGGTGTCCCAGCCGTTCTGGTAATCGCCGCGGTTGGCATCTATGGAGCCGAGCAGGCCGGCATCTACAGCCACCTGCAGCTCGTGCTCAAAGGTGTGGCCGGCCAGCGTGGCGTGGTTTACTTCCAGGTTCAGGCTGAAGTCGTTGAGCAGGTCGTGCTGGCGCAGGAACCCGATCACGGTCTCGGCATCGAAATCGTACTGGTGCTTGGAGGGCTCTGCCGGCTTCGGCTCAATGAAGAACTGGCCTTTAAAGCCCTGCTTGCGGGCATAGTCTTTAGCAGCGTGCAGGAACTGCGCAAAGTGCTCTTTCTCGCGCTTCATGTTGGTGTTCAGCAGGCTCATGTAGCCTTCGCGACCGCCCCAGAACACGTAGTTCTCGCCGTTCAGAGCTATGGTGGCATCCAAAGCAGCTTTAACCTGGGCGGCACCATGCGTCAGTACATGGAAATCAGGGTTGGTAGAGGCGCCGTTCATGTAACGCTTGTGCGAAAACAGGTTGGCCGTGCCCCAAAGCAGCTTGGCACCGCTTTCCTGCTGTTTCTGCTGTGCGTACTCCACCAGCGTCTGTAGCCTGCGCTCGTTCTCTACAATATCATCGCCATAATCCACCACGTCCACATCATGGAAACAGTAATACGGCATGTTGATTTTGGTGAGGAACTCGAAGGCTGCGTCCATTTTGTCTCTGGCTCTTTCTACGGCATCCGACTTTTCATCCCAAGGGAAAATGTGGGTGGCACCACCAAAAGGGTCCGAACCGTTTCCATTGAAAGAGTGCCAGTAGGCAACCGCAAAGCGCAGGTGCTCCTTCATGGTTTTGCCGGCCACTACGCGGTTCTCGTCGTACCAGCGGTATGCAAGCGGATTATCTGACTCCAGCCCCTCGAACTGAATCTGACCTATTCCTTTAAAATATTCTTTGTCTCCTAATACTATGTTTGCCATGTTGTACTGTGTTTTCTACGGTAGATGATCTTATTTTTTTCTATTCAGTTTTTCTTCTAAAAGAGCTTTCCACTCCTGGTACACCGGCTCGTAAGCGGCAGCGGCCCGTGGTTCTACTAATTGCAGGGGCTGCGTTTTGCTGAAGGCCTCGTCGCCGGAAGCAAATGTCTTCACACCGATGCCTGCGCCCAGGGCCGCTCCCACGCTGCCATCGCTGGGGTAGAGCTCCACCGGCACGTTGGTGGCATTTACAAAAGCCTCTGTAAACAGCTCGCTCAGGAACATGTTGGCCCTGCCCGCCCTGATCACCGTCGGGTTCATGCCGTTCTCGCGCATAATGTCCAGGCCGTAGCGGAAGGCAAAGGCAATGCCCTCCTGCACCGCCCTGAAAATGTGCGGCTGGGTGTGTTTGTACAGGTCGATGTTCTCGACATGGGCTCCTACTATTTTGTTGCTGAGCATGCGTTCGGCCCCGTTTCCGAAAGGCAGCACCCGCAGGCCATCGCTGCCGATGGCCACCTGCTGGCCTAGCCTGTTCATCTCGGGGTAGCTGATGCCGGTGCCGATCATATTTTTGGTCCAGCTGTTCATAATGCCGGTGCCGTTGATGCATAGCAGTACCCCCACGCGCTTCTCCTCGCTGGCATAGTTCACGTGGGCAAAAGTGTTTACCCGTGACTGCGGATCGTACACCAGTTGGTCGCTCACGCCATAGATCACCCCGGAGGTACCGGCCGTGGCCGCCACCTCTCCAGGCTTGAGCACGTTCAGCGAAAGCGCATTGTTGGGCTGGTCGCCTGATTTATAGGTCACCGGAATGCCTTCCGTCAGGCCCAGCGCTGCAGCGATGTCGCGCTTCAGCTGGCCGTGCTCCGAAAACACCGGCTTTATCTCCGGAATCAGTTCCTTGTCGAATCCGAAGTAGTTGAGCACATCCTCCGACAGCTGGTCTTCCCTAAAATCCCAGAAAACCCCTTCCGACAGTGCCGAAATGCTGGTGGTGATGTAGCCGGTGAGCTTCATGGCGATAAAGTCGCCGGGGAGCATCACTTTATAGATCTGTCCGAATTTTTCAGGCTCGTGCTGCTTTACCCAGGCCAGCTTGGAGGCGGTGAAATTGCCCGGTGAGTTAAGCAGGTGCGTCAGGCTTCGCTCCTCGCCTATGGCTTCCAGGGCACCTCTGCCGATTTCCACGGCCCGGCTGTCGCTCCAGATAATCGCATCGCGGATCACGCGCTGCTCCCTGTCTACAACCACCAGCCCGTGCATCTGGTAGGCGATGCCGATGGAGCCGATATCTTTCGGGTTGTACCTGCCGCTGGCATTTGCCTTGCTGATGGCAGCCTGCACGTGCTCCCACCACATATCAGGCGACTGCTCTGCCCAGCCCGACTGATGCGATATAATGCCGGACTCTACCTCTGGGTATTGCGCCGAGGCCACACATTGCTGCGAAGCTGCCTCCACAACCGACACTTTAATGGACGAAGTGCCAACATCTATTCCTAATAAGAGCATATTTGATTCTTTTTAGCATCAGCTTCACCCTGGTAACCGCTCGTGGCCGCCATTTCCGGAGTGAACAAACAATAGTTTATGCCAACGTTGGCATAAACATAAAAGAAAGTTTTGAAATCCAAAAATTTATCTGCAATTATGTTTAAAATAATTTTACTTTATCGTTTAAACCCTTTCTTTCCCTGCTGGCTTTGCTCAGAAATCAGTGGGAAATTGCCAAACAAACTCAATCTACGTGCAAAAAGTAACCATACACGATATTGCCAGGGAACTCAACATCACCTTCTCTACAGTGGCCCGGGCACTGAACGACCATCCGGCCATCAGCATCTCCACCAAAGAAGCTGTTCGCGAAACAGCCAAACGCCTGGGCTACCGGCAAAACAAAGTGGCTTCCTCCTTACGGTCCGGGCGAACCAACATTATCGGGGTGGTGGTGCCCAGCCTCGATGTCTCGTTTTTCAGCTCGGTCGTGCATGGTATTGAGCGGGTCATGCACGAGAATGGATACAGCATCCTGCTCTACCAGTCGAATGAGTCGCTGAAGCAGGAAACCAAAGGGATCGCCACTTTTCTGGCCTCCCGGGTAGATGGCATTATCGCCTCCGTAACGGCCGAGACCCTGCAGTATGAGCACTATGCCGAAATTAAGAAACGGAATGTGCCCCTGCTCTTCTTTGACCGCACCATAGACGAACTGAACGTGCCTACTGTTACCATCAACGACTACAAAGGCGGGTTTATGGCAACGGAGCACCTGATCCGGCAAGGCTACAGAAGAATTGTGCACATCTCCTCGGAGCGGGACCTGCCCATTTTCAGGGAGCGGCTGCGCGGGTACATCGACGCCCTGGCTTATTACGATCTGCCTTATGATGAGAACCTGGTGTTCAGGGGCAACATTTCGATGGAGTATGGCAAAGCCTGCGTAGATCAGCTGCTGGAGCAAAAGGTGAAGTTCGATGCCATTTTCTCGCTGGAGGATTACATGGCGATGGGCGCTATCCATCAGCTGCTGGCGCACGGCATTACGGTGCCGGAGCAGGTGGGAGTAATTGGTTTTGCCAACGAGGCGTTCGGAGCCTACATCACCCCTACCCTCTCCACCATCGATCAGCAGACCGTAAAAATGGGCGAGGAAGTAGCCAACCTGTACCTCAAGCTCTCAAAGGGCAAAAAGTTCTATGAAGCAGAGCCGGAGAAAATAGTGCTGGAACCCCTGCTCATGATGCGGCAATCAACAGCCAGATAGCGGTGTGTAGTTAAGGGCCGTGATTATTTAATAATTCAAAGTTGTTCAGCTTTAAATTCGGGAATAATATTTCATTAACCAATCAACAACTACCTACCAGCAATTATTTGAATGAAAAGGGCCCTCCGGAGGCTTTTTCCCTGCTGCAGGTAAAGCGATCTTTAGCTCTGCTTGCGACGGTTAGATTAGCCCGGAGCTGCCAAAAAAAATACGTAGCTTTTTCTGTTCCTGCTGCCTGCGGATCGGCAAGATTGATTCTGAATAATCAAAGGCAAGCCGCAAGACCCGCAGCAGTAGCCGGCTAGCAGCAGGTAAACAAGAGGTTCGTTTTTGAAAGAAAGCTCAACAGCAGCAGGCAGAGGCTGCCTTTAAACTGGGCCAGCCACTCCAGCGCCTCTCGCTTATCGGTAAACATACGGGAAGGGTTTTTTGGCTTGTTCACGGAAATGTAGAAATTGGCCATCATCCGGAGCACTGGCGATGTTACCAGAATGGCGCTTGCCGTCACCTGCTCATTGCCCTCATTCGCCATAAAGTCCCGGGCTTCTTTCGTCGATTTCTTCACTTT
The DNA here is from genome assembly GCF_014332515.1 of Pontibacter beigongshangensis. Taxonomy (GTDB): domain Bacteria; phylum Bacteroidota; class Bacteroidia; order Cytophagales; family Hymenobacteraceae; genus Pontibacter; species Pontibacter beigongshangensis. The sequence goes on along the minus strand of NZ_VFSD01000009.1, from coordinate 5,957 downwards.
GGTGATATCGAACATGCTGGGATAAGAGTCAGACTGAATAAACTCCAGCCGATCTTGTACACAAGCTTTGGCAATAGGCAAATCAAGCAGCTCAATCTCCTTTACATAACACTCTAAAATGCCGTTTTCACATCGAAAATAAACATATTTCGAATCTTTTGTTTCAACATCATTTTTTCTGCCGAGATTTGCCATCTAAATTGAATTTATTCCAGCTTGGACTGTTTAGCTAGAAATCCAGGCAAATATAACAAAAATGGCTAAAATAAGACACAACAACCTCCTCGATACAGTTGATTCTGTACTTTCCATGTCAAGAAAAAAAGGCATCATTCACCTTCACGCAGAGGACGAATCCTTGGATGGAAGATCCCTTATACTCAATGGCAGCAAAGTGCTACATTTCGGAACGTGTGGGTATCTGGGCCTGGAGCACCACCCCGAAGTTAAGCGGGCAGCCATCGATGCAATTGAGCGGTTTGGCACCCAGTTTCCTATGTCGAGAACCTATATTTCGAATCCGCTCTACCGCGAACTCGAAACTATGATTCAGGAGATGTATCAGGCTCAGGTAGTTATATCAAAGAACTGCACACTCTCGCACCTTACCACCATTCCGAGCCTGATCAGGCAAACCGACCTGGTAATTCTGGACCACCAGGTGCATGCCAGTGTGCAGGAGGCGGTAAAGAAGATGCTGACCCAGGGCGTGACCGTAGAGATGATCCGCCACAACAACCTGGAGATGCTGGAAGACCGGATCAAGAAGCAACGCAGCAATTTCGACCGCATCTGGTACATGGCCGATGGGGTGTATTCTATGTACGGCGATTTTGCACCTATCAAAGAAATGATAGCTCTGGCCGAAAAATATGAACAGCTGCACTTGTATGTAGACGATGCCCATGGCATGAGCTGGGCCGGCAAGCACGGCACAGGGTATGTTATGAGCCAGATGGACAACAAGCTCTACCGCAAGATGGTGCTGACGGCCAACCTCGGCAAAGCCTTTGGTGCCTGCGGCGGCTTGTCGCTGTTCCCCAACGAGGAGTGGTACAACAAAGTGAACAACTTCGGAGGCCCGCTCACCTTTTCGGTGCAGATAGAACCTGCCACGCTTGGCGCTGCGCTGGCATCGGCCAGGATTCATAGAAGCAATCGAATTTATGCGTACCAGGAGGAGTTGCAGAAGAAGATCGCCTACTTTAACGCCTTGCTCAAAAAAACCAACCTGCCGCTGGTGCACGAGAGCCAGAGCCCGATCTTCTTTATCGGCACCGGCACCATGGATATGGGCAACCACTTGGTGCAGGAGCTGCTGCAGGATGGCCTGTATGTAAACCTGGCTACCTTTCCGGCCGTGCCTGCCAAAAATATAGGCATCCGCATTACGATCTCCCTCAACAACACTTACGACGACATAGAAGTGCTTGTGGATAAGCTGTGCCTGCATTTCGGGAAGGCGTTGACCGCCACCAACCAGACCCTCGAAAAGATAAGGAAAGCCTTTAAAATGACTCCCCCCTCTGAACCTGCCCTCTCTCCCCTGCCGGCTGCCCAAAACCCGCTGAAGCTGCTATGCTTTAACACCATTGCCGACCTCGATCCTGCCACCTGGAACGAGCACCTGGGTAACAGAGGGATCTTTGACTGGGAAGGGCTCCGGTTCCTGGAAGAAACGTTTGCCAACAACGAGGAAGAAGAGAATAACTGGGCTTTCAGGTACTATGTGGTGGAAGACCCGGAAGGTAAGATCGTTCTGATGACCTTTGCCGTGATAGCCCTGCAAAAAGACGACATGTTTTCAGAGGTTTCTATCTCTAAGGTGCTGGAGAAGGAGCGCGAACTAAACCCCTATTACCTGACCTCTGTGGGGCTGACCATGGGCACTTTGTTTACAGAAGGCAACCACCTGTTCCTGGACAGGAAGAGTCCACACTGGAAAAAAGCCCTGAAGACATTGATAGGCGGGTTCTACAAAGATCAGGAAAAAGAGAACGCCGCCAACATTCTGCTCCGCGACCTGGACGCCGGAGACAAGGAAATGGAGGACTTTATGCTGGAACAGGATTTCGTGAAAATAGACCTGCCGGAATCCGGGGTGGTGGAGCATTTGAACTGGACGACAGAAGAAGAATACAGGAAAACCCTAAGCCGGAAGAGCCGGGAGCAGTTTGCAGCAAAAGTAAAACGGAACGAGCATCTGTTCGACGTGGAAGTAAAGCAGCAACTCGGCACTGATGAACTGGAGTATGCCATACAGCTCTTCGCAAACGTAAAAAAGAACAACTACGGCATCAACAACTTTCTGTACCCCGACAAACTGTTCTACCTGATGAATGAAAACAGTTCGTGGGAGTTTGTTGTTCTGTACTTAAAAGACGACCCTGCAGCCACCAGAATGCCTGTTTCGGTATGCTTCTGCCACATCAACAACGACAATATATACAGCCCGGCCCTGATCGGCATGAACTACGCCTACCTGAAGGAGTATGGGGTTTACAGGCAGACACTTTACCAGGTTATAAGAAGAGCCAATGCGCTTACATGCAAAAAAGTTAACTTTGGCATCTCGGCTTCCATAGAAAAGAAAAAGCTGGGCGCTACCCTATACCCTAAGGTGGGCTACTACCAGGCTAAAGACAACTATACCATGGAGATGCTGCAGGCTACCATAGCGCTAGATAAGGAGTGACGGCATTTAAAGAACAGTATCAAGCTATATAAGTGAAAGTTCTAAAAGATAGAATAGAGGAAATCATGACGCTGATTGCGGAGGTAGCCAACGGCAACTTCGATTATGAGATAGAAGCCTCTGAAACTGGAGATGAGATGGATGCCATCATTGCCGGCATCAGTATGTTGGGGCAGGAGCTGAAAAGCTCCACTGTGTCCAGAGATTTTATGAAAAGCATTTACCAGGGAGTGGTAGACATGCTGCTCATTCTGAACAATGACTTTACCGTGCGCACGGTAAATGAGGCCTTCGAGGAATTGCTGGGAATAAGTGGAGATGAGCTCACCGGCCACCATTTTTCGGAGCTGGTGCACAGCAGCAATGCGGCCGCCCTGGAAACGGCCATGGCAAAGTTCAGGCAGAAGGGCAAATGCCTGAACGTGGAGTTGCTTCTGGAGGCAAAGCGGGATCATGTTGTCCTGCCTGCCTCCTGCTCTTTTTCTTACCTGATGAACAGCCGGAAAGAAATAGACGGTATTCTCATTGTTGCCAAAGACATATCGGAGATAAAGCGCACGGAACTGGAGCTGAAAGAGGCCAAGAACAAAGCCGAGGCAGCCAACGAGGCCAAAACCAATTTCCTCTCGAGCATGAGCCATGAGATCAGGACGCCCCTGAACGGGATCATGGGCTTTACGGACCTGCTCATGAAAACCGACCTGAACAAGTCTCAGCAACAGTATCTGCACCTGATCAAAACCTCCGGCACCGCACTCTCCAAACTGCTCAGCGACATTCTGGACCTGCACCGGATCGAACAAGACAAGATCAGCCTGGAGCTGATACCGTTTGATATCAGAAGTACGGCTGCCGCCAACCTGGAGCCCTATAAGTACCTGGCTGCTGGCAAAAACATCTCCTTTACCTACTCCTTCGATGATTCTGTTCCCGAAATCGCCATCGGAGACTCAAACCGGATTAACCAGGTTCTTATTAACCTGGTAAGCAATGCCATTAAGTTTACGGAGCGGGGAGAGATTGCCGTGCACCATCGGGCGGAAAAAGCAGAGGGAAACACTTATCTGCTCACCTGTACAGTAACCGATACGGGTGTAGGTATTCCGGACGAAAAACAGGCCCTTATTTTTGATTCCTTTACCCAGTCAGACCAGTCCACCTCCCGCCGCTATGGGGGCTTTGGCCTGGGGCTCGCCATTTGCCGGAACCTGGTCAAAAAGATGGAGGGCCAGTTGGGCGTCATCAGCCCTTTGCCGGGGCAAGAGCATGGCGCCACGTTCTGGTTCAGCATTAAGCTAAAAGCAACTGAGCAAACCATGGCTCAGCCAGAAAGCCCGGCCAACGACCCCAACTTTAAACTGCAGGTCGAAAAGCAGATTCTGGTCGTAGACGACAACGAAATAAACATGTACCTGATGCAGGACATCCTGGAAGGCTTCGGCGCTAAAGTAACGACAGCCATAAGCGGGCACGAAGCCATCCGGCTGGCCCAGGAAACAGCTTTCGACCTTATTTTCATGGACATCCAGATGCCTGGGATTGATGGGCTGGAAGCTACTGCCCAACTCCGAAAAGCTGCCTTCACAGCCCCGATTATTGCCTTTTCTGCCAACGCCTATAAAGAAGATATTCATAAAAGCCTGGCAGCGGGCATGAACGACCACCTCTGCAAGCCCTTTACGCAGGAAGACCTGATCGTTTTGCTGAACAAGTGGCTATAACTATTCAGAAGCTGACTCTTTTCCTTCAATACTTAAAAAGAACAAAGTCACGTGGTGGCACTAGCTGCGAATTATTCTAATGAAAAATGCCCTCCGGAGACCTCTGCTGTTGCTGCTGCTCCGATGGCTTTGTAACAGATTCTCTTCAAGGTATCCTCTAACAAAAGCGGCCTCCCTTTCTGGACAGCCGCTTTTGTTAGAGGGGAAACTATCAATTCTACACCAGGTTCCTTAACCTTTCTGCACTTGCCTCTGCGGTGATATCGCGTTGGGGGTCGCCCAGCATTTCGTAGCCTACCATAAATTTCTTTACAGAGGCCGAGCGCAGCAGCGGCGGGTAAAAGTGCATGTGGAAGTGCCAGCCTGGGTGCTCCTGCCCGTCGGTTGGCTTCTGGTGAATGCCTGCAGAGTACGGAAACGACACATTAAACACTTTATCGTAGGCCATTGTCAGGTTTTTAATGGCATCGGCAAAAGCATCTTTCTCTGTACTTTCCATCTGGCCGATGTGCTGAAAGTGGCGTTTGCTGATGATGATGGTCTCGAAGGGCCAAATGGCCCAGAAAGGCACCAGCACGGCAAAGTGGTCGTTCTGATACACCATACGCTTCTGCTCCTCCAACTCCAGCTGCAGGTAATCAGCTAACAGGCTGCGACCGTTTTGCCTGTAATACGCCTCCTGCTGCACTGTTTCTTTGGCTGGTTCACCGGGCACCGTGCTCTGGGCCCAGATCTGCCCGTGCGGGTGCGGGTTGCTGCAGCCCATTACCTGCCCCTTGTTCTCAAATATCTGTACATAGTTGATGAAGTCGAGCTTGCCCAGTTCCTCGTACTCCTGCTGCCACAGGTCCACTACTTTTCGGATATCTGCCACCTCCATGTCGGGGAGCGTGAGGTCATGGCGCGGTGAGAAACAGATTACTTTACCCAGTCCTCTTTCGCTTTCTGCACGCAGCAATCCTCCTTTGGTGAAGGAGCCTGACGGGGTATCGGATTGAAGTGCTGCAAAATCGTTCTGGAAAATAAAGGTAGACTCATATTTGGGGTTCTGATCGCCGTTAACGCGTGTGTTGCCCGGGCACAGGTAGCAGGTAGGGTCGTAAGGGGGGCGCGATTCTTTCCCTACCGCCTCCTGCTGCCCCTGCCATGGCCTTTTGGCCCGATGCGGCGATACCAGCACCCATTCTCCCGAAAGCGGGTTGTAGCGCCGGTGCGGATGTTCTTCTAAATCAAATGCACTCATAGGTTTATCTGTTGCTGCCGCTCCTGCGGCAAAGTTTTGTATCTAATGCTGTGTTGCAGGTTAGTTGAAGGGGTGAATCTTGAATGAATGATTTGAAAATTTGGTGATCTGAAGATTAATTGTGGTTGTATCTTTTTAGATCCTGGATTCAAGCAACAAGGAGAGCAACAGGCACAGAAGCCAATTTTGTTTCCATTATTAATTTACTCAATCTCTCTTTCACCCATTCAAAAATCACTCACTCAAAAACCTGGCTGGTGCCGTCCACAATCTGGGCCACGTACACCTTGGGTTCCCT
>NZ_VFSD01000008.1 GCF_014332515.1 Pontibacter beigongshangensis | reverse complement strand
GCTGAGGCAACAGGACCAGAGGGAGCTGTTGCTAGCTGATGGAAGTCCTCACCTTTTGGGTATATTCGCGCAGCGCCGTTTTAAAATCGACGTGCTGGTGGTGCATCTGGTTCAGGATCCAGACAGCCGCCAGCACGTGCGTGAGTTGCTCGCCTTCGTCTTCTCCTTGTATCTCTATTGCAGGGGTTTGTTCCTCCAGAATAGCTGCTTCTGCAGCCATCAGGGCTTCAATGCTTTGCGTTTCAACCAGGTTTTTTATTACCGGAATTTTCATTTTTCTTAATTAAACAAGTTTATGGATCAGGGTGCGCACAGCTTCTTCTTTGCTGGCGGCCACAGTGTCTACAAGGTTACCATTCTTAAAAACTGCAAAAAAAGGCAGGTTGGTAACGCCCGCCAGCTTTCGGGCTTCCGGACTCGTTTCGGCATTTACATCTACAAACGTAACATTGGTGAAATGCTCATCTTCTGAGAGGCGCTTGAACTTCGGTGAGAATAACCGGCAGTTGCCACACCAGTCTGCAAAGTACTTTACCACCACATGCTGGTTCGATTTCAGGATGCCTGCAAAATCAGCGTCAGTTGCTTTTATAACGGCCATAGAGTAAAATTTTTTAAGGTTAAAATTTGGGCAGGCATGAACTGTGCCTGCTTGCCTGCATAAATGTTTCAACTGCAAATATACAACAAATATCAGGTTCAGGTTTTGGGATGATGGCTTTGGCCTGTGGTTTCTGCTATGCCGGCGTGCTGCCAGGCTCAGGCCAGCATGAATTATTCTAATGAAAATGCCCCTCCCGAGCTTTTTTAAGACACAGGACTTTCTAAGCCTGAATCAGGATTATCAGGATTAGAGGATCGGCAAGGTGCCATCATCAAGACCAACCTGCTGTTTGGAGGCTTCCGGGGGAGGACTTCAAATGTTAAATGAAAAATGGAAGTCTCCGATTTCCTACTGGCGATTGGCAGTAAAGCCTGCTAAATGGATTACAGGATACTTGCTGATTGTACTACAGTTCGAACTGTTTATCCAGGCGGTCCGGAACAGAGTTCCTCCTGATCCATGGTCAGTTTGAAGTCGCCCTGCGGAAGACTTTAAACAGCTGGAGATTCATTTCAACAATTTAACCATTTAGCAATTTAACCATTCAGCAATCAACAAACAGCAACCAACAACCAACCATCAGCAACCAACAACCTGCCAGTTGAAATAGTTGACCTGGTGCAGCCCTAAAACCCCATCTTTATCTTCTTCTTGGGTTGGGTGGTCATGTCGGTAACAATGCCTTGTTTGGTGAACCTGATGTGCCACATGCCCCGCAGCTCGCCGGGCGCATAGCCGATGGCCTCGTCGGCAGGGTATTTTTGCCTGATGAGCTCATGATCTGCCTCCGACAGTTCCTTGCCTGGTGTGCCGTGGCAGCGAAGGCAGCTTTCGCTCCGGATGTAGATAGGGGCCGTGTAGAGCAGCTCCTGCTGGTTTAGCTCCTGTATGGTGGGCTCCTGCTGGCTGCCCCGGGCATACTGCTGCAAGGCCACTGCTGCTGCCCCCTCTGCCTTGTTGGCCGGGTTGCGGAGCTTTAGGCTGGTGCGGCGGGCAGTGCCGCCATACTTCTGCTCCATGGCCTGCACTATATCAGACTGCTCGGGCAGGCAATAGGCCATGGCGGCAGCTACGCCGCCGCTGTCAAGGTGCTGCTGCAGGTCCAGGTCCAATTGGTATTGGCCGGCAGCCACTATCGAGTCGCCGGCCGTGCGGGCTGCTGCCAGAATCTGAGCTCCTGTTACGCGCTTTACCTTACGCCGCTCCAGCTCTTTGGCAATCTCTTTTCCGCCCTCAACAGGCTTTACTTTAACTTCGCAGCCTGAAACTATAAAGGCAGCCGCAAAGGTTATAGCATATAGGATACGGGGTAGGTGGAACATCTTTTTAGTGCGTAATGTATAAAAATGTATAAAAGAAACTACACGCCAATTTAGTATCTTTGCACTTTAAAACCATAGCAGCGCAATGTTAGATAAATTAGAAGCCATAAACCATCGGTTTGAAGAAGTAAGCCAGCTCCTTATCCAGCCTGACGTGGCCAGCGATATGAAGAAATTCAAATCGCTGAACAAAGAATACAAAGATCTGGATAAGATCGTTACCGAATACAAAAAGTATCTGAATATACTCAGTAATATCGACAGCGCCAAGCAGGTGATCGCTACCGAGAAGGACGAGGACTTCCGGGAGATGGCCAAAGAGGAGCTGGACGAGCTGCTGCCCCAGCGGGAAAAGATGGAGGAGCTCCTGAAAGAACTGCTCATACCCAAAGACCCCAACGACAGCAAAGATATTATCATGGAGATCAGAGCCGGTGCCGGTGGCGACGAGGCTTCTATCTTTGCCGGCGACCTGTACCGCATGTACACCCGCTTTGCCGAGAAAATGGGCTGGCGCGTGGAGCTGATGGATGCCATGGAAGGCACCTCGGGCGGTTACAAAGAGATTATAGTAGGCATGTCGGGCGAGGATGTGTACGGCAAGCTCAAGTTTGAATCTGGGGTGCACCGCGTGCAGCGGGTGCCGGCCACCGAAACCCAGGGCCGTATCCATACCTCGGTTGCCTCGGTAATCGTGCTGCCCGAGGTGGAGGAGTTCGACATCGACCTCGACATGAACGATATCCGCAAAGACCTGTTCATGTCGTCAGGCCCGGGCGGTCAGTCGGTGAACACGACGTATTCTGCCGTGCGCCTGACGCACATCCCGACCGGTATTGTGGCGCAGTGCCAGGACCAGAAATCGCAGCTCAAAAACTACGACAAGGCTCTGAAGGTGCTTCGCTCCCGTATTTACGAAATCGAGCTGGCCAAAAAACTGGAGGCCGAGGGTGCCCAGCGCAAGAGCATGGTAGGCGGCGGCGACCGCTCCGACAAGATCCGCACCTACAACTACCCGCAGGGCCGCGTAACCGACCACCGTATTGGCTACACCGTGTACAACCTGCCAGCCGTAATGGAGGGCAACATAGAAGACTTTGTAGAGCAGCTCCGCATTGCCGAAAACGCCGAGAAACTGAAAGAAGGCGCTGCCGCTGAATAATATATTGCTTTTTAAAAATTTAGCAATCAGAGAGTCGGGAGTATGGTAGAGGGAGAGAGACTCTATCGTATTCCTGATTTGTTTTATACGATGCCGCTTCGTTTCCCAGTTTATAAGGAACAGGCTCATGGCATGTATCAGCACCTCCGGAGGGCCGTTTTCATTAGAATAACTTGGTTGCTGCTTGATATATGGCTTGTTTGATGGCTGAATGGTTCTATTGTTAATTGGTTGATCTGGCGATTTAAAAGTAAATCCTGAAGCAGAAGTCAACCATAACGAATTAGAAGTCTTGCGCCATGTGCCGGAATACGTGATACTATAATCTGGCATCAAATAACATTTATAAAAGGCTCCGGAGGGCTGTTTCCATTCAAATAATTCAGGCATAACAAAAGAACTCGACCTTGAAATACCTTATCTCCCTTCTGCCTCTGCTCTGCCTGCTCTCGGTGTTTTCCTGTACGCCCGACGATGAGGTGGTCACGGCAGATCCTGGGGCTGTTCTGAGTTTTTCTGCCGATACGGTGCTGTTCGATACCGTTTTTGTAGCGCGCGGCAGCATTACCAAGCGGCTCAAGGTATACAACCCCAACAAAAAGGCCGTCCGCATCAGCGACATTACGTTGGGTGGTTCCGGAGCATCGCCCTACAAGCTTACCATTAATGGCGTAGAAAGCCCCATTGCCAATAACCTGGAACTGCGCGGCCGCGACAGCCTGTTTATCCTGGTAAAAGTGAACATCGACCCGTCTGACGTAAGCCAGCCGTTTCTGGTCAGCGATTCCATCATGTTCCGGACCAATGGCAACCTGCAAAAGGTAAAGCTGGTCGCCTATGGGCAAAACGCTTATTTCCATAGCAAGGCCGCCATTGGCACCACCGTGTGGGGCAGCGACAAAGCCCACGTGCTGCTCGATACCATTCTGGTAAGGGCCGGCGAAACACTTACCATCGAAAAAGGCACACAGGTATTTGCCACGCCGGGCGCAGTGCTGCTCGTAAACGGGACCTTGCTCGTGGAAGGTACGCCCGAAGAACGCGTGGTTTTCAGTGGCTATCGGCGGGAGCAAAGCTACCAGCAGGCACCGGGGCAGTGGCAGGGCATCCAGATCCTGACGCAGAGCGAGAATAACCGCATCCGGTATGCCGACATCCGGAATACGGTGTGGGGCTTTCGCATTGGCAACCCCGGCAAAGGAGGTACGCTCATAGAGGGCTGCGCCATTCAATATGCCTTTCAGGATGGTATTATCGGGTTTACCTCCAATATAAGTGTGGTGAACACGCTCATTCACAACTGCGGGCGGTATGGCTTCAGCGGTCTGGGCGGCGGCAACTACGAAGTTGTTTACACCACTATCGTAAATTACAACAACCCCATGCAGCGCGAATCACCCTCCTTTGTGATTACCGATTACATACCCGGCACCGAGATCCGGAACATGGAGGCGAACCTGCGGCTCGTGAACTCGATTGTGTATTCCGATGGCTTTAACTTTAAAGACGAGCTGCTGCTTGAGAGCGATGGCGGCTCCATTACAGCCGAGGTGGCCAACAATGTGCTGCGCACCGAGATTTTTAAAGACCTGCTGGGCGAAGACGGCAACATTCTGAACCAGGACCCGAAGTTTGTAGCGGCGTCTAAACAGGATTTCAGCCTCGATACGCTCTCCGTAGCCAGTGGCGCCGCCAAACCACTGCTGGATGTGCGCCGGGATCTAAAAGGCCAGAGCCGCAGCACCACCAAACCCGACATCGGCGCCTTTGAGAGAACCGTGGATTAATGTGCTAATTTTTCAATGTGCTGATGTGCTAATTCTTCAATTTGAAAATTTGGAGATGAGAAGATTTGGAAATGGTGCTAATAGGTTGAAATGTACTGAATCAATAAGGATCAGAAAACCTAAGGCTAATATATTCTGAACATTCTTGAATTCTGTAAATTCTTGGGGTAGGGGCCCTATATAGAGATTCAGACAAAACAGTAGCAGCAGCAGAGCCTCCGGAGGGCCTTTTTCATTAGAATAATTCCGGAATGCAGCCAATCAGGAGCAGTGCCGTATGAAACATTCACTTAATCATTCAACTACTCGTTCGGAATTAGAAATATTCACTTATCCACTCAATCACTCATTCAAAATTAGAACTATGAAATGGTATCAGAAGGAAATCAGGTTGCCGGCCGTGAAGCGGGGCTTTCATCTTATCACCGATTTAATAGAGTCGCAGCTGCATGAGCTGGAGGAGATAAAGGTGGGCTTGGCGCATATTTTTATCAAGCACACCTCCGCCAGCCTGACCATAAACGAAGATGCCGACCCCACTGTGCGGCAGGATTTTGAAAGCCATTTCAACAAGATGGTGCCCGAAAATGCCCCGTACTACAAGCATACCCTCGAAGGCTCCGACGACATGCCCGCCCACCTGAAAGCCGCGATTCTGGGCTCTTCCGTAACCGTACCAATTACCAACGGGAAATTCAACATGGGCACCTGGCAGGGAATTTACCTCTGCGAACACCGCGACCACGCCTCCAAACGCTGGTTGGTAGTAACGCTGCAGGGGAATTAAGTTGGTTGTTGTTTGCTAGTTGTTGATTGTTGGAGGAATAAGGTCCGAATCGTAAAGAGTTAAGATCTCCAAATCAACCATTTAACAATTAAGCCATTTAACCATATATGAATTAGCACATTAAAAAATCAGCACATTAACCTTACCTGATCACGCTTATCTTTTTAATCTCCAGGCCGTCGGAACTTTGGATGCGGAGGTAGTAAATGCCTGCCGGCAGATGCTGCACCTGTAGCTGCACTACCCGTTCTTTTACCTCCTGCCGTAGCACCGTCTGGCCCATGCTATTCACCAGTTCAAGGTGCCTTACCTCTACGCGGGCAGGCTGCTCTATGGTGATGTACTCTCCTGCCGGGTTCGGAAACACCACCAGGTCGCTAACTGTAACCTGTATAAAGGCTGTTTTCTCTTCGGTATCGCTCACTACGCCGTTGGCTACTGTTAGCAGGACCTTGTATAAACCAGGAGTGTTGTAAGTTACGCTAGGCGCCTGCTGTGTAGAGGTGGCTGGTGTGCCGCCCTCAAATTCCCAAAGCCACGAAACGGGCCTCGAGCCTTCCGATTTATCTATGAAGTTTACCGTTGTGCCTGCCAGCACCAGCGTGTCGGCAGGGTTTGTGACCTCGAAGTCGGAGCGGATATCGCCGGTACAGGCAAGTGAGTTCAGGATAGAGGCACGCGCTGTGGCTAAGGTGGCCTGCATAAAAGCGGCCTGCCCGCGGGTGAACATGTTCATGCAGCCGTCGTCGGTATAGTCCATGTAGTTCTGCCACATGTTACCAAAGGGCCCGTTGTTGCACGACGAAACAATGTTATCGGGGCAACCTGAGGTTTCGCGCTGCTGGTTGGGGGTATCGTCTATGCCATCGGCATTGTTGCAGCCTGCGCCCCATGTGTGCCTCAGGCCAAGCCAGTGCCCTACCTCATGGGTAGCAGTGCGGCCCTGGTTGTAGGGGCCGGCAGCCCTGTTAAAAGGCGGAGCACCTATGGATGAATAAAGTAGCACCACCCCGTCTATACTGGCATTGTACCCCGGAAAAGAGGAATAGCCCAGAATATTTCCCGTAATGTTGCAGATCCAGATGTTGAGGTACTGGCGGCTGTCCCAGATGTCGGCTCCTCCCCTGCTCGCGAACTTTACATCGTCGCGGGAGGTCTCAAAAGAGATCTTGTCGGTTTTGGTGCGGGTAATGCCAGTGGTTAAGTCGCCATTGGGATCTATGGAGGCCAGACAGAACTCTATTTCCGTGTCGGCTGCCAAGGGCTTGAAGTGGGAAGGTGTATCAACAGTATCGGTATTTCTGCGCCTGAAGTCGTTGTTCAGGATGGCGAGCTGCGACAAGATCTGCTCATCCGGAATGTTCTGGGCCTCAGTGTTATACACCACATGAAATACCACCGGTATGGTAACGGTGGTTTTGCGCAGCGCTTTGCTCTGGCTTAACTTCAGGGATGCGTTTTCTGCCTGTTGCCTGGTTTGCAGCTGGCGCAGGAGCAGAGCAGAGTCTTTTTTCAGCAGCGCTTCCTGGTAGGCAGTAGTGGCGCAGGAGCGGGTTGGCACGCCAGGCGCTCCTGTGGCAGCCTGCCCCAGACAGCTCAGGCTACTGCACCAGCTGCATAAAAGGAAGAGAATAAATGCGCGCATGCCGTTATAAGTGCAATTACAAATTTCTACTGATCGTATGAGCGATTCGGAGCATAGTAACAGTCTTGGTCAAATATTGCAAAGTCATGCTATCCACATGCTTAACAGATAATACCTGAACTTGTTGTACTGCATCCGGATGCCAGGTATACTTATCTGGCGGAGCGTGCCGCCGCAATCTTAGACCTCTTAGGGATAACACTGCTTATGGCGGGACACCATATTTATTCTCCGTCGGGTCTTAGCAGTAGTTACCAGCAGGCCTCGTCAGCAACAAAGCTTATAATTAAACTTTATTTTAAACAATATAGTGCCAAGCTCCTGTTTTTTATCAGGCAGCAAAGCCTGCAGCAGATACAGCTCGCGGCAGGCGCTTACAGATTAGCTATGATGTTGTAATGGAGGGAGTCGCTGAAGATAAGTTTTTGAGTGCCCTCGATGCGGTAAGAAGAAATGTTGCCGTTTTCCTGCGGATCAGTGGTCAGCACTACTTTTCGTCTGGAGTAAAACAGGATATTCTCGTCCAGAACCAGGGCCTCCAGCCGCTGAAGCTTCTGGCTGGGCGACAGGTGTAGCTGCAGGTACTGCACCGGTGCTGCCGATGTCTCTGACTTGGTATAGAGCACCTGGGTATGACCATTGGGTAGCTCGGTGCTGGTTTCGGTGTAAAACTCACGCAAGGCCGGGCGGCTCAGGTCCACATCCCTAAAAATGGCGAGTTCGTCTGTCCAGTCGAGGTTCGTGGTTTCGATGGTCTCGGTTTGCTGCTTTTGCGTGGTCACTGATTTTAGCACCATCGGCTGCTCTTTTTGCAGGCGTGCCGTCTGCTGCTCCAGGTATGCGGTTAAGTTGTAAGAGGCTGCAGCACTGGCAGATGTTGGTGCTGCAGGTCTCTCACAAGCTACCATGGCTACAAGAGAGCCAAGTATCAGTATGGTTTTAGGCTTAACCAAGTAGTGCTTATTTCTGTAGCAAAGTTGTTCCGGTCATTTCAGCGGGTTGCTCCAGCCCCAGCAGATCCAGTATAGTGGGGGCTAAGTCTCCGAGTTTTCCTTCATGAAGCATGCCGGTATAGGTGTTGCTTACCAGTATGCATGGCACCAGACTGGTGGTGTGGGCCGTGTTTGGCGTGCCGTCAGGGTTTATCATGCAGTCGGCATTGCCGTGGTCGGCAATTACCAGCGTTTCGTAACCGTTTTCGAGGGCGGTGGTTATCACGGCCTCTGCACACTGGTCTACTACTTCGCAGGCTCTTACGGCTGCCTCAAAAACGCCCGTGTGGCCCACCATGTCGGGGTTAGCAAAGTTCAGGCATATAAAGTCGGCTGTTTTTTGCTGCAGCTCCGGTATAATGGCGTCACGAATGTCGAAGGCGCTCATCTCTGGCTGCAGGTCGTAGGTGGCCACTTTGGGCGAAGGGCACATGAGGCGTTTTTCACCTTCGAACTGCGTTTCCCGGCCTCCCGAAAAGAAGAAGGTTACGTGCGGGTATTTTTCAGTTTCGGCAATACGGATTTGCCGCTTGCCTGCTTTGGCCAGGACTTCGCCTAAGGTATTGTTAAGGTTGTCTTTATCAAAAATAGCCTCTACGCCTACAAACGAGTCGTCGTAGTTGGTGAGGGTGATGTAGCGCAGGTTCAGCTTCTGCATCTCCTGCTCCGGGAAATCGCGCTGGGTAAGTGCCTGCGTAATCTCGCGCCCACGGTCGGTGCGGTAGTTAAAGCAGATCACTACATCGCCCTCCTTAATGGTGGCAATAGGCTGCTGCTGGTCCGTTACCTTCACAATGGGCTTTATAAATTCGTCGGTCACGCCTTCGTTATAAGAGGTGAGCATCGACTTGATGAGGTTCTGAGAAGGTGTGCCCTTGCCGTGCACCATCAGGTCGTAGGCCAGTTTTATGCGTTCCCAGCGGTTGTCGCGGTCCATGGCGTAGTAGCGGCCCACAATGGAGGCAATAGTGCCGGTGGTGTTCTCCAGGTGCTGCTCCAGTTCATTTATGTATTTCACGCCACCTTTGGGGTCGGTGTCGCGGCCATCGGTAAAGGCATGGATAAAGACACGGTGCAACTCAAAGTCGCTGGCAACAGAGCACAGCGCCTTCAGGTGCTCAATGTGCGAGTGCACACCGCCATCAGACAGCAGCCCGATCAGGTGCACGTCTTTTTTCTGTTCTTTGGCAAACAGAAAGGCATCAGACAGAGCCGGCATAGAGGCCAGCTTATGCTCTGCGATAGACTTGTTGATACGCACAAGGTCCTGGTACACCACACGGCCGGCGCCAATGTTCATATGGCCCACTTCGGAGTTGCCCATCTGGCCTTCGGGCAGCCCTACTGCTTCGCCTGAGGCCTGCAGGGTGGTGCGGGGATATTTCTGGAGAATAGAGTCAACAAAGGGTGTATTGGCTTTCTGAATAGCCGAAACTTCCGGGTTTGTGGCTATCCCCCACCCATCTAAAATAACTAAGAGTACCTTTTTATCCATGGTGCAAATATAGGCATAAACTTTCAATAGCCTGTTTTCAGACAAGCTAAGAACAGAACTTTGAATTGTCAAGAATAAATGCTTTTTCTTGAAGTGTCAGCCAGATGGTGCCATAAGCCGGAGCGTACGGCAGGTGCCATTCTGCTCCTGCCGCACAGTTTGGATGAGGGGTGGTAGTATTATTTTTTATATATTTAAGAATTACTATTATATTTAGTGCAGGTAGCGGGTGCGGCCTATCAGGCATTCCATAGAGGCCTTTCTGGTTCTGAGAAGTACTCGATATTAACGCAGCAGGGTAAGCCCCGACAATTATTTGAATGAAAATGGCCCTTCGGAGCGCTCTGCCCTTGCTGCCCCTGCTCCTGCCGGCATGGAGGCTGCTAACAAAGGTTGTAATGCAGATGCCGGAGCCGCAGGTGAGTAGGGCGATAGCCTATGACTGCGGCCTTTAATTACGCTTCATGCCCTATTATCCGCTGTTTATGAGCCTGAAAATAACAGAAGCAGGTACCTTACAGGAGAATTTGCAAGCTAAAACAATTAGACTACACAGGAACTGTGCTATTGGCATAGTTTTGGCTGCTAACAGTAGCAAGATATCAATCATTTTTTATGAAAAACTTTAAACACATTGCAGTAGTACTTACCTTCTTGTTGGCCATCGCTTTTTTACCCATAGGACATACTATTGCACAGGGCGACTTTATAGGCCGTATAAGCGCTGCGTTTAAAGTTGGCTCCGCCAAAGATCTGGCAAGAAATTTTAACAGTGTAGTAGAAATTACCATGGACGGTGGAAACGCCACCAGCTATAGCAGCACCCAGGCCGAGTTTGTCATGAAAAACTTTTTCAGCAAGTACCCGCCTGTAGAGTGCTCTGTGGGCCACAAAGGCAGTTCTGATGGTGGCCAGCGGTACGTGATTCTGGCATATACCTCCAAGGCGGCATCCAATACGGTGCTTGTCCGTTTTAAGGAAGAAGACGGGCGGGCGCAGATATACTCGATCAACTTTATCAAAGACTAAACCTATAGCAGGATATTTGGAGAAGCCCGGCAGATAATACCGGGCTTTTTTTATTTTTGCACTGTGAAAGCAACATACCTAACCGAAAAGAACATACAGGAGTTTATCTACAGGGCCCTGGCCGAAGACGTTGGCGATGGCGACCACTCTTCGCTGGCCTCTATCCCCGGCACGGCTCAGAACCAGGCGCGCCTGCTGGTGAAGGGCGAAGGCATGCTGGCCGGAGTAGAAATGGCAGGCCACATCTTCCGGCAGGTAGACCCCGATCTGCAGCTAAACGTGCTGCTGCACGACGGTGCCCCTGTAAAGCATGGCGACATTGCCTTTACCGTGCAGGGCAAGGCCCAGTCTATCCTCACGGCCGAGCGGCTGGTGCTCAACTGCATGCAGCGCATGAGCGGCATTGCCACCTACACAAATCGCCTGAACAAACTCATAGAAGGCACCGGCGCCCGGCTGCTGGACACCCGCAAAACAACCCCCAACTTCCGGATGATGGAAAAATGGGCTGTGCTCATTGGCGGCGGACTCAACCACCGGTTCGGCCTCTTCGACATGATCATGCTCAAAGATAACCATGTAGACTATGCCGGAGGCATCCGGGAGGCCATAGAGGCTACGCACCGCTACCTGCAGGAAAAAGGCAAGGACCTGCAGATTGAGGTAGAGACGCGCAACCTGGAAGAAGTAAAACAAGCCCTCGACACAGGCGGAATACACCGGATTATGCTCGATAATATGTCGCCGGACCTGATGCGGGAGGCGGTGAAACTGATCGGAGGACGCTACGAAACCGAGGCCTCGGGAGGCATTACAGAAGAGACCATAGCAGCGGTGGCGCGCACCGGCGTTGACTTTATTTCGGTCGGCGCCCTGACGCACTCTACGAAAAGTTTAGATCTGAGTCTGAAAGCATATTAATTTAGCGTAAATTGCACCGGGATTTTAAAAAGTAGGCATTCTCCTGCCGCCTTGTGCTTATTATAAGGGGCAGCCGGCTTAAGAGGATGCCGTTTCGATAGTTCAATTTTTATGCAGCAACCAAATCAAAGAGGTTTCCGGGCACCGCAGGGGTCTTCCCCGCTGGCTATCCGCACAAAAAAGTATCAGTTCGACAAAAACACGTACACCACCATGGCGCTGAAGCAGATTTGGCGCAAGGACTGGTGGTACGCGCTAATTCCGCTGGCGCTGTTCCTGTTGCCGACTCTCTACAGCTTTTCGTGGTGGTGGGTGGCAAGTGCCATTGTGGTAACCATTCTGTTTGTGCTCATCCGCTCGGCCCAGGTAATGGGCGTAACGCAGATGGAGCAGAGCAAAGTGCTGTTCGAGAAGCTCTATTATGAGATCGACCAGCGCCAGGTGCTGATGAAGCGCAACGACCGCGAAGGCATGGCCCTGACCTGGGACATGATCGACAGGGCCACCCTGAAAGACGATGCCTATCTGCTGTGGCTGAAGGAGCCTGGGGCTGATCAGCTGCCCAAAGGGTTTAGAGGGTGGCTGGCCAGAACATTCCAGGTGCCGGTGTTTTTTCACTTGCCTTTCCGCATTTTCAATAGCCCCAACGACATTAAACTGATGGAGTCAATGCTGCGCCGCAAGAACCTGCTGGGCCAGTAAATAAATCCAACATAAAAATATTTCCGTAAGTGCAAACTTTGAGCCGCCAACCGGTGGCTGTTACAGACTGACGTATAACTAGAGCAAAAATGAATAAGAACGTAGTAGCAGTAGTTGCCGCGGTATGCGGTGTAATGACGATCACTTCTTGTGATACTCCTAAAGACCAACGGCCTGAATCAAAAGTATCTGTTGATTTGGTAGCTCCAGGTACCCGCAATACTCATAATATTGAAACGGTAAAAGGGTCGCATGGCCAGGATGCCGAACAGCAGGAGGTATTGCCGAATCATGACCCCGGCGCAAATACCGTGCAGCCAGGCGACAGCATTAGGGAGACAGAGGAAACGAACACTGCAGCAGGCGCAATTCGCCGCTAATTTCTCTTACCACCTGTTGTTTAAAGCACTGCCGCTGTTGTGGATCCACAGCAGCGGCAGTGCTTTTTGCTATTTTTCCGGATGCTCCAGGTGCTGCCTGGGAGCTTATGTAGGTAAGAAATCAAAATTAGTTCTATATTTGCAACATAATTGCTTTTAGTGAAAATATGACACAGCCCGAGGAGTGGTTCAGCACTTGGTTTGACTCACCTTATTATCATCTACTTTACAGTAACCGTGATGAACAGGATGCCCATTCCTTTATCGATAACCTGCTGACTTACCTGCACCCTAAGCCTGCTGATAAAATACTGGACCTGGCCTGTGGCAAAGGCCGGCATTCTGTTTATCTGAGCCGGAAAGGATACGATGTGACAGGCATAGACCTTTCGGAGCAGAGCATTGCTTATGCCAAGCAGTTTGAGAACGAGCGCCTCCATTTTAGCAGGCACGACATGCGCGAGGTTTACAAACCGGCGCATTTCGACTTTGTACTGAACCTGTTCACCAGCTTTGGCTACTTCGATAACGAGACAGAGAACGTGGTGGCTTTGCTGGCAGCCGCTGATTCGTTGAAGCACGGGGGCAAGCTGGTAATCGATTTTATGAACACGGAAAAGACCATTGAGCACCTGGTAGCGCACGAAGAGAAGACGGTGCACGGCATTCAGTTTAATATAACCCGTGGTGTGGAGAACGGCTTTATCGTAAAAACGATCTCTTTTACGGATCAGGGCCAGGAGTATCAGTTCGAAGAGCGGGTGCGCGCCCTGCGCCAGGAAGACTTTATGGAATATTTTCTGATGGCGAAGCTTCGGTTGGTCGATCTGTTTGGCGACTATAAACTCACCCCCTATTG
Source organism: Pontibacter beigongshangensis (assembly GCF_014332515.1). Lineage (GTDB taxonomy): Bacteria > Bacteroidota > Bacteroidia > Cytophagales > Hymenobacteraceae > Pontibacter > Pontibacter beigongshangensis. Next base: position 186,315 of record NZ_VFSD01000008.1, on the reverse strand, counting down.
CCGCCTGGAAAGCGAGCGGATGATTTATGTGCTTAAGAAATAGTAGATCTTCATGTTTATAGCCATTCCTGTCCTTTTCCTGACGGTAGTACTCTCCAGCTTCCTGGTCAAGATCTTTCCGCCTACCAACAGCCGTTGGCTGAAAATGGCGCTTGCCTTTAGCGGTGCCTACCTGTTTACCATTACCATTATTCACCTGCTGCCCGATGTGCTGCTGGCCAACGAAAACCCACATGCCGTTGGTTACTGGGTGCTGGCCGGATTCTTTTTGCAGCTGGTGCTGGAGCTGTTCTCGCATGGAGTAGAGCACGGGCACATGCACGTACACAAGCACGAGCATAGCCGCATCGGCTCTCTGCCGTTCCTACTGCTGGGCTCCCTTTTTGTACACTCCTTTTTAGAAGGGAGCATACTGGTAGACCGCGGGCATGGACACCTGCATGCAGGGCATGTGCACGAGGGCAGCAGTTTCTACACCATTCTGTTTGGGGTAGCCATCCATCACATACCGGCTGCCTTCGCCCTGATGTCAGTGTTGTTATCGCGGCTGGAAAGTTTTAAGAAGGCCTTTCTGTGGCTGCTGATATTTGCCGTTGGCGCACCCATGGGAGTCGTGTTCAGCAACACGTTCCTTAACGGCCTCGCCAACGACAGCCCGATCTACACCGCCCTGACGGGTATTGTGGCGGGCAACTTTCTGCACATCTCCACTACAATTCTGTTCGAGACAAGCCCTGATCACCATTTTAACCGCAACAAGCTCATTGCCACTTTGCTGGGCCTGAGCCTGGCGATCCTAAGCAGCTTTATTCATTTTTAGTGAGGCTGCCCTTCTTGCTGTTGCAGCTGGTGCATGATTTTGCGCCCAAGTGGTTGCGATGGCTGGAAGCACTTGGTGCAGTTGATTATTCTAATAAAAATGCCCCTCCAGAGCCTCAACTGCTCATTAAAAAGGACATAAGACACAGGGCTTTTTTTGATAGTTAGGAGTATTTAGAGCCTGCTCAGGTCATTCATTTCCAAATCTTCTCATCTTCAAATTTCCAAATTGAATAAGTAGCACATCAGCACATTAAACCAAATTATTCAAATAGAAAAGGTCCTCCGGAGCACTTTTCTCCTGCTGCTATGCGATAGGTTTTACGGATATGTACTTCTTTAAGGGAGGCAAGCTGCTTTGAAGGGGAAGGCGACGAGAGTCGGTCAGAGGAGTTTGAGAGGTGGTGTGGCAGGCATAAAAGCAGCGATTAGCTTGTAGGCGGCTTTTTCGTTTGCTTTAAGTATAAAAACCGAGTTTTGGGATAAAAGCGTAAAAAAACTTAGTAAGAGTACCTATTATTTATACGAACAGCCTGGATAGATGCAAGATTTTCTCGTAAAAGCTATTATTAATGTGAAGAAAGAAAAATGATTGTAACACCATTGCAGTACCATGCCGTTGCTGTTCGTATTGGGCAGCTGGCAAATGTAGCGGCAGGAACAGAAGCTGCCAAAGAATTAAAGATTTTAACAAGATTACTGGTTGAGTTTGAAAACAGGAAACTTCAGGGACCCCATGCTAATCTGAAAGGAGCCTAGGTCCTGGGTAATACCAAAGCCAGCTTCATCGGCAAAGTGGCAGCGAAACGAAATTTACCTTTACGGCAGGCAAAATATGCCATAATCTTCTGTCTGCTGAATAATTTTCCTGATGCTCGGCAGCCTCAGCTTTATTACTATAAAGGCTCCACAGGAACCTCTCATTTTATTATGAATTATAATATGAAAATATTCTCATGTCTTCATTCGAAACAAGTTAAGCTTCTGGGGAGCGGGCGGCGGGAAGGCTCCGGAAGAACGTAGGGTATGTAGGGTGTTCAAGAGGAGTTAGAATCAATTATATGGTTTATAAAGCGGCTAAAGAAAAAGCCTTGTAAAGTTCTCGTTTACAAGGCTTTTTCTAATTTAAGTAAACCTCAGGCCTTACAGATCGCATAATCTCTCCGATGATTTGGCTGCCATTGCTGATTTTTATCGGATTAATAAGTGATTTAGCAATTAGCAAAAGAAGAGATTTAGTTTAATTGCCTATAGCTCCTGTTCTGTTGTCTACAAGCCTTGCTCGTCGGCACTTGGTCCGTAGCTACCCGGAATAGGGATGTTCAGCAGCCGCAGGTACAAGCCAAGCTGTGCCCTGTGATGGATTGTTTGTGCCAGCGCATGGCGGATGGTTTCATACTTCGATAGGGTCATGTATATAACAGCGCCGTCACGCAATGTCCAGGACTCTTCCAGTTGCTCTGCTGTTGCCTGCGCCATATCTGCTTTCGCCTTTGCCAGATTCTTCTCGAACAGCGTCAAGAGCTCCTTCGTGTTATGTACATTCCCTGGATTGTAAGGGCTGGCAGCAAAGTCAAGGTCATCGGTTGTAACAGCCAAAGTTATCCAGGTAAGCAAATCGGCAATGTGCAGAGCGAGGTCTTTGACAGCCATACTTTTGGGGTGGGGCTGCCAATCGTACTTGTCGTCTGGCACTATGGCTAGCATTTTACGGGTTTTCTGCCCTTCTTCCTCGATTTCCTTCAGAAGCTTTTCGATGATTTTCATACGTTTATTTTCATGGTTTATGAAAGCAATAATACTAAATATATTAGTTATTGCCAATATATTTAGCGCAATTGTTGTTGTCCTGCAGTTGTAGGACTTATATACTTGGAGAGCGACTCTCCAGGGTAAAGGCTGGTAATTGGTGCTATGCTATAGATCATAGTTTTATAGCTTTCCTGCCTTTTGCTAATTAGAAGGTATACAACTACTGTTATGTAAACAGCGTTTTGATAGTTCGAAAATCCGATTTTTTATAAGTGCCATCGGTGGAGCAAGTTGTATTTATGTCAACAAAAAGGAGTAAGCTTCAGAACTCGCGTTCTCTTAAATAGAGCGATTATAGAGACGTGCATTCAGGCAGGGTAAGTCAGCCTCGGCTATTTTACCCTGCCTGTTTTCTACAGGTTATTTGCCGAATTCTCTTTCCTAAGAGTCTGAATCATAGAAGAAGAGCTGGACAGCGTGCCTGGTTTCAATCCTGTCCTGGCTTAGTGCTTCTCCCTCCCTATACCTGGCATCGCTTTTGGAGATGGTCACAAAAACCATGTACGCGCCGGGCCTGAGCTGGCTGTGACAATCAACAATAAGCTTCATCCGCTCTTGCTCCTCTAACAGGTGGATTAAAGCAGAGCAAAAGACCCCATCGTACAACTACCGGTCGAGCGGCATAGCGCTGACAGATCCATGGTATACTTTTACATCATCCCCATAATATTTTCGGGCTAGGCTAATGGCAGTCTCTGAAACCTCTATTCCAGTTACACTGAACACATTATCAGTAAAGGCCTTTGCGTTTCGGCCGTAACCAAATCCAGGTATCAAAATTTTGGCAAGCCCTTTTCCTTGAATAACTGTGCCGTTGCGATCGCGGCAGCTGCAGGTTCAAATCCCTACATCGTCTTTTTATCTTGAAAGCTTGACTCCCAAAACTCGCTCATAATGTTTTCTGTCAAATCACTTTAAAAAGCCTTTCTTTTGCCGGTGGCTGACACATGTATAAACAGAATCAAGGGTAGAGACCGCCCATCGTTTTATTGATCACTACCTCCGCTTATTCAAATTCTCAGCCCTTCATATAACCGTTGTTTCCTTGGCAGGATTACTCTTTTTCAAAAATCTTCTTCCGGTGGTTAAGTCCCCAACCCTTCAAGGCATCAATGATAGGAGTCAGGGTATCGGCATAGGGCTCCGGCTTATACGAGATCTTCACCGGGTAATCATCTACCACCACTCGCTTGATGAGCTGGTGCTGCTCCAGGTCCTTTAGCTCCTTGGCCAGCACTTTCGGGGTGATGCCAGGAATACTCTCCTGTATATCGGTGAACCGCTCATTGCCGGTCATCACCGAGATAATGATGGGCAGCTTCCATTTGCCATTGATTACTTCGATCGCATCCCGCACCGGCTTTACCGTGTCAAGGCAGGACAGGTATCCCATTTTATTAGCCATAGCTCTTTGGTATAAAGGTATAGTGCTTTCCTTTGGGAAAGTGCTATACAAAGGAAAGTGAAAAGCCGTAACTTTGCAACAGTTTAATCAACTGAGGTAAAAAATTTCTCAAGGAAGAGCCGATACGGAAGAATCCTACTGGTTTAACCCCTTGCTTTGGCCGGAGAGCATGATCGCACAGCGGATAGGCAAAAGCTGGCTAACAGGCCGGAAAGCATCGGGTCACACCAAGGCTTTCAATTATCAAGTAATCAGAATCGAGTATTGTTAGGAGCAAATATAGGAAAGAGCAAATGCACCTTATAGCCCAGCTCCCTAGCGGGCAGGGCATAGAACAAGGAGGCTGGCCCGGCGCGGACAATGCGGCCTTCATCAACGAGGAAGATTATGTAAAAGGAGCGCAACTGGCCAAAAAGGGCTTCACCATTCGGCAAGTGCTGGCACATGGGCCCATCAATTATCATCCTATCTTTTTAGGAACGCCTGAAAGCATTGCCAATAAGTTTCAGCAGTGGTTTGAGGCGGGTGTAGGAAAAGACTTCAGCGTTGTCCCCGGTTCCGGCCTGGGCTCCCTGACGGATTTTGTGGAACAGGTCGTGCCTATTCTGCAGAAGAGGGGCCTGCTCAGAACAGAACATACGGCCACCACCCTACGCGAACATCTAGGCTTACCCTTTCAGAACGGATTGCCTGAACAGGTAGCAAAAACAGTATCAGCTACAAATTAATCACTAAAGTATATCAATATGAAAATAGGAGTTATTGGAGCCGGCGTAATCGGCAAGACCCTGGCAAGGAAGTTTAGTGCAGCAGGGCACAACGTTACACTTGCAGATGCGAGAGGTGTGGAAAGTATTCAGGCACTTGCCAACTGGGCTCGTGTAAAAGCAGTAGAAGTAGTGGATGTTGCGCAGGATGTGGATGTGATAGTCGTATCTATTCCGTTTGGCAATATCCCGGACTTGGTCAAAACGTTGGAAGGCAAGGTAGCGGATCGTGTAGTGATCGTGGAAACAACAAACTTTTGGCCAAACCGGGATGCTAAAGTAGAGGCAGTGGAAAACGGCATGGTGAACAGTGTATGGGTGCAGGAGCAGTTCGGCCGGCCGGTCGTAAAAGCATTCAGCAACATCGGTGCCTATAGTCTGGCGGTAGAAGGCAGACCTAAAGGAAGTAAAGACAGAATTGCGCTGGCCGTGTCGGGTGACGAACAAAGATCAAAAGAGGTGGTGCTGGGCCTGGTGGATGATGCCGGTTTCGACGCCCTGGATGCCGGACTACTGGAAGACTCCTGGCGCCAGCAGGCCTGCTCCCCTGCCTATTGCACTGACCTGACTCTACCTGAGCTTATAAAGGCCCGGGCATCAGCCAACAGAGAAACACTACGAGATAAGCAGGAGTTGCTGTTTAGTAAAATGCAAGAGATAGGCGATGAATACTTCAAAATCATCTTATCAGGAGATTACCCGGAAGGGTTTGTGGACCATGCCGTAGACATCGTACGTGAGATCAACAATTTGCCTGCAAGAAAGCATACTACGTTAAGTTAATCAGGAAACAGTTTAAAAGATACCCAATATGAAAATAGGAATAATCGGCACGGGAGCTATCGGCAGTACGATAGCTGGTAAACTCTCTGCTGCAGGTCATCAGGTAAAAGTTACCAACACAAGAGATATGGCCACACTTAAAGAAATAGCAGCCAGTTTGGGTGCTGAGGCGGCCACCATCGAGGACGTTGTAAAAGATGTGGAGGCTATTATTTTCTCCATCCCTTTTAAAGCGTACAAGGACCTGCCTAAGAATTTACTTCAAGATGTACCCCAGGAGGTCACCATCATGGATACCTCCAATTACTACCCCATGCGGGATGGCGAGCTTCCTGACTTAGAAGGTAAGACGGAGAGTGAATACATTTCTGAAACTCTGGGAAGACCGGTTATCAAGGTGTTCAATAATATATTGGAATACACTTTGAGGCATAAAGGGAAGCCAGCCGGTGAGGAAGGAAGAATAGCAATTTCGGTGGCCGGTGATAACGAGGCACATAAAAAAGTAGCCGCTGAACTGGTTGACACGACAGGTTTTGATACCGTTGATGGTGGAAGTCTTTCAGAATCATGGCGTCAAGAACCCGGTACTCCCGCCTATTGTACCGAACTGAATGCGGCAGAACTGAAACAAGCGCTTGCGGCAACCGAAAAGGGAAAAGGTCCTGTAGCAAGAGATGCAGTAATGCAGAAATTTCAAAGTTTAAGATCGTTTCCTTCTCACGAAGAGATGGTTGCCTTGAACCGTTCAGCTTCTACTGGAAATCTAAGGTAAGTTTAGTTGTACTTGACTGAGGGGCTGCCAGCAGCATTGTTGCGTGCGCACCTGTGCTGCTGGTAGTCGTTCCGGCAAGCATGTCCATTCCATGCTAACTCGCAAGATGAAGGGAAGAGTTGTAAGTCCTGATACAGCTTATACCCTGCATCCCGGAAAACGGCGGTACTCTGGTGCAGCCAAATCAGCCGTTATTGCGTGTTGTTGCTGTATCGTTGTTAATAGGATAGCACATGTCCCTGCTTAGTAACCTTTGCTAGCATATACGGCTGTATATAGCTTCCGGTCCGTGTTCTACGCTGTGATTGCTACCTAATGCTTAGGCCTGATACAGCAGCAGCTGTTGCTAAGTACCTTCAAGTAAAATCAGTCGCAAGCGGGCCGGATCAGCAGCATCAGGAGCCGAAGAGGTCTCCGGAGGGCTGTTTTGATTAGAATAATTCCGAAAGGCAGACTTCTTTCTCTTCTCCAACAGACCCGGCAATGTTTACCCGGATGTACGTAGTGCTAAATAAAGTATTAACTGTGGGTTGTTAGTGAGCAGCAGCAACAAAAGCAGAAAGCTCCGGAGGGGCATTTTGATTAGAATAATTGCTTTACAACCCGACAAAAAATTGTTTATGAAGCACTAAGCACATCCAACTAACTTATGACGGATGAAGGACCAGGGGACAAGGGCTAAATGCCTCTGGAGGGCCTTTTTCATTGGAATAATTTTGCCTCTGTTCAACAAAATTTACTTGGATATACTTAGTCCTGGAAAAAGTTGACAGTTTTTCTAGGACTGATCCTTTATCAAGTTTACACATAAAATATAATCCTGCCAAGCCTTTACATTGGTTGTTTGTCCGGCTATAGCTTTACATTTATAAGCTTTTACGTCCTTCCATCTCCATTGCTGCTATTTCCTTCCCCGATACCCTCAACACCTCCTTTCCTTTTCTGATGGCATAAAAGTTCTTCCAGCGCTTTTTCAGTTCTGCTGTTTTAGTGTGTGTCTCTACCGGAGTGAGCATGTCCACGCTGGAGTGCGGGCGCTGGTGGTTATTGACACTGATAGCGGAGGCTATAGCTGTCTGTGCAGCAGCGGAAGTGGGGTAAACCCCCTCCAGTAATTCCTCCTTAAGGATGCCGTTTACGCGCTCTGCCATCGCATTCTCCAGCGGATCCCTCTGCTGTATCATAGAGATAACAATGTGGTGGTCCTGCAGTAGCTTTACATAGCCGGAACTGCAGTACTGCAGGCCCCGGTTCGAGTGATGGATCAGCCCCTTGTGCACCAGACTCCCTTCCAGGGCCATCTCCAGGGCCTGGATGCATCCCCAGGCGGAGGAGAGATCCTGGCACAGGTAAAAACCCACGATCTTATGGCTGTAGGCATCGGTGATCAGGTTCAGGTAGGCAAAGCCCTCCTGCAGGTGAATGTAGGTGATGTCGCTCACCCACAGCTGGTTGGCAGCGGTGGGGACCAAACCAATGATCAGGTTGCTGTACTTGCGCAGCCAATGACTCGAGGAGGTGGTCTGAGGCTTGGAGTGCCTTCGTTTCCGGACCAGCAGGCCCTGCTCCCGCAGGAGCTCAAAGAAAGCGTCACGGCCTATACCAATGCCATGCTCGGCCATGTAGGCCGACATCACCACCAGTAGCTTGCGGGCTCTCAACCGCTTTTGGGTTTGGAGGATGCGCAGCACTTCCTGCACGAGCAGGTCCTCCTGCAGGGCCTGCTGTTCCTGTATTCTGATCTGCTGGTAATACGCCTACTGTAGCCAAACAAGCAGCAAAGCATCCCGACAGCTCGGGAGGGCGCTCTTTGCTCTATGCTCAGGATTGCTTGGCACCATGCTTTTCCCGGATCGGGATCCCCAGCTCCTCTTCGGCTACTTTGATCACCTCCAGCAGCACCTGCTTCTCAAGCCTGGCTTTCCGCAGCTCGGCCTGCAGTGTCTTCACATCCGTAGGCAGGGATTCATCGGGTAGAAAATCCGGTGCTGTCTTTACTGCTTTAGCTCTTGGTGGTTGCTTCATACGGCCCTGGTGTCGGAGAGTACCCAGTGGCGGATGCTGTAAAAGTTGATGCCATATTTCTCCCCCAATTTACGGTAGCTGGTTTTGCCACAGAGATATTCGGCAACGATACTTTATTTGATGGTCTTTCCTTCATTTCTGTCGACTTTGTGTCAACCTATATCAGGAGAAGACCAATCCCCACCTGCAACCCCTTCAACGCAACACCGTTACTTGTTGATGTAACAGAAAAACAGCCTGGGGCTTCTCGTAGGCCTCCTAAGCCCGGCTCTCATGTAGCACCCATTCAACCCTCAACGCATGTCTTCTGCTCTATCTTCCTGTTTGCCCTTCCATGTCCTGAGAAGTGTCTTCCGCCTGCTCCTGCCGGCCGCTGTGCTTTTCTTCGTGCTGCCTGCCGCTTCCTCTGGGCAGGAGGCGGAACAGGACACCATAGCCAGTGCCCTGCCTGCCTGGCCTGAGGACTCCTTGGGAAGGCGCACGCCCCGCGGCACTATCACTGGTTTTATTGGCGCCGTGGCGGACGAGGACTATACCAAAGCCGCCTTCTACCTTAACCTAACCTCCCCTTCCGGCACCCAAGGGAACGGCGCTGCCGCCGCGCAGGCGCTGCAGCGACTGCTGGATCAGCACAGCCGGACCCTGCCCCGATCCTGGATAAGCGATTCACCGGACGGCGAGCTGGAGGACGAGCTGCCACCGAACCTGGAGCGGGTAGGTACAGCTACGGTGAATGGGGAGGAGATCGACCTGCTCCTCGAGAAAACCGAAGGTCCGACGGGAGGGCCGATCTGGCTCTTCGCCGCCGAGACCATCGTCAGAGTCCCCCTGCAGGCCGATGCGCCCAGCGCCACAGTGCTGGAAAAGACGTTGCCTGACGTTCTGGAGGAAAACAGGTGGGGCGGGGTGCCTGTAGGGCACTGGCTGGGCATGCTGCTTGTTGCCGTAGTGGCCTATCTGCTGGCCTGGGGGCTGATCGCCGCGCTCACCTACCTGGTCCACTACGTCTGGCGAAAAACCAGGGACGAGCCGACCTATGGCTTTATCAGAGCTTTTTCGCTGCCCATACGGCTTTACCTGGCCGCCTGGCTACTGGTCATCCTGAGCCAGCGCCTGGGCATCTCCTTTGTGCTGCGCCAGCGCTTCAGTGAGCTCACCATCATTGTGGGCCTGCTAGCGGTGCTGCTGCTGCTCTGGCGGCTGGTGGATGCCGTCACCAACTTCAGCCAGCGGCGCCTTGTCCAGCGCCACAACATGGCGGGCATCTCCATTGTGCTCTTCCTGCGCAGGGGCGTGAAGGTCGCCCTGCTCGTGTTCGGAATTATCTTCATTCTCGACACGCTGGGCTTTGATGTCACCACCGGCCTAGCCGCGCTGGGGATAGGGGGCATCGCCCTGGCCCTGGGAGCGCAGAAAACAGTGGAGAACTTTGTCGGCAGCGTTACCCTTATCGCTGACCAGCCCATCCGGGTGGGGGACTTCTGCAAGGTAGGCGACGCGAGCGGAACGGTGGAGCAGATCGGCATGCGCTCCACCCGGCTGCGCACTTCGGAGCGCACGGTGGTGACCATCCCCAACGGAGACTTCTCCTCCCAGAGGATCGAGAATTTCGCGCACCGGGACCGCTTTCTTTTCGGTCCAGTGCTGCGGCTGCGCTACGACACCTCCCCGGCCCAGGTACAGGCCGTGCTGAGCTCACTGCGCCAGATACTGGCCCAACACCCCAAGGTGGACCAGGGCAGCGCCAGGGTGCGCCTGACCGAGATCGCCTCCGATGCCCTCAAAGTGGAGCTCTTCTCCTACATCCTTACCAGCGACTTCAATGAGCAGCTCGAGATAAAGGAAGCCCTGCTGCTCCAGATGATGGAAGCCGTCAACACCAAAGGCAAAGGGTTTGCCCTGCCTGTCCAGCAGCTGCTCGTTAGCGGAGACAGCCAAGGAAACGAGAAGACAGGGAAGGAGGAGCCTTAACCAGGGGGCAACTCCCGTAAATTCAGGAAGTCCGGCCTGAGGATTTCCATGAGGCAGAATTTAGGAGTAGGCAAGCCAAATAATACGGTTCTTCCTTATCCTCTGAGATGCTCTGATAAATGCAGCCAGTTTGCCAGGAGTGGGTTAGATCACTTTGTTCATCCCATAGATGCAGCCATCCAAGACATGGTTGCCTGTCTGAAAAGAATTACAGCATGCTCTGTTTAAGGGCAGCCATCACTTATCAAGGCACTGTGACCGATCATGAAACACTTCCATTCCTGCTTAGGGCTGCACCACCGCCTAAGCTAGTATTTATGCTCAATCAGCCGAAGATAATACCTCCTCAGATTGGCTTTGATGTTCCTGTAATCCTCCGACTCGGGAAACTCCTTGTTGACGTACCCTATGGGAAACCCCCTGGCCACATAACTGTCATTCAAGTCCGCCGTCAGCTTGGTGAGCCCGCCTCTGACGTCTCCCTTCAGCTCCGAGTTGATATCAATATATGCTAAGGGGCCTCCACGCTCAAACCCGCACGCTGACAGGTCCAGCGACTTTATCTCCCTGCCTACGTCCGACCTGAAGTGAACAACGCCGTTCCTGAGATCGGCCACCAGCTGCCACTGCCCCGGTTTGATGCTGTCCAGCACCTGCCAGGAGTAGTCGATGGGGGAAACATCCGGGGCGTAAGACTTTAGCATGTGCGTGGCCTTGGCGAACCGGTCCTCCCACTTTTGGGAGTGCGGGTCAAACTCTTTCCCGCCGTTCATAAAGTCATATTCCCTCACGGCCTTCAGCTCCTTCCGGTACGGGTCATTGCAGAGCACCGGCACGGGCATCCCTTCCTGGGAGGAGACCTGGAACCGCCCCTCAATCAGCTCGATCGCCGCGGTGTTGCCCTCCTTGTCGGCCACAAAGAAGTGGCTTCCCGGAAAGTTTGGCCACCAGTCTATGACGGGTGAATTGTCCAGGTTGTGGATCACCTCCTCCACCGTGGCGTAGTTGTCCAGTTGGTACTGGATCCACTGGGCCCAGAACATGTTGGCCTTTGCCGTGTCAGGCCTGGAGTAGGTCTTGTCCAGGTAGAGCTCCACGAGGAACAGGCCCTTCTCGTTCACCCCGTAGCAGGGGAGGTCAGCGCCAAGCAGGTTAAAGCTCACTGAGCCATATTTCGATTTCCAGGTGATGGTCTTTTCTTCGGTTGCCTGGGAAGAGGTGAGCCTTTTCCAGCTCAGGCTCTCTTTGACGATGTCCCTTTTGTTGAGCACAACGATTCCCGGCATGGTCTTCCAGTTCTCATTGAACCCGACGACACAGTGGTCCTCTCCTTTCAGCAGAAAGGCAGAGCAACCGTAAGCGGCTCCCCAAGACAGAATAAGAACGGTAGACAGGATGGTTGCTAGTGTTTTTCTCATGTTTCTTTTGAATAGGACATAACTACCTGTATGGTGTAATAAAGCCCGGACCGAAGTAAGGGGTTGCAGGGGCCTCTTTTCGCTGGGGTTAAGTTATAAAAATAATTAAAAACCCTTTGGGATTGACAGTGTATTTGTCCTCCAAAGTCCCGCCATTCCTACATAAAAAGACTTGATTTGCTCTCACAGGCGTATCTGGCCTGTATATTGGGACAGGCCAGAGCTCATGTTGGATATGCTATTGGCAATGATAAAGCTCTGTCTGCTCCTGCGACGGACCTTGACCAACAGGGTACTTGGTCTGCGGGACTCAGGATGTGGATCCTAACAATCAGAAGCTATGCGGACAAAGCCCCAAATACCCTCACATCTTTTGTTCCGTAACTTCCGCCTTTTCTGGGACAAACGCAGCCCTTGTTTTTAACCCTCCGGGTAGAGAAGTATACTACGCCCCCTTTGGCGGCGTTACCTTATTGAAGAAGGAGGGGCTGTCTTGACGGATCATCAGATATGCCGCACCTTTGACAACGTTATTGACTTATAAACTAACCAAACCCACATTATGAAATGTCCATCCTGCCATGAAACCCTATTGATGAGTGATAAGAAGGGAATAGAGATTGACTACTGCCCCAACTGCCGCGGCGTCTGGCTTGACCGCGGGGAACTGGAGAAGATCATTGAGCGCTCGGCCGACCACTACGCCAAGAAGGAGAACTACGACTCCGACTATAAGCGCTACGGCTACGGCGAGTACGGCGAAGACTACAGCAAAAGGCATCCGCACAAAAAGAAGAAGTCCTTTTTCAGCGAACTCTTCGACTGAGTATGACCAAGAGCCAGGCCCTATGCCAGGCTAAGCAGAAGGCGATTCTTTCTAAAGTGCGATACTTTTAGAACCTGCTGCGCATATAGTACTGCAATAAATAACCAGTGAAGCACGGGCTGCCTAAGACAGGCAGCCCGTGCTTCACTGGTTTACTGATTAACAAGAGAATCACAGCATAAAATGCGGATCAGAGGCCAGAAACAGCCGTGTCTCGTAGCGAAGGTTGCTAAGCAGTGACAGGTACTAACTTGTCAGCAAGGTCCAGCAACGCTTTGTAACTGCCGTTTTTGCTGTATCGGAATACAGCCGTTTTACGGGACAGGTTGCTGTCAAGCTATATTAGGACAAGACAAATAATTTTAAGTCACACTCTGTTGCACAAACATCAATCTCAGCGATGGGAGAAGATGATCTTCTTTTAATTTTATGCCATAGAAGACCGAATGGAATACTTGGTTGCTCATTTAAAGCAGAAGTTGGTAGTCATAGAAGTAGATATGTTTATGAAGAAAATAATGGACTTTTTATAAACCAGGATAACCTGCATTTGCTAAAAGGAAAAAAAGTAGTTTGTGTTGCTTGTGATTCAGCTGCATTTGGCAGAAAAGCTTTAAAGGCAGGAGTATCTGCTTTTGTAGGCTTTAATAAAATTAATTTTGATATCTCTTGTGAAGGTAGAAAGCCTAACTTAAATGTGGCACCTAAAGTAAAGTTTATTTTGAGGAATGCATTGTATTGGGCTATTACTTATGCTAAATCCAACAATCTTAATTTTGAGGAATTAAGCCTTCTATTGAAAGTGTACCTAAACAGGCACGCTGATATTATTTATAATGAAGGAAAGAATAGGGCAGATAAGAAAGGAAGGGAATACATGACTCTTAAAAAAGCTAAGTCTGGAAAATACTATGTTAATGCTGCTGAGAGAATACTTGAGATAAGCGATGGCATTGAAGTCTTAGGCAATAAATAGCTTTTAGTATAATGCAGTAACGCAATTAAGAGTACGTGCAGATTTGTCCGGAATATGTACGGGACTTAAAACAAAAAATCGTAGACCGTTAATTACCAACGATCTACGATTCTATTTGGTAGCGGGGACAAGACTCGAACTTGCGACCTTTGGGTTATGAGCCCAACGAGCTACCAACTGCTCCACCCCGCACTGTTATTGTGTTACAAAAGTAGGGCGATAATTCTTACGATGCAAGTCCTGCGCCACAAAAAAGCTAAAAAAATTAGGGTCTGCTAAAATTTGTTGGTAATACCAAAGTGGATCTTTGAATGTTTAAACGTTAAAGGCTGTTGTGCCGACCTTCCCAGCGAATATACCAACTGAAAAATACCTGCACCTGTACTAAAGCTTATTCCCCCTCCTACCCCTAGTGGCAATTCTTCCACAAAAGATTTCTCCAGATCAGAGCGGTAGTAGCCCTGGTCGTAGAACAAGAGCACGTACGAGTCCTCGGCTGTGAACAGGCGGTACTCCAGCGTGCCTACCGCAAAAGAGGAAGCATAGAAGAAATAATCGTCGAAGCCGCGCAGGGAGCCCAAGCCTCCCAATCGGTACATGTCGTTGAGGAAAAGCTGGTCGTTAAGCAAAGTCTTGCCCCGAAGTTTGGTTAGCAGTACACTCGTTTTACCAATTCTTAAGAAATTCTCCAGTTGCAGTCCCACACTTAGCTGCGTGGTGCGCTGCTGCAGTGTGTCGTAGAAGCTCTGCTCCAGCGATGGGTTGCGCAGCAGCCGCTTGTTGCCCGCCGAAAACTGCAGCTCCACCAGCCTTCCCCGCTTCGGAAAGTAAAAGTCGTCGAGGTTGTTCCAGAGGTAATTAATACCATAGGTGTTGGTGCGGGCATCGGCCAGATCTAGGTTCTGCAGACTCTGCGGATTAGCCGAAGAGAGCACATTGGCACTGCGCCACTCACTGAACACACTGAACTTGCCATACTTAATAGTGTAGTACGAAAGCTGCACCTGCGGCTGCACCGTAATAAAGGAGGAATCCTGCTTGAGCAGACCAAAGCGGGCGCCCAGCTCAAAAGGTGTCCCGAACAGGTTAGGGTGCAGGTACTCTCCGTTCAGCACCACGGAGCCACGGTTCACACGGCGCCATTGCAGGCCCAGCTGCTTGCCACTGCCCCTGATGTTGCGGATGTTCAGGTTCGCCTCGCCGGTTATGAGCAGCTTGTTGTCGCGGCGCGATGGGTCGGGCAAGAAACCAACTACGCCGTCGAGCTGGTTGGCCTGCCGGTCGTCGAGAAAGTAAAATACCTTGGCTTTGTCTTTATAGAAGCGCACTTGGGGCGGGCGTGTTACTTTAATATAGGGCAAAGCCGTGAGCATGCGCTGAGAGGCGTCAATCTGGTCTTGGTTGTAAGGCTGGCCTGGGTAAAGCTGCAGGTAACGCGTCAGGAATTTGGGTTGGGTTTTGCTGTTGCCTTGTATCTGCAGCGAATCGTAGGTCACCAGAAAGGCTTTCTCCACCATTAACGCCCCTTCCACCTTATTACCGTTTATCTTTACGGAGTCGAGCCAGACGGAGGCGAAGGGATAGCCGTTGCGCTCGGCATAATCCAATATTCGTTGCTGCAGCTTTACATATTCGGCTGGCTTAAACGGAGTGTTCCGGTAAAACTTCTCCCTGAAACCAGACTCTACCAGTATGCCTTCGCTCAGGTTGCCATTGCGCAAGGCGGCCCATTCATATCGGTCGCCTGGGTGCAGTTTCACGTGGAGCGTGTCGTTTCGCACAAAGGCGCTGTCGGCAGACGCTAGCAAGTAAGCATCCTGCTGCATACGGTGCACCAGTGCCCGCACCTCATTTTGGGCCTCGGCAGAATCAGTGTGTAAGGTCTTGAAGTTGTATTGCCGCAGCACTGCCCGCTCCGCCTGCGGCACGACGATGCGTAATGCCAATTGCTTAGGCTGTGGCTGCACCTTGATCTGCTGAGGCGCCTGCGCCTGCACATGGGGCCGGAACAGCGAAAAGCACAGGAACAAGAACAGGAATTTGTACATTTGCAGTGAATAATTTCTGGCTATGCATTGTTATAGCAAAGCGGCAACAGCTGTGGCGATTTGCAGAAACTTTATCCGCAGCCGTAGCGCAGGCAAATATACCGGAACTTTTGCCCAATCTTATCGGCTTCTGCGACTTGTAGCCTTGATGGCAGTAAAAGCAAAAGCAGTGGATTATAGTTCCGGGAAACAGGTTAAGCTATAACGACAGCAGCATTAAATCTAATACGTTGGCAGGCATTTACATCCATATACCCTTTTGCAGGCAGGCCTGCTACTACTGCGACTTTCATTTCAGTACCTCCATGGGCTTGAAAGAGCAGATGGTGCAGGCCATACAGCAGGAACTGCACCTGCGCCAGGGCTACCTGCAGGGGCAGCCGGTGCAGACCATCTATTTTGGCGGCGGCACTCCCTCGCTGCTCCACCAGCAGGAGCTCGCAGATATTCTGCAGACGGTAAAGCAGCTGTTCGAAGTAGGACCAGACGCTGAAGTCACCTTGGAAGCGAACCCCGACGACCTGACACCGGCTAAGCTGCAGGAGCTGCGGCAGGCGGGCGTGAATCGCCTGAGCATCGGGCTGCAGTCGTTCCATGAGCCGCACTTGCGCCTGATGAACCGCGCCCACACCGCCACCGAAAGCCTGCAATCTGTAAAAGACGCTCAGGAAGCCGGTTTTGATAACATCACTGTTGACCTGATCTATGGCATTCCGGCCCCGGGCCACAGCATCTGGCTGCAGGACCTGGAGCTGCTGTTTTCGCTGCAGGTGCAGCACGTTTCCTGCTATGCCCTCACCATAGAACCCGACACAGTGTTTGGCAGGTGGAGCAAGAAGGGTACTTTTACCGCCCCCGAAGACGAGTTTACGTCCCAGCAGTTTGAAATGCTGCTCACCCAGATGCAGCAGCATGGGTTTGTGCAGTACGAGATATCCAACTTCTGCCAGCCCGGCTATGAGTCGAGGCACAACAGCAACTACTGGCGCGGCGTGCATTACCTGGGCATCGGCCCCAGCGCCCACTCCTTTAACGGACCTACGCGGCAGCACAACGTGGCCCATAACAAGAAGTATATCGATGCGCTGCAGCAGGGGCAGCTGGCCTTTGAGCTCGAAAACCTCAGCCCTGCTGACCAGGCCAACGATTATCTCCTTACCAGCCTCCGCACCAGCTGGGGTTGCGACCTGCAAAAGCTACAACAGGAACTGCACTACGATCTGGCTGCCACCCATGGGGTTTATCTGCAGGGGTTGCAGCAAAAAGAGCTGGCGCAAATCAGCAACAACGTGCTTTACCTTACCGACAAAGGCAAGCTGCTGGCCGACCAGATTACGCTGGACCTGTTTATGTAAGGAGTTGGGATGGCTTTGACATACTATTTTTAAATAAATAACATTCCTCCTGCTGAAGATGATGGTTTCTGTAATAGATTTGCACTGCCATCTTTAACCTAACGCTGCTGAGCCAATGCTTCGACTAGAACCTGTCTATCAATCAGATTGCTTCAAAATAGAAGCTGATCACAAGTATGGCGTATTACGAACGGAGTGGCTGCAAACGGCTGTAAACGATCAGGAGCTGATGAACAGTGGTGTTAGGCTGAACGAGTGCATCAGCAACTCCAACATTACCAAAGTGCTGTCTAATGCACAGCAGTTAGGCTCTATAAGTTCTAAGGCCAAAGATTGGCTCTCGAGCAGCTTTTATGATGAACTGTCGAAATTAGGTGTTGTGAAGTTTGCCAGGGTGCTGCCAAGCAACCTGTTCAGCAAGCTTGCGCTGGAATCTGTTATCACGCGTGCAGAGGCCTTGGGGTGTATCGGTTTTGAGGTAAAGAATTTTGGCGAGGAGAAGGCTGCCGTGGAATGGCTGTTAACCAATGGTCAGTAGGCACAGCAGCAGCAGCAGCAGCAGTGTTCTCCCGAGGGCCTTTTTCATTCAAATAATTTATAAATCGGGCTTTTGGCCATTACGCTAGCTAACCTGGCAATGCTTACTTGGGTGTGCCTATGCCAATTCGTATGAAGTTTTTCCCAGACCATACCCTGAACCTTGCAGCTTGTTATCCAGAAAGGATCTTTTGGGCGAGAGCCTAAGGCAATGGCTACTGGCTATGGAGTTTTTTTTGCATGGCCGCCTTTATGCTTTGGCAGCGTCATCACTTGTTTCATGGCCCGTGTTTTTGTTCTTATTTGTCTTGCTGCCATTAGCCCTCAGGCTAAGAAGGAAAAAGGCCCTCAGACACACTTGACGGTTTTACAAATCGAGCAGCAGCTGTGCTCGTTGGTGAGAGCAAGGGCTGGTCGTGTAGTTTTGCTGGAATAACAGTATAAAAGCGTTTTGCCTAGCCTGACGGCTATGGTCTTGATACAGAACCAAAAAAACAAAACGATTTTTTATCGGGTAGCCCTGCACCCCCACTCGCCGAACGCTCTTTGCAGAGCGCCCCTTCCCACAACAAAGAAAATGTCAATCGGTGCATCTGGCAACTTCATCTGCCCTGTGGCTCCTGCAGGTTTTTTATAGTCAGCCAATGCCATAACAAACCTTTTTTTGCGGGATGATAATAGCAGCCTGTACAGGATTGTTTGTCGGGTATCAGGGCAATTATTCAAATCAAAATGCCCTTCCGGAGGCTATTCCTGCTGCTAAGGGCCAGGCGGTTAATGCTGTTTACGGCAGTAGTAGTAGGCGCAGGATTTTCTTTGGCAGATTATTTAAATTAAAAAGGCCCTTAGAGGGCCTTGCGGTTTGCTGCTGCTGCAGGCGCTAAATAATGGTAGAGAGCAGTGTGGCAACCAGGCCTTTTACGGCAATCAGGGCAGGGCCGGCTGGTGAGGCTGCCGCCTTATCGTTGTCTTCTTCCTCGTTAGAAGACAGCATGTCTTTGAAAAAAGAGATCGGGCTTTCCAGGGCTTCGGCATCCAGTACAGATTTTTGCCCGGGTTTGGCAGTAGCTTTAGAGGGCTTAACCGATTTGGTCTGGCAGGCTTCAAGGCTGGAGGTATCCGGGGAATGGCGCTCAAACCGGTTAGCGGCCAAAGGAGATGCCAGCGCTGACAAGAGCAGCACTGCCACTATCGGCATCACGAAACGATAAGATCTCCATATATTATTCATGCCCAAATGTACACGCATTATTTTGATAAAACAAGAATTAAGTAGGATATTTCTGTGAAATATTTAATTTATAGAGCATGCAACTATTGGGGTGTGACGGCTATCTATTATAGTTTAGAGCCTGCTGTGGGCATTACCGGGCACTGGCGGCCCGAATTACCTTTACCTTTACCGGCACCACGCCCGCCTGCACGGCATTCAGCCTGCTGGCCGCGCTCCCCGACAAGTCTATCACCCGCCCTTTTACAAACGGCCCGCGGTCCGTTATGGTCACCTTCACGGTTTTGTTCGATTTCAGGCTGGTTACCTTTACCCTGGTACCAAACGGCAGCGTGCGGTGGGCAGCGGTGAGTTTGTTGTGCCGGTAAGGCTGGCCGTTAGCCATCTTGCGGCCCTGCAGTTTTTTGCTGTAGTAAGACGCCTGCCCCTCTTCGGTGTAGCCGCGCTGCCCAAACTGGGCGGTTCTGGTGGCGCAGGAGGCCATTCCTGTTAATAGCAGTGCACTGATAAGCCAACGGGTGCAGGCGCGCCCTGCAGAGGCATGTAAAACCGGTAAGGATGTGATCATAAAATAAATACAATTTAATAAGTTATGGCCTTTGCAGCAGGCGCCGGATGGCCATTTTCATTAGCGGAATCTGAGGGCGAGATTTGCGCAGCCGGGTGTGGGGGCTGTGCCTGAGGCAAGAGCAGCAACGCATCACAGATCGTATGCAGAGCACTGCCAAACCAGCAACTGCCTGCTACCTGGATGTATCTCTGAGCTCGTAATTATATACCTCCATCGCCTGCGTCAGCTTGTCTTTCTGGAAGAGCTGAATAACAAAAGGCGTTGCAATAAGGGCAGCGCCGCCATACACGGCCGGCGAAATACTTGAGTAGCCATTTTGCGAGCTGTTGGCCGACGATATAGCGCCATAAGCCAGCACGCCTGCCCCTGCAATAGACATGCCGGTGTAAATGATCTTGTTCCGCCGGTACTGTTTCAGAATAGCCATGCTGGAGGCATTGTCGGCTAAAGCTTGCTGCAGGTTGTTGTAGTTGTACTCATAGAGCGGCCCATGGTCTTTGGAGAAATAATAAATGCGCCGCCGGCTGTGCCCCGGCATGCCCATGCCGTAGCCGTAGGCGCCATACCCATAGTTGTAGTAGTTGCGGCTTGAGTAGAACTTCGAGATCCGTGGCCCTTCGCTGATGCGCTTGGCGAAGGCATCGGTGCTGCTCCCGGGCGCTATGCGGGTAAAGTAGCCCTGGTTGCTCTGGTAAGTGTCTACTAGCTCGATGCCATACTGCAGGCTGTCGTCGAGCAGGAAGTAGTCTGATTTAAAGATGGGCGATTTAATCTGCACCTTGTTGGCATACACTATCTCCCCGGTGCGCAGCTGCAAAAAATATTGGCGGGGCTGCCCCATTGTACTCTGAGCCTCGGCCGACAGACCCATGGTCAGTAAAAAGAGGCAAAGGTTGAAAATCTTTTGTAGGTAAGTCATGTAAAAGATAAAAGTACTATTTAATTTATGTTGATGCCAGGCGCGTGTATAAATTTAGCTTTTGCAGGCAAAAAGTCCTCCTGTCAGATTTTTTTACGGCCAGTTTGCAGCACAAAATGTAGACACGCCCTAATTATACCAGCTAATGAGGCTTTTTGTTAGGACTTAGCCCGCTCAAAACTCATACCAATAATAACCGGCCCGCCCCAATGCGACGGGTATTGCTGAGCCTCTGCAGCCAACTCAGCCGCCTCCGGAATTTTTCCGGTGCATAATTTAAGTTGTGTCCGGTGGCCACACAGGCAAAGCCGTTGCCTCAGGCATGCTGCTGAGCCGGCACTGAGCAAGCAGGATGCGGGATGGCGCAGAAGTAAGTCTTGCGCCGCGATTTCCCCGATGTCTCTTTGCCTGCCCAAAAGTAGAGGCACCCGTAACCGGGGCTTCAGTTACCCTCCAAAAAACAAAGCGGCTTGTGCCATCAGCAGCAGCATCTCATGCCCAATATCTGTATATCGTAATATAAAATTGTATTTTCGAAAATGAAGTTAAAACACTGGTTATGGCCTTGCAGATTGCCTGAGGCAGTGGCCGGATTAAAGCTGTTATTATTAAAGTTCAAACTCATACAAACCAGTATATATGTAAACGGCTGTAAATCAGCAATGTGAATTTAGGAAGAATGTTTTTGTATCTTACTAATATAATGAAACAATACAACCCCCAACAAGCGTTAAATCAGTATCAAGGAGTTGGATTATGAAATTAAGGAAGAATATAAGTTTAGATTATTTCAAGTTTGGCAAGGAGGAGCCAAGAAAGATCTATAGTATTGGATACGAAGATCTGACGACGCTGATCTATTACCAGGACAAAGATAATAAGTACTACTTGGTGATAGCCAAGGAAGATGACAAGCCGCTCGTGCTTGAAAAAAAGATAACGCGAGCCGAGGCATTTAGGTTAATGAATACCCGCCCTTAGAAGCGGGTATTTTTTTTGCTGATTTTATTGCCAAAGTAGCCACAGGGCTGTGTTCCACCAAAAATCAATTGATCCTGGCAGCCATCCCAACCCAACACCTTATGCCCAGCCGGCAGCTGTACCAATAAACCATGCGCAACATAAACAAGTATTACAAAATCGCCTTCATAGGGGCTGCCCTGAACCTGCTGCTACAGCTGATAGTGGCCTTTGCCATAGACCCTCCACTTGCGGCTGTTTTCACGCCTTTCTATCCCGTCTGGGTTATGCTGGTGGTGGTGGGCTGGCGCAAGGAGCATCCTCGCCGCTAACACTGCTAAATTAGTAGCAGCAGCGTATACTCCTGAGGGGCTTTTTCATTCCAATAATTTGCCGCAGTTGGCAGAATCCCCTTGCCCCTGTAAAATTAGGGGCCGATGCTCCTGCTGGAATACATACCAAAAATACCTGTCCCAGCTGCCTTGCTGCAGTCGTCAGGCGCCACTTCAGCAAAAGCATTGGCAGAAACTGCAGAGATAGGGCACTTTTATGGTGAGAAAATTGCTTTTATAATGGGGCAAAAAGCTGAAACCTATGTCTGAAGAAAAGATGATGACCGATACAAACCATGTGGAACACATGTTTCTGCAGGTAGAGAGTAGCGATGCCATATGTATCTTAAATATCGCGGGGCACCCATACCGCTTGCGGGAGCTTATTTTTATGATGATCGAGAATGGATGCCGGGTTATGAAGACCACAGCCGACAGCTATAACACGTTTTCTTTCGACAAGGAGAGCGTAGAAGTATATGATTACCTGACCTCTATTATCAAGGCAAAATTTGTTTAACAAGCTGCCTCATCCTGATTTCAGGCCTCAAGCCCAGGTGGTTAAAGGAAAGCAATAGCTTATGGAGCAATTATAATTAAGAAAGGCTGCCTTACCGGCAGCCTTTCTTAATTATAATTGCTGAATTTTGATTTCTTTCGGATGCGTAGCCGCGTCGTGGTACGGTAGCTTAATCTGCAGTTGGCCATCCTGGTGCACCGCCTCAATGCGTGTAAGGTCTACCTGGGGAGGCAGCATATAGGTTCTGTTAAAGAGCGGTATAGCCACTTTGGAATCTCCATCGCTGTGCAGCATCGACAGCACAGTAAGCTGGTTGTTGTGCAGCACAATCTTAAATAAATTAGAATCTACTCCGGCAGCCCACACCTGTATCACGGCACCTCTTTTATATCTTTTAATGTCTACGTACGTCTCACTAACACCTCCACCGATGGTATTGAACAGGTTAATGTGCTGTGCAATGTTTCGTAAAAACTCTTTGTCTTTTATCAGTTTCATGTCGTCTCCTCTTTCTTATTCGATGTGGTTAGTGCAAAATAAGTGCCACTTATACCTACCCCGGATCTGAAACTAGTCTCTGGTAGGGGCACGACATAATGTCTTGTAAATAGTGCTTCAAAATGCTTTTTAAGGCCATTTTGTCGTTGTATGTTTTACTTTAACATGATCCTGCATCATGAAAGCATGTTTTTACTTGCGGGAATATGGGCTGGTTGAGGAGAGCCCGGAATCTGGAGTTCTAAATTATTCTAATAAAAAACCCCCTCCAGAGCACCCGTTTGCACTTGCTGTTGCTACTTGTGGCTGCAGGTGCTTTCCTGTTCTGTTCTTAAAATATATTTTGCTTGCCTCTCATAATCCTGAAAAGTGGGAGGCCGCAAGTTTCCGTTTTGAGGAAGTAAGGGATTTACAGGCGGGCCTTCATGCCGTTTTATTTATGCAATGAGAGGTATCAGAAAAAAAACTGAGAAGTATCAGTATCTGTAAAAGCTTACTGTAACTTTTAAAAAATAGTAGTTTTTTATGTTGTATAACCGTGCTTCTACGTGTTTTTACTGTGTTACAGCTAGGGTTAATCAGTAATATCCACGGTTGTGTGTTTACCAACTTTCAAACTCCAGTACTTCTCCTCACTATTTTTTTACAGACACCAGCCAAATAAATGACAGGGTCTACTATCTTGTTCTTTTATTTCTATATTTGTACTTTTTAAAGTGCAAACAATGCAAATCTATTTTCAGAACAATTTTGTAAGCCTTTATTTCGACAAGAAGATTTCTTTGGGTAAGGCTGTATGGCGGGGGCATGTGAGAGGGCCGGAACTAAGAGAAGCTTATTTGTTAACTTTAGACTTGATAGATCGCAATTATCTGACGCGCTGGCTTGGCGACGACCGCCTGATGCAATCCATTGCCCCTGACGACCTGCAGTGGAGTTTGGAAGTTTTTATTCCGATGTTGGTCAATAGCTCGCTGCTGCGTATGGCACGGCTCCCGTCTCATTCAGAAGCGAACAGGGAGGGGATACGGGAAATGATTATCCGGGGCCACACCATAGACCATAACCTGATAGTGAGAGATTTTGGTGATGAGCAGGAGGCGATGAGATGGCTGCTGGAGAAATAGCAGGGGGCAACATTGATTCTTGCGGGTTATCTGCTGTGTTTCCAGAAAGGAGCTTTTCTGTGGATGGCCAGCAGCAGCAGAGTACTTCTCCTCCGGAGGGCCTTTTTGATTATCATAATTCTGAATGTCAGCCTTTTATGCTTCTTAAACTGGCTCTACATTATTTGCTTAACCGGACTGAGTTCTCTTCCAGTTTGATTTTAGAAAGGTCTGATGCCTATAAAGCTGCCGGTGGGCATATCTGCCATCGTTTCGAATCTCGAATTTTAAATTTTTAATCTGGCGAAGCTCCAGTGTGGCAGAGGCTGTGGCAACTGAATATCCTGAAAGATGACTTTGCGGTAGATTATGTGCCGGTGAGGAAGCAAGCGCTTATGGCGTTTGGCCAGACACTCGCTGGAGCTGCGCACGCTGCGAGGTCTTCTGCTTATGGCGGTGTTTGCACCGTATATGGGTTATGCAAAAGTCAGTTTCGTTAGAGCCAGGTAAGTATTTTCAAAGAGTGGCCCTACTCGTCTTACCACAGCATACTCTCCAAAAGTAAAACTACCCTGCAGCGGGAAGAGGTGCTAACGTGGTTCGGTGGCCCTGAAGCCTATCAGCAGCAGCACGAAGAGCATGCCACCGACTTCAAAACCATTGCCCCATTTCTGGAACAAGATGAGCTATAACACAAAGACCTCGCAGCGTGCGCAGCTCCTGCGAGTGTCTGGGGGAGCCGTTACAGTTGGCTAGACACTCGCAGGACCTTCGGACACTGCGAGGTCTTTGGTATATGAAGTCAAGTTGAATTACGCTGTTGCTCTTATATCCATACTTGCTGCACCAAATAACCGATCAAATAACTCTATTAGCTGCCTCTCCGACTTTACATGTTCTGTTGATTGAGTATAGATTGGGAAACTATAATGCGGCTCTAAGACCGATACTACCTCTTCTGGCTTGTTTGAACAAACTATTACTTCTGTTCCATGTCTATCAAAGTACTTTTCTATAAGCTGCTTTAGATGAGGCTCAGTTTTGAAAGAACAACCCAATATTACCAATCTTTGATAAGTCTGCAGGTCCCGTGTTAGTTGGCTGTAGTATGCTTTTAAAACAGGGTCTTCTTTAATCAAAGTCTCTTTAAGCTTAGGACTATTATAAATCATAACCGGATTATCATTTACAATTTTCCTGCCTACCTTTGAGGTAGAGTATTTACCTCTTTTATACTTGTAAGAGCCATGTAAATGAGCCATGAGATATGGTAAGCTTTTTAGCTTCCAAGGTTGAAACTCACTGAAGTAGAAGCTATCCTTAAATAGGTACTCTTGTCCTTGATTGTCTATCCCACGCCGTGTTAACAAAGTATCAAGTATACCATCATAGTTTAAGGTGTAGATATGCATCTTGCTAATGTTGTTCTTTATGAGGAGCTCCAAGAAGTTTTCTCCAAGGTTTGGCAGGAGCCTTTTGATGTTGCTATAGCCTCCTCTCTTTTCAAATTCTGTAGAGCGATAGCCAATTCTTTTAATTTCGTTCTGAAGGAGGTTCTGATGTGAAGCTGCAGAGTACTCAATATCGTAATCCCTACTCATCATGTTTTTAAATAAACTAGATTCAAAGACAGATTGGAAGTATTGCATTATCTCTTCACCATTTTTGGATGGGAAAGCTAGAGTTGGACTATTGAGAATGTCATCTAATTCTCCCCATAGGTTGTTTATCCTTAGAAGGTCGTCATATGTTTGTTCTAGTTCTATTCTAAGGTGGTAATTTGATTTTTCTTGTGTGTATTGTTTAACTATACCTGCAATAATATAGTTAAAACCGCTGCCGACTATGGTAACAGTATCCATTTCGTGTTTTGGTGGGCTAAAGTTGAGACAATACAATTCCATCTGCTGATTCTTACCAGCAATAACATAGGGTGGACTTAATAAGAGGAAAATAAAAGGAGGACTAGGATTAGCCCTCCTTATTTAATTTAGCTATCTACGATCCGCAAGCCTCGCAGGAATCCGGATCATCTAGGGAGCAGGCCATGTCGCTGCGGTTCTGGTCTTGGCTGCTGTATACCGGCGATAGCGTTTCGGCAGCCTGTTTCTCTACTGTGAACTTGATGGCGTCTACAGCGGCTTTGGTGCGCAGGTAGTACATGCCGGTTTTCAGGCCTTTCTTCCAGGCGTGGAAGTGCATGGATGTCAGCTTACCGAAGTTCACGTTCATCACGTGCAGGTTCAGCGACTGGCTCTGGCAGATGTAAGCGCCACGGTCGGCACTCATATCAATAACTGTACGCTGGCTGATCTCCCACACCGTTTTGTACAGGTCTTTGATGTTCTGCGGAATGTTCGGAATGTCCTGCACCGAGCCGTTGGCTGCGATAATGGCATTCTTCATTCTGTCGTTCCAGATGCCCAGGCCGATCAGGTCTTTGAGCAGGTGCTTGTTCACCACCATAAACTCACCACTCAGCACGCGGCGCACATAAATGTTAGAGGTATATGGCTCAAACGACTCGTTGTTGCCCAGTATCTGTGCTGTAGAAGCAGTTGGCATTGGCGCCAGCAACAGCGAGTTGCGCACGCCATGCTCCATTACCTCTTTGCGCAGTTCTTCCCAATCCCAACGGCCAGACTCTGGCGTTACACCCCACATATCGAACTGGAACCTGCCTTCTGACAGCGGAGAGCCTTTAAACGACTCGTACGCGCCATTCTTCTTGGCCAGATCCTTAGAAGCCGTCATGGCAGCGAAATAGATCGTCTCGAAAATGTCTTTGTTCAGGCCACGTGCTTCTTCGCTCTCGAAAGGCATGCGCAGGTGAATAAAGGTATCGGCTAGGCCTTGTACACCCAACCCGATAGGGCGGTGGCGCATATTAGAGTTGCGCGCTTCCGGCACCGGATAATAATTTATGTCAATAACCTTGTTCAGGTTTTTGGTTACGTGGTAGGTTACATCGAACAGCTTCTGGTGGTCGAACGTTTTGTGGCCGTTCTCCTCTTTTACAAAGCGTGGCAGCGCCAGCGACGCTAGGTTACACACGGCAACCTCATTCTCGTCGGTGTACTCCATGATCTCGGTACAGAGGTTGGAGCTCTTAATGGTGCCCAGGTTCTGCTGATTGCTCTTGCTGTTGGCGGCATCTTTGTAGAGCATATACGGCGTGCCCGTCTCTATTTGCGACTCCAGCACGGCAAACCACAGGTCCTGCGCTTTCACGGTTTTGCGGGCACGGCCTTCACGCTCGTATTTCTCGTAGAGGCGCTCAAATTCTGTACCCCAGCAGTCGGCCAGGCCAGGCGCTTCGTGCGGGCAGAACAGGCTCCAGTCGCCGTTCTCCTCCACGCGCTTCATAAACAAGTCTGGTGTCCAGAGGGCGTAGAACAGGTCGCGGGCGCGGTTCTCTTCTTTCCCGTGGTTCTTCTTCAGGTCCAGGAATTCGAAGATATCAGCGTGCCAGGGCTCCAGGTAAATAGCAAAGGCACCTTTACGCTTGCCACCACCCTGGTCTACGTAGCGGGCCGTGTCGTTAAACACCTTCAGCATGGGTATAATGCCGTTGCTCGTACCGTTGGTGCCTTTAATATAAGAGCCGGTGGCGCGTACGTTGTGGATGCTCAGACCGATACCGCCTGCACTCTGCGAGATCTGCGCGCATTGCTTCAACGTGTCGTAGATGCCCGGTATGCTATCGTCTTTCATAGTAAGCAGGAAACACGAAGAAAGCTGCGGCTTGGGCGTGCCGGCGTTGAAGAGCGTTGGCGTGGCGTGCGTAAACCACTTTTCAGACATGAGATTATAAGTCTCGATGGCAGATTCGATGTCGTCTTTGTGGATACCCACAGCCACGCGCATGAGCATGTGTTGCGGACGCTCTACTATTCTTCCGTCCAGGCGCAGCAGGTAGGAGCGCTCCAGCGTTTTGTAGCCAAAATAGTCGTAGTTGTAGTCGCGGTCGTAAATAATGGTCGAGTCGAGGGTGGCGGCATGCTTCCGGATGATCTCGTACACATCTTTTGCGATAAGCGAGGCGTTCTCACCGGTCTTAGGGTCTACGTAGGTGTAGAGGCGCTTCATGGTGTTGGAGAACGACTTGCTGGTAACCTTGTGCAGGTTAGAGATGGCAATTCGTGCTGCCAGCACCGCATAGTCGGGGTGCTTGGTGGTAAGCGAGGCAGCCGTTTCAGCAGCCAGGTTATCCAGCTCCACGGTGGTCACACCATCGTAAATGCCATCGATCACTTTCTTGGCCACCTCAATCGGCGACACATAGTCCATGTTCAGGGCATAGCACAGCTTCTCGATGCGTGCGGTAATTTTATCGAATTTTACGGATTCGCGACGGCCGTCTCTTTTAACTACTAACATAGCGTATACATTTAGCGGGGGTAAAGGGCCCGGGTTATCAATTAGTACAAGTGTATATTTAAGCTTCTGATTAAACAGAAGATGGAGTCCAGGTCATGGCACACACAGCCATACGAGCAAAGCAGCGTAAGTCGTTGTAGTACAAACATTTATAGATAAATAAAAATATTTTTGCTATATACAGAGAGGCAGATATCGGTCAGGCACTGGTGTGCCGCCTGAACTTTTGGAGCGTTGTATCTGCCTTGGAAAACGTATTGGTTCTTTCTATACAGCGTAAGGTGAAAACTGCAGGCGCCACGTGTTATTTAACATAGGCAGCGCCTGCATGTGGTTTTCTAAAAATCCTCGTCGAGCGAGAACATCTTCTTGTCTTTGTCGCCGCCCACACCTGCTTTCTGGTATTCGCCTACGCGCTTCTCGAAGAAGTTGGTCTTGCCTTGCAGCGAGATCATCTCCATAAAGTCGAATGGGTTGGTGGAGTTGTAGATCTTGCTGCAGCCCAGCTCGCCCAGCAGGCGGTCGGCCACAAACTCAATGTACTGGCTCATCAGCTTTGCGTTCATCCCGATCAGGTCTACCGGCAGGGCATCGGTTACGAACTCCTGCTCTATTTTAACCGCATCGCGTATAATTTCCTGTACCCGTTCTTCAGGCAGCTTGTTCTCCAGCATCGAGTACAGCAGGCAGGCAAAGTCGCAATGCAGGCCCTCGTCGCGGCTGATCAGCTCGTTAGAGAAGGTAAGGCCCGGCATCAGGCCACGCTTCTTCATCCAGAAAATGGAGCAGAAGGAGCCGGAGAAGAAAATGCCCTCTACGGCAGCAAACGCAATAAGGCGCTCGGCAAAATTTTCGCTTTCGATCCAGCGTAGCGCCCACTCGCCTTTTTTGCCAACGGCGGGCACCGTTTCCAGTGCGTTAAAAAGGTGGTCTTTCTCTTTCTGGTTCTTCACATAAGTGTCGATCAGCAAAGAGTAGGTTTCTGAGTGGATGTTCTCCATCATGATCTGGAAACCATAGAAGCAGCGGGCTTCCGGGATCTGCACCTCGTTCATGAAGTTGATCGCCAGGTTCTCGTTCACAATCCCGTCTGAGGCGGCAAAGAACGCCAGCACATGGCTGATAAAATGCCTCTCGCCATCGTTCAGATTTTCCCAGTCTTTGAGATCCTGCGAGAGGTCGATCTCCTCTGCTGTCCAGAAGCTGGCTTCTGCCAGCTTGTACATTTTCCAAACGGCATCGTGCTGTATCGGGAACAAGACGAAACGGTTTGGGTTCTCTTTTAGTATTGGCTCCATAAACACGTAAGCTTTATAGTTAAGGCACCCTGGTGAAACAGTCTGTCTCGGGGCGCAATTGATTTTATAGGAATGAGTGGCGGCATTTTCTGTCACTCTGCAATATCAGGACTTCAAATATATGGAATAGAACTTGAAATCGGGGGCTAAAGTTTTTCAATTTCTCCACACTTTTGTAATCTATTGATTGTCTGACGATTACATCAAAATAAACAGCCTTATAAACATCTGCAATTGTTTATATTTTCATGTGTGAATACCTTGAGGCCGGGCAGCAACAGCTCTATCAGCTAAAGAAAATACCATGAAAGCATAACAGTAAGATAATATAACAGGCTCATGCCTTGCGATAATACAAATCGTTATGGAGCCCGGAGCAGGTGTTGTTACGGGAGTCGGCAGAGGGGCAGCGCTAATTTGTGGACAACTCACAACTCGATATTTTGGGATATACACCTGTTGTTCAGGTTCTTACACCGTTGTTTTGGGTGTCTAAATTTTTGTGTCGTGGATTTCAACATCGTTATCCACATCTGTGTGTATAACAGTGCAAAACTGCTATAAAACAAATTAAGGCACAAGTGTTTGCATAATACGAAATAGTGCCGTACTTTTGCAGACTAAAATTTTAATTATACATTGAAGCTGATGTACGCAATTGTAGAAATCGCAGGTCAACAGACCAAAGTAGAAAACGGCAAGTTTATCTACGCTAGCAAGCTTTCCGGCAACGATGGTGACGCCGTTGAGTTCACCAATGTTCTTCTTACCGATGATAATGGCACAATCACTGTAGGCGCTCCTTTCGTAGACGGCGTTAAAGTAACCGGCAAAATCCTTGGCAACGTGAAAGGCGATAAAATTATCGTTTTCAAAAAGAAGAGAAGAAAAGGATACCGCAAGAAGAATGGTCACCGCCAGCACTTCACCAAGGTCCTGATCGAGAGCATTGGATAAGCAAGCAGTAAGAAGAATTTAATCGTTTTGAAAATTTTCGGGTCTGGCAACAGCCTGAACTAAATAGTTAAAGAAAATGGCACACAAAAAAGGAGCTGGTAGTTCTAACAACGGTCGCGAATCGCATTCCAAACGACTTGGTGTTAAGATTTATGGTGGCCAGGATATCATCGCTGGTAACATCATTGTAAGACAAAGAGGCACTGCGCACCACCCAGGCCAAAACGTAGGTATCGGTAAAGACCATACCCTGTTTGCTCTGGTAGATGGCGTAGTTGAGTTCAGAAAAGGAAGAAAAGATCGTTCTTTCGTGTCTGTACTTCCTAAAGCACAAGCGGAAGCCTAATCTTGCACTGCTTCGGCAGTTGCAATTCAAAAAAGGGATGCCATCTGGCATCCCTTTTTTGTTTGTGCAGCGGCAGCGGAGGCTCGGTAGGGCTGTTTTCATTCAAATAATTGCTGGTTGCTGCTGGTTGGCTGTTAATTGTTAAATCGCCGCATTGTTAAATGATTGGTTTGGAGCGGGAGCTTAATGAGGAAACACAACTGATTAATAGCTACCGCCGGGCGTAGTCTGAAACCGCCCAGCGAGGAAGAAAAATCCTGTGTCCTGCGTCTTGTGTCTTATGTCCAAAAAGGCCTCCAGAGCTCATCTTGTAGGGGAAAATAAGGCTTCTGTTTCCTGAATTTTGCGCTGGTGCGCGCTTGCCGCTCGTACTTTCCTATCAAGCCTTGCCAGAATGGGCCAAAGCAACTTGTTATAGATCAGTTCTTTTTAGCACATTTGGTACAAGCGGCAAGCGCGCACCAGCGACCTGCTTTCCCTGCAAGATGAGCTCTGGAGGGCCATTTTCATTCGAATAATTCCCCCTCCAAACAGCCTGCTGCTCCTTTATCCCGCTCACTCAAATTGCGGCGAAAATGCTGAACCTCCCTTTGAGCTACTAAAAATCATAAGTTGTTAGCCTGAAAATTTCATTTCTTCCAAATATCTGCTTACCTTGCAGGTTCTTATCAAGAAAGACTGAGGGACAGGGCCCGTCGACGTCTTAGCAACCTTGGGTGATGCCAAGGTGCTAACTCCCTCCTGGTAACCATAGCCAGGGAAGATAAGACTGTGCATCCTTCCTTCGGGTGTCCTTCTTGATAAGCGATAACGGCTGTAGAAACAAGAGAAGAGAGACACCAACACATGAAAAACCATCCTATTTACAAGCTGCTGCAGGAGCGCGTACTGGTGCTCGACGGCGCCATGGGTACCATGATTCAGCGGTACGAGCTACAGGAGCAAGACTTCCGGGGCGACCGCTTTAAAGACCACCCCAGCGACCTGAAAGGCAACAACGACCTGCTTTCGCTTACCCGCCCCGATATAATCAGGCAGATCCACCTCGATTACCTGGAGGCTGGCGCCGACATCATAGAGACGAACACCTTTAGTGGCACCACCATCGCAATGGCCGATTACCACCTCGAGCACATCGTGTACGAGCTCAACTACGAGTCGGCCCGCATTGCGCGCGAGGCAGCAGATGAAGTAACCGCCAAAAATCCGGCCAAGCCGCGTTTAGTGGCGGGCGCCATCGGCCCCACCAACCGCACGGCGTCTCTCTCTCCGGATGTAAACAACCCCGGTTACCGCGCCATCACCTTCGACCAACTGGTGGAGGCTTATTACGAGCAGGTGAAAGGGCTGGTAGAAGGCGGCTGCGATGTGCTGCTCATCGAAACCGTGTTTGACACCCTGAACTGCAAGGCGGCTCTTTTTGCGGCCGAACAGTTTGTGATAGATGGTGGCAAGAAACTGCCGATCATGGTTTCCGGCACCATTACCGATGCCAGCGGCCGTACCTTGTCAGGCCAGACGGTGGAGGCTTTCTGGAACTCGATCTCACATGCACCTATCGTGAGTGTTGGCTTTAATTGCGCCCTGGGCGCACGTCAGCTTAAAACCCACATCCAGGAACTATCGCGCATCTCCGATATTTATATTAGTGCCTACCCGAACGCCGGTCTGCCAAACGCCTTCGGTGGCTACGACGAAACAGCCGACGAAATGGGAGCCATTGTGGAGGAGTACCTGCAGGAAGGGCTGGTGAACATACTCGGGGGCTGTTGCGGCACTACGCCATCGCACATCAGGCGCATTGCCGAACTGGCTGCCCAACACACGCCACGTAAACCCTCTGTTATAGAGCCATTACCGCGCTACAGCGGTTTGGAGCCACTTACCATTACGCCGGAACTGCTGTTTGTAAACGTGGGCGAACGCACCAACGTAACCGGTTCCCGCAAATTTGCCCGCCTTATTGTAGAAGGTCAGTTTGAAGAGGCGCTCGCCGTTGCCCGTCAGCAGGTAGAGGGCGGAGCTCAGATCATCGACGTGAACATGGACGAAGGCATGCTCGACTCGGAGCAGGCCATGACCAACTTCCTCAACCTCATCGCCTCCGAGCCCGACATCTCCAAGCTACCTATCATGATCGACTCCTCTAAATGGAGTGTGATAGAAGCCGGTTTGAAATGCGTGCAGGGCAAATCCATTGTAAACTCCATCAGC
Organism: Pontibacter beigongshangensis; assembly: GCF_014332515.1. GTDB lineage: Bacteria > Bacteroidota > Bacteroidia > Cytophagales > Hymenobacteraceae > Pontibacter > Pontibacter beigongshangensis. The sequence goes on along the minus strand of NZ_VFSD01000008.1, from coordinate 153,466 downwards.
TTAAAAGAAGGCGAAGACGCTTTCCGGAAACTCGCCCGCAAGGTGCGCCAGTACGGCGCAGCGGTGGTCGTGATGGCCTTTGATGAGCAGGGACAAGCCGACACGCTGGCACGTCGCCAGGAAATCTGCGGCCGCTCTTACCGCATTCTGGTAGACGAAGTAGGCTTCCCGCCACAGGACATCATTTTCGACCCAAACATATTAGCCATTGCCACTGGTATAGAAGAGCATAACAATTATGCGGTGGAGTACCTCGATTCGGTGCGCTGGATCAAAGAAAACCTGCCGCATGCCCTGGTAAGCGGTGGGGTGAGTAACCTGTCCTTCTCCTTCAGAGGAAACGACCTGGTGCGGGAGGCCATGCACACCGTGTTCCTGTACTACGCCGTACAAGCTGGCATGGACATGGGCATTGTGAATGCCGGCATGATGGGCATTTACGAAGAAATTCCGCTGGAGCTGCGCGACCTGATCGAGGATGTGATCTTTAACCGTCACCCCGATGCCACCGAAAAACTGGTAAACTATGCCGAAACCGTGAAAGGCAAAGGCAAGTCAGCCTCCGGAGCAGATAATGCCTGGCGCGATGCACCGGTAGAGGAGCGCCTGAAGCACTCACTGGTAAAAGGTATTGTGGAGTTTATCGACGAAGACACCGAAGAAGCCCGACAGAAAGCCATCAAAACACTCGACGTGATTGAAGGCCCCTTAATGGCTGGCATGTCGGTAGTGGGCGACTTGTTCGGAGCCGGCAAGATGTTCCTGCCCCAGGTGGTGAAGAGCGCCCGCGTGATGAAGAAGTCCGTGGCTTACCTGCTGCCCTTCATGGAGAAGGAGAAACTGGCATCCGACACCTCGAAGTCGACGGCTGGTACCATTCTGATGGCAACCGTGAAAGGCGACGTGCACGACATCGGCAAAAACATTGTAGGGGTGGTGCTCGCCTGCAACAACTACGAAGTAATAGACATGGGCGTAATGGTGCCCCTCGACAAAATACTGGCAGAGGCAGAAGCACAGAAAGTAGATATTATCGGCCTGAGCGGCTTAATTACGCCTTCTCTGGACGAGATGACCTACGTGGCACAGGAGATGGAACGACGTGGCCTGAAAATTCCGTTGCTGATCGGCGGCGCTACCACCTCGCGTATTCACACCGCTGTGAAAATCGCGCCGAAGTACAGTGGCCCTGTCGTACACGTGCACGACGCCTCGCGCAGCGTAACCGTAGTGAGCAGCCTGCTCAGCAGCAGCCACGAAACCTACGAAGCTGAAATACGCGCCGAATACCAGAAGCTCCGCGAAGACCACCACGGTCGCACCAAAGATCGCGCCTTCGCCACGATAGCAGAGGCCAGAGCCAACAAGTTCAAGGTAGACTGGCAGGCATCGCAGCCCGTGAAGCCAAACTTATTGGGCAACAAGGTATTTACAAATTTCCCGCTTCATGAGATCGTGCCTTATATTGACTGGACACCGTTTTTCCACACCTGGGAGCTCAAGCGCCAGTACCCTAAGATCCTGAACGACCCGGAACTGGGAGCTGAGGCAACCAAATTATTTGCCGATGCGCAGGAAATGCTGCAGCAAATTGTAGATGAACAGCTCCTGGAGGCGCGTGCGGTGGTCGGTTTCTATCCGGCCAACGTAGAGGCCGACGACACCATTGAGGTCTATGCCGACGATTCACGTGGAAACCTGCTCACCGAGTTCCACACACTGCGCCAGCAGGGCAAGAAAGGCGCTAAAGTACCAAACATGGCTTTCTCTGATTTTCTGGCTCCCAAAGAAACAGGTGTGCAGGATTATATAGGAGGTTTTGCCGTGTCGGCAGGTTTCGGTATAGAGAAGCTGATAGAGAAGTACGAAGCAGACCACGACGACTACCGCTCTATTATGGTAAAAGCCCTGGCCGACCGCCTGGCAGAAGCCTTTGCAGAACTCATGCACGCCAAAGTGCGGAAAGAGCTGTGGGGTTATGCACCTGACGAGCAACTCGGAAACGACGAACTGATAAAGGAGCAGTACCAAGGCATACGGCCGGCGCCAGGCTACCCCGGCTGCCCCGACCATACCGAGAAGATCACACTCTTTAACCTGCTGAAGGCAGAGGAGCAGACCGGCATTATCCTGACGGAGAACCTGGCCATGTACCCGGCCTCTTCGGTTAGCGGTCTGTACTTCTCGCATCCGGAGTCGCGCTATTTCGGCCTCGGCAAAATCGGCGAAGACCAGGTAGCCGACATTGCCCGCCGCAAAGGCATGCCACAGGAAGAACTGGAGCGCTGGTTATCGCCCGTTCTCAACTACGATCCAACAACAGTGCAGCAACCAGCTTAATTTGACTTTATCGTAGCACGTATCACGTAGCACGTATTGCGACAACATATACTTTGGCAGCAGTTTCCATGAACAGAAGTCGTGTATCGTGCTACGTGATACATGATACGCCATCACCCGAAATATATACATGAAAGTAACGGAACATTTTAATAACGCTCAGAAAACCTTATTTACCTTCGAAATACTGCCTCCACTGAAAGGAGAGAACATGCGTACCCTGTTCGACCACATCGATCCGCTGATGGAGTTTAAGCCGCCTTTCATAGACGTGACCTACCACCGCGAGGAGTATGTGTACAAGCAGCGGGAGAACGGCCTGCTCGAGAAGATCACTACCCGCAAGCGGCCTGGCACCGTAGGAATCTGTGCGGCCATCCAGAACTACTACAAAGTAGACACAGTGCCTCACCTGATCTGCGGTGGCTTTAATAGAGAAGAAACCGAAAATGCACTTATAGATTTGCACTTTCTGGGTATCGACAATGTGCTGGTGCTCCGCGGCGACTGCGTGAAAAACGAGTCGCGGTTCACGCCGGAGCCAGGTGGCCACGCCTATGCCACCGAGCTGATAGACCAGGTGGTGAACATGAACAACGGCCGATACCTAGATGATGAGCAAACCTTCAAGAACAGCACCGACTTCTGCATTGGCGTGGCTGGCTACCCCGAAAAGCATTCCGAAGCGCCCAACCTGAAGGCCGATCTGCGCTGGCTGAAGAAGAAAATTGAACTGGGAGCTGACTATATCGTAACGCAGATGTTTTTCGACAACCAGAAATACATCAACTTTGTGAATCTCTGCCGCGAGGAAGGCATAAACGTGCCCATAATTCCGGGGTTGAAGCCACTCACGACCAAGTCGCAACTCTCTGCACTACCAAACTTCTTCCACATAGATATTCCGTGCGAACTGGCGGAGGCGGTAGAGGCCTGCAAAGACAACAAAGAAGTTACGCAGGTGGGAGTAGAGTGGGCCATTCAGCAGTCGAAAGGCTTGATGGAGTTTGGCGTACCGTGCCTCCACTATTACTCCATGGGCCGTTCAGGCTCTGTAAGGCAAGTTGCCGAAGCCCTGTTTTAGCAGGCATAGAAAGCAGGTTTAAATAAAGGCTATGGCTCGTGCCATAGCCTTTGTTGTTTAGCGCCCAACTCCTGCAGAAGAACAGGCTAACAATTAAATGGCAGCTTTATGAAGTATATGGTTATATATAGCAAACCTGATGTGCGATGCCCTTCATCAATTTGCTTGCGGTGTATCCGTTAGCGGGTTCAACTCCTTGTTTAGATAAGAAATATCCTGTTTGAGCGGCTTGTGCAGCCGGTTGAGCAGATGTTGGTGCGGAGATGGAATTTATAATGGCTATATTTCAACTGGTTAATCCTATGTAAATCCTTCTCCTCATGAAAAAATTGATTTTTATCTGTGCCTCGCTTCTTACCCTTCTTGTGATTCCTTCGTTTGCTCAAGGCCAGGGCACGGCCAAAGCGAACACAAGGGCCGCTGCTAAGTCAAAATCGGATACTGACCAGGAAAAAAAGGCTGCCGAATGGGTAGGCTCGCTAGATCTGAAAAATGCTGCCAAAGAGGCGCGGCTGCAGGAGGTAGTGGCAACCCACCTGAAAACAATACGCGACTGGCATAACGAGCATCCCTATACCACCGTACCGGCTGGCATAAATCCGGTTACCGGCAATCGCCTTAGCGACCTGGACCGCCAGGTAATTGCCAATTCTGCCATGCCGCAATCTGTGCATGAGAACCTGATGGCGGGCCTCCGGAAAGACTTAAGCGAGGAGCAGGTGGAAGCCATACTAGACAAGTATACCGTAGGCAAAGTACCTTTCACTATGAAAGCCTACCGTGAAATAGTGCCGAACCTGACGCCGGAGGAGGAGGCAACCATTCTGGGTTTCCTGAAGCAGGCCCGTGAGCAGGCAGTAGATTATAAGAACATGAACCAGATATCCGCCATTTTCGAAATCTACAAAACCAAAGCCGAAAATTACCTGAACACTAACGGGCGCAACTGGAGAGAAATGTACAAAGCCTATACCGACGAAATTAAAGCCAGAAAAGCAGCCGAACAAAAAGCTAAAGCGGCAAAGTAAGTTTTTTCGTATAATAGCCTATTTCATATATATAAGTCTGCCAACCATGTTCACAAGGGCATGATTGGCAGACTGGAGGGCTATGATATAAGATGAATGCAATAACATTAGTTGGTGGCTTGCTCTGCCTGGGGCTTATTCTGCAGGATTTTGTAAAAACAACGCTTTCTTTGCAGGGAGGCGGATTAATAACTAAATCTGTCTCTAAAGTAATCTGGACTGTTTTCCTGAAGCTTGCAAATGGCAACGGGAGATCAGCCCTGCTGCCGCACGCGGGATACACCATCTTAATTACGATATTTATGATCTGGCTGGCTGGTATCTGGCTGGGTTTGTTTCTGGTTCTGCAGTCCTCCCCTGTTTCGGTGCTGCACAGTTCTTCGGGGGCGGTGGCTAGCTCCTGGGAGAAATTTTACTTCGCCGGCTATGTGCTGTCTACCATGGGCAACGGCGATTTTCAGCCTAACGGCATGCCCTGGCTGGTGCTGGCTTCCGTTTTCTCGTTTCTGGGCCTGGCTTTGATCACCGTATCCATTACCTATTTTATTCCGGTGCTCTCGGCTGTCAACTCCCAGAAAACACTGGCCGTGTTTATCAATGCCATCGGAGACACGCCGCAGCAAATCCTGATCAACAGCTGGAATGGCAAAGACTTTTCCAGATTCCTGAGCCATGGCGCCGACCTTACCACCATGCTGCTGCAATACACTCAGAATCACCTGGTCTACCCCATCATCCATTACTTCCACAGCAAGGAGCCCAAGCAGTCGGTGGTTATAAGCATAGCCATGCTTAACGAAGCCCTTACTTTAATGGTACATGCCGTGGCAGAGGGTGCCCGGCCAAACGACAAGGAGCTGCACATGCTGCAAAAGTCGCTACAGTTTTACAGAAATACCGTAAATGAAATTTATGAACTGAAGGAGAATGCTTCGCTGCCCCAGCCCGACCTGTCGCTGCTGAAAGAGGCTGGAATTCCCTTGCAAAGTAACCATAACAGTTCCGACAATCAGGACCTTCCGGCGATCCGGAGGGTATATGCCAGACTCCTTGCAAACGCAGGCTGGAACTGGTTACAGGTGTATAGCTCCAAATTCTGATAGCTGTGGCAGGATCAGGTTGCCCTGCTTTATGCACTCCCCTGTGTCCAGCACAATATGGATCACGAGCCCTAGCCCGACCAGCCGGGTGGCTGGTATAATGGCAAGCACCAGGTACACGGCACTAAGCCAGTAACTGTGCAAAAAATGATAGCCCACACTGCAACGGTCAGGGTCCACAATCGGGGTAGCGGCCAGGTGATCCAGGTCTATGAGCAGCCCGGCGAGCATGAGAAGCGTAGCGCGTTGCCATTGGTCGCGATAAAATAGCCACGCCACAGCAGCGGGCACTGCCAGATGGAAGAAAAGATGTAAGGCAAAGCTGAAAGTCATGGTGCTAATTCGTTTGGCTTACATACTGCGCCCGCCGCTGTTTTGTTTGCTGTAAAAGAACCAGTGCTAAAGTCAGCCAGCTAAGTCTGTCAGCAGCAGCAGCAAATACCTCCGGAGGAGTAAAAGCATTAGCATAATTTCTTCTGGAGCGTATGGGGCCGCCTCCTGAAAGCAGGCCTGCTCCAAAGCATTACTATTGTACATTTCAGGCACAAACTTCTGCCAGCCTCCGGCAGTAGCTGAAGCGGTTAGCCCCATAACCTGAAACTGAGCCTGTAGGCTGCAAGTAACGAGCAACTAAAAATGGTACTAAAAAGGCCGCTGTAGTTAAAGATGTTGTTAATACGATCAAAATTTCATAATTTTTGCCTCTGGTAGTAGAGCCTGTGCTGAACAAAATGCACACAGTCTGCTTATCATTTGTCTGGTATGGCAAAAGCTGACATACAGTGCGTGGGTTTCCGGCCGAATGCAGAATTGTAATAATTTGAAATAAGGGAAATTAACAGCCTGCCTCCTGTAACACATTCTTTATTTAAGGATAATCATAATTTTGCCAATTCAGCGTTATGGAATCGTTGCAGCTTATAAATCAATCTTTAATTCTGGCCTGATGCGCTTATTATTACCTAAGCCTGTTTATTTACTTGTGTTGCTGATGCTCGCGACTGTGGTGCAGCTGGGGGCAAATACATTAGTTGTCGACCCGCCTAACTTCCAAGTTATAAATCCTCCCAGAGCTACTGATCCTGTACAAGGGGTTTGCGCCGGAGATACGATAGAGTTTGCCATCACTAACCCAGAGGCCGGAACCGTGTATTCGTGGAATTTTGGAGATGATTCTCCCATCAGGTTCGGTACCACCATAAAGCATGCGTACAATTTGCCGGGGCTAAATCCAGATCCGCAGGCTTATATTGTTTCGGTTATCGCTACAGCCAACAACATAGATTCGGATCCTTTTGAGCGTACGGTGTATGTGCGGGAGGTGCCGGAATTATCTTTCGCGGATGAAAATACTGACCAGAATTTTGTAATCTGTTTGCCCGATACGGTTACTGCCACAGACACTACCTTTACCATCATCAACACAGCAGCGCAGCAGTACCAGGATGTCATCACGACATACTCTGTGAACTGGGGAAACGGCGACCCTGCCCAAACAATTGCTTCGGGCGACTTCCCGCTGGAAAGCCCTACATACAGTGAGTTCGGGGAATATACTGTCCGTGTTACCGCCACTGGGCCAAGTGGATGCGTAGCTTCCTGGGAGCAGGTGTTTAGCTACACCCAGAAACCAAAAGCACACTTTAACCTAGATAAGCAACCGGAAGGCACGCCGCAAAGCTGTACCCCGGTCATTGTATCGGTGGGCGACAGCTCCAGCGGGGCCAACCTGACCTACAAATGGGAAGTGCTGGACCAGGCAAATATAGGTGGCTGGGAATATATAATGGGAGAAAGCCTGGAAGAAGATACGCTGCAGGTAAGGTTCACCATACCCGGCCAGTTCCAGATCCAGCTGATTGTGGAGAATGGCTGCGGCACAGACACTACCGAGCAAAGCTTTGTGGTGGGCTGGCCTTCGGTGCAGTTGCCTGCCGAAATAGAAGCTTGCGGCGACACCACCATTACCTACAACCAGTCGAGCGGCGTGCAGATAGACACCAACTTTGGCAACACTGTTTCCTACGAATGGTATGTAAACGGGAGCCTGGTTTCCACAGAAGAAGCTCCTTCCATTCCGTTCACCACGCCGGGCACCTACACCATTAGCGCCCGGGTCACGAACGAGTGCGGAACCAGCGATCAGCCACAGACCCCACAGCCGCAAAGGGTGACCATTTATGCCATTCCGGGCAAGCCAGTTATTGCCAACCCCGATATTTCTACCTGCGAAGGAGGCTTTATTACGGTTCGGCCAACAGGTGCCGGACCAGGCTACATAGCCTTCGATTCGCCAAATAATATTACTACGCCTGTAGCGCCTCCCGGGCTGGTGCTAACCATGCCGGCCCCCGTTGCGAGCACCACCTATTATGTGCGCTCTATTAACCAGATCGGCTGCCTGAGCGACGAATATACTGCCCTGAACATTACCGTAACGCCGCCTATCGACAATATGATCTCTACTGACAACACCGGCAATGTGTGTACAGGCCAGAGCAGCTTCTCTATCTTTGGCAACGGCGATTCAGGCTACACCTATCTGTGGCAGGTAAGCATCGCCAGCGACTCCACTGGTTTTAGCGCCGCTCCAGGCACCAACACCGAGCAGGATTACGAAGTTACCAGCCTGAGCCGCAGGTCGTGGTTCAGAAGAGTGGTTACCTCAGGCGATTGCGAACTGGCCTCTAATGTAGTAGAAGTAAATGTACAGGAATCGCCCCGCACGCCTACTGTACAGGGGGGCAGAGATGCGTTTGTGTGTTTAGACAGCGTGGCCGTGCTGCAGGTAACGCCGGAGCCGGGCCTCATCTACCGGTGGTACGATGTGGCTACGGGAGGCACGCCGCGCGGCGAAGGAGCCTCGCATGAGGTGCAGGGCATCGGCAGCTCGGTTATTTATGTAGAAGCCGTGAACAGCGCCGGATGTGCCAGCCCACGTGTCGCCATTAACGTAACGGTAACTAACGCCCAGGCCAGCGCCGGAGACGACGTAACCATCATTCAGGGGCGGCCTGCAGAACTGCGTGGCTCGGGAGCCGGCAACAATGGCACTTACCTGTGGGAGCCTGCCGAAGGCCTGAGCAACCCTGCTGTTCGGAACCCGGTAGCACGGCCTCAGGAGACTACTACCTACACCCTGACCATTACCACCGAGCTGGGCTGTGTTGATACCGACACTGTAACCGTTACCGTGATCCCGGCCATTAAAGCACCAAACGCCTTTTCCCCGAACAGAGATGGCGTAAACGAGGTCTGGGAGATTGAGAATATCAGCAACTACCCTGATGCGCGCGTGGAGATCTTTAACCGTTGGGGTAACAAAATATTCACCTCTACCGGCTATGGCATCCCCTGGGATGGCACCTACAATGGCTCTGACCTGCCAGTGGCTACTTACTACTACATCATTTACCTCAACAGCATAGAGAGGCCCATCTCTGGCAACGTGACTATTATCAGATAATGAAAATGAGAAAGCCGCTCCTGCTTTTGATCGCTTTGGCAGCCGTTGCAGTGCAGGCTGTAGCACAACAGCGCCCCCAGTACAGCCAGTACATGGTGAATAACTACATTCTGAACCCCGCTATTACCGGCATAGAAGATTACGCAGACATAAGAGTAAGCAACAGAAGGCAATGGATGGGGCTCGATGGAGCACCTGTCACCTACTACGTATCGGGGCACATGCCCCTGAACAAGGGGGCAGCCAGCAACAAATACCACAAGGCCCTGGCGCACCATGGCGTGGGAGTGCTGCTGCACACCGACCAGACCGGTCCGCTGCGGCGCACAGGCCTTACCGGGTCCTATGCTTACCACCTGCCAATCACAAACAAGATCAACGTGTCGGCAGGAGCATCGGCCGGCCTGATCCGGAATTCTCTGAATGCAAACGAACTGGAGTTTACCAACCCTAACGACCCCTTGGTTGGCGGTGGCAACATTAACCGCAACATGCTCGACCTGAACCTGGGGCTGTGGGTGTATTCGAAGAACTTTTCGGTAGGTTTTGCTGGTGCGCAGCTGCTCGAAGATGCTGGCGGCTTTAGGGCTCCTGAAGAAGAGCGTGCAGCGCTGGGGCTCCAGCGGCATTATTTCGCCACCGGCAGTTACCGCTGGAACGCTACCAGCACCCTCGATGTCATTCCGTCGGTTATGGTTAAAATGGCCGGACCAAGTCCTGTCTCTATAGATGGGAATGTGCGGGTAATGTACGACCAGCGTTTCTGGGTGGGGGCCGGATATCGGCAGCGAGATGCCCTGGTAGCCATGGTGGGCGTTTATGTGAGCCCCTTGCTCGATGTGTCGTATTCCTACGATGCCACTACTTCTAACATCAACCGCGTAAGCGCCGGTACGCACGAGATTGTGGTTGGATTTAAACTGCTGAACGACCGCAGAATAATTTGTCCGCAGTGGGTTTGGTAAGCTGCTCCCTGTAGTACCTGCCGCATAGTACATAAGGCACCTTTTTTACGAAGCCTCTGCCTCCTGAATATTCAGTGGCAGGGGCTTTGTTTGTTACCCCTCCTTCTGAAATATATACGCACGCCTGCTCTGCACCAATTATTCTAATGAATTTGCCCCTCCGGAGTGCTTTGCTGTTCTTTAAGAAGGACACAAAACACAGGGCCAAGACACAGGACTTTTCTGGGCGTAATCAGAAACTGCGCCCAACTGAGGGTGTGGCAGTTTCAAGATCAACTATTTAACAATTAACCCATTCATTATCAGCAACCAACATTCAACAATCATCAATTATTAGAATAAAATCGGCCCTCCTGAGCTGTTGCTCCCCGTGCCGTATGCAAATACCGTTGCGGCTTCAGGTTCTTGTTCAGTCCAATAAGCAAACATACCTTATAGCAGGTACTTCAAAAGGAAGGGCAGCAAAACAATTTTGCCGTCGGGGTGGTACGCTATCCTGCTTTTTTCCTAATTTCAGCCATAAAATGAAATTTGATAAGTGCTAAAATGCTGGGTGAACTTCTTATCTTTATTGTTGTAGCAGTTGTCGCTTCTTTTAAGCTTAATTTGCAGCTGCCAGCCAGCATATAGATTTTTTATTGTAAAGCGCTTTTCAGAAAAGTTCTATGAATCCCGAACCCCTGCTAACAAGTGTTAGCGCTCTGGCTTGTCCAGGTAAGTTAAACATTTTAAACAGATTAGTACGCTGCTAAACCCATAGAGCTAAATAATTGCCTGCTATTGTTTTAATCGGCTATAAGAAAAATATATTTTTCGGAGGAAAAGGATAGCCATATAAAAAATTATTTTTTTCATATTGGCCCATTTTGATATAATATTGTAACTCCATTTAATATTTTTAATTTGCTATATAATCCTCTTTCAGCAAAAGGGTATTGCCTAAAGCCAAATTCGACACAACCATTAAGTAAGATATTATAACAAAATTCTACAGTTATTCATGAACATTTTTTCAAGTAAAGCCATCTTGTACATGGTTGGCTTCTGTCTGGTTTCTCTTGCAGGTACTGCGCACATGGCACCTGACTTTGAAGGTGTTCTTAGCGATAATGAGCCAATAGCAGCCGTAAGCAGAGAGCAAGAGCAGGACAAAAGTGTGCTTGATGGTGGCCTGAACACAGCCAGCTTTGCTGCCATGGCAGCTGACACGGCCACAGGCATACCAGGTCAGAAAATTATTGCCGGTTCCGGTCTAGGAAACAAAACCCTGGCCGCGGGTGCCTACAAAGTAGCAGGGCCTGCCTACCTCGATGGTCCGCTTACTTTTACCTCCGGGGCAGGTAGCCCAACCGTTATTCAGGTTGCCGGCGATTTGTTTATAACAGAAAAAGCCAGCGTGCAACTGGCCGGAGGTGCTCAGGCATCTGATGTTTTCTGGGTAGTGGATGGTGAGGTAAAAGCGGAAGCCCGGGCAACGCTGCCTGCAAATATCATAGCCAGGAGCAGCACGAAACCTTCCGGCCTTAACAGAGTAACTGCCCCCCTGGCGCAAAGGATTATGCAGGCTGCTGCACAGGCCAGCAACCATACGGCTGATCTGCGTGTCTCGTTGCAGGTCACGATGAACGGGGCACCCCTTACACCAGGGCAAGCTATTCCTTACGGCACCATCCTGAGCTACACCTACCTGGTTGAAAACAGAGGGCCGGACCAGGAAACAAACGTGACGGCCGATCTGATTATACCCGGCATTAACAACAGCTCCACCTATAACTACACCTGGAATATAGGCACGCTGAACCCTGAACAGCTGATCACATTCACAGTCAACATCAGGCTTGATTTACCTGGCGCTTCTACCGTTAGTATTGCTGCCACTGGCGACGGCACTGATAACAATCCGGCCAATAACAGCGCCACGCGGGATATTTGTGTGACACCTCCTGCCGCTGGCACCATCTCCACCAATGCGCCTGGCACCTACGTTTGCCAGGGAAGCAAAGTAAGGTTCAGCATACCCTCTATTGCTGGGGCCACCTCATACACCTGGGAGGTGCCACAAGGCTGGAACTGGGTGCCGCTCAATGCCGAACAAACATCCATAGAAGTAACCATAGGAACCGGAACCGGAGAGGTAACAGTTTTTGGCGGCAACGTTTGTGGCAGTGGCCTCAGAGCTGCGCCCAGAAGCTTTATTTCGGTAAGCCCTAACGCCATTCCCCTTACGCCGCTCATCACCAGCGAAGGCAGCCTTTGCACAGGCAGCCAGATAACCTTCCGCATCACTAATCCGGAGGCAGGCATCAACTACCGCTGGAACCGGCCAGCCGACTGGACCATCGTGGCGCAGAGTGCTTCCTCTGTATCCTTTATTACCTCGAGCCCGGGCCCGGTGAGCGTAACCGCCACAAACGCCTGTAACAGAACCAGTGTAAGCGAACAGATTGCCGTATCTGCCGTGCCACCTGCCGCAGTAATTGCAAGCGAAGGCAACTTATGTATTGGGGGCGAAATTACCTTCCGGATTGTGGAGCCAGTGGCAGGCATGATATACCGATGGGTGCACCCGGCCGGCTGGCAGGTAATCGAGACCGGTGCGTCGTCTATCCGGCTGTTGCCCAATAGTGCTGGCGAAGTTCGTGCTACTGTTACCGCCTCCATGGCGCTTGGCTGCACAAGTGAACCGGGTGAGCCTATTATGGTGTCTGGTGTGCCGCCAGCAGCACCTGTTATTCAAAGCGATGGCATACCCTGCGCAGGCGATCAGGTAACTTTCAGGGTAGCCAGCCCGGAAGCCGGGATGATCTATCAATGGAATTATCCGGCAGGCTGGACCTTTGTATCGAGAGCGGCCTCAACTATTACGCTGGTGGCAGGAGCTGGCAATGTAACGGCACAGGCCGTAAATGCATCGGGCTGCGTGAGTGTGCCAAGCAATACGGTAACTGTTACAGAAAGACCGCTTGCACCTGCTGTTGCCATAGAAGGAGCCCTTTGCCCGGGCACAGAAGTGACCTTCCGGATTGTGAGCCCTGAAACAGGCGTAACTTATCAGTGGGATTACCCTGCCACCTGGGCACAGGTGTCGCAAAGTGCTTCTTCCATTAGCATAAGAGTAGCAGCCGGAGAGATAAGGGCAAGGGGAGTAAATGCGGCAGGATGTACCGGAGAGGCGGGAGAACCAATCGGCGTGATGGAAATACCTGCCACCCCGGTTATTGCCAGCAACGGAGAGCTTTGCCCGGGCACAGAGATAATGTTTCACGTGGAGAACCCCGCAGGTGGCATGATCTATAACTGGAGCTACCCCTCAAACTGGTCTTTTGTATCGCAGGATGCCGCTTCTATTACGGTAGTGGCAGGAGCCGGAGAGATTTCAGTGAGGGCTGAGAACGGGGCCGGTTGCGAAAGTGAGCCGAGCAACAGCCTGGTAGTTCCAGCGGCACCTGCCAGGCCGGCAATCGCAAATCAGGGCGATCTGTGTGCAGGCAATCAGGTCACTTTCCGGATTACCAACCCGGAAGCAGGCCAGACTTACCAATGGAATTACCCGACCACCTGGGCATTAATTTCAGAAGATAACACCTCCATTACACTTACTGTAGCTGCTGGTGAGATTACGGCACGAGCCGCCGGTGGTATTTGTGGCCCGGGTGAGGCCAGTAACGCTTTAGTTGTTTCTGAGGTGCCTGAAGCCCCTGTTATCGTAAGCAGTGGTGAGTTTTGCCCAGGTATAGAACAGGAGTTTCGGGTAAATAATCCGGTGGCCGGGCTGGTTTACAACTGGAGCTACCCTGCCAATTGGTCCTTTGTGTCGCAGGGTGCCTCGTCTATCAGACTAATGATAGGTGTGGGTGAGATATCGGCCAGGGCAGAGAATGCCGGCGGATGCGAAAGTGTTTCCAGCAATGCCATTACCGTTACAGAAACATTGCCTGCTGCCCCTGCTATAGCCAACGAAGGAGGCCTTTGCGCCGGTTCAGAGGTTACGTTTCGGGTAATAAGCCCCGAGGCAGGCCTGACCTACCAATGGAACTATCCTGCCAACTGGACACGCTTGTCAGAAGATGCATCCTCCATCAGGCTGATAATCAGAGCGGGTGCCATTACAGCCAATGCGTTGAATAGCTGTGGTACCCCGGGTGCGGCAAGCAATGCTATTGTTGTTTCAGGAGAAGAACAGCCTGCTATAGCATCCATCGTTAGCGAAGGCACACTGTGCATCGGGTCGGAAGTAACCTTCAGGGTGCAAAGGCCTGAGGCAGGAGCCACCTACAACTGGAGCTATCCTTCTAACTGGACAGTTATATCTGAAGACGCAACCTCCATCAGGTTTGTGGTGGGTACGGGGGCTATTGCGGCCACTGCGTTGAATAGTTGCGGTACGCCTGGTGAGATTGGCAATGCCATCACGGTTTCAGGGAACACAGCGCCTGCCGCCCCTGCTATTATAAACGAAAACGGACTTTGCCTCGGCTCAGAAGTTACCTTTAGGGTCAGCAGTCCGGAGGCAGGCCTGTCCTATCAGTGGAATTTCCCTCCAGGCTGGACACTTATATCAAAGGGCGCTTCTTCCATCAGGCTACTTGTTGGAGCAGGTGCTATTTCAGCTACCGCCATTAATGGCTGCGGGATAGAAAGTGCTGCCAGTAATACCTTAACCATCTCTACGGAAGAAGGGCAGCTGACAACTCCAATTATTGCCACGGAGGGAGGTTTCTGTGCCGGTTCGGAAATTACGTTCAGAGTAATTAATCCGGAGGCAGGCGTTGCGTACAACTGGACGTATCCCTCTAACTGGAGCCTGATTTCTGAGGATGCAACCTCTATCAAGCTCATAGTGGGCACAGGTACTATTAGAGTGGTTGCCATGCCGGATGGTAGAATTGTGTGCCCAAGTGAGCCTAGCAATGCTATTACTATTTCAGATAATGTACCGCCTGCCGCACCAACAGTTAGTAGAGAAGGAAACTCCTGCTCGGGTGAAGAGGTCATATTCCGAATAGCAGCACCTGTGCCTGGTATTTCTTACAAGTGGAACTACCCTGCCAACTGGACACTTGTATCGCAGGATGCCTCTTCTATAACACTGATAACTGGTGCCGGAAACATAAACATTACCGCTACCAATACCTGCAACGGATTAACAGCAACAAGCAATTCTATAACTATTGCTCCTACTCCTGCAGAGCCAGGAACAATTACAGCCAACGGACCTCTTTGTGTGGGGCAGCAGGTGGTGTTTAGCGTAGAGGCTGTACCAGGGGCCAGTTCTTATAGTTGGTCCCTGCCTTCGGGCTGGGTGGGCGCTTCTACAGGCAGAAGTATAACCGTAACAGTAGGATCAACGGAAGGAACAGTATCCGTCAGCAGCAGGTCAGGAAATTGTTTAAGCAGAGCCAGTACCTTGCCTGTGTCACCTACCGTATTTCCAGCACAGCCTGGCACAATTACAGCCAACGGCGCCTTCTGCGTAGGCCGCCAAGTAACACTTTCTGTGCCGGCCGTGGCGGGCATGAGCTATAGCTGGACCCTGCCTGCCGGCTGGGCCGGCTCCTCCTCCTCCAACAGCATCACCGTCACGGTGGGCGCCTCAGGCGGGGCGATCGCGGTGCGGGCCTCCAACGCCTCAGGCTGCACGGGCACCGCCAGGACCCTGAACGTAACGCCGTTTGTGACCCCGGTCCAGCCGGGAGCCATCACGGCCACCGGCGCGCAGTGCGTGGGGCAGAGTGTCACCTTCAGCGTGGCGTCTGTCTCCGGAGCCACCACTTATAGGTGGGCGGTGCCTTCGGGCTGGACGATCACGGCTGGCCAAGGCACTACCACCGTCACAGCCAGAGTGGGAACAGCCGCAGGCGAGGTGTCGGTGACGGCGGCCACTGGTGCGGCCGGTGCCTGCGCCAGCGCGGCCAGCACTCTGCCGGTGACGCCGGTGGCGCTGCCGGCGCAGCCGGGCACGATCTCGGCCAGCGGAGCCTTCTGCGTAGGCCGCCAGGTGACGCTTTTCGTGCCAGCCGTGGCAGGCATGAGCTACACCTGGACCCTGCCTGCCGGCTGGGTCGGCTCCTCCTCCTCCAACAGCATCACCGTCACGGTGGGCGCCTCAGGCGGGGCGATCGCGGTGCGGGCCTCCAATAGCTCGGGCTGCACGGGCACCGCCAGGACCCTGAACGTAACGCCGTTTGTGACCCCGGTCCAGCCGGGAGCCATCACGGCCACCGGCGCGCAGTGCGTAGGGCAGAGTGTCACCTTCAGCGTGGCGTCTGTCTCCGGCGCCACCTACTACAGGTGGGCGGTGCCTTCGGGCTGGACGATCACGGCTGGCCAAGGCACTACCACCGTCACAGCCAGAGTGGGAACAGCCGCAGGCGAGGTGTCGGTGACGGCGGCCACTGGTGCGGCCGGTGCCTGCGCCAGCGCGGCCAGCACTCTGCCGGTGACGCCGGTGGCGCTGCCGGCGCAGCCGGGCACGATCTCGGCCAGCGGAGCCTTCTGCGTAGGCCGCCAGGTGACGCTTTCCGTGCCAGCCGTGGCAGGCATGAGCTATAGCTGGACCCTGCCTGCCGGCTGGGCCGGCTCCTCCTCCACCAACAGCATCACCGTCACGGTGGGCGCCTCAGGCGGGGCGATCGCGGTGCGGGCTTCCAATAGCTCGGGCTGCACGGGCAGCCCGAGAACTCTGAACGTAACGCCGTTTGTACCGCCTACACAGCCTGGTGGCATTATAGCAAATGGGGCACAGTGTGTGGGGCAGACGGTTGTTTTTACAGTAGCCAACGTATCAGGAGCTTCTTACTATACCTGGACAGTTCCTACCGGATGGACTATTACAGCAGGTCAGGGTAGCACCTCTATGACAGCCAGAGTGGGAACAGCTGCAGGATCTGTGTCTGTAACGGCAGGTACCGGAAATGTAGGTGCCTGCGCCAGCCCTGCCAGCTCACTGACCGTAACACCAGTAGGGCTTCCGGCACAGCCCGGAGCCATCGCCGCCAGTGGTGCCTTCTGCGTAGGCCGCCAGGTGACGCTTTCTGTGCCGGCCGTGGCAGGAATGACTTATAACTGGACCTTGCCTGCCGGCTGGATTGGATCGTCCTCTACCAACAGTATCACCGTTACAGTTGGCGCTACCGGTGGCACTGTTTCTGTTTCAGCCAGAAACGCATCTGGTTGTCTTAGCACAGCCCGTACCTTATCAGCTACCCTTATTGCGGCTCCGGCCATTCCGGGTAATATAACAGCCAATGGCTCTCTCTGTGTCGGGCAGCAGGTAACCTTAAGTGTGCCAGCAGTATCTGGTATGAGCTACAACTGGTTATTGCCAGAAGGCTGGACAGGAAGTTCAACAACCAGCAGCATCACCCTGACAGTGGGCGAGACAGCTGGTCTCGTATCTGTGGTAGCTGTGAACGCCGGAGGTTGTACCAGTCCGGTAAGGTCCTTAGATGTAAATCCTTCTGTGGCTCCTGCCATGCCTGGCGCCATCACGGCAACAGGTTCACTCTGCGTTGGAAATCAGGTAACCTTTAGGGTAGATAATGTTGCTGGCGCCTCGTCTTATACCTGGACGTTACCAGGCGGGTGGAGCGGTACTTCAACCACAAACAGTATTACCGTAACAGTTGGATCAACATCAGGAACAGTCTCTGTCATGGCCAATGCCCAGGGGTGCCCGGGATCTCCGGCAACATTGCCGGTTACTCCAGTGGCAGCTCCTGCACAACCAGGCACCATAACGGCCAGCGGGGCTTTCTGTGCAGGCCGTGAAGTAACGTTGAGCGTACCTTCCATCTCCGGATTGAATTATAACTGGTCTGTTCCTGCCACCTGGAATATTACGTCAGGCGCTGGTACTTCCTCTATTACAGCTACTGTTGGAACTGTCGGGGGCACTATCTCCGTAACGGCGGCAAACGCAGAGGGCTGCACAGGCACTGCCCGCACTTTAGCAGCTACGCTTGTTTCGGCTCCGGCCACGCCAGGAGCCATTACAGCAAGTGGCTCACTTTGTGTCGGAAGCCAGATTACACTCAGCGTGCCGGCTATAACAGGCGTTACCTTCAGATGGTCACTTCCGGAAGGCTGGACAGGTACCTCTACCACCAGAACCATTACCGTAACTGTTGGGGCAACAGCAGGCACTGTATCAGTAGTGTCTGTTAACACAGGCGGCTGTACCAGTGCTGCCAGCAGCCTGAATGTGAATCCTGCCACACCGGGTGCACCTGGTGATATTTCGGCAAGTGGCGTTTTCTGCGCTACGCGCCAGGTAACCTTCAGTATTGACCCAGTAGAAGGAGCAGCATCTTACGCCTGGGCGCTGCCAACCGGCTGGACGGCAGTAGCGGCATCCACCACAACCAGTATTACAGTAAATGTGCCTAATAACACCACCGCAAGAACAATCTCAGTAAGAGCCGTGGGAGCAGGAGGCTGCCTGAGCACACCTAGTACACTGAACATTGCACCCACACTGCTGCCAGGAGTGCCTTCCGGTATTTCCATCCTGCAGAATGCGCTGCTTTGTATTGGTAACCAGGTTACTTTCAGTGTAACGGCAGTGGCAGGAATGACCTACAACTGGCAACTTCCTGAAGGCTGGGAAGGGGCCTCCACCACGAACACCATTAGTGTGACAGTAGGATCAACAGAAGGCACAGTTTCTGTGACAGCGACAAATGAAGCAGGTTGTACCAGCAATGCCAGAACACGGGCCGTAACCCCACTGGTGGTGCCTGGTGAGCCAGGAGCGATTACCGCAAGCGGACCCTATTGTGCAGGAAGCACCGTCACATTCACCATCGAGCCGGTAGAGGGTGCTGCGTCTTATGTCTGGTCCTTGCCTGGCTGGACTGCTGTAGCGGCATCAACTACCAACACCATTACTTATAATGTTCCGACCAACACCACTGCCAGAACGCTAACGGTAACACCAAGGGGAGTGGGCAACTGCCCAGGCCAGTCTGTGACGTTAGCCGTTGTACCTCTTGTTACCCCTGCGCAGCCAGGCGTTATTACTGGTCCGGCGCAAGTGTGCCCTGATGCTAAGGGGATCGTCTACTCGGTAGTGGAGGTGCCAGGCTTAACTTATAACTGGACCCTGCCAGACGACTGGACGATTACAGAGGGCGAAGGAACAGCTGCTATTACCGTTCAAACAGGGCAAATGCCGGGTACTGTAGCCGTCAGGGCCGCTAACGACTGCTTTGCCAGTACAAACGCCAGATCGTTAGCAGTTTCGTTGCGGCCAGGCACACCAGCTACGCCGGGAGCCATTACCAGCAGCGGACCACTTTGTGCAGGTAATACCAATATTATTATAAGTGTAGAGCCCGTAGAGGGGGCTACTGATTATATCTGGGATTTGCCTGATGGCTGGATTATTACGGCCGGAGAAGGAAGCGCGGATATAGAGGTGACAGCAGGAACAACAGCAGGCGAAATAAAGGTAACTGCCGGCAATAGCTGCGGCACCAGTGACCCCAGCATCCTGGCCGTGAATGCGCAGCCAAGGCCTCAGGCCCCGGAAGCCATAACCGGCGATAGGGAGCCTTGTGTAGGCCGTACGGATGTGGTGTACTCTATACCAGCTGTAGCAGGTGCTATGACTTATAACTGGAGCGTGCCAACTGGTTGGTCTATACTGGCTGGCCACCATACAACCAGCATCAGAGTGCGGGTAGGAAGTGGCCAGGGTGTTGTATCAGTAAGAGCCAGTAACCCATGTGGCATTAGTTCAGCCAGTACGCTGCCGGTTGTTCCGGTGGCGGGAGAGCCGACTGCCCCAGGTATGCTTACCGGCGAAGTAGAGGTATGCGCAGGTCGCAAGCTGACTTACTCTGTGGTAGCTGCCAGCAGAGCCACCTCCTACACCTGGAGGTTACCTGAAGGCTGGACCATAACCGCAGGGCATGGCACAACCCGAATTGAGGTAATAGCAGGCAGCAGCTCCGGGCTTATCTCTGTTGTGGCACACAACAGTTGCGGTACCAGCCTGAGCGCTACCATGGAGGTGAGGGGAGTGCAGATAGCCAGCGTGAATGGGATCAATGATCTGAGCAACATGTGTGAGGGCCTTATTTATGAAGTAGCGCCTGTGGCAGGAGCCAGGACTTATAATTGGTCAGTTCCATCAGGCTGGTCGGTTATTTCAGGGCAGGGTACTACCCGTATCAGGGTGGCGCCGGAAGGAAATAGTGTAGGTGCCATAGCGGTAGTCGTGGACAACGGTGTTTGTCTGAGCGAGTCGGTCTCTATTACGCCTGATCTGGATCTGATTGCCAGTGAGTTGGTTTTCCCGAACGTGTTTACGCCGAATAACGATGGTAACAACGATACCTGGGTGGTAGAGAACCTTGGGAATTATCCGAACAGCGAAGTTTCGATCATAAACCGCTGGGGCAACGAAGTGTATCGGAGCAGTAACTACAAAAACGACTGGACAGGTGATAACCTGAGCGAGGGAACCTATTACTACATTGCAAAAGTGAAACAGTGCAATGGCAGTGATCAGGTGTACAAGGGCTTTGTGATGATCATGAGATAATAGCAGTAAAAGAGAATGATAAAGATAATAAGACAAATACTGGCCTTTTGTGGCGTGCTGCTGGCTCCGGTGCTATATGCCCAGCAGGCGCCCCAGTATACCCAGTATATATTTAACGAAATGGTCATTAACCCAGCCTATACTGGTAGTAAGGAGTTGCTGAATATTAATGCAACTCATCGTAGCCAGTGGTCAGGGTTGGAGGGCTCGCCTACATCGCAGGTGCTTAGTGTAGACGGGCTGACCCGAAACGGGCGGTTGGGCCTCGGCTTCAGCGCCCTGAACGATGAGATCGGGGTGCAGACGCAGCTGAATGCCTACGGTAACGCATCGGTGCGACTTAACCTGAGCGAGACCTCCAGGATTGCCGTAGGTTTTGCCGGTGGTTTTGCCCAGTATACCCTCGATGGCACCAAGCTGCGCCCTGGTAGCACTATTATCCCTGATGTGGCGGTCCCGACCGGGCGCGAGTCGGAGATCCTGCCTGATATAAGAGGCGGTGTGTTCTTTAACACCGAACGCTTCTATGCCGGGTTCTCAGCTGCTAACCTGGTGCCTTTTAAAGGAAGCAACCCACTTATTGGCACACCGGTCCGGCAGTATTTTCTTTCGTCAGGCTATGTGTTCGACCTGAGTTCTGCGCTGCGCTTCAAGCCTAGCTTCCTGCTGCAGGATGATTTTAAAGGCCCATCTAAAATGGACCTGAATGCTTTTCTGATGGTGTATGACAGGTTCTGGTTCGGAGGTTCCTACAGAACGGCTGTGCCGCTGTTCAGCAAATTGCCCTCAGACTATAACCTGCAGAAAAGAAACGCCTTTGCCGTAATAGCGCAGCTGTTTCTGACGCCCAGTCTTAGGCTCGGCTACTCTTATGATATCACCCTGAATGACCTGCGGGAATATCCTAGCCACGAGGTATCTGTAGGGTATACTTTCTTTAAAAAGCAGGATACGCGTACGCTTTCGCCACGCTTCTTCTAGATCATATTTGCCGTAAAAAATGAAGATCACACTATTCCTGAAACTATTGCTGCCAGCTCTTATCATAGCCGTTATACAACCTGTAGCGGCTCAGAATGCGCTAAAGCAGGCCAACAGGCATTTCGATAAATATGAGTTTAGCGCAGCGGTAACAGCTTATAAGAACGTGCTGAGTGCCGGGGAGCCAAGCCTGCCGGTGGTGCAGCGCATCGCAGACAGCTACCGGCTGATGAACAATAACCGGGAGGCCGAGTTCTGGTATGCCCAGGTAGTTAACTTCCCGGATGCAGACCCCGTTAATTTGCTGCATTATGCCCATGCAGCCAAGTACAATGGCAACTTCGACAAAGCAAAAGAGCTATACCAGAACTACGGCAGCAGGGCCGCTGGCAAAAAAGAACTGGCCGCCAAACTCGTTGCCTCCTGCGACTCCGCCATCGCCTGGCAGCAAAATGCAAGGCCCTATACCATCAAAAAAGCAGCAGGCATTAACGCCGGCAGTTCCGACTTCAGTCCCATAAAGTTTAAAGACGGAATTATCTTCGCATCAGACCGCCTGAGCGGCGATACCACCTCGACCAGACAAAGCTCCTCTACGCGTTCTGGCTGGACCGGAAACGGGTACATTCAACTTTACTTCGCACCTGCCACCTCCGACTCCACCTGGGGAACGCCAGTAGCCTTGCCGGCACCGGTCAACACGGGTTTCCATAACGGGCCGGCTACTTTTCTGGAGCGGGAGAATCTGCTTTTCTTTACAAGGGTAGCCGCCAGAAAACGGGTAAGGCGCAAGGGTAACGCTGACCCTACCAGCTGGTTTACCAGCAACGCCAACCTGGAAACAAACCGGTTGGAGATTTATACGGCGGAACTGAAGAAGGGAAACTGGGAGAACGTGAAGCCTTTCCGGTACAACCGACCGGATGCTTATTCGGTAGGGCATCCGGCTGTGACACCAGATGGCAGGATACTTTATTTTGTGTCGGATATGCCTGGTGGTGCTGGCGCTACAGACATTTACTATTGCGAACGGCAGGAAAACGGGAGCTGGGGGAAACCTGTAAATGCAGGCGAGGGCATTAACACCCCGGGCCGCGAAAGCTTCCCGACTGTCGGAGCAGACGGTGTGCTCTATTTCTCTTCAGATGGTCATTTGGGCATGGGTGGCCTGGATATATTTAAAGCAGACGGGGTGCACACCAGGTGGCACAGCGCCGAGAACTTGCAATACCCGATCAATTCCTCCACTGACGATTTCGGAATGCTGCTGGACAGCACCGGGAAAGCCGGCCTAATTACATCAGATCGCCTGCAGGCCAACACCACCGACAACCTCTTCGCATTCGACTATATTTCTATTCCGTGCAAGGTACAGGGGGTGGTGGCCGAAACCGTGAGAGACCCGAGAACCCGGCAAACCACACAGGTGCCGGTAGAGAATGCCCTGGTGCAGTTGCTGAATGAGGAGACCGGTACCTTTGAGCAGGTGGCTACCGATGCCAAAGGCCATTTTTACTTCAACGTGAACGGTGGCGTGCAGTATACCATACGCGGAAGCAAAGGGGGCTACCTGACGCATGCCGTTACCATGATGATGGAATGCAACGCACCAACTGACACCCTTAACCTGGAAGTCGACTTTAACAGGGATACACCCGAGCAACCGATCTTGCTTAAGAATATCTATTACGACCTAAATAAGTCCGAAATCAGGCCGGATGCTGCCCGTGAGCTCGACAAGTTGGTGCGAACACTGGAGGAAAACCCAAGCATCAGGATAGAGCTTAGCTCCCACACCGACAGCCGCGAAAGTGCACGCTATAACCAGATCCTGTCCGATGCCAGAGCCAGGGCCGCCGTGAATTACATTGTATCGAGGGGGATACCAAGCAGCAGGATTGTGGCGAAAGGGTACGGCGAAACCATGATCCTGAACCGATGTGTGGATGGGGTGAAATGTTCTGAGGAAGAGCATCAGGAAAACCGCCGCACAGAGTTCAAGATACTCGCGCCGCATATCAGGTTCTGACACCATCCTTTATCGATAGAGAATGCCCTCACGAATACTGGGGGCATTTTCTGTTTGTAAAGGAATTTTAAGACAGAAATTTTAATCTGGAGCAGCAGCGTCAGCAGGTGTAACATATTGCGGATAGGGCATTTTCATTAGAATAATTTAGAAAAAATCTGCTCGCTCCTTATTCGCTGATGTTAAACAGCAGAGCTTACTTCTCAACAAAATACAGCTAGGAATCAGGAATAAATTATTCTAATGAAAATGCCCCTCCGGAGGCACTGCTCCTCCTGGTGCTGCTGCTAACATGGCTAACAACTTCCAAAGCACAGAGCTACCCCAGTTCAGTTACTACTGCTCCCATAACTCGCAGTAAGCATAACTTCTGCCACATTCTGCTAATCCTGATAAAATAAGAGACAGAAAGAAAAAACACGCTGGATGCACCAGAAAATGAACGATAGCATAATTACCTTTGCCTCATATTAAGCCCCAGTTATCCTTAAATGAAACACCGCTTACCTAACGGCGCAGAGCTCCATTACGAACGGCACGGCAACCCGCAAGCCCCTCAAACCCTGATTTTCCTGAATGGCTTTTCGCAGACCACAGCAGCCTGGGCGGGGCTGGTGTTTAGCCTGGGCAAAACGCACCAACTGCTGCTGGTGGACCTGCTGAACCAGGGCAAATCAGATACAACACAAAACCTGCATACTATACCTATGCATGCTGCTGATGTTGCCGATCTGCTCCAAACCCTGGAGTTGCCGCAGCCCATTATTATCGGGATATCTATGGGAGGTGCCGTGGCGCAGCGTTTGCTGGTAAACCATCCGGAGCTGGCACAGGCGGGGGTGCTCATTTCTTCCTTCGCGCAAAAGGATGCCTATTTTGATGCTGTACTACAAAGCTGGGAAGTAGCTTTGCTGGCAGGTGGCCCCCCTCTTTTGCTGGAGGTGATGCTGCCGCTGGTGCTGGGGCGCGGGTATTTCACAAAACCTTATGTGGTGAGCCTGGAGCATCTGAAGAGCAGCAAAGCTTCCCGAAGTCTTACTTCCGAGAGCTTGTTGCAGCAAATCGCTACCATCAGCGAAAGCAATGATTATCTGCAGGAGCTGAAAAGCATAAAGGTGCCGGTGCTGCTGGTGCATGGCGCTGAAGATCCTTTGTGCCCGGTAAAGGCCGGAGAGGCTATGTGTGAGGCAATACCTGTGGCCAGGCTGGAGGTGTTGCCGCAAGCCGGGCACACGCTCAACCTGGAGTGCATTCCGGACCTGGTCAGGCTGGTAGGTGCTTTTGCCAGGCAGGTACGGGAGCAGGAGACTGGCGAATCCTGATAAGGCGGCAACCTAGCTGCGCCTGCTTTTTATTCCTGCAGATACTGTTCAGTCTGTGGGCCGTAAGGGGCAGCATCAGACAATAGTCGTCCTTAACTTCAGGTTGCGGGTGAGCGCCTCAATATAAGGCTCATCCAGAACCACATCTACGCCGCCTATTACCTCGGGGCGGGCACGCACCAGAATCTTTCGGGAATGTGAGTAAAATACCAGCGCACAGTCGTGCATCACCACCTTTTCGCTGCCCTCATTAAAATCCTGGTAGACCTCTATCATCAGAATGGGGTCGGAGAAGATGCGCAGGCTGGAGAGCTTGCCAAACTGCAGAGACCCCTCCTGCCAGAGCGGCGCATTGCTTACGTTGATGTCAAACTCGTAGTAAGTGGCAGCCTCCTTGTTAGAGAGTCTGTAGTCGGCACTGATATTCACGTAGGTCCTGAAATTATCGAGGCCGTTGTTGGTAGTAGACAGTGCAATGGCAAAGCCATTGGCCCAGAACAGGAAATGGCCATTCTCGCCTTCCACCTGGAGCTTGTCTGAGTAAAAGAAATAAATCCTCTCCCCCAGTATATGCCTCAGAATTTTAGCCTGGTTTTCTGATATCTTAACTATTTCTAACTGTTGCACCTTAGAAGTTCTTTAGATCATTTGCATTTCTACACAAGCGCTGCCGTCTGTAGCTGAATGCCTGTGGCAGCAGGCCTCTCTACATGTATACGGCCAGATACGCTTCAGCTTGCACAGCAAAGTTTATTAATACGCGATGTGGTCGTTCAGGGTGCGGTATTTTGGCAATAAGTTTGGCTTAAACAGAAAAAAAACGTTAGCACCCCCTTCTGCCATGGTACCAGTGTAATGCATCGCTAGGCTAATTGCAGCTTCTGCTGTTTTGAGGAAGCTGCCGCCGCCTGTACCATTCATGCGCTGAAAAGTGCCAGTGCCGCGATTATGGTGCCCACATGTGGTAAAGTTTTTTTCGTAGGCAAAGCTTCCTTGATTTGTTGTTACAACACGAACCTTGCCAGAAGTATAATCTCGGCAGTATCAGGCGAAGCAAAATAGAGGAGGGCTGCGCCAGCTGCTGTCATAGGGCTGCTGTGCCAGGCGGAGGAGGTGGTGGTGCCTGAAAAGGCTTGCGATCAAGAATAGAGGAAGAGCAACCGCAGAAACTGCCGGAGGAGCAGAATAGGGGTTTTTATTGAAATAATTTCTCCATCAGGTACTTCTGTTCCAAAAAGCAGAAAGTAAGAAGAAGCCGGCTGTATTGCGACTATAGTGCTGCTGCTACAGGTGTAATACATCTGGCAGCAAATTAGCCAGATAAGCGCATTTTATATAGCCGGGTCAGTCCAGGAAGAGAAAGAAGTCTGTCTTTCGGAATTATTCTAATCAAAATGGCCCTTCGGAGCTCATCTTGTAAGTAAGGGAAAGCCTGTCGCTGGTGCGCGCTTGCCGCTCGTACCAACTGTTCCTTACGGCTACAGCTTAATAGAATTGATCTATTAACAAGCTGCTTTGGCCCCTTTTGGAAAGGCTTGATAGGAAAGTATGAGCGGCAAGCTCGCACCAGCACAAAATTCAGGAAACAGAAGACTTGTTTTTCTCTACAAGAGGAGCTCCGGAGGTTCTGCTGCTGCTGACCCTGCCCGCGTACGACAGACATGATCTGCATGCGGGCGCGCTGGCTTTGTAAGGTTACGTCGCTGTTAAGTTGCTGCCACCACTCCATGGAGGCCTTCTTCGGCAAGCAGCTCGTTAAAAGCCTCGGCCTGTTGCCTGTTCTCGAAGCGCCCTGCACTGATGCGGTGTACGCTGGTGCCATTTACATGCTCCTGAGTTAGCTCAATTGGCAGGTGCTTGTCGAAGGCTTTGAGCTTTTCAGAAAAAGCCTTTGCAAACTTAGGCTGCAAAAAAGCGCCGGCCTGAATGGTGTATACTTCGTCGTCGGCTGCTTCGGCGGTATCTTCAAGGCTGGCAAGCTCTTTACCTGGCTGCCCCAGTATCTCTACTTTTACCTCGCCTAAACCGGCGCTCCTGATCTCCAGTATCCTGGCGGCTGCTTCCGACACATCGATTATCCGGTTTCCTACAAAAGGGCCCCGGTCGTTTATCCGAACGATCACCGATTTGTTGTTGTCCAGGTTTGTCACTTTTACCTTAGTGCCGAAAGGAAGTTTCTTATGAGCGGCTGTCAATTCGTTTTTGTTGAAGCGCTCGCCGCTGCTGGTCTTTTTACCGTGGTATTTGCTGCCGTACCAGGAGGCAGTTCCCGTTTGGGTTTTGGTTACTTTCTGTGAAAAAGAGGGGCTGCTAAAGCCTATAAAAAGTAGCGTAATAAAGAATAAAAAAGAGTTCGTTCTATTAAAAATCATCTCATTTAATAGTTGGTGAAGCCACAAAGATAAATAAAAATTGTTTAAAGCAACTCCCTACAGCCCTGCTGCCCCCTTAGGCGTAGGGGGATACACGCTTAAGAACAAAATTGCTATAAGTCAAAATTTGCTGTCAGGGCTATTTAGAGCGCGATTCGGCGATATTGTTGTTAAAATATATATTAGAAAGTTTATAAAAAATAATTTTCAAATTTGTTAGTTTAATTTATGGATTTTTCTTTTTTATAGGGTAAGCGATATGGTTTCCCGGGTATAGGTCACGAGCAGATGGTGCCATAAACCGACCTCTTTACGTATAGATTTTTAAAATAAGACGCTATGGACTTTGGAAAATTACCTGACATCAGCAAGGTTGATTTTGCCTTACCACCGGACCACCCGGATACGCTTGCCACCCTGCAGCAGCATGCCGCTGGCAGCACTGGTGCACCAGCCATTTACATAGGGCTGCCGGTGTGGGTAAACAAGGCTTGGGCTGGTTCTATTTACCCGGCCGGCATGCGCGAAAAAGAGTCGCTGCACTGGTACGGCAAGCAGTTCAACACCATAGAACTCAACAGCACCCACTACCATATTCCCGGCCCCGACACTATAGACCGTTGGCGCCATGCCGTGCCGCAGGGGTTCAGGTTTTGTCCTAAGTTTCCGCAGCTCATCAGCCACGAGGCGCAGCTGCGCAGCACGCAGGACCTGACGGCCACTTTCTGTGAGGCCATTGCCGGCCTGGAAGAAAAGCTGGGCGTGTCGTTTCTGCAGCTGCCACCCTCATTCGGCCCACGGCAGCTCCCCGAACTGGAGGCTTTTGTTCAGTTTGTGCCGGAATCCGTGCCCATGGCAGTAGAGTTGCGCCACCCTGATTGGTTTAAAGACCGTGCGGCCTCTCAGGAGCTGTACGAGGTGCTGGAGAAGTACCATGCAGGAACAGTGCTGACCGATGTGGCGGGCCGCCGCGATGTGCTGCACATGCGCCTGACTACTCCCACCGCCACCATCCGGTTTGTAGGCAACGGCCTGCACCCCACCGACTACAGCCGCATAGATGCCTGGGTGGAGCGGCTGCAGCAATGGCTGGAGGCGGGGCTGCAGCAGCTCTATTTTTTTGTGCACGAGCCGGATAATACAGCCGCCCCGGACCTGGCCATGTACCTGATCGAAAGGCTGAATACGGTCTGCGGGCTGCACATAAAACCGCCTAAAAAGTTTGTGCAGGCAGTGCAGGGGGAACTGTTTTAGCGAGGGGGGAATTATTCTAATAATTTTGCCCCTCCGGAGCTTCTGCTGCTCCTGGTGCTGCTCTTTCAGTTTGTAGATACTAGATTTTAGATGTTAGAATTCTTGTCTGAATCCTGATTCACAGGATTTAAGGATGGAGAGGATTCTCTGGAATTTAAAATCCTACTGCCACGAGGTTAGGCTGCGACATGTTTACTCCTGTGAAGAAGCAATTATTCTAATCAAAATGCCCCTCCAAGGCGATTCCCCGCTTCTGATGCACCTGCTGCCCCTGCTGTTTGGAGTCTTCCGCAGGGCGACTCCAAACTTTCAATGAAAATTGGAAGTCTCTGACTTCCTGCTGGCGATTGGCTGTAACGCTAGCTATAAATGTACGAGCGCATGCGTTTTTTGGCCTTTCGAAATGTTCTGGCAACTTTTCCGGAACAAAGTTCCTGCTAATTCATTGTCAGTTTAGAGTCGCCCTGCGAAAGACTCCAAACAGCGGGGAGAATTCATTTTAACAATTTAGCCATTTAACAATCAGCAACTAAATTATTTGAATGGAAATGGCCCTTTGGAGGGCTCTGCTGCTCCTGGTGCAGTTTCTGCTCCTCATCCAAAACAAAAGAAGGGCACCAGCCGCTGCGACTGGTGCCCTTCTTGAATCGTAGTTTAAATAGCTAAAGTCTACTATCTAGCATCTAAAATCTAGTATCTAAACTACAGCTTAAACACATCATCCGAAATTCCCTTGTTTACCTCCACCGACTGCACCTCTGTTTTGATTGTCTGAGGTCCGAAGCTGGTCTCGACTATGTGCGGGAACTTAATGCCGTTTACTTCTTTGTAGTTTTTGTAGTTCCTGGTTTGCGTAATAACGCCTTGCGGCGACTGCATACTATTGATTGTTTTTACTAACAAGCCAGTTTCCTTGTCGAAATAGTTGGTGGTGCGCTGGCCGTTGGGCTGCTGCGCCTCCACGGCATAAGCTTCTTTGCCATCAATGTTCTCGATTCCCTTCAGCTCTGTTTTTATGCCAAGCTTATCGTATAGCAACACGCCGAAGATAGCGGCTTCCAGAAGCTGCGTGTTTAGCTGGTCGGCTGGTATCTCCTGTTTTACGCCCTGCGCAGGGGCCTCCACTTTGCCTTTGCTGCCGCTGATGGTCACCTTCTGCATCGGGTTGTTGCCCATCAGGATGGCTACATAATATTTATCCGGCGACTTTTGCTGCTGCACAAACTCGAGTTGCGTTCCCTGCATGGTGGCGCTGCTTTTAATCGTGACATCCTTCAACTTGTCGAGGTTTGCCTTGCCGCCCAGGGCTTTCTCGTAGTTTGCCAGCACAGTTTGGGCGGTGAGGCCAGCAGGCAACGCAGCTGCTGAGGTACGCTCCACTTTGTCGCCGGAGGCGTTGTAGTAAGCAATACCTTCGTTCTTATCAAACTTTTCAAGTTTCCCGGCAATGTCGCTGGCGTTGCCAACAGCAATAATGTAGAGCTGGTCCGGCGTGATGTGCTTTTGCGCCATGCGTTGCACATCGTCTGCCGTTACAGCCTCCACCATTTTCAGGTAGTTGGCATAATAGTCTTTGGGCAGATTATAGCGGGCCGTATTGATGGCGTAGAAGGCAACGGTAGATGGATTTTCGAGGCCGCGGGCGAAGCTGCCGGTCATGTAGGCCTTGGCATCTTTCAGCTCCTGCTCTGTTACCGGCTCAGAACGGATGCGGCTGAGTTCGTTTCTGAATTCCACTACTGCACTATCGGTTACGGCGTTGCGCACGTTGCCGGAGGCAGCAAAGTAGCCCAGCAGCCTGTCGGACGACACCGTGGAGTAGGCGCCATAAGTGTAACCGTGTTTTTCGCGCAGGTTCATAAACAGCCTGGCAGTGCTCGCCCCTCCCAGTATGTTGTTCATGAGTTGGGTTGGAATAGATTCCGGGCTGCCAGGCTTCAACTCAGCCGCATTTGCCAGCGCCAGGGAGGTCTGCACAGCACTCGGGCGGTCTACAATCACCACTTCGGTCTGGGCCGGTTTCTGAGGCAGCTTGTACGTCAGCTGCTGCACCTCGCCTTTTTTCCAGTTCTTGAGGGCAGATTTTTTGAGCAGCTTTTTGACCTCCTTCGCCTTTACATCGCCAACCACAGCCAGGTAACCGATGTTTGGTTTAAAGTAGCTGTTGTAGTAGTGCTGCACATCGGCCAGGGTAATGCTCTCTACCGTCTGCTCCGTCATCTGCTCGCCGTAGGGGTGATCTTTGCCAAATAGCAGCACCTGCCGCACTTTGCGGGCAATGGCATCGGGGTTTTCTTTTTCCTGCGCCAGGCTTGCCAGCAGCTGCTTTTTCACCTTGTCCAGCTCCTCCTGCTTAAACTCTGGGTTCAGGAGCGCATCGGCCGTGAGGTCGAGCAAAGTAGGCAGGTGTTTTGTGAGGGAGGAGGCGCTGAAGCCGGTGGAGGAAAACGAAAGGTCGGCCCCGATAAAGTCTACGGCCTCATCGAACTGGTCTTTGCTGCGGCTTTTGGTGCCAGTACGCATCATCTGGCCGGCCGCCGAGATGTAGCCGGCTTTGTCGCCCTCCAGTATCGGGTCACGGTCCAGCACCAGCGACATCGAGACAACCGGCACTTTATGGTTCTCCACCACGTACACCTTCAGCCCATTTTTCAGGGTAAATGATTCGTATTTGCCAAGCTCAATTTTGGGAGCTGGGCCGGGTTCAGGGGGTGTTTGTCTGGTTTGTGCTTTGGCTGTGCCTACAAAAACCAGCAGTAGCAAAAGGAAGCTATATGTTTTTCTCATGATCTGAAATGCTTATTTAGGTTGCGCTGATTTAGGCAGATAATGCAGCACCACGCGGTTCTGTTTGGTTAAATACTGGTTGGCCACCCGCTGGATGTCTTCTTTGGTAACCTTGCGGTAGCGCTCCAGTTCGGTGTTGATCAGGTTGGCATCGCCGAAGTACACGTGGTAATTGGCCAGTTGCTCGGCTCTGCCTGCCACCGTAGTGCTTTGCTGCACAAACTGGCTTTCCATCTGGTTGTGCAGCTTCTGGAACTCCCTGTCCTCGAGCGGCTCCGTTTTTACGCGCTCTATCTCTGCGTCCATGGCTGCTTCCAAATCTGCTACGTCTACACCCATGTTTGCAATGGCGTAGGTCAGGAACAGGCCCGGGTCTTCGGTAGGGAAGGGTACGGAGGCAGCCGCTACGGCTTTCTGCTGCTTGTCTACCAGCGCCTTGGGCAGGCGGGCACTCTCACCGCCGGAGAGCAGCATGGTCAGCATGGAGAGCGCATAAAAATCGTCGGTACCCTGCGCCGGAATATGGTAGCCTTGTATAACGGCAGGCAGCTGTATGTTGTCATACACTGTTTTGCGGCGCTCCTCTGTCTGCTTCGGCTCCTGCACGTTAGGCCTCGGAATTTCTTTCGTTCCTTTCGGGATGCCGGCAAAGTATTGGTCTACCCATTTGCGTGTCTGGGTTATGTCGATGTCGCCTGCTATGGACAAAGTGGCGTTGTTAGGCACGTAAAAGGTTTTGTAGAAATCGCGGAACTCCTCAATAGAGGCGCTGTTCAGATCTTCAAAAGAGCCGATGGGCATCCATTTGTAAGGGTGCACCTGAAAGGCCGTGCCAAACATGTTCTCGCCCATGGAGCCGTAAGGCTGGTTGTCTATCCGCTCCCGCTTCTCTTCCTGCACCACCTTGCGTTGCGTTTCCACGCCCACCTCGTCTATTTTAGCGGCACGCATACGCTCGGCTTCCATCCAGAGGCCCAGCTCCAGCTGGTTAGAGGGCAGCAGTTCGTAGTAAAAGGTGCGGTCGAAGGAGGTGTTGGCGTTGAGTGTGCCGCCTGCTTTTGTCACCATGCCCATGTACTCGCCACGGCCAATGTTTTCGGTGCCTTCAAACATCAGGTGCTCAAAAAAGTGCGCAAAGCCGCTGCGGCCCTCCACCTCGTTCTTGGAGCCGACGTGGTACAGCACCGTCACGGCCACGTTGGGCGTGGAGTTGTCCTGGTGCAGGATCACGTGCAGCCCGTTGTCGAGGGTGTATTCGGTAAATTCGATCTTGTTGCTTTTGCTTTGCGCCAAAGCCCCGATACTGGCAGCGCACCACAAAAGGCAGCTGAATACAATGCGTTTCATGCTAAGGTTGCTATAGGTTTGTGAGGCAGCAGGAGATAAACCTGGCTGCTTTAATGCTTAAAATTAACAGAATCTGTGCAAAAGGGTTACGTAATCTGGAATAGTTGCTTATGGTTTCTACGAAGGCAGCTATCAGCCATACCAACAAGGTGTTTCTATCGATGGGCAGTTGGCGTGGCAGGAGGCTTTTCGGCAGGCTCACTCAAATTATTCTAATGAAAATGGCCTTCCGGAGGAGAATCAGGCTGTTGGGGGATTGGGGCAAAGTATATAGAATAGCAGGACTGGGTAAGCTGTCACAACTCAGGCAATATTTTATTAGGAGAAATAGCCTGTAAGTTTATTAAGTATGTATTGCTTAGGAAGATTGACAAATAGTGAAAGCAGAAAGAAAGCAAAACACAGTAATTTTACGGTTCTTATTTTCCCTTTATCAGGCATTTTTACCAAAGCATATAACAAACTCACGAATATTAGCGTGCTAAAAGGTGAGAGAAATCGATAGTCTAAGTCATCGAAGCGCGAGATTAAGCGCAACGCAATAATAGCTGCCAGATAAAGCGATCCTATGGCAATACAACTAATAGAGAAACTGTTCTGCACATGCTTCTTTATGTCCTGCTTGTCATCAATCTTGATCAGGAAATAAATTATGGCAGCGGCCTGGAAGAGTGTTGTTAACATAAAAAGTGTGTCGCCAGGTGCACGATACTTCCGGATTATCAGTATCTCGTTAAGAAGCGCCTCGCCCAGCATAAGCAAAAACTCTCCCGCCGATTCATGCTCTGCTGCAAGTCTGTTGAACCCGGTATAGTGGCCGCTCAAATAATTATTCATGCTCAAGTAGGCTAGCATTAGTACACAGAGCACAAAAAAAACTATCGTTAATTTAAAGGCCGTAGCTGTACGGTTCTGGTAATAATTATAGACCGCCAGTAAAGCTATTGCTCCAAACGAAAAGACACCTACATAGCGGATCAGGAATAGAAAAAGGCATGTCAGGAATAATAGCAGGATTGTTTTATTCTCCTTTTCTGGCAATGGCGGTTTGCAGATCAGGTAAGTAAGAAATAATAAGCCTGTAATAAAAGGAGCCTCTGACCAAGTAGAACTATAAATCTCCAATAGTGTATAGGAGCAAAATACGGAGGCAAGCACAAAAGAGTACTTTTTGCTGATTTGGCGTAGCAAAAGAAAATTAAGCCCTAGAAATAGGAAGTTTACAAGTTTTGAAGCCCAAAATAAGCTGGCTGTACTCAGTTGAGAAAGCAGATAAATAAGTATTGGATAACCAACAGGCCAAGTTGAGAAGAAAACCTGCGAATTGGTTTTGGGATGTTTAATATAAAAGCCTTTGCCCTGCTGTAGGCTATTTGCCAACTCCAGATAAAATTGAGAGTCGGGCGTGATGTAGCCAGTAGCTTCTACATTTATTCTAAACACATGTACGCCAACTAGAGCCACAAAAAGTGTTAACAACAAAATATCAGCAGAAAGAATGGAAGCAAGCTTACGCATACTCTGGCTTTATAGATTCAGTAGCTTTGACACGATAAATGCTTTCGGCAGGTTTAAGAGTAGCGAAAAAACAAAAAGTAATAAAAGATAGTGTTTTGCTTTTCGAATATTCGGGTATAAATCAGGAAGGGCTGCAACATAATGAACAGCTCCGATAAGCACTAAAAAAGTAAAAGGCGAAAGAAGGCGGTAATTTGTTGGGTCAAACTGCGAAATACTTCTTAACACAATCAGTAAGAATAAATACAGCCCAGCCATTATCAAACTCAAATGAGAAAAATAGTTCTTTTTTATTTCAGGCCAAATTTCTTTGTGTTTTCTGAGATTGCTGTAAATGAGGTAAAGCACTAGCAAATGGACTCCTGCTGCGGTTAGAGTAAGCCAATCGGGGAGACCATTAAAATAGTATCTCCTTATCAGAAACAGTTCTCCGCCTAAGCCCTTTAATACCATCATGGCTATCTCTCCCGGTCCTTCCATCTCCTTTGTCAGGCGTGGTATACCTGTAGGATGACCTATCAAAAGATAATTTCGAAATAGATATATTCCGATTAGCAGGCATGCTACCAATAATACATAAAGTAAGCGCAGGCTGGTTTTATATTCTTTGCTACGCCAGAAGAACAAAACAGCTAATCCAATGGCTCCTACAGCTACTATGCCAATATACCGTATTAGGAACATGAAAAGCGTAGCACAAAGCAAGAGTAAAAAGTTTTTCAGTTTATTCGGAGCGCTATAAATGTTTTCTGCTGCATAGATAAAACAGAGCAACCCAAACATAAATATGCTTTCGGACCAGGTGTAAGAAGAAACTTCTAAAATAGTGAAGGCTCCATATATGGAAGCAATTATATAGCTGGATTGTCTGTTAATTTGTCTTAACAGCAGAAAGGACAATCCGATAAAGAGTAGATTGACAGCTTTGCCTGCCCAGAAAACATCCAAGTGAATAGCTTTCGACATTAAATAAATCAATACCGGATACCCTATTGGCCAAGCCGTAAAAGGGATGCGAACAGATGGAGTATTAGTTGCATGTAAGTTATAAAGGTCGTTAATATAGAGTCCATTCCCGTTTTTTAAACTTGTAGCCGCCTCCATATAATACTCTGAATCCGGAGAAATATACCCTGTTGCTTCTACACTTACCCTTAATAGAATAACTGCGCAAATAGTTAGGTATAGCAGCAACAAAAAGAGGTCAGACCGATGCTGTAAGGTAATGGAATTCACTCCTTAAAAGATATAAAGATGGGTAATAGAATAGCTTATTTAATAGAATCAAGGCTAATCGCTTTTCTAGCCAAGAATATATTCTTGAATCCAAAAATCTAAAATATTTGGGAAATTAGAGAAAAGGTTCTAAATCACAATAGAATGATAAAGCTCTTTTGTGATAGAATCATTAGCGTATGTTGCCTCACTACAAATACAACTTCAGATCTTTGTCTTTATTCCTGATTTTCTAATTTTTCTAATGAAAATGGCCTTTCAGAGAAATAATCAGGCAGTTGGGGCCATGGCTGCATGAAGTACGAAATTGCTATCAAAGACCATTTTCATTAGAAAAATAATGAAGTTGTCAGTTTGATCCTGAAATTATCCGAAGCTTTATCCAAAGCATAAGGACCGTAGCGGTAGAAGAAGCCAATGCCTACACCAGAGAAGGGAGAGGAAATAATGTCGTTGAGCAGCAGGCCGGATTCGTAGAAGCCGCGTGTCATGGTCTTGAAGTAGGGCTCCTGCTCCGCAAACTGCCGCTCCTGCAGGTCACCGAAGCCGATGTTGGTGAGCAGCACGAGGTTGGGCTGAAAGAACCTGGTGCGCAGCAGGCGCTTGCCGATGTCCTGTTGCAGGAAGAGGGCGGTGTAGCGGTCGGAGAAGAATTCATAAGGCGCCATGGTTTCGAAGCCCTCGCCGGCATACACCTTATAGGAGGAGTTGTAGCTGCCATAGCCGTTGTACATCGCCAGCAGCGGCACGTCGCCCTTAATCAGACCGCCCATCAGCGTAAAGCTGGTTTCGCCGGTGGTGCGGTGCCGGAACGAAGCCGACAGCCTTGCATCTACTTTATGGTAATCATAATCTCCCTCCAGGAAGCCTTTTAAGCCGCGCGTGTACTGCGCCCGTAGCACCGGAAAGGAGTTGGGCACAGGCCTGGTCTGGTTAAACAGCTGCACCAACTGCTCCCCATAGGCATACCGCAGCCCCAGCACCGCCTCTGCCACCTGGTGACGCGCCGGGCTTTCCGGAATCTCAACAGCCAACGTTGGTCGCCTTTCCTCCTGCCTGAGCGTAGCCTGCACCTGCAGGTAGCGCAGCAGCCGGCTCGAAAGGGTGGCGCTGCGGTGAGTGGTGTAGTCGAGGTGGGTAAGCAGGGCTGGTCGCAGACTGTTGAAAGTGCTGCGCGGCATGAAAGGAAGCCGCCTGCCACCTGGCTCGAGCACATCCTCAAAAAACGCTGCCGCCAGTTTCAACTCCAATGGCTTGTGCAGCAGCAGGGTTGCATCAGCACCGTATTTGTGCTGCTCATCTCCAAGGCCGTAGCCCCAGTAGCCACCAACTGTCAGGCGCTCCGAGAAACGGTTATTGGTGTGTGCCCCCACCCCCAATCGTAACCCTTCAAAATCACTTGCGCGCAGGAAACGGTTCAGGTCCAGGCTTATTTTTCCGACCGGGATCTGCCGGGCTGTCAGGTATTCGATTACTCGTATCTTTTGCTCCAGGTTATCTGCTTTGCCTGTGCTGTCGAGTTGCTGGTAGGTGCGCTGTTCCAGTCGGTTCAGCGAATCGGTGCGGTGCTGCTCCCAGAAACTTAGCGGCTGCCGGTGTGCCTCCGGTGCCTGCGAGAGCGCGATCAGGCCGAAGTCGCGGCGGCGGAGTGGTGGGTTCAGCTGTACGTTGGTAATGTAGGTTCTGAGGTGGCCGAAGGGCTGGTGCCCCTTAAGCTGTACCTGCGGAATGGTAATCTCCACATCCAGCTCCTTCGGAAACCAGTGCCCGTTAACCTGCTCAAACTGCTGCTGCAGTTTCATGCCCCGTTTATCATCATCGGCAGCCGATTCGGCGATCACGTTCTGTACCGCCCAGCCCTTGCTGTTGATGTACAGGATGCCGGAGAGTCCGTCAAAGTTTTTCCCTTTTTCAGGTTTATAGGAAATGATATAGATGGTGTCGGA
The DNA here is from genome assembly GCF_014332515.1 of Pontibacter beigongshangensis. Lineage (GTDB taxonomy): Bacteria > Bacteroidota > Bacteroidia > Cytophagales > Hymenobacteraceae > Pontibacter > Pontibacter beigongshangensis. The sequence goes on along the minus strand of NZ_VFSD01000008.1, from coordinate 116,142 downwards.
GCCGACAATGGAAGTCTCTTCGAGCAGGAAATTGTATTTGCGGGTGCTGCCCGTGCTGAGGGGGCTGAGGTAACGTTTCCCGAAAAACACCGGCATATCGTCGTACACCGAAAATTCACGCGCCTCGGCGGCCACTATGCCAAAGCTCGGCTGCTCCAAGCCCGACACCCGCGTGGCCAGAATGGTTTCTTTGTGCTGGTTAGGCTTTAGGAAAGCGTAGTCGGTAATGCTCTCCGAAAGGAACAGGTGTTGCTCCCCCAGCAGTTTTCCCATTTTCAGGTAAGCAGAGTCCTGGCGGGAAAGTGAAGGTTTGGAGCGTATTTCGGCACCGTCGGCAGTGCCCACCGCCGTGAGTATAAATTTGTTGTAGGTGCGGTAGGAGTAGGCGTCGAGGTTCTCTGGCTTGTGCCGCTCCCGGTGCTGGCTGGCCAGCCGGATAATGCGGTGCGCCGGATTCGCGCCGGAGCGCACGATCACTTCTGCCAGTCGTGCTGCGGCAGGTTGCAGGTAAATATTAAGCGTGCCAGTAGAATCGGGGGTAATAAAATGGGTGCTGTAGCCCACATAGCTGAAACGCACCGTCTGGATCGGCCGGCTGTGGCGGAGTTGGAACTGACCATCGAGGTTGGTGGTGGTGCCTGCTTCCCCGTCGTTTACCACAATGTTTACAAACGCCAGTTTCTCGTGTGTGCGGGCATCCTGCACCGTGCCTTCTATTTGCGTGGTTTGCGCAATAGTAACGGTAGTTAGGATAAGGCTGAAAAAGAACAGGAGGCAACTGCGGAGTTGAGGCATTTTCAGGATGTAGAGGCTTGAAATCACTTTTAAAGGTAGGAAATTCAATAAACATATTTTTGATAATGCCCCACCCGCCTGTAGCCCTACTCCTAAAACGCAACCGTAACGGCCATGCCTCTGGCCCCGCCAGGAAACACGGCTGGCACAAACGAGGTCCGCTTTAGGCCACCACCGTGCGTTAGCTTAGCATGCACCCAGTATACCGTGTTCACCGAGATAATGCCCACCCCGGCGCCGGCCAGCACATCGGCCATCCAATGGGCGTTGTTCAGCACGCGCAGCACGCCGGTTGCTCCAGCAATGCCATAGCTGGCCACACTCACCCAGGGGCTCTTGTGCCGGAATTCCTTATCCATAAACGTGGCGATGGTAAAGGCATAGGCCGTATGGCCAGACGGAAACGCATGCGGCTCCCCATTTGGGCGCTCTATGTCGGTAATTCCTTTCACGGGCCAGATGATGGCGGAGGCAAGTGCCCCGGACAGGCCCAGTAGCAGGGTCTGCCGTCCCATCTCGTGCCGGTTCTGCGAGGAGATGATGTTAAAGCCGTATAAGCCGACCAGCGGCGCAATCATAATAAAGTCGTCGGCCTCGGTGCTGAAGTTGGGGAAGTGCCTGTTACGGGCATTGCGGGTATCGAAGCTGCTGATAAAGCCTCTCTCCTGTATGGTGAGGATGCCGGCCCCGACCAAAGCAGCAGAAGGTATTACGGCCCGCATCAGGAAACGCTTGTTATCGCCCTCCAGCCGCTGGGCATCTGTAAAAGGCTTTTTCTGTCCGGGCAAAACGGTGTCTGCCGGCAGCACGAAGGCAGTATCCTGATCGACTTTCTCTTTTTGAGCCTGGGCCTGAACAGGAGCAAACAGCACCATCAGCCACAGCAGGTGAACCGAAAGAAACTTATTCATAGGAAATTGCATCACGGGTTTACATTTATCATCCTCACAGAATTATAAAAAACGATGATAGCAACCTGATGTTTTGCACTTTACAAACAATTTGGTAACAGGCATCTCTGCTACTGCTAAACTGGCTGTTGATGTAGTGCTCATCCAATTTAACTATTAGAAACTTCCTGGCGTTTAGCGTCAGGGAAATTGCTCTTATTTGTCATTCCTGTCCTTGAATTTTTAATTTGGCGCAGCAGTAGCTACCGGTCCAGCTCGCCCAGCACAATATCTACGGAGCCGACAATGGCAATCAGGTCGGCCACCATGCAGCCTTTGGATATTTCGTGCAGCACCGATAGGTTGGAGAAGCAGGGAGAGCGGCCCTTGCAGCGGAAAGGAACATCGCTGCGGTCGGTAGAGCGGAAGAAGTAGCCCAGCTCGCCGCGCGGCGTTTCGCCCCGGAAGTAGAGTTCCTTGCTGCCGGTGGTGCGCAGCTTTTTGGGGCAGGCAGCCTGCGGGTCGAAGTCGGGGGTGCGCTTGTAGTCGCCCAGCAGCCGGTCTAGGCACTGCTGTATAATCTTCGCCGACTCCCGGCACTCCTGCATGCGCACATAGTTACGGTCCCAGCAGTCGCCGGTGGTGCCTACCGTGCCTTTGCCGATTGGCACCTCAAACTCCAGTTCCGGGTACACGGAGTAGCCATCTACGCGGCGCAGGTCGTACTTGAGGCCGGAACCGCGCAGCATGGGGCCGGAGCAGCCGTAGTTAATAGCCACATCGAGCGGCAGAATGCCCACATTGGCCGTGCGGTTTATAAAAATGGAATTGTCGAACAGGATAGTTTCCAGCTCGTCGAGCTTCGGCATGAGGTAATTAATAAACTCACGGCAGCGCTCCTCAAAACCGATGGGCAGGTCGTAGTACAAGCCTCCTACCCAGATGTAGTTATAGAGCATGCGCGCCCCCGATGCCCACTCCAGCAGCCGCTGAATATGCTCCCGGTCGCGGAGCAACCACAGAAAGGGCGTAAAGGCCCCGATGTCGATACCATACGTGCCGATGGCCACAAAGTGCGACGCCAGCCGGTTAAGCTCGGTCACCAGCACCCGGATGTACTCTACCCGTTTCGGAATCTGGTCAGTAATGCCCAGCAGCTTCTCCACGCCCATACACCACACATGCTCCGAGTTCATGGCGGCCAGGTAATCCATGCGGTCTACGTAGGGGATGGTCTGGTTGTAGGCCATGCTCTCGGCGTGCTTCTCGAAACAGCGGTGCAGGTAGCCGATGTGCGGCACCACGTCCGTGATCAGCTCCCCGTCTGTTACCACCTCCAGGCGCAGCACGCCGTGGGTGGAAGGGTGCTGCGGCCCCATGTTAATGATCATCTCGCCTGCCTTCAGGCTGGCCACGTCGAACTTGTTAGGCTCCGACTGCAGCAGGTAGTTCTGGTAGATGGTTGAAGTGCTCACGTATATATCAGAATCAAGAAATCTAAAAGGATATACAAAGTACGCAAAAAGCAGGAACTTCTGTACGTGTTAATTATTGGCTGCAGCAAAGGCTTCTTGGATTTGGGGTAGAACACCAGCCTTTTGATAACAGTGATACACTGCAGGTGGCACTAGTAATTTATGATACTCGTTAGATTCTTTTAGGGAAAAAACTATATTTAGAGCAGGTATCACTTTCAGGTTGCTACCGGGTTCTAAAAAATGAATGAAACACCTGCCATTATGCCTATCTCTAAACACTGTGTTCTGCTTCTTAGCCTTCTCCTGCTGACGCTCCTTCCTGCACTCGGGCAGAAAAAAGCGAAGAAGGTAAGTGCTGCTGAAATTAAGCTGGAGCAGGCCAACACGCATTTCAACCGGGGTGAGTACAGCCAATCCCTAAAATACACCGACGAACTGCTACGGACGCATCCCGACAACCATGCCCTCTTGAGCCTGAAAGGCAGGATACTGTTTAACATGGGGCAGGAGGAGGATGGCATTGCGGCGCTCAGCAAAGCCATTCTTAAAAATCCGAAAATAGACGCCTACTACGGCTACCGGGGCGTTATGTACAAGCTGACCGGCGACTGCAGAAAAGCCATCAGAGACATTAACACAGCACTTATTAGCGAGCCTGAGAACATTGTTTACCTGTCGGCCAGGGCAGATTGCCGCCAGCAACTGGGCGATATAGACAAGGCAATTCAAGAGTTTAAGGACCTGCTCCGCCTCAAACCACAGGAATACCAGCTTTGGGTGGCTAATGGTGCCATTAACCGCAAGGCTGGCAACTATACGTTGGCGCTCAATTACCTGAACCATGCCATGGATCTGGAGCCTGAGAACGCTTTTGCTTATGAGGAGCGGGCGCAGCTTTATGTAGCCCAACAGCAGTATGAGCAGGCAATCAGGGATTTTGGCAAAGCAATAGAGCTGGCACCGGATACAGAGGAAGCCAAACAATTGAAAGCCTTTGCCTATAACAACAGGGGCTTTTCCAGGTTTCAGGCCGGCCAGCCGCAGGAGGCGATAGAGGACATTAACCAATCGCTGCAACTGTTTCCGGGGAATGCTTACGCTTATAGAAACAGGGCCCTGGTTTATCTGTTTCTGGATAGAAAAGGGTTGGCTTGCAGTGATTTAGGAAAAGTAAAGGAACTTGGCTACCACAAGCAGTATGGCAATGAGGTGGAAGAGCTGCTGAAGCAGAACTGCCGGTAGTAAACAGTTGAATCAGAAATTAGAAGTGTTGCTTTGCGTCTTATAGATCATTGATCAGCGGACTCCTATATTATAATCAGACTGGCTCCTCGCTGAATTATTCGAATCAAAATGCCCCTCCAGAAGCTTTGACACTCCAAATGCTGTTGCTCCTGCTGTGCTGCTAAGCCGGTTTCTCGCGCTTATCGGGGAAGGGATTTGATGTGCCGGTGAGCCACTGCGGCTCACTTTTGAAGCCGTTGTTCTCGTTGTGGTCGTCGTAGGGGACTTTAATGCCGTGGTAGTAATCCTGCAGCTTGTAGTCTTTGCGGAGGGGGTGACCTTCCCAGTCAGCGGCGCAGAGGATGCGGCGCATGTCGGGGTGGCCGGTAAAGCTGATGCCTACCAGATCGAACACTTCCCGCTCGTGCCAGTCGGCGGTGCGCCAGATGTGGCTGACAGTGGGCACCTGCGGCAGCGGTTGCTCCTCCTGGTTGCGCGGCACGATTACCTTCAGCATCAGGTGGTGGTCGTAGGGGATAGAATACAGGTTATAGATCACTTCCATGGTGCCTGCTTCAGGGCCATTGTCGAGGCCGGTGAGGCAGGAAAGGAAATCGAAGTAGGTTTGCTCGTGGTCGTGCAGCGTCAGGCAAACATCGGCCAGGCGCTCCGGCTGAAGCACGAGGTAAGGCTGCAGGCCCTCGGTCTTTTCAGCCACAATCACCTCCTGCCCAAACAGCTCTACAAGCAAATTTCTGATTTCTTCGAACAACATGTTAGATAGTAGATGCTAGATATTAGATACTAGATTCTTCAGGTTATTAGAAGTCCTGTTCTATCCGGAAACTAATTTCTAATTTTGAATTTCTAATTTTAATCAAACCCCCAGCGTCTGTTGCTCTTTGTTGAGCTGACGTTTGGCCATGAGTGCCTGCACGGCGCGAGGTGCACGAATGGTTTCTTTCCGGATGATTTCCTGCAGTTTCAGGAAGCCGCCGATCAGTGCTTCGGGTCGGGGCGGGCAGCCTGGCACGTATACATCAACAGGAATTATGCGGTCTACCCCTTTCACCACGTGGTAGCCGTGCTCCCAGTACGGGCCGCCACAGTTGGAGCAGGAGCCCATCGAGATCACGTAGCGTGGTTCCGGCATCTGCTCATACAGCCGCCGCACGCGGTCAGCCATTTTAAAGGTAACGGTTCCGGCCACAATCATCACATCCGACTGCCGGGGCGAGGCCCTCGGAATCACCCCAAAACGGTCTATGTCGTAACCTGAACTGTAGGCTCCCATCATTTCGATAGCGCAGCAAGCCAGGCCAAAGCCCATAGGCCAGAGCGCCGTTAAGCGAGCCCAGTTGAGCAGGTCGTCTAACTTCGTAATCACAAGTCCGCCTTCTCCGGTCTTCTCTTCCATAATTTATTAGCGCTGCGCTAAATTAAAAATTAGAAATTCAAAATTAGAAATGCTCCGGTGGTTATGCTTTACAATTGGTGATGGAATCAGTTGGTTCTGAGTATCGGATTGGAGGGGCACTCATAGTAGTAATTGCTGGTTGCTAATTGTTACATAAGTTTACTCACCCAATTTCCATATCAACCATTTAATCAATTTAACTATTAAGCCATTTAACAATCAGCTAACAACCAAATTATTCTAATGAAATGCCCCTTCCAGAGGCTCATGCCCCAACAATCAACAACAAGCAATTAACAATCAACTCCGCTGCCTGTCGTTGAACCGTTGGTACATTTCCATCGGTATCTTGGAGCGGCTTTTCGGGATCACCGGGTTTGGCTTGATCCAGTCGAGGTGGCCTTTGGCCCACACATAGGCCAGCCCAAGCACCAGCACTCCAATAAAGATGAACATCTCCACCAGCGAGAACCAGCCCCAGAGCCCGTCGGTTGCTGCAATCAGGTCGCGACGGCCAAACACCACTGCCCACGGAAACAGGAAGGCCAGTTCCACATCAAAAATAATGAAGATCAGCGCCACCACATAAAAGCGCGGGTTAAACTGAATCCAGGAGTTGCCCACAGGTTCCTCGCCCGACTCGTAGGTAGCCAGTTTTTCGGGGTTCGGGTTGTGCGGGCGCAGCAGTTTGGCCGTAAACAAACCGATCACCACAAAAATGGCGCCGCCGATCAGGTACAGCAGGATGGTCCCGAAATCAGAAAAATAAGTCTCTGCCATAGCGTTTGCAGCTGTTTGTACAAAGTTACAAGGAATTTCCGGTTTGATCCGCACTTCTGCCTTCGGACTTCTATTTAGCCTGTGCCACACCAGCAATGGAACCAGACTTGTTGCCAGACCTGTTCTTTTAAAACTCTGTTTTGTTTCTGAAAAGAAGCTCCTGGCTTTGTAAATTGCCAGGTCGGCAGCAGCTGCGAAAAGCAAAGCGGGCTGTATTAAACAGCTTTTTGGCAGAAATACAGCCGCGAACGTCCAGAAAATAAGATTTTTTTCAATCAAAAGCAGAAAACCACGTTTTAACCAGACCCAACATCCGTAAACAGCCACATGCAATTATCCGGAGATAGTATAAAAGCAAAAGTAGTGATCGGTTTTGGCCTGGCCATTTCGGTGGTGGCGGTGGCCGTTTACCTCTTCTACGCCAGCTTTACACAGCTGCTCGGTTCCGTAGACGACCTGGCCGAACCAAACCATAAGCTGGCCAAGCTGCAGCACATTCTGGCCGACATCGCCACGGCCGAAAGTTCGATCAGGGCCTTTACCCTTACCACCGACGAAAAATATTTTAAAAACTATATTTCTGAGCTGGAAGGCATAGACAAGCAGGTGGACTCGCTGCGGCTGCTCATGAACCAGAACCCGGCCGAGCTGGCGCAGCTGGATACTATAGCAACGCTTTTAGATGAAAAGGAGAAGAGCATGGAGCGCTATGTGGCCCTGCGCAAGCAGGAGCAAAAGGCGAGCTATTCGGACCAGGTGCTGCGTAAGATCAATTCATCGGCTACAAAACAGCCCTCCACCACCATCATAAAACGACATACCACTACCACCATATCTGATAAAACACCTGCTCCTGAGGTTCCGGAAACCAAATCAGCCAGCAGCGGCAGTAGCGGCAGGCGTGGTTTGTTCAGCAAGATTTTCTCTAAAAAGAACGACGATAAGGAAGCCACTGTAGAAGAGGAAACTCCCCTTGCCCCCATCTCCACGCCGCAGCTGCAGGTAAAAATGGATGTTTCTGTGGATACGAGTTCGGCATCGGCTCCGCAGCAGGTAGCTCAGGTCACCGAAATTAAAAGTATTCTGCAGCACCTGAACCAGCAGGTAAGTAAGCAGGAAGCCATGCTCACGGCGAGAGAACTGGCGTTGCTGCAGCAGGACAAGGATATCATGGACCGGATCCGGACAATGCTCTACAACCTGGAGAAGAGCGAGACGCAGCAGGCAAGCCTGAACGCCGAGAGCGCCAAGGCAGTGGTGCACCAAAACTCCATGGTGCTGTTGCTGGTAGGCATTTTCGGACTGATCAGCAGCATTTCGTTTATTCTGATTATCCTCCGCGACATTACCCGCAGCAATGCCTACAAGGCGCAGCTGATCCGGGCGCAGAAAGAGGCCATACAGCTGGCCCGTGCCAAAGAGGCTTTTGTGGCCAACATGAGCCACGAAATACGCACGCCGCTCAACGTGGTGCTGGGCTTCTCGGAGCAGCTCCGCCACACGCCCCTGCAAATTTCGCAGCAGGAGCACCTGCAGGCCATCAGCAGTGCCGGTGAGCATCTGCTTCACATTGTAAACGATGTGCTGGACCTCTCGAAACTGGAGGCTGGCAAGCTGCAGCTGGATGTGGTGCCGTTTTGTCTGCCGCAGGTGCTGCAGGAGCTGGAGCAGGTCTTTAAGCTAAAGGCCGAGACAAAAGGCATACGGTTTTATTGCGAGGCAGATGAAAAGCTGCCCCGCCAGCTGCTCGGCGATCCGCTCCGCCTGAAGCAGGTGCTCTTTAACCTGGTAGACAACGCCATTAAGTTTACCCACGAGGGGCAGGTGCGCGTGCAGTGCAGGCTTAAGTCGCACCGCCGGAACCGGGTAGCCGTACTGCTGGAAGTCTCTGACACAGGCATTGGCATTCCGATGGACCAGGCCGAGCACGTGTTTGGCGAGTTTAACCAAGCGGATGGCTCTATAATCCGGAAGTACGGCGGTACGGGACTAGGGCTTTCTATCAGCAAGCAACTGGTGGAGGCGCAAAATGGTGTGCTTTCGCTGCGGAGTGAGGTAGGGCAGGGAACGACTTTTACGGTGGTTCTGCCCTTCAGGGAAGTGAAATCGGCAGAAGAAGCCACTGTCGCCCCGGCAGCTCCAGAAGAAGCCGAGGCACCGAAGCCAACCCTGAAGGGCCGGCAGGTGCTCGTGGTGGACGACGACCCTTACAGCCGCACCCTCTGCGAGCTTATGCTGAAGCGCTGGGGGATGCAGGCGCACCTCGCTAACGATGCCAAACAGGCCATGCAGCTGTTGCAGCAGCATACCTTCGATGTGGTGTTAACCGATATCCAGCTCCCCGGCACAAGCGGCAAGGCACTGGCACGCCTAATCCGCAAGAAGAACCCGGTCATTCCTATTCTGGCGCTTACAGCCAATATCATGAGCCGCAACAAGGAGTTCTTTGCCAAAACCGGCATTTCCGATTACCTGCTGAAGCCATACTCAGACCGGGAGCTGCACCAAAAGCTGAGCAAAGCACTCCTCCCGCTGCCCGACCTGGCCGCTGCACCGGCGCCTGCAGCGGTAGCGGCGCCAGTTCTTGCCGTGCCCGCCCCGCAGCAGCCCCTTTTCGACCTGACAGAGATCAGACATTTTACCGGCGAGGACAGTGCGGCGCTGGCGGCCATTCTGGAGGTGCTGGTGGCCGATAACCGGCAGAACCTGCAGCTGTTGCTAAATGAGGCCGGCGCAGGCAACTGGCAACAAGTAGGCACTGTGGCGCATAAAATGCAGACCGCCTTTAAGCATCTGAGAACTCATACCATTACCGGTGCCCTAACTGAGTTGGAGCAGGTGCTGCATCAGCCAAAGCACAATACGGCTCAATGCCAGGAAGCTGTGGTGCTGCTGCAGGAGCAGGTGCCGCTGGTGCTGGCCGCCCTCGAAGATGCCCTTTCAGCACATCATGTTGGCCAAACCGGTTAGTGTTTCAGGAGGAGTTGAGAAAGTAATTATTCCAATAAAAACGACCCTCCGGAGGCTTTTTGGCGCATAAGACGCAGGATACAGGTATCAAGACTTTCGTAGCACGCTGATCGTATCACGTAGCACGAAATAGGACTATTAATCAGTTGTGTTTATTCCCTAAGCTCCCGATCTCCAAACCACCCAACAATCAACCATTCAGCAACCAGCAAATTATTCAAATGGAAAAGGTCTTCCGGAAGAGATTTTCTTTGCTGATGTGGCTGGCTCAATTAGGTACGCCTGTGCCCGGACAGCATGAAATATAACGGCACCCCGGCATCTGCTTGAATTTCAGGAGAATTGTTTAACTTATGCCCTTAAAGAGCAGCAGCGCTTCAGAACCACTACCTGGTTAAATGGCTTAGCTAAAAACAAGACTCACCTTATGAACAAACTGACAAGAAGAACATTTTTGGGAAGCAGTGCTTTCCTATCTGTTGCCGGCGTTTTTGGTTTCATGCCTGCGCTGTCTAAATCCAGGCAAAAAAAGAAAAACATGTTTGTGCACCACGTTTATTTCTGGCTAAAAAATCCAGACTCCGCAGCCGATAAGGCAAAACTGATCGAAGGCCTGAACACGCTCAAGGCCATTAAGCAAATAAAGTTGGCGCACATCGGGGTTCCCGCCAGCACCAACCGGGAGGTAATAGAACGTGGCTATGCGGTGTCGTGGCTCCTGTTTTTTGATAATCAGCAGCAGCAGGATGTGTACCAGGAGCATCCGGTGCACTTAAAATTTGTGGAGAACTACGCGCACCTTTGGGAGAAGGTAATCGTGTATGACTCTGTAGACGCTTAGTGCGTCTCCAAATTAACAATTAGAAATTCAAAATTAGAAATTATAGCAGTTATGCTATCCGGCAGCTTTACAAGCATTCACCTTTCTAAAAATCAAATTGGAGGAAAACAAGTACCTGGCCTTCTGCAAATAGTTTACTTTCCCTATATGTAGGCCCACAAAAAAAGCCCTTTCGAAGCTAGAAATACTTCCGGAAGGGCTTTTTGATTAGAATAATTGCTCCATAGAAGCCAACACTCACATCTCTATCCTTGGTGCCGGTCGTTTAATTCAATTTTTAGGAAAGTTGTAAGCCTGCAAAGAAGTTTCAAAGTGGGCAGAGGCCGTAGATTTGTACACACGAGCAAGGACATTCGCGCCAGGATAATTTTGAATTTCTAATTTCTAATTTTTAATTCAACAAAGCATCACGCTTCGATATTATACTGCCGGAGCTTGTTGTAGAGTGTTTTCCGGTCTATGTTCAGCAGGCGGGCGGCTTTGGTTTTGTTGTACTTTACCCGCTCCAGCATGGCCAGAATCAACTCCTTTTCGCTCTGGCCGGCGGCAGTGCGTAGGTCGGTGGGCATAGCAGGGTCCGGTGTAGCTGTGGCCGTGCTTACAAAAGTAGTGGCTGGCTCTATAATTTCAGGTGGCAGTTCCTGCAGGGTTATCCTGTCGGACTTGGCCAATAGCACCGAACGGCGCACCACGTTGCGCAGTTCCCGCAGGTTGCCGGGCCAGGCGTAATTTTCGAGCACAAGGGCAGCCTCGGTGTCGAAACCGGTTACGTGGCGCTCCAGTTCCTGGTTGGCCTGCTGCAGAAAATGGTCGGCAAACTGCAGGATGTCCTGCGTGCGCTCCCGAAGCGGTGTCGTGTTGATCTTAAACTCATTCAGGCGGTGGTACAAGTCTTCGCGGAACTCGCCGCGGCTTACGGCCTGCACCAGGTCCTCGTTGGTAGCTGCAATAATGCGCACATCTACTTCCAGATCGGTGGTGCTGCCAATTTTTTTCACCTTTCGCTCCTGCAGTGCCCGCAGCAACTGCACCTGCACTTCGTACGAGAGGTTACCAATCTCATCCAGGAAGAGCGTGCCGCCGCTGGCTGCCTCAAACTGTCCCTCTTTGTTGTTGAGGGCACCCGTAAAGGCTCCTTTTACATAGCCAAACAACTCACTGGCTGCCAGGTCTTTAGATAGCGCGCCGCAGTCTATGGCTACATAGGGCTTGTCGTGGCGCTTGCTGCTAAGATGTATTTTTCGGGCTACGAACTCCTTGCCTGTACCACTCTCTCCCTCTATAATCACCGACATATTGGTCGGTGCTATTAGGGCTATGTACTCTTCTATTTTGGCTGCTTCGGGGCTTCGGCCGCTCACAAAGGCAAACTCACCGGAGGCGCCCGCACGTGCTTTTCCGGCAGGTTCTCCGGCTTTTTTCTGAAGCGCTTTTTTGATGGTGAGCAGCGTTTCGTCAGGGTTTATGGGCTTGGTGATGTACTCGAAAGCTCCCATTTTTATGGCCCTGACGGCGGTACGGATATCGGCATAGGTGGTCATCAGGATAACAGGTACTTCGGGAGAGTACACATGTATCTGGCTCAGCAGCTCCAGCCCGTCGCGGTCCGGCAGCCTGAAGTCGGTAAGTACCAGGTCGAAGGGCTCCGCCTTGAGCAGGCGAAGCCCCTCTTCGGCTGTATAAGCCGTTTGTACGTTGTATTGCTGCTTCTGCAGAAAAGTCCGCAGCATCAGGCAGAACGTAGGGTCGTCGTCGATTAAAAGAATGTTCGGCATAAATCAGCAGGAATATACGTATATCCGCAGGAAAGGACGAACGAATTTATAGGCAGTAAGGTTTTTTATGGCCGCAGGAACAGCAGCAGGCTCAGGAGGGGCTTTTTGATTGGAATAATTTGGTTGCTGCTTGTTAGTTGTTGAATGGCTTATTGGTAATTGGTTGATTTGGAGATGTGAGGATGAATCATGAAACACGGCCTCACTCATAACTTCTAACTCTCAACTAAGTTAAGGTCTAGTATCTAGCATCTAATATCTAGCATCTAAATAAGCCTCCGAAGGGCCATTTTCATTCGAATAATCTGCAAAGTAGGGCAGGCGTAAAACAAAGAAACCTCCGCTATGGGAGGTTTCTCTGGATTAGTTTGGGTTGGCTATTGGTTGGCTTTGGCTAAAAGCTGAAAATTAGGTAGGGTTGGTTGCTTATTGTTTTGGCTCTTCTTTCAGAACAGTACCAGCTTCGTCGATGCGAACGATACCTTTTTCCTGAGCGCTGTTTGTGCAGATAACTTCGTAAGTGTCTTTTTCACCTTCGGCATCACCGGCTACTTTGTATACTTCCTCAACTTTCCACTCCTGGAAGGCTTCTTGTGCCAGTACTTCTTTTACTGGCTCCGGAAGTTGATCTTGCGTAACTTTCACTTTCTCTTTTTCCTGAGCGGTAGCAGCAGTTGCCTGTCCGGTAGTTGACTGTTCGGCAGCAGATTGCTCAGTGGCAGATTGCTCAGTTTGCTGTTCAGCTGGCTGAGTAGTTTGAGACTGGGCATTTGCATCTATAGATAAAAATCCCGCAAGGGCGAAAGCTGCTGCTAAAACGGTTACTTTTTTCATGTTTCTTAATTTTTGGTGTAATAAACAGTTAATTTGTATTTGCCCTAATGAGATAACTGTGCCAGAAATTATATCATGCATAAATACTTGGTTAACAGGTATTTATATATTTTGACTGATTCCCCAAGTTGGGGAGTTGCTGGCCGGAGTGTGGAGAAAATTCCACACTTTGTGGAAGCAGGCACCACATTTTCTACAGCGGCGAAAAAAATAACGGGAATCAGATCCGTACCTATAATTCCGTTGCCGGGGCAGCCCTGGCAGCACCAATTATTAGTTGTAAATATTAACTAAATTGCCGCATGAGCGAACCACGAAAAAAACTATTCCTGCTGGATGCCCTGGCGCTGATTTACCGGGCACACTTTGCTTTCAGCAAAACACCGCGCATCAATTCTAAAGGCATGAGCACCGGGGCCGCCCTTGGCTTTACCAACACCCTGGTAGAGGTGCTTACCAAAGAGCAGCCCACGCACATCGGCGTAGCCTTCGACTCACCGGCCAAGACTTTCCGCCACGACAGCTTCCCGGCCTACAAAGCCAACCGGCAGGCGCAGCCAGAAGATATCTCTATTGCCATTCCGTACTGCAAAAAAATTGTGGAGGCCTTTAACATTCCTGTTTTGATACTGGATGGCTACGAGGCCGACGACATTATAGGCACCCTCTCCTGCAAGGCCGAGAAGGCCGGGTTCGATGTGTACATGATGACGCCCGACAAAGACTATTGCCAGATGGTGACCGAGCACGTGTACCTCTACAAACCCGCCTTCCTGGGCAATGCCGTGGAGGTATGGGACGTGCAGAAGGTGCTGGATAAATGGGAGATAGAGCGGGTGGAGCAGGTGATCGACATCCTGGGCCTGCAGGGCGATGCCGTAGATAATATTCCGGGCATACCGGGCATTGGGGAGAAAACCGCCAAATCGCTCATTCAGCGGTTTGGCTCGGTGGAGAACCTGGTGGCCAACACAGACCAGCTGAAGGGAAAGCAAAAAGAGAATGTGGTGAACTTTGCCGACCAGGGCCTGCTGTCGAAAGAGCTGGCTACCATTCACCGCGACGTGCCGATTGCTTTTAACGAAGAAGCCTTGCTTTATAACGGGCCAAACGAGGAGCAGCTAACCGAGCTTTTTGCAGAGTTGGAGTTCCGGCAACTGGCGCAGCGCGTGCTGGGCAAGTCGCTGGCAGAGGCTACAACAGCGGCACCGGCCACTGGCCGTAGGGCAAAAGCGGCAGATGCGGCTCAAACATCCCTTTTTGGCGGTCCTTCTGTAGCCGCCGCCGAGGCTCCGGCTGCAGAAGTTGGCGAAGCCCTTCCGGCCCAGATGCAGACCATCCACACTACCCTGCACGACTACCACCTGATAAACACGCCGGAGCTGCGCCAAAGCCTGGTAAAGTACCTTAGGCTGCAGGACGAGATTTCCTGGGATACCGAAACTACCGGCATTGATCCGATAACGGCGCAACTGGTGGGCATGTCGTTCAGCTACCGGCCCGGCGAGGCTTATTATGTGCCGGTGCCACACCAGAACCCTGACGAGGCGCAGCAGCTGGTAGAGGAGTTCCGGGAAGTGCTGGAGAACCCGAACATCGCCAAAGTAGGGCAAAACATAAAGTACGACATCACGGTGTTGAAAAAGTATAATATGGAGGTGCAGGGGCCGATTTTCGATACCATGCTGGCGCATTACCTGCTGGAGCCCGAAATGCGCCACAACATGGACGTGCTCGCCGAGACATATCTCAACTATAGCCCGGTTTCCATTACAGAACTGATCGGGCCGAAGGGAAAGAACCAGCTCACCATGGCCGACCTGACGCCGGAGCAGGTAAGCGACTACGCCTGCGAGGATGCCGACATCACCCTTCGCCTGAAAAATTATTTTGAGCCGCTACTGCAGGAGCAGGGCCTTATGAAGCTGTTACTGGAGGTGGAGACGCCGCTGGTGCAGGTGCTGGCCGACATGGAGCACGCAGGCATCAGCATAGACGCCAATGCCCTGGCTGATATTTCGATACAGCTGGAGCAGGAGATTGCTCAACTCGAGCAACGCATTTTTGAGATAGCCGGTGAGAAGTTTAACATCGGCTCTCCCAAGCAGCTGGGCGACATCTTGTTCGACAAGCTGCAGTTGCACGGCAAAAGCAAGATCAAGAAAACCAAAACCGGCCAATACGCCACCGGCGAGGAAATACTTTCTAAACTTTCAGGGGAGCACGAGATCGTGAAGCTGATACTGGACCACCGGGAGCTCTCGAAGCTGAAGTCGACCTACGTGGATGCGCTGCCGCAGCTGGTGTGCTCGCTCGATAACCGGGTGCATACCTCCTTTAACCAGGCTGTAACGGCCACCGGCCGCCTCAGCTCCACCAACCCGAACCTGCAGAACATCCCGATCCGGACGGAGCGCGGGCGCGAGATCCGGAAGGCCTTTGTGCCCCGCGACAACAAGCACCTGATCATTTCGGCGGATTACTCCCAGATAGAGCTGCGCATTATGGCCCACTTTAGCGGCGATGAAACTATGAAAACCGCCTTCCGCAATGGCCTCGACATACACGCCTCCACGGCCAGCAAAGTATTTCATGTGCCACTGGAGGAGGTGAATGGTGAGATGCGCCGCAAGGCCAAGACCATTAATTTCGGCATTATTTACGGCATTTCTGCTTTTGGACTGTCGGAGCGATTGGGTATTCCGCGCCGCGAGGCAGCCGATATTATAGAGGCGTACTTTCAGGAATTCAGTGCTGTGAAGTCTTACATGGATGGAGCCATAGAGAGGGCGCGGGAACTGGAATACGCTGAAACGCTGCTGGGCCGCCGCCGTTACCTCCGCGACATCAACTCGCGCAACGCCACCATCCGGAACTTTGCCGAGCGCAACGCCATCAACGCACCCATACAAGGTACTGCCGCCGACATCATCAAAATCGCCATGATCAACATACAGGATTACCTGCGGCAGGAAAAGCTGCAGACCCGCATGGTGCTGCAGGTGCACGACGAACTTTTGTTCGACGCCTCGAAGGAAGAAGTGGAGATTGTGACACCCAGAATTGTAGAACTGATGACCAACGCCCTGCCCCTGAGCGTGCCCATGGAGGTGGGCCTGGGTGTAGGCAAAGACTGGCTGGAAGCGCATTAAGGCAGCAGCAGCAGCAGCAGAAGTCTCCGGAGGTCCTTTTTGATTCGAATAATTTGCTGGTGTTTGGTTGCTGATTGTTAGTTGTTGATTGTTAAATGGTTTAATTGTTGACTTGGAGATTGTGGGCTAAATGGAGGAATACCATCTAGCCCACAACTTATTCATACATGAGTTTTGTGTCGTGGTACGTGATACGAGTATCGTGATACGATTATCGTATCACGATACTCGTGCCTGTGTCTTGTGTTCAAAAAAGCCTCTGGAAGGCCTTTCCCTGATTTTAAGTAGGGGCTGTTTTGCTATTCCAGCTAAGCTCTGCGGTTGTTGCTCTTCCGTTTGCCCAGGTCTTTGAGGTGCGTGCTCTCCAGGCTCCTGTTCCTGAAAACATGTTTCTCCTGCCGCCCTGCCTCCGGCTTTAAACAAAAGAGGAGAAGGCCTGCGCCTTCTCCTCCTAAATTATGCTAATGAAATTGGACCTCCGGAGCCTCTGCTGCGCCGGCTGCTAGCAGCCGGAAAACCTTACCAGCTGCTGCTGGCACCGCCGCCGCCAAAGGAGCCGCCGCCAAAGCCTCCAAAGCCGCCTCCGCCTCCACCACCGCCAAACATGCCACCACCTGTCCGGAAAGTGCCGAAGCCGCCCGGGATAAATATCGGACCACCCAGTGTGCGGGCACCTCTGCGCCCACCTCGGCCGCCGCCACCTTTCCTGGAGATAAAGAACACGACCAGCATCACGATGATGATGATAAAGATAATGGAAGGGCCACCTTCACCCTCGTCGTTTTGCTGCGGAAGGGCTTGGTACTCACCGCTTGCCAGGCTGATGATGAGGCTGGTGGCTTCGTCGAGCCCTTTGTAGTAGTTGTTTTGCTGGAAGTTTGGTTTGAGCGTACCCTCGGTTATCCGTTTGGCAATGCCGTCGGGAATGATGTGCTCCATACCGTAGCCGGTGGAAATGGCTACGCGGCGCTCGTTTTTCGCGATCAGGATAAGCAGGCCATTGTCGTTGTCTTTGCTGCCGATGCCCCACTGCTCCCCGAGTCGGGCGGCGTAATCGTCTATGGCGTAGCCGCCGATAGAGGTGAGCGTTATAACGGCTATCTGGGTAGAGGTGGTGTCGTTGTAATTCACCAGCTTTCGTTCCAGGGCTGCTTCTTCGTCTGCGCTCAGCATGTTGGCCAGGTCGTTCACAAGCCGTGGCGGGTTGGGCCTGGGCGGGAAGTCGCTGTTCTGGGCAAGAGCCGTAAGGCTGGCCAGGCAAAGGTAAATCGCGAAAATAAGGTGCTTCATAGGGTCTATTTTCCGAAAGAGATATCATCTTTGAGTTCGTTGATATCGCCTTTCTGGTTGTAAGGGAAGTGCGCCTGCAGTTGCTCGCCGGCCATGAGTATGCCTTCAGACAGGCCCTGCGCGTACCGCTTCTCCTTAAAATGGCTGATAACCTTGGCTGTCACGTCTTCCCAGAAATGCTCCGGCACAATGGCGTTGATGCCGGCATCGCCCAGGATGGCGAACTGGTGATCGAGCAGGGCCACGTAAAACAGCACGCCGTTGCGCAGCTTGGTCTGGTGCATGTGCAGCTCGGCAAATACCTCGGTGGCACGATCCAGCACTTCGCCCTTGCAATTATTCTCGATATGCACGCGTATTTCGCCGGAGGTGTTCTTCTCAGCCTCTGCAATTGCCTGCACAATCTGTTGTTCGTCGGCTTCGGTTATGACATCTTTTGGCATCTCTTTGGTTGTTGATTGTTGTTTGCTGGTTGTTCGTTGCTGGTTGTTAAATAATCAGCGTGTTTTTAATGAACACGGTATCTGAGAAATTAACAATCAACAACGAACAACCAACAATTAAAACTGTACAGTAGGGGCCTGTTCGGAGCCGGGGTCTGCCTGGAAGTGGCCTTTGCGCTCAAAGCCGTAAATGCCCGCCATCAGGTTGTTGGGGAAAGACCGGACCGTGGTGTTATAGTCCTGCACCATTTCGTTGTATTTTCGCCGCTCGGTGCTTATCCGGTTTTCGGTGCCGGCAAGCTCGGCCTGCAGCTCCAGGAAGTTGTTGTTGGCTTTTAGCTCAGGGTATGCCTCTGCCGTGGCCAGCAACCTCGAAAGCGCACCGCTCAGCTGGTTCTGCGCCTGCTGAAAACGCTCAATGTTCTCAGGGGTCAGGTCTTCGCTGCTGATCTGGATGCTGGTGGCTCTGGAGCGGGCGTTTATTACGGCTTCCAGGGTCTCTTTCTCGAAGTTGGCCGCTCCTTTTACGGTGTTTACCAGGTTCGGAATCAGGTCGGCCCGGCGCTGATAAGAGTTCTCGACGTTGGCCCACTGGCCCTGTACCGCCTCGTCTTTCTGCACCATCGTGTTGTACCCGCAAGACGACTGCGAGGCCAGAATAACAAACCCAATCAGGTAAAAGAATAGTTTTTTCATAAATAGCTGTTATAAAATTTTTGTGCGCCTGCTTAGTAAACAGGGCGCGATATGACTACGAAATTAACAAATCATCGTTTAGCTTAACGCAAAACATACCAAAAATTGTATATTTTATTCTCCTGCTGCCATCCGGTAGGAGCCGCAGAGGCCCTGAAACCGCTACGAATTATTCTAATGAAAACGGCCTTCCGGAGGCTTTTTTCGGACACAGGACGCAGGTTGCAGGGTTCTGGTATCACGATGTTCGTATCACGTAGTACGCCACAGGACATATAACTATTAATTAATCGTGTGTTAGGCTGTGTTTCTCCATCTAGCTCCTAATCTCCA
Source organism: Pontibacter beigongshangensis (assembly GCF_014332515.1). GTDB lineage: Bacteria > Bacteroidota > Bacteroidia > Cytophagales > Hymenobacteraceae > Pontibacter > Pontibacter beigongshangensis. Next base: position 97,224 of record NZ_VFSD01000008.1, on the reverse strand, counting down.
AAACAATCATTTAACGATCAGTAACTAACAATCAGCAAATTATTCGAATCAAAATGGTCTTCCGGAGCCATAGAAGGCTGCTACTGCGCCTGCTCCGATTTCCAAGCTCAATCTCCGAATTTCCACATCTTCAAATTTTCAAATCTTCATCTGACATCTTATTAGGAAAAAGGCCGTATTTGATGCCAAAATCACAGCGAATAGGCTGTTTCCGGGAGGGCAACGTTATTGAATGAGGCTGAAATTTGATATATTGCCTCAAATTGCAACTTATGAAAGTAGTTATTCCTGTTGCCGGAGTCGGTTCACGGCTTCGTCCGCACACACATACACAGCCTAAGTCGTTGGTGCCTGTGGCCGACAATACCATCCTGGGGCATATTATAGAGCGGTTGCTGGATGCCGGCGTCCGGGACTTTGTTTTTATAATAGGGTACATGGGCGAGAAGATAGAAAACTATGTGCGCCAGAAATACCCTAAAATGAACAGCGAGTTTGTGGTGCAGGAGCCCCGCGAGGGCCTTGGGCATGCCTTGTGGGTGGCCCGCGACACGTACCGGAACGAGAGCAGCATCCTGATCATGCTCGGCGATGCCATTGTGGATGTAGACTTTGAGGCCGTGATAAAGGCGCCGCACTCCGTGCTGGGTGTTAAAAAAGTATCGAAGCCCTCGCTGTTTGGCGTGACGGAAGTTGGGTCGGATGAGTTTATCACCAAACTGGTGGAGAAGCCCATGATCCCGAAGTCTAACTTTGCATTGGTTGGCCTCTACAAAATTATGCAGCCCGAAAAGCTGGTGGAGTCGCTGGAGTATATCATGGAGGCCGACATACGCACGCAGAACGAGTACCACCTGACCGACGCCCTCATGCACATGATCCGGAACGGCGAACGCATGGCTACCTGGAGCGTAGACAACTGGTTTGACTGTGGTCGCAAGGAAACTTTGCTCGAGGCGAATGCCACCTTGCTGAGCCGGCCCGAGTTCCGTAAGAAAGACTATAGCCAATTTCCTAACACCATCATCATTCCGCCAGTGAGCATCGGCGAGAACTGCCAGGTGGCCAACTCCATTATTGGCCCTTACGTGGCCATCGGCGACAATACCATTGTCACCTCCTCCATCCTCAGCAACTCCATTATCGGTTCCTTCAGTGAGCTGCAATATGCTGTTATGCGCGACTCCATTATTGGCAGCGACGCCTCCTTTAAAGGCCTCAGGCACAGCCTCAACATCGGCGACAGCACCGAAATCAATTTCGGACAGTAACTGTTAGTGTGTTGATTATTTAATGTGCTGATGTGCTAATTTATTAATTTTGAATGAATGACTAAGAGAATGGATGAGGAGTTTTTTAACTCTTAACTTTTAACTCTTGACTTAGAAAACCTAACCTCTACAATCTATCGTGAAAAAGACCTCTTTACTTTTGCTGACCGGGAGCATCGCTGCTTTTTCGGCCTGCAAACCATCACAAACAGAAAGTACTGCCACCGGCATGAAAGAAGAAACCACCGAAACCCTGGCCGCAGCTCCGGCAGCCGTGAACCTGAACTACCCGAACACCAAAAAAGTAGACCATACCGACAATTACTTCGGCACCACCGTGGCCGATCCTTACCGCTGGCAGGAAACCCACGACGAGGAGCTGGACCAGTGGATTGCGGAGCAAAATAAGGTAACGCAAAGCTACCTGAGCAGCATTCCGTTCCGCAATAAGATCAAAGACCGGCTTACGCAAATCTGGAATTACCCAAAATATGGCGCCCCGTTTAAGAAAGGCGGCAAGTATTATTTTTATAAGAACGATGGACTACAGAACCAGAGCGTGCTCTACGTGCAGAACACCCTGGAAGGCGAGCCCCAGGTTTTCCTGGACCCAAACAAGTTCTCTTCAGACGGCACAGTGGCCCTCACGGCACTGGCTTTCTCTAAAGATGCTAAATACGTGGCCTACGGCACGGCCAGCGGCGGCTCCGACTGGAACACATACCACGTAATGGAGGTGGCTACCGGCAAAAAGCTCGACGATGCGGTGGAGTGGGTGAAGTTCTCCGGCCCGAGCTGGTACAAAGACGGCTTCTTCTACAGCCGCTACGACGCGCCTACCGAAGGCAACAAACTGGCCAATAAAAACGAGTACCACAAAGTGTACTACCACAAAGTAGGCACGCCGCAGAGCCAGGACCAACTGGTGTACGAAGACAAGCAGCACGCGCTCCGCAACTTCTACGCAGGCACCACCGAAGACGAGCGTTTTCTGGTGCTGAACGTATCGGAAGGAGCCAGCGGCGCCAATGCCCTCTACTACCGCGACCTCACCGACCCAAAGTCAACCATCAGGCCGATTGTAGATAATTTTGAGTCGCAATACGATGTGGTGGATAACCTGGGCGACAAGCTGATTGTGCGCACGAATAAAAACGCCCCGCGTTACCGCCTCGTGCTCATCGACCCGAAAAAGCCGCTGGAAGCCAACTGGAAAGTTATAGTGCCGGAAACGGAGAATGTGATGAACAGCGTGTCGTTTGTAGGCAATCGTCTTATCGCTTCCTACATGAAAGATGCCGCCAGCGAAGTAGTAGTGTTCGATACTAGCGGCAAACGCCTGACCCACGTGGAACTTCCGGCCATTGGTACGGTGGCAGGCTTCAACGGAGAGCGCGATGACAAAGAAGTGTTCTTCACCTTCACCTCCTTTACCTATCCCACCACTATCTACCGCTACGACATTGCCAGCAACAAAGCGAGCCTGTTCCGCAAATCGGAGGTAGATATCAACACCGATGCCTACGAAACGAAGCAGATCTTTTACACCTCGAAAGACGGCACCAAAGTGCCCATGTTTATTGTGCACAAAAAGGGGCTGCAGCTCGATGGCACTAACCCGACTTACCTCTATGCCTACGGCGGCTTTAACGTGTCGCTCACACCTGGCTTCAGTATCTCGAACATGCTGTGGCTTGAAAACGGTGGCGTATATGCCCTGCCTAACCTGCGGGGAGGCGGTGAGTATGGCGAAGCCTGGCACAAAGCCGGCATGACCCCGAACAAGCAAAACGTGTTCGACGACTTTATAGCGGCGGCCGAGTACCTGGTTGAGGAAGGCTACACCAACAGCGAAAAACTGGCAGTGGCGGGTGGCTCAAACGGCGGTTTGCTGGTGGGCGCCTTCATGACGCAACGCCCGGAGCTGGCCAAAGTGGCGCTTCCGGCTGTTGGCGTAATGGACATGCTGCGTTTCCACAAGTTTACCATCGGGTGGGCCTGGGTGCCGGAATACGGATCTTCTGACAACGAGGCGCAATTTAAAAATCTGTACGCTTTCTCGCCGCTCCACAACCTTAAGCAAGGCGTGAAATACCCGGCTACGCTCGTAAAAACCGCTGACCACGACGACCGCGTGGTACCGGCACACTCCTTTAAGTTTATCTCCGAGCTGCAGGCCAAAGGCGCACCGGGCAATCCCTACCTGATTCGGGTAGATGTGCGGGCCGGCCACGGAGCAGGCAAGCCAACAGCCTTAGTTATACAGGAGGCCGCCGATACCTGGTCGTTTGTGTACCAGAACATGGGCGTGGACCCGTATCATACCAATCCCTAAAGGGGCGGTACCGGCCTCAGTACCGGAGTAGGCAAAAGCCTCCGGAAGGCCTTTTTCATTCGAATAATTTAGATAGCACCGGATTATTCTAACCCAAGTTGTGCGGTAGATAGCCTTTCTGACTTTGTCCCTTTGTCCTCCTGAAAGGATCTTGTGGGCGAGAGCCTAAGGCAATGGCCACTGGCTTGGGGCTAAGTTAGGATAGCCACTTGTTAAGACTTTTTGGTAGAAGCAGCTTGTTTCATGGCCGGTGTCTTTGTTCTTTTTGTCTTGATACAAAAAGAACCAAAAAAATCAAGACGATTTTGAACTCGCTGAACGCTCAAACAAAAAATCGTCATTCGGTGCACCTGGCAACTGTATCTGACTCGTAGTTACCAGCCGCACCACATTATTTAGGGCTGCTACCGCACAACTTGGGTTAGAATAATGAAAAAGGCCTTCCGGAGGCTCTCCTCTTAATGATTCCCTGGGTACGCAAGCGCCTTTAAATTCAGAATCTTTTAGCAAGGTGCAGGCCGATGGAAAATAACGAGCTATGGCAAGGCGGCAAGAGCCAGTTTGTAGTGCGCTCCAGCGAGATAGACGCCCGGGGACTGGCTACTCTGCCTTCGCTGGTGACCTACCTGCAGGAAGCCGCCTGGGACAATACCGCTACCCTGGGCATCTCGCTCTACGACCTGCTGGAGAAAGGACTCACGTGGGTGCTGCAGCGAATGCGGGTGCAGATGTTCCGCTACCCGAAGCATCGTGAAAAGATTACAGTAGAAACCTGGGCCTCGGGTCAGGAGAAAGTATTTCTGCACCGCGATTTCAGGATTTACAGCGAGGAGCGTGAACTGCTCGGGCAAGCCACCAGTGTATGGCTGGTAATGGACATAGCCAAGCGACAGATGGTGGCCGTGCCGGATTTTATCACGGCTGTGGCGCTTGCACCTGGCCGGGAGCCGCTGCCATTTGCCAAAGGTAAACTTTCCGCACTTGCGGAGCCTGTTTATAAACAGCAGACAACCGTGCGCTGGCACCACATCGACCTGAACCGGCACGTGAACAACACCTGGTACCTGCGCTGGGCCCTGGCGGTACTCCCGCAGGAGCTGCTGGAGCAGGGGCATTTACGCGAAACCGACATTATATTTAAAGCTGAAAGCACTTTGGGGAATACAATTGCCGCGCTCGCTGCTCCTGCAAACGAGCAGCATCACTTTTTGCACAGCCTCACCGGCCTGGAATCCGGCAAAGAGTTGGTGCAGGCCAGCACTAAATGGACGCTGTAGCCATTCTCCTTTCTGTTCAGCCTCAACAACTAACACAACCTATGACTGTAACCATCAGAAAAGGAATTATAGAAGATTTGCCACAGGTACATGCCCTGGTAAAAGAGCTGGCTTTGTTTGAGCGGGCTCCGCAGGAGGTAACGAACACCGTGGAAGACATGGAACGCGACAGCTTTGGCGAGAACCCGATTTTTAGCTTTTTTGTAGCAGAGCGGGCAGAAGGAATTATCGGCATCGCGCTTTACTACATTGCCTACTCCACCTGGAAGGGGAAAACGCTATACCTCGAAGACCTGATCGTGACGGAGAAGCAACGCCGCACCGGCGTGGGCAAACAACTGTTTGATGCCGTGTCCAAGGAAGCAAAAGCCATCGGAGCAAAACGCTTTGCCTGGCAAGTGCTGGAGTGGAACGAACCCGCCATTGCCTTTTACAAAAAGATAGGAGCAACCCTCGATAGTGAGTGGATTAACTGCCGCATGACAGAAGACCAGATTCAGCAATACGGTAATTAAAAAGGTGCCGGCCTGCCGAGTAGGAACCTTTATCGTCTGGAGCCTCCGGAAGGGCATTTTGATTCAAATAATCAGGCGATTGGTGTTTAGCCGGATTAAGGTTTATATGAGGTAATCGCACCTGTTCGCAATCAGATCGCCATAGCCTTGGGCCTGTACTAGCTTCGGAATTATTTAAATCAAAAAAGCCTTTCAGAGCTAATTTTGCTGCTCCGGCTCATGGTTGCTTTCCAGACTACTGCTTGCGCTCTACGTCAGTGCCGATAATCTCGAGCAGCGACCGGAAAGAAAGCGCTTTTTCGCCATAGCGCCTGGCATGCTTTTCCTGGAAAGCCGGATCATGGTCGCGCTGAAACTCCTGCAGATCGTCGAGGTTACGGCAGAAGAACTGCACGGCGTAGGTTACGCCGCCATTCTCGACCTCGTTCAGCAGCCTGCTGACCTGGTTGCGCATAAAATAGCCTGTGGCCATCATCTCCGGGATATGCACCTTTATCATCCAGTCCAGCCACTCCTCTGCCATACTGTTCTCTACATTTACTGTGATGTTGTATAAGATCATACTCAAAGTTACGAAAATCCTGGCTGAGAGATAGGGTCCCGATGAAAATTAGAGGCGTGTGAGCAGGCCTGCCTTAAACAAAAACCTTTCGACTGCTATTTGGCATTAGCAGCAGTCGAAAGGTTCACCTGGTCTTGTTTTTTTATTTAAGTATGGGGACTGTCGTTAGGCTATTTTCTGTTGCCGCAACAGATTTGGTATTGCCTACCCCCACATCAGCATCTGCAGGTTTCAGGCAAACTGAGCAATAAATCAGCAGCAGCATAAAAAGCGCCGCAATTATCGTTAAATCTGATTGGTTAGATGTCGTGTTCATGGCCGTCGTGTTTAAAGTTTCAAGCATTACTTTGCTTACATGGTTCGTGCGGGGAGCAATAATTTATTCTGATCCCTAACTAGCTAACTAACGATAGTTAATAAATAAACCATCGGATTATTGCTCGCCTTATAAATAATATTAGTAATGTATAAATATTATTTCAATTTACAAGCCTTCCTATTTTTTTGTTTAGAAGTGACTCCGACCGGTAGAACCGGATGTTGCCTTATTACAGCAGCCACCTCAAAACTTCTGGATATGGCTGGAAAGCGCTAAAAAGCCGATCTTTAACCAAAAAACAGGAGAACGCTTATTGCTGTAGAAACGTCAAGACCATCTAGAAAGTTCGAACAATCGCCATGAAAACAGTTGAGCCAACAACAGTATTTTTCTGCTGCGCAAGAAATGGCGGCGTATGTAGCTGATCTTAAAACCAGTAGCATGAAATAGCAGATTTTCTGTTAGATTTGCGGCACATAGCCATTCATAATAAACCAGAAATGCCATGCGGGAACTCGGGAAAAAATTGCAGCTAAAACAGTCGCAACAGGTAGTAGCTCTTCAGGCTCCTCCCGCCTTTACCGCTGCACTTGCAACAGAAGGGTATCGTGTAGCAGCCAGTATGCCTGCGCTGCCAGAAAAGGCAGATGCGGTGCAACTCTTCGTGCAAAGCAAGGTCGAACTAGAAAAGTGGATTCCGGCGATTGCGGCCATTCTCAAACCTGAGGGATTGCTTTGGATCGCTTACCCTAAAAAATCGTCCGGAATAGAATCAGACCTGACCCGCGATGAAGGATGGCGGGTGCTGGCAACTTTCGGGTACGAACCTGTACGGCAGGTGGCTATAGATGATACCTGGTCATCGCTGCGATTCAGGCACCAGTCCCAGCGGAAGGCACCATCGAAGTTTGGTGCCGTTTACGAAGGCATTGATAAAGACGCGCGTACCGTAACACCTCCTGATGATCTGCGGGAGGCACTGGAGCAGGCGGACTTGTTGAGCCGGTTCGGGCAACTGGCCTTCACGCATAAAAAGGAAATGGTGGTATCGCTGCTGGAGGCCAAGCGCCCCGAAACAAGAGCCAGCCGGGTGCAGAAGGCGCTGGAACTGGTAAGAAAACTATCACCTGCCACCGTGAAACACACCAACAAATAATAGCCTGCCAGCTAAATTTTTACAAGGTTAGTGATTGCTGCGGAACACCTGTGGCTAATCCTGAATAACGACCGGGAAAACCATGTCTACATCGGTTTCTCCGGTGTCTATGGTGCTGTTGCCTCTTTTCAGGCCGGGCTGATGTTTCAGCACAACGCGGAGGCTGCCGGCGCCGGGAGAGGTGGTTGTGGCAGATGTCTCCAGGCCGAGGGGGCGGTTGTTCCGGTCTAAGTCGGTTTTTGTGAAAGTAAGGCTGGCACCGTCAACAACATAAAAAACCTCCCGGTCATGCCCTGTATTTCGTATCTTCACTGTCAGGTCTTCCAGCGCGTTCTGGTTGCTCTCGTTCAGGAACTTCAACGTGCCGCGGTAGGTGGTGTTTGCCTTCAGGATGAGGTTTTCCATCACGGGGTCTTGCCCACCTGGCCCATCCAGGTCTCTCCAAGTAGCAGATGCATTCTGACCTTTCCCATCTGGCACGAGCAACAGCACAGCCGTGGTAACTTCAACCTTCTCACTTTCCGGTACAGGATTCGGGTCGTTCTTTTTACAGGCAGAAAGAATAGCTATACCGCTGAGCAGCACAAGAATAAACCGGTTCAGGAAAAAGGCTTGCTTCATTTGTAGTTGGGTTTTATAGAAGGTTAACGGCAAATTTACCGGGCTAGTACAGGCAATACGAAGCAATATAGTAAATAAGTGCAAAAAATACGCACCTCTGTGCAGCTACATAAAGAAGAGACGGCTTACCGGGCCGTCTCTTCTTAGATTGATTGTAGTGGTGTAGTTTAAATTACTGCACAGTCGTTTCGAAAACAATGTCCACATCTGTTTCGCCTGTGCTCATATTGCTGCTATTGCTTTTCGTGCCGGGCTGGTGTTTGAGCACCACACGAACAGTGCCTGAACCAGCAACTGACGTAGTGGCGGTTGTTTCGATGCCAATCGGCCGGCCATTCGTGTCCTTATCCGTTTTCTCGAAAGAGACCAGCCCTTGCGGCGTCACCACATAAAATACCTCGTGGGCCTCGCCTTCTTCTTTGATTTCTGCTGTAAGGTCGTGGCCATGGCTGTGCCCGTCGTGGTTCTCTACGCTTGCAAAGGAAATGGAACCGTTGTAGGTGGTGTTGGCACTCAACACCAGGTCATCTACTGTGGCTGGGTTGCCCCCCACACCATCCAGGTCTTCCCAAATTGCTGTAACGGTTGGCTTGCTGGCATCGGTTGGCACCAGGGTTAGGGTAATGGTGGTAATTAGCTCGTGCTCATGGTCTGGTGCCGGCTCCTCATCTTCTTTACAGGCTGTAAATGAAAGCAAGCTGCCCAAAAGCAGGAAAGCGAGGTATGGTCTGAATGACTTCTTCATGGTTGTCTTTAAGTTTAAATATGGTTAATAAGTAAACAATAGTGTTACAAACTGCTTAAGATGCCGGATGGAGCCAAAGATAAAAACGGGCAAACTTCCTCTGGAGGGCCATTTTTATTAGAATAATTTGTTTCCGGCCTGGCAAATTTTTTTTAATATTTCATTGGTTGATATGATGTAAAACTTGAAAAGCCTTCGTGTGGAGGCTACAACAAGATTTTGACGCGAAACAGCAGCATGCGGCCCATCTCATTGGCAAAGTACCGTAGGCGGTTCTGGTAATCGCGGTAGCTGGTATTGAGCAGGTTGTTGCCCACCAGCCCCAGCTCCAGTTGTTGCCTGCCTAGCGAGAGCGAAGTGCCCAGCTCGGCATGCAGCAAGAAGTAAGCATCCGGGGCCGGCAACACCGGATCCGACTGCTCATCCGACCTGCTTTGCCGGGCCACATACAAGCCTCCCACTGCCAGGTACCTATCAGAGAATTTTGAGCTCTCCCGGTTCTCGAAGCTGTAGCGGAGGGTGTTGTCTGTCCGGCTGGGTGTTATAAAAGGCAGGTAATTTCCTGTTTCGCGATTCACGGCATACACCAGCGATGTTTTGTTGTTTAAGGTGAGCCTGTTGGTAAAGGCATAGTCTGCCGTAAGGTCGGCACCCCAGAAGCGGGCATCAGCCTGTCGGTATCTCGCCTTCAGAAACGCTCCCTGTACGCCCAGCACATACTCAGGAGCCAGCTGCAGGTAAATGTAATCGTTGATGGTGTTGTAATAGAGACTAAGCTCCCCGTTGAGCCGGAGGTTAGAATGGTAGGTAAAGGTAGCCATGGTGTTCAGCGCCTCCTCCGATACAAGATTAGGATTGCCTTCTTCGTAGGTGGCGGCGCTGTTGTGCAGGCCCTGGGCAAACAACTCGTAGGCATGCGGCGCACGGGAGGCGTAGCCAATGTGGCCACTGAGGCTCACATGGTAACCCAGGTCATACAGGGCGCCAAAGCTGCCAGACAGATTATGGAACGTATAAGCAGGCTTCAGCAGCTCGCGGCTATTGCCCCAGCGCTGAACGTCGAGCGATTTTTGGTCGTAGCGTATCCCCGCCTCCAGTTGCAGGTTATCTTTTCGCCATTTTTCTGAAATAAAGGCTCCCACCGTCAGGCTCTTGAAAAAAGGAAGCAATGCCCTGGTGTTGGGCGTGTACGTGTTGTTCTGCCAGATGGTAGACACGCCCATGCTCCCCGATATATTGCTGACAGGCTCATGCTCCCATACCAGTTCCGTCGTATGCGTCTGCAGGTCCAGGTCCAGTTGTGGCGAATCGCCGGTATTGCGGTGCCGGTCATACTCCTGGCGCCGGTTCTCCTGCAGGCCATACGTAAACTGAAGCTCGCCCAAATCGCCTGTCTTGTAATAGCCTCTGGCCTTGAGCAGGTGGTGTGTTACGTCCTGGTAAGGGCGCGCGATGGTGTAGGTAAAGCTGCCCGCTTCCTCTGGCTGCTCCCGCCCGATGGCATTCGCCAAGTCTGTCAGGTTGCCAATGTGCGCCGACGACAAAAAGCCGAGCTTGGTGTGGAAATAGCTGTAATACAGCTCCGCGCCGAACTTCTGCTGCCGGTAGCCAAGCGTGGCGGCCAGGTTCTGCTCCTCAAAGCCTGTGTTGTTCAGGTTATAGGTGGGTGCCTGGGCGCTCCCGGCCTTTTTCAGGGAGGTGTGCAGGCGCCAGCTCAAGGGCAGCTGCTGCAGCTTTCCTTCTGCCATGCCAGCCACAGCCCCCATGCGGTTGTTGGTACTGCCGATCAGGTTCAGCTCGCCGCTTACACCTGTTGAGTCAGGCAGCGGTTTGGGATTAACCATTACAATGCCGCCTATGGCATCGGAGCCGTAGCGTACACCTGCCGCCCCTTTCACCACCTTCAGTTCCTGCGCGTTTAGCGGGTCTATTTCAGGGGCGTGCTCATTTCCCCACTGCTGTGACTCGTGCCGCACCCCGTTGTTGAGGATCAGGACACGGTTGCCAAACAAACCATGGATAACAGGCTTGGAAACGGTGGGGCCTGTCTGCACAGAGCTCACGCCAGAGAGCTTCTTCAGCGACTCGCCCAACGAGAGGCCCCGGGTTTCTTCCAGTTCTCTGCCGGCGAGTGTTTCTGTTGTCTGCGCCTGGCGCACCATCCTTCCGCCCACCACCTCAACAGCGCCAAAAGTCCTGGCATCTATGTGGAGAGCCATGTTCCGGACGGCAGAGGAGCTGAGCCTGAAAGAAGAACGTATCTCCTCGTAGCCTATGTAAGTGGTTTTTACGGAGTAGGAGGCGCGGCACAAATTATGGAAATGGTAATTGCCATATTCGTCTGTAACCACAGCTTTTTGCAACTCCTCAATCAGCACGGTGGCACCAATCAGAGGTTCGCGCGTGTCGTGGTCTATCACCTTGCCCGATAGCGTAAGGCCACAGTCCTGCTCGAGTTCCGTTTCCGGAATTATATACATGTCCTGGGCTGCTACGGGCTGTATAAACAACAGCAGCAGAGGCAGGAACAAGAGGTTCTTGCCAGCAATTGTAATATGGAACACTTTATAGAATTTAATTGAAATAGAAGGCAGTAGCCATGCTCAGTACCCGAGGCGTATAAAACTTCGAGGTGGAGCGGTCTGCGCAAAAAAACTGAAGAACACAAAGCAGGCGACTCAGAAGGCCGCTAAACTGCTCTTTTCAGAAAAATTAAAAGAAGATAGGGATACGCCCTGCCTAGCCAAGCGGGGGACCTCGCAGGTAAGCGTACGAAACAGGAATTCTATGCAGGCTCTCCACCTGCGGAACCGTATAAACGGCGGTATGGGTAATAAATAAGAAGTCTATAGCAGCAACGGCAGGCTGAAAGGGAGCACCAAACAGATCTTCTACGTCGCAGTGGATGTGTTTTTTGTCGACCTGCGCCTGGTGCGTGTCGCATGGCACCTCGTGGCTGGTATGCTCATGGCTGTGCAGGCTCAGCAGCAGTCCGTCGGGCACCATGGGCCTTACGAAAAGCAGGAGTAAAAACAGGGCGATATAGGATCTGAGTTGTTGCACTAATCTCTAAGAACCGCACAAAGGTAGCATAAATTCACCATTGTTGCATTTACAGCCTTCCAAAATAAGGCCGCCATACTAAAAAATACCTCCTTATACTCTAAATGTGCCAGAATGGATGGTTTCGGTAAGACATTGCACGTAAAAAAATTGCAGGCGCAGCAGATTCTGACAACCTGTCACATAGCAGGAGCAAAAACAGCTCTGGAACAGGATTTGAAAAGCGATAGCTGAAAGTAAGTTTAAGCAACAGCATTTATATAATATATACTAAAGGTAAAAACATGGAAGAAAGAGGTAATATTTCGATTCACACCGAAAACATTTTTCCGATCATCAAGAAGTTCCTGTACTCTGATCATGAGATCTTTTTGCGCGAACTGGTGAGCAACGCCGTTGATGCTACGCAGAAGCTGAAGCGCCTGGGCGGCATCGGGGAGTTTAAGGGAGAGCAAGGCGACCTGAAAGTGGTGGTAAGTGTGGATAAGGAGGCTAAAACCATTACCATTGCCGACCGTGGCATCGGCATGACGGCCGAGGAGATCAAAAAATATATTAACCAGATCGCTTTCTCTGGCGCCACCGAGTTCGTGGAGCGCTACAAAGACCAGGGCGGCGAGAAAAACCAGATCATCGGTCAGTTCGGTCTCGGCTTCTACTCCGCCTTTATGGTGGCCGACGAAGTAGAGATCATCTCCAAATCTTACCAGGATGGCACGGAGCCTGCCCGCTGGGTGTGCGATGGCAGCACAGAGTTCGCAATTACCGAGGCCAGCAAAGAGGACCGTGGCACAACCGTTATCCTGCATGTGGCCCAGGACTCAGAGGAGTTTCTGGAAAAGGAGCGCATCCGCACGGTGCTCAACAAATACTGCAAGTTCCTGCCGGTAGAGGTGGAGTTCGAAGGCGAAGTGATCAACAACCCGAACCCGATCTGGACAAAGCAGCCATCGGAGCTGACAGACGACGATTACAAAAACTTCTACAAAGAGCTTTACCCCTTCTCAGAGGCGCCACTTTTCTGGATCCACCTGAACGTGGATTACCCTTTCAACCTGACCGGTATCCTGTACTTCCCTAAAATCAAGAACGAGTTTGAGCTGCAGCGTAACAAAATTCAGCTGTACTCCCGCCAGGTGTTTATTACCGACGAGGTAAAAGATGTGGTGCCGGAGTTCCTGATGCTGCTGCACGGCGTCATCGACTCGCCGGACATTCCGCTCAACGTGAGCCGCAGCTTCCTGCAAGCCGACTCTAGCGTGAAGAAGATCAACACTTACATCACGAAAAAGGTAGCCGATAAACTCAACGACATCTTTAAGAAAGACCGCGAGACGTTTGAGAAAAACTGGAGCGACGTGAACGTATTTATTAAATACGGCATGCTCTCCGACGACAAGTTCTATGACAAAGCCAAAGACTTTGTGCTCCTGCAGAACACCGAAGGCAAATACCACACATTTGAAGAGTACAAAGCCCTGACGCAGGCAAACCAGACCGATAAGTCAGAGCAGCTGGTGCTGCTGTACACCACCGATGCCGATAAGCAGCACGCCTACGTAGAGGCTGCCCTGAACCGCGGCTACGACGTGCTTAAGCTGGACACCGTGATAGACAGCCACTTTATAGGCCTGCTGGAGCAGAAGCTGGAGAAAACGACTCTGAAGCGCGTAGATTCTGAAACCATCGACAAACTGATTCAGAAGGACGAAAGCAAGGAAAGCGTGCTCAACGACACCGAAAAAGAGGAAATCAAGAAAGTGTATGAGCAGGCCATCAACAACCAGCACATGCAGGTAGAAGTGGCTGCCATGTCGCCAGACGATGCCCCTGTCGTTATCACCATGCCTGAGTTTATGCGCCGCATGAAGGACATGAGCCGTGCCGGTGGTGGCGGTATGATGTTTATGGGCGACATGCCAGACACCTACAACGTAACCATAAACGCCAACCACAGCCTGCACCAGCGCATCCTGAAGGCCAAGGAAGAAAACAAGGAGCGCATTGCCCGTCAGGCCTTTGATCTGGCGCTGCTTTCGCAGAACATGCTTTCCGGTTCTGCCCTCACGGCTTTTGTGAAGCGTAGCGTGGAGCTGATTGATAAAGAGTAACGTTGCCTAAAGACCTGGTACCCGGTTTCGGAGCAATTATTCTAATGAAATCGGCCCTCCAGCGCGTATTTTACCTGTTTCGGGCTTCGGCCTGGTCGGAGCAGGCACTCCATTTGAGAAAACGAGCAGCCGGGGCAACCTAGAAAGTGTTTGCCGAAGTGACCCCGGATTATGATTAACGCATAAAAAGGCAGTGCCGCAAGGTGCTGCCTTTTTGTGTTTTAGCCCTTACGGCATGAAACTATGTTGAAAGCAGCTTAGTTATAAAGAGCAGCTGTAAAAGCGCCGTTGATGTATATATGATTTATGTGCATCTTTACGTTGATTTGTAAACCATTGGCTTAATTGGAAGAGAAGCTCGCTTTTCCGGCCATCGCTCATTCAAAAGTTTAAAAATGAGGCATTCTTACCTTTCTTTTTTAGTTAGCCTGGCTGTTTGCCTGACGGCAGGACTGAGTGCTTGTAACACGGCGCAGTATAACAGCGATTATAACCTGACTCGTGCCCTACAGAAAGAAAATGCTAAAAACAAAACAGTGGCTCTGGCCGATACAGCCAAACCATCTTTGGAGAACAAGCTTCCTGAAGAAGATGAGCAGGATGTGGTAGCGAAGAAAAAAAAGAAGAAAAAGCAGAGCAAGCGCTATTTTATGGGCCACAAGGTAAGCCGCGGGTTCATAAAGTCTGGTGGCAGCGGCAACCGACAGGTGCTGGAAACGTTCAGTTTTTTGCCTGTGTATGAAGAGCCAAATCCCTATGCCCCCGAAAAGTATTTTTACGATACCAAAAAGCGCAAGATATATCGCACCAGCGGCAAGGTAGACCCCGATAAATTCAAGATCCTGCACGGGCCCTATAAGAAGAAGATCGGCGACCAGGTAGTGGAAGAGGGCTATTTTTATGTGGGCACCAGGCACCTGCGCTGGGAGCGCTACCGCAACAACGAAGACAACGTGCTCCTCGACAAGCGGCATTACGAAAAGGGCTTCCTGCGCGATGCGGTTGTGACCTATTACGGCGACACCAAAAAAATAAAGGAAGTGATTCCGTATGCCTACGGCGAGGTGCAGGGCATGTACTATCGCTTTTATGAGAATGGGCAGGTAGAATGGTCGGGCATGTACGAGAAAGGCCGCAAAGTAGGCGTCTGGATCAAGCACTACGACTTCCGCAACCGGCGCCACTACGAGTATCAGTACCCTAAGACCGCCTACGATGCCCCGGCAGAACCCGTCCTGATAAAGGAGTACGACCGGCACGGCTCGCTGGTATACGAAAAAGGCAAGCTCGACAAGCGCTCTTCTGCCCAGCGGTAGCCCCGTCTTTGGCTAAGACGAATTATTCTAATCAAAAAGCCCCTCCGTAGGTTTTTTTAAGACAGAAGACGCAGGACATAAGACCTTCTCCGAAAGTTAAGAGTGAAGAGTTTTTAAAGCTTGCTCTGGCAATTCATTTCCAAATCTTCAAATTGAAAAATTCGCACATCAGCACATTAATGCATTAGCACATTAATGCATTAGCACATTAATGAAAGGCATCTTCTATGTGATAAATAACGGGAGGTTTGCTTAAGGTAATAGAAATGATGTCGAACCGAATGTCGTGCTGCCAGTCTGTCTGGTGAATGTATTCTTCTGCGGCGGCAATCAGCAGGGCTTCCTTTTTGGGGCTTACGGCCTCCTCGGGGTAGCCAAAGCTGTCAGAAGTCCGGGTTTTTACTTCCACAAACACAAGCACATCATCTTTTTGGGCGATAATATCTACCTCAGCCCGTTTGTGCCTGAAGTTCCGGCAGCGTATCTGGTAGCCCTTTTCGGCCAGGTAGGCTACTGCACTCTCCTCCCCGGAGCTGCCTGTTATGATGTGTTTTGTTTGAGATGCCATTAAAATATTATAAATTGCCACGTGCTTTTTAGCAGCAGAAGGCGCACATAAATTAGAATATTCGGATATTTCTGCTTTCCGGGTGCCGTTAAATTGCAAAAAAAATTAAATAAAGCATAGTATCTGCTGGGCTACCAGCAGTTAGTTTCTCAACCATACAAGGAGCGTGTTACAGAACAAGGAAATTAGCTTTGAGCGGCTGGGCCTAATAGATTATAAGGAGGCCTGGGAATATCAGGAGAAGCTTTTCGGCAGCGTGCTGAACCTGAAGGCGCAGAACCGCGCAGCCTCCCCCGAGGCGCAGGTGCCCACTCCCAACTACCTGCTGTTTTGTTCGCACCCGCATGTGTACACGCTGGGCAAGAGTGGCCATGAGTCGCACCTGCTTATTAACGAGGAGGCCCTAAAGGCGAAAGAGGCCACTTACTACAAAATAAACCGCGGCGGCGACATTACCTACCATGGCCCCGGGCAGCTGGTCGGGTACCCGATCCTGGACCTCGACAATTTTTTTACAGACATCCACAAGTACCTGCGCTTTTTAGAGGAGGCTATTATTCTTACCTTGCAGGATTATCAGATTAAGGCGGGCCGCATAGCAGGCCTCACCGGTGTCTGGCTCGACCACGAAGAGCAGCGCAACCCCCGGAAAATCTGTGCCATGGGCGTGAAGTGCAGCCGCTGGGTTACCATGCACGGCTTTGCGTTTAACATAAATACAGACTTAAACTATTTTAACAATATTGTGCCCTGCGGCATTTCAGACAAACAGGTTACCTCGCTGAAGAGAGAACTGGGGCACGAAGTAGAGATGGCAGCAGTAGAAGAGAAGCTGCTCGGCCACCTTGCCAGTTTGTTTGAAGCCAGAATCACACTAGCAGCAAATGAAAAAGGACATTGATTTTGGATTGGTAGAAGGTATCTCCATCGCGGTAGCGACCTCTGCTGATGAGTTGGGAACTCCCGCCTGGAACGTGTATCTGATCAATAACAACACACACGCCCTCACCAATGTGCTGATCGCCTCTACAGGATACGGTTTTGTAGATGGCGCCGAAATAAAAACCTCTACCCTGCGGCATATGTTTGAGCGTGTAGAGGGCAAAAGCTTTGTCCAGATTGAGCCGATTGACCCGGGCTTGTTCCATCTCAACAATGAGTACTGGGTAAGTTATTATGTAGATAGCAGTATCTATGATAAGAAGTTTATATTTGTGCCAGAATCTATTACTGAAGATAACCTGATAGAAATAAGCATGTTACAAATGATGGGGGTGCTCCATTCATAAGCTTGTAAACTTTATTCTTTTATCTGTTGTTACCCGACAACTCAGATGTTTTTTATTTTTACATAAAAAAAGTGGATGCTGGTCCTTATCGGCTGGTGAATCTGCCCCTGACTTTTGCTTTATTTTTATCTTTAAGAAAAGGCCTCGACCTTTACTTTGCATAACAAGCTTATGGAACAGAAACTACTACCCCTTTTCCTAACCTCTAGCTGGGCCTTTCTTATTGCCATTTTTGCTGTTCCCTCCATTATCAGAGTGGCGCACCTTAAGAATATCCTTGATCAGCCCAATCTGCGTACGGTGCACGAAACCCTTACGCCAAGGTTAGGGGGCGTGGCTGTGTTTGCCGGGTTTATGTCGGCGCTCACTATTTTTACAGACCTTAACAATGGAGTGCAGCAAGTGTTGGCAAGCTGCATAATTCTGTTCTTTATAGGCCTCAAAGATGATCTGATAACCCTTTCTGCGCTTAAGAAATTTGCAGTGCAGCTGCTGGCTACCGGTATTGTCATGTTTATGGCCGATATCCGCATTACCAGTTTCCAGGGTATTTTTGGTATAGGGGAGCTGCAGATAGGCATGAGCTACGGCTTCACCTTTCTGGTGATAGTGGGCGTGACGAATGCCATTAACCTCATCGACGGGCTTGACGGCCTGGCCGGCACCATGGTGCTGATCATAAGCATGGCATTTGGCATTTATTTCTTTTTGTACGGAGGGCCTGTCTATGGCAACTACGCCACTGTTGCCTTTTGCCTGATAGGTGGCATCCTGGGGTTCCTGAGGTACAACTTCCATAAGGCCACCATCTTTATGGGCGATACAGGGTCATTGCTCTGTGGCTTTATTGTTTCTATTCTGGCCATTCAGTTCATCGAGATGCGGGCTGTGCCAGCCTCTCCCTCTGTGGCGCTGGGCGTGCTGTTTGTGCCCCTCTTCGATACCCTGCGCGTTTCGACCATCCGCATCCTGAACGGGAAGTCGCCGTTTGCTCCCGACAAGAATCATGTGCACCACCGGCTGCTCGCCATGGGGTTCAGTCAGATCAGTACCGTGCTCATACTGGCTTTTATAAATGTGCTGGTTATATTGTTTGCGTTTAACTTCTCCACCTGGGGTAACGTAGGGGTGTTGCTGATGCTCCTATCGTTCTCTGTGGTGTTAAGTATTATTTTAGGTGTATATAAGTCGCGAAGTCCGCAGCGTGTTGCTAAAGCAAAAGCCTGACCGCTGCTGGTACAGTTATCTTTTAGGGCTGGTTCTGCTAGTAGGGGCTGCAACGCCCCTGCAGGCGCAGGTACTACCCCTGGATCAGAAAAACACAATAAATGGCAACTGGTTAATTTACGAGCCGGGGGCCACGCAGCTATCTCCCTACATAGCCGACCTGCACACTAACTATAACGCAGTGCACCAGTGGGTGTCCATTACGCCTGCCCAACCTTTCGAGATTAGCTTTAAGGCCAAAAAGGAGCAGTGCCTTTACCTGAACAACCAGCTTATTTTTGTGGCAGACTCGGCCCTGAACTATACCCTGGACCTGACTGCCTACCTGAGCCGGGTAAAGCCTGTAGAGGGCAGGTACCTACTTACTGTGTGGCACCCTTACCAGCACCCCGACATTCGCACCTTCCGGAACAAGGTAAAGGAGCAGGAAAGCCAGCAGGCGGCGCAGCGGCCTTTCTCGGTAGTAGTGCGGGAGTATGTGAACCAGAATGTGTTTATTTTGTTCCTGCTGCTCATTGCGCTGCTATATGGGGCTCTCAAAGCCACCTTCCCTGCTGATTTTAACGATATTTTTTTGGGCAGCTTCAGCCGCTCCAGCATAGAGCAGGGCTTCTTGTCTAAGCCTGTTACCTGGTCGGTTATTCTGTTTGTGCTTGGCTTTTCGTTGTCGCTGGCGCTGCTTATAGCGGCCATCCACACCAACGTGCAGCATTTTGTGCTGTTCAACAGGCTGTTCCCTGTATCGGAGGCTGATATAACCACCAAAATACTTTTTTATTCTGCTTTAATTTTCCTGTTCGTGCTGATCAAGTACCTGTTTCTGCGGATTATGGCCTTTATTTTTGGGCTGGAGCAGCTGGTGCTACTGCAGTACAGGGAGTTTCTGAGAACCATCCTTTTCTGGGGTATGTTTCTGCCTGTTATCATGCTGGTCTACCTCAGTTTCAATATAACCGAGCCAAAAACCGTCCTATTTATATCCAATCTCACTGTTTCTTTATTACTGCTTTTTACTTGTATAAGGATATTTACTACCGTAAATAAAAAGGCCTCTGTACTTAATTTGCATTTATTTTCATACCTTTGCGCCACAGAAGTGATTCCGCTGGCAATTATGCTAAAACTTATAGTTTTTAATTACTAGAGTAAAATGCATGTAGCCAACCGGCAGCAGGTCAACATTTAAATAAGCTCATTATATGGCTGACAGCAATGAAAAGGCGGGTATAAACCCAGATAGGCATAGCATTCCGATTAAAAGTATTCTTGTAACACAACCGCAGCCCACAACAGACAACTCCCCTTACCTGTCTATTGCGGAAAAATATGGCATCAAAGTAGACTTCCGGGCTTTTATTGAAGTAGAACCGGTGCCATACAAAGATTTTCGCAAGGATAAGGTTGATATTCTGGCGCATACTGCTATCATCTTTACCAGCCGCAATGCCGTAGACCATTTTTTCAGGATCTGCCAGGAGAGTAAAATAGAAATGCCCGCCGACATGAAGTATTTCTGTATTTCTGACCAGACGGCCTATTACCTGCAGAAATACATTGTGCTGCGTAAGCGTAAGTTGTTTGTGGGCGAGAAAACAGCCAAAGACCTGTTTGAAGTAATAAAAAAGCATAAGGGAGAAACGTTTTTATTCCCTTGCTCCAATATCCGGAAAGACGATATCCCTGAGTTTCTGGAATCCAGCAAGATCAAGCATACGGAGGCTGTTATTTACAAAACAGTTGCTGCAGACCTCTCAGACCTCGACGATGTGACCTACGACTGCATTGCCTTTTTCAGCCCATCGGGTATTACCTCTTTATTTGCAAATTTTCCTGATTTTAAGCAAAATAATACCCGTATTGCGGCGTTTGGACCTACAACAGCCAAGGCTGTACGCGATGCGAACTTAGAACTGGATATTGAGGCACCTATGCCGAATGCACCCTCTATGACCGGTGCTATAGAAGTTTATATTCAAAACCAGAAGCTGGGCACAAAAAATAAGTAGACTAGTGTAACTTTTAGTTTATTTCTCCATACTAATTAAAACGCAAATGTGTGCGGCAAGACAAAAGCTGCATGCTTTTGCGTTTTCACATTAATAGCTATATTTGAACAATGGCTTACGTTGTTGTCTCAGTATTTCTACGCCTCTTAAAATAAACTATGAGAAAGCTTCTACCCCTGCTCCTGTTGATGCTCTTCTGTCAGACATACGCCTGGGCCCAGCAACAACCACAATTTGGCCATTACGGCTTTAACGGGATGTATATAAGCCCCGCTTATGCAGGCATCACCAACAGGCCGGAGATTATGTCGCTTTACAGATACCAGTGGCTGGGTTACAGCGGGAGTTTTGATGATGGCGGGGCTCCCCAGACTTTGTTGCTGACAGCGCATACACCGGTGTCTTTTCTGAAGGGTGGTGTAGGCTTGCAACTTGTCCGGGACAGGGTCGCAAACATGAGCGTAACAAATGCTGCCCTGTCTTACTCGTTCCATCTGAACGTAGGCGGCGGAAAGCTGGGGATAGGGGTGCAGGGGAACATCAATAACATAAAGAAAGGAAACTACAGGGCCATAGATCCGGGAGATCCGAGCATACCATATAACAGCAGCGATACCAAGTATGATATTGGGGCAGGGTTATGGTACGAGTCTGAAACTTTTTATGCGGGGGGTGGTGTTACGAACCTGCTGCGGGCACAGTTCGAGTTTGCAGACTCTACCCATACAGGCACCGGTAAAGTGCTGGGAGAAAACCATATGTATATAACGGCGGGGTACCACCTGCCTGTAACTAATATGTTGACCCTTACCCCTACCGCCTTGCTGAAGCACGACACCGAAACGTTTTCTTACGATGTAGGTGCCAGGCTCACATATGATGAAAAGTATTGGGCGGGCCTGAACTTCAGACATCAGGAGGCATTGGGTGCGCTGGTTGGTATTTCTGTACTGCCAAACAACGCCTTAAGAGTAGGGTATGCATTTGACTTTATAACCATAAACCGATCGGCCAAAGCGCCAACATCACATGAAATAATGCTTTCCTACCGCTTGCCTGAGCCAGCTCCGAGGGTGAGGCCACCTGTTCGCACTCCCAGATATAATTTTACCAGATAACACATTCGGTTAAACATCATTAAAAAGCTCCTGGAGCAGGAATACCGGGCTGGTATGAGAGGAGGCCTTATGCGGGACGCCGAAAAATACCTGAAAGAAGGTATTTAATGACAAAGCATGAAAGAAGATATTTGCAAAATAAACTGGAAGAGGAATAGGCAGTGATGTAGAGAAACATTGTGGCAAATTTTCTGGAACCGTTTTTGTTGCAGGCAAAAAGCCCTAATGGTTCAATAGTTTATGCTTTAAAAAGTATTATTTTGGACTATGCTGGCCTGGATTACTCTTGAAAAAATGCACCAAAAATTTTCTTGTAATTAATACTAATTTTTTCTAACTGTCGTTGAAAAATAATACTTTCAGTAAAGTCTGTAATTGTTTTTTATTATTTTCAAATAATATATATTTGCTACTTCAGAAAAAGTGTGCAGGAACTAATACTCAAAAATTTACCTTTTTAAAATTATCATGAACAAACTAATAAAGCTGTCTTCCTTTGCTTTGGCGGTGATATTGCTGGCAAGCTGCGGAATGAGAAGAGGACCCCAAGGTGACCTTGTCGGAGCAGAGGACCGCCCGGAGTATAACCCACAGGAGGTGCCTTATGGTATGGTACCCTGCCCTGGCGGCACATTCCACATGGGGCAGGCAGACCAGGATATAGCTGCGTCTATGGCTAACCTGAACAAGCAGGTTACTATCGGCGGCTTTTATATGGATGAGACTGAGATTACCAATAATGAGTATCGTCAGTTTATAAATGTCATGATGGAAGACTCGCTGGATGTATTGGGGGAGGAGTTCGTGATGACACAGCTTTACCCGGACACAACCGTGTGGGTGCGCGATTTTACCTACCATATGGGCGACCCACTGATGGAATATTATTTCTCTCACCCGGCTTTTGATGATTACCCAGTGGTGGGTGTAGACTGGTTTGCTGCCAAATACTTTAGCGAGTGGCGCACTAAACTTAAAAACCAGGCAAATACAGAAAAAGGCCTTGCCCCTCTTCCTTCTTTCCGACTGCCCTCCGAAGCAGAATGGGAATATGCAGCCAGAGGTGGCAGAGACATGGCCGTGTATCCATGGGGCGGACCTTACCTGCGCAACGCCAAAGGATGCTTACTGGCTAACTTCAAACCCGGCCGCGGCGATTACTACAGCGACGGCTTTACCTACACAGCCCCGGTGGCTCAGTTCTTCCCGAACGACTTTGGCCTTTACGACATGGCCGGCAACGTATCTGAATGGTGCGAAGATGCCTACTACGATGCTACTGTTCCGGTAGTATGGGATTTGAACCCAGTTTACAAAGACGACAACGAACCTCGCAAAGTAGTGAGAGGTGGCTCCTGGAAAGATATTGCCTACTTCCTGGAAACCGGTACCCGCAACTTCGAGTTTCAGGATTCTTCCAGGTCTTATATCGGCTTCAGAAATGCTATGATTTACATCGGAAGATCTTCCGGCAATGAGCTTAGATAAAATTCATCAAAAAAATAGTAATTAACCTATAGCTTTCGAAGAGCTAAAAAAACAAACACAACCCTAATCATTCACAAAAAAATTAACAATTAAAATGAGTAAAGCTAAAGGTCGCAGTTTTTTATACGACGTGTTAATGCCAAAAATTTATGGTCTTGGTGCGGCTGTCGTAATCGTTGGTGCATTATTTAAAATACAGCACTGGGCAGGGGCGGATTTGATGCTAATTGTTGGTCTTAGCACAGAAGCAGTAATTTTTGCATTGAGTGCCTTTCAGCCACAAGGCCATGAGCCAGATTGGGCAAGGGTTTATCCGCAACTAGCGGAAGATTATGTAGGCGATGGCCTGGTGCCAGCAACTGCTGCTGTTGCCGGAGGTCCTTCTGCTACTAAAAAGCTGGACGATATGTTCCGCGATGCTGATATTACGCCGGAAACCATAAACAGATTGGGTGCCGGTTTCAACAAACTGACTACCGTAACTGGCCAGATGGCCGACATGTCGCAGGCAACTGCCGCTACACAGGATTATACTGTAAAAGTAAAAGCTGCAGCAGACTCTCTGACCAAAATCAACGAAGCTTACACGGCTACCGCCAACGCTATCTCTCAGATGGCTGGTTCTACTAAAGACGCGCAGGAGTACCACAAGCAGGTACAGAGCATGACCAGAAACCTTGGAGCCCTGAACGCTGTGTATGAAATGGAACTGCAGGATGCCAACAACCACCTGAAGGCCATGAACAAGTTCTACGGCAACCTGAGCATCGCCATGGAAAACCTGACAGACGCCAGCAAAGACACAGAGCAATTCAAACAGGAAGTAGCCCGATTAACGCAGAACTTACATTCACTTAACACAGTGTATGGTAACATGCTGACAGCCATGAAAGGCTAATTCCTCTGACAATCATTTCATAAACTTTTTAAAAGTAACAGTATAAAAAATGGCTGGAGGAAAAGAGACGCCACGGCAGAAGATGATCGGTATGATGTACCTTGTACTGACCGCACTTCTCGCCCTTAACGTGAGCTCGGCTATCCTGTTAAAGTTTGAATTCCTCGACAATAGTTTAAAGGAACTGAACGATAAAACAATACAGGATAATGCCGGCGTAGTATCTAATATAACAAAAGCTGTTGCCGATGGCGGCAACAGAGCAAACGACCAGCGGGTACTTCAGGACGCAAAACAAATACGTGAGAAGACCTCAGACCTGATTACCTACATACGCGGTTTAAGAACTGAACTGGTTGCAAAAACAGGCGGAGAAAACGAAGAAGGACACTACGTAAATCCTGAATCCAACGAAGTGGTAAACATCACCATGATCGGAGGCAAGAAGAACGGTGCCGCTTATGAATTGAAAAACCGCCTGGATGAGTACGCCAAATTTATGCGGCAGTATAACGAAAATATGCCGAACCTGGCCATGAGCGGATCTGAGGACCCGGTTGCCAGCAGAGACAGAGCGCAGCGCAACAAAGACTTCGCGCAGCTGAACTTCGAGGAAACACCTATGGTAGCAGCCCTGGCTGTGCTTTCTCAGAAAGAATCGGAAGTGCTGAAGTATGAGGCCGACGCTTTATCTACATTAGCCCAGAAGGTAGGAGCAGACATTATCAAGTTTGAGAAAATTTTTGCCATGGCCCGCGCTGAGTCTAAAACAGTAGCTGCCGGTACAAAATACAAAGCCGAAATGTTTATTGCCGCTTCTTCTGATGCCATTACACCAAGAATGACTTTCCAGGGAAAACCTGTAAATGTAGTTGATGGAAAAGGTATCATAGAATTTACGGCTGCTGCTTCTAATTACGATGCGGATGGTAACTCCAAGCAAACCTGGAAAGGCCAGGTTATCATAGATAAAGGTGGAGAGTCGGAAACGTTGAATGTAGAAGAAGAGTACGTGGTTGCGAAACCTGTAATTCAAATTCAGTCTGCCTCTGTGCAGGCGCTTTACTACCAGTGTGCCAACGAACTGAACGTGCAGGTGCCTGCTTTGGGAGCCATCTACGATCCAAGCTTTAGCGCTACAGGTGGCACTGCCATTAAAGGAGCACAAAAAGGAAGGGTAACCATTGTGCCAAGTGCAGCAGAAGTTAGACTTAACGTAAGCAGCGGCGGAAATGCCATCGGGTCTGAGACATTTAAAGTTCGTCCGATACCAAAACCAGAACTGGTGACGTTAGTAAATGGTAACCCGATAGATGTTAGAAGAGGTGTGGCTTCCAGCGCCTTGCGTCAGGTAGAGATACGTGCCGTAGCGGATGAAGGCTTCAGGCAGTTATTGCCAAAAGATTCTAATTTCAGGGTATTTCAGTGGAAAGCGTATTTAGTAAGAGGTAACCAACCGATAGACCAGACCACTGTGAATGGCCCTACAGCGAACCTGACTAACTTTGCAGCTAAAGCTCAGAAAGGCGATAGAGTGGTAGTGGAAGTGTTGGACGTAAAACGTCTGAACTACCAGAACAGCCCACAGCCGGCAAAAGTTAGCGAGACCCTCTTTACAATACCATTAAACTAAAACCTAAACAAGCTAGGTTATGAGAATGATTAAAGTATTTAGCCTGATGGTAGGTGCCCTGCTCTCGGTAGAAGCGATGGCGCAACAAGTGCCTTCTACAGTAGATAGCAGCCCGTCGGTAAGACCCATACCTGACCATGATATCTTATTTAAGAAGACGGTGTGGCGGAAGATAGATTTACGTGAGAAGCAGAACAAACCGATGTTCTCGGAGAACAGGCAAATCACGAAGATCATAATCGATGCTGTAAAAAGCGGAGAGCTTATAGCCTACCGGTCCGACACACTGGCTACGCCTATTACCCAGGAGGAGTTTGTGCAGCGCATGACGCCAAGCGGTTCGCAGGAGATGACGCCAGAAGATGAAATCTTCAAGACGCAACCTGATGATGACCCATGGGGAGCGGTTGTTTCTAACAATGCAGAGCCTGTTGCTCCTGTAAGCATGGAGTATTTTCCGAAGGATCTGTACCTGCTGGAACTGAAAGAAGATCTGATCTTCGATAAAAAGCGCTCCAGAATGTACCATGATATTCAGTCTATCAGCATAAAGGTGCCCTCTACACTAAGTGCCAAAGGATTTGAAGAGCATGTGGCAAGCTTTAAGATGAGCGATCTGGCCCGTCTGTTCAAAAATAACCCGGAAGCAGCAATCTGGTACAACCCACGCAACGAAGCTCAGCACAAAAACCTGGCGGAAGCGTTCGAGTTATGGTTGTTCAGTTCCTACATCACTAAAATATCCAACCCAGGCAACCAGGGTTTAGGTGATATTTACGGACCTGGCCAGAAAAGCCTGTTAGCAGCACAAGAAGCCGCAGAAGCACTTATAGAATATGAGTACAGCCTCTGGAGCTACTAGTAAGTATATCAATTAGCACAAAAAAAGGAGACCCAGACGGTCTCCTTTTTTTGTGCTAATCTGTGGTCTTCATTCCTGGAACCTTAACCTTCTAAAAGGAAAAGGTGCGGCAGTGGCAACAAATAGAAATTACTTTGAAGGCCATTTTTCATTCAAATAATTTCCTGAATTTTGTAGCAGCAGGAGCAGCAGCGCTTCCGGAGGGGCAATTTCATTCTAATAATCGGGATTGGTTCAAACCTTGCCGGGTAGTCAGCTCCTGCCAACTCAGCATAAAAGAAGCCCTGAGACACTCGCAGAAACCGTGCACACCGCAAAGCCTTTGGTGCTGTTTTATGATATGAAGGAGAATTAACCTGCTAAATGCTAAACAGGAAATGCGGCTTTCACGATTAATGCTTCACAAGCCATTGCTCCATCTGCAACACCCAGTCTCTTCTTTAAGCTCTAAAGCCAGATCTCAGAATTATTCTAATGAAAATGCCCCTCCGGAAGCGCTGCGGCTCCTGCTGCTGTTTGGGGTAAAATTTGAAAATGCTTAGAAAAAGAGCAACAGGCCTACGAAGCGGCGTGAAGATGCGCAAATAAGATGGCAGCTTTCCGCTCACCCACCTCCTGCACAAGCTCTTCCTGCGTTAGTTGCTTCAGCTTCTTCACAGATTTAAACTTGGTCAGGAGAGCTTCTGCCGTAGCAGGACCGATGCCTTTAACAGTGGTCAGCTCGGTCTGTAGGGTTCCGGCATCGCGCTTGCTCCTGTGGAAGGTAATAGCAAACCGGTGTGCCTCGTTTCGTAGTCGCTGGATAAGCATCAGCGATTCCGATTTTTTATCGATGTACAGGGGCAGGCTGTCACCCGGATAAAAAATTTCTTCCAGCCGCTTGGCAATGCCTATAATAGCAATCTGGCCCCATAGGTTCAGGTCCTTCAGCGCCTTTACAGCCATGCTGAGCTGCCCTTTTCCGCCATCTATGATAATGAGCTGCGGCAGTGGCTGGTTTTCTTCCAGGAGCCTCTTGTAGCGGCGTGTCACCACTTCGTACATAGAGGCAAAATCATCAGGCCCTACCACGGTCTTAATATTGTAATGGCGGTAATCCTTTTTGGAAGGCTTGCCGTTTTTAAAACACACCATAGACGCCACCGGGTTGTCGCCCTGGAAGTTGGAGTTGTCGAAACACTCGATGTGGCGTGGCAATTCTGTGAGGCGCAGGTCTTTTTTCAGAGTCTCCAGCACCCTTACTTCTCGCTGCTCACTCAGATCCTTGTTCTTTTCCTGCCGCCCCTCGTGCTCCTTGCGCAGGTACAAGGCATTCTTTAACGACAGGTTCAGGAGCTTGCGCTTATCACCGATTTGCGGGTAGGTAACGGAAATATTGTCGAGCGGCAGCCTGATCTCCAGGTTCGTGATCACCTCACGGGAGGTGCTTTCGTACTCGTGGCGCAGCTGTACAATCACGTAGGCCAGGATTTCCTCGTCCGGCTCGTCAAGCTTCTTCTCCAGTTCCAGCGACTGCGTCAGAATGATCGAGCCGTTCATCACCTTCAGGTAATTTATAAAAGCGCATTTCTCGTTAGAGGTTATCGTAAAAACATCGATGTTGGTAAGGGTGTTGCTCACCACCGTCGATTTAGCCTGGAAATCGTCGAGCATGTCCAGCTTTTGCTTGTACTGGTGGGCCAGCTCAAACTGAAACTCCTCTGCCGCTGCAGACATTTTCTCCTTAAAGTAATTTTTGGCTACGGATAAGTTGCCAGATAATATGCTTTTGATCTGGGCGATGTTCTGATTGTAAGTTGTTTCGTCTACCAGGTTCTCGCAAGGGCCTTTGCAGTTGCCGATATGGTACTCCAGGCACACCTTAAACTTGCCGGCTGCCACATTCTCCGGCGACAGGTTATAGGTGCAGGTGCGCAGCGGGTACAGCGTCCGGATGAGGTCCAGCACGACATGCATGGTGGTTACGCTAGGATAAGGGCCAAAGTACCGGGAGCCATCGCTGATCTTGTTGCGGGTGTACATGACCCTCGGGAATCGCTCGTTTACAATACAGATGTAAGGGTACGTCTTGCCATCTTTGAGCAGTATGTTGTATTTGGGCTGATATTGCTTGATCAGGTTGTTCTCCAGCAGGAAAGCGTCTGTTTCGGTATCAACAATGGTGAATTCAATATCCTGTATCCTGGAGACCAGCTTCAGCGTTTTTTTATTATGCTGGGCCGAGCGGTTGAAATAGGAGTTCACGCGTTTCCTGATGTCAATCGCTTTGCCTACATAAATTATTCCGGTTTCATCGAAGAACTTATAAATGCCCGGTTTATGAGGCAGGTGCGCAATCTTCTCTTTCAGCTTCTCGTTCGCAGCCATTCTTGCAATTAAAGTTAGATAACATCCCCCAGGTCTACATCAGCAGGGAACTGCAGGAACTCATCCTGCCGGGTAGAGTCTATCTGGTAGCCGCTGTTGTATTTAGAACAATCTAATTCTACCGATAGTGGCGCAGAAGGTTTGGCAAAGGGCTCTTTAGAAACATCGAGGCTCTTGTCGGCATACACTTTTTGCATAAACGCGCCATACACTGGCATAGCCAGCTTGGCACCCTGCCCCTCTCTTATGGTGCGGAAGTGAATAGAGCGGTCGTCGCCACCAACCCAAACGCCGCCCACCAGATCGGGCGTAAAGCCCATAAACCAGGCATCGGACTGGTTTTGGGTAGTACCGGTTTTGGCAGCGATCTCATTTTTAAGTCCGTGCCGAGACCGAAGGCCCCAGGCAGTGCCTCTGCCATTCTCGGTAGACGCCTGCAGCATGTGTACCATCAGGTAAGCAGTCTCCTCGCTCAAGGCATCTACTTTGTCAGGAACAGGCTCATAAAGTACGTTGCCATGCTTATCTTCTATCCGGGTTATATAATTGGGCCGGGTCCAAGTGCCGGCATTCGCGAAGGTGCCGTAAGCGCCCACCATATCGTAAAGCGTAACATCACTAACACCAAGGGCCAGAGAAGGGGTGGCATCCATGGGAGTAGAAATGCCCATGCGCCTGGCAGTAGAGGCCAGTGTTTCAGGACCCAGCTTATTTACCAGAAATGCCGAGATGGAGTTAACTGACTGGGCCAGGGCATTGCGTAGCGTATACTTATTGCCAGAGTATTTATTGTCGGCATTGCTGGGGCACCACATGGTACCATCATCCAACGGAATACATACTTTCGTGTCTATGGTTTCGTAACAAGGATAGTAGCCATGCTCAATTGCGGCGGTATACAGAAAGGGTTTAAACGTAGACCCAGGTTGTCGTGCCCCTTGTTTCACGTGGTCGTATTTAAAGTGCTTGTAGTTGATGCCACCCACCCAGGCCTTTATGTGGCCGGTTTGGGGCTCCATCGCCATAAAACCAACCTGCAGAAAGTGCTTGTAATACTTAAGCGAATCGATAGGACTCATGTTAACCTCCTTCTCCCCATCCCAGGTAAAAATAGTCATCGGGATTTTCTTGTTCAAGTAGTAGTTAATTGAGTCAGCATTGCCGTCGAAGCGTGCATTTAACCTGCGGTAGCGGTCGGTGCGTTTTATAGCGGCTTCTACATACCCTTTTATTTCCTGATTGTTGCGGTCTACCCACGGGTTACGGCCTTTCCAGTGCTCAAAAAAAGCTTTCTGGCGGTCTTTCATGTGTTCTGCCACCGCCTGCTCGGCATAGCGCTGCATACGGGAGTCGATCGTGGTGTAGATCTTCAGGCCATCTTCGTACAGGTTGTAGCCGCTTTCGCGGCACCAGCTGAGCAGGAACTTGCTGGCCTCGGTCCGGAAATAGGGCGCGAGCCCCTGGTTCTGGTTCTCTACCCGGTAGTCCAGCACGATGGCTTCATTTTTTATCTTGTCATATTCCGCTGCTGGCAGGTAGCCATACTTCACCATCTGCGACAGCACCACATTGCGGCGGTGCTTGGAGTTCTCAGGGTTCATTTTAGGGCTGTAGAAGGTTGGCGCTTTCAGCAGACCCACCAGTACCGCCGACTCATGCACCTGCAGATCCTGGGGCTTTTTGTTGAAGAATGTCTTAGCCGCCACTTTAATACCAAAGGCATTGCTGCCAAAGTCTACGGTGTTCAGGTACATCAGCAGAATTTCCTTCTTGGTATAAGAACGCTCCAGCTTAATGGCCATGATCCACTCTTTCGTTTTCAGGATCAGCATTCTCAGGCCTTTGGTGTTGTTCAGGAGGCCATTGTTAAGTTCTTCGCTGCGGGTACTGAACAAGTTCTTGGCCACCTGTTGTGTAAGCGTACTACCCCCTCCTTTCGACTGCCCGAGGAGCACAGAGGCCACTACCCTGGCTGTAGCCTCGGCATCGATGCCGGAGTGATCCTCAAACCGGACATCTTCTGTGGCGATAAGTGCTTGTATCAGGTTTTCGGGCAGCTCCTCATAAACAACAGGCGAACGGTTTTCACGGAAATATTTCCCCAGCAACTCATTGTCGGCTGAATACAGCTCAGAAGCAATTTCGCTTTTCGGGTTCTCCAGCGAACGCAGGTTTGGCAACTCTCCGAACAAATTCAGAAAATTGATGCTGACAGCATACACGTAGAGAATGAAAGTGACGAAACCTCCGATAAAGAGTATCCAGAGAGCCGTAGCTACTTTAGGAGAGGAATTCTTTTTTGATGCCTGAATCTTTTTTTGACGGGTAGCCATGTGTATTAGTTGTTATTTTCGAGGAAGGTCAGATAGGCCTCCAGGTCTTTCTTCTCTAAAAGTCTCTGATAATTAGCCGCAGAAATCACAAAGGTAGTAAAACTTACACCCCGTATTCTGCCTACAGGGGCTTGCGGCGCCTTTTGCTTTATATTAAAAGACTGTGCCTCCTTATAGTCATCAAAAGAGCTTAACGTAAGCATGGCCTGCCCTTCGGTAAACGCTGCTACAGTTGCTTCGAGGTTCTGTTTTTTATAATATGTGTTGTTATACTTGTCGTACCGCAAGTCTATGTCTTTAAAGGCCGGAGCATCGGCAGGGTAGACTAATACGAAGTAATAGGCTGTATCCTGCTCCATTACATACTCCAGCGGGTCTATGGCAGGTTCAGGGGCAGTAGCCTCTACTGGCTCTGCCGCTGCAGCAGGCGCAGGCACCTGTGGTTCAGTGCCCGGATTGGTGGCTGCAGGAGTTGCTGCTGGTTGCTGCACGGTGTCGGGCTGAACTGCCTCTGCAGGAGCCTGAGCTGCAGTAGCCGGTGCAGGCACAACCGGGTTTGCCGTGTTTTCAGTAGTACTTGCTGTACTTTCTGTTTCGGCAGCTTGTGGCTGCTGTATGGGCTGAGGAGATATTTGGGCGGCAGAGGCTGTAGCCAGGGCCATTTCGGCGTTTATTCTCTCTTCAGGGGTAAGGCTGCGGGGTGGCTGTTGCTCCTGTACAGCAGCTGCTGCTGCCGATGGTGCTTCCTGCCGCAGCTGGTTCTTCTGTGCCAGCTCGTTATAGACAAGCAAAAGCTGGTCCGCTTTTGCCTTGAGCGGGCTGCTGGGGTAATCGGCTATGAACCCGTACAGCTGCTCCTGCAGCACCTCCGGCTTGTCGGTGCGGGCGGTGATCAGCACCCCCAGGTAAGCCACTTTATCCTTGATATCGTTTAGCGGGTACTGCCTGCTAAGTTGGGCCAGCTGGTCGGCTGCGTTCTGGTAGTCTTGTTGCTCGTAGTATTTAAATGCTGTATCGTATAGTTGGTGCGCTAAAATAT
Source organism: Pontibacter beigongshangensis (assembly GCF_014332515.1). Lineage (GTDB taxonomy): Bacteria > Bacteroidota > Bacteroidia > Cytophagales > Hymenobacteraceae > Pontibacter > Pontibacter beigongshangensis. The sequence continues at coordinate 65,105 of NZ_VFSD01000008.1, read as the reverse complement.
TGTCTGCCGCATTTTTCGACATAAAGTCCGGGTCGTCTACTAACTGGGCGAATGTGGAGTTGGGGAACTGCTGCTTTATTTTATTATAATAAGCTGTTTTCCGCTCATCGTCCGTTTTGCTGTAAAGCAGGTACAGGCTGTAGTAAGATTCGGCGGCATGCTCTGTTTTAGGGAAACGCTGCAGCAACTGCTCATAGGTTTCGGCCGCTTTTGCGTGGTCCTGCAGCTTTTGCGCATAAATGTTGGCCAGGTTGAACATCGACTCCTCCACCTGCTTGTCAGATTCCTGCAGGGCAGCAGCCGTAACCGGCACATTCTGCAGATAAGTTTGCACCTGCGAAGCTATGCGGTCTTCTGGGCTCTCGGCGGCGGCAGTGGGTTCTTCAGTTGTTTGCTGCTGTTGGGCCACCTGCTCCTGCGCTGAACTCTCTCCTCTGAGCCTCAGACGCCAGTTGTCCTGCAAAGGTCTGTCGCCCCAGCGGCGATTAAATTCCGACCTGGCCGATGCCATAGCCGTGGGGTTATCGAAGTACCAGACTCCGCCTGTGTTTGTAGCAGTGCCAATACCCGTGGCATTATTCTGATTCTGATTAATAGAGGATGCCTGGCGTTCGGCGAATTGCGCCTGCTCCTGAAGCCGGGCCATTTCCTGCTGACGCCTTTCCTCCTCCGCTTGCACCAGCTGCGTTACAAATGCCACACGCTCGGCCTCCGGCAGGCGCCCGATGCGCTGCAGGCTGTCCTGGGTCTGTATGGTATTGTAATTAAAGGTAAACTCCGTCAGGATGTTTCTTCTCTCCGAAACGGCCTCGTAGTTGGCTGCCTGCTGCGGGAGCACCTGCACCGCACTGTCGTAATAGGCCTGGGCAGGGTTATATTTGTTCAGGTCGAAGTAAATAGCGCCTGCCAGCAGGTAGGAGTAAGCTTTCTGGTTTGGTATAGTGCCTGGTGTTCTCAGGGAAGTGTTCAGGTGCTCCAGTGCTTTCCCGTGGTTGTTCTGGCGAAGCTCAAATTGCGCCATCTCATAGAATATCTTGTCGCGGTACTCGGTGTTTTTACCGTCCTTCAGCATTTTGCGGTAGTAGCCGGCAATACGCTCTATATCGTTGGAGTTTCCTACCTCTGCCACCTGCCCCATATAGAGCCGGCTAAAGAACCCGAGGTCGTAGGGCGGGTTACGGCGCAGGATCTTGCTGTACTGCTGGTACGCCTCCTTGTCCTGCTCCGTGGCCTGCAGCAGCATGGCCAGCGAGAAGCGCGCCCGCGCCAGGTCGTCTTTCTTCTTAAAGTTGCGCAACGACAGCGTAAGATTTTCGATGACGGCAGCCGTATCGCCGAGCAGGCGGTTGTAGTGAGCGCGGGCAAGGTACAGCTCACGTGCATTTTCGCGGTTCAGGCGCTCCTTGCGCAGGTAATCAGACACGGCTTGGGCGTTCTCCATCTCCTCCATCATCATAAAAGAGCGCATCAGCCAGATATGAGCTTCGTGGCGGGTGCTGTTGTCTTTACTGATAGAGTTTACATACTTAAAGGTCCGGGCGGCATCGGCAAAGTTGAGCTGGTAGTAACGTACCTTTCCGATGAGTACATAGCAGTCGTCGATCCATTTGCTGTTCTTATGATATTGTATCGGGAACGAGGCTTTTTTGACGATGTCTTCCAGGTCGGCGGCAAAGGCCTTGGCCGTGGCAGAGTCGATGGATGGGTAAATGGGCAGTGCCAGGTTGTAATCGTAGGCCATCTGCTCCTGCAGGATTTCCTCCAACAGGCGCAGCTTCTCCTTCGCCAGGAAATAGCCGTTGTAGCGGGCAGAGGTGTTGTGGTAGGCTTTGCTGATGGGGTTATTGCGCTCCACGGAGCAGGCTGCAAGTGCAAGGCCGGCCACAACAAACAGTATATATAAAGATAGCTTGTTCAAAATATAAAAAAAGGAGGATATCAGTTAGCTGTTGCGTTCTATTTGTTCCAAAACAACGATGCATGGTACCTGTTAAGTATGATGGCTGCTAACAGCAACGACCCGCCCTGACGCACCGCATATAAGTATCAGGCATACGTGTCACAAAAATACAACAATATGCTGAATAATATCAGTTCCTGAGCAATTGCCCCCCTGTTATTGGCAATTAACCTGCTCAGACTTTGAACCAATGGAAAACCGGATTGGTTTCATGCAAAACCGCAGCAAAGTGCCGGGCAACTATTTTAAAATACTGCTGCGGGTTCTCCCTTAAAAGCAGGAGCGGCGGCGGCACGAGAAACGCCTCCGGAGGGCCATTTTCATTCAAATAATCTGGCTGGTCAATGCGCTGATGTGCTAACGTGTTAATTTTGAATGAGCGAGTGAAAGCAAGGACAACTCCTAATTCATACCTCTTAACTTTTGGAGAAGGTCCGGGGTCTGACGTCTTGTGTCGTTCTCAGCAGCCATAGGTGCAGAGGCTCCGGAGGGCGATTTTAATTAGAAAAATTCGATTTCAGCGCTTTTGCCAGGAGTTTCAGTCCAGCCAGAGGCAGAATACAGTGATAAATGTCAGATTTATTGGTAAATATTTGCGGTATTCGGGCAAAGGTGCCGATTTGATCTTAAAAAGAAGTAAGTTTGCAGACTAATAAATGGTTATGGGAGAAGCCCCTGAACATAAGGAAGAAAAGCCGCCACGGGAAGACAGTGTAAAACCTTACATGAAATACTCCGGCATGGCCTTTCAGATGATCGGGACACTCCTGGTGGCAGCATTTGCAGGCATCAAGCTCGACGAATATTTTGCCACAGAAAATCCATGGTTCACAATAGGATTTCTTCTTGCCGGCGTCATCGGCTCTATGGTGCTTACTATTATTTCTATCAGTAAAAAATAACAGCATGCGTTTTTACAGGAATCTGGCTATACTCACAGCTGTACTTATTCCTCTTCTAGCTTATCTGCAACTGGCTACCGGCCACCAGCTGGTGCATGCTTATATCTGGTACATGCTCGCCTTTTTTGTGTTTGTAACGGGTTTTGCGTTCTACATCACCAACATTGGGGTAAAGCAGGATGCCGACAATTTCCAGGTATACTACTTTAGCGCCATGGGTTTCAGGCTGCTGCTGTGCGTGGCTGTAATATTTGCTTATGTCTATGTTGTAGGCGATCGGCAACTGCAATTTGTCTTGAATTTCTTTATATTATATTTCCTGTTTACCGGGTTTGAAATTTACAGTTTGTTAGCTAACTTGCGGCCGCATTTGAAAAAGTGATGCCAAAAGCTGGTTCGCTTCACTACATTTTGCTTCTAAAATATTCTTAATGAAGAGGTTATTCGTTCTATTGTTTTCCTTCTTAACTATTTCAGCTGCTGCTGAAGCACCAGTGGAAGGCGGGGAGTTTAAGCCCGGTGATATGATCATGCATCACATTGCCGATGACTACAACTGGCATTTTGCCGATGGTGCAACCCTCTACCTGCCGGTGATCCTGCTGGACAATGGCAGCCTGAATGTTTTCTCATCACGGAACTTCTACAACGACAACCACGAGCTTGTACCTTACAACGGCTACAAAGTGGATCACGGGCACATTTCCAGAGTAGATGCCGCTGGCCAGCCACTGGCCGATCAGTCTGGCCTGCTAGACTTCTCTATCACCAAAAACGTTGCTTCGCTCTTTCTTAGTGTGGCGCTGCTGCTGATAATTTTCTTCACCATAGCCGGTCGTTACAAGAGCAACCAGGGCAAAGCACCTACAGGTATTCAGTCCTTTTTTGAGCCAATCATTATTTTTGTGCGCGATGAGATAGCCAAGGGCAACATCGGGCCGAAGTACGAGCGCTACATGCCGTACCTGCTCACCGTGTTTTTCTTTATCTGGTTCAACAACCTGCTGGGCTTGATGCCGGGCGGAACCAACCTGACCGGTAATATTGCAGTTACACTGGTGCTGGCTACCATTACCCTGCTTATTACAGTGTTTAGCGGCAACAAAGGCTACTGGAAGCATATTTTTGCCACGCCTGGCGTACCGGTTTGGCTTTCCCCGATCATGATTCCGGTAGAGTTGATCGGTATCATCACCAAGCCATTCTCCCTGATGATTCGTCTTTTTGCCAACATCACGGCCGGCCACATCATCGTGCTATCTCTTTTTAGTCTGATCTTTATTTTTCAGCACATTGCGGTTGCTCCCATAAGTGTGGCATTTGCCATCTTCATGTTCTTCCTGGAGTTGCTGGTGGCGCTGTTGCAGGCCTATATCTTCACGCTGCTCTCTGCCATGTACTTCGGCGGCGCGGTAGAGGAGCACGACCACGTTGGCGACCTGGGGCACGGTGACGGCCACCATTAATCTGAATTTTTATTTTTTTAACTATATATAACTACAATTATGTTATTAGCAATTCTGCTTCAAGCTCTATCTGAGGGTGCTGGTTTCGCGATTATGGGTGCCGGTATCGGCGCTGGTCTAGTAGCTCTAGGCGCAGGTTTGGGTATTGGTAGAATCGGTGGCTCTGCCATGGAATCTATCGCACGTCAGCCTGAGGCTGGTGGCAAAATCCAGACAGCCATGATTATCGCTGCTGCCCTAATCGAAGGTGTTGCACTATTCGGTGTGGTAGTTTGTCTGCTAATCTCCTTCAAAGGCTAAGCAAGCTTTTGTTGATCTCACGTCCGGACGCATGGTCCGGACGATGAGATCAAACCTGTAGTAGAAAGTATAGTTAAACGCAGCCGGCAGCTAATACCGGCAGCCATTTTAAAAGAAACAATCTTTCAAATAAATAAACAATGGAATTAGTAACCCCTGGTATAGGACTAATTTTCTGGCAGACGATAACATTTCTTATTGTACTGTTCCTGCTTTCTAAATTTGCCTGGAAGCCAATTATGGGTGCCCTCCGCGACCGCGAGGCATCTATTGAGAGCGCACTGAGCGCTGCTGAAAAAGCGAAGCTCGAAATTCAGGGCCTGAAAGCCGAAAACGAGAAATTGCTGGCAGAAGCACGCCTGGAGCGCGACAAGATTCTGAAGGAAGCTTCGGAGGCTGGCAACAACCTGGTAGAGACGGCTAAGCAGAAAGCAAACGAAGAAGGTGCCCGCATGATAGCGCAGGCCCGCGAAGCCATTGAGAACGAGAAGCGCGCTGCCTTTACCGAACTCAAGAACATGGCAGCAACCATTTCCCTGGAAATTGCCGAGCAAATTCTTAGAAAAGAACTAAGCGATCCGAAGGCGCAGCAGGTACTGGCGCAGCAGTATATCCAAGAAGTAACGCTTAACTAAATTTTTGTAAAAGAACGGTGGTTTACCCGCTGTTGCTGATAAGATACAATATGTCAGATATTAGAGTTGCTTCCAGGTACGCCAAGTCGCTGATCGAATTAGCTGCTGAAAAAAATGTGCTGGAGCAGGTGCAAGCCGATCTGCAACTGTTTTCTCAGGTGTTGTCTCAAAACAGGGATTTCAAATTGCTGCTTCAGAATCCGATTATACAATCAGACAAGAAGCTGGTTATTCTCAACTCTGTTTTCGGGAAAAAAGTAAACCCGCTGACACTGTCGTTTTTCGAGATCATTACCCGTAAAAGGCGGGAGCCGATTCTGGAAGCTGTGGCGGTTGAATTCGAAAACCAGTACAACATCCTGAAGGAGATCCAGCCTGCCACTGTTACCAGTGCCACAAAACTTACCCCTGCGCTGCGCGAACAGATCATTATGCAGCTAACGGTACAGACAGGAAAGTCCATTCAACTTATAGAAAAAGTTGACTCATCGCTGATCGGCGGCTTCGTGCTGCGCGTTGGCGATAAACAATACGACAGCTCCGTAAGGCATAGCCTCAACAAGCTGAGAAATAATTTTAAAGACAACCCCTATATCAACAAATTATAATCATGGCAGAAGTAAGACCTGACGAAGTATCAGCCATACTAAGAGAGCAGCTATCAAACTTCCGTTCTGAGGCAGAACTGGAAGAAGTTGGTACAGTGCTGCAGGTGGGTGACGGTGTCGCTCGTATCTATGGCCTTTCGAAAGCGCAGTCCGGTGAGCTTATTGAGTTCGAAAACGGACTTCAGGCTCTCGTTCTGAACTTAGAGGAAGACAATGTAGGTGCCGTAATGCTGGGCGACTACAGTGAGATCAGAGAAGGTTCCACTGTAAAAAGAACAAACCGCATTGCATCGGTACGTGTAGGAGACGGAATAATTGGCAGAGTGGTTAATACACTTGGTCTTCCCATAGATGGCAAAGGCCCTGTTACAGGCGACCTGTACGAAATGCCATTGGAGCGTAAGGCACCTGGGGTAATCTTCCGTCAGCCGGTTAGTGAGCCAATGCAGACTGGTATCAAGGCGATCGACTCTATGATTCCGATCGGCCGTGGCCAGCGTGAGTTGATCATCGGTGACCGCCAGACTGGTAAAACAGCTGTTGCGATCGATACTATCCTGAATCAGCGTGAGTTCTTCGAGAAAGGACAGCCTGTATTCTGTATATATGTTGCCATTGGGCAGAAAGCATCTACTGTAGCCCAGATCGTGAAAGCGCTGGAACTTGGGGGTGCTATGGAATATACCGTGGTGGTAGCTGCTTCGGCCTCTGATCCTGCTCCAATGCAGTTCTTCGCGCCGTTTACAGGTGCTGCTATCGGCGAGTTCTTCCGTGACACGGGTCGTCCGGCACTGGTTGTGTACGATGACCTTTCCAAGCAGGCCGTGGCATACCGTGAGGTGTCGCTGCTGTTAAGAAGACCTCCAGGCCGCGAAGCTTATCCTGGTGACGTATTCTACCTGCACTCCCGCTTATTGGAGCGTGCTGCCAAGGTAAACGCCTCTGACGAGATCGCCCGCAACATGAACGACCTTCCTGATTCTATCAGACACCTGGTAAAAGGTGGTGGTTCTTTAACGGCACTTCCAATTATCGAAACACAGGCTGGTGACGTTTCTGCCTATATCCCTACCAACGTAATCTCTATTACCGATGGTCAGATATTCCTGGAAACAAACTTGTTTAACTCTGGTATTCGTCCTGCCATTAACGTTGGTATCTCGGTGTCGCGTGTAGGTGGGTCTGCCCAGATCAAGTCCATGAAAAAAGTGGCTGGTACACTTAAGCTGGATCAGGCGCAGTTCCGTGAACTGGAAGCGTTTGCCAAGTTCGGTTCTGACCTGGATGCTGCCACTAAGCTTACCATTGAGCGTGGTCGCCGTAACCTGGAGATCCTGAAGCAGCCACAATTCTCTCCGGTATCGGTAGAAGAGCAAGTTGCGATCATTTACTGTGCCACTAACGGTCTGCTGGACAATGTGCCGGTATCTGAAGTAAGAACCTTTGAGAGAGATTTCCTGCGTACCATGCGTGCCCAGCACCAGGGAACTCTTAATGCCCTTTTAGCAGGTAAACTTGACGACGAAACCACTGGTGTTCTGAAGCAGGTAGCAAAAGAGCTTTCATCCAGGTATAAATAAGTAAATAAGTTATGTGAGAGGAAGGGGTTAACGAGAATTAGCCCCTCCTTTTACTCATAACAGCGAATATATGGCAAGTTTAAAAGAGGTTAGAGCCCGAATTACGTCAGTATCTTCTACACAGCAGATCACGAAAGCCATGAAAATGGTGGCCGCTGCGAAACTGCGACGTGCCCAGGACAACATCATGCGCATGCGCCCCTATGCACAGCGCCTGAGCGGAATCCTGGCAAATTTGTCTGCCATTACCGACGAAGGTTCCGTAACAAATGTCTATTCAGAGAAGCGCGAGATAAATCGTGTGCTGATTATTGCCGTTACCTCCGACCGTGGTCTGGCTGGTGCCTTTAACTCTAATATTATTAAAGCAGCCACTACGCTGATAAACGGGAAATACAAGAGCCAGTATGCAGCTGGTCAGGTAACATTCCTGGGCATCGGGAAAAAAGGTCATGAAGCTTTCGTAAAAAAAGGATTCAAAACCATTGGCGATTACAACACGCTATTCTCCAACCTCTCCTTCGATACAGTGCGTGCCGCAGCAGAACGCGCTATGGACGGATTTGTAAACAAAGAGTTTGATGAGGTGGTGTTGGTGTACAATGAGTTCAAAAACGTTGCCACCCAGATAGTTCGTACGGAGCAGTTTCTGCCAATAGAAGAGAAACCGGCCGATGTGAATGCCGCTTCTGCCATGGCTGTTGACTACACGTTTGAGCCATCAAAAGAAGAGATTATAGTAGAGCTGATTCCTAAATCACTCAAAATTCAGGTGTACAAAGCGGTGCTGGAGTCTAACGCATCGGAACATGGCGCCCGAATGACAGCGATGGACAAGGCCACTGAAAACGCCGGCGAATTGCTGAAGGAGCTCAAGCTTACCTACAACAGAACCCGTCAGGCGGCCATCACCAAAGAGATCCTGGAGATTGTGGGTGGTGCAGAAGCCTTGGCAGCAGAATAAAGATAATAACAGCCTCAAAAGGAACGCCCATCCTACAGATGGGCGTTTTTTGTTCTATATGCTTGCATGAAGAGCAATAAATTATGAAATTGTTAAATTATTTACTTCTGCAAAAGGTTAATTTCAGTTTGCGAATGGGCTGGCTACATTTGTAGCAAACTCCCTATACAAAACATGAATTACAAAAAAAATAAAATCAACGTCTTCTTAAGAGTGTCGGTTTTGGCCCTGCTGTTGCTCAACGCCTGTACAAGTTCTAAAACAGGAACTCAGGATAGTAACCAGGTTCTTTCTGCAACCGAACCACTGCCCAGGCCAAAGCTGGTTGTAGGCTTAGTGGTAGACCAGATGCGGTACGATTTCCTGTTCCGTTATTGGGATCAGTATGGTGCAGGCGGCTTCAAAAAGTTGGTGAGTGAGGGATTCAATTTCAAATATGCTCAGTACAGTTATGTGCCGACCTATACCGCACCGGGGCATGCCTCCATTTATACAGGAAGCGTACCCACTATCAACGGCATTGCCGGGAACGCGTGGTACGACCGAAGAACAGGCAAAACAGTTTATTGCGTAGAAGATAAGACCGTGAAAACGGTTGGAAGCACTTCTGATGCGGGGCTGATGTCTCCGCGAAACATGCTGACAACCACTATAACAGACGAATTGCGGCTGGCTACAAACATGGGTTCTAAAGTAATAGGCATTTCGTTGAAAGACCGTGGTTCCATAATTCCGGCAGGGCACCTGGGCAATGGCGCCTACTGGTTCGACTCTCCTTCCGGCAACTGGATCACCAGCACTTTCTATGCCGAGGAACTGCCAGGGTGGGTGCAGCATTTTAACAACCAGAAGCACCCGGATAAACTTCTGAGCCAGGTCTGGGACACCCTCCTCCCCATAGAGCAATATACCCAAAGCACTGCCGATGATGTGCCTTGGGAAGGTACCCTGGCAGGAGAGGAAAGGCCTGTTTTTCCGCATAATATTCCGGCACTGCGCAAAAAGGATTATGAGCTTATCCGGGGAATACCAGCAGGCAATACCCTTACAAAAGATTTCGCACTGGCGGCTCTGGCCGCTGAAAATCTGGGAAAAGGCAACCATACTGACTTTTTAGCAGTAAGCTTCTCTACTCCTGATTATGCAGGGCATACCTTTGGCCCAAATTCCATAGAGGTGCAGGATGTGTACCTGCGGTTAGACAGGGAGATAGAAGAGATGCTGCAGGTTCTGGAGCAGCAAATTGGCAAAGACAACATACTCGTTTTTCTGACAGCCGACCATGGGGCAGCCCATGTGCCGGGTTTTATGATAGATAAGAAGGTGCCGGCAGGTGTGGCTAACGCAGGCATCATCAGAGACTCTACAGAAGCTTTCCTGAACAGAACATATGGCGGAGGAAAATGGGTAGAAAGTTATACAAACCAACAACTTTACCTGAATCACAAGCTGATAGAAGCTAAAAAGCTGAATAAACTGGAGGTGCAGGATAAAGTGGCCGATTATGTGACACGGTTTAATGCCGTTTCAAGAGCCATGGCAGCAGAGAGCATACAGCGCAGTGGCTGGGGCGAGGGGCTCGTGAACAGGATGGCTAACGGCTATAATGCAGAGCGCTCCGGCGATGTGCTGATTGTGCTGCGCCCGGGATGGTTTGAAGGAGGATCCTCCAAAACTCCCCGAGGCACTACACACGGTTCCTATTCAAATTATGATACACATGTGCCGCTGGTCTGGTATGGCTGGCAGGTAAAGCCCGGTGAGAGTTCTGCAGAAGTATTGGTGTCTGATATAGCGCCAACCATTGCCTCCTGGTTGTATATACAAGAGCCAAACGGTACAGTAGGAAGGCCTTTGCAGGAGTTAATGAAGTAATGAGCTGCCTTACGGTGAGGCGGACCAGAAAAAAAGAGAATCAATTTATTTAATTTAGAAATGGCAAAATTTAATTCATGGCATGATGTGCGCTTCGGAGATGAAGCTCCGGAAGTAGTAAGCGCAATTATAGAGATACCGAAAGGTTCGAAGGCAAAATATGAGTTGGATAAAGACAGCGGTATGCTAAAACTGGACAGAGTGCTATTCTCCTCTGTTCATTATCCTGCCAATTACGGATTTATTCCACAAACCTACTGCGACGATAAAGACCCACTCGATATTCTGGTGATCTGTTCTATAGATGTGCAGCCTATGTGCCTCATAGACGCCAAAGTGATTGGTGTCATGCAGATGATCGACAACAACGAGGAAGACGACAAGATTATAGCTGTTGCCAACAACGACATGTCGGTGCGCCATATCAACGATATTTCTGAGCTGCCGCCCCACACCCTTCTGGAACTGCGCCGTTTCTTCGAGGACTATAAGAAGCTGGAAAACAAGGAAGTAATTGTGGAGCAATTCCTGGGCCGTGAGCATGCTTATGGCATTATCAAAGAAAGCATCAGTCTCTACGATGCCACTTTCAGAACTGCAAAAGAGAAAACAAGCATCGCATAACGTTTTGCATGCCTCCAATTGCCTGACGTAAACAACTTGCGTCAGGCTTTTTTATTCCCGATTTTACCGTATATATACTGCGTCATAACCTACCGGAAATCGGATTAAAAACCATCCCTAATTCCTCCTTGACTTAGTCGTGGGATTTGAGTAGCTTTTTCTGCCATGGAGAATTCCAGGAAGTTGAGACGCCGTTTATATCCTGAACTGAACCATGTCTGGCATAACCGCTCTTGCGGTTGAGAATCTATTTCAGATACGATCGGAGAAAAAGAATCCCTAATGAACAAAGACGAGAGCATTAGCTTCAGGAACAGCAACCGCCTTTCGGAGGGCGGACTCTTTGCCGTGCCTGTGCAAACGCTGTATCTTTTGCTGAATAGCAGCTTGTTTATTTCCTGCTGTGCCTTTTTCCTGACGGTAGAAACATTTCTGCTGGCAGGCCTTGCTGTTTCGCTGCCGCTTGCCACTTTCGTATTTCTGGCAACCTTGTTTACCTACAACCTGAGCAGCGTGCAGAGCGTGCTCCGCCGAAGCCGGAAATACAGACAGACGGTTCCGCTATCGTGGGTGCAAAGGTACCGGTCGGAACTGGCCCTCACCGGAATAGCCAGCCTGGCTGGAGCAGTTCTAATTTATTGGAACTACGGCTTGCAAATCAACCTGTGGTTTATCCTGCACCTGGCGCTCATCTCTATCGGCTATACCGTGCCCATTATCTACAAATCAAAAAAAGTGAGGCCTCTCCGGAGCGTGCCGCTGCTGAAAGTCTTCCTGATAGCTTATGTCTGGGCGGCTGTCACGGTTTATTTTCCGATCATGCATGCCGGTGCCGTTGTGTGGGAGCAGGAGGTGCTCTTGCTGTTTCTGAGGCGGTTTATGTTTATTCTGGCCCTGGCGCTGCTCTTCGACATACGCGATTACCTCTACGACCAGAAGACCAGGACGCTTACAGTACCGGGCTTTATTGGGGTCAGGAACACGAAGCTTCTGTCGCTCGGGCTGCTGCTGCTGAATGGTGTTGTCGGGGCGGTGATGGAGAATGCCCCTTTAGAAGTAGCGCTGCTTGCGGCGGCTGCCCTGGCTGCCCTGGTCGTTCTTTATTCATCGGAGCATAAGCCACGAGTGTATTACGCCCTGCTGGCCGATGGCGCTATGCTGCTGCATGCCGGCCTCGTGTACCTGGCTACGCTCTATGCCTGAAGCAGCTTCAGAAAGGCCTTGGGCAGGAATCGGATCAGGTCTGAGGCTGTCATCGAAATCTCTCCTACCTCTGCCTTTGCCAGGTCGCCGGCCAGGCCATGCACAAATACCCCCAGCACGCAGGCATCCTGTAGGCTGTACTGCTGCGCCACCAGCGCCGTAATAATGCCTGTCAGCACATCGCCGGTGCCGCCGGTGGCCATGCCCGGGTTGCCGGTGGAGTTAAAATAGATGTTGCCTTCTGGTGTGCCCACGGCCGTATGGCTTCCTTTCAGCACCACATAGCAGCTGTATTGCTGGCAGAACTCCTTTAGCCGCTCCAGTCGTTCGTAGTTGTTCGCTGTTTTGCCGGCAAGCCGCTCAAACTCCTTTGGGTGGGGTGTAAAGATGACGCGGTTCTCTGGCAACATGCCTTTTAATTTATCGCTCCCTGCCACCAGGTTGATGGCATCGGCATCTAACACGAGTGGTTGAACGGCCGTAGCCAGCAACTGCCCCATCATAGATCGGGTCACTTTCTCCTGCCCTATACCAGGGCCAACCCCGATAACATGATAAGCGGCAGTAGCATCTGGCAACGATGACAGGTGTTTTTTATGTGTGTCGGCTAAAGTCATGGCTTCGGGCACGGCGGTTTGCAGCACAGTGTAGCCCGCAGCAGGTGCCCGCACCGTGAGCAGCCCCACACCGCTGCGCAGGCAGGCTTGTGCCGCCAGCACGGCGGCACCCATTTTACCGTAGCTGCCGCACAGCAGCAGGGCATGCCCAAAAGTGCCTTTGTGCGAGAACTTGTTGCGCGGCTTCAGCAGGCGTTTTGCCGCTGGCTGGCAGGTAAGCTGGTAAGGAGAAGGGGTATCGGCTATATGCGCAGCGTTTAAGCCAATAGGTACCACATGCCATTCGCCCACAAACTCCTCGTGCTGCGGCAGCAGGAAAGCCAGCTTTGGTAGCTCAAAACTGACCGTGTAAGCAGCCCGCACCACTGCACCTGCTTCTGGTGTCTGGCTATCGGAGTAGAGGCCGGAGGGCATGTCGATGGAGACAATGCGGGCCTTGCTCTGGTTTAAGTGTGCCAATACGGTGGCAAACAAGCCTTCTGCGGGGCGGTTCAGGCCGGTTCCGAACAGGGCATCGATAATAAGGGCATCAGCAGGAAGAGCGGGGATAGCAGCCTCATTTTTTACCTGGCCAGGCTTTACTTCTCCCGGCAGCGCCTCCAGGTTTGCCTTAAAATCTGCCGAAGTTCTGGCTGTCTCGCTCACTACGAATACCTGCGCCGCATACCCCCGCTGGTGCAACAGCCGGGCCACAGCCAGCCCATCGCCTCCGTTGTTCCCCGGCCCACAGAAGATGTAAACCAACTGATCAGGCGGAAATTTATTCTCGAACCAGCAGGTAAAGGCCCTGGCAGCCCGTTCCATCAGCTCCACAGATGCAATACCTTCTTTGGCTATGGTAACCTTGTCAGCTTCTCTTGTTTGGGCAGCAGTCAGTATTTTCATAGGATAGCAGTTAGGGGCTTTTGCATGTACGGCAGCGCTGGTTCCTGTGATGCCAAAACCCTGTTGGCCCCGCAGCAGCAGAAGAGATAGTGTCCGGAGTTAATCTTATTGTGAAAATTTTGAAACCGCTAACGGACATTGTAAAGGTACTTTTCTGTAATTTGAGCAAAGAGTAAATACCTGCTGCATTTCATCTATAGGCACTTTTTATTTTTTCCCTGTATGATTAGCTCTGGAGGGGCTTTTTCATTCAAATAATGTGAAATCAGGTACATCAGGAAAATCCTTTCCATCAAGGTTCAGACAAACAAGAGCAGCAGCAGAGCCTCCGGAGGCCCATTTTCATTCAAATAATTTGTAACGAGGCTGATGTTCCCTAATACATCCTGGGCAGTTCAATGCCTTTTATCTTCCGGTACAATCCCAGGGCGGCCTGGTCGGTGAGGCTGGTGACGTAGTCGGTGAGGTGGATGATGCGCTCATAGTCGGTGGCTGTTTCGGGCAGTTGCAGGTAATGGGTTGGTATGAGGGCGGCCAGTTTGCGATGGTGCTTCGACTCCGGCCTGAAAACAGCCTTCATGCAGGCGTCCAGCAGCCCGCCCAGCACCTCGAAACCAGCTGCTTCTATCTCCAGCACCGGTTTATTGTTGTAGATCAGGTCTATCGAAAGTTTGCTGATTTTGTCGAGTACCGGTTTGCACTCCAGTTCGTTTATGAGCGGTTTGTCGTAAGTGCCGGCCAGTATCTCCTGCTCGTGCTGCAGAAAAATGGCGGCCGTCTCGTTTATGAGTTTGCCGATGATGCGGGCCCGCAAAAAGCCGATCTCTTCGCGCCAGTCGTAAAAAGAGAGGCGCGAAACGCGGTCGGGAGCATCGTTCAGGATCTGGCGGAGCAGCTCCATGCCCTGCTCCTGCGGCACCAGCCCCAGTTTCAGGCCGTCTTCAAAGTCGATAATGCGGTAGCAGATGTCGTCGGCCGCCTCAACCAGAAAGGCCAGGGGGTGCCGGTGAAAAATGACCTCCTGCTCGCCTCCCTTTGGTAGCAGCCCCAGCTCGGTGGCGATGGTGCTGAACCACTTGCGCTCTGTCTGGAAAAAGCCGTACTTCTTTTCGCTGGTATTTTTGGTGCCCGGCCTGGCGGGTAGCGATTCTTTCGGGTATTTGGTAAAGGTGGCGAGGGTGGTATAGGTCAGGCTCAGGCCGCCGGGCATGTTGCAGTGGGCCGGGTAGGTGTAGGTAAGCACCCTGAAACCGGCGGCATTGCCCTCGTAGCGGTGCAGGTCTTCTTTTTCGGCATCCGACAGGTTCTCCAGAAACGGTTGCGCTGCCTCGCTCAGGAAGTAGGCCGAGATAGCGTCTTCGCCGGAGTGGCCGAAGGGCGGGTTGCCGATATCGTGGGCCAGGCAGGCTGCCGCTACAATGTCGCCGAAGTCAGCTTCCTGGATGTGCTTGTCCTGGGCCAGTTGCGGGTGGCGCTCCAGTATGCTTTTACCCACGATGCGCCCCAGTGAGCGGCCAACTACCGATGCCTCGAGGCTGTGGGTAAGGCGGGTGTGCACAAAGTCGCTCTCGGGCATGGGCATTACCTGGGTCTTGTTCTGCAGCCGCCGGAAGGCAGAAGAGAATACAATGCGGTCGTAGTCGCGCTGGAACTCCCCGCGTACCGATTCGTCCGTCCCATATTTCTCCGAATCTGAGACCGACTCATATCGCTTTTTCGAGATTAGTCTTTCCCAGGTAGTGCTGCTGTGTGGCATAGTATAAGGCTTACAGATATTGATCAGAGGCAAAGTTACAAGTTCATTCCAAATTCTCTGGTTTAAAACAAACAGGTCTCCGAAGAGGCTTCAGCTCTTTAAAGGGACACAAGACGCAGGACAGGAGACCATTATAAGAGTGAGAACTTGTTCCCTCCTACAAAGGAACTGGTAATTCATCTTCAAATTTCCAAACCAATAATCAGCACATTAACTCATTAGCACATAAAAAATCAGCATATTAAACCAATTATTCTAATCAAAACGGACCTCCGGAGGCTCTGCTGCTCCGGCTTCTATGCGACATGTTTTACTGCTATTGGTCTGTGCTTGCCTATAGTGCCCGTCACTGTATGCATAGTTTTTTAATTTGCCTCGTGTTTTTTATGTTACTTTTAGGGGTATTTGTTTTGGCTAGATGTTTGAATATGGCTTATTTTCAAACTATTTTCCTGTCGGGGTACTTGTTTTAACCTTAATAGTGGTGTTACTTTTTGGCATAAATATGCCTTTTTTATCAGCCGCAGGTTAAGCACCTTTGATAACATAAACCGGACCCTTTCCAAGCTACAAACTTAATACGCGCCGCATCCTAACGGTAACAGACAGAAATCTGTCTCTTGCCCTTGGACATGACCAGAAAACAAACGAGAAGGCCAGCTGAGAAGCTGGCCTTTTTAATTTGTGCGGCAAAGACCTTGCTTACAGTTTTACTACCTTCAACTCGCCGCTCCTGTCGCCATGTGTCCATTTTAAAATATATAGGCCTGCAGCCAGGTTATGCATACTTAGCTCCACGGGAGCATTTACACTCGAAAACTCAGCCGTAAAATCCTTATGAAGCTTTCCGGTGTGGTCGTATAGCTTAAACTGGATGCTGGCCTCCTCCTCCACCAGAAATTGCAGGCTGAGTACCTCATTTTCAGGACCAACCGGGTTCGGGTAGGCAAACAGCGCCAGTTCATCTAGTGGATTCACAACTCGCTCTCTGGCGGTGAACTTAGATGTGTTATCTTTATAAACTACTCTGAGCCTGTAGAAACTCTCTTTAGGCAGTGGATCTGGATCAATAAAGGAATAGGGAGGGAAGCCGGTAGCAGGCACAGTGCCTATTTCTGTCCAGGTAATACCATCCTGACTGCGTTGCACTACAAAGGAGGTTACATTGTTCTCTGTACTTGTACGCCAAGCCACTTCTACGGTAGTTGTGGTATTAAAATAAACATTGAGGGAGTCTATCTCCGAAGCCAGGTTGCAGTCTGCATCAATTTTAGCTACCATGGGCGGCTCCTGGCAGACATTAGCCACCAGGCTGGCTGCCATCACAAAGTTGGCTCCGGTAATGTCGGCACGGCCAAGGTCGCGGTACAGCGCCTGCGATTCCACGGCATGGTGCATCACGGCGTTGCGCAGAATCACGTGCCCCAGTTGGTGGGCATGCCCTAATTCGTGCAGCATTACCGTTTCAAAGTCATACTGGCCTCTACCGGGGCCGCCGGGGCCGAACTGCCAGTTTATGGCACTGTTTATCTGCATATCGAACTCGTTTATCCAAAGCAGAGTATCGTTTCCGCTGCGGCAGCCTTCGTAGCGACTCACGGTGCTGGCCAGCACATTTTGCCCCACCTGGGAGCTGGGCACAAAGTTGATCATAATCACATCGTCGTCGGCAGCGGCAGCTATCGGGGTGTTGGAGCCGATTCGCCAGTTTACCCGGGTATTGCATATCCAGTTGTTCATGGCCCGCCGGAAACCTTCCTGCGCATTTGCCCGGCTCTGCATGCCCGGCCCGAAGCGGATGGTATAGCCACCAAGCCCGTTTATGTCAGACAGTATGGGGCGGAAAGAGCGGGTGCCATTATCAAAAGCCAGGTTAGAGTGTACAAAGGGAATAGTAAGGGTGCCCGGGCTGATAGAAGAGCTGCCATCGGAGGCGGTTACTCTGATCTGGCCTGTGCCGGCGGTGCCGCCATCTTGCCCGTAAGAGGGTATCTGCACCCGGATCTGTGTGTTCGACCAGGAAATGTAATCGCGGGGAAGCGGCTTGATCCAGGTATCGCCGCCATCGTCGGCATTGCGGAACTCTACAAAGCCGGTGCCGCGGCTGCTGCCAAAGTCTCTGCCGTTTATGGTCAGGATAGCGCCTGTTCCGGCGCTGGCTTCGGTAGGTGTGAAGTTCGTGATAACAGGCAGGAGCAGTGTCTGCTGCTCTCTCAACTGCTGTGGCTCCCCTGACACACGTAGCTTTATATTGTCGGTCAGGACCCGGAAGTTGGTGCCGGTAGTGGTGGTAATGGTTTTGTAGAGCTCCTGAGCCGAGTTGTAGCGGTAGAAAACATCTTTAGCCGTGCCTTGCTCCAGGTTGTACTGCACAAAGCCCTGCTGGCTGCCAAAAGCCCTGGCCGTAAGGCGCTTCGTGCCGGGCGTGTTCCGGAGCTGCTGCTCGCCTGTCAGGAAAAACAGGCCCTGCTGCCCGCGCCGGAGTTTAAGGGCCGCCGAAAAAACATGTATTTTCAAGCCAACCTGGCCTCCTTCGGTTATGAGCTCTATCTGCTCTTCCTGCACATCGCCTTTAAATACTTTGTATACCTTTATAATATTGGAGGTATAGATATTGTGCTTTTCTGTGTCCCAGAACGACTGCTGCGATACAATTTCGCCTTCCACAATGGTGCTTGCTCCTTTAATGCGGTCGGCCAGGGGCAGTGGCACCAGGTGGTGTCCGTCGTTGGCTTCACTGTTGAAGGAGATGAGAAGTAAAACCAGAAAAATACACGTGAGGCTATTTCTTTTAGAGGAAAGGTTAAAAAAGTAAAGATTGGTCATAGATACAATACTTATGTATTTTTTGAGATGATACAAACCGCCTCACAGCTACATCAGCAAGCGATTATGCCTGGTTTTAGTTTGTAAACCTGGCATATAAATCTGCGCTTAAAGCTATGGTCTGCTTTTTACGGGAAAGAATGGCTGCATGGATAAATTGCAATTTAGCTTAAATTATAAAATAACTGTTGAGCGATTTAAAAGTTTTAGACGCCTGACGAATTCATGTTGCCGGGTAGCGCATCTGTTTCCTGTGGTTTATGGTTGCTTACGAATCTCTTTTGTCTGCTTCAGGATCGAGTAAAATAGCAAGCATGTGCTGTAGACAATAACGCCTGCCGCCCGTGCATTAGTGTATGGGTGGAGTTTGCCCGCCTGTAACAGAAGTATGGAACCAACATGTACCAGAATAGTCACTTCCCTTCATAAGATATACACGCGAATCATTAAAATAACCAGGTTAACCAGGAAGATGCTTTCATCAAGGTTCAGACAAAAAAACTATTACCCCGCATCTATAATTTTCGTCTAAAAGCAGCTCTGCCTAATGCTGGGCAAGGGCCGATTTTATCATGATGAATTCCGTAATATTATCCAGGTTGATAACGCCGGCCAACTGACCGTTTTCGAGCACAGGGTAGAGGGGCACCTTTGTTTTCTGAAGCTCCGCATAGGCCTCCGACAGCTTATCGTGCACATCGAATGTTCGGACCTCGGTGGTCATAATGTTTGCTACAGGCTTCTGCATCTGATCGTTTTTGACGGCCTCTATAAGCTGCGCCCTGGTAAGTGTGCCGATTACCTGCCCCTGCTGCTCCACCACAAACTCATGTTCGGAGCCCTGCAGCAGCTTGCCCAGCGCATCGCGTACGGTATCGGCGGGCGAGAGCGCTACAAAATTGGTCATCATGCCTTCGCGTACGCGATGGCCTCTCAAAAAGTCGAGGTGCTGCACCATAATGTTTTCGGAGTGCGCGCCAAAAAACACAAAAATGCCGATCAGGATCAGGAAGGGGTTGTAAAAGAAACCGATAAACATAAAGAACATGGCCAGTAGTTGGCCCAGGTTAGCCGCTATCTGGGTAGCGCGCACCCGGCCAAGCTTAAAGGCCAGCAGCGCCCGCAGCACCCGCCCGCCATCCATCGGGAAGGCCGGAATAGCGTTGAAGAAAACCAGCATCAGGTTTACGAACAGCAGCAGGTACAGGAAGTTGGCAGGAGAGATGGGGGTTAAAAAGTCTTCGGAAGGCAGCTCGCGCAAGGGGGGCAGCACCAGGTACAGGATCAGGGCGATGACCACGTTTACGGCTGGCCCGGCAATGGCTATCAGCAGTTCCTGTTTCGGCTTTTTGGGCATTCGCTCCAGGCTGGCTACCCCACCGATGGGCAGCAGCGTGATCATTTTGGTGTCGATGCCGAACCGTTGGGCGGTAAGCGAATGCCCCAGCTCATGCAGCACCACACAGGCAAATATAGTGAGCACAAAGGCCACTGAGAGCAAGGTGGTGGCCATATCGCTGCCACGCCGCATCTCCGAAAAAACAATCCAGCCGATCAGGATGAGGAACGTCCAGTGCACCAGAATTTTGATGCCCGCTATTCTGCCTAAGTTTAGGGACCATTTCATACGCCAGTTGTATACTTAAATATCTTTGTAACGGGAGTTGAAAGCAAAAGGCTGCTTTAATTCAGCTGCACCTGTTCTGGCTTCAGAAGTAGTAACTGCTGGGTATCAATTATTAAAAGAATATGAGCCGCATCTCGAGGTATTCCACCTATTTCCTCCTTTTCAGGTTCTCAGATTTTTCTAATGTACCAATTATTTGAATTAAAAGGCCCCTCCGAACGAACTGCTGCTTTTGATGCTGCTATTGCTGCTGAGGTATATGTTGGGTGGGTTCAGTGTGGTGCAGGATGTTTTTTCTACCGTCTCTCATCGAACTTCTTAAAATTTGCCAGTTGCGGCAATTGCTGTACTTCCACCTGGTCTACCCGAGCCCGGCTGGGGCCCTTGTGTGCCCATTGCTCCAGCTGCTTCAGGGCTTCCGGGGTTCCCTGGGCCTCTATATACACGGTGCCGTCGGGTTCGTTCTGCACAAAGCCCGTCAGGCTCAGCTCCCGGGCCTTGTCTCTGGTGCTGGCCCTGAAAAACACGCCCTGCACTTTGCCATGTACCCGTAGGGCAATATGGCTGGTATGGTTGCTCATGGTAGGTGGTATGCTTCTGAGTTATGTTTACTCCTGAAAGAATGAACGGCAGATGCGGCCGCAGGTTTAACTGCCATTCATTCTTTATTCGGGCAATACTAAGCTGTAAAGAGTTCGCTGAGGTCGCGGCCGTTGTAGTTAAAATCCTCGCCCTTCTTAATCAGGTGCTGCGCGTATTTCTTTACAGAGTTAAATTCTTTATGAAAGCCAAACAGGAGCAGAGAACTGGCGCATTTGTGCAGCCTGATAGGCCAGTTATGCCAGGTTTGCGAAGGATCAGTGTTATTGATCAGCTCTTCTGCCTGCAGGTTCCAGCCCCAGGCCAGCATCAGCAGCTCTACGCCGCGCAGGTAATTTTCTATGTACTCAGGGTCCTGCTTCAGCTGCTGCACTTCCTCCTTCATTACGGTCCAGGTATAACCGTGGCTGCTGGGCTTTTCCACGGGAAACATCCACCAATCGTAGTGTGTGTTATGGAAGCGGTTCCAGGTGCGGGCAGTAGCCCATTGCTCAAATTGCTCCAGTTGCTCGGCCTGCTTTATTTTCAGGGCGGCTATGCCGGCAAAGGCAGGGTCTGTGTTTTTAGTCATGTCAGGTAAAAAAAGGTTAAAGTGTAAATTGATATCGGCCAGTTGTGGCGCAATCACTGGTTCAGCTTACAAATATCAGCATTCAGGGTAAAACTGCTTTGCGCTGTCGTGTTTTATTTTGCGCACCTATCTCATCATCAGAACTTGTTGAGCGCAGTGGCTGGCACTGCAAAAAAACTCTTTGCCCGTGCCGGCATCCGGCATCTCTAAAATATTTTGCATATTTAGAGTATACTGTGGCTGCCATCTTAGAGTATAAAGAGTATGTCGCTACTATTCAACGATTTTAAGACCTGGGAACAGCATTGCGCTGAAACCGGAGAGCTGCTTTACCAGCCCGTGCTGGCCTACGAGATAGAGCAAAAAGACCGCACGGAGGCCTTTATATGGGAAAACCTTGCCCGCGCGTACGATGTGATGAAGGAGGCGGTGCTGACAGGCCTGACAGACGACATGCGCTCCCGCTCCGGCATGGTGAACAACAGCGGCAAAAAAGTGGCCAACGCGGCTATAACGGTGCTGTCGGGGGAGTTCCGGATGCTGGTGGCGCGGGCGCTGAGTGCGAAGGAGGTGAACTCGTGTATGGGGCGTGTGGTGGCAGCTCCTACTGCCGGCGCATCGGGTATTTTGCCGGGCACGCTCACCACGCTGCAGGAGCTGCACCAGCTCCCTGACCGCAAAATACACGAAAGCCTGCTGGTGGCTGCCGGCATCGCCCTGATTATTGAGCAGAATGCCTCGCTGGCAGGTGCCGTGGGTGGCTGTCAGGCCGAAACGGGCAGTGCCGCAGCCATGGCTTCCGGGGCTATTGTGTACTGCCTGGGCGGAAACGTGGAGCAGGTGTTTACGGCCGTAGCCATTACCATACAATGTATGCTGGGCCTGGTGTGCGACCCGGTGGCGGGGCTGGTGGAGGTCCCTTGCATTGTGCGCAACGCCAGTGCGTCGGCTATCGCTTTTTCATCGGCGCAAATGGCACTTGCAGGTGTAAACGCTGTTATTCCGGTAGACCAGTGTGTGGCTGCGCTGGGCGAGGTAGGCGAGAGCATGGAGCGGCGCTACAAAGAGACAGCCGAAGGCGGCCTGGCCAACACGCCCAGAGCCCGCGAAATAGAAAAGCTGGTGCTGGTGCAGGATGTGGATATTCTGCCCGACGAACCGGACGAACCGTAGCGACAGACCTTATACCCATACAAAGCATCAGCTCCTCTTGCTATATGGCAGGAGGAGCTGATGCTTTATGATTCAGGCGTTAATTTACACAATGCTGATTTGCCGGGAGATGCTTTCTTCCAGCGATATCAGCGTTTCGGTACGGGATACGCCTGGTATGGCCTGCATTTTCTCGTTCAGTACTTCGCGAAGGTGTTTAGTGTCGCGGCATATCAGCTTTACAAACATGCTGTAGGAGCCGGTGGTGTAGTGCAACTCAACAATTTCGGGGATTTGCCGCATCAGTTCCTGGGCCTCTTTGTAGGCTGAGCCTTTCTCAAGGTACACCCCGATAAACGCGCAGATATCAAAACCGATAGCCGACGGGTTTATGAGCAGCTGAGATCCGGTTACAACACCCATTTCAGTCAGCTTTTTCATCCGTACGTGAATGGTGCCGCCGGATACGTTAAGTTCCTTCGCGATATCGGTGTAGGCACGGGTTACATCCTGCATGAGCAGCCGTAAAATCTGGCGGTCCAAATTATCAATTTCGTAATTCATATTGATCTAAAGCTTTTTTATGCTCTGCTTTTGATAAAATTCAGGCAAAAAGTATGGTGAAATTTTAATAATAAAAATAAAATTTGATATTTTGGTAAAAGTATACAAATTTTTGAAGCTAAAACAGGGCTTCTGTTACAAAATTGATAAAATTTCTCAAAAGTCGTTTTGCTGCTTTTCTGCACTAATTCACAAAACCTGGCAAGCTGCCGGAGCGCAGCCTGCTGTAACAAGCCTGAAGGGTGGAATTGACATCCTCCATTATGAAAAGGGAGCTTTCTTTGATAACTGCTGTTTATTCAACTAATTCCTTCGTGGCAGAGTGTCAAATTTCTTGGAATGAAACGACCATACTTTAAAGAGAACAAATTATACTTATTCGCCTAAACTCCCTCCCTCAAAATCTTTAATTCTCTGTCATCTTGGCGAGATCTTGTGGGAAAGATCCATCCCATCAGTTGTCCGAAATGCAGTGAGTAGATACGAATGCTATGGAAGGTAGTTGGTAGTAACTGGTAATACCTGCTGTATAACGTCAGGTGAGAAGTCAGAAATGAGTGCGGAAAGACATTGCCTGAAGAAGGTGTAAGCAGCAGCAGCTCCGGAGGGGGCTTTTTATTGGAATAATTTATCCGAGGTTGCCAAACTCCCGAAGCCGGTAGGGTGCAAAAACAAAAGCGCCTGCTGACAGGGTGCTGCAGCAGGCGCTTTCAAGCTATTTCTCTCGTTCTTTCCAGAGCTGGTTAAACGACTTTGGCGCTACATGCAGCGGCTCGCGACGTTTGCTCCAGGTATCTTTCAGCACATATTTCAGTACGAAATTTTTGATGCCGGCAGGGGCCAGGTTCAGCAGCTTCCGGTTTTTCATGGCTTTAGTCCAGAACTTAAAGGCAGTTTGCTCCTGCTTGTCGGCCATGCCCATTTCCACGCTTTGCTTGCGGTTGAGGAGGAGCAGGTTGTGGATGTTTATTTTAACGGGGCACACCGAGGTGCAGGCGCCGCAGAGAGAGCTGGCAAAGCTCAGGTGCTTGTTTTCGGCCATGCCGTTGAGGTGCGGCGTTATCACCGAGCCGATCGGGCCGCTGTAGGTGCTTTCGTAGGTGTGGCCGCCAATGTTTTTGTATACCGGGCACACGTTCAGGCAGGCGCCGCAACGAATACAGTTCAGGGCTTCGCGCTTCTCGGGCAGGGCCAGCAGTTCGGTGCGGCCATTGTCGAGCAGGATCACGTACATTTCGTCGGGGCCGTCGGTTTCCTGGGGTTGGCGCGGGCCGGTAAGCACCGTGTTGTATACCGTTACGTTCTGGCCGGTGCCGCTGGTGCTGAGCAGGGGCCAGAACAGGTCCAGGTCCATGATAGAAGGCAACATTTTTTCGATGCCCACAATGGCGATGTGCGTTTTAGGGAAGGTGGTGGAGAGCCTGCCGTTGCCCTCGTTTTCGGTAATGGCCACACCGCCCACATCAGCCAGCAGGAAGTTGCCGCCCGTAATGCCCACCTCTGCCGCAGTATACTTTTCGCGGAGCAGCTTGCGGGCCGTGAGCACCAGTTCCTGGGCATCTTCGGTGGGGGCAATCTTCAGCTTGCGCACAAACAGGTCGGCAATATCCTTCTTAGACATGTGCATGGCAGGCGTTACAATATGATACGGCCGCTGCTCAGCCAGCTGCACAATATACTCGCCCAAGTCGGTCTCCACTACCTCAATGCCATTCTTCTCCAGGAAATCGTTCATGTGGATCTCCTCGGTTATCATGGACTTCGATTTCACCACCGATCGGGCCCGCTTGCGCTTCATAATGTTGCCGATCTCGCGCAGGGCCTCGCTTGTGTCGCGGGCCCAGATCACCTTTCCGCCACGAGCCGTGAAGTTAGACTCAAACTCCATCAGGTACTTGTCGAGGTTGTTGATAACGGTGGTCTTTATAAACGACGCCCGCTCCCTGGCCAGTTCGTGGTCGGTGTACTGGGTGAGGCCGCGCTGCACAGCAGCGTTGTATTTGCCTATGTTAAACCGGATGGTTGCCCGGTGGTTCAGATCAAAAGATTTTGTCTCCGCATCCAGCAGAAACTGCTTTAATTTACTCATACAAACTTCTCCTACACTTTTTCCCAGGTAGTAACTTTATCAGGAACTCTCGACAAAGCGAAAATAATTTTAAAGATAACGAAAGAATACTTCTTCGCTATACCCTTCGCCGTACATATAAATAGTTTCAGCTGCCAATCAGCCTGTTAGCAACCACCATAACAGGCTCTGAAGACCAGGAAGCCGCTCGTAACAGTTCAAAGTCCGGGGGCAGCAACACCCGGCTTTGCTCCATGAGCCATGAAGCAGAACGGCGGCAAGTTTTTAAAATAAAGCTGGGCAACTTTGCCATTTTAAGAATTGCAAGCTCCGTGGTGCAAGTGCTTCTAAAGCTGAGAATTAAAAGAAAATGTGCGTGGTTGCGGCAGCAAGGCGGTTCTACGAGGTTCGGGAGCAATTATTTAAATGAAAAAGGCCCTCAGGAGCTGTTTCTGGCTGCTGTTGCTTAACCCTGTTGTTCGCCTACTGGCAAAGGCGCATTTGAAGAGAGCCTGAAAGAAAGCTGCCGGAGCTATATATTTTTTTGGATTATTTTTAATGAATGTTTGTTAGTGCAATTTTTTTTGTCCATCTTTAGCTCAAGAAGGTTGTTGAGTAAAGAGTTTAGTTTAGTTAGATTAGTTTTGGGTGCTTTATAAGCCGGGATGGTAAATCATCCCGGCTTATTAGCTTTGTAGGGGGATGGATAATTTGTCTGAACCTTGATGGAAAGGATTTTCCTGATTAACCTGATTTCAAATTATTAGAATGAAAATGCCCCTCCGGAGGCGCTGCTGCTGCTTTTGTCTGAATCTTTCTATAGGGCCCCTACCCCAAGGATTTTCAGGATATATGGATGAACAGGATTTTTTATTTATTGTTCTCTGAATCTTACGGATGCTGTACTTCCTGTTGGCCGAACCATTTCCAAATCTTCAAATTTAAAAATTAGCACATCAGCACATTAAAAAAATAGCACATTAATGCTACTACTGCTCCTGATAAAAACAAAAACCACGCTGGCCGGCAGCGTGGTTTTTGTTTGCAAATAGCCGGAAGCCTCCAGACTTAAAACTATTTCTTGTTGGAGTCTACCACAATGCGATTTTCGCGGTTGGCCAGCTCCCAGGTAACATGAAAAGCCAGGCGGGCTACTTTCTCGGCACTTTCAAAAATCATTTTATCAACTGAGTCTGTTACCTTGTGGTAATCGTCGTGCACGCCGTTGAAGTAGAATATGATTGGGATACCGTGCTTGGCGAAGTTATAGTGGTCGGAGCGGTAGTAGAAGCGGTTGGGGTCGTTCTCGTCGTTGTAAGTGTAGTCGAGCTTCAGGTTTACGTGCTGTCGGTTCACCTCCTCGTTTATCTGGTGCAGCTCCGACGAAAGTTTGTCGGCCCCGATTACATAGATGTAGTTGCTGTCGTTCGTTTTCTCATAAGTATAGTCCATGCGGCCGATCATGTCTATGTTGATGTTGGCCACTGTGTTGGCCAGCGGGAAAACCGGGTTGTCGGAGTAGTATTCTGAGCCGAGCAGGCCTTTTTCTTCGGCTGTTACGGCCATAAACAGGATGCTGCGGCGCGGACCAAAACCATCCTTCTTTGCCAGCGCAAAGGCTTCGGCCAGTTCTATTACCGCTACCGTGCCGGAGCCGTCGTCGTTGGCGCCGTTAAAGATCTGGTCGCCTGTCAGGGTTGTATCTTTGCCCACATGGTCGTAGTGAGCCGTTACTACAATAACTTCCTCTTTCTTGTCTGTCCCTTCAATAAAGCCCAGCACGTTTTCGGTCGGAATTGGCGCGTTGATTCGTTCTGTTTTCACCTTCACATTTTTGGTGGCAGTGAAAGTGGATGGGGTTGGTTTGCCCGCCTTTGCAACGGCTTTGGCGTAGTCCATCATTTTATCGGGTGTTGTTCCCAGCAGGGCTGCGCCCACCTGCGGCGAGATAAACAGGGTGGCGGCACTTGCCTGTGCACCTGCCTCTGCTGTGCTCCTCAGGCCAAGCGAGGGTCTGCCGTTGGCATGGCGGTAGCGGCTGGTGAGGCTGGTAAACTCATCGTTGCTGGCGCCTGTTACAATCAGCACGCTTTTGGCGCCGCGCCTGGCGGCGGCATTGCGCTTGGTACGGTAGTCGTTGCCCCAGTCGGATGATTTGCTGGTGCCGCTCAGGAGCATGTTGCCGTTGCTGCCTCTGGGCTCTCCGGCCAGTACCACCACCATTTTGCCGGTCACATCAAGGTTGGCGTAGTCGGAGTACTTAGCATCGTCTATGCCGTAGCCGGCAAATACCACGTCTACTGTTTGCTCCGTCTGGTACGGGGAGCTACCCAGCACAAAGAAATCCTGGCCCATCAGAAATTTCTGGTCGTTAACAGCAATGTAGCCTTCGCCCCATCGCGTCTGCTCCAGTTCAAACTGCTGGTAGTAAGGGTTGCTGCCTTCTTTTACCGGACCAGCCAGGCCATCTTCCTGAAATTCGCGGGCAATGTACTCGGCCGCCATTTTCTGGCCTTTGGAACCGGTGTCGCGGCCTTCGTACGCATCAGAAGCCAGAATGTGCAGGTGCTTTGAGAGGTCGGCAGACGTAACGGTAGATGCATAATCTGCAGCTTTTTCGCGAAGCCTGTCGGCATCGGTAACTGGGGCTGTGGTAGTGGCGCCTGGTGAGGTGCTGGAGGTGGTGGAGGCACAGCCAGCCGACAAGGCAGCGACGAGTGCATATACGTAAATCAGGTTATGCTTCATGTTGAGATGCAGGTGTTTGTAGTTGTAGTGTAAGGGGTGCTGTTGCAGTTAGTTTCACAGTTTAGAAATGAGCACAGTGGCAAAGGCGGCTACGCCTTCTTTTTTGCCCACAAAACCCAGGTGCTCGGTGGTGGTCGCCTTTATCGAGATGTCGTCTTCCGGAATGTTCATCACTTCGGCCAGGCAGGTTTTCATGGCCGGAATGTGCGGGTTTACTTTGGGTTCTTGTAGGCACACCGTAGAGTCGATGTTGCCGATTTCGTAGCCTTCGCGGGCAAGCAGTTGCACCACCTCCCTGAGCAGAATTTTGCTGTCGATGCCTTTGTATTGCGGGTCTTTGTCGGAAAAATGGAAGCCGATGTCGCGCATGTTGGCGGCACCGAGCAGGGCGTCGCAAATTACGTGTACCAGCACGTCGGCGTCGGAGTGGCCGAGGGCGCCATGGGTGTGCGGTATCTTAATGCCGCCTAGCCAGAAGTCGAGTCCTTCGTGCAGCTGGTGCACATCGTAGCCAAAGCCCGTTCTTATCTTCAGTTTCATGAATGGTATAATAGGTTATTGTATGCCCACCTACTTTGGGTGGGAGAGGGTAAATTTAGCCTAAAATGTGATGAGGTTGCCTTTTAAATTCAAAATCAGAAATTCAAAATTAGAAATTATAAATGGCAGAAAGGCCTGTTTTGATCTTTGTTCAGGTTGACCTAAATTTTAAGCAGGTGATAATTGTGGCTAAGCTGCCAGGCTGAGGTAACAACCAACATTTCTAATTTTAAATTTCTGATTTTTAATTTGTCGAAGCCCTAATCCCATTCAGGGGCGAAGTCTGGGGTTACCACGCGTCGGTTCTGTTCCTTTAGTTTGTCGACCTGTGCCATGTCGTCTGTAGTCAGCTCGAAGTCGAAAATCTGGAAGTTCGATTTCAGGTTGGCTTCATTGGAGGTGCGCGGCAAGGCCAGTACGTCCGGCTGCTGCATCATCCAGCGGAGCGCCACCTGGATTTCATTCTTGCCGTACTTTTCGCCGATCTCTTTCAGCTGTTGGTTGCCGATGATCTCGCCCTGTGCAATCGGGCTGTAGGCGGTGAGAGTGACATTTTTCTCGCGCAGGTAGCTATGGAGCTTCGTCTGGTCGATGAGCGGGTGGTATTCTACCTGGTTGGTGATGATGTCGGCACCCAGGGCCAGGGTCTGCTCCACCAGCTTTACCGGGAAATTGCTGACGCCGATGTGTTTGGTATAGCCTTTGTCGCGGGCCAGTTGCAATTGCTCCACACTCTCCTCCAGCGGAATTTCAGGGTTGGGCCAATGGATCAGGAGCAGGTCCACGTAATCAGTTTTGAGTTTGCGAAGGCTCTCCTCCACCGACGGCAGAAAGTCTTTTTTTGTGAGCTTATCGAACCACACTTTGGTGGTCAGGAAAATATTGTCGCGCGGTACGCCCGATGCTTTTATGGCACTGCCCACCGGCGATTCGTTCAGGTAAATCTGCGCGGTGTCTATGTGGCGGTAGCCTTCGGCTATGGCGGCTCCTACCATGCGGAGAGCTGTTTTTTCGTCTAAATATAAGGTGCCAAAGCCAAGCGCCGGGATCGCGGTGCCTTGTACATGAATGTGCTTCATAGTGAGTGTGTATAGTTCATCTGTTATTTTCAGGCGCGGCTATGGCTGGGGTTTATCCTCTCAATTTATCCAGCAGCTGGCTTGCCTGCACTGCTTCCTGCTGGCTCAGGGTATGAAATCGTTCCAGCAGCAGAGGAAAGCTTTCGTCTACTTGCCGTAGCTTCTCCAGTCCTGTTCCGGTAATACGTACTTCGATCATGCGCCGGTTGTCGGGGCAGATAATTCTGGTTACATGGCCTTTCTCAATGAGCTTATCTACCAGACGGGTCACGTTGGAGTTGCGGTCGGCCATGCGCTCCTGAATCTCGCCAAAACATACGGGCTCCGGGTGCCGGCCACGCAGAATCGTCAGGACGTTGTGTTGTTGCAGGGTCAGGTCCAGTTCCTTAAAGAAGGGCATTACCTGCTGGTTCACCCAGTTGTTTGTGAAAAGCAGGTTGGCGAGCAGACGGCGGTAATCATCCTGAAAATCGTTCTGATGGAGTTCGTCTTCTATCCGCATATGTAAATGGTATGAAGTGCAAATGTAGTTTTGTTGTTTGTATGTACAAATGTTTGGCGTGAAAAGTTTAGGGAAGTTAGGACGCCGGGGGTTGACAAGCCGCATGGTTTAGTGGGGCAGTGCAGCTGGAAGGCCTTTTTCATTAGAATAATCGGGTTCATGTGCTGATGTGCTAATTATTCAATTTGAAAATTTGAAGATTTTAGAGTGGTTCTAACGAATAGGAAGTACAGAATCAGTAAGGTTCAGAAACCAAAAGGTCGAAACAATCTGAACATTCTTTAATTCTGTAAATTCCTGGGTAGGGGGCCTATTTAAAGATTCAGACAATAACAGAAGCACCATTAGCAGACATACGGTCATCTGGAAGGCCATTTCTATTAGAATAATCAGCGATTAGATTAATGAGCAATCCTTTTCATCCTCTCATCCTGTGAATCCTGATTCAGACAACAAGTTTAGCATCTAACAAGAGCAGCAGCAAATACCTCCGGAAGGCCATTTCCATTCGAATAATCTGCAATCAGGTTAATCAGGAAAATCCTTTCCATCAAGGTTCAGACAAAAAAAGCAGCTACAGATTCACCTGCAGCTGCCTTCGTTAAAATAATAATCAGCGTTTACTTATACGGCTTCCGCCTGTTCGGCTTTCTTCTCGGCCTTATAATAAAGGGTAGAGCAGTTGTTCGGGTCCAGCACCTGTTTGGCAAGGCGCTGAATATCTGCCGGCCTTACGGCCTGCACTTTCTCCCCTTCCTGGTTAATCAGGTTAGCGTCGCCGAGGAGTTTGCTGTAGGCCAGGTTCATGGCGCGGTTCAGCAGTTCAATTTCCGAATACACAATGCTGGTCTCGGCCTGGTTTTTTACTTTATTTAGCTCTTTCTCATCAATGAGATTGTCCATGAGTTGCTGGTTAATGGCCTCTATGGCGGCATTTGCCTCCTGCAGGTCCACGCCCTCGTTTAGCTTGCCCTGGATAATGAGCAGGCCCTGCTCTACAGACCCTGACACAGATGCGGTAATGGAGTTGAACAGTTTCTGCTCTTTCACCAGCTCGTTGTACAGCCGTGACGATTTGCCCCGGCCCAGGATATCGCTTACCAGGTCGGCGGCGTAGTAGTCTTGGTGGGTGCGGGCAGGCATGTGGTAGGCTTTGTAAATGGCATTGAGCGGTACATCGGCCGATGTCTCCAGCACGCGCGGTTCGGTTTGCTCTGGCTCCACGGGCAGGTTCCGCTCGTATTTGGTGCCCGACGGAATAGGGCCAAACCATTTCTCGGTCAGCTCCTTGGCCCGCTCAAAGGTAACGTTGCCTGCCACTACCAGAATGGCGTTGGCCGGAGAATAGTGTTTTTTGAAAAAAGCCTTCACAATGTCCATGGTGGCATTCTCGATGTGCGATATTTCCTTGCCGATGGTCGCCCACTTGTACGGGTGCTGCTGGTAAGCGAGCGGGCGCAGCTTCAGCCACACGTCGCCGTAGGGCTGGTTGAGGTAATTTTGCTTAAACTCCTCTACCACCACCTTACGCTGCACCTCAAGCCCATTTTCGCTGAAGGCCAGCTCCAGCATGCGGTCCGACTCCAGCCAGAAACCGGTTTCTATGTTCTGGGCCGGCAGCGAGAGGTAGTAGTTGGTAATATCGGGGCTGGTGAAGGCGTTGTTCTCGCCCCCAACCCGCTGCAGTGGCTCGTCATATACCGGAATATTTTTGGAGCCGCTGAACATCAGGTGCTCAAACAGGTGCGCAAAGCCGGTATGCTGCTCGTCTTCGTCGCGGGAGCCTACGTTGTAGAGCACGTTGAGCACGGCCATCGGCGTACTATGATCTTCGTGCACAATTACCTGCAGGCCATTATCAAGTGTAAATTCTTTATATTCTATCATGTTTCTTTAAATATTAGATGCTAGATTTTAGATGATAGACAACAGACTTTAAGGATCCAGTAATCTTTTTCTTTGGCTTCAAAAGAGTTAAGGAAAAACAGCTATGTCCAGGCAGCACTTACTTTCTTTACTTAAAGTCTAACGTCTGGTATCTACTATCTAACATCTATTAAGAGCAAAATTAAAAAAACGCGCCATATTTTCAGGGTTTAGGCTAATAGATTAACTTGCCAGAATATAACGAAGTTTTGGTTTTTGCAGATGAATTTCAATCGTAAAGAATATACCGACGACGAGTTGCTGGCCCTCTACAAGGCTATACTTAAGCCCCGGATGATCGAGGAGCGAATGCTAGTACTGCTGCGGCAGGGCAAGGTGAGCAAGTGGTTTTCGGGCATTGGCCAGGAGGCGATATCGGTAGGGGCCACGCTGGCACTGGAACCAGACGAGTATATACTGCCGCTGCACCGCAACCTGGGCGTTTTTACCAGTCGTCAGGTGCCGCTGGACAGGCTGTTTGCGCAGTTTCAGGGCAAGAAAACGGGCTTTACCAAGGGCAGGGACCGCTCTTTCCATTTCGGCTCCAACGAACACCATATTGTGGGCATGATCTCGCACCTGGGGCCGCAGCTGGCCTTGGCCGATGGCATAGCGCTGGCCGACCTGCTGGAGCAGAAAGAGCGGGTAACGCTGGTGTTCAGCGGCGACGGTGGTGCTTCGGAGGGAGATTTCCATGAGGCGCTGAATGTGGCGGCGGTATGGGGCTTGCCTGTTATTTTCATGATCGAGAACAACGGCTATGGCCTCTCCACGCCCAATAGCGAACAATTTAAATTCCGACATTTTACCGACAAAGGCCCGGCCTACGGCATAGATGCCCTGCAGATAGACGGCAACAACGTGGTAGAGGTGTTCGACACGGTGCGGCAGGCGGCCGACAGCATCCGGAAGAGCCCGCGGCCTATCCTGATAGAAGCCGTTACCTTCAGGATGCGCGGGCATGAAGAGGCCTCGGGTACCAAATACGTGCCGCAGGAGCTGTTTGAGAAATGGGTGAAAAAAGACCCGGTGGTAACCTTTGAACAATACCTGCTCGAGGAGCTGGTGCTGACGCAGAAGACCTTGGACAGCATACGGGAAGAGATAAAGCAGGAAATTGAGCAGGCCCTGGAAACTGCCGGCGCCACGCCACTGCCTGAAGCAGACCAGCAGGAAGAGCTGACCGACATGTACAAGCCCTTTGAGCAGCAGGTGGTAGCCCCGACATCCGATGCCCGAACCGAGAAGCGCTTTGTAGACGCCATCTCGGATGCCCTGCGCCAAAGCATGGAGCGCCACCCGGAACTTGTGCTCATGGGACAGGACATTGCCGAATATGGTGGCGTGTTTAAAGTAACCGAAGGCTTTGTGGAAACCTTTGGCAAAGACCGTGTGCGCAACACTCCACTTTGCGAGTCGGCTATACTGGGCGTTGGCCTGGGCATGTCGGTGCGCGGCAAAAAGAGTATGGTGGAGATGCAGTTTGCCGATTTTGTGAGCAGCGGTTTCAGCCAGATAATCAATAACCTGGCCAAGAGCCATTACCGCTGGGGGCAGCACGCCGATGTGGTGGTGCGGATGCCAACAGGGGCAGGAGCAGCCGCAGGGCCGTTTCACTCGCAGAGCAACGAGGCATGGTTTGTGCATACGCCTGGCTTGAAAGTGGTGTACCCTTCGTCGCCTTACGATGCCAAAGGTTTGCTCAATGCGGCCATAGAAGACCCGAACCCGGTCATGTATTTCGAGCACAAGCTGCTGTACCGGGCCGTGTCGCAGGAGATTCCGGACGATTACTATACCATTGAAATAGGCAAGGCAAATTTAGTGGCTTCCGGCGACGATCTTTCGATAATTACGTATGGCATGGGAGTACACTGGGCCAGGCAGCTGCAGCAGGAAATGACTGATGCCAGTTTCGACATACTGGACCTGCGTTCGCTGCTGCCCTGGGACAAAGAAGCCGTGCGGGAGACCGTGGCCAAGACAGGCCGCGTACTCATACTGCATGAAGACACGCTTACCGGGGGGATAGGAGGCGAAATAGCCGCCTGGATTGCCGAAAACTGCTTTGAACTGCTCGACGGCCCCGTTACCCGCGTAGCCAGCCTCGACACGGCTGTGCCATTCTCTCCGCCGCTGGAGCAGGAGTTTCTGCCAAAGCAGCGGCTTCGCCAGAAAGTGGAGGCCGTACTGAATTTTTAAATGAAAATAGAAGCATATGTTTAAGCCAAAATTTTTGCTGCTGATAGTCCTCCTGCTAACGCTGGCTACCAGCCCCGCCTGCCAGCGAAAGGGCCTGAAGTGCCCGAAACCAGGTAAATCGAGTGCTACTGTTGGCGGAGGGGGTAAGAGTATAGAGGGCGTTAAAGTGCAGACAGATAAAAATGGCTTGGTAAAGAAAAAAAAGTTCTTAAAAGTTTTATAGTTTAAAGCCTGCGCCTTAAATTTCAGCAATACTCAATAGGAGGGTTGGCATATGAGAACCAGAAGGTCTGAATTATTTGTATCTGTAACAAAGCTGCTGCTAAGTTTGCTCCTGATCCTGCTGGTGCCGGCTCTGGCAACAGCACAGATCAGCTATGGGACATCTGCTTTTCAGAAGGAGGATGAGAAAATGGCGGAGCAACAAAAAAAGCGGATGGAAACCATTTATCTGGATACCCACCTCGATGTGCGCGGTCCCGCCAGAAACAAAGACAAGACTGGTCGCCAGAAAATTATTCGAACTGAAAAGCGTAAACTCCGGTTCAATAAGAGAGGGGAGGCCGTGAAACGCAGGCACCTCAATAACAGCGAGCATCCTACCCTCGTTGAAAGGATTTTTAATTAAAAAAAGAAAATATTATGAATTGGCATCCACTTACAAGTGCAGAGCAGTTAGAAAATGTAATAGAAGAGTCGAAAAGCGCACCAGTGGTCATTTTTAAGCATAGTACCACCTGCTCCATAAGCGCCACCGCCAAAAGCAGGCTGGAGCGCCAATGGGAAAAAGCTGGTGTGGAGCACGTGAAGCCCTACTACCTCGATTTGTTGCGGTACCGGCCCGTGTCTAACGAGATAGCGGAGGTTTTGCAGGTAAGGCATGAGTCGCCGCAGTTGCTGCTGGTGCAGGATGGGGTTTGCACCTACAATGCCTCGCACCTGGGCATTAACCTGGATGCCTTAAAGAAAAAAGTAACGGCGTAGAAATACTAAAACAGCTTCTACGCCGGTTGTTCTCTTACTGGTACTGAAACTGAATGGATTGTTTCAGGTCAGGGTGCAGGCTCAGGGCTACCGGACAGGTGCGGGCTGCGTTTTCGAGCATGGCCTTCTCTTTGTCGGAGTAATTTACGGCAGGCATTCTGAAGTGAACTACCACCTCTCCAATCCGACGTGGCTCGGCGGCCATTATTTTGGTGATATCTATCTCCATGCCCTCTATATCGATGCCGGTGCGGTCTGACAGAATGCCCATAATGGTCATCATGCAGCTGCCAAGTGCGGCACAAACCAGATCTGTAGGAGAAAAAGCCTCTCCTTTTCCGTTGTTATCTACCGGAGCATCGGTTATAACAGTGGTGCCGGAGGCCAGGTGCTGCGCAGCGGTGCGAAGGCTGCCTTTATAAATGCTTTGGATGGTTGCCATGGTGCTAACTATAAGTTTGATAAGATCGTAAATTTAGATAGTTTTAGATAAATATAAATAGAAGAAGGTGGTAAGATGCCTCATCATTATTTTAGCTGTTGCCCTGGGGCTAACGTCTCAGGCAGTGGCGCAAACAGACGACGACTTCAGCAACGAGTTGAGTTATGGTATTAACTTCAACTCAAACGGTGGCCTGATAGGCG
Organism: Pontibacter beigongshangensis; assembly: GCF_014332515.1. Classification (GTDB taxonomy): domain Bacteria; phylum Bacteroidota; class Bacteroidia; order Cytophagales; family Hymenobacteraceae; genus Pontibacter; species Pontibacter beigongshangensis. Next base: position 29,696 of record NZ_VFSD01000008.1, on the reverse strand, counting down.
GCGTATTTATACGCTCCTCTCACTTTAAGCGTGAGCGGCTATACCGGTTCTGGGCCGTAGAGATGGTGGAAGTAAAGCACCCGAAAGAGACCCGCTGGTACAGCATAAACACCGGCGATTTTTTTATTTATGGCAAGCAGAACTACCTGTATGTAGTAAGGCCGCAGTATGGGGTAGAGTATACCCTTTTCAGAAAAGCGGCAGAGTCGGGGGTGCAGGTAAATGCCGTTGGTGCCATTGGCCCCTCCCTGGGTTTGCAGGTGCCTTACTATATCCGGTATAATTACAGCCAGGGCGGTGTTGAGGATGTGCGTACCGAGCAGTACAACCCCGTCATACACGGCGACAGAAACAGTATTTATGGCAGTTCCAATGTGTTTACAGGGCTCGGCGAAACCAGCCTGACCACCGGTCTGCATTTTAAGGCCGGTCTTAGCTTCGAGTACGGCCGCTACCGCGAGAACGTGACAGGCATTGAAGTCGGTTTCCTGGTGGAGCATTATTTTAAAAGACCTGTCATCATTCCTGACGCACAGAATCTCAATACTTTCCCCTCTGTTTACCTCAACATCTATTACGGCACGCGGAAGTAAAGTTTTGGTTGAGCAATTGATTTAGACCAGGACTTTGTTATGCCTGAGATCTGCTGCTGGTTTCTATACCGGCCCAAGTACTTTTCTCACCAGATTATTTCAATAAAATCGGCCCTCCCGAGGGTTTTGCTGCTCCTGCTGCTTGTCTGAACCTTGATTTTAAGGATTTGGTTGATTACCCCTGATTTTAAATTATCCGAATGAAACTGCCCCTCCGGAGCTACTCTTTACAGAGATAAAGGACGCAGGACATAAGACACAAGACCATTTTAAGAATGAAAACTTGATCCTGCCTACAAGGAAATACGCAACTCATTTTCAAATCTTCAAATCAAAAAAATAGCACATCAGCACATTAAACCATTAGCACATTAAACCAATTATTCCAATCAAAACGCCCCTCCGGAGCCTTTGGTTTTGCTGCCGCCGCCACTGCAGGTCCTGTGCCTTTCCTGTTTCAGATTTATTTTCCTGCATCCCGGTATTAAATCTGGGGAAATGGCTAATGTGTTAACGCAGAACTTCCTATCTTTGTACTATGGATGAACTATTGACGCTTCCGGTTATACAGCCTGATGCAGCGGCAGAGGGGCTGAACGCTTTAGGGAAACCACGCAAGCCTAACTGGCTGCGTGTAAAGCTGCCGGTTGGGAAGGAATACGCAAAAGTAAGAAGCATAGTAGACGAATATAAGCTGCACACCATCTGCGAAAGCGGCAATTGCCCCAACATGGGCGAGTGCTGGGGAGCAGGTACGGCTACCTTTATGATTCTGGGCAATGTGTGCACCCGCAGCTGCTCCTTCTGCGCGGTGGCCACCGGCCGCCCGAATGAGTACGATACAGATGAGCCGAGGCGAGTAGCAGAGGCCATTCAGCTAATGGGCGTAAAGCATGCCGTTATCACCTCCGTAAACCGCGACGAACTGAAAGACCGTGGCGCTGCCATCTGGCACGAAACGGTACGCATGGTAAAGGAGCTATCGCCAACCACGACCATCGAAACCCTGATTCCGGATGTAAAAGCGAACTGGGACGCCCTGATCACGATGATCTCGCCGGGCCAGGAAGTAGTGTCGCACAACATGGAAACGGTGAAAGAGCTGTACCGCCGCGTTAGGCCACAGGCCAAGTACGAGCGCAGCCTGGAACAGACACGCCGCACCAAAGAATATGGCAAACGCACCAAAACAGGCATTATGCTGGGGCTGGGCGAAACAAAAGACCAGGTATACCAGGCCATGGACGACCTGGCTGCCAACGGCTGCGACATTCTCACGCTGGGCCAGTACCTGCAGCCCACTAAAATGCACCTGGAAGTAGCAGAGTTTATTCACCCCGACCTCTTTGCGCATTACCGCGAAGAAGGTCTGAGCCGTGGTATTAAGTATGTGGAGTCAGGCCCTCTGGTTCGCTCTTCTTACCACGCCGAACGCCACGTTAATGTGTGAGGCTTCTTGGCCCCAGTGGTTGTTATGCCAACGTTAAATAACTAATGCGTGCAGATTTTTTTTGATAAATATCTGCATGTGTTCAAAATATAGTTGTCCAAAAAGGGCTACCCCGGAAAAATAGGGTAGCCCTTTTTATGTGGCGCTAACACCTGTTAAATAGTTAAAGTGTAAACACCTTTCTTTCAGATGCTTTCTGTTGGTAATGTCCTGCCGATATGCAGGTAACATAGGTAAGGTTTATAAAAGCACTCAAGGCCACCTGTCCGCTAAATGTTCAATAAATGGCACTTATTCATCAGGGAAACAGGCTGTTGCAGCAAAACAATATGAAATAAATATTTAATCTTTTTTATATTTTTGAAATATAATACAATTATGTTTGTAAAATGTTTCCAAAGAGTGAGTGCTATAATGTGAAGCTTTTTTAAGGCGAAAAATATTGTTTTATGGTTATTAAAGTGCTTTTATGCACCTTGTTATATAATATTTCATTTATTTAAAACTTACTCATGATTTTTTAAGTAAATGGAACCGGTGCAATATATTAATATAAATATATAGAACTCTGTTGATTTTAATTTAGATAATTTATATGCTTAAATTTTTTACTCTTTTATGTACTTCCCTGTCACTAGTCCTACAAGTAGGTTACGCCCAAACAGAGTCTATTTTAGGAAATGCAGGTAATTATTCTGTGTTGGCAGCTACAGAAGTTACCAATACCGGCACTACCAGTGTGGGTGGCAACCTGGGCATTCATCCCGGTAACCGGATAGTTGATCCGGGAAATGGGCTGGTTGTTTCTGGTGTTAGGGAGCTTGGGTCTAATACAGCAGCAAATGCACAGGCTGTTGCACAGCAGGCTTACGAGGAGCTTTCTGCAAGGCCGGTTACCAGGCAGTTGGGCAATGTAATTGGCAAAAAGCAGATTTTAACGCCCGGGGTTTACTACATACCCGGAAACGCAACCCTGACGGATATCCTGATCCTGGATGGGCAGCTGAGTTTTGACTCTCAGTTCATCTTTATCATAGACGGCGACTTTGCGTCCACTTCTCCGGCCTCGCCAGGAACTACCAGCGCCGGCGTGCTCCCGCAGAACGGAACACAGGCAAAGAACATCCTGTGGGTTGTAAAAGGTAAAGCCGATATCGGGGTATCTACATTACTGATGGGCAGCATTGTGGCGCAGGAAAGTGTTACGCTCCGTTCCGGGGCCAGCCTCATCGGCAGCGCCATATCCTTAAACAGTAGCGTAAACCTGAACAATAACAACATCTACCTCACCACTATTGTTTTTGCTAACCTTGGCGTAACCAAAGTGGCACAGCCCGCAGAGGGCCGCTACACCGTTGGCGGTACAGTTACCTATGTTATTACGGCACGTAACAGCGGCGAAGGCTCCGGTACTGCTACCAATGTGCGTGTAAGCGAACAGTTTCCCAGTACCCTTGAATTTGTAAACGCTACGCCATCTAAAGGAACATACGACCCGCAAACAAATGTATGGCTTGTGGGAGACATAGAAGCAGAGACATCGGCCACGCTCACCATTACCTTCAAGATTCTGGCAGCCGGTAACCTGGTCAACAATGTGGTGGTTATTTCCGACACGCCGGATCCTGACCCGGAAGATGACGAAGATGAAGATCCTATTGTCGTGATATGTACAAATCCGGACCTGACCATCACGGGGGATGCCTCTTTCTGCCCGGGGGTTACTTCCTTAAACTATACAGTAACGGAGGTAGTAGGCGGTACTTATGCCTATGAAGTAACAGGTGGGCTATCAATTTTGTCACAGACCGGCAATAAAGTAGTAGTAGGGCCTGGTGCCGGTTTAACAGGAGGAACCTTAACCGTGCGCGTAACAGACCAGTGCGGCGACACCTACACTGCCACACAAACCATCGGGCTGTTAAGCGCTGTTCCAACTGCCCCAACTGTTAGCGGGCCAGCAGCCATATGCGCTAATGGCGAAGCCACCTATACCATAACGGGCGCCAGTGCAGACTTAACCTACGCCTGGGCTGTTACCGGCGGGTTACAATTAGTGAACAGCACTGGCAGTACCGTTACTGTTAGAGCAGGCAGCACCGGCGGCACCTTAACAGTGATGGCCAGCAACAGCTGTTTGCTCACGAGCCCTCCTGCCACTACCACCATTGCCATTACAACACCGCTTGCCGCTGTAGGTGCCATCGAGGGACCTGCCGCCATCTGTGCGGGGAGCGAGGCAACTTATGCTGTGCCTGCCCTTGCTGGTGCGGAATATGCCTGGGACTATTCGGGCAACTGGACGGTGTTAGGCCAGGAAACAGTAAACGGCCGTCAACAGATTCGTGTACGCTTTGATGCCGCAACTACCGGCTCGCTTACGCTCACCGCTACCAACTCCTGCGGAGAAATTTCTGCCACGCCTGTTACCGTAGTTGTTTCGGCCGGCGCACCTGCCGCACCCGGAGCTATTTCGGCAGGTGGCGGCGCCTGTATCGGAGAGCAGCTTACTTACAGCATCAGCCCGGTTAGCAATGCCGCGAGCTACGAGTGGAGCGTGACCGGCACAGACTGGGCAATTAACGGTGATAATACGGGCACTTCTGTTACCGCTACAGCAGGCAGCGGTGCCGGTGTTGTCTCGGTAAGAGCAATTAACGGCTGCGGCGAGAGCACCTTTACTACCTTAAATGTTACGGCATCAGAATCATTGGGTGCAGTAGGAACCGTAGCAGGGCCAGCCTCGAGCTGTGCGGGAACTACCGGCCTGCAGTACTCCATAGGTGCTGTAGCAAGAGCTTCTAGCTACAATTGGTCTGTTCCTGCCGGCTGGGTTATTACCGCTGGCCAGGGAACAAACAGCATTACCGTAACAACAGGAACAGCCAATGGCGCCGTTTCGGTGGTTGTGGCTAACGCCTGCGGCGCAGGAGAAGCTACGCAAAATGTTACGGCTGTGCCGCCAGTGACCGCAGCGAACATTGCCGACAACAGCGACATCTGTAATGGCCTTAGCTATAGCGTCAGCCCGGTTGCCGGAACTACTTCTTATACTTGGAGCGTACCGAATGGCTTTACTATTCTTTCTGGCCAGGGAACTGCCTCTATCCGGGTGCGGGCCGATTCGCCGAATGCCTTTGGGGATGTAACGCTGGTAACCAGCAACGGCGTTTGCGATGCCCCTCTAGTTAGAACTGCCATAGACCTGGCCCGTGCTGATGGAGCACTGGAGTTTCCGAAAGCCTTTAGCCCGAATGGCGATGGCATTAACGATAACTGGGCTGTCTCCAATATCACCAAATACGCAAACCAGGTAACGCTGTTTAACCGATGGGGATCGGAGGTTTACCGCAAAACCAATTACCAGAACGACTGGAATGGCAATGGCCTGGAAGCGGGAACATACTTCTACAGAGTAAGCGTGCAGCAGTGCGATAATACCAGCCGGGAATATACGGGCTATGTCATGATCTTCCGATAGGCTCAGAGGTGATAATAATATAATACGAATCAGAATATGAAATTACTTTATACGCTGCTGGCCCTTCTGCTGACGTTTGTGGCAAGTGCCCAGCAAAACCCACAGTACTCGCAATACATTTTTAACAGCATGGCCATTAACCCGGCTTATACCGGGAGCAAGCAGGTGCTTAACTTCAATGCTTTTCACCGCTCTCAATGGGCATCGGTGGAGGGAGCACCCACTACCAGCAGCCTGCTCGTAGATGGGCTGGTGGCCAAAAATAGACTTGGTGTGGGCCTGGATATTTCCCGAGATAAGATTGGGGCACTCACAAACCTCTCGGCTTATGCCAATGTGGCGGCCAGGGTGCCACTAAGTGAGGGGGCTACCCTAAGTTTAGGGGTGGCACCGGGCTTCATACAGCGTTCTATGAACGGCAACGAATTAGGGATTATGGATGATCCGTCGATTCCGACAGGAAACCAGACAGCCCTGCAACCAGACGTGAAACTGGGGATGTATTTTAACACGAGCCGTTTCTACGCCGGAGTGTCGGCCTCTAACCTGCTGCAGTTTAGCGATAACATGGCCCTGACCACCCACAGGCACTATTTCTTCACCTCCGGCTACGTATTCGACCTGAGCAGCTCCCTGAAGTTTAAGCCAAGCGTACTCGTGAAAGAAGACTTTAACGCGCCCGCCAACGTGGACCTGAATGCTTTTCTGCTGATTAAAGAGATTTTGTGGCTGGGCAGCTCCTACCGCACCAGCATGAACCTCTTCAACGACAACCCTGCAACAGATGCCCGCAACAGAACAGCTGTGGCGCTGATCGGAGAACTTCATGTAAACAGATCATTCAGGCTGGGGTATGCTTATGATGTAATGCTGAATGATTTCAGAGGAGTTAGCACGCACGAGATCTCGGTAGGGTATTACCTGTTCGGGAAAAAAGATGCTCCTATGCTCACCCCTCAATACTTTTAATTTTTAGCATCAGATTATATGAACCTTAAATATACTACTCTTTACTTTTCTATTGCCCTTATGCTATGCCTGGCAACCAGTGCACAGGCGCAGCTGCGCAAAGCAGACAGACTGTACCATGACTACCAGTTTGCCCTGGCGCTGGAACAGTATGAGCAGGCTGTTGCCAAGCGTACCCCTGATCTGCAAACGGCTCAGCGCATAGCCGATGCCTACCGCCTGACGCGCCGCAGCCAGGAGGCAGAAACCTGGTACGCCAAAGTAGTGGGCATGGAAGGGCGGCACCCCCTGAACCTGTATTATTATGCCGAAGCGCTCCGCAGCAACGGCAAGTGCGAAGAAGCCAAGAAACAATACATGGCCTTAGGCGAAGAGATGCCTGAATTTGCTGCCCGGGCCCAGGAACTGATACTGGCCTGTGATAAGGCGGCAGAACTCATGAGCCGGCTTCCGGTGGCAGAGGTTAAGGCCGTGCCACAACTTAATGCAGCCGGATATGCCGACTTCAGTCCGTTAGCTTTTGAGCAGGGAATTATTTTTAGCTCTGACCGGGGTGCCGGTGCCCAGGCCGCGACATTTGGCTGGACCGGCAGGCCATATTTAAAGCTTTTTAAGGCAGAAAAAGATGCAGCCGGCACCTATAGTGCGCCTGCCCCACTGGCTGCCGAAGTAAATGCGCCCTACCACAATGCCACGGCCACAGCGGCCGAAGCCGGACAGGAGATCTACTTTACCAGAACGCAGCTCGTTAAAAACCAGGCTTACCGAAACCCTGACCCTACCAGTTGGGTAAAGCAGGACAAGCAGGAGCAGGAGTATGTGAGCCGCCTCGAGATTTTCAGTGCCCGGAAACAGGGAGATGCCTGGACCAACGTGGAACCTTTCGTTCATAATAAAGTAGCGGAGTATTCGGTAGGGCATCCGGCTTTGTCGCCAGATGGAAACATCCTGTACTTTGTGTCTGATATGCCTGGTGGAGAAGGAGCAACCGATATTTACTACTCCATTCGCCAGCAGGACGGCAGCTGGAGCGAACCCGCTAATGCCGGAAGCCTTATAAACACCGCAGGCAGCGAAAGCTTCCCGTACGTAGACCAGAACGGCAAGCTGTATTTTGCCTCCGATGGCCACATGGGGCTGGGCGGCCTAGATATTTTTGTGGCAGACGGGCAGCACGATGCCTGGACCGGCATCAAAAACCTTGGCTACCCTATAAACTCTCCCAAAAACGACTACGGCATTATGTTCGACAGTGTGAACGTAAGTGGCCTGTTGTCGTCTAACCGCGATGCCGCCAACGGAACTGACGATATCTACCAGTTCAGGATGCTGCAGGAGCCGGTGGTACTTGCCATCAGAACACTCGAGCGGAAGCAGAACGAGCAGAAACGGACCGTAGAAGCGCCGCTGCCGCAGGCAAGGGTAGTGGCTACGCAACAGCAGCAATCCGACTCTACAGTGTTTGTAACAGATGTAAACGGGAAATACTTCCTCGATAGCCGCAAAGGAAACACTTACACCTTTCAGGGCACAAAAGAAGGTTTCCTGAACCAGGCAGTAGATCTGGAAGTGCCGGAAACAGCACACGATACCGTAGAGGTAACGCTCCTCTTCGATAAGAGCACCGCAGGCATAGCCATTGTGCTGGAGAAAATTTACTACGACCTCGACAAATGGGATATCCGTCCGGATGCTGCCCGGGAACTCGACAAGCTGGTAAAAGTACTGAAAGCCAACCCGAGCATCAGGATTGAGATGAGCTCCCACACCGACAGCCGCGAGGGATTTGAGTATAACCAACGGCTTTCTGAAAGGCGGGCACATGCAGCGGTAGATTACCTGGTCTCTAAAGGCATTAACAGAAACCGCCTGACCGCCAAGGGATATGGTAAAACCAGGCTGGTGAACCATTGCATCGATGGGATTCCCTGCTCTGAGCAGGAGCATCAGCTGAACAGAAGAACCGAATTCAAAATCAGGTAAGCCTCACCAAAGATCATTGTTTTTTAAATTTCATAGCTTGGAAAGGCTCTGCAGTTTCTGCAGAGCTTTTTCCTTTTACATGGTTACAGCATCGCGAAGCAGCACGAGTGTAAGAGCAGTAGCAGCAGAGCCTCCGGAGGTGCTTTTTCATTAGAATAATTTAGCTTAATGTGCTGATGGTTTAATGTGCTGATGTGTTAATTGTTCAATTTGGAAATTTGAAGATGAGAAGATTTGCAAATAAATGACCTGAGCAGGCTATTTAAAAAATCCCGGTCTCTGGCTTGAGGCGCAGGGGGTAGGGGCTCTCTATTTGAGAGGTCCGGTGCCACGTTAGTGGCAGCCTGAGCGAGAGCGAGCCTAAAAGGGGGCCCCTTCCCCAGCCGTGAGCGCTAAGACTTCCACCATACAACAAGATAGTAAGAGGGCAACGGAAAGAGCATCAGCTAAAAATGGTGGAACCAAGATGTATCAGAATATAATTGCCTCAAAATATGGTATACACTCAAATAATTTGCTCCTCGTTTAAAAGCAACATAGTTTAAGCGCTGTATTTTGCCTTCGCCTGAATAATGATCAACCCTTAGGCGGGCCTGCACGTTGTTGTTAAAATTATGCTCCATTTCATGAAACATCACCTACAAGCAATATTCGTTTTATTTTTCTTGCTGATAACGATCTTTCCCAAACCCGTACAGGCTCAATCAGTACTTAACGGGCAGGTGATGGATGCTCGAACCCGGCAGCCGCTCGATGGGGTAACCATTACGGCTGGTGCTACCGGCCAGCAAATAATCAGCGATGCGAACGGCCATTTCAGTTTGCCTGCCGAAGGAGCCGCTGCCACACTCAATTTCCAGCTGATCGGGTACACAACCAGGTCGGTTTCTGTTCGTTTGCCTTACTCCGAAACGTTACTGGTGTCGTTGCAGCCCAGCGCCACCAACTTGTCAGAAGTAGTGGTGACGGGTTATGAAGCAAACCGGCCACTGCTCGAAACGGCGGGAGCCATAAGCATAGTAGACAGCGAGGTAATGCAGCGGTTCGACGAGAGCTCGCTGGTGCGGGCCGTGAACACCGTGCCGGGAGTACGGATGGAGGAGAGAGCCCCCGCCAGTTACCGCATCTCTATACGGGGCAGCAGTCTTCGGTCTCCGTACGGCGTGCGTAACGTAAAAATGTATCTGGATGATGTGCCGCTTACCGAGGCCAGTGGCGTGACCATGCTCAACATGCTCGATGCCGGCAACATCGACCGGATGGAGATTTTGAAAGGCCCGGTAGGCAGTATGTATGGGGCAGGCACAGGCGGGGCCATTTTGCTGGAGCCTAAACGTGCCGCGCCTGGTGAGCACCGGCTGGAGGTAGGTGCGACCACCGGCTCTTACGGGTTCAGGCGCTATGCCGTAACTGCCGCTACAGGAGGCGAGAAAGCCAATGCGCTCGTGCAGTACACCCGGCAGCAATACGATGGCTACCGCGAGCATACGGCCATGAACCGCGACGTTTTTCTCCTTTCTACGCAGTTTCACCCTACCGAAAAGCAAACCATATCGGCCTTCCTGATATACTCGGACCTGTTTTACCAGTTGCCGGGAGCCTTAACCCAGGAGCAGTACAACGAAAATCCACGGCAGGCACGTGGCGGCATGTTCGGAAGTGTAGCACAGAATGCCACCATGAACATGGATGGGGTGAATGTAGGGCTGTCGCATGAGTATAAACTGAGCAGCAAGTGGCGCAATATCACCTCGGTTTACGGGCTGATTCGTGCCCAGGACCATCCCTTCAACACTGACTACGAGCGCAATGCCAACCAGGAATACGGTGCCAGATCACGGCTTGCCTACACCACCAGGTTAGGAGCAGCAGAGGCAATTTTTACGGTAGGCGGAGAGTATCAGCGAGGATTTCAGGTGGCCCGCACCTACGATAACAACGGCGGTGCGGTGGGTGCCATGCGGTCTGACGACGAACTGATTTCTGAAACAGGACTGCTGTTTGCACAGGCCGAGTTTAAGCTGCCCGGCAACTGGCTCGCCACGGCAGCCCTCAGCTACAACGACACCCGCTACGACATAACGAGGCTGCAACAAGCTGCCGCTGGCACCGATTTCCAGTTTGTCCGGGATTTTAACGCGGTGCTATCGCCGAGAGTGGCCTTGCTCAAACGGCTTACCAATACTATTTCGGCGCATGCCAGTGTGAGTGCCGGCTACTCCCCCCCAACCGAAGAAGAAATTCTGACCTCCGATGGCGTACTGAACCAGGAGCTGGAGGCGGAGAAAGGGCTGAACTATGAGGCCGGCGTTCGGGGATTGCTGCTGGGTGGCCGCCTGAGTTTCGATGTGGTGGGCTTTTCTTTCCGGTTGAACGAGACCATTGTGAGCCGCCAGGAGGTGTCGAGCATTGCCGTGTTTCGGAACGTGGGTTCTACCAGGCAGAATGGGGTAGAAACAGCGCTGGCCTTTACGGTGGTGGAAGAACCAGCGGCTGCTCTGAGCTTATTGAAGATTTGGGGAAGTTACACCTACAACCATTTCAGGTTTAAAGAATATCAGCAGGGGGAAACGGTTTTATCTGGCAACAGACTCACGGGAGTGGCTCCGCACATGGCTACTACTGGCCTCGACCTGGCCACCAGCCCCGGGTTTTACCTGAACCTGACGGCAAATTATGTGGCTGATATTCCGCTTAACGATGAAAACACCGTTTTTTCAGACTCCTTCCTGATTCTGGGCGCGCGCACCGGCTTTAGAAAGCCTTTGGGCAAAAACCTTACACTAGATGCCTTTGCAGGTACCGAGAACCTGACCAACCAAAAGTACAGCCTTGGCAATGACCTCAACGCCTTCGGTGGCCGTTTCTTCCAACCCGCTGCCGATAGAAATTATTATGGTGGCCTTTCGCTCAGATACACACTTTGAATGGTGAATTTTGAATGAGTGGGTTAGTGAATGACTGAATGTTTTTTATGGAATGGTGTCGTATTTAAGGGTGAGTTTAGAAGAGGAATTCCTATAAATGGGTTTGGATTCCAGTTATTTCAAATAGAGAGCAACTGCAGCGCAGATCTCACCTCCGGAAGGGCATTTTGATTAGAATAATTTGAGTGCCTAACACATAATTGGAGTATTAGTATAGCCATTAATAGTGCTCCTCCAATAATCGCATTGGAGGAGCACTACCTCCATTCAGCTAATAATTCCTTCATGCCAAACGGGAAATAGGCTCGTGACTTGCCAGACAGGGGCGGCCTGCCTTACCAAAAGGGCTGGCAGCTGCTATTTTTGCTTTTTGTCAGTGTCCTTCACAGAATCTTCCAGCTCACTTTTGATTTCCTGTGTGGCGTCCTTGAACTCACGGATACCACGGCCAAGCCCTCGGGCTAGCTCAGGAATGCGTTTGGCTCCAAAGAACAACAGGATAGCAAAAAGAATTACCATCATTTCTGTTCCTCCGATACCACCAATAAAGGCGAAGATTATTAAAGTAGTCATGTTCGTTTTTGTTTAATCAGTTAATAAATGTTTATGCGCATTATTTTGTTCCCTGGCAGCTCCGGGCCGGCGGTCTTATTTATGGCGGTCTACCCAACGAAAGTAAAATACAAGCAGGGTCAGCAGGAAAAGAAAGATAAAAAGATAGATCAGACGCATGCTAATAGCTTTTTAAAATAGTTTGCCTGTAAAGCGGGGAGTATGGTGCCTAATGCCATACACAAACAAGCTGCTGTTGCCCTATGCCTGTCGGTATAGCTGGAAGCACCTCCGGAGGGACATTTTCATTAGAATAATTGCCTGCCGGCTCCCTTTTTCGCCTGGTTGGTGCTGTCTCATCTGTGCAGCTTCGATGTAAATGGCAATGTTATAGTTGTTTTTCGGTTACCACTGGTGCCTGCTCCGCCATCTCAGACTTGCTGCTGAACACGCGGGCGGCCCACCTGGGGAACACGATCGCTCCCAGCAGCAGGTAAAGGTAGTAAGTAAGCAGCCGGTACAGCAGCACGATAACGGTGGTAAAGCTCCCCAGGAACATGCCGAAGAAAGCGGGAAAGGCAATCTCCGCCACCCCGGCCGCACCTGGCGTTACCGACATCATCAGCACGATTTTATAAATCAGGTTCCGCGCAAAGATCAGCAGGTGCTCATGGGCCTCCAGGTGGGTAAAGGCCGCTATCAGGCAGCCAATAATGGCGTACCGGGCTGTCCAGACAAAGATGGTGGAAATACTGGCGCGCCACCAATAGGCCGGCTCCTTCCGGCGCAGGTGCTGCGACGAGATCAGCAACTCGTTGGCATGGTTGTAGATGCCAAGGCGCCACCTTCGTAGCCAGCGCAGCCTGCTGATCCTGACCAGCAGCCGCTTCACTGACTTCGGGTTCAAAAAAAGCGCGTAACACATCAGGAAGGCATACAGGGTAACGAGCAGGTAACTAACGGCAAAAGCGGTGCCCAGGCCGTACCTCACGGTATCGCCCAAAGACTCCAGGGCCGGTAAGGTCTCGCTGCCAGCCAACAGAAGCACCAGGGGCATGGCCAGCACAAAGTACATGTTGTCGAGCATGGCGGTAACCATCACCTGCGCAACAGACCTGCCGAGCGGAATCTTCTCCTTCAGCAGCAGGTACGCCGCCACCGTAGACCCGCCTACCACCGAGGGCAAGGCACAGGAGGCAAACTCCCACAGCATGATAACGCTGAAGCTCTGCCGCCACGAAAGCGCTTTGTCTGTTACATACCGGATGCGGTACATATAACCAAAGTCCCTGATGAGCAGCACCAGAAACGTAACAAAGAGCCACAGCAAGCTGGCTTGTTTTAATGTCTGAAGCTGGCCGGGTTCATAAGTCTGGTAAAACATGTAGCCCACCACGCCAAGCCCCAGCAGCATGGGCAGCAGCACCTTGCGGAGCGAGAACTGCCGCTGTAATTTTTGATCGTCTAACGCCATGTTTAGGTAAAATTTTGCCGCACCGTTTCTGTCAGGTCCACCCTTAGGGTATGGGCAGCAAACACGCAGCCATAGTCTTTCCCTTTCATAACCCGCAGGTTTAGTCGCTGTCCGCTTTTACGGCCGCCCGTCTGGAGGCGAACCAGCGCTTCAGGATACCTATGATGGGCGGAAGAATTGAAAGCACAATAATGCCCAGGATCAGCAGCGAGAAGTTGCTCTTTACAGCAGGAATATTGCCGAATATGTAGCCGGACAGAGTAAAAAACAGCACCCAGACCACAGCGCCCACAATGTTGAAGTACAGAAAACGGCGGTAATCCATTTGGCCTATTCCCGCCACAAAAGGGGCAAACGTACGGATGATGGGCACAAACCGGGCATAGATGATCGTCCTTCCGCCATAGCGCTCATAGAAACGCTGGGTCTGGTCGATATAGCGCCTGCGCAGAAACCAGAAATCGCGGAGATAGACCCTTTCCCCGATCTTGCTGCCCACAAAGTAGTTAAAGGAATCTCCCAGAATGGCGGCCACAATCAGCAGTACCAGCAAGATAGACAAATGCAGCCCGGACGACGGGTTAGCAGCCAGAGCCCCGATGGCAAAAAGAAGCGAATCGCCGGGCAAAAAAGGAGTAACGACCAACCCTGTCTCACAAAAAACGATGATGAACAGGATCAGGTAGATCCATCCCTGATAGGTGCTGACCAGTTCCACCAGGTGCTGATCTATGTGCAGGATAAAAGAAATAAGGTGTTCTATGAATTCCATACATAACAAAGATGAGGAGGCCTCAGGATGAAGGCCAGAAAATGATGCGGCACGCTTTAGGGAGGACCTTTGCAGCCAAACAACTAAGCCTATAAGGTAAGGCTACGCGACAAAAGTGGTTCTGGAAGAGATTAAGGGCCTTTGGATTGAATGGGGCTGGATGGCGAGACCCGTTTAAAAACCGGCACCGCAGGCAGGGGGGTAATGTGGCTGTAATAAGGCAGGGAGCCAATACAAAGCTTAAAAGAAGTTAAACGGGCCAGCAGCAGCCTGTCGTTCTGGGCCACATGGCGGGCACTTTTCTTGCCTGATTCCTGCAGGGCTATGGTGATGGGGGCCTGCTCCTTTTGTCGCAACTCCAGCAAATCCTTTTCAGGAAGGCTGCTGGCCTGTGTCTGCGGGGGCAGCGCAATACAGATAACCAGGCACAATAGCATCGTCAGCACCATGGTGCCGACACTGTTTATCTGTGTCCTGTGTATACCCATGCTACAAATAAAACTGGTAGTTTGCTCGAAAACAAATAGGAGCCGGCTTTAATTTATACTTGAAAGCCGACGTGGTGGTGGCGAAGGACTAGCAGTTTCCGCTTTCCCCGACGTGAAATCGAACCGAACATGCCGGCCACCTGCTCCACCTTTACTAAAGGAGTGAAGCTGGTCTGCCATTTCGGCCCCCTGAGTTCAGGAAGTTAAAGCCCCTGTGCGCACGGCTTCATTTATAAAGCCGACGCATTCTTATGTCTAAACCGCCTGTTGCGCTTAAGCAGCCAGGTTTTGATCGGAGCAGAAGAGCCTCCGGAGGGCCCTTTTCATTAGAATAATTTGACTTTGCCCTGGCCAACCGCACCACACACGGTGGTGCCCCGGCATACTCTATTCGTTGGAGACCAGCATAAACAAATACCCGGCATACACCGCCAGCAGCACTACGCCCTCCCAACGAACTATCTGCCTTCCTTTGCCTGTAAAAACAAAGATGAACAGCAGCAGGCCAGCCGCTATGTTTACGGCGATATCGGTGAAGGCCGCCTGTTGTACCTGGAGCGGCCTGGTAACAGAGGAAATGCCCAGGATAAGAAATATGTTGAAAATATTGGACCCCACCACATTGCCGATCGCGATGTCTACGTTCCGCTTCCGGACAGCCGCAAGGGAGGTGGCCAGTTCCGGTAGCGAGGTGCCAACCGACACGATCGTGAGCCCGATGATGCGTTCCGACATACCTAGCGTCTGCGCAATGCTCACTGCACTTGTTACGATAAGCCTGCCTCCCAGCACAAGCCCTACCAGTCCCACCAAAATAAAAAGCGCCGATTTAAGGTAGCTGTAGCCCTTCGTCTCTATTACCTCTTCTCCTGCGCCTCTCCTTGCCACCATCAGGTTATACACCAGAAAAATAAAGAAGAATAAAAGCAGAATAAGCCCTTCGACTCTGCTCACGGAATTAACGGTGGCGCCATCCAGGAGCACGTCGCTGGAAATTGTCAGTACGGCAACGGCAGCCAGCAGGCTAAGCGGGATCTCAAGCCAGGTAGTATTTGACTTTACCGTTAAAGGGTAGATTAAGGAGCAAACACCCAGAATGCCCAGCACATTAAAAATGTTGCTGCCCAGCACATTGCCCAGCACTAGTTCTGTCTTGTTCTCCAACGAGGCAAAAACATTCACGACCAGTTCCGGAGCAGAAGTGCCGAAAGCTACAATGGTAAGGCCAATAACGATAGACGGGACACCCAGGCGGGCGGCCAGGCTGGAGGCAGCCTCTACAAGTTTGTCTGCTCCATAAATGAGCACTACAAAGCCTACCAGTAAGAGGAATATGTTCAGTATCATGATAAAAGGGTTATAAACAGCTACTTAATTTTCCCGGGATCGCATTTGTACGGCCATTTGCTACAGGACACAAGATGCAGGACATAAGACGCAGGATTTTTAATAATCAATACAAATAAAATGTTGAGTTCCGATACGTTTTGTCACTGCCTATATATACTGGGCAGACAAACCGGTATAACCAGGGAAACGCTATTGTGGACTCTCCATGTTCTGGGGCTCAGGTTTGTGCGACAGCAGAATCTTGTCAACCCGCACGCCATCCATATCCAGAATCTCCAGGTCAAAATCCTTGTAGCGGAACGTCTCCCCCACCTTGGGGAATCTGTCCAGGTGATAGATGATAAAGCCGGCCAGGGTGGAGAAGGCCTCCGACTCTTCCGGAATCAGTTCCTGCTCCAGCCACCTGTTCAGGTCCCGGGCCAAAATAGAGCCGCTCACCAGCAGAGAGCCATCATCCCGCCGCACAATGGCGGGCTCGTCCTGCTCATCCACATCGGGCAGGTCCCCCACAATCGATTCCAGAATATCGTGCAAGGTAATAATTCCTTCAATGGCCCCAAACTCATCGATCACGATGCCCAGGTACTGCTTTTGTCTTTTAAACAGATTCAGGACCGAGTTTGCCAGCATAGACTCCGAAATATAGAGTGGTTTCTGGAGGATGCTGCTCAGCGGCTCCTGCTGATCTGAGAGCAGATACTCATAAAAATCCTTGGACTGAAGCACGCCCACCAGGTTATCCAGACTGCCATCGCAAACCGGGAACTTGGAGTGGG
Source organism: Pontibacter beigongshangensis (assembly GCF_014332515.1). Lineage (GTDB taxonomy): Bacteria > Bacteroidota > Bacteroidia > Cytophagales > Hymenobacteraceae > Pontibacter > Pontibacter beigongshangensis. The sequence continues at coordinate 12,881 of NZ_VFSD01000008.1, read as the reverse complement.
CACTAGACTTAATGCCCTCCTTTATGCCTTCTACTGTAGTATTGATGTCAATCCACTCTACCTCCATGCGGTGGGTGCGCAGGTTCTTGGCCCGCTGATCGGAATAGACAAATATATTCTGGTGGAGTTCGAGCTCCTCTTTGGCCAGGATGCCCTGCCGGCCCGCCGTTTTAATAATCTGCCTGATCTCTTCTTCCGACATTTTTTCTTCGGCAGGCTCCTTTATTCCGAAAAGTTTGATGGCCAGGTTTGTAGAGCCGGAAAGAAGCTTTACCAAAGGCATAGTGAGGGAGGTGAACACCTTAATGACGGGGGCTACGGCCAGGGCAATGCTGTCGGAGTTGCCGAGGGCGATGGTCTTGGGAATAAGCTCCCCGATGACGATGGAAAAATACGTGATCCCACCGATTACGACAACCAGCGAAAGCGTGCTGGCATAAGGAGCCAGAACAGGTATGGTAAGCAGCCAGGCCTGTACATCGCCAGACAGGGCGGCGCCACCATAAGCGCCCGAAACAATACCGATCAGCGTAATACCGACCTGCACCGCCGAAAGAAAGTCTTCCGGGTTCTGTAGTAGCCGCAGCACGGTTTGTGCCCGCTTGCTGCCTTCCTGTGCCTGGTGTTCGATCCTGTTCCTGTTCACCGAGATAATGGATATCTCTGAAAGGGCGAAAAACCCGTTGAGCAGTGTCAGTACCAGCAAAACGATTATTTCCATAGCATGAGCAGAGCTTCTATATACCGCGGTTCAAAGATGAGGAATTTTCAAATGTCTCGTACGCAGAAAGATAATGGATGCTTGTGATTTGGTGAAATAAGTTTGGGCGACGAAAACAAAAAAGGCAATGGGCTTTCCGACCATCCGGACACAAAGATGCTGCCTTGGTTTCTGCTCCCCGCTCCCCGCAACCGCATTCCGGTGCAGCGAAAATGGAAAACACACCGGAGGAACCCGCCAGGCAAAGTGATCAAAAAAACCTCCGGAGGGCCGTTCCCATTTAAATAATTTGCTGGTTGCTTTTTGTTGATTTGAGGGTTTTGAAATTTAAAGATGAATGGCGCGTGCAGACATTAAAAAACGCCGGGCGTAGTCGGAAACTGCGCCCGGCGAGGAAGAAAAAATCCTGTGTCTTGCGTCCTGTGTCTTAAAAAAAACCTCCGGAGGGGCATTTTTATTCAAATAATTGTGGCAGAACCTGAAAACAACCGCTCAGGCAGCAGGAATGTCTCAGTCTTAACAAGGCTTTTTAAAGGGCCTCCTTTCTCATCCTCCAAAGCTCTTTTAAAGGAGGCTGCATGCATGCCTTGCCGGATCAGCAGGTAAGGAGGTTCTTAGCCAAAGTAGATTATCTTTATTTGACTACCTGGCAGAGCGGCCAGTAGGATCAACTATGGCAGCCATCTGTCGTACAACCAGATACTTGCTCTGATTTTCTGCGGTTATACCATTTTTCGCCCTGCGCAGCCTTTCGGTACTTCGCCTGCTTTAATGGCGGGAGGTGCTGTTCTTTACCCGCCCGCCTGGCAAATGATTGGCCTGCCGCTTATATGGGCCACATAAGTACGTAAACAGTAAACTCAAGGCGTACTAAGAGGCTGGAGCCTGGCATTTAAAATAAAAAGGAGCATGAAAAGATTTCCGCCGTTTATACTTGCCGTATTACTAAGTGGCGTACTGTGTGCCCAAACCAAAAAAAAGCACTAAAATGGAAAGCACGAAACCGGCCGCTGCCTGGACGAAGAACATTCCGGCAGACGATGTGATCACCTGGCGGCGGCATATCCACCAAAACCCGGAACTGTCTTTTGAGGAGGAGAAAACCAGCCAGTATGTGGAAGAGGTGCTGAAGTCGTTCCCCAACATCGAGATCATAAAACCTGCCAAAACAAGCGTTATCGGCGTACTCAAAGGCTCCAGGCCGGGCAGGACAGTGGCTTTTCGGGCCGATATGGATGCCCTGCCCATGCAGGAAGAAACCGGTTTGCCGTTCAGCTCAAAAGTGAAGAATGTGATGCATTCCTGTGGCCATGATGCCCATACGGCCATGCTGCTGGGAACTGCCGCCACCCTCTCCAAAATGCAGAACCAGCTAAAGGGAACGGTCTACTTTATTTTTCAGCACGCAGAAGAACAGCCACCCGGTGGGGCGCTGGATATTGTAAACTCAGGAGCTCTGAAGGACGTGGATGCCTTTTTCGGGATGCATGTGCTGCCCGATTTCCCTGCCGGCCACGTGGGTATATTGCCTCATGGAGCTGCCTCTACCGCGCAGGACGGATTCCGTCTGACCATTATCGGCAAAGGATCGCATGGCTCCATGCCGCATTTAGGCATAGACCCCATTGTGGTAGGCTCTGCCATTGTCAGTGCTTTGCAATCTATCGTATCCCGAAATGTGGAGCCGGGCGAGATGACAGTGGTCACCATCGGTAAGTTTCAGTCGGGCAATGCCTTCAACGTGATTGCAGACAGGGCGGAGCTGGGTGCCAGCATCCGCACCACTTCAGATGAAACCAGGAAAATGGTGGAAATCAGGATAAAAGAAATCATCGACAACATCACCAAAGCCTACGGGGCTACCTACAAACTGGATTACACCCCGAGCTACCCGGCCATACAAAACGATGCCGCCCTCAATGTCCATGCCAGGAACAGTGCGGTTGCCATATTAGGAAAGGATCAGGTCTTCGACGGTCCCATGATGACGGCCAGTGAAGATTTTTCCTACTACCGAAAAATAGCTCCCGTCAGTTTTATGACACTTGGCATCGGGAAAGGGGCAGCAAACCACAACCCCAAATTCATGGTGGATGAAAGCGCCCTGCAGAGCGGGGTAAAAGCCCAGGTACAAATAATCCTCGATTACCTGAACAAGTAGCAAGCATCTCTGTTCTTCGCCGGCAACATGTTTAATCAAATATGAAAACTATCCATACCCTCCTCTCTATGACCATCCTGTTTGCCATGCTCAATGCCTGCGGCCGGTCCAATACCGAAACCGAAACCAGAGCAGGAAAGGCCACCCAGCCTGACCTGGGTTACCGCTCCGCTCAAATTTTGGAGACTGACGGTTTACAGTTTAAAGACCTCAACCGCAATGGCCGGTTAGACAAATACGAAGACTGGCGGTTATCGCCGGAGGAAAGAAGCCAGGACCTGCTACGCAACATGACGCTGGAGGAGAAGGCAGGGATGCTGCTGATAGCAGACATGCGCATGCACAACGAAGCGTTTATGCTCGAGGCCTCCGGGCAGACAGAGCCTATCACCAGCACGTTTAATGAGCAGGATATAGTCATCGACAAAAACCAGTTTACCGGCGAGCCGCTCCCATTTCCGGTAATGAACACGGTAGGCACTACTAAAGGAATACTGCAGCATAAGATGCGCCGTTTTATCTGGAGAACAACCACGGCTCCGGCTGATACCATGGCGCGCTGGGCCAACAAGGTGCAGGCATTGGCTGAAAGCGATAGCCTGGGCATACCGGTGCTGTTCGCTTCCAATCCTCGCAACCATATCAGCACCGGGTCGTTGGGTGCCACCGGCTCCACTACCATCGGCTTTTCCAGGTGGCCCTCCGAGATCGGGCTGGGAGCCATGGCTGATTCAGCCATGATTCACCGGTTCGGCGATATGGCACGGCAGGAATGGCTGGCAGTAGGCATACGCAAAGGGTATATGTACATGGCCGACCTGGCCACCGAGCCCCGCTGGCAGCGCATTGAAGGCACTTTCGGGGAAGACCCTGCCCTGGCCGCACAATCCATCGGGGCCATCACCTTAGGTTTTCAGGGGCCCAGGCTCAATCATCAGTCGGTGGCCATGACCACCAAGCACTTTCCGGGAGGAGGGTCAGCGTACAAAGGGTTTGATCCGCACTACGACTATGGCCGCTTTGCCGTGTTTCCGGGAGGCCAGCTACAAGAAAACATGCTTCCCTTTAAGGCTGCCATCGCAGCCGGCACATCCTCCATCATGCCATATTACTCGCTGCCCAAAGACACTAAGTACGAAGAAGTAGCCTATGCCTATAACCGGGGCATGCTGCGCGACGTGCTGCGCGGCCAGTTGGGCTTTAAAGGAATCATCAACTCCGACACCGGGCCTATCGAATCCATGCCGTGGGGGGTGGAGAAGCTCACGATTGAACAGCGCTATGTAAAAGCGCTGGAGGCAGGAACCAACCTGTTTGCCGGCAATGCCGATCCTACCCAGCTCCTGAAAACCCTGAAAGCGCACCCGGAGGTGATGCAGTATGTAGACGAATCGGTTACGCTGCTGCTCGTGGAGCTGTTTCAGCTCGGCCTTTTCGAAAACCCGTATGTAGATGAGAATAAGGCTGGGGAGGTAGTGGGCAAGCCGGAGTTTGTAGAGGCCGGGAAAGAAGCCCAGCGCAAGTCCATCGTGCTGCTGCGCAACAATAAAAATGCTCTCCCGCTGGCAAAGGGCACAAAAGTTTACTTCGAGGATTACGGTAAACTCTACAACAAGATGTCACCGGGCCCGGGCAAGGTCTATTCAGAAGTCTACGAAGGGCTTACCTTTGTCGCCACTCCCGAAGAAGCAGATGTGATCCTGCTCTGGCTGAAGCCTTCCATCCGCCCGCTCTTTCCCTCAAACAACTCGCCCCTGCAGGTGAATCTTTCGGCCTGCGCGGTAGATGTGAACTATGTAAATAAGCTTACTGCCAGGAAGCCGACTATTCTGGCTATCAACTTTGCCAATCCTTTTGTAATTGATGAGGTGTATAACCAGCAGACGACTAACCGTTTTCCTGGTATACTGGCAACCTTTGGAGTAGAGCCCACCGCACTGCTGGATGTGGTGTCCGGGAAATTTAACCCTACCGGCAAAATGCCCTTTACCACGCCCGTAAGCCAGCAGGCTGTAGAAAATAACAAGGAAGATCTGCCCGGGTACAAGGAAGGCGATGGCTATGCTTTATTCCGGTTTGGGGAAGGGCTGGGGTACGGCTCCAATAAATAGCCTCAGGAAAAGTGCTTTGTACACCTGCACCCGGCGTGTGCAGGGCCTGATGATTCAAAGCACCCCGCCACGCCTGCTTCAGCTTCTCTCTGAAAGCAGCAGGAAAAGAACCAGGATGTGCCAACCCTTCTGCCTTTCAAATCAGGAATGGAGCGCAAGGACCAAGGCCGCAGTGGCAGGCAAGGCGCCTGTTCCGCAAATTATTCCAATGATTTTGCCCCTCCGGAGGTTTTTTTAAGACACAGGACTTTTTTTGATAGTCAAGAGTTGTGGGTTGATCATTCTTAAAGGTTGCCTGAAATTCATCTCCAAATCTCCAAATCCTCAGATTAAAAATCAACCATGAACAATCACCAACCAACAATCGACAAATAAAAAATCAGCGTTGGATGTCTCCGGGAGGGTACTGGGCTAAAATACTGGATACAGCCCTGTTTAGTCGGCCTTGGTTCGATTCATTTACCGTGATGCCCCCATCTGCCCATCCTCGCCAGACCAGGGCATTGAGACCAGTGTTAATGAAGTCGATAACGAGGGTGCCCACCTGGTAATCGTGTATGCTGCGGTACGTCGGAACTCCGGCAAAATCGTAGTTGAAGCGGTAGCCATACCAGTACCCGTAACCATACCCGTAGCCGGGCACAACGGTGCTGCTTTCAGTTTCGGGGCCTGTTTCGATGGCGATATCATAGGCAATCAGCAGATCGGGGGTGGTATCGGTGGCAGGGGTCAGGCCTTTAATAACCAGTTCGCTGGCAATGGCTGCTTTTAGCTGCTCGTCTATAGAGGTATTGTACTGAGGAGTTTCGCCATTGAGCTGCATAGAGACCTCAGGCTCGTAAAAGGCGAACGTGCGGTAGGGCTGAAAGCTCACCGTCCGGTCGTAGTCGCTTTGCACATTGAGCCTGACGTAGCCACATCCTGCCAGCAGGGCAAGTGCCCAGACAGAAGCAAGAACCAGCCTGCGATAAAGAGAAATGGGGTTGGCGCGCATATGTTTGTGAAGATAGTTTTAGCGATTTGTTCACAAACTATACGGAAGAGGTGCCACAACTGACTAAACTGCGATAAACTAAGTATACTCTGAACTTACCTTCCCGGAATCATACCTGGCATCACCTTGAGAAAAACGACACTCGTATCACGACATTTTATTATTTGTATAAAAGTTGAAACAAATGCCGATCAGTTGAATTGCTGACCATAAGCGGACATACTTTTCAGCTCAAAAAATTCAATGTACTGTAAAACGCTAGTCACTCACTCATTCAGCCTTTAAAAGGATCGCTACAGCGGAGGCTGCGCTTTACGGCGCTTTGGCCGTTTGTAGGAATCAATAACAGCCTGCTTATTCTCTACCCATATGCTCAGCTCTTCAGACATGGTTTTTGTTGCCGCGGCTGCTTTAGCGTCAGGTTCTGTTTCTGGCGTTCCGGGTGTTTCTGCCATATGATAGACCAGGGCCTGTTGCTGAGCATCTAAGGCAGCTGGATATACATATTTGCTATCGGTGGCACCTGCTGCCGACATTTGAGCAGATGAGGAAGCTGCTGTCAGGCTGAAGCCTGCAAGGCAAGTAACAAATAGGAGCACTTTCATGTTAGCAAATTTTACCGCACAATTTCTACTTAGTAAGATAAGTGCGGGCCAGGACAGAATTATTTACGACGATAACCACCTCCTTAATGCCAGCCTCTCTGTTAGCTGGTAGCACTTAACGCCCGATACCTGATGGTCTGTCAGGCACCGGGGCAATTATTTAAATCAAAATGCCCCTCCAGAGGTATTTTCTGCTGCTGCTAAAGGCCAGGCATAAGTGTTGTGGCTGATCCTAATACGTTTGTAAGATCACACAGCTCTGTTATAGGTTTGCTTTCAGGAATGGGAGTAGTGGCTCGGGCCAGGATGAGGTTTTAATTGCCCGGCCTGGTATGCCTAAGCAAAACAATTTAAGTACCACTAATTTTAGGAAGCAGGCTCCAGGATCGTTGTAAGGCATGTCTGGCACAGTCAGCCAACGCTACATACCCCTGTAATTGGACAATAGGTGTTACAACCAGCACCTTAAATTGTACACTTTCTGGAATAATAATATATATGGCGAAGTAAATATATTTTAGATTTTTTCCGTGACTATATTTCGACATGCACCTCTGAGTAATCGTTTTTCCCATTATGGGATTTTCGTTAGTCCAGACTCCCATTATAGGAAGGCTGTCTAAGCCATATTTTACCAATTCATATTAACTGCCTTCTATTGCCTCGGTACTTTCTTTCTGCCTTTCGCGACCACTGATGGATCTAGCTACCCAGATCTTTCCGAGCTGACAGAAAAATAAAAGTTATATGGAAGGGGGTTGAGGAGAATTGGTAGTAACTGGTGCACTAAAAAGCAAAAGAGGCTGCCCCAACCGGGCAGCCTCTTTTGTAAAAGTAAAAAATAAATGAAACCCGGACAGGGCAAAAGCTTACACAGCCGTCATTTCCTGTTGCTCTTCGTTATAGCTCTCTATCGGGGCGCAGGAGCAGACCAAGTTACGGTCGCCGTAAGCACTGTCGATGCGGCTAACGGTTGGCCAGAACTTGTAATGCCGTGCATGTTCGTAAGGGTATACCGCTTTCTCACGGCTGTACGGCCTGTCCCAGTTGTCAGCAAGCGCTACCTGTGCGGTGTGCGGCGCATTTTTCAGCACGTTGTTTTTCTGGTCGGCCTGGCCTTCCTCCACCGCACGAATTTCCTCCCTGATCAGGATCATGGCCTCGCAGAAGCGGTCTAACTCTTCCTGCGCCTCCGACTCCGTCGGCTCCACCATCAAAGTGCCCGCTACCGGAAACGAAACTGTTGGCGCATGGAAACCATAGTCCATCAGGCGTTTGGCGATGTCTTCTACCTCTATGCCAAATTTCTTAAAGCCACGGCAATCCAGAATCATTTCGTGAGCGCAACGGCCTTTGCTGCCCACATACAGCACCGGGTAGTGTTTCTCCAGGCGGGCTTTTATGTAGTTGGCATTCAGGATGGCGAATTTCGTGGCTTCTGCCAGACCCTCACCACCCATCATCGAGATGTAAGCATAGGAGATAGGCAGAATACTGGCAGAACCCCATGGGGCCGCCGATACCGCATTGATGGCCGTTTCCTCACCTATTTTAACAACCGCATGCCCGGGCAGGAAAGGAGCCAGGTCTTTTACCACACCGATAGGGCCCACACCAGGACCACCACCGCCGTGCGGAATGCAGAAGGTCTTGTGGAGGTTCAGGTGGCAAACATCGGCACCAATTGTGGCGGGTGAGGTCAGGCCTACCTGGGCATTCATGTTAGCACCATCCATATACACGCGGCCGCCGTTCTGGTGAATGGTCTCGCAGATCTCGATGATGCTCTCTTCGTACACCCCGTGGGTAGACGGGTACGTCACCATCAGGCACGAAAGGTTGTCTTTGTGCTGCTCCGCCTTTGCGTGCAGGTCGGCCACATCAATGTTGCCTTTCTCATCGCACTTCACTATGACCACTTTCATGCCGGCCATAACGGCAGAGGCCGGGTTGGTGCCATGTGCCGAAGAAGGGATAAGCGCAATGTTACGGTGATGGTCGCCACGCGACTCGTGGTAGGCGCGAATCACCATCAGACCGGCGAATTCGCCCTGCGCACCGGAGTTCGGCTGCAGCGACACGGCATCGAAACCGGTTATTTCGCAGAGCCAGCCTTCCAGGTTTTCAAAGATCTGCCTGTAGCCTTGCACCTGGTCAGCAGGGGCAAAAGGGTGCAGCTGCGCGATCTCCGGCCAGGTTATCGGAATCATTTCGGCCGTGGCGTTGAGTTTCATGGTGCAGGAGCCAAGCGGAATCATGCCATGTGCCAGCGAGAAGTCTTTGTTCTCCAGGTGCTTCATGTAGCGCAGGATCTCGCTTTCGGAGTGGTGCTTGTTAAAGACCTCCTGCTTTAAGTATTCGCTTTTCCGGATCAGGCTTTCGGGCCAGGTAATATCTGTCTCGCCCGGCAGCTCGTCTATTGTTAAAACCTCTGCCGGTTTGCCGGCCACTTTGGCAAACACGGCAAGAATGTCTTTCACATCCTGCAGGTCGGTGTTCTGGTTCAGAGAGATAGTAATATAGGTATTGTTGAAGTAGCGGAAGTTGATGCCTGCTGCCTCAGCCTCTTTGCGCACAGCTGCCTGCATGTCGGCACTCTCCACGGCTATTTTCAAGGTATCGAAATACTGCTTGTTCTGCTGCTCAAAGCCCAGGGTTTTGAGTCCGTTCTCCAGCTGCTGTGCCAGTGCATGCGTGTTCAGGCCGATGTACCGGAGGCGGCGCGGCCCGTGATAAACGACATACATGCCGGCAATAACGGCCAGCAGCACCTGCGCTGTGCAGATGTTGGAGGTTGCTTTCTCGCGGCGGATGTGCTGCTCCCGCGTCTGCAGCGCCATACGGTAGGCTTTGTTGCCCTGCGCATCTATGGAGGCACCTATAATACGGCCCGGAATTACGCGCTTAAAGGAATCTTTGGTAGCAAAGTAGCCGGCATGCGGGCCGCCATACCCCATCGGAACGCCAAAGCGTTGCGTTGTGCCTACTACCACATCGGCTCCCATCTCGCCCGGAGGAGTGAGCAGGGTAAGCGAAAGCAGGTCGGCAGCCACGGCCACCAATATTTCCTGTGCATGTGCAGCAGCTATAAAAGAAGCGTAATCAAACACCTCGCCATCTGCGGCCGGGTACTGTAGTATGGCTCCGAAATAGGCAGGATCTTCCAGGTTAACCTGGCGGTGATCGCCGATCTCCAGCTCAATGCCAAGCGGTGTGGCGCGCGAAACGAGCACATCAATAGTTTGTGGCAGGCAAAGCTCCGATACAAAAAAGCGGGTGGCGCTCTTGCGGGAACCTTTGCGCTGGGCAAAAAACATACCCATGGCCTCTGCGGCTGCCGTGCCCTCGTCGAGCAAGGAGGCATTGGCGATCTCCATGCCTGTCAGCTCCATCACCATGGTTTGGTAATTGATCAGCGCCTCCAGGCGCCCCTGCGCAATTTCTGCCTGGTACGGTGTGTAAGCGGTGTACCAGCCCGGGTTCTCCAGAATGTTGCGCATTATAACAGGCGGCATAATCGTGTCGTGGTATCCTAAGCCTATGTAGGACTTAAACACCTTATTCTGCCTGGCAATGGCGCCAAACTCTTTCAGGAAATCTTTTTCGGAAAGGCCTTTGGGCAGGTTCAGCGGCTTTTTCAGGCGAATAGCAGCCGGCACTGTCTCCTCTATCAGCTGATCCAGCGAAGTTACCCCGATCGTGTTAAGCATGTCCAGCATCTGCTCCTTATCCGGACCATTGTGGCGTTCTTTAAACACATCGGCAGGTTTAGTTTTGAATATCATGGGTACGAAATATAGATTGGGAATATAGCATTTATTAAAAGGCTTTACAGCTAAAATACTTTATTTATTGTTCACACAAAAGTAACAGGAATTGTGTATTGTACAGATGCGGCAAGGCTAAATAGTTCTGACTTTACGTATATGCTGCTGTTGGCCGCTATATGTTGTTAATCAAAAGGAAAGCTGTTGCGCTGAAGCCCGTTGCCGCATTCTTTCAACATCTGAAGCAGCATAAAAATTCAAGTTTGTTCGTTCATGCAGAAACTGAAAATCGGAATTATAGAGGAAGGCAAAACGCCTTTAGATAAACGGGTGCCGCTCACTCCCAAAAAATGCGTGGAGCTGATGGCCGCTTTCCCGGGTGCGCAGGTGGTGGTGCAGCCAAGCGCGAAGCGCTGCTTTTCCGACGCCGAGTACCGGGAGCTGGAGGTCCCGTTGCAGCAGGATCTGGAAGATTGCGACATCCTGATGGGAGTGAAGGAGGTGCCGGTGGAGCAGCTGATTCCGGGCAAAACCTATTTCTTCTTCTCCCATACTATTAAGAAGCAGCCACACAACGCCAAACTGCTCCGTGCCATCCTCCGGAAAAACATCACTTTAATTGATTATGAAACCTTAACGAATGCACAGGGGCAGCGGCTGGTGGCTTTCGGACGCTACGCCGGCATAGTAGGGGCTTACAATGGCATCCGCACCTACGGGATCAAATGGAAGCTCTTCGACCTGAAGCCCGCTTACCTGTGCCGCGAGATGGAAGATATGCAGGAAGAGTACTTCAAGGTAAAGCTGCCCCCGATAAAAATTGCGGTAACAGGCGGTGGCAGAGTAGCAGGAGGCGCCATGGAGGTGCTGGATAAAATGGGCATCAAAAAGGTGAGCGTTTTTGACTACCTCTATAAGCAGTTTTATGAGCCAGTATACGCCCAGCTCCACTCCGGCGACTACAACACAAGACCCGATGTGGAGGTGTGGGATTCGCCTGACTTTTACCAGCACCCGCAGCTGTACCAATCCACCTTCCGGAAGTTTACGCGCGTAACGGACCTGCTGCTGGCTTGCGCTTACTGGGACCCGCACGCGCCCCGGCTTTTTTCTGAGGAGGAAACCCGGCAACCTGACTTCAGGATAAACACCATCGCCGACATCACCTGCGATGTGAACGGCTCCATTCCCTGCACCAAGCGATCTGCTACCATAGATGCACCCGCCTACGATTATAATCCAGAGACGGGAGCCCTGGAGGCACCTTATACTAAGAGCACTAATATAACTGTGATGGCCGTAGACAATCTGCCCTGCGAGCTGCCACGCAACGCCTCCCGCAACTTTAGCCGTCAGTTACTCGATAGGGTGTTCCCGCACCTGTTCAACGGCGATAAAGATGGCGTACTAAAACGAGGTACCATAGCCACGGGTGGTTCGCTAACAGAGCGGTTCGCTTATCTGCAGGATTATGTGGATGCGGCAGGCTGATATATGGAATAGTGGGCGGGGCTATAATTAAATACTTGAACTTGGCTTGGCACCAATAATAAAACGCCTGCAGAGAAACTGCTGCTTTCTTGGGAGCAATACTTCAAAGCATTATGCTGAATTATTAGAATGAAAACATGCCTCCAGAGGTTCTGCTATAGCTGCTGCTCCTATCAGGAATATCCTTATCTAATCTGAAACCAAGGAAGTCATAACCCTCAGATTATTCTAGTCAAAAGTGCCCTCTACACGATAATACCTTACTGCTGCTGCACCTGCTGCGCCGTAGGATAAAATTTCTCAACGGCATGCATAGATAAATGAAGAGAAACCTTAAGAAAAAAAGCAGCTGTCCATGGAACAAACGGTCCTATGAAAGCTGTTAATTAACAGCCTAACAAGAGGAGGAGAAAATTAAAGCTGTTCCATTAAAAGGATAGGCAAGTAGAAAAATAATCTGGCTGTTTCTGAGGCGTTTGCGTAAATCTTCCGGTAAATGGGCGCCTGGTGCTTGGAAACCGGGGGATGTTTGCTACTTTTGCATCCCCATCCGGCAGGGACGGGGGAGCGGCCGGCAGGCTGCTAAGAGGTTGAAAAAAAAGTTTACCTGCTCCCTTGCGGGACCGGGAAAGGTTCTTACCTTTGCATCCCGTTCCAGGGAGGGCGGCTCGGATGGCCAGGCAGTGGCGCCGGGGAGGGAGAGAGAAAAGGAAGCTGAAAAAAATATTTTCGCTTTTGTTTTGCACCTTCGAAAAAAGTTTCTTACCTTTGCACCCGCTTCCAGAGGGAAGCTGTTCATGAGGGCATCGTAACAGGGGCCGCAGGAGAAGGAAAGAGTGAAAGAGGGAAGGGAAAAAAGAAAAAAAAATTTCCCTGAATCGCTTGCAGAGAAAGAAAAGCTTCTTACCTTTGCATCCCCTTCCAGAGCGGACGGTTCGAAGGAGGAAAGAGAGTAGCGTTAGAGTAAATATTAAGAGTACAAGGCGCTGAGGCGCAGCCGCTGAAGAGCGGCGCAAGAGGAGGAAAGATGT
>NZ_VFSD01000076.1 GCF_014332515.1 Pontibacter beigongshangensis | reverse complement strand
CAACCTCCTCCTCTTGCGCCGCTACTCTTAGCGGCTGCGCCTTGACGCCTTGTATTCTTAATTTCATTCTCTCTTTCCCCCTTCGAACCGTCCGTCCCGGAAGGGGATGCAAAGGTAAGAAGCTTTTCTTTCTCTGCAAGCGATTCAGGGAAATATTTTTTTCTTTTTCCCCTTCCCTCTTTCACTCTTTCCTTCTCCTGCGGCCCCTGTTACGA
>NZ_VFSD01000075.1 GCF_014332515.1 Pontibacter beigongshangensis | reverse complement strand
AGAGAAGTCTTCGCTGTCGGAGGAAGCCAGATAGTTGGCCGTCTCGCCATAGCTGTAGGAAGCGCTCGCCGTCCCGGCATCAATGTTGTTGGCATACTCCGCAGCGGGGGTCAGATTCAAGCCCCCGGCACCCGTTACGCTCACCGTCGCCGGCTCAATCGCAGAGCCGCTATAAGTGAAGGGACCGCCAGTGATGCTCACAACCGTAGTCGTAGCAGCCTTCCCGAT
>NZ_VFSD01000074.1 GCF_014332515.1 Pontibacter beigongshangensis | reverse complement strand
GCCGCACTTTACACCAGCTATCGTTACGCCTCCGCCGGCAAGCCCTTCAGCTACGGCATCCCGGTGAAGGCCTCGGGCTCTTACACCGTGAAGCTGCACTTCGTGGAGCCCTACTTCACGGCCTCCAACAAGCGGGTGTTCGATGTGGCCGTGGAGGGGAAGAAAGTTCTCTCGGGCTACGACGTCCATGGGGAGGCAGGCTTCGGCAAGGCGGTGGTGAAGACCTTCTCCAACGTTTCTGTGACGGACGGCACGCTCAACATCGATTTTGCCTCCCTGAAAAACAA
>NZ_VFSD01000073.1 GCF_014332515.1 Pontibacter beigongshangensis | reverse complement strand
CTGGCCTTTCCCAGGCGCAGGAAAAGCCCCGCGCGGGTAGAGGTTTCGTCTCTTCATCTTTCAAAAAAAGAACAAACAGCAGCATTAGAGTGACTGGATATCCACTGCGGTGGACGCGGGCTTGTAGCTCAGGTGGTTAGAGCGCTACACTGATAATGTAGAGGTCCGTGGTTCGAGTCCACGCAGGCCCACCACTTACACGGTTTTAAGAGGGGGATTAGCTCAGCTGGCTAGAGCGCCTGCTTTGCACGCAGGAGGTCAACGGTTCGACTCCGTTATTCTCCACAGGAGATGCAGTAACA
>NZ_VFSD01000072.1 GCF_014332515.1 Pontibacter beigongshangensis | reverse complement strand
GGTGCACAAGGAGCAGGGCGGCGGCGACAACCTCTCGGTGGGATGGCAGCTGCCCTCCGGTACCCTGGAGCGGCCCGTGCCCGGCAACAGGCTTACCTCCTTTAATAAACCTCCTGTGCACGAAACAGGAAAAATTACCTGGGAGTTTTGGGCGAAAGCCTACGGGTCAACGGTAGCAAGTGTGCCCGTTAGCACCACGCCGACCACCATTTCAGAGCTGACCATTTTTCAAGCCCCGGCTTTTGTGGGAGATAATTACGGGCAGCGGGTGCGCGGCTACATCACGGCCCCTGCCTCGGGCCAGTACACCTTCTGGC
>NZ_VFSD01000071.1 GCF_014332515.1 Pontibacter beigongshangensis | reverse complement strand
GGGCCTGTGGGGCTTGGCGGCACTTCGTGTTGGAAGGCAGGCCCTCTCAAAGTTTTACTCAGTTATTCCAGTAGAGGCAGTCTTCATGAGGCTTCTGCTGCTGTAGCCCCTAAAGTACGCCGGGCCAGTTGGAGAAGAGGAAGAATCCGGCCGTTCAGAATTATTTTAATCAAAACAGCCCTCCGGAGCTCATCCTGAAGGGAAAACAGCACATTGTTCGCCAGAGCGGGCTTGCAGCTTTTTCTCTCTTTGGTAAGCGGCATGTGAGGCATCAACGCCTCATCCCTGATTTTGCCCCATTAATATGCTCAGGTATGATGAAAGTACGAGCTCGCACTGGCGAACAGGGCG
>NZ_VFSD01000070.1 GCF_014332515.1 Pontibacter beigongshangensis | reverse complement strand
GCCGAACTGCTGCTGGTAGGCTTTGCTGGCCTGCCGGGTGTACTCCTCCAGCCTGCCGACCTGCACGATGTTGATGGTGCAGCCGCCAAAGCCGCCGCCCATCATGCGGGCTCCCAGCACGGCCTCCGTCTGGCGGGCCTGCTCCACCAAAAAGTCCAGCTCCGGGCAGCTGACCTCGTACTGGTGCTGCAGCCCCTCGTGCGAGGCGTACATCTTCCGGCCGAATGCCTTCAGGTCGCCCTGCTGCAGGTGCTGGCAGGCGGCCTCCACCCGGTTGTTCTCCTCCACCACGTACAGGCAGCGCCGATAGGTAACTGGCTCAAACTCCTGCGCGTGCTTTTCGAGCATCTCCACCGTCACGTCGCGGAGGCTGTGCACCTGCGGGTAGTGGCGCTGCA
>NZ_VFSD01000007.1 GCF_014332515.1 Pontibacter beigongshangensis | reverse complement strand
GGTGGCAGTAGCCGTAGCCACTGTGGAAGCAAGACTATAGTTAGCAGCTGATGCGCCACTCAAAGACAAGCCAGTTATAGTTACGGTTTTGCCTTCTCCTGCATCAGAATCAACAAAAGTTGCTGTACCACTTGTGCCAAGACTAACTTCGTCTGTATCTACTGTATTAGCCAGAGAACGTTCAGTTATAGTTGCTAAAGCTGTACCATCATACGTTTTATCTGCAACTGTTATAGTAGGCGTAAGTTGTCTCGTGTTAACTGTTAATGTTGCTTCCCCATTACTTGTAGTTGATTGTACAGGAGAACATGCAGATAATATCACTCTATACTTATAGCCACTCATTGCTACAGTAGGTTTTGTGACGGTCAGAGCCGCTGATGATGCTCCACTGTAACCAGTGAACGTTTCATCACTCACATCTGTGAAACTTACACCATTATTTTTACTAATCTGCCATTTATAGGTAGTTGGAGTTGTTCCACTTGTACTTACAGTAAATACTGCATTGTCTCCATAAGTTTTTGTCTGACTCCCCGGTTGGGAAGAAATACTTGGTGTTGTACAAACAGTTGCTACAACAAATGTGCCTGTAATCTCTTCATAGTCTGAGCCAGGATTTGAACAACTTCTACTTCCGCCAGACAGATAAGCTCTAATCACAAAGGAATAGGTACCAGCGGGTACAGCCGAATAATTCAATGTTAATGTAGGAGATGAAGTTGAGCTACCATTCAAAATATTGGCATTTGTAAAACTATTTACTATACCTGAAGGCAAAGTACTTGAGGATAAACAAATATTAACATTTAGGTTACCATTAGATCCAGCTCTAGTTACTGTTACTGGAAATGTTACAGAACCAGAAGTACCAGATACAACATTATTGCTCTGCTGTCCCACTACAACTTTTGTTAAAGTTGGCCCATCCGTAAAATAAGCATAAGCAACCATCTCAGATATCTGTCCAGTTGCTTTTAATTGTAACGAATCTCCCGGGCAGTCACACACTGTCCAATTGGTTACAAAACCACCATTGGCATCTGTAACGACGGAAAAGGGCAGATAAGACGAATCCGCAGATACTGTGTTACAGGGTTTGCTTAAATTCTTTACTTTCAACACCACATTTTCGTAAGCAGCAAACCCACTGCCGGTAAATACAGCATTCGAACGAGGAGCATAATCATCTTTATCAGTTGTTACAGTTGCCGGTGAGACATCCTGCGCCTGGACCCCAAACGTAGCCAGCAGCATCAACCCAAATATGAGCAACATCTGCTGCACGCCAATGTTTGCTATCAATTTCTGGCCAACACCCAAACCTCCACAATTACACACAGTTGCTTGAGCTGTCTCATCAGATAGATCATCATATAAGTTCGGATTTTTTTTCAGCGCCACCCCAGTGGAGGGGCTAAAAATGTGAGGGAGCGCCAACAGCGGCCTGTGCCATGCTGGAGGGACCTTGCTTGGAGGGGAGGAAAATTTTTTCATAAAAATTGATTAAGGTTAAAAGATTATAGATGTAAAAAATTAGCGTAAACCTTAAACTCACTTTTCCCCCTGTCCTGTACTAAGCAGCAGCCGATTGCAGCAACATTCGAGGCTGCCTGCAAAGGCTTGTAGTAAAAGACAGACTACCGCCAATGCTGATGCTGCGCAAGCTGGCATAGCATCAGAATAAGTAGTTCCGGTAGTAGTGCACATGAAGTGCCCTATAAAGGATTTTAACTGTTTAAATGAACTATAAATGCTTGATCAAGAGAATTGACTGTTTAGTTAAAATCCGCAGCCGAGGGCTACAAATTTCACTGCATTGCCAACTGTGTTTATCCTGTGTTATGCAATATCTGTTTAACTTCTTCTATACAGACATAACTGCACCTGCACCTATTTATCAAATCCTGAAGAAACATTGTTTAGCCAGTACCACCCTTCTCAGGAAGCATCTCCGCAGCACCATCTTTATTAGGCCAAATAAATTATCGATTTGATGCAATAAATGTAGAATAAATATTTTGCAATTCACAAATAATCAAAGAATATATTAGATAGTTATAACAACAATACGTTTTTAGGAAATATAATTCTCAAAAAATAATAGGAGTATAAGTATTTCAGCCATAGGTATTAAATCTTACTAAGAAGATATAGAACAATATAAACCACAAATGAAATAATCATTAGCCCATACAGGTAAGTCCTGCAAGGTGAAAGAGCAATTATTCTAATGGAAACCAGCTTCTTGCGGTTTAAACACGCTTTGTTACTGCTTCTGTTACCGGCAAGTTGAACTTGAAAATTAACTACATTGGGTAACATCTACCGCATTCAAGCTTATATCGGCCACATCAGGAGCAGCTGAGTTCATTGAAGGGCATTTTTGATTAGAATAATTCGGTAATACATGCTGTTTCTTCCTCGCGAACTAACCCGATAAGGCTTACTTGGAGGCGCTTGGTACTGCGAAAGATTAAAGGCATCAGGTATTATGGAGGTGCAGCAACCAGTGCTCAATCTTTGGAAAGTTATTAATAAGGTAATTGGATTGTGTGATTAGTTCTCAAAAAGTGACAGTATTGATTTAGGGAGGCTGCCTTCAAAAAGAACATCATCATCAGTAGCAAGAGTTATAAAGCTGCAGGAAAGCCATTTTCATTCAAATAATTAATGCACCTTGCCACACAAAAAAGCCCTCACCATACATAATGGCAAGGGCTTTTGACTATAACAGTTATTGTTCCTACTTCTTGGTGGTGGCCAGGTCCGTGTTGGTCTGGTCGTCGGAGAAGTTGAAATAAAGCGTCATTACTTTCGGGCGGCTTCTCCAGTAGTCGAAGTAGTTGTTTTGGCGCCCGGAGTTGCCCAGGTACTCAGGCTTCTGCGACTTTGTACCGATTGGCGTGATGCCGTGCATAAAAGAGATGTCGCCTTTCGGGAAAGCCGGAGCCGTGTTGTAGGTTTTACCTTCTGGCAACGCAGGCGTGAACAGGCGGAGGAAGATGTCTTCCTGATCGGTTACCACGGTAAAGGGTTGCGAACTTGTCAGCAGCTTCATCCAGTACATGTTGGAGTGGTAGCCTTTAAACTCCGGATACTCAAAGCGGGTATGGCCAGGGCCGG
The DNA here is from genome assembly GCF_014332515.1 of Pontibacter beigongshangensis. GTDB lineage: Bacteria > Bacteroidota > Bacteroidia > Cytophagales > Hymenobacteraceae > Pontibacter > Pontibacter beigongshangensis. Next base: position 215,680 of record NZ_VFSD01000007.1, on the reverse strand, counting down.
TGTACCCGGTGATGGTGTTATTGTACTTTTTCGTCCAGATATCGAACTTGTTGCCGTGGAGGCGGTTTTTCCAGACTCTGTACGGGCCGTCGCCCAGCCACTGCACACCTTTTACCTGGTCTTCCGGAAATGAGAAGTTGATGCCCAGGAAGTCGGAGTGCTCGCCTAGTTTGTCGTTCTCATCACCTTTGTAGGTCAGGTACTGGATGTCCATTTGCAGCCAGCCGGAAGGGTACATGGTCCACTTCAGCATTTTAAACTGACCCTTGTCGCCAAACTCGTTCTCGATCACCACGTTGTTGCCGTCTTTGCGCGCCGTCAGCTTCTTAAAATCTATCTCGCCCTCGGCTGGCAGCGGTCCGTTGGCAAACGGGATTATGCCCTTCGAATTCTTCACCTGCTTCAGCAGGCCATTTGTCTTGTCAAAAGATACCTCTACGCCATTGGCAGTAATCACAAACTCCTGGCCCGACTCCTGGAAGGTGGCAGCCTGTGCACCCTCTTTGGCAACAATGCGCTCGGCTATGGTAACCGGACGTGTAATTGGCCAGCTCCAGGTAAAAATCTCTTTCTGGTGCGGATCTGTGGCGGTAATGTAGATAACATCATAATTCTGCCAGTCACCAGGGAGTTGCAGGGCCAGAGTGCCTTTGTCGCCGGGAGCTACGGAAGGCGCTTTAAAGGAGCCTGTCTTCGTTTCGCCTTTGCGGCTGCTGTTCGGCTCGGGCATCTGCGCCAGTTTGAAGGAATAGGTACACTGGTCGAGGTTGGTGTAGAAGTAGCGGTTCTCTACCCGGAAGGTGCCATCAAAACCTGGGGTAATTTCGCGCTGCTCAAATTTAATAGGCGACCAGATTTCTTTGATCGCATAGAAGCTTCCCTCCTTTTCTTTGTGCGGCCCCAGAATGCCGTCGGCAGCATGGTCGCCGTCTGTATCCACTTGTCCTTTCTTGTCGGTGCGCACAATGCCTTCGTCGGCAAATACCCACAGAAAACCACCCGCAGAAAGCGGCTTCCGCCACATCAGTTCCCAGAAGTCGTAGAGGCCGGCACCAAGGCCGCCGTCGTAGAGGCCGTGCAGGAACTCTGTCGGGAAGAACACGTCGCGGCCTTCGAAGTAGGTGCCCGTGCCAAAGTTGTAGTTAATGTAGTGCTGCGTATGGATGCCCCTGAAAAGCTCCCACGGATGAATAACCGGGCGCTTCTGAAAATCCATCTCATCTATTACCGGATCGAGGTCAAAGTTATGCCCGCCTTCGTTGCCGTTGGCCCACATGACAATAGAAGGGTGGTTCACATCGCGGATCACCATTTCCCTTGCCAGTTTGCTGCCTACCTCTGTGTCGTAGGCATCGTGCCAGCCAGTCAGCTCGTTTATCACGAAAAGGCCCAGCGAGTCGCATACCTCCAGGAAGTGCTTATCAGGCGGGTAGTGCGACATCCGCACAGCATTCATGTTCATCTCTTTTATAAGCTGCACATCTTCCAGGCTGTTGTGCTTGTTGGTGGTTCTGCCCGACTCCGGCAGAAACGAATGGCGGTTTACGCCTTTGAATTTGATCTTGGTGCCGTTTACATAAATGCCGTCGCGCTCTCTGAAATCAACGGTCCGGAAACCGAAGCGCTCGTTTACGGTATGCACCGCCTTGCCATTCTGCAGCAGCGTATAGGTAACGCGGTACAGGTTGGGGAACTCTGGTGTCCATTGCTTTGCCGCCGAAACTTTGCTTTGCAGTTTCGCCACGGTTTCCCCCTGCTTAAGGCTGGCCTTAAATTCAGAGCCTACTTTTTGCCCGTCAAGGGTGTAGATCTGAGCGGATACCTCGTTGGCACCTGCCAGGCCTTTCAGGTGTACTTCGGCCGTAAAGCTGCCATCGGCTTTGGCGTCGAGGGCGTGGCGCTCAATGTGCTGCACAGGCAGCGCCTCCAGGTACACCGGACGGAAAACACCGCCAAACACCCAGAAGTCGGCATGGCGCTCTGCTTTTACCACCGACTCGTTGGCAGAATGCTTGGCTACGGTTACTTCCAGCAGGTTCTTTTTGCCGGGCTGCAACAGGTTTGTAATATCATACTTGAACCGGTAGAAAGAGCCCTGGTGAATCGGGCCGGCCAGCTGTCCGTTTATCTTAACCTCCGTGTCGGTCATGGATCCTTCAAATACGATGTTCACGGTGTTGTTCTTCCAGTTGGCTGGCACCCTAAACGTGTATTTGTACAAGCCTTTTTCTTTGGCGCGCACATCAGCTTTGTCGTTGCCGTAGTTGTATGAGCCGAACCCCTGCTGCTCCCACACCGATGGCACCGCTATTTTGGTCCACTTTCCTGATTTACGGCCTTCTGTCACCATAAACTGCCAGTCTACGGTGTGGTTGTTCCCGGTGCCGGACAGGTACTGCACTTTCGTTTCCTGTGCTTGCAGGCCCGAAAGCGGTATGAGCAGGAAAAGGGCAAAAAAGAATCGTAATGGAATAGATTTCATGATCTCTGGGTAATAATTCAATTATAATTGTATTCTAAAAAAAACAGTTATTCACTCCTGCTTCAGCAGCTTTTTAGGCATGCTTTGTGCCGCCTAAATATCTTTCGTCGGCTCAGGCATTATTATTCTAATCAAAAAAGGTCTCCGGAGCTTTCTACTCCTGCTGCTCAGTGGCTGACAGATCTGGTAAAATGAAGTAAACTAACTAAAGCAGGTTTGTTACCAAAGCAGGAGGTTTTCACGTCTCCGCCTGCCACCATCCAACAGCAAAAAATATATCTATCAGCCGTTTATAGCGCTAAAAAAAATTTTTCTCACGCCTCTCAGGAAGCACAAGCGCTTTTACACAAACCTTTGTTCGTATTTAAATGTAAATAAGGCATTTTTATATGAAAAAACCTTGTGCTTTTCACTCTTTTTAATGCCCGTTAAAGAATACATACAGCCCTACCATGACCATAATCAGCAATGCCCATAAAACCCACACAGTTCGGTCTGGTTTAACCAGGTTGCTAAAATCGAGGATGTTCTGATTTTTGGCAGCTGCATTCTTATCAAAATAAGAAATAAGGAAAGCGACAACACTCAGAATTACGAAGATGTAAAACGACAGGAGCAGGAAGTGAGGCCAGAAATCGTAGAGAGCAGACGGGAAAACCCATAAATACATAATACCTGTACCAATGCTGAAGGCCGTACCAACAGTCAGAACGAAGTTGGCGGCGCGTGTGGTCGTCTTTTTCCAGAACACACCGAACAGGAACACCACCGACATAGGCGGCGCAATAAAGCCCAGCACCGACTGAAACACGTCGAACAGGTTCAATCCTTTAATACTGTCTATGGCCAGGCTGCAGCCAACCGCAATCACGGCGCCCACTACGGTCACAATCCGCCCGATCTTCACGATCTCTTTCTGCGTGGCATCAGGCTTTACTTTTTTCACGTAAATATCCATGGTAAAAACGGTGCTGAGCGAGTTCAGGGCCGAATCGATGGTGCTGACCAGGGCTGCGATAAGCACGGCCATCACCAAGCCCGTCATGCCAGCGGGGAACAGGCGGGTTACCATGGTCATGTAGGCCATGTCGGGGTTTTCCAGCTCCGGGAAAAGGATAAAGCAGATAATGCCCGGCAGGATGAACAGCGGCACATCCAGAATTTTGAGCCAGCCGGTAAAGTTTGCACCCAGCTGCCCCTGCTTCAGGCTTTTAGCCCCCAGCACCGACTGCACCATAGACTGGTCGGTGCACCAGAACCACACCCCCATAATCGGGTAGCCCAGCAAAATGGCCGCCCAAGGGTAGTTAGGATCATCGAGCGGGCGCAGCAGGTTCCAGTAATCGGCGGGTACGCCTTCATACACCGCCATAAGGCCCCCGGCTTCTATAACGCCCACCACTGTGAGCGCCAGCGACACCACAATCAGCAAGATCATCTGGAACACATTCGTAAAAGCAATGGCCTCCAAGCCGCCAGCAATCGTGAAAAAGGCAGAAATAACGATCAGCACCATCACCGATACCCAGAGCGGCAGGTTCAGAATCTGCCCCACCAGTATACCACCGGCAAACAGCGTCAGCGACAACCACGAGATCAGCACCGTAACAATAGTATACCAGGCCAGAATGCTTCGGGTGGACTGCCCGAAGCGCTTGCCCATAAACTCAGGCAGGGTGAGCACCTTTGCCCCCAGGTAGCGCGGGGCAAACACAACCGCCAGCAGAAAGATAAACAGAAAAGCATACCACGAAAAGTTTCCGGCTACCATGCCTGTTGTAAAGCCAATACTGGCAGAGGCGATGAGCATAGACGGCCCTACGTTGGTACCCCACATGGTAAAACCAATGCTGGACCAGTTTAAGGAGTGGCCGGCCAGGAACAGGTTTTCGCCGGTGTTCTTCTTTTTCCGGAAACTTACCCAGAAGCCCAGGCCAATAATTATTAACAGATAGGCCACCACGACGATGAAGTCTATTGGCTTTAGAAAGCTGTAAACGTCTTGCACAATCAATTATGTTTTACACGTGATTTCAGAACAGGCCAAAATGCACATATGAAAAATTAAAGGAGTAATAAACATAAAGAAGCTACCTGCAGGCATCCGGCACCACAGGCAGCTTCTTTTAAGGGTTAAGGCAGCGTTGCGTAGCTAAGCAGATACACTCTATAGCCCGGCCAGGTCATGCTGCTGCAGGATGTCGGCCACTTTTACGGGGGCACCTGTCTGCAGCGACTTCTCCATGGCGTTGAGCAGGGCAATAGTGCCGATGCCTTCTTTCAGGTCGGGGTAGGCGGTTTTGTCCTGCTCAATGCAATCGGCAAAGTACTCCAGGTAGTTCTGGTACTCTCCGGCATGGTGGCTCTTGCCCTCAAAGCGGAAGTAGTGCTTGAGCTTGTGCTCGAAGGTGATGATTTTCTCTTCGCCTGTGTTGGTGGTAACGGCGTAGCGCAAGTCCATGTAGTCGCCCTGGCTGCAGCCTTCGGTGCCGCGCAGGATGCAGCTCATCTCGCTGTCGCGGAGCACAGGCTGCACCGGCCCGGTGTACACGCCGCTTACACGGGCTATTCTGCCGTCTTTGGCCTTAAAGATGAAGTGCATGGTGTCTTCGTTCTTCAGGCCGCCTTTCACGCCGTTGGGGCTCAGCATGCCGTAGCCCATTACCTCTTCAATATCTGGCATGTACCAGCGCACCAGGTCCACCGGGTGGCTCAGGCCGCCATACAGCCACTTAAAGCTTTTCTCCAGCGCCCAGGGCTTTTCGAGGAACCAGCGGTGGTCGGCGTGGTAGTAGGCTTCTATGGTAACCAGGTCTCCGATCACACCCTCCTCATAATCGGACCGCTGCCTCTTCATGGGCTCGAAAAAGCGGCTGCTCTGGCCTACAAACAATTTCCTGCCAGCCCTGGCGCTTACCTCCAGCAGCTCTTTTGCCTGCGACAGATCGTTTAGCAGCGGCTTGGTGCAAACCACGTGCTTGCCAGCCAGCAGGGCTTGCTTAATGTGGTCGGCGTGCAGGTGATCGGGCGTATAGATGGCGATCACATCTATTTCCGGGTCGTTGAGCAGGTCGCTGTATTCGGTGGTGTATTGGTGGAAGTCGAACTCTTTGGCCCTGTGCTTGCACATCTCCAGGTTTCGGTCGCAAACAGTCTTCAGCTCCCACTTGTTACTCTGCAAGGCGGCGGACATGGTGCTCCTTCCTTCTCCCAGGCCTAATATTCCTAATTTTAACATATCTGATTCTTTAGATGCAATTCATCCATAAATATCTTATTTATGAATGAAACAATGAAATTTTACTAACGCTATTTAGCCATTTTTTTGATAACACCTCCGTGTATATAAACTAGAAATTAAAAATTAGAAATAATAAGCGCTTTGCCCTGAGGTGCAGCAGCGGCAGCAAAAACCTCCGGAGGGCCTATTTCATTCAATTAATTGCTGGTTGTTGATTGTTAAATGGCTAAATTGTTGATTTGGACTTTAGAAAATAGTTATACACTGTTCCTTATTTACTGATGTTACGTCTGGCACATCTTGTCCCCCTTTGAAGGGGGCAGGGGGATGATTGCCGGATCATAGTCATAAAAATGGATTTGCAGTCAGTATTCTACATAACTCAGATTAACCCAAGACAGCTAAATAAATAAAACTTGAAGGAATTCATCCCCCTACCCCCTTCAAAGGGGGACAAATTACAATTTAATGCAGACTGTAAGTTTTGGGAAGCAATCAACAACTAAATATCAACGCATTCCAGAAAAACAGTAATGCTTTTCATCTTAAACCTGTTATCTAATATTCAGTAGCTAATCAGCAGCAGAACCTCCGGAGGGGCAAATTCATTAGAATAATTGCCCCCTTGCGTGCATCGCGAAAGTTCTGCCTCCTTCAAACTGAAAAAGATGGAATACCCGCCACCATCTGCCGATGAAAAACGGGTACTCCATCTTTGTTTTCAATAGTCTCTTCGGATGCCTTGCTTAGTAACCCGGGTTCTGCTCCAGGTTCGGGTTGGCCAGCACATCAGCAGGCGGCACGGGGAACACCAGGCGTTTTGGGTCGGAGGCCGGCTTCAGGTGCCATGGCTGCAGGAATTTCCCGTATCGTACCAGGTCTGTGCGGCGCAGCCCTTCAGCGTTAAGCTCCCGGCCACGCTCTGCCAGCAGGTTATCCAGGGTGAGCGACGGATAAGCAGCTACACCTCTGTTGGTCCGGACACTGTTTACAATGGCGAGTGCTTCGCTCTCCATGCCTTTGCGCAGCAGCGCTTCTGCTTTCATGAGCAGCACATCCGTATAACGGATCAGTGCATAGTCGTTGTCGGCAGCTGTCTTGTTCACATAGTCCGGAATATATTTTACCGGACGCACGCCATGAAATAAGCCGGCCCCTACGATGGTTGGTATCTCCTTGGTAAACACCACATTCGGTATTGGTTCACCGTTAGGATTGTACTGCTGTCCCACCAGGAATCCGGCGTTGTAGCCTCTTTCTTTGGTGATCGGGTGCTCGTAGTATCTCCTGATGTCGTTCTGCTCGAAGGTATCGTAAAAATCTCCCACGGCGGCAAAACCGTTCCAGCCGCCACCGTTTGGCAGGGTCATTTCGCCAGGGAAAATGGCATTCCAGAGCACATACAAAGAGTGCGAGCGCACGCCGCCCTGCCCCTCGATGGTGAAGAGCAACTCCGTAGATTTGGTGTTATTGTCCGGCCCGAAGCTGTCCCAGTAAAAGTTTATCGACTTTCCGGTAATGGCGTCGGCATACTGAATTACCTTATCCAAGTCGGCGTTGTTGAACTGCGGATTGGCTCTGTCGGCATACACGCCTTTGTTAAGGTACAGCCTGGTCAGGAAACCACGGGCTGCATTTTTAGAGGCCTTAAAGGCAGGGGCCGTGTCGGAGAGCAGCGGCAGCGCCTCTTCCACTTCCTTGATGATAAAGTTGATGGCCTCGGTGCCGGTATACACCACTGGCGGGTTTAGGAGGTTGGAGCCAGGCTCCCGGTAAGGCACCCTGTCGTAGAGGTCCAGCAGCGTGAACATGAAATAGGCGCGCAGGAATCGGGCCTCTGCCGCTACCTCTGGCGTGGGGTTAAAGTTAAGCACGTTGGTGGCATCAAAAACGCCCCGGTTCATGCGCTCCCACACCTGCCGCAGGTAGGCATGGTCGGCCCGCCAGGTGTGCTGGTGCAGGTCGCGGTATACCCCGCCATTGTCCCAGCCCGAAGGCCTGGACGGACAGATCATGGCATCGCCGCTGATCTCATCTATTACCCATACCGAGGCACCATGTTGTACAAAGGGGTTGTCGAAATCGCGGTACACGCGCTCGAGCATAGAGGGGAAGTTCACGTTCTCCTCCAGAAACGCCCTGGCTTTGTCAGAGGGCAGTTCAGAGTGTACTTGTTCGGCCAGGTCGGTGCAACCGGCCAGCGCCAGACTCAGGGCTATATATTTTAGAGATTTCATCTTCAAAAAATTTAACAGTTAAAAAAGAGACACAGGACACAAGGCTATTACTTTTTTATGCCACAGGTTTAGTTTTGCTTCCCATCTGGTCCGAATTCTTCATATTATCAACCTTACATGTTCCTGGTGCTTAGAAAGAAACATTAAAGCCAAGTGTGAAATTTCGGGCCATGGGATAGGGCGTGTACTCAATACCGAATGATGGCACGCCATTCACGCCACGGTTGGTGTTTACTTCAGGGTCGAAGCCGCTGTAGTTGGTGAAGAGCAGCAGGTTCTGGCCAGTCAGGTAGAGGCGGGCATTTTTAAAGGCATTGCCAATATTACCGATGGTGTACCCCAAAGCGGCGCTCTGCAGCCTCAGAAAGTCACCGCTTTCCAGGTACCTGGTCGACACCACATTGGAGTTGCTCAGGCTCTCAGGGCCAAGGGCAATATCAGAAGTAGCGTTGCGGCCCAGGCCAAAGTTGGCAGCCGTGATCACGGCATTGGCAGTGTTGTTGTAGAGCTGGTGCCCGAAAGCGCCATTAAAGTTCATGTTGAAATGGAACTTGCCCCTGCTCAGGTTTGTGTTGAAGCCCAGCAGGTAATTCGGGTTCGGGTCGCCCACAAAATCCGCCTCCTGGCTGTATTGGGCAGCGCCGTCGTCGTCGAAGCCCAGGAACTCGCGCATATGGAAGGCGAACAGCGGCTGCCCGTTTGCCAGGCGCTGGCTGTTGCTGCCTTCGCCCAGGCCGTTGCCGTTTATCTGGCCTGTCAGCACCGGAGCTCCGGTGTAGCCTTCCAGTTTGTTCCTCAGGTAGGTTGCGTTCATGCCTACTTCCCACATCCACTTGTCGTTTTCGATGATCAGTCCGCTCAGCAACAGTTCCACACCGGTGTTTTTAACAGTGGCCGGCAGGTTGGTCCAGTAGTTAGCCGTAGGGGCCGGTTGCAGGGCAGGCAGCCTGAACAGCAGATCTTTGGTGGCCTTGTCGAAAAACTCGATCGTACCGCTCAACCTGTTGTTGAAGAAGCCGAAGTCTAAGCCCAGGTTTATGGTTTCGGTAGTTTCCCATTTCAGATCCGGGTTAGCCACGTTAGCCAGTGCTATACTTTGCAAACCAAACGCATAGCGCTCCTGCGAAGAGCCAGCCGGAAACTCCTGATTGCCAGTTTTACCCCAGCCCAGTCGAAGCTTCAGGTTGCTCAGCTTTTCGGTGCCAGCCAGGAACTGCTCCTCAGACAGTACCCAGGCGCCTGCAAACGACGGGAAGTAGCCATACTTGTTGTTGCGGCCAAACTTGGTGGAACCATCTGCCCGCATGGTGGCAGTAAGCAGGTACCGGTCTGAGAAATTGAGGTTGGCACGGCCAAAGTAAGACTGGATCTCGTTAGTAGGGTCCTGGTAAGAGCTGATGTTTACCTGGTCTCTTCTGGCGTTCTGCAGGATATCAGATCCTCTTAGGTCGAAGGAGGTGAAGCCTCTGGCCGTAATGTCGAAGGTTCTGTTTTTGTAGGTCTGATACTCGTAACCAGCCAGCAGGTCCAAGGTAAGGCCATCCGACACTTCCCGGTTAAAGTTTAACGTATGGGTCAGGGTGCTGCTGGTGAGCGTGGAGTTGTTTACCACGGCCAGCCCTATATCGGTGATGGTAGAAAGGAACAGGTCGCCGGAAGTATCGATGGCTCTGTTGCCTTTAGACTGGTTCATGCCCAGGCTTGCCCGGTAGTCGAGCCCTTCCAGAATGGTGAAGGTGGCACCTACATTGCCCAGCACGTTGGTGATGTTGGTTACGTCGTTGTAATAGGCGAGCAGGGCAGCCGGGTTGGTGGGAAGGCCCGATACACTGGTGCCATACACACGCTGGACAAAGGTACCATCCGGATTTCTGAAAGGCACCGTCGGGTTCCACTCGAGGGCGTTACCGATAAGGCTCCCGTTCACGTTGGAGTTCTCGGCAATAGGAGCGCCATTCTCGATGGTGTTGGCTACGATCAGGTTTACGTCTACTTTCAGCCTGTCTTCCGGCAAAAAGCTGTAGGTGCCTGTAAAACTACCGGTGTACTTCTTAAAGCCTGACTTCTTGATAATACCTTCCTGGTCGTGGTAACCCAGCGACAGGCGGTAATTGGCTTTGTCGTTTCCTCCCGACATCGATACGTTGGCTATCTGCGTCTGGGCTGTGCGGGTAATTTCATCCAGGGCGTCTACATTGCCGCCGCCATCCCGGTTCTCGATCTGGCGGAGTGCCAGCCCCTGACGAAATGTGTTCCCATCCATCAGGTCGGGCTTGCGGGCCAGCATGCTCACACCCGTAGACATGTCCACGTTCAGCGTAGGAGCGCCTTGCTTCCCTTTTTTGGTCGTGATGATCACCACACCGTTGGCCCCCCTGGCACCGTATATGGCCGTGGCCGAGGCATCTTTCAGCACGTCGATGGTGGCGATATCGTTCGGGTTCAGGAAGTTGAGCGGGTTGGACCCCGCCGGGCTGCCCAGTTCACCGGCTGCTGCAGCCGGTTTGGTGTTCCGGCCATCTAAAGGCACGCCATCCACTACAAACAGCGGCTGGTTGCCGGAGCGAACCGAAGAAGTACCCCTGATCCGGAAAGTTACCTCCCCGCCCGGCGCACCGCTGTTGTTCACGATGTTTACACCCGCTACTTTGCCTTGTATCAGCTGCTCTGGAGAGGTATTGATACCCACGTTAAAATCTTTTTCACCCACCCGGGCTACAGATCCTGTAATGTCTTTTACGCGGGCCGTGCCGTAGCCTACCACCACTACTTCATCGAGCGCGCGGGCATCTGGCCGCATGCTGATGTTGATGGTGGCACGGTTGTTAATGTTAATTTCCTGCGATTGGTAGCCCACAAAAGACACCACCAGGGTTCCGGTACCGGCCGAGGCCTGGAACGAGAAGTTTCCATCCAGATCGGTGGCTGCTCCTCTGGTCGTGCCTTTCTCCATAACGGTCACCCCGGGCAGGCCTGCGCCATTTTCGTCGGTAACCCTGCCCTGCACGGTGTGCCCCTGGGCAGATGCACTGTGGCAGATCAAAAACAGCAGAGGGAGTACAAATATGTATCTCAGCTCTCTCAGTAAAATATGTTTCATCTTGATGGAGTTAAAGTTTAAAAGTGAATCGTCAGTTGCGCTCATGTATCCTGTATAAAAAACATGCCTCAGATGGTGAATGGAATATGAATAGTGGAAAGCAATAACCAGGTGGTGCCGGACTTGCCAGAATGGCAAATGCTGAATAAGGGAGCACAGCAGCAATTATTCAAATAAAAAAGCCCCTCCGGAGCCTACCTCTGCTGCTGCTGTTGTTTAGATGTCAGATCCTAGACTTTTGTCTTCAGGTATTCGGGTAATTATGCATACCGGCTGGTACTCCTCCACTTTGATTTTCAGAAAGGTTTGATGCTTGCTAAGCTGCCAGAAAGCCGATTTGCTATAATTTATAATTTGGAGAAGCCCTCGTATCAAATTAAAGGAATAGCTGCTAGGGGCAATTATGCTAATGATTTCGACCCTTCCAGCCTTTCGGAGGCTCTGCTACTGCTGCTGAATGGGACACAAAACCTTTTTAAGAGTTGGTTTTTCAAGTATCCCTCAATTACTCAAAATTTCACCTCCACATCATCCATTTAACCAATTAACAACCAGAAGCCAGCAATTATCAAACAGAAAGGCCTGTCAGGAGGCAAGTTATCAACCAACGTGAACAGAGCACGTGGTCCACGCTGGCCGATAACTTATTTTATTAGTCAGCAGCCGTTTACGAGCAGCTTCTCGTCCAGGAACTGCTTGGCGCGCGGCACATCTTCTTCTTCGAGGTGCTCTATAATGATCGGGATGTTGGGGTGGTCGCGGCTCAGGCGCTGCAGGTACAGGTCGTAGTTCAGGGAGCCAAGACCGGGCGCCGGCAACTCGATGGTGCCCACGCCACGCAGGGTGTGCGCCTCGCTGGCATCTATGTCGGCCATTCTTACGCCCTGTGCCGATGAGGCACGCTTCACATCTTTGGCATGCGAGATCTTGATCCGGTGTGAGAGCGCGTTAAAGATATAGTTCAGCGTCTGGTCCATCTGGTCGATGTTGTGCTCCTCGAAGTAGTTGGTAGGGTCCATGAGCAGGCCCAGGTGCGGGTCGGTCACATCGGCAAACAGGCGCAGCGTCTCTTCCACCGAGCCGATCACGTTATTCACATAGGTTTCGGCCAGGAACGTAACGCCATGCTCCCGTGAGAAATCCACGATATCCTGGATTACCCTCACACAATCTTCATAGCCTTCCTCTGTTTTGTTTTTGGGGTGATGCACCCAGTCGCTGTCGGCATCGAAAGTGCCTGTCTCGCTGATCACATAGGGCGAGCCCATGTCGTGCGCGAAGCGGATGAGTTGCTTCAGGTGCTTCAGGTTGGCCTGCCGTTTGGCCGGATCGGGGTGCACCAGGTTGGTGTAGCCCGAGATGCAGGAAATGGGCAGGTTGTGCCGCCGGAACGTATCACGGATTTTCCTGCACTTTTCGGCGGTGATCTGGTCTGTAGACAGATCCATGTCTTTAAAGCTCAGGTCGAGCTGCACGGTGTTAAAACCGAGCTCCCGGATCTTGCTCGCAGTTTCGTTTAAGGTGTAAGGGAAATAGCCTGTAAATATGCCGACTTGTATCATAGTTAATAGTAAGGATTAGGTATATGATTTCGTGTTTATTTGTTAGTGGACGCCAGACACAGGACTTTCTCAAGCTTTCTCCTTTCCTTACCAACTTCTCTATCGCAAACAAAGCTTTTCAGGAGCAAACCCCGGAAGATCAAATGCTGTTCTAACCACAAAAGCAGCGTCGATCTTACCGTTAAAAAGTCCTGTGTCTTGCGTCTGATATCTTATGTCTTTTATCAGGTTGCCAGAATTTCCTGGATCGGCACGGCCCGGTGTTCGCGGTACGATACGTGGCAGGCTTCTACCAGCGCCATGGTTTTCAGGTTGTCTTCCCCACTAAGCTCCGGTGTGGTATCGTCTTCTATGGCGCACATCAGCTGCGCCATCGGCCCCATAAAGGCATCCGGGAACCAGACCTCGTCCCAACGCGGCTTCTGCCACTTCTCCCCTTCCTGTATGGTGGTGTAGTCGAGGGTGCTGGGGGTGCGCTGCGGGTAAGAGGGCCAGCCGATGCTGCCTTTGGCGGTACCTTCGGTGCCTTCTACGCGCCAGTTAATATAAATGTCGCTGGCTGCTCCTTCGCGGCTTGGGCCGGTCCAAACGTCGTCCCAGGCGGAGGTGCGAAGGCCGTTGTCGTACTCCAGAATATAAAGTGCCACGCCGTCTTCGTGCCGGAAATCCTTGCCGTTGCGCGGATCTTCGGTCACGCTGCAGAACACGCGGTCGGGGTCACCGAACAGGAACCTAAAGGCGTCGAGGTGGTGAATGCTCATGGTGCGGAGGGTCGCCCAGCCGAGCTCCTTCTGCCAGGGCATCCAGTGCGGAATGGCCCGCATGTCGATAGAGGCGAAAACCGGCCGGCCCAGCACTCCCTGGTCCAGCAGCGACTTACAGGCCCTGATGGACTGGTCGTAGCGCATGTTCTGGTTTACGCCCAGTTTGATGCCCGCTTCAGCACACAGGCGCACAATTTCTTTGGCCTCCTGGTAATTTACAGCCATGGGCTTCTGCACCAGGATACCTTTTATGTGGTCGGCATGCTTTACGGCCTCCCGCACAATCTCCAACTGAAAATTGGGCGGCACGGCAATGTCTACAATGGACACAGCAGGATCTCTGAGCAGTTCCTGGTAGGTATCGTACACTTTTTCGATGTTGTGCCTGTCACCTACGGCCTGGCTGTTGGTGCGGTGCCGCGAGGCGATGGCCACCGGGTTAAAGCCAGCCTGCCGGTATGCCACCAGGTGGCAGTCGGCCATGATAAAGCCGGAACCGATACAGCCAATGCCCATATCCAGGTTCTTGGGCAGGCGCGGGAGGTAGTTTAACTGAATATCTAACGATGTATCCATTGTTATGCGTTCTGTTTAAACTTATTTAACTTTCAAGGTAATTTCGTCCTCCTTGTTCAGAAAATCCGTCTGCGCCGACAGTCCCACCGGCTCTCTCTCGAGGATGGCGGTGTCAGGAACTACTTTTACCGGGGTTATGCAGGAGGTATTCTTCTCGCGGAAAGGCACGTTGAAGCTCAGGTTATAGGCCGAGATCAGCGACCAGCGCGGCTTGTCAGACAAGTTGGCCTCCGACATGTGCAGCAGGTTCGGGTGGAAAAACAGCACATCGCCCGGCGCCAGCTCCACGTGCACTCTTTCGCATAATTTTATGGCTTCTTCCACAAAGGCCATATCAGCGCCCTGCTGCTCGCCGGCAAAGTTATGCTCGAAGCGGCCCATTTTATGAGAGCCTTTCAGCACCTGCAGGCAGCCGTTCAGTTTGGTGGCCTCGGTCAGGGCCAGCATCACGCTGAGCATGGCATCGGGGTACAGAAATCCGTTTTTATACCAATAGCCATAGTCCTGGTGCCACTCCCATGCCCCTCCTACTTCCGGCTCCTTCTGCATCAGCTTGGAGTGGAAATGGCAAACTTCTCCTTCGCCCAGCAGCGACTGCGCGGCATGCACCAGCCTTTCGCTGCGCGTGAGCAGGCCAAAGGTATCGTCGCCGGGCGTGAACCATAGTGTAAGTTTGGTATGCTTGCCGCTTTGGTCTTTGAACTCGAAGGCATTTTTGCGGAGTTGCGCATCTTCTACAGCCAGGCCGTAAAGCAGCGCCACTTCTTCCTTATTTAAAAAGTTATTTATGATCAGGTAACCATCCTGTTCGTATTGCGATTTTTGAGCGGGGGTTAAGTTTGTTGCGGTCATATGCAATATAGTTAAGGTATAAAAACTTAAGTATCTTCTGAGCTGATGTTAGCTAGCGACATCGACAACTTACTGCTTCCGTGCGCCTTTGCTAACAACTCAATGAACTAATGTTTGTTAATTTTATTCATTAAAAAAAAGCAGTTGCCTGCCTGTCTGCCAAAGTTCTGAAAAATGAGCCGTTAAACTGCCTCGCCTGCTTTACCCAACACAATAATTTACGCTTCGGCGGCAGAGAATTTAACGGTTCGGAGCTTGATAATTTTTAAAATTTGCGTTTATCTTCGATCTCTTTCACTAACTCATATCCAAAGTTCGTTTTTATTTTGGACTAACACCACCGCTATTATTGCAAATAAATAAACTTTTTTGGCATATATTAGACGGTTAAGCAATATTTTTGGTAAATTAAAGGTATATATTACACTAAATGCAGGAAAATGAAGCCGCATATTCAAAAATTGCCTTTGCCGGATCACTCTTCTTTTGTTGCGGATACTTTCTATACACCACATTTCGAAACCCCCTGGCACTACCATTCCGAGTATGAACTGGTGCTGATCCTGCAGGGTAAAGGCAAACGTTTTGTGGGCAATCATGTGTCGGACTATGCCGAGGGCAACCTCACATTTTTGGGGCCAGATGTGCCGCACCTGTTCCGGAAAGACGAGCCGGATGCACCGGGAGGCTCGTTGGTGATCCATTTTAAGGAAGATTTCCTGGGAAATGAATTCAGGCGGATTCCTGAAATGCAGAAAATGAAGCAGCTGTTCCAGAAATCGCGCATGGGACTGCACATTACCGGCTCTACGCGGCAGCTCATCAGCGATAAAATGAACCACATGCTGACGCTGCAGGGCATGGAGCGGCTCATCTGCCTCCTCTCGATCCTGACTCTACTGGCCGATACGACAGAATTTGAACTGCTCTCGAGCACCGAAATCAGCGGCCAGAATTCCCGCGACAACGACCGCCTGAACAAAGTGTTCGATTATGTGATGCTAAACTTTAAGAATGAGATACAGGTAGGAGAAGTGGCCGAACTGGCCAACATGAGCTATTCCGGTTTCTGCCGGTATTTCAAGAACAGGACCAAAAAGAACTTCACGCATTTCGTAAACGAGATCCGCATCGGCTACGCCTGCAAGCGCCTGATGGAAAGCGACGTATCGGTAAGCAACGTGTGCTACGAAAGCGGCTATAACAACCTGACCAATTTTAACGAGCAGTTCAAAAAAATACTAAAATGCACCCCCTATCAGTTCCAGCGACAGCATAAGGTGTGATTTAGTTAAGAGTTAAAAGTTATGAGTTTAGAGTTGTTGTAATGGAGCAGCTAATTAATCGATTTGGAAATTTGAAGATGTGAGGATTTGGAAATGGTTTGCCTGGTTGAGGATAACGGAACCCTCTAGCTTCAGGCAACATCAGAACTCAGTTATTCTGAACATTCTCTAATTCTGTAAATTCTTGGGGTAGGGGCCCTATAGAAAGATTCTGACAAAAAAGTCTAATATCTAACACCTAGTATCTACCATCTTTTAAAGCCTCTGGAAGGGCAAAATCATTAGAATAATTCACGCAATCATTCAATTGCTAAATCAATCATTTAAAATATGGAAGTAAAGTTTTTTTGTCCGCGCTGGGGCTGTGAGAACCTGCCCTGGGACGATTACCTGCAGAAAGTAAGAGCCGCAGGCTATGATGGCGTAGAATGCGCCATCCCGAACGAGATGACACACGCGGAACTGAGCGAGATATGGGAGAAAGTGGAACAGCATGGCCTCGAGATCATTCCGCAGCATTACGCTACCTACGAAGCCGATTTTGCCCGGCACCACGATATTTTTGCGGGCTGGCTCGAAAAGATGCGCCCCTTCCCTGCCCTGCAAATAGACTGCCAGACCGGCAAAGACTTCTTCTCGTTTGAGCAGAACAAAACCCTCATCGACCTGGCGGTGGAACATACCAACAGCACAGGAGTGGAAATATACCACGAAACGCACCGGAACAAATTTGCCTTTGCCGCGCACATCACGAAAGAGTACCTCCAGAAGATACCTTACCTGAAAATTACGCTCGACGCCTCGCATTGGGTAAACGTGGCGGAGTCGTACCTCGAAGATCAGCAGGAGGCGCTGGATCTGGCTGTTTCGCGCACGGAGCATATCCACGCACGTGTAGGCTACCCCGAAGGGCCACAGGTGCCGGACCCGCGTGTGCCGGAGTGGCAGGAAGCCGTGCAGCACCACCTGGCCTGGTGGGACGAGGTGGCGAAACGGAAGAGGAAGGAGAACAGTGTGCTCACCATCACGCCGGAGTTTGGCCCTTACCCCTACATGGTTGCCCTGCCCTTTACGCAACAACCCATCACCAGCCAATGGGACGTGAATGTGTACATGATGCAACTGCTGCGGGAGCGGTACCAGTAAGGGTGAAAAGCATCGGAGGCTTCAGGTAAACCCGAAGCCTCCGATGCTTTTATTAGCTAAAGTTTAGTGGCCGCTGCTCACATTCACCTCTCCCATTTCAGCCTGCCCTTTTACCGTGCCGTAGGTCATAATCAGGAACGACGTGCATAGGATGACCAGGGCCCCGATCAGCAGCAGGTACGTTCTGCGGGAGGCATCTTTCCATTCTTTCATGATCACACCCACTATAAAGCTGAAGAAGATGAGCATGGACATGTGGATAAGCCAGCTGGCAAACTGGAAATTGCCCATTTTTACGTGCCCCAGGCCATAAAAAAAGAACTGGAAACACCAGAGGGTTCCGGCCAGGCCAGACCACATAAAGTTTTTCATAATAGCAAACCGGCTCAGGCCACTGCGCCTGCTCGACATCTCTTTCAGGTTGCCCTGCCGGATGGCCAGCACCATAAACCAGACCAGGTTCACCACAAAGCAGCCCGCCGTAGACACAATCAGTTTGGCGTTTCCTTCAAAATGGCCGGCACCATTGGCCGCGGCCATATCGGCGATGGGCTGCCCGTACTCCAGCGAGATGTTAAAGACTGCGGAGAGGATGCCGCCAATGACCGTCAGAGCCAGTCCTTTCTTCATGTCGAAGCGCTGCGCCTCACCCATCTCTTTTTCGCGCTTAAAGCCAGCCCAGCCGCAAAGTGCCACACCCAGCATCGAAACAGTCATGGCCGTCAGGATAATGTCGCCGCCCGGCCGCTGGAAATACTCCATCACCTCGCCGCGCAGCAGCAGCGGCGTAAGCGTACCGATAATGGCCGACAAGCCGATGGAGATGGTGTAGGTAAGGGAGTAACCGATAAAGCGCGTGGCATACCCGAACGACATGCCGCCAAAACCATAGCAGGCACCCAGCAAGAAGGCCCCCAGCACCACATCGGAAGGCGCATTGGCCAGGATCGTGAAAAGGTCGGGTACCGTAAAAATGCCCAGCAGCGTGGGCACAATTATCCAGGCGAACAGCGACTGCACCAGCCAGAAAGATGTCCAGGACCATTGCTTGGTTCTGTGGAAAGGCAGGTAACAGGTAGAGGCGGAGATACCTCCAACAGCGTGCAGGGCTGTTCCGGCAATCGGGTTAGGTACTATCATGGTTAAGGTAAGGGTCGGGGTTTGGGTGCTATGCCAGTTGCAGTAAAATATACAACTAACGTTTACTCTAAGACGATTATTTTATGCGCTTTTACTCCTTCTGAGATATCAACGAAAGGTTATTCTGAGATTATGCCAGGTTAAAACACAGTAAGGGCATCTCTATTTATGAAAGCATCATTTATTAACGCATCTATGCCGCGAGCTTTCAGCTCGCGGCATAGATACATCTTATGTATGAGACTTAGATACCTTGTATACTTTAACTGCCTCGAATTATTTGAATGGATTTGCCCTTCCAGAGCACTTTATAGCTGCTAATGCCGCTGCTACTCATAATTGTTATAACATCAGAATGGACTATAATAAATAATGGCTTTTGGTAAAGCCATTATCTTTGAAAAGAAGTAGCTGCTTAAGCTGTTACTTCTTTTCGCTTGGCTAAAAGAATATGGTCGGCCACCATCACGATCTCGCCGCGCTGGTTAAAGACCTCCACATGCTCCACCACTTTGCCATACTGCGGCTTTTTGTCCTCCTCTTTCTCCGAAATGGTCACTTTGGTATGGATGGTGTCGCCGATATGCACCGGTTTTATAAACCGCAGCCTGTCGTAGCCTTTCGAGAAAGCTTCCGGGTTGATCTCGGAGGCTGTCTGCCCGATAGCGACACTAAAAATGAGAGTGCCGTGTGCGATGCGTTCTTTAAACGGCTGCGTCTTGCACCACTCTGCATCCATATGGTGCGGAAAGAAGTCGCCCGTCTGGCCGGCGTGCAGCACAAAATCTGTTTCGGTAATTGTTCTTCCCAGCGTTTCTCTGGTGTCGCCTAAAGTATAGTCTTCGTAAAATTGGGATCTGATATGCATAAGGGGCTTCGCCGAATTAAAATTAGATATATTGGAAAATATGCGTTGATGAAAGCGACAGAGACATTTCTCCTCTGGCGGCAATCAATGTATTGCTGAATCTATGATATAAGCTTTACCAGAAGCTTATATCAATTAAAAATGTTCTGGTTTATTACTACGCCACCCTGGTCGCTTGAGGAATAGGCACTTTCCACCACAGCCATGGTCTTGCTCACATCCTCCACGCTGGTCGGCAATATGGCTGTTTCGCCCTGTGCATAGCGCATCAAGCTCGACATGGTACCGATAAAGGCGTCCGGGAACCAGCTTCCTTCCAGCTCCACCGTTTTCCACTCCGGCTCCCGGCCTTCCTGCAGCAAGCAGTATTCAAACTTATCGGGCACGCCTTTCGGGTAATCGAGCAGGAGCCCCATTTTTGCCTTGATGGCTCCTTTGGTGCCCTCCCACTTTATAAAGCTCTCCTGGTTGTGCGGCCCGAAATTATGGTCGTGGTTGGTGTTGATCACCGCGTGCAGCGTATCGCCATAATCGAAGATAAGGGTTGTGCGCGAGGAGGAAAGGTTTTTATAGGGGTTGCGGAGCGTTTTGGCATAAACACTCTGCGGATCTCCGAGGAACGAGCGCATCAGGTCGATGTAATGGATGCTGTGGTACTGTATTTCGAGGCGCTCGTGCACCATCACATGCGGAAATATTTCCCAAGGAGTATAGGTCGTCAGGCGCACTTCCATGTCGTAAAGCTCGCCGATCAGGCCCTGGTCAATCAGGTAGCGTGCGGCACTCACATAAGGCGCAAAACGTAGCTGGCAGTTTATAGCAGCCTTCAGCCCTTTGCGCTGGCAAACGGCAAATATCTCTTTTGTCTGCTCAATATAGTCGCCCATGGGTTTCTGGATGAGCACAGGCGCCCCGTCGGGCAGCTTGTTCAGCACCTCCACAAACTGGTCGGGCATCAGCGTCAGGTCATACACGGCATTAGTGGGTGCTGCCGCCACCGCCTCCTCCACCGTATCAAACACATGCGGAATCTGAAACTCATCGGCCAGCTTCTGCGCCTTGGACCTGGTGCGGTTGGTAATCCCATACACCTCGAAACCCGCTTTTCGGTACGCTGGCAAATGCGCATCGTTCACAATGCCTCCTGCTCCGATAATGATAATCGGCAATGGGTTTTCGGGTAGTACTGGTTGGTAAGGTATCTCCATGTTCTGCTGAAAATTTAATTTAAACTGTGAATCACTGCCCCGTAAAAACCCGGTCTATCTGCTGCTGCCCCTCTTGCAGTATGGTTTCCAGGGGCTCATCGGCCTGTATGGCTTTCAGCACCACCTGGTCGATTATCGTGGCCGCTTTGGCCCAGTCAGCGTGCCGGGGCAGCGTGCGGGAATTCTGATGCAGCTCCTCTAACTTATGATAGTACGGCACCACCCGGTTAATTTCGGGGTCGTGCCAGGTAGAAATGCGGCAACCAATGCCACCGGCCAGGGTCAGGTTTTTGTCGTTTTCCTTGTTGATGGCAAATCTAATAAAATCGTAGGCAATATCCTGCTTTTGGCTGCCTGCCCCGATGGTGTACATCCAATACACGTTCAGCGAAGCACCTTTGCCGGTTGGGCCATGCGGGATGTCGGCAATGTCTACTTTGCCTTTTACGTTGGAGGTCGGGTCTACTTCGCACACAGCGGCAAAGCCAAACCAGTTCACCATCATGGCCACCTCGCCGTTGGCAAAAGCCTGCCCGGCCCGCACCGATTCAAACTCGGCGCAGTTAGGATGAACGGCTGTTTTATCTTTTAAAATACTGCGGTAAAACTCTAGTCCTTCGCGGGCTGCAGGGGTATCGATTTGAATGTTGCCGCTGGCATCCGTCAGCTCTCCACCGCGTGTCCAGAGTTGCAGGCAAAAATCGAAAACAGTGTTGTGGCCATCCGGGTAGGCGGCAAAAAGGGTTCCGTAGAGGCCTTGCTCCGGCCGCTGGAAAAAGCGCGTTACGGTCACAAAGTCGTCCCAGGTTTTGGGTGGTGCCAGCTCTTTGCCAAACTGCTTGCGGTAATTTTCTTTTTCCGTGGCGTCTTCAAAAAGATCTTTCCGATAGATCAGGCACTCCGGACCATCGTGAAACGGCAGCCCCACCACCTGCTCTCCGAACTGCTGCATTTGCAGGAGCGCATCAGACCAACCCGACGGAAACTCGTCAGGCCTGGCTTTCTCTATAAAAGGAACCAGGTCGGCGATGGCACCAGTAGCATGGGCCTCGGCAATCCAGTCGGTGTTAAGGTGGGCAATGTCCCAATCGCCGTTTTTAAGGCCGTTTTGTACAAGGGTTGCCTCGTGGAGTTGGTGCAGCTCCATCGGTATGGCCTCCAGTTGCAGTTCGCAGCCTGTTTCTTTACAATATGCGTCCCAAGTCTTCTCCAGGGCAGCCTCAAAAGGGCCAAATTTTCTGACGGCAAACCTGAGGTTATTCCTGTTTTCGGGCATATTTTATTGTTTTGGCAGTAAAGATGCGAAGTATCAACAAGTAAGTTATGATTTGTTGAAGTAATTATTCTAATGAAATTGCCCCTCAGGAGGCTTTAAAAGATAGTAAATATCAGATCTTAGTTATTAGACTTTTCTATCTGAATCATTCAATAGCCCCCCACCCCTAGAATTTTCAGGATGTGAGGATGTACTGCCACTACTTTGCTCGTGCTGTTCGCCTACTAGATCTTTTAAAGCTGACAACAACATGTGATCCTGCTATCATGGCAACCATTTTACCATGCGGCAATCGAATAATCAGCACATTAATATTGCCTGATCGAAGCTTTTATTTTCCGGTCGCGTGCTTCACCAGCATTTCTTCTATAATGGCGGCGGTGTGCTCGCCGAGTTTTGGGGCTCCTTTTTTGGAGAGCAGGTATTCGCCGTCTATCCGGATGGGGCAGCGGGTGGTGCGGTAGCGGTAGCCATCGCCCATGCTCACTTCCTGGATCATATCCAGCACCTTAAAGCCCTCATGCTTCATGAGTTTGTCCCAGGTGAGCACGTCGGAGCACCATACATCAGCGGGCTCCAGAATAGCCAACCATTCATCCGTATTCTTTTTGAGCAGGTGCGCCGCCAGAATGGATTTTATCTCATCGCGCTTATCGAACCACGAGGCTAGCTCCTGGTACTCCAGCAGCGGCGGACAATCCAGCAACTCCCCTAGCTGCGGAATGGAGGCCATGGCAATGGCCAGGTAGCCACTGTTGGTGCGGTAAATACCGTAAGGAGCTCCGAGGTAGGCGTGCGCGTTATTTTTAAGCGACCGTACAGTCGGCTCTCCCCCATCGCGGAAATAAGTCGTGATTACTTCGAACTGAAAATCTACGATAGACTCCATCATACTTACCTGCACCAGGCCGCCGGTGCCGGAAATGCCTTTCCGTACCAGGCAAGCCATCAGGCCCTGCGCCAGGTGTGCGCCTGTTAAAATATCTACCACGGCGATGCCCATGGGCACGGGACCTTTGTCGCCGTTGCCGCTCAGGCCTGTTAAACCGGAGAGCGACTGCACCAGCAGGTCCTGCCCCGGCTTGTCGCGCCACGGGCCTTCGTCTCCGTATCCGGATATTTCGCCATATACTACACCGGGGTTTACCTGTTTCACCGCCTCAAAGTCGAATCCGAGCCGTTCCATTACGCCAGGTCTGAAGTTGTGCATCACCACATCGGCCTGCTTCACCAGTTCCCATACCTCGTTCCTGTCTACCTCTTTTTTCAAATCCGCTACAAAGCTTTCCTTGTTCCGGTTGATGGCATGAAATACGGAGGAGTCGCCGTTCATGATCAGGTTAGACACGTACAGTTGCCTGCAAATATCTCCTGTGCCGGGTTTTTCTACTTTTATAACCCTTGCCCCTAAATCAGCCAGCCTCAAACTGGCCGAGGGGCCCGAGAGAAACTGGCTGAAATCTACTACTAATATATCTTCTAAAGGTTTTATCATGAGCATAACCGGGTATGGCCTCCGTTCTAGATAATGTATTATACAATATGCCGCTGCTTTTGCGTTAGTACACTACAGCTGCTGGTGTTACGTAAGGCGTAAAAGTTGCCCTTGCTGTAATTTACCTTTAGGCAACACCAGTTTTCAGCCTCTCCGAACAGTGGCACGTTTATTTAAGTTTGTTTTAATGAGCGGTATCAGGAAGCATTACCATAGCCTGCTGATAAATTAAAGTCTCTTTCTATTTCCTTTACATGCTCTCCTACACGAGGGGCGGGCTTAGAAGAAAACAGCCGTTTCCCATCAATCCTGATAGGGCAGCGTGTGGTACGGATTCTGTCGCCACCGGCAGTTACTGTTTCCTGCTCCATCTGCAGCGCCTTGTAACCGGCATGGTTCAGGAACTCCTCGTAATTCAGGATGTCGGCACACCAGATATCGGCAGGTTCCAGAATTGCCAGCCACTCGGCGGTGGTGCGCTCTTTCAGGAACAGGCCAAGCTTGTGCATAATATCGTCGCGGTACACAAACCAGGAGTCGCTGCCTTTGTACTCCAGCAGTTCATAGCAACCCAGTGTTGCGCCCAGGGTATCCAGGTCTTCCATGGCCAGCGCCAAATGCCGGTCTTTTGTTTTATATACACCATACGGGGCGCTCAGGTAGGCATGCCCGTTGCCACGCAGGGCTCTGTCGGGTAGTTTGCCGCCATCGTTCAGGTAGGTAGTAATCACCTCAAACTGGAAATCGATGATCGACTCCAGCAGGCTCACCTCTACCAGCGCGCCTGTTTTAGTTTTGCCTCTCCGGATAAGGGCGGCCAGTATGCCCTGCACAAAGTGCGCGCCGCATATCATATCGGCAACAGCCAGTCCAAAAGGCGTTGGGGCATCGTTTTTATCGCCGGAGAGGTAGGTTAAGCCGGAGAGCGACTGCAGCAGCAGATCCTGGCCCGGCTTGGAAGCCCAGGGGCCTTTGTTGCCGTAACCGGTTACCACTCCATATACTATTTTAGGATTGATGGCTTTTACCGTTTCATAATCCAGGCCGATCTTTTCCATCACACCAGGCCTGAAATTATGCGTCATGACATCGGCCTGCTCTATGAGTTTCTTTATTCGCTTCAGGTCTTCAGGGCTCTTCAGGTCGGCCGCATACGATTCTTTATTCCGGTTGATGGTGTGAAACACGATGCCATCGCCTTCGGAAAACAAGTTCTTGATAGAAATCTGTCTGCCACTTTCTCCTTTTCCGGGCCGCTCTATCTTTATCACCCTTGCGCCAAGGTCTGCCAGGCGCAAGCCTGCTGAAGGCCCCGCCATAAACTGGCAGAACTCCAGCACTACCAGATTTTCCAGTGGCTTCATTTTCTTGATTCTTTGTATAATTTATTAAGTTCGTTCAGCACATGCTCTTCGTTACCACCCTGCATCATGTAGTTGCGGATGGGCGTACCGCCATGGTCCTGGAAGTGCATGTAGCCTTTGTATCTGGGTCTTAAAAAAGCTCTGTCGAGGGTTGGCAGGGTCGCCTTCAGAAAGTTGGCCGACTGCCTGTTGGTTTCCTCGCTCAGCCAGGCGGCACGGTGCCCCGGCTGCCCGCCACTCGTAAAATATAATGTCTGCTGGCACTCCGGCGATGCCACAAAAGCAGCATACTGCATGGCCACCTCCACATGCTGACAGGTGGTAGAGACGGCCAGGCCTGTTCCGCCCAGCGTACTCCTTAATTTACCGCTGTTCCCAAAAGACACCACATCATGAAAATGCAGCAGCTCCCTAGCATAGCCCGGGCGGGAGTAGTTCGTATAGCCATAGGCAAAAGGGCAGTAGGCATACTTATCGGTGCGAGTCATGGCCTCGTATACCTTTATCGGGTTCCAGTCGAAGCAGGACTTGTCTACTTTCTGCGCCAGGTTCCGGAGCGTTTGTAACGCTTTAATGCCCACCTCTTTGCTCACCACTTCCTGCTGAGAAAGGAACGGTTCCTCCCCATTAGCAATACAGAACATGTAAAAGTTCATTAAAGTGTCAATCGGTATAGCCGGGAAAGCTACAAATCCTTCGTCAGCCAGGGCCAGCAGTTGCTCCCATGTCTCCGGAAGTTTCAGGTTATGCTTCTCCAGCAGGTCGGGGCGGCTGGAGGCTACGGGGGTGGCGGCATCTATGGCAAGTGCAAACTGATGCCCATCCCAGGCATAGCTTCGGTGCGAGGCACCTACGCTGTTGTCGGCCTGGTCCTGCAGGTAGGCTTCGGACAGGTGTTCATCCATCGGCACCAGCACCCCGTTAGCCGACACAAAGCCTGCCCAGGGGTGGTCAATCACTATTAAATCATAATCACTGGCAAGTTCGCCCAAGGGCTTATCAGCAAAATCCTGCAGGGAGCGTTTTACCCACTTAATTTCTATATTCGGATTTAATTCTCCGAAACGCTGCGCTGTTGCCACCATCGGCACCAGCCCTCTGCTATGATCCCAGGTAATCCCTGTTAATTTTACTACACCAGAAGACATAAATGTTCGTTAGTTATTACATTCAAATATAAATATAAAATTTATTTATAAAACAAATTAGGCGTATTAATTTTTTAAGTATAGTTTAAAGTGAATATGGATGTGGGCCTCTTCAGGTTTCTCCGGAGGCTTGCCCCAGGCTTCCCTTCATCATTGAATATTCATAATTACTATATCCTTTTGCCGCTGTTTTGGCGTTACTTTAAGCTGCTCAACTTTCCCGTTTACCAAACTGCCTTCTACCGTCGTGCTGTAGGGGGCGTGGAGTTTAAACTTTACATCCCAGGTAGTAGGCCATGCCGGAAAAAGATAAATTTTCTCTCCGTCGGTCTGCAGCAGCATCTCCTGCAGGCCTATCATGCCGGAGCCGCCCCAGTTATGGTCGGGCACCCAGTCCTGCCCCGGCCCCCAGAAGGTGGGAAAGCGGCGGTCGGCGTTGCCCAGTTTTTGAATGGTGATGGCGGCAGCCTCCTCGGTCAGGCCCAGGCGGGCACAGAAAATAGCATCCTGGTGCCAGCTGGTGTAGTTCCTGTTCTTGATGGCGTCGGTGTCGTACTTCCAGGTGTTGATGGCTACTTCGAGGTCTGGTTTGCCGATGCCGTACAGGCCAAACGGAAACACCGGGTACAGCTGTGGAATTTCAGTGTTCTGCATGCGCTCCCAGGTTTTAGCCGGGGCAATGGTTTTGTGGCCCTGCATTTCGCGGAAGCTGATGGGCGGCACCCGTTTCAGCATCTCCTCCCACTGTGCCCGGTCTTCTGCTGAGGCGTATTGCTGCGGCAGTTCCAGCAGGCGACCCAGAACGGCTTTAAGGCCGGCTATGGTAGAGGTAGCGTTATAGGCCATTTTAAAGGTTTCGGCTGCTGTGCCGGGATACAACACCAGGTGGCCGTTCTCATCAAGCTTTTTGGCCCCGCGCATGCCTGCCCGGTACTGGTAGTGCTCATCAAAGAAAGTAACGCAGCTCTCGATTAGCGGCATGTACTTGCTGATGTCTTTGCCAGTGTAGCGCTGCAGGTCGAGTATCATCAGGGAAAAATCAAGGGAGGTATCCCAGTGGTACTCCAGCCAGGCATTGTATTCCAGGCCGGGATCGAAACCTTTAGGGCGTTTGAGGCCATACTCTGTGTTGTTAGGCAAGCCGAAGTTCTCGATCTGCTCAGTAAACGAAGCCCCTTTATGGCCCCAGTAAAACTCAGACCGCAGCTCGGCGGTTGGCAGCAGGCGGTGGTAAAATTCGAACTGGGGCGGCATCATGTCAAAGTCGCCGCTTTTGAGCATGGGCCAGTACACCAGCCGCTGGTTCTGCGCCGTAAAGGTTCCGCCACCCCAATTGCGGTAGTCGGGCGTGAAAGGGTACTTCGGATCCACAAAAACGGGGTCTACAGTAAACAGCCCCCCGTTGAATTTGGTTGGATACGCCCCATAGGCATTGCAGGCGAGTTGGTAGCGGAACAGCTGGTAGTTGCGCCCCACCTGCCAGGGGTCTGCACCGGCATCGGGTTGGTCCGGATTAATCATTATATAGCTTCTTTGCCAAAACTGCTTCCACCAGTCCTGGCTTTTGCGGAAAGCTGTGCGTTCTGCCGACTTTGCTTCTTTTACGATCCGGTTCAGTCCATTTTGCCAGGCTGCCACATCAGCCACCTGTGTTATGTGCAGAAAAACCTCTATTTTATGATTCCGCTGTGCCGATTTGCTCTGCAGCTGCCAGGCCTGGAACGGCGTGTTTACATACTCGCCTGCTCTTACGCCCGCCGGCACCATGTTCGATCCACGCATCAGGCCACCAAACGTCAGCTGCTTCAGGGGGTTGAACAGTTGCCCTTTTACAGAATCCAGGCCTTGGTGCTGCACCGCCAGGTCAAAAACGGTAGAGTCCTGGTTGCGGTGGTAGAACAAGATATCGGTGCCTTTAAAATCGACCTGGTCTTTGTAGCTGATGGCCTTATCTTTTGCCCATTTCAGGGAGCTTGAGAATTTTTCGCCCTGCAACAACTCGCGGTCTTCGGTGCGCCAGTTTTCGTATGAGGCTGTGGCCTGCACCAGCTGGTTGCTGTTTACATCCAGATGGATCACGGGCCGGAAAACATCTACCCAGGCGGTGATGGTGGCCGTGTGCCTGCCTTTGGTGCCGGTTATCTCCACCAGCCCCTCCTGCAACTTCAGTTCCTGCTTAAAAGTGGTCCCCGCCTCAAACGGGTTGGGCGATAACTTTACCCGAACCCTTCCGAACTTCGGAAAAATGTTGTTCTCCTCGAAAGCCCCGCTTCTGGACATGTAAAAAAGCAGCTCTCCGTTCTCCACCCACACGTTTAGGCCAATGTCGCCTCCGCCGCAGGGCATCGACTCGCTGGCGTTCTGGCTCTGGCTATCCCAGACTACATTATACTGCTTTAGTTCGGGAGCCTGCGCCAAAGCAGAGCATGCTACCAGGTAAAGGATCAGAAATACGCCACAGAAGGTGGTCTTACGGGAGATGTTCATGATACTGTTTTGTTCTGAAACAATTAGTGGCTGTTTTAACACGTAAAATTAGTCATAACAGCACAGGAATGCTTGGTCTGCACTCAGTTTCTTTCTGCAGCGGGTAGTTGCAACCTGGCAGCTAAAACCCAGCACGCACTTTATAAAGGGTTTTCAACAGCATAGACCACACTTAAAGATCATTGCTACAGGCTGAAGTTGCTTTATAAACCTCCGGCCTAACCGGAAGCTGGCAATCTGCAGCGCAAAGAATGAAGTTTAAGTGTGGTCTCAGCATTTTCTGGGGAGTTCATGAATACTGCACCGCCAGCCGCCAGAACTGATTCAGTGCATCTGTTGGAAGGAGGCAGCATTTGCAGTGCCCCACCAATTATTGGAATGAAAAAGCCCCTCCGGGAGCTCTGCTGCTCAACTCATACAAGACCTTGTTTACCATTCATCCTGATGTTGAGGCTGGTCAGAATCCATCATGGCATGGCCATAACGGACTCCAACCAATCTCTCCCTAAATTATTCTAATCAAACTGGCCCTCCAGAGGCTCTACTGCTGTTGCTGCTGCGCAACCCGTAAGTTAGTTTGCGCAGCAGCTCTCAGGCGTTACTACCTGATTAGTTATAGCCTTCGTTCTGCACCAGGTTCGGGTTGGCGTCCAGTTCTTCCTGCTGGAAAGGCAACACATAATTTGCCTCCGAAAACTGAAGCTGGGCACCAGCAGGCGTTCTAAGAGTTGGGAGTTTAATGTGTGCAATGCGCCATCTCTTCAGATCGTTGTAGCGCTGGCCTTCCAGAGCAAACTCCACGCGCCGCTCGTTGCGGATATACTCCCGTAGCGACTCTTTGGTGTTGTACTTTGCCTGGTCTACCGGCGGCATGTTTACACCAGGTCTGCTCCTTACCTCGTTCAGGGCGTTGTAAACAGCCTCACTGGGTCCGTTTACTTCGTTCATTGCCTCCGCATACATCAGCAGGATGTCGGCATAGCGCAGGTGTATGTAGTCCTGGTCCGAGCTCTGGGCTGTGGTATTGGTAATAGGAGCACGCGACAGGTCTACGTATTTCTCCACCAGGAAGCCGGTCATGGTCGGGTAGCTGCCAGTCCACTCTGTACCGGAGGCGTTTCGCCATACTTCGCCTGGCAGTTTCACGGTCATGTCGAGGCGCGGGTCGCGGTTGGCATAAGGATTTTGGGGGTCGAACAGCGGAGACTCACCGGCAGGTTTCCCGTCGGTCATCTGGTAGGCATCCGCAAGGTCCTGGTAAGGCTGCATCAGCGACCACCAGCCCAATTCTATGTCCATGCCGGAGTTGCTCCGGTGCACGTTGTTTGGCGCGAGGTACTGCGTCGAGAACATGATTTCTCGATTTACCTCAGCGTTGGCCTGGCCGGCGGTACGGAACAGGGCAGCATAGTTATTTGCCAGACCAAATTTACCTGAGTTAATAATCTGCTGCAGCACCGGAATGGCTTCGGCGAATCGGTTCTGCGTCAGGAGCACTCTCGCCTTAATACCCTGGGCGCTGGCCTTAACGGCATTCCCGGTGTAGCGTTCGTCAGGCAGGTTGGCAATGGCAAAGTCAAGATCCTCATGTATGAAGGCATACACCTCTTCTGCGGTACTCTTGGCTATGTTGGCATCGGCTAATACCGCAGGAAAATTTCTATAAATAATTACCCCGCCAAAAGCCTGTACCAGGTCGAAATAGGACAAGGCTCTGATAAACCTAACCTCCGCTCTGTACCTGGTATTGAGTTCCTCACTGATGGGGGCTTTGTCCACATTATCCAGAAAGTAGTTGCAGGAGGCGATGGCGCGGTAGGGCGAGCTGTACATATTAGACACAGCCGCGCCCGACACTGGCGTGATGTTGCCTGTGGCCAGGTCTGGCATCCCTCTCTGGTTACCATTCCCCGGATCGAGGAAGGCATTGTCTGTAAT
This sequence comes from Pontibacter beigongshangensis, assembly GCF_014332515.1. Taxonomy (GTDB): domain Bacteria; phylum Bacteroidota; class Bacteroidia; order Cytophagales; family Hymenobacteraceae; genus Pontibacter; species Pontibacter beigongshangensis. The sequence continues at coordinate 185,510 of NZ_VFSD01000007.1, read as the reverse complement.
TCCATCCAGGTAAACCCTTTCGTACCCCAGGAAATTCTGCTGCAGCCTGGAGTAAACACCGGCAAGCGCAGCCTTCGCCTCATTCTCTGTCAGCCAGAAGGTTTCATTCGAAACACTGTTCAGAGGCGCCTTCTCGAGGAAGTCCTTGCAGGAAACTCCCACAACGAGCATCCCTGCTGATAACAAAACCGAAATTTTATGTTTGATTCGCATTGTCTTAAACTTAGAAGTTAATGTTGGTACCTACGTTGTAGATTCTGGCCTGCGGATATTGTGCAAAGTTACCCGTGATGCTGGCCCTTTCAGGATCGCCACCCTCATACTTGGTCCAGGTGAGCAGGTTGTCGCCGGATACGTACACGCTGATGCCTTTGGACTTGATTCTGGAAACAAGTGCAGTTGGCAGAGAGTAAGATAGCACCACGTTCTTGAGGCGCAGGTAGGAGGCATCCTGCAGGTAATAAGTTGAGTTGATATAGGCTTGCACTCCCCGGTAGTTTTGAATATAGAGACCAGGAAGCTCATTTGTCGGGTTCTCCGGTGTCCAGGCATTTCGCCACTTTTCAGTTGGCGCAGCTCCCTGGTGGAACGGATCGACACCCCAGCCACTTACCCTGGCCTGCATGCCCTGCACGCCCTGGAAGAAAGCGTCGAGGCTAAAACCTTTGTAGCCCACATTAAAGCCAAACGAATAAATATAATCCGGGTAAGCACCTTTTACCACTATGCGGTCATCGGCATCTATTATGCCATCGCCGTTCTGGTCCTTCATTTTCAGATCGCCAGCCTTTGGAGTAGTATTGGCCGCATGCTGTGGCACACCTTCCTTTAGCGCACCATCCTCGTCGAAATCATCGAGTTGGAATATGCCGTTCCACTCATACAAGTAGTGAGAGTCGAAAGGGAGCCCGTTCACTCTTACCAGGGAGCCTCCTGTGGTTGGCACAGGAATGTTAATTACCTTGTTTCGGACAGTAGAAATCTGCCCAAATACACCGTAGTTCACCTCCCCTACCTGGTTCCGGTGCGACAACTCCAGTTCAATGCCCTGGTTCCGCATTTCGCCGTTGTTTATGGTAGGCGGATTCAGGCCAAGGCTGGCAGGCACCGGCGGCGTGGACAGGATGTCGTAACTTGTTTTCCGGAACCAGTCGAAGGTTACGCCCAGCAGCCCGTTTTTCACATCCATGTCAAAGCCAAAATCGAGCATGCGGGTCGACTCCCAGCGGATACTCTGGTCTACGAACAGGTTCACAACAGCTCCCTGCTGCGCCGTGGCATTATCAAAGGGGTAAAACACGTTGTTAATTACCAGGTTGTTGTGGTAGGCATAAGTCCCTATATTCTGGTTACCCAGTGTACCATAAGAACCGCGTAGCTTAAAGTTGCCAATCGTGTTGCCGAAGGTGTTGCGGAAGAAATCTTCCTCCGACATTAACCAGCCAGCAGATACCGACGGGAAAGCGCCCCAGCGATAGCCAGGCGACACCCTGGACGTACCATCGTAGCGCAGGTTGGCCTCTAGCAGATACTTGCCTTTATAGTCGTAGTTCACACGGCCGAAATAAGACTGCAGCGCCCACTCTGTAGGCTGCAGCACACCTGGCAGGCGCGGGTGGGTAAAGAAAAGGGATTGGTTTTCTGCCGTATAAGCGGTAAGTTCATCCAGTACCGGCGAGGCTGAGTTAATTCTTCTGGCCCTAAGGAAGCGAGACCTGTAAGTAACCTGCTCATAGCCAGCCAACAGCTTAAAGTTATGGATATCGTTCAGGCTCTTATCGTAGGTAATGGTAGAGAAGATGGTAGGCGTCAGTTGCTTGGCATACTGGTCTGTAACCCCCAGCACGTCAGGACCAAAAGACGCGGCTATGTACTCTCCTGTTTCCGGGTCCCGCTCCTGAAACAGGTAAGCGTCGTAAGGTTGCTGGTGCATTTTATAGAATTCATCCACATAGTTTACCGCAGCCTTGGTAGACCAAGTAAAGCCCTTAAACGGCTTGATGTCTATAAAAGCCTGGCCATTCAGGTTGTATTCCTGGGTGCGCTGGCGGCCCATGGCGTAGTATTCCTGCGGGTTCCGGTTTCTACCTTCTCCCTGGTATGCTCTGGAGGCGATCCGCCCGCTGCCATCCGGCAGAAAAGGACCATAAAGCGGACCAGCCGCATAGATAGAAAGCGCCATACCCTCGCCGGTAAACGGCGGTTCCTTTCTGTCTTTATAGGCCAGATTCATAACAGTACCTACAGTAACGTGCTTGCTTAATTCGCTTGTATAGCTAAGCAGGCCGTTGTACCTGTTAAAATTATAACCAGGTATCATAGCGTTCTGGTCGAGATAGCTCAGGGAGAGGTTAAAGCTATTCTTTTCTCCGCCACCCGATACCGACAGGCTGTGGTTGGTAACAGTGGCCGGGTTAATATAATAGTCAACGTTGTCGAAATTAGGGTACAGATTCCTGTCAGTGGCATTACGATACTTTTCAATCTCTTCCGGATCGTATTTAAAGGGTATACCCGATCTGGTGGCCGCTTGGTTGTACATTTCCATGTACTCTGCCGAATTGGTGATCAGATCCGGTAAAGCTGTAGGCGTGTGCCGGGCTACATTGCCACGGTAGCTTACGTTCAATTGCCCGGACTTTCCTCTTTTAGTAGTTACCAGAATAACCCCGTTGGCAGCCCTAGAACCATAAATAGAGGCAGAGGCTGCATCTTTCAGCACCGTTACCGACTCTATATCGTCTGGCGACAGGTTGTTAAATGCACCCACTACGCCATCGATCAGCACAAGTGGATCGGAGTTTCCAAAGGTTCCCCTTCCTCTTATGCGGAAATCAGGGTTATCGCGGCCAGGCTCTCCGGATGGCTGCGTTACCTGCACCCCCGTTACGCGCCCCTGAATCAGGTTGGCGGCATTAGGAGCAGGCCTTTGCGTGAGCGTCTCCCCCGCTACCGTAGAAACGGCACCGGTCAGATTGGCTTTGCTCTGGGTGCCGTAGCCCACTACTACCACCTCCTGCAGGGCTCTGGCATCGGGTGCCAGGCTTATGTTTATAGTGGCGCGGTTATTAACAGGCACTTCCTGCGCGGTGTATCCTACATACGAAACAACCAACGTACCCGTACCCGGTACCGCCAGCGAAAAGTTGCCATCCAGGTCTGTGGCTGTGCCCCTGGTTGTTCCTTTTACCATAACGGTTACGCCCGGAAGCCCGGCTCCATTCTCATCCACCACTTTTCCTGTTACCGTAACGTCCTGCTGAGGCTTGCTGGCAGCACGAACTGCTTTGCCATTTGCTTCAGCACTGCTGCCTCCCATAGAGGCCATCACTATTTCCTGCAGCCCGCTCCCCCTAACCTGGGAGAGTGCCTGCTGTTGACTATAGCCAACCTGGCTCACTCCCAGCAGCATGCAGGGGAGCAGCAGTTTACTGATTGGGTAGATAATTTTTTTCATGTGTGTATAGTTTAAGAATGTAATTCATAAAACATTGATAAAAACAGCTAGTGGAATAGAAAACAAGAAAGTGCCAGGAGGGCACTCCCTACCAAGAAGGAAAACAGCCTGCTCAGCTAATGCGCTGAACATGTGCTGCTCATCAGGAGGCAGGCAACTGAGCAAGTACTATAAGAACGATTCAGCAAGCCTCAAACTAATGTTAGTTATTTGTATGTCAAAAAAATATATGAACACCTGGCTCATATACTGAAAAAAGAACGTAGAAGCAGCAGCAACAAAACCAAGGGCGTGCATTAAAAGCAAGCTTCCAAATTCAATTCAAAGATAAATAATTATTTTATATATGAAAATATTTTGAATATAAATTTCAAATATAAATAACCTGTTTTTTTTGAGCCTGCCGAAAGATGGATCAGGCACACCTTTCAGTAATAAGAAAACCTGCTGATTTTGCAGCCACAGGCACGGCATTAACAGATTTTTTCTATTTAAAATACACAAAAGGCAGCAGAAGATGGACCTAAATAATAGAAGTGCAAGATATTTATAGTATCTTGGTTTGCAGAAAATATAAGCTGCCACAACTACAGAAGGCACAACTTAATAGATCATACACCAAACCTAAACAAACAACGATGACAGAAAAAGCTGTCAAGTACCAGGCTCCCGCCCTGGAAAAGGGCCTCGACATACTAGAGTACCTGGCCCTGAAGGCCATTCCCCTCTCCCAGACCGAGATTGCCATTGGCATTAACCGAAACCCAAACGAGATCTTCCGCATGCTTGTCTCCCTGGAGGCGCGCGGCTACATAAATCGGGAGGAGATATCGGGCAAGTATAAATTATCGCTTAAGCTCTACAACCTCTCGCACAGGCACTCGCCCGTAGACGAGATTCGTGCTGCCGCCCAGTACCCCATGTACCAGTTGGCTGGCCTGCTCAAACAGTCGTGCCACCTGAGCGTGCTCTACCAGAACCAACTGATGGTGATACACCAGGCCAAGAGCCCCAGCCCTATTGCCCTCTCCATTGAGGAAGGGAGCCTCTTCCCGCTGCTGCTCACCGCCTCCGGCAGGGTGCTGCTGGCGTACATGGAACAAGAGGAGCGACAGACGGTGCTCAAGGAGAACGAGCTTTTCCAGAGCTACTCCAAATTACAGCAGAAGAAGTTCCTCCAGCTGCTCGACCAGATCCGCGAAACCGGGCAGCACGGCGAGGCCAGTAACCTCTCGAAGGGCGTAACCGATATTGTAGCCCCCATCGGCAACAAAGGAACGGGCGTGGTAGCCGTACTAGCCGTCTCTATCCTGACCACAGAGTACAACGAAGACATTTCGCTGGAAGAAACCAACAAGGTTGTGCTTGAGTATGCGCACCGAATTAGCAACCGCATCGGGCTTTAATTTGATTGCTGGTTGTTGATTGCTGGTTGTTAAATGGTTGATTTGGAGATTGGGAGCTTAGGAGAGAGACATAATGGATTAATAGACCTATGTCGTGCTACGTGATACGACCATCTTGCTGCGAAAGTCTTGATCCTGTGTCCTGCGTCTTATGTCCCCAAAAGCCTCCGGAGGGCCATTTTCATTGGAATAATTACCAAACTCTTTATAAGCAGAAACCCGCTCCCTTGCTATTATACATAGACAGGAGAGCGGGTTTTATTTTACTTTACCACATCGGGCAGAAAAATAAGGTCAGGTAGCGCAGGTGCAGCAGAAGAATCTAGCTCCGGAGGGCCTGTTTCATTTAAATAATTGCCTCCCGGTGCTTCAGCCCCGGCTATCGTTTACGGGGTAAGGCTACCTCCCTCCCAGGTAAAACTTTTTTACCACTGTCTCTCCTTTCCGGTTTGTCAGTTTTATCAGCAAGGCGCCACCTTCTAAACTGTTCAGGTTTAACTGCGTGGTATTTTTTGCTTTTTTTAGGAGCTTGCCAGAAAACGTGTACACCTCCATATCTACCTTCTCGGAAACGGTAAGCCTGGCATCTTCTATCTTTACCTGAAAGGCCTGCGCTACATCGCCCTTAACAGAAGTAACAGTGGACTGTACGGTTACGGTATTAGAGGTATTGCTCAGGTTGCCGTTTTCAGCTACCGCCTGTATGTGGTACGTGTTGGCAATGGCAGGATCTACGCCTGTATCGGTAAAAGTGGTTGCCTCAGAAAAACTGATGGCCGTATTGTTTCTGCTGATCACGTAGCCCTTTGCGCCTTCTACTGCCTGCCAGGTCAGTTCATACAAATTGTTGGTAAGTTCGGCTGGCGCAGGAAGGCTTTCGGTAGCAGCGCGCGGATCCCAGATCACATTATCCTTCTTTAGGAAATAATCGAGGTTATAATAAGCTTCCACTTCTTCGGCCGTAAGCTGCGTACTCCAATCCACACGCTGACTTACATCAAGCGGCTCGCCGGCCAGGTCTTTGCTCTGGTACTCAGCAAATGTGCCCGACAGGTGGTTATTGCCACTCCACGTAGACCAACCCTCCGCCCGGATATGGTTGCCCATGCGAGTGTTGATAAAAGCGGTAGAACCGGGCGATCCCCAGGGGCGGCCGAGGTAATACCTGTTGTCCGGCACACCTGTGTTAGCGGTAATGGTACAGTTCAGAAAGAGCAGCCCATGATAAAAATCCTTGTTGTCGGTTGTTTTAGAAATGAGCTTGGTGTCGTTGTGGGCCGTGATGTATTGCCCGCCTTCCACGCAGTTGATCGTGGAATTCTCAAATACCGTAGTGGCATCGCCGAAGATGAAATCGGTGGCTCCTTCCACGTAGCAATCCAGGTTATACTGGCGTTTGGAATGGGCATAGTAGGTATCCTGAAAACCCAGGAAAGTGCAGTTTTTAAATACCTGCCGGTCGCCGGTGGTACGAATGGCAACTGCCTGCCCCACATTTCCCGCCGTGTTCCTAACGGTGATGTTCTCCATGTACAGGTCATCGGCCGATGCCCACAAAGTATAGGAGGTTGCAGTAGTATAGTTGGTGCCGCCGGGGCCAGGCTTGCCGCTGTAGTCGTTCCAGCTGATGATAACGCCCTCTCGGCTCTCGCCGATCAGGCTGAGGTTTATGAAACGCGCATTTAATTTTTCTTCATATACTCCGTTTTTGATAAAGATCAGCGTACGGGTAGGCTTGTTGGTGCGCACGGCCTCAATGGCAGCATGTATGGTAGTATGCGTGCCGGAGCCATCTTTGGCCACCACAAAGTTATACACCTGGGCCTGTGCAGCCGGAGCCAGAAACAATACACACACTAACCCGAGGGCTAGTGTGTGTATCTTAGTTAAGAATCTTCTAATCATTGCTTGATAATTTTTCGTTCGGCTGTGCTGCCATTCTGGAACACGGCTTTCATGATATAAAAACCTGCTTTCAGGCTTCCGATAGCCAGGTAGCTATCCTGAGCGGCACCTACATCCTGTTTAGACAGTATGAGTTTTCCGGTCAGGTCAAAAAGCTCCACCTTGGCAATACGCTCGCTGCTCCTGAAGAACAACTTGTCGGAGGCCGGGTTAGGATACACCTCATACTGCTGAACAGCAACTGCATCGCGGCTGCTTGTAACTGTGCCGGGCAGGATGGTGTGCAGGTAATTTTCCAGGTTGGAGAAACCGTTTTCAGCTATCAGCTTTCCGTCTTCCACGTCTTCCGGATTCAGGCCGTTCTCAATCTCCCAGGCATCCGGAATACCGTCTTTGTCGGTATCGGTCGGGCCGCTTAGCTCAGCAAACACCGGCCAGCCGCCTACTTCGGATGGGTTATTGACAATACCCGTCCCTTTTACGGGCACCTCCCCTTTTACTTCAGCCACTATCCGGGCATCCACGGCATCGCGCTTGGGCAGTTTAGCGCCTGCTTCTTCCAGCACCAACTCAAAAGCTTCCTGTGCAGAATGTGTAGTGACACCATCAAAGGCAAACTCCTCCTCAGACTTTATATTGTCTACTGACCCTACGCGGCTAACATCCAGCCCTAGCCAGTTGTTATCGTTCATGCCGCCGGTGATGCCTTCCATATAATTGCCGGAGAAGTACCACTTGCCATACCCTTTTGCCGCATCAGGCAACGATTCGTAGGAAGGGGCTGCAAAAATAGGGTTGCTGGGAGTGGCAGGCCCCGGTTTGTAGTAGTTGTTCACCATGTTGGTAAAGTTGCCGGCAATATTTTTTTCAGGGTTTTCAGGATCTGCCACAAATATTTCGCTCTCTCCGCCATACACGGCGCCGCGGCTACCCCAGTTAAAGATCACGTTGTTCCGGAAATCCACCAAAGCTACGGTATCGTTTGAGCGACTACCGTTTATGCGGGGCGAACGGCTTCTCTGGTGGGCAATCAGGTTGTGGTGGTAGGAGGCATATTGCCCTCCCCACTGGGAACCGTACCCGCGAACGCCCTTGCCATGCCCGGCATCATACAACCCTTCGCTCAGGATGCACCATTGCACGGTGGTGTACTTGTTGTCGTACATGCCCATGGTTTCTTCCACTGCCCAGCTAAAGGAGCTGTGGTCCACAATTATGTTCCGGGCGTTTTCGATATTAAGCGGTGTTGTCTGCATGCCTAAATCGCCGCCTGGCCTAAAGCGCATGTACCTGATAATTAAATTGCTGCCCGACAATTTAACAGAGGCTCCTTTAATCGTAATTCCGTCTCCGGGAGCTGTTTCGCCGGCAATGGTCATGTTAGACCGCGACGATTTTAATTCCACGCTCAACGGAATAACCCCAGAAACCCGGAATACAATGGTAATAGGATCTTCTCCTGGCGTGGAGAGTGCTGCCCGAAAGCTGCCTGGTACCGTACGGTAGGCTCTGTCGCGGTCCTGCAGGTTAGTAACTTCCACGATCCGGCCACCCCGCCCTCCTGAGGCGAAGCGTCCATAGCCCTCAGCCCCCGGAAAAGCCAGCTGGCGCTCCTGACCAAATATGTCAGGGCTTACCAGAAATACCAGCACCAGCAAAAAACCTGTGTATAACTTTTTCATATATGTAATTATTATAAAACAAAACTCCGTATAATCAGCTGCTAAGCCGAAAATACGGAGTTTTGCCTTTCTAAACTATGCTATTACTCTTTAATTAATTTCACAGACTGCACTTTGCTGCCGGAGTTGATGCGGGCAATGTACAGACCTGATTTCAGGTTAGCAATATTAATAGAGCCAACACGATCTATTTTGCCAGTCATTACCACACTTCCTGCAATGTTGTAGATGGTTACTTCTACTACAGAAGGTGAGTTGATGTGCAGCACATCTCTTACCGGGTTAGGATAAACCTCAATTTTGGCAGCGGCCAGCTCAGGATCTGCGCTGGTTGTGTTTTCAGGTGCCCAACGTGGAGCACCAATTAAACCACCGTTTGTTCCTGCAGTTAACAGCGCTGTACCTTCGGGCAGTGTAAAATCACCTTCTCCTGGCGTTAAGAAGCCAGGCTCGCCCTCAACAGGATTGGTCAGGGTTACGTTTGCCTGTGCTGTCGCAACTGCTTCTATGTTATGCGCTCCAGCGTCTCTGGCGGAGTTGAAGTTGTGGAACAGGTTGTTGCTGAAGGTGAACGTGCCGGCAGCCGCGTTGATGCGGAACGGCCGTGTGGTCTCGCTGTTGGTCAGCGTGCTCACGATGTTGTTGGTGAACGTGAAGGTGATCTGGTTCTCCTTCGGATCGTTGATCTGGATCAGCGCATCCGCGCCGCCCACTGCAGAAAGACCGTTGTAGAAGGTGTTGTGGTCGATCACGATCACCATCGGGTACTGCTCAGTGCGGCCCTTGCCGGCATCCACGTTGTAGGGGTTCTTGAAGAAACCGCCGAAGTTGGAGAAGGTCGAGTTGGTGATCTCGATGCGGTCGGTGGCGTTCAGCCTCGGGTCTACCACCCAGCCGCTGATGTCGTTCCAGAACACGTTGTTGATCTTCAGCGACTCGTAGCGCAGGCCGCTGTCGTAGAAAAGCTCCACCCCGGTGCTCAGGCCGGTGGCATACATGTCCTCGATCGTGAAGTTGCCGCCACTGAACTCACCGCCGGCGTTTCTTCCGCTGAACTGAAGCACGGCAGCCCGCTGTGGTTTGTTCTCGGCGTTCATGGTCAGGCCGTTCACATCGAAGCCTTTCAGGGTGATGTCAAGGTTGTTGGCTCTTGGCATGAAGGCACCGCCGTACAGGGTCACCCGTGGGTTCTGGGCCAAAGCCTCGTCGCCCATGATGGTCACGTTCTGCTTGATCTCGATGCCGCCGCGCACGATGTACTCGCCGGCGCTCTCCAGCACGATGATGTCGCCGGGCGACCAGCCTGCTGTGTTCTCGATAAAGGTCTTCAGAGAGTTCTCCTCCGTGTTAGAGATGCGGTGAATGGTATATACAGCATCTTCGTCAGACCATGACGGGTCACCAAGTGCGCTGTTTTCAGTTCCTGCTGTCAGAAGTGGAGAATTGGAAGCAAGACTAAAGTTTCCGGCAGCTGGGTTAAGGAAGCCCGGTTCACCGGTCACAGGGTTCGTAAGCGTCACATTTTCCTGTGCTGTTGCAACAGCTTCTATGTTATGCGCTCCAGCGTCTCTGGCGGAGTTGAAGTTGTGGAACAGGTTGTTGCTGAAGGTGAACGTGCCGGCAGCCGCGTTGATGCGGAACGGCCGTGTGGTCTCGCTGTTGGTCAGCGTGCTCACGATGTTGTTGGTGAACGTGAAGGTGATCTGGTTCTCCTTCGGATCGTTGATCTGGATCAGCGCATCCGCGCCGCCCACTGCAGAAAGACCGTTGTAGAAGGTGTTGTGGTCGATCACGATCACCATCGGGTACTGCTCAGTGCGGCCCTTGCCGGCATCCACGTTGTAGGGGTTCTTGAAGAAACCGCCGAAGTTGGAGAAGGTCGAGTTGGTGATCTCGATGCGGTCGGTGGCGTTCAGCCTCGGGTCTACCACCCAGCCGCTGATGTCGTTCCAGAACACGTTGTTGATCTTCAGCGACTCGTAGCGCAGGCCGCTGTCGTAGAAAAGCTCCACCCCGGTGCTCAGGCCGGTGGCATACATGTCCTCGATCGTGAAGTTGCCGCCGCTGAACTCACCGCCGGCGTTTCTTCCGCTGAACTGAAGCACGGCAGCCCGCTGTGGTTTGTTCTCGGCGTTCATGGTCAGGCCGTTCACATCGAAGCCTTTCAGGGTGATGTCAAGGTTGTTGGCTCTTGGCATGAAGGCACCGCCGTACAGGGTCACCCGTGGGTTCTGGGCCAAAGCCTCGTCGCCCATGATGGTCACGTTCTGCTTGATCTCGATGCCGCCACGCACGATGTACTCGCCGGCGCTCTCCAGCACGATGATGTCGCCAGGTGCCCAGCCTGCTGTGTTCTCAATAAAGGTCTTCAGAGAGTTCTCCTCTGCATTGGAGACGCGGTGTGTTACCTGGGCCTTCGCACTTACGTTTAGAAAGACCAGTAAGAAAGCCAGCAAACTGGCTCCTTTGACATAATCAAAGTAAGTTTTAATCATAATTTTGGGATTAAAAGGTTTAAAAAAATCAACTGTATAAATTTAAAATATTATCATCAGGTACAATCACCTGTTTATATACGAACGTTCTTTCACCACGAACATCTTTTTCGCTCGGCATTTCAGCTTCATATTCTACCTTAAAGAGAATACCAACATCAGGAGCGTTCTTTAATAAAACTGCTTTACTACTCTTAAATAGGGAAACAAAACTCCGCCATATCGGCCCTTTGCCGAAAACACAGAGTCTCGTTCACCTATACCTTGCTATTACTCTTTAATTAATTTCACAGTCTGCACTTTGATGCCGGAGTTGATGCGGGCAATATATAAGCCTGACTTCAGGCCAGAGATATTGATTGAACCAACACGGTCTATTTTACCAGTCATTACCGCACTTCCTGAAATGTTGTAGATGGTTACTTCCACTAGAGAAGGTGAGTTGATGTGCAGCACATCTCTTACCGGATTAGGATAAACCTCAACTTTGGCAGCAGCCAGCTCAGGCTCGGAGCTGGTAACAAGACCCGGATCCCAACGCGGGTCTCCCATTATAGTACCATTGGTACCGGCAGTCAGGTATCCTAAATCAGTTGGCAAAGTAAAGTTGCCTTCCTGGGGATTAGCGAAAGTTGGATTACCGGGAACCGGATTCGTTACAGATACATTGCTTTGAGCAGCAGCTACAGCATCTAAGTTGTAAATGCCGCCTTCACGGGTTGAGTTGAAGCTATGGAAAAGGTTATTGTTGAATCTGAACGTGCCTGCTGTCGGGTTAATTCGGAACGGACGCGACGTAGTTTGCTCGCCTAAGGTGCTGACGATGTTATTGCTGAAAGTGAAGTCTATCTTACCTTCCTTAGGGTCATTGAGCTGAAGGAACACATCTGCACCCGATACTCCTGTAGAAGCCACATTGTAGAAGGTGTTGTGGTCAATTAAGATTACCATCGGGTATACTGCGGTGCGTTCTTTGTTCGGATCTACATTGTACGGGTTCTTCAAGAAACCACCAATGTTCCAGAACGTTGAGTTTGTCACTTCAATTCTGTCTGTGGCATTGATCCTGGGGTCGATCACCCAGCCACTGATATCGCTCCAGTTCACTCTGTTGATCGTCAGGAACTTGTAGTGCAAGCCAGAATTATAGTAGAGTTCTACGCCAGTGAGAAAGCCGGTTGCATTCATGTCTTCAATAAGGATCGTGCTATTTTCGAACTTATTGTCAGCACCAAACTGTACGATAGCTGCTCTCTGCTCACTCCCCGTATCGTTTGTTGTCAGACCATTCATGTCGAAATTCTCCAGTACAATATCCAGATCATTGGCTTTTGGCACTAAGGCTCCTCCATGCATAACAATAAGCGGCCGCTGAGCCAGCCCCGCAGCTCCCCTGATGGTAATGTCCTGCTTGATCTCGATACCGCCGCGCACAATATACTCACCTGCGCTCTCCAGCTCAATGATGTCGTCTGGCGACCATTTGCTTATATCCTCGATAAAGGTCTTCAGCGAGTTCTCTTCGGCATTCGAGATGCGGTGTATACTATAAATAGCCGCTTCTGTTGCCCAGGTCGGATCGCCTAACGCGCCAGCCTCTGTGTCAGCTTTCAACAATGGGGAACCGGTAAAAAGGCCAAAATTGCCTACAGCCCGGTTGGCAAAGCCTGGGTCATTTGTGTTAAGGTCTGTGACGGTTACAGTAGAAAGCTCAGAGATTGGATCTAAGTTGTACGCCAGCCCACCCGCACCAGTGGCCACAAAGTCGTGCAGAACGTTGTTGGTGAAGTTAAATGTACCTGATTCTGCGCTCAGCAGGAACGGCCGTGCGTTTTTATGGTCTTTGAGTGTGCTGACGATGTTATTGGAAAAAGTCAGGCTCACAGAGGCGTCTTTCGGGTCGTTGATCTGGAAAAGCGCCTTATTCTCTGAACCAATCCGGTAAAAGGTGTTATGGTCCACTACAATTTTCTGCTGGATCACCTCTTCTCGGCCTTCTTTTGAGAAATAAGGATTGAACATGAAGCCACCAGCATTATAGAAGGTAGAGTTTGTGATGCTTAAATCTTTAAGGGCATTTATGCGCGGATTAAACACCCAGTCGGTTATATCGTTCCAAATAACGTTCTCGACCACTATCTTATCATAAACCTGCCCCTGGTTGTAGAACAGTTCTATGCCGTTTTTCAGGCCATAAGCGTGCATATCCTCAATATGGATGAGCTTGGCACCGAAGGCATTTAGCCTACCGTACTCTATAATCATGGCACGCACTTCTTTGTCCTCTGCATCCCTGGTCTTGCCATTAATGTCAAAACCTTTTAACGTAATACTAAGGTCTGCTGCTGCCGGCCTGAAGCCGCCGCCATGAAAGGTAATCATCGGGCGAGTAGCCGCTTCGGAATCACCTATGATGGTAATGTCCTGTGTGATGCTGATATGGCCCGTCTCCATATAGTTTCCTTCCAACATTATTATGTCGCCAGGCGCCCATTTCGTCGGATCCTCTATAAAGGTCTTCAGCGAGTTCTCCTCCATACTAGAGATGCGGTGTACCTCCTGGGCTTCGGCATTTACCTGCAGAAGAACCAGTAAGACGGCCACAAGACTAGCGCCTTTTAAAAATTTAAAGTAATTTTTTATCATAATGCTGAGATTAAGGGTTAAATAATTTACGATTGAGATCTTATTTTTCATCGGGTTAAATCACCCGTTAAACACGAACGTTTGTTTTCAGCAGGGCAACACGTAAATCGAAACTACTATCCAATCCTGCTACTCTCTGTATACAATTATGCTAATCAAAATGCCCCTCCGGAGGCTATAGCTGCTGCTGAATTGATGTTGCCTAATGCCCACAAGTTCTTTTCTTCCAGGAGGACGGAGCAGTTCGCGTTACAGCAGCTAAAGGCTATCATAGACTGCCACTTAGCTTACCGGAACCATACATAGTATCACCTTAAGAAAAACGACACACATACCACGATACCTCACATTTTATGCTTTGTTTATAAGGTGAAACAAATTCCGCTAAGTTGTGCCGATGACTAGAAGCAATTTAACCATTCAACAATCAGCAACTAACAACCAGCAATTAATCTAATCAAAATGCCCCTCCAGAGGCCACTGCTGCTTCAGGCTGGCCAGTTGGCAGCCCTTACTGCTTCATTAATTTCCGCTCAGCGGTGTGCCCGTTCCTAAAGAAAGAGCGCATAACATAAAAGCCTGCCCGCAGGTGTCCTACCCCTATATGATTATCCTGAGCAGGATCGAAATCGGTTTTGGCAAGCACAAGCCTGCCGCTTAGGTCGTAGAGCTCTACTTTTAGTAACTTTTCGGTACTGCTGAAGAACACTCTGTCGCTGGCCGGGTTGGGGTACATTTCAAAACCGGCAGCCAGCATTTCGCCGCTGCTGGTCACGAGGCCCGGCACCAGGCTGTTTAGGTAAATCTCCAGGTTGGAATAACCTCCCTCCACAATTATCTTCCCATCTTCTGCATCGCCCGGGTCCAGGTTGTGCGCCAGTTCCCAGGCATCCGGCATACCATCCTTATCGGAATCAGTGGGTGCTGCTGTGCTGTTGTAATTCGGCCAGCCACCTACTTCCGAAGCGGCATCTATAATGCCATTTCCTCTTACCGGCACATCGCCTCGGGTCTCGGCCACTATGCGGGCATCCACGGCATCCCTTTTTGGCAGAATGGCACCGGCATTCTCCAGCACCAGGCTGTAGGCCTCCTGCGCCGAATGTGTTTGCACCGGATCTACCGGAAACCAGTACTGGTGCCTGATATTATCTGTGCCACCCACTCTGCCGGCATCCACGCCCAGCCAGTTGTCGTTGTTCATGCCACCGGTTACGCCTTCCATGTAGTTCCCGTCGAAATACCACTTGGCATGCCCCATGGCTGTATTACCTTCTGTTACATACGAAGGCTCGGCAAACAGACGGGTACCTGGTGTAGCCGGACCTGGCTTGTAGTAGTTGTTCACGAAGTTTACTTTGCTCTCACCGCCCCGTATTTCTTCTTCGCCGCCGTAAACAGCCCCTCTGCTGCCCCAGTTAAAGATCACGTTGTTCCGGAAATCGACTAAGGCCACGGTGTCGTTAGACCGGCTACCATTGATGCGGGGGGAGCGGCTGCGGTGATGGGCCAGCAGGTTGTGGTGGTACGAGGCATACTGGCCGCCCCACTGCGAGCCATAGCTCCGGGCACCTTTGCCATGAACCGAATTGTGCAGGCCCTCGCTCAGGATGCTCCATTGCACGGTGGTGTAATGGTTATCGTACATGCCCATGTTCTCTTCTACCGCCCAGCTGAAAGAGCAGTGGTCTACCATTATATGCCTTGCGTTTTCTATATTCAGAGGCGTGGTTTGTACCCCTGTTTCATCGCCCGGCCTGAAACGGACATACCGTATAATCAGGTTACTGCCCGAGAGCGCCACTGTATTATCTTTGATACAGATCCCATCTCCCGGTGCTGTCTGGCCGGCTATGGTCATGTTTGATCTGTTCGATTTGAGTTCGGCATTTAGTTTTACAATGCCAGACACCCTGAAAACAACTGTAATAGGATCTGTGCCAGGTGTGTTGAGCGCTGCCCGGAAGCTGCCCGGCTCAGGCTGCCCCGACTGGTTCTGATCGAGCAGGTTCGTAACCTCTACTACTCTGCCTCCACGGCCACCTGTGGCATGCTTGCCAAAGCCCTCTGCACCCGGAAATGCAATTGGCTGGCTGTTGGCCGGCGCAGGTTCACCAACCGGACTGTTGGGCGACTGTATGGTAACTTTAGTGGTGCCAAACATAAACCGGTTTTCCTCCGCATAAGCAGTTACTGTTACCACACCACCGGCCACTGCTGTCAGCACGCCGTCTTCAGAGATGGAGGCTATCCGTGCATCGTCCACACCCCAGATCACCTGCGGGTTATCAGGGTCCGCTGGCGTAAGCGTAGCCACCATCTGAACCGATTCCCCATCGCCCAGGGTGGTGCGGCCATCTTCTGCGGCCACGGTAATTGAAGTTATATTCGACTGGTTGCTGATGGTTACATCCACGGAGCCGGTTACGCCCGATCCGTCGGTGGCGGTAGCGGTTACGGTTACCACGCCGCTTGCTTTTGCCACCAGGCCGCCATTCTGGTCGATCGCAGCTAATTGCTCGTTATTTATGCTCCAGATAATGTTCCGGTTTGTGGCAGTACCAGGCAATACGGTTGCCACCATACCCAGGTAGCCACCTTTAACAGTAATAGCAGATTTACCTCCCTGCCCTGCAACAAGAATCTGGCTAACCAGCACCTCTTCCTCCTCTTCATCGTCATCGTCGGAGCCTCCTGACCAGCGCGGGTCTCCTACTGCTCCGCCCGTTGTTCCGGAAGTCAGCAGAGCAGAGTTTTCCGGCAGCGTAAAATCGCCAGCGGCAGGGTCGGCAAACTCAGGATCAACGTTAAGGATATTGCTGGTAACGACATTCGCCTGGGCGGCATCAATACTGGACAGGTTATACCGGCCGTCGTCGCGGGGCGAATTGAAATTGTGGAGAACATTGTTGCTGAAACTGAAAACCCCGGCCAAAGGATCTAACCTGAAAGGCCTGGCGGTAGCCGGATTAATGAGTGTGCTTACAATGTTATTATTAAACGTGAGGCTAACCTGCCCATCTTTGGGGTCGTTTATCTGAATCAGGGCATCTACACCTTCTTCTCCTGAAGCCACCCTATAGATGGTGTTACGGGAAATGATAATCCGCTGTGGAATCCGGAGGGTGCGGTCAGGATTTGTAAAATAAGGATTTCTCAGAAATCCCCCGATATTATAGAATGTGGAATTGGTAATTCTGATCTCGTCGGTAGCGTTGATGCGCGGGTCGAGCACCCACCCGGAGATATCGTGCCAGATAACGTTACGGATCGTGATGGACTTATAGCGAAGGCCCTGTTCATAGAACAGTTCGATTCCTGTACTGAAACCAGATGCCCGGATGTCTTCAAATTTAATGATGCTGTTGCTGAAAGCCCCGTTTTCGGATCTTCTTCCGAAACGCAGCAGTGCGGCTCGTTGTGGGTCGCCCTTTTCATCAAGGGTGAGGCCTTTGGCATCGAAGCCCAGAAAGGTCATGGTGAGGTCGTTTGCCCTTGGTTGAAAACCACCTGATGCCCCAAAAAAGGTGATCAGCGGTCTTTGGTCATTTTTAAGAGCAGGGTCGCCTTTAATAGCTATACTCTGTGTAATCTGAATAGGCCCGTTTACACGGTATTCGCCAGCGCTAACCAGCAGTATGGTGTCGCCGGGAGCCCAGTTGGAGGTATTTTCAATAAAAGTTTTGAGCGCGTCAGGCCCAGTATTCTCGATGGGATGGGTTACTTGTGCTTTGGCATTTAAATTTATCAGAAACAGGAAGGCTAGGAAAAGGCCTGATTTGTACATTAATCTTTTGTAAATTTTAATCATACCTTCAGGGTTAGAGGAAACCTTAATTAACTGCCAACAGGAGGCAATTAGCCGCACATGTAATCTTAGAAACTGGGCACTGAAAAATTACAGTTTTGCAATTGGCCATTCTGACTGAAAAATAAAACGAGGAGGCAGTAGCTCCTCCGTTTATTAACTGACTGAGTCCCGGTGACTATGCTCATCTGAAGCAATTCCGGCCAGAAAGTTAAAGTGCAGTCAGCACGCTGTATTACAAGAGAAATGAAAGGGCAACCGGAATAGTTGGGCAATGCAGCAGGATCAAAATACAACATGTCTTTGGACCGGTTGCAGCCTTGCTGAAACATAAATTGTTCACAGCATTAGTAGCTACTGCAAGTAACCGCTAATGCTGTGAACAAAAGGAATGCTTATTGTAAGAATACTTTTTTAGACAAGCCGCTGTCTGAGCGAACAATGTACAGGCCACCGCCAGAAACTTTCACATTTTTTCCGGAGCCAACCAGTGCGCCTACCATGTTATACACACGCAGGTTTTCTTTAAGGGCTACAAACGTGTTTTCCTGCACATTAAAGAAAGGCTCATTTTTAGCGATTTCCTCTTTGCTGGATGTTACGGCAGGACCAGTAGCTTCAAGCGCCAAGCTGAATACTTTCAGTCTCTGGCCTCTGTTATCGTTTTTCAACGGACCTTGCCAAGGTATAATTCTGATCATGACTGGCTTAGTTGCCGAAAGAGTTGCAACTTCATTAAAGCCTGGATTATCGCCACCAGCAGTAAATGTGTAAGTTGATGCACCTTGCTGTGCAAGAGACTGCATTACATACATCTCCCAGGTCGCGCCATTGTCTTCCGATGCCTCTATAGCAAATGTAACTGACCGGTCGGCATTGATGCTCAGGTCACTGCCTGCAATAATTGTAAGGGATTTAATAGCTGTAACCTGCGGGCTTGTAATATTGCTGATGGTATATTCGCCGGGAGTACCTGCTGCATAAGCTGCCCACTGTGCGCCGTCGAACTCTCTTAGCTGAACATAGCCTCTAAGAGACTCTAAACCAAACTCAGGCGTTCCTTTACCGTTGCAGTTTGGCATAACTGATACGTGCTCAAACGTGAACCCACCATAAGCGCCATTCTCGTTGTGGCTGCTTGCTGAATGCTCTGTAACGTTTTGGTTTTCACCGGCACCACATCCTTTATGGTTCACACCATCTTTCATTACACCAGCATTGTAATAACCTTCAGCAGAAGGCGGAATTTCATTTGGCTTCAGTTCGTACGTACGCGGCTCGTTCTGCGCAAACACACTGCCAGTAGTACCTACGGCAATAAGGAAGGCAGCAAAGAGGTTTTTTGTAATTTTCAATTTCATAGTTAAGAAATTTTTAGTTGAAAAAATATATTTAGCACTCTTAATTAAATACGTAAAATCCGGTTAAAGTGCTGTCTTATTTTATAAAATGTGCATTTATTCACATTTTATAAACCCTCAGCTACAAAAAACATTATAGCTGAGGATCAACACTTTAAGAAACATTATTTTAAACTAGGCAGTAGGCACAAACATCAATTATTCATACTTAAACAATTGTTTCATTTGCAAAACCTGATATATCACAAATCTTGTATATTATCTGGTTCCCGTGTTTATATCTGTATCAGGGAGCAAGTGGGTCAAAACCATCGCCTCCTGTGGTCCAGCCAATAGTTTGTTTTATTTTAGGGTCCTTATCCAAGTTCGTTTGAGGAATAAAATAGAAATTATATAAAGGTTGTAAGTAATTAATTTCTCTTTCGTCCAGAAGAACGTTATAATTTGTAATAAAATACTTATTATAATCCTTGTCCCAATTAATGGTATCACGCATTGAACTTTCAAAGACAGCCTTAGCTTGTACAGCCGGAACATTCGCCACAGAAGCAATATAGTCAGTATTTAATTCTGCTTGTATACCAGTTCTTCTTGTACCATTCAGTTTCTGAGCAAACAAGTTACGACGGCGCAAGTCCCAATGGCGTTTGTTTTCATAGGCTAACTCAAGCTGTCTTTCCAACATTACAGCTTCGCGCATCGTTTCTTTAATCATGCCCGCAGCCAGACCGTAGTTGCCATCGCCTCCGGCTTGTATTCCTGCTCTTTGCCGGATTGCTTTTAACTCCGCATATGCTTCGTCCACTTTTCCTACCTCATTAGCAGCTTCTGCCAAGTTTAACAGCACCTCCGCATATCGTATTTCGATCCAATCGGTTGGAGTTCTGATCGTTTCAGTTTTTGGAATGGAAGCATCCACATTCTTCCTTAAATAGAAACCTGTTGGTGTGTTCTGGTTGGCTTCCTGATCGTTATTAAGGTATGTCCATTGCCTTCTTGTTTTGCTGGTATTCTCATAAAATCTATCACCTGGCATTTGATACACAGCGCTGTTCCAAACGATTGTAGCATAAAAACGAGGATCCCGGCCTTTCCAAAAGAATGTTTGGTCATATCCGGGGTGACCTTCAATTGAATGTCCATCTGCCATTGGGTATGCCTGTACCATTTCCCAGGTTGGATTTGCATTTGCGCCACCTGAGTTCTTAACGCTCGCAGGACGTACGCTATTCTCGTATCCGTGATACTGCTGCGTTTTGTCAAACACGCGCACAAAGATTGCCTCTTTATTCGCCTCATCTAAGAAGATGCGTTCATAGTTCGAATGTAGGGCATGCCCTGCTGCCTGCGCCAATTGTTTGGCCTGAACATTAGCGTCATAAGCGGCGGCCCAGCGTTCAGGCAAGTCATTTGGATTAAATTGCGGACTTGCATAATAAAGCAGAACTCTACCTTTCAGCGCTGCTGCAGCTGCTTTCGTAATCCGACCGTAGCTATTAGACGGCCAGGTAACAGGAAGTTTTGCAATTGCCTCATCAAGGTCCCGCACAATAAGTTCAATACATCTTGATGCAGGGTCACGTTCTCTATAAAGACCCTCGCCTGCATTTACATCCTGCATTTCCATGACCATAGGTACACCTCCATGCAGTTTTACCATTTCCCAATAGTTCCAGGCTCTTAAGAAGAGCGCCTGCCCCTTTATTGGATCTCTTTCTGCCTGAGGAATATTGCCTTTATCTATTTCGGTAACAAGAAGATTTATTCTATTTATTACTCTATAGTTGCCAACACCGTAGTTGCCGACACCATCAGAAACCGTTAACATTCCATACATCATGTTCCCGGCTCCGGTACCCATACCTTCGTCAGAAAGACCCGAGTTTGCAGCACCTCCAAATCCAGGGAGGCTCATGCTGTATAAATTATTCAGATAAAAGGTTGCCAGCGATGCGTTGTTCCACAGATCAGTGTCATCTATCGCATCAAGCTCTTTTTTATCTAATACATCTTCACAGCTCGCAAAAAAGCTAAGCATAAAGAGATATAGCACGTATTTTTTCATATTAAATAATCATTAAAAACTAGAAGGTAACGTTTAGCCCTAAGCTTGAGGTAGTAACCATTGGGTAATCGTAGGCTCTTGACACGCTCGGATCTTTGTGATCAAAAGGATTTATTAAGGTTAGAAGGTTCGTACCTGTGTAATAAATTCTGAAATGAGGTAGTTTCCATTTTTCACTTATGCTAGCCGGCAGGTCGTATGACAGGTTAACATTTACCAGCCTCAATGTATGACCATTACGCATCCAGAAGGTTGAGATCTGATCAGCATAGCCATAGTTATAAGGTCTTGGCATAGAGGCATCCGGATTATCTGGTGTCCAGTAATCACGCCAAAAAGAGAAAACATTTGTGGTTGGCGAAGGCAGTGCCATTTCATCTTTCTCGATAAATACTTTATGCCCGAATCCTCCGTTGAATGTCCCGCTCAATCTGAATCTTTTATAGGAAGCACCTAACGTAAATCCATACACATATGCTGGGTTTGTTCGTTTTGCGATCACAGTTCTATCCCACTGGTCTATCACACCATCAGGCCCCTGAGAGTAATTTTCTCCATGGATGTCCTGATAATAAATCATGCCTTGTTCAACAGGAACACCATCAATTGTGGGGTACATGGCTAATACTCGGTCCAGGTCCTCCTGCGTTCTAATAATTCCCAGAGCAATAAGCCCAGGCTGATGACTTGGATCATTCAAGTATAAATCATCCCAACGGCCTAACACGGCAGGGTTTTGGAACAGAAAAGTGGGGCGACCATAATTATATGAAATATTACCACCTATGCTATAATTGAAATCCTTCCCGATATTGTTTTCATAGCCGAGAGAGAACTCAACACCTTTAGAGTAACCTTCACCGGCATTTTCAAGAGGCGGCTTATCAACCCCAAGTGTAGTAGGAGAATTACCTCTGGCAATAAGACCATCCCAATTGTAGCGATAGAAGGCGTCCAACCCTATCCTTACTTTATTATTAAACATCCTGGAATCTATACCCACATTATAGTAATCACTTTTACCCCAGGTTGCAGTAGGAATAGCAATTCCATCATTCCTTACATCAATTGGTGTTGCCGAGTTAGCTGTGGTACCCGTTCCAAATAAAGGTCCTGTGCCAGAGGCACTAAAGGATTGTCTCCAGGTGAACGGCCTATTTGTCTCCTGCCCGATACGTCCGTAGGAAGCCCTGAATTTGAAAAAGTCTATGAAACCTATGTTATCCCTGAAGAAAGGCTCTTCTGAAATAATCCAACCCGCCGATACATTTGGAAATAGTCCCCAGGCATAATCAGGATGATACTTTTGAGAGGCTTCATAACGGAAGGCGGATTCAAGCAAATACTTACCTTTATAATTATAATTCACCCGTCCAATGTAAGCCAACCTTCCGGATTCTGAAGCACCTCCAGCAGGTATAGCGGATCGATTAAAGGCCCACCACTGATCTACCCCTTCAATTTGGACTCCCTCTTGAGACATTCTAAAGTCTCTGTTTTGCGATTCCTGCTGCTCGTAAACCAACAAAGCATCCACTTGATGGTCTCCAAAAATCCGGTTATAGGTAAGCGAGGCATTAAACTGATAATTACTTGACTCACCGGAGCTCTGCTGCAAACCAGCCTTATTACCATTTGTTTGCAAAGAGTTCGTTGGTGATAACTCATTGGTATACAAGTGCGAATTTGCTCCGGCCCTTCTAAATGCGTACGTATAGAAGCTCTGGTTGAATGTTATCCCCCGTCCGGAATTCTGGTTATAAGAAAACTGCGCTTTTGCTTTCAGACCTTCAATAAAAGGCAGCCTGTAATCTAACGCACCTGTCACTGTGCTTGTAGAAGATGCGCTTGACTTATAACTTTCCGAATCAATTAAACCATACGGATTCCAGCTACCATCTATAAATACAGGACGGCCATCTACTGTTGGCGGTGTCCATTTAGGCGCTGTGACCAACCTTTTGTAAAATTCTCTGAGCAAACCACCACTATCTCCTGAATAGGTTGGCTCCTTACCATCATTTCGGTTTGTATTAAGCCCTATTGAAAAAGTAACGTCTTTGGTGATATCGGCTTCAACGTTAGTTCTGAGAGAATATTTCTTATAATTAAGGCTTTTGATGTTACCAGTCTCATTATAATAGCTACCACCCACAAAGTAACGCACATTGTCTCCCCCACCACTCACATTCAACGTATGACGCACTGTGGTTGCATCTTTATACAGTCCATCCAACCAATCGTAATTTAGCGTATCCATTGCGGCTAACTCGTCATCAGAGAAATAGTTAAACCGGTCAATCCTTTTATTTCGCTCGTATTGAGCTGGGGACACATAATACTTCCGGTGTTTTTGGTCCAGCATCTCATTCACCATAAGTGCATGATCCTTAGCACTTAGCATATCAGGGAACTGAGTTGGAGTACCTATACCAATGGAGGTATTGTAGCTAATCTTAGGCTTACCCTTGGTTCCCCGTTTTGTCTTAACCAGCACTACTCCACCACCCGCACGAGCACCATAAACAGCTGCAGCACCATCTTTTAGAACAGAAACACTTTCAACCTCAGAGGCATCAAGCATGTTAAACTGAGCACCGCCATCATAGAACTGCACTCCATCAATTACATACAAAATTTCATCTACAATAGCCGACTTATCGGTTTGCCGACGAATAACTAAAGGGTTAGACTGCCCTGGTTTACCAGTTGGCATAGAGACTCTCACACCAGCCATCCGGCCTATCAGTGCCTGAGCTAAATTTGGTACAGGAATGTCCTGAATTTCTTTGGCGTCGAGGGTTTCTACGGCACCTGTCAGGTTGGCTCTTTTTTGTTCACCATAACCCACAACCACTACCTGCTCCAGTGTAGAAGCCTCTAAACCCAGCGAAATATTAATGGTGTTTCTGGTACCTACCACCACTTCCTGGGCCTTATATCCAATATAGCTAAATACCAGTACAGCCTCAGCGTTAGGCACCGCAAGTGAGAAGTTGCCGTCTATATCGGTAATGGCTCCTTTCGTGGTATTCTTGATCAATACGCTTACACCAGGCAAGGGGTCACCTGAGTCCTGGTCTTTCACCTGGCCGCTTACGGTGATGGCCTGCTGCACCTGCGAAAGGGGCACCGTTCTTTCAGAAGCCTTGCTCTTCAGCACAAGTGTTTCCTTCTGGCTCTTTTTTACTCCCGGAGAGATGGTAGCATCTGCCAACTCTTGCGAATAGCCAGCGTTCCATACCAGCATAAAGCTTAATCCCAGAAGCCACTGTGGTTTAGGTAAAAAATGATTCATATTGCAGGTGTTAAATAATACTCGAACCAAAAATAACAAGCTCTCACTAACGTTTGTTGTTTAAGCTTTACAAAACAAAAAACCTCTCCTCAGAAAAACAGAAAAAGCCCTTCGGGTAACCGATCTTCAGAAAAGCTGCGAAGTGTTCAGGCTTTACTAACAATCATTATCCTGATTCAAAAATAAATAAATTCTTTATATATAAAAATAATTTTGTTATTTATTTTCATTTGAACTTCTCAGAAACAGCCTCTGCTGCACCTGAAGTAAGTAATTGATTGTTAGGCTCAAAATTAACCATTCGGAAATAAATCGGCTATAATTTAAATTCTGAAACCCGCCGAAAACTGACAAATATCATCTCTTCTCCTAAGATAATCAAAACTTCCTGCATACCCTAGCGAAGGACATTAGCCTGAAAAGGTGGGCGCCAGGATTTATTGACTATCTTTTCCTTTTTGAGAAAATACGCCCGACAGCAAGACCGGCTACCGTGCCTGCACAGAAACAAGGGAGAACTTTCTTTACTTAACAGCAAATACATTAGCTAACGCGCGTGGCCCTCGCCCACAAAATTATGCAGGGAGGACAAAAGGGGGCGGCGGAAAAACCAGGTACCGCCTAATGCCTGCCGCAAAATTTAAATTACTGCTGTTACGCACCAGTTTGCAAAAAGCCCTGCTGTAGCGGCCTTGCCTTGTAAGGAGCAACCTGTTCAGCATAAAATGCCTGAGTTTGCATGGGTATCCAATCATTTATCAGGACAGATGGCGATTTGGCTCATTACCAGCGGTGTTACCGTGTCACGCCGCTCCAGAGCATCAACAGAAGACTCACGAGGGGCATTTTCATTCAAATAATTGCCTGAGAAGGATTCTATTGGTCAGGATGCCTAACATCTATCAATTATTCGAATCAAAATGCCCCTCCGGAGCTCATCTTGCAGGGGGAATAGCATATAAGTCGCTGGTACGAGCTTGTAGCTCAGACCTTTTTCTCTTTTTGGTCAACAGCATGTATGTGAAGCATCAACACTACATCACCTGATTTTGCCTGATTAAAATGTTCACGTATAATGAAAGTGCAAGCTCGCACTTGCGAACAATACGTCGCATTACGTCCCGAATCTATGCCTGCAAAATGAGCTTAGGAGGCTCTGCTGCTCTCACTACATGCTTCAGGTTCCCGGGCAATCATCATAAAAAAACAGCGGTCGGCTCAGGAAGCCCTCTTTCAGAGAACCTTCTGAGCCGACCGCTATGTTTCTTACTAACCCTGCCTACCTGGCTGATCTGATGCTTACCTGCGCGGGAGCAAGCCCATCAGCCGTGGCTTTTAAGGTAATATTGCCAGCCTGGCCATTCGACTTAACGATAACCAAACATTTTCCCTGCCATGCCTTGCGCTGCGGATCTACGTAACTCTCCAGGCTTTTTGGGTTGGCGTTACCTACCCCTACTATGGTACCGGGTCCGTCTATTTCGAATTTCAGCAGGTTCTCCGCCTTCGGGTCGCGTACGCCATTGGCATCTAGCAGTTCTATGGTAATATAGCTCAGGTCCTGGTTATCAGCTTTTATCTCGTTGCGGTCGGCGCTCATTTTAAGTTGTGTTGGCGCGGCTGCCGTGCGCAGCACCGAGGTGGCTGCCTGTTTGCTTCCTTTATAGGAGATGGCCTTCAGCTCACCGGCCTGGTATGGCACCTCAAAAAGGGCTTTGAACTCGGTGGAGCGGTTGGTTGGCTTGCGACCCAGCGACTTTCCGTTCTGGAACAGCTCCACTTCGTCATTAGACGAGAAGACTTCTACCTCCAGGGGCTTGCCCTCGTTTCCGGGCCAGTTCCAGTCGGCTACCAGGTCATGCCATTTCCAGTTAGCCCAGGTTTCGGGCCGTGGGTTTGTTTCCGGGAATGAGGGTGATGGCGGTTTCACGAACAGCGACACGTTGTCGCCTACCTTCCAAAGGGCATCGCGGTAATAAGATTGCGGCCGCTTCCAGCCACAGATGTCGATGTCGCCTACAAAAGCCAGGTTCCAGGGGTAAAAGTCTTTGCTCTGCTTGTAGCCCAGCCAGCCAATGCTGGCCTCGCCAATATGGTCAAAGGCAGTCCAGACAAAATCGCCGATCACCCAGGGGTAGTCCACAACATCCATCCAGTACTCAAAGGCCTCTATCGTAAACGACTCTGCCGCATACACCACCCGCTTCGGATCACGCTCATGCTCCGACACATATTTATCGCGGGCATAGTTATAGCCAACTACATCAAGGGTAGCAAAAAGGGCGTCTTTATCCGGGTCCACGCCATTTACACCATTGGTTACCGGCCGGGTAGGGTCCAGTTCGTGAATAAGGTCTGTGAGCTTACGCGATACCTCGGCCACCTCCGGCTTGTGCCGGTTCGGGATTTCGTTGCCGGTGCTCCACATAATAATAGAGGGGTGGTTACGGTCGCGCAACACCATTGCTCTGGTATCGGTATCCCACCACTTATCGAAATAAACATTGTAGTCGTCCTTGTTCTTTTTCTCGCGCCAGGTGTCGAAGGCCTCATCGATCACGAGCATGCCCAGGCGGTCGCAGGCATCCAAGAAGGCGGGCGACGGCGGGTTGTGGGCACAACGGATAGCGTTGTAGCCACTGGCTTTCAATATCTCTATCTTGCGTTCTTCGGCTCTGTCGTAGGCTTTAGCTCCGAGGGGGCCGTTGTCGTGGTGCACACAGCCGCCTTTCAGCAGCATGGGCTTGTCGTTTAGCCGGAAACCGTTTTTGGCATCGAAGCTTAGTTTACGCACCCCGAATTTTGTTTCTGTGCGGTCGGCGAGTTTGCGGCCACGGTACACCTCCGTTACAGCCGTGTACTGCACCGGCGACTCCACCGACCAGAGAGCAGGCGAGGCAAGGGTGGCCTCCTGGCTGAATTCGTAGGCACCACCGGCCGGAACAGAGTGGGTGGTTTCTGCTTTTGCCTTTTCAGCTCCTTTTGCATCCAGGAAGCGGGTTACCACACGCACCTTCTCGGCCTTGCGGGTGGTGTTCTGCACGTTGGTGCGGGCGTTAACTTTGGCTGTGGCTGTGCTCACTTCGGGAGTGGTAATATAGGTGCCCCACTGCGCCACATGCACCGGCTCCATGGTTTTGAGCCACACGTGGCGGTAAATGCCCGAACCAGTGTACCAGCGGCTGTTGGCGCCTTCGTTTTTGACCTGCACCGCCAGCACATTCTGCTGCCCCGGCTTTACTTTGTCCGTTATGTCGTACCAGAAAGTGGAGTAGCCGTAAGGGTAGTTGCCCAGGTGCTGCCCGTTGAGCCACACATCGGAGTTCATGTACACGCCCTCAAACTCTATAACCATGCGCTTGCCCTTGGATTTGGCTGGCACGGTAAACGTTTTGCGGTACCAGCCGGTGCCGCCTACCGTAAAGCCCACACTCACGCCATTTACGGCATCAGGCGTAAATGGCGAGGTAGTGCCAGGCAGATTCTCGATACTCCAGTCGTGCGGCAGGTCTACGGTGCGCCATTGGGCGTCGTTAAAACCCGGCTGCTCCGCCCCCTGCACATCTCCCCTATGGAAGCGCCAGTCAGCATCAAATAACATAGTTCTTTCAGTTCCCTTTTGCTGCGCCTGCAGGGTAAGGCAGGAAAGAAGGAAACAGAGAATGAGAAAGTTTTTCATGGATGGTTTAAATGAATTATAAAATATATGTTTGTCTGCGTTTTCCTGTAGGGCTCTTACCCCGGAAATTCACAGCATTCAAGATTTTTTTTGCGTTTCTCTCCCGAAGGATTCTTCCAGAATGACAACCGAGAGTGAGCCGGTTTAGAACCTGCCATGTAGCCATTTAATAATCTAACAGGCAGCTATCAGATTATTCTAATAAAAAAAGACCTCCGGAGCTAATTGCCGCTGCTACTGTTCCGCGCCTGGTGTAGAAAACCTGACAGGTTCTAGAGCCCGTCAGGTTTAATCACAACACAAACTATTTATTAATGGCTTCGGACTTGGAATCGGTCCTAAACGTAAGCTTGCTTTTGCCGAGGTCCTTAGAGGTAGCCACGGCTATACCGCGCTGCTCCTTTTTGTTCACGGCATTGTAAAAGTGGTACACCACGCCCTTGTGCTTCACCACATACGATTTGTGGGCATACTGCTCATCGTAGGGTTCCGATGACTCGATCAGGTTGTCGCCGTTCCAGTCGGTCCAGTTCACCAGGTCGTAGGAGGCGGCAAAGCGGTTGAAGCCTCCCTTACGGTCTTCCCAGAATGCTCCGAAATAGAACATCACGTACAGATCGCCCATCTGCTGAATAACCGGGTCGCC
Source organism: Pontibacter beigongshangensis (assembly GCF_014332515.1). Taxonomy (GTDB): domain Bacteria; phylum Bacteroidota; class Bacteroidia; order Cytophagales; family Hymenobacteraceae; genus Pontibacter; species Pontibacter beigongshangensis. The sequence continues at coordinate 157,062 of NZ_VFSD01000007.1, read as the reverse complement.
GGTAATGCCCACCGGGTGATGTACGATCGGGTCTTCCACGGTTCTTTTCCAGTTCACCATGTCGTCCGACACGGCCATGCCGATGCGCTCGTACCAACGGGTTTTCAGGTTGTTCTCCAGCGAGTCTCCCACGGCATTGTAGTACATGACAAATGGGTAGCCGGTCAGCTTCTTTTTATCCTGGATGATGGTGCTTTTAAAGAGTTTGTTCCTGTTCTCCCACCAGCGCACGTCCGGGTCGTTGGGGGTAAGCACCGGCTTTGGCAGGCGCTGCCACTCATGCACTTTGGTTGGGTCTTTTTCGGTATAGGCCAGCCCGATGGAGAGCGGGCCCTGCTCATAGCCCCTGGAGTTGCCACCGAAGTAGCTCATCCAGTACTTGCCATCATACTTATTCAGTTTGTAGCTGCCACCCCATTTATAGTCCTGCAGGGCGAGGTAGCCCGCTTTCTGGTGCGCGTCCCACAGAGTAGTGTCATCGGAAAAAGACATGATGGTGCCTTTGTTTTCCCAGTTTAGCAGGTCTTTGCTCTCAGCCAGCCAGGTTTCGTAGCCACGGCCGTCGAACACCAGGTAGGTCATGTACCATTTGTTGCCCTTGCGGAACACAGTGGGGCAATCTGTTTTTTTGGAGTTGTTGGGCGGCACCACTACCAGGCCGTATTTGTGGGGCGTTTTCACCTCCTCGTACACCCGTTGCATCTCGCTTTGCGGCACCTCCTTTTTAGGTGTCTGCGCAAAAGCAGATGAAAAAGACAAGGCAGCAGCTACCAGGAAAATGCTTGCTTTTTTCAATATCATGCTAATTGTTTCATTAATGGTCTTTGTCTGAAGCAGGATTTACAGCCTTTCAGCATGAGTGGCATCCTGCCGTAGGCTTTTGCAAATTATTCCAATGAAAATGCCCCTCCGGAGGCTCTAAAGCTACTTTCGCCCAATGCCTGATGGCGGCCTATTCTGAGCGAAGTAGTTCAGACTAGATTCACTTTTTTGAAAATACAAATTCAAGCTATAGCCCCTGCTTTTCCTGCACCACGAACTTGTATGTGCCCGAACCTACTTTTATAACAGCACGGTCCTTCTGGGGCTCCAACTGTTGCAGGTCTTTGTTGTCGGTAACCGGTTTGCCGCTTTCCATAACCTGGGCTGATGCAGTGGCCGGTAAGTGAACAGTGGCGGTGGTGTTGGCAGGTATCTCCACACGCAGCTCAAACGTTTCGCCGTTTCTTTTCCAGTCGGTGCTGATGGTGCCGTATGGCGAGTTGTAGCTTACAGTTGAAGAAGTGAGATCACCTACAATTTCAGGGCGAATCTCGATCTGGTTAAAGGCAATGCCATTTTCCGGCTGCCGGATGCCGCCAATGCCGCTGTAGAACCATTCCAGAATATGCCCCAGCATCAGGTGGTTGTTCGACACGGTTGGCAGCGCCTGCCACGATTCGGTAAGGGCGGTGGCTCCCTGCGCCAGTTGGTAACCATAACCAGGCACATCCGAGCGGCTGTTCATGTCGTAGATCACATCGGAGCGACCGGCATCGTCGAGCACGCGCAACAGGTAACGGTAACCCACGTCACCGGCGGTTAACCTATTGTCGCGGTTTCTGATGTCTTTAATGATATTCTCCACCACAGCTTCTTTGTGTTGCGGCTCCACGAGCTGCATGTACACGGCCATGGCGTTGGCGGCCTGGCTGCCGGTGGCGTATTGTTTTGTTTCTGCGTTAAAGAAGGCGTCGTTAAATGCTTTCCTTACCTGCGCGCCCAACTGCTCGTATGCTTTGGCATCTTGTGGCTTGCCCAGCAGGTTGGCTATTTTGCTCATGATGCTGAGGTCGTAGTAGTAAATGGCGGTAGCCGTAACGCCATTGGGTGTTTGCTGCGAAAAGCCGGGGCGCTCCGGGCCCAGGTCGTACCAATCGCTGAGGCCATGCGACACAATGTGGTTTTTGGATTTACTTTTCAGGTACTCCACATAGCGCTGCATCATGGGGTAGTACTCTTCCAGCACTTGCTTATCGCCATACCACTGGTACAGGTACCAGGGCAGAATAATGCCGTTGCTGCCCCACTCCGGAGAGTCTCTGAACACACCGTCTGCAAACTCGAACTCTACATACTCCGGCGCAATGTTCGGAATCAGGCCATCGGCTGTCTGAGCCATCTGCATATCGCGCATGGCTTTCCGGCAGAGGCTGGCAATGTCGTAATTGTACCGGATAGAACTTCCTACCAGGTGCACTTCCTCCAGCCAGCCCAGCTTCTCGCGGTGCGGACAATCGGTGAACACGCTTTGCATATTGCTGCGGATGGCCCAATCGATCAGATTCTCCGTTTTATTGAACAAGTCTTTGGAAGTCGCAAATTTTCCTACCCGCTCTGCCGCGTTGGTGTTGTGCAGCCCCTGCAGGCTGACCACCACCGGCAAGCCCTGTGGGTTCGGCTGCCCCTGGGGCACACCTCCCTCTACCATCACATACCGGAAACCGTAATACGTGAAGCGGGGCTGCCAGCTCTCGGTGCCTTCGCCTTTCAGGGTGTAGATAAAGTTATAAGGGCTGCCAGTGTGTTTCTGCGTGACCAGTTGCTGGTCGGTCAGCAGTTCGCCGGGCGTAATCTTAACGGTTGTTCCCTTCTTGCCCTGCACGGTAATGCCTACGATGCCCGATGCATTCTGGCCCAGATCGTATACCCACTTGCCGGGCTCGGGCTGCGTTACCTTTATGGGCGCATAGCTCTGCACCAGTTTAACAGGCGTGGAGGTTTGTGCCTCCAGCTTCGGCCCCTCTACCAGCAGTGCCTGTTTCCAGGTGTTGTTTTCCTTGAAGTTCGGCTTGTTCCAACCGGCCTGCTCTAAGGTCGCATCGTAATACTCGCCACCGTAAATGCTGCTGAAAGTGATCGGTCCGGGAGCTGTTTTCCAGGAGCCGTCGCTGATGATGTTCTCGGTCTTGCCGTTCTGGTACTCCACCACCAGGCGGCAGATCATTTTAGGATAACCAAAAGAACCTGTCAGTTTGCGGTACTGCGGCCCGCGCGGAATATGATAAAAGCCATTACCGAGCATAACACCCACGGCGTTGGCTCCCTGCTGCAGTTGCTTGGTAATGTCGTAGGTTACATAGAGTGCGTGCTCGTCGTAGTCGGTCCAACCGGGAGCCAGGAAATGGTCGCCCACTTTCTCTCCGTTCAGGCTCATTTCGAAATGGCCAAGGCCCGACACATAGACGGTTGCCCTTTTCACCGGGTTATTCACCGAAAACTCTTTGCGTAGAATCGGCAGCACATTGTTAGCTTCGTCCAGGCTCTTCTCGCCTTTGCCGTGTTGGGCGGGCACGATGCGCCGCTCGGCAGGCAGGTCCTCGTAGGCAATCCAGCGGGCGCCGTTCCAATCCTTTTCAGTGGGCAGGCCTGTTTGCCACTGTGCCGGCTGGCTCCAACCGGAGGCGTTGCCTTTGTTGTCCCAAACCTGCACTTTCCAGAAGTAAGCTTTGGCGGGCTCCAGCTTTTTGCCAGCGTAAGCCACCTGTATCGATTGGCTAGACTTTACCTTTTTGCTGTCCCAGATGTTGCCTTTGTTTTTCTGCAGCTGCTCCGGGCTGTCGGCCACCAGTATGCGGTAAGCCGTTTGCACCACGTTGCGTTGCGATGAGTTTAACTGCCATTGTAAGCGCGGGGCGGCCACCTCCACACCCATCGGGTTTTCCCGGTACTCACACTTCAGCTCATTAACTTTAAGCGGACTTCCTTTTTGAGAAAAGGCCTGCCAGGAGATCAGACAGAGAAAAAGAATGAGAACGGATCGGATCATGAATTAAATTTATCTTAACCTTAATCAGGTAATGAACACTTGTAGAGAAGAGGCCTACAACACAAATCTTAGGCACTATGGTAATTATTTCTTAGCCGGTTACTGAGCTACCAGGCATAAGCCTCAGACTTACAAACATTTGCTGGCTTACCGAGGGTATGATGCCTGGATTTTATATTATCAAATATAAAGATTAAATTTATATCTAAACAACAAATGCTGAGATTCCCGGCTTCTTCTATATTAAAACCACGCCTCACACCAAGCAAAAGCCGTACCTTCTTTGAAATACCGAAGGCAGATAAATGGTCACGCGATTATTCCAATGAAAATGCCCTTTTGGAGGCTGATGTTACTTGTCTGAATTTAGATTGGCATGATTCTGCAAATTCACTACGCTACATATCGCCAAATCTACAATTAGCAAACAAATTATTTTAATCAAAAAGGCCTCCCAATTGCTGCTGAGTTACCTTAATCAATCAGCTAGGCAAAGCTGCTGCCTATCCCGTGCGCCGGTTAAGAGTGCAAAAAAAATGTCAGGTTAAAACCTGACATTTTTTGCTGTGGCGCTTATCGCGTCTTTCTTCTTTTTAACAGGCTGCAGGTAGAAGCTGTAGCGGTATGGTTTGGCCGGTATCTGGTACTGCGCCAGCGGCTGCGCCACATCCGACCAGGAATCGTTTCCGCCAACGCCCATTTGCTCCAGGTCGATGTTCAAGGTTATAAAACCGGCATCTTTCAGGTCGTAGGTGTGTTTGGCGGCGTTGATGTTGGCCTCGGTGTATGGCCAGGCGCTCATGCTGAGCAGGCTGTCGGCTACCACCAAGAGGCCTTCATTGCTCTTGTTCGCCAAAAACATCCAGCGCACGTCGGTGCGGTTTCCGTTTTCCTGCGGCATTACGTATGGCTCCATAAACTGCTGGATCGGCTGCGAATAAATGGCCGCATCGAAACCGTAGCGCTTGTCTACGTAGTTCTCCACAGGTCCTCTGCCGTACCAGTTGATCTGGTCGTAGTCGCGTGCGATGCCAACCTGCATGCCCACTTTCGGGATGTTCGGCAAGCCGGCATCTGGTGTAAGCGCATAGTCTACTTTCACCACACCGTCGCCTGCTAGGGTGTACACTACCTGCACCTTGGCTTTTCCGTCTATCAAGGTGTAGTTGCTGGTTACCTTCACCACGCCTGCCTGTGCCTTGTCGGCAGACACGCTCTGCAGTTTCAGGTTAGGCTCGTACCACTCCTTCAGTTTCTTGTCGGCTTTCCACCCTTTTTTGTCGTTGTCGGTAAGCGGGCGACTGAAGTTGGGGAGCAGCGGGCTGTGTATCTGCTCTTTGTTGTTCCACAAATAAGAGCTCAAGGCACCATTAGCCTTGTCGATGGTCAGGCTGAAGCCTTTTCCGCTTATCACAAAGCCTTTGTCGTTTTCGGCTACGGCAGGCGCTGCACCTGTTTTACGGGCAGATGTTGCGTGTGGAACACCTGTGAGTGCAAACTGGTTAGAAGCTATTTCATGGCCTTTTGGCGCCCAAAGCTCGTCTTGCGGCAAGGTAAAGTGAATGTCGGCCAGGTATTCTGCACCTGCTTTTTTGCGAGGAAGATAAGAGGAAATATTAATGACGGTGTCTTTGCCGGCTTCCAGCGAAAGGCGCGGCAGCTTTCTGGTCTGTACTACTTTGCCATCTTCCCGTACGATCAAGGTCACCTCATACGCATCGGCATTTTTGCTGGCATGCCGGTTCAGCACCCTGATCAGATTCTTCGACGCATCTGCCAATTCTGACTCTATCGGCTGGTACACGCGCTTACACTCATATATAGCCGACTTCGGTCTGCCATCCGATGCCACAATACCGTTGATATTGAAGTTTCCGTTGTGCAGCTTTTCTCCAAAATCGCCACCGTAGGCATAAAATTCTTCGCCGCTTTCGTGTTTCTTCACCAGGCCCTGGTCTTTGAAGTCCCAGATGCAGCCCCCGATCATGCGCTTAGTGGATCGGAAGGCGTCCCAGAACTCTTTCATGTTGCCGGTGGAGTTGCCCATGGAGTGCGAGTATTCCACAAATATAATCGGGCGGTTATCGCCCGGCTGGTTGGCCAGCAGGTCTACGGTATACAAGCCCGGGTAAAAACGGCTCACCATGTCCACATAGTAAGGATCGACCGGATTCTGAATGCGGTGCGAGTGGTCGTTGGTGGCCAGGTACCGTGGGTCGCCAAGTTCTATGTAGCCTTCTACGCGGTGATTTCCCTGGGCCGGCTCGTAATGCACCGGGCGGGTAATGTCGAAATCGTGGATCCACTCGGCCATGGCGGCATGGTTCGGGCCGCGACCCGCTTCGTTGCCCAGGCTCCAGATAATCACGCTCGGGTGGTTCTTGTCGCGCATGACCATACGGGTAACCCGCTCCATAAAAGCGTGCGTCCAGGTTGGGTCGTTGCTGAGTTTGCCCCCGATACCGTGCGTCTCGTGGTTGGCCTCGTCCATCACCAGGATGCCGTACTCATCGCACAGATCATAAAAATACGGGTCGTTGGGGTAGTGGGCGGTACGGATGGTATTGAAGTTAAACTGCTTTATTGTTTTAACATCTTCCAGAATATCTTCGCGCGTCATGGCTTTGCCCCTGGTCGGATGGTGGTCGTGGCGGTTCACGCCATAGAGGTAAGTTTCCTTTCCGTTGAGGAGCATTTTGCCGTTCTCTTTGGAGAACTCGATGCTGCGGAAACCTACCTTGCAGCTTTTAGCCTCCAACACCTTGCCATTGGCATCTTCCAGCAAGAGCACCAGCGTGTAGAGGTTCGGGTTTTCGTCGCTCCACTTCAGCGGGTTTTTCACGGTCGTTTCCAGCAGGCCGAATTTCACGTTGTCCAGCCTCGGGTAAATCTCGTTCACGATCGATTCGGCTGTTCTTTCCAGCGCCTGTTCCAGTACGGGCTGACCGGCTTTGTTGTAGAGTTGCGCCTTTACCTTGTAGCCGTCTATCTCGCCGCCGGTAAAGTTATCGAGGCGCGGACGGATGCTGAACACGGCGTCTTTGTAGTCCTTGTCCAGCTTTGCCTGCCAATGGAAATCCGCGATGCGCAGCTTTGGCTCGGCCAGCAGCATCACCTCACGCTGAATGCCGCTCATCCGCCAGTGGTCCTGGTCTTCGAGGTAGGCGCCATCGCTCCACCGGATCACCTGCACCGACACAATGTTCTCGCCTGGCTGCAGGTAAGGCGTTACGTTAAACTCGGATGGCAGAAAGCTGTCTTCGCCATAGCCCAGAAACTGACCATTGACCCACACCTTAAACCCGGAGCTAACGCCCCCGAAATGCAGCGTCACGTTCATGTCTTTCCAGTCGGCCGGTAGGCTGAAAGTGCGCTGGTAAGAACCAACGGCATTGTAGTCTTTCGGTACGCGGGGCGGGTCTATCGGGCGGAAGGGGTACACGGCACTCTTGTAGATCGGAATGTCGTAACCTTTCATTTCCCAGTTGGAAGGCACCTCAATCTTGTCCCAGCCGCTTACGCGGCCTTTGTAAAAATCGGCGGGCGCATCGGCAGGCTTCAACGCAAATTTAAAGTCCCACTCACCGTTCAATAAGATCATGCGGCCGGACTTGTCTCTATCACCGGCAAGCGCTTCTTTTTCAGATTTAAAGGAATAGCCTGTTGCCCGTGCCGGGTCGCGGTTAATGCTGGTGACGTGCTGGTTCTCCCAGGGTTCCAGGTTAAAGATGGTCGGCACTGGCGGTATGGTGGCCGGCAAGCCGTCTACAGTCTGGGCCTTGAGCACCTGCGTAAACAAAAGACCTGCTATAAAAAGAGATAAGCGTACTGGGTTGTAAATTTTCATGTTGCCTGGTAGCAGAAAAAAAATGAACTGAATTGTATTAAAAACCATAAGCCAGGGCACCTGCGTCTACGCAAAAGTCCTGACCGGTAATATAGGTGGCGGCTGGCGAGGCCAGAAAACAAACCATGGGCGAGAGTTCCTGCGGTTTGCCGAAGCGGTGCAGCGGCATCCGGTCCAGAATCCGGGCTTTCCGGTCCTCGTCCATCACCTGCTCGCTCATCAGCGATGGGAACCAGCCCGGAGAAACGGAATTTACCAGCACATTATGCTGGCTCCACTCCACGGCCAGGCCCCTGGTAATACCCTGCACAGCAGCTTTGCTGGAACTGTAGGGCACCACCTCCGAGAAACCAAGGTGCGACGCCATAGACCCGATGTTGATGATGCGCCCCACATGCGGCGAGTTTTTCAGGAAAGGGTATGCGTACTTGCAGCAGTTGAACAGGCCCGTCACATTCACGTCATGTATGGCGTTCCATTCCTCAGTCGTCAACTCCTCGGCGCGTTTACGCTTGGTAATGCCAGCGTTGTTCACCAACACATCTATTCCGCCTTCCTCCCCTATTTCGGTAAAAACCCGCTGTATGTCTTTCTCATCCGACACATCGAGCCTGCCAAACACAATGCTTTTGGGCACCTCTCCTTCGTAATCGACTTTAATGGCACCTGACCGGCTCAGGGCAAACACCTGGGCACCTAACTCCGCCATTGTAATGGCCTGGTGCAAGCCCAGACCGCTCGATGCGCCCGTCACGATAATGCGCAGCCCCTCCAGCGAGAAGAGTTCTTTTAGTTTATCCATTTTTTTGAGGCACAGGTATCAGGACACATAGGACTTTATTGTCTGCTGCTGGTGCGAGCTTGCAGCTCGTACCATTATTTAATTGGCCAGTACCTTTGCAGTTTTAAAAATTCAGGGTACGAGCTACAAGCTCGCACCAGCATAAATACATTAACCATATTGTGCCTGATCAAATTATTCTAATCAAAAAGGCCTTCCGAAGACTTTTATTCAGAAAAGGGCTCAACCTAACTAGCGCAGCATTTGGCACCTACAGCTCCGTCAGGGTTTCGTCTTTGAAGGCGAAGCCCCAGCCTGGCCTGTCGTGGGGCGAGGCAAAACCGTCTTTTATTTCTAAGGGATGGTCAATCAAAGGATCTATCCAGTCGAACGATTCGGCACCGGCTCCGTTGGCGATGGTGCAGAGCAGCGGAATGTCGTAATCTTTGTAGTAATGCGGCAGCACCGGAATGTTGAAGCTGGCGGCCAGGGCTGCGCTGTTGCGCCATGCCTCCACCCCACCGAGCCGTAGAATGTCCGGCTGCCAGATGTCGAGGGCATTGCGCACGAGCAGCTCCCTCAGCGGCACAGTGGAGTACTCGCGCTCGCCCATGGCCAGTGAGATGCCAGCCTGGTTGCGCAGGAGCTGGTATCCCTGAAAATCGGCATGGTCGATCGGTTCTTCGAACCAGTGGATGTTCAGTTCGCGGGCGGCTCTGGCCAGCATCAGGGCGGTGGGCACGTTCATGCCCTGGTTGGCATCCATCATGATGTTGATGTCGTTGCCCACGGCCTCACGCACCAAACGCAATCGCTCCAGGTCTTCTTTCCAGTCGGGTTTGCCTACTTTTATTTTCACAGCCTGAAAGCCTCTGCGTTTGTAGTCGCTGACTTCGCCTATAAGCTCCTCCACCGAGTAGGAGATCCAGCCACCGCTTCCGTAGATCGGCACTTTGGTTCTGGAGGCACCGAGTACCTTCCAAACCGGCTGACCCAGCGTTTTGCACCAGGCGTCCCACATGGCAATGTTGTAGGCTCCCTGTGCCCACCTGTTAATGCCCTCCAGCCCGAAATATTCGTTGGCGGCATTTACTTTCTCAAAAACCTTTACCGTGTCGTACACCTGCTCCCCTACTACCATCTCACCCACGTCTTTCAGTGCACCGGCGATCGCGGCCGGGCTGTACTGGAAGCTGAGCAGGTAAGACTCCCCTACTACGCCGCTCTCCAACCGGATTCTCAACACGATAAAGGAGATCTCCGTGAGCGTATGGGTGGCATCGGCAATGGGTTTGGCCAGTTTGGCTTTGGCCGAATAAACCGTGTAATCTTTAATTTTATGCATGTGCTGGTTAAGGACAGTCCCTTTAAAAACGTCTATTCCGATGATGTCATGCCAACGTCAGAGTTCATGATCATGAACTCTCACATCTCACCTGATGTCGAAATGTCAAAATACACTTTGCTTGCAGCTGCTCATCCTGACTAAGAAGTCCGGAATCGCAATGTAGCCGTAATAAAGCCGTTTGTGCTGGTGCGAGCTTGTAGCTCGTACCCCTTTTATCTGGTTGACATTCTTCGGGATTCTCAGGAATTCAAGGTACGAGCTGCAAGCTCGCACCAGCGAAGAAGTTACCATTTATAAGTCCTGGAAGGCCATTTTGATTAGAATAATTTGTTCATATACTGACTATAAACCTGTTAGTCACAACGCAAATTTGAAAGATCTATCGCTTTATTCCAGATCCCAAAACTCCCAGATCAGCACTTCAGCACATTAACCCGATTATTCTAATCAAAATGGCCTTCCGGAGCGGTTTTCGGCTCCGGAAGTTCCAGGTGCCAGACTGCCTTTAAACAGCCTTATAGGAAACTACATAGTCTTTGCCCTTCTCAATCTTCATCTCATACACATTGTTGCCTTTCGACTGGAAAGTGGCTCCCTTGGCTTTTGGTTTCGACTTGCTCTTGAAACGCAGCGTGCCGGTGCCTTCGGTGGATTTCACTTTTATCTGGCTGGTGCTGCAGTAAATGTTGATGTCGCCGTTTGGTGTGGGCACGGTGCCTTCCATCCATTTCAGGCCGCCCAGCACTGGTGCTACTTCGTAAGTGGCATAGCCTGGCGATAGCGGCTTCACGCCGAGGTAGTATTTGCCCAGCAGGTAAATCGGGCTGGCTCCCCAGGCATGGCAAAGGCTCTTGCCAAACGGACGTCCATACATTTCCAGGTGCTCCACACCGGATTCTGTTGGATCGTATTTTTCCCAGAACGAAGTGGCTCCCAGATCAAGCATGGCACCCCAGTACGATTTCATTTCCTTCATCACGTAATCCTGCTCGTCCATGGCGCAGAGGGCCTCCAACTCATAGAAACGCATATAAGGAGTGGTTATCTGCTGCACCTTGTCGTTCAGGAGCACATTCTGTTTCACGCCCTGCTTCTGGCTCTCGTTAAAGTAGTCGAAAAAGATGCCGAACATGTTGGCGTAGCGGGTCACGTTCTCAGTTTGTTTGCCATCTACGCGGCTGTGTACCAGCGCCTGCTTCTGCTCGTTCCAGTACACAGAAAATAGCTTCTCTTTTAGGTCGGCAGCCAGCTTGGAATATTTGGCGGCACCTTCTTTATCGTCCACAATGTCGGCACAAAGCGCCATGGTCTCTAAACTGCGGGCAAGCAGCAACTGCTCAAAGCTCACCTCACCCTGCTTGCTCAGGCCGTCGGCCCAGTCAATAAATACCCAGTCGCCTGCCATGCCTTCCATAAAACCGTCTTCGTTGCGGCGCTCCAAGCAGAAATCGATGAGGGTCTGCATGCGCGGGTAAAACTGCTGGATAAAGTGCTTGTCGCCGGTGTACTGGTAGTAGTCGTTAATAGCGATGAACCAGTACAGCGTGTAGTCCATAATGGTGTTGATGTGCGTGGTGGTAGGCTCTTTGCCGCGCAGGGCCAGCATAGTGCGCCTTACAGAAGGCGAGTCGAAGCCCAGGTAGTAGTTCATCAGGTAGCTCTGGATGGCATCGCCAGACCAGATCCAGCGGTCACGTTTGATGCCGTCTATAAAGAACTCGCGGGTGGTGAGCTCCATGGTGTATTTTGAAACGTCCCAGATCTTGTTCAGCTGCTCATCGGAGCTGCGGAACTTGCCACGGTCGGCCATCGGCAGGAACTCGTACAGCATCGATACGTCGGCAATCGTGATGCCCGGATCGAACTGGATGTTCACGTAGCGGAACGCCTGCGAGTGCTCCAGCGTCAGGTCTGCTGCCTGCGGCTGATCGATGTTCAGGTGGTCCAGGGTTTCGCAAAACTCTGTCGACAGGGCTTCCTCTACCGACTCGCCGTAGTAAAGCGATACTTTTCCTTTGCCTTTGAGGCCGTGCAGCTTTATAAAGCCGAAGGTTTCTTTACCGAAGTCTACCAGGATCGACTGCCCTTTGCGGTCGATTTTGGCGGCCTTCTGAGGAGTGGTGGGTAATGTAAAAGCTGATGGCAGATTATCTGGCGTATTAAAATTCCAGTTGCCAGCCATGAGCCATTTCGTGCCCGACTGGTCCGACACTTTTCCCGACTCATCTATCCATTCCTTGTCTTCGTAAGTCACCAGCCAGGTAGAATCCGTCATGATGGTCTTGCCCTTCACGAACAAAGCGGGCACCCTGTCCTGCGCATACACTTTAATGTTTATTTTCTGCTTTCCGGCCGGAATGGTGAGTTTTTCAGGCGTGCCGTTCACCATCTTGCTGTTGAGCTTCACGTTGTAGCGGCCTTCGGCAAAAATCTCGATCTCCTCAGGTTCCTTCAGGTCGAATACCTTATGAAAGTCGATCAGTACATAATGGTTGTCCATGCGCCAGAAAGGCGGGAAAAAGGTGCCTCGCTCGGTACGGCGGTTTTGCATCTGGTTGCTTAGCCAAACCTCGTAATCGCCCGGATACCAGATCCAGGTGGCTTGGGGTTGCTGCTGCTGCTGGGCTTTGGCGGTTTCTACAGACATAACGGTCAGAAACAGACAAAAAAAGATCACTACTCTCTGCAGAAATGTAGCTGGTTTTTTCATAAGGGTTGAAAAATGAAAATTAGGTTAATCATGTACAGATCAGTAAACCGACTGTACTTTTGCGGTCCGGGCTGTTGTTTGCCACAAACGCACGTCAAGTTAATAATTTAAGCCTGAAACACAGACTTCATGTAGCGGGTGTTCGCACCAAAGTTGCCTTTTACATCGCGCGGGTTGGTGGCATCGCGGGAACGCTCGATCACCAGCCAGCCACTCCAGCCCATCTTGTCGAGGGTCTGTTTTACTTTCGGCATATCGAGGCGGGTATTGTTCTCCAGCCACACGCCATCCTCATCGGTGGCGTGGATCATGCAGATGCGGTCTTTGCCCAGAATACGAAGCTCCTTGTGCAGGTCGCGTCCTTCTTTGAGTGGGTTAGAGAAGTTAAAGTATATCTTGATTCCTTTTGAACCGATATCCTTCAGCAACTTCTTGTCTCCTTTGGCATCCAGGGCCGTCTCAATACCGATCACCACGCCAGCCTCTTCCGCCATTCTGCCCACCACCTTAAGGCGCTCCACAATAGCGGGGCGCAGGTGCGGGTGCTGCACCAGGTCGCCTTTTACGCCCAGCGGCAGAAAGCCGACCTTTATGTTCATCTGCTTCATGGTTTCGATGCAGTCGCCCACCATTTGCTGGTAGGTAGGCCGCTCCGCGAACGATTGCGCATAAAAGCCAGTCATTGCCAGGGAGCAGAGTTCCAGGTTCAGCTCTTTGGCTTTGTCCAGGTACTCCCGTCGCACTTCCGGGTCGGCAAGTTTACTCTCGAAGGTATCTCTGTTGCCAAGGCCGCCCATGTCAATTTCCAGTCCATCGGCTCCGATTTCCTTTGCCAGCGGCAAGGCACTTATTTTCTGGCGCTTCAAAATCATAAGGTCGATCACCGCGATTTTGTAGCGCTGGTCAGCCGCAAACAAGCTTTCTATTGTTACTGCTCTTTTTGTGGAAGAAGCAGCCAGCAGATCCGGGAAAACCAGCAGCCCAGCTGCAAGCGTAGCGGCACCTCCCAGGAAATGGCGGCGATTGACAGTGGTTGGTTTTGCCTTGTCAGCAGGAAGTGTATTTGTAAGATGATTCTTTGAATCCTTCATAAGCCTTCACTTTTGTTTTCAACAGATTTGCTCCGCTTGTGCGAATTGGCAGTTTTCTGCTGGTGCGAGCTTGTAGCTCGTACCGCTGTTTTTATCTTTAATTAGATGATTAGAAAACAAATTCCACAAAAGCAGGAGCTGCGAGTCCGCACTAATGGAAGTTCCCAAAGCGGCCATAGACCGCAGAAAAGTCGGCACGAGCCAAGACGCTCGCACCATTCTAATTTCTAATTTGGCAAAGCTCTACTCCTCCTGGTCCTGCACGTCGCCCGCCACCGGGTTGCCTCCTGGCCACTCGCCTTTCTTAATTTTCTTCGTCTTCATTTTAGACGGGTCTACCACCACATGCTTGATGCGCTCACGACGCCAGGTGTAAATAAAGTGCAGCATGCCATCGGAAGTCTGGATCACAGCCGGATAGGAATACTGGCTAATAGGGGAATCTTCGAGCACCAGGGCCGCTTTCCACTTTTTGCCGTCTTTAGAAACAGCTACGTTCAGGGGTGTGCGTGGGCCTTTGGCCAGGTCGCCCGGAGGTAGCACGTGGTTATACACCAGCACATGGCGGCCGTTGGCCATGGTCACGGCATCGGTGCCGGAGTTGTTGTTTGGCAGCTCTGCCTTCTCTAACGGTGACCAGGTGCGGCCATTGTCTTCGGACCAGGAGGTTACGATTGTCCTGTTCTTGCTGCGGCACAGGACCTGCAGCTTACCATTGCCATGCTTTAAGATACTTGGCTGAATGGCATCATAATTTTCTGCTCCTTTATCGATCGGGCCGATTTTTCGCCAGGTCTTTCCAAAATCAGGGGTTACCTCAAAATGCACTTTCCAGCCGTCTCCTTCGGTGCTGGAGGCACAAAACAGCTCGCCGTTAATCAGCTCTGGTTTATTTTTAACAGGGCCAACATATCCTTCGGGCAGCATGCGCGCCTCCGACCAGGTGGCACCACCATCGCTGGAGGTTTTGAGCCAGCCCTGCCACTCCGATGGTTTCGGGCCGATCTTGTAGAACAGCATCAGGTCACCGCCCGGGATCTGGTAAAGTACCGGGTTCCAGGTGGGCAGGCGGCTGCCGTCTTCCTGGTTACCGTTGGCTACTTCTACTGGCGCGGTCCAGGCGCCATTCAGCTGGCGGCATACCCAAATGCCCACATCCGGATGACGTTCTTTTGTACCGCCAAAGAAGGAGGCAACCAGGCCTGTAGGTGTTTCGGCAAGTGTGGCAGAGTGGCAGGATGGGAAAGGGGCTTTGTCGTAAAGAAACTCCTCCACCAGTATGCCTTTGTTCCATTTCTCCTTCTGCGCCTGCACCGGCATAAATCCTGCACTTCCGCATACTAAAATAGCCAACGCTATTACAAATCTCTTCATGTTACGCTTATTACTCTTGTTTAAAATCATTTATTTCTGGCAGTTATCTTGCTACCGCTGTTTCTGTTTCATCCCCAGACTATCGCAGGAGCCCCCGAAATGCTTCGGGGCAGGTGTGCACGCTGCTAGTTCTTTGCTGTCTTATCTTACTTCGCTACAAAAGAATAGGAGCCTGACCCGACCTCGAACACGGCTCTATCGCCTTCCATGCGGAGAAATTTCACGCCGTTTGCTCTGGCAGCTGCTTTGCCTCCTTCCGTCACACTTTTCTCAGAGCTGGCCGGAATGTATACCACCGCCTTTGTGTTGCCTGGCACTGTAATGTTCCAGGTAAACCGCTTCTTCTCCTTTTTCCAATCGCTTTTGATCAGGCCGTACAGGGAATGATAGCTGGCATTCACGAACTCCAGGCCATTCACCATCAGGGGCTTCATTTCAATCTCCTTAAATCCGGTCTGCTCCCGGCTGGATCTGATGCCCCCCAGGTCTTCGTAATACCAGCTCAGCAGGTCCCCCAGCATCATCACGTGGTTGTAAGAATTCATATTGGGGGCGGCAGTATTGCCATTCCATAGTTCCCAGATAGTAGTGGCCCCATTAGCTACCATGTAGCCCCAGCTGGGGTAGGTGGTGTTGGTGGCAAGCCTGTAGGCAAGGTCAGGGCGCCCGAATTCGGTCAGGCTGCGCATCAGCCACTGGGTTCCTACCACGCCGGTGCTTAGATGTCCTTTGTTCTGCACTTCAATAATATGGACAATGGATTTGAACAAAGCCGCTTCCTGCTCCTTAGGCACCAGCCCGAAATACAAGGCCAGCAGGTTATCCGTTAATTTATTCTCGCCATAGAAGGCCCCTTCCGGATTGTAAAATTCATCGTTAAAGCCATCCCGCACTTTTTCGGCCAGGGCCTGATATCCTGCAATGTCTCCTTCATTTCCCGTAAGGCGGGCAAAGCGCTGCATCATCTGCAAGTAGTGATAATGATAAGCTGTAGAAATTAGCTGACTGGGGTATTTCACATTTGCGTTCATGCCCCGGCCTTCTTCTATAGTGGCCGGAGGCGCGCACCAGTCGCCATAGCTGTCTTTCGTCATGATATAGCCGTCCGTCATATACACGTTCTGCATATACTGCAGCCACTTTTTCATGGATGGGTAATGCTTCTCGAGTGCCTGCACATTTCCGTATTGCTGGTGCAGCATATCGGCGATCATCAGGTAGGTGCCCGCCCAGGTCATGTTATCGCTATAATAGCGCCAGAAGGCAGGGGCTACATCCGGAATAGAGCCATCAGCTTTCTGGGCATACTGAATATCGTCGAGCCACTTGGCATATAACTTTCCATTGTCAAAGATAAAGCTTTCGCCATAGGCCTGTACAGGGCGGTCGCCGAGCCAGGGCTGCCGCTCATTTCGTTGCGGGCAATCTATCGGCATACCTTTGTAATTTCCTTTGATGCCCCAGTAGGAGTTTTGGTGCACCTGGTTAATGATGGGGTTGGAAGTCCTGAAGCTGCCTACTGTTTGAATGGCATCGTACACCACGCGGCCTTCGAAGCTGTTGGCAGTAGGCTTGCCAGGGTAACCGGAAACTTCCACATAGCGGAACCCGTGGTATACAAAAGACGGCTCCCACACTTCTTCTGCGCCACCTTTCAGGGTGTAAATATCAGTTACTTTTGCATCGCGCAGGTTTGCCATGGCCAGTTCGCCTTTCTCATTCAGGACTTCCGCAAACTTCAGCGTTACCTGGTCGCCGCTCTTGCCCTGCACTCTCATTCGCACCCAGCCCACCATGTTCTGGCCCATGTCCACGATATAGGTGCCAGGCTTCAGCTGCTTCACGGAAACAGGTTTAAGGGTCTGCATTACTTTCATGTTCTCATTCATCTGCGCCTCGAACTCTCCGGTGGGCTCCTGCACATACTCCGACGGCAGCCATTGCTTGTCGTCGAACCCTACTGTGTTCCAGCCGGGCATTTCTTTGCGGGCATCGTATTCTTCGCCATCGTATTCGTTGTTGGTCCGGATAGGGCCATCGGCCGTCATTTTCCAGCTTTCGTCGGTGCGGATTTTTTCGGTAGTACCGTCTGTGTATTCGATCACCAGATTGAGCAGCATTTTAGGGTAGCCGAAGTTTTTGTTCTTATAGGCCTTGTACTGCCGCATGGTATAGAAGCGCCCGTTGCCTAACACAGTGCCGATCGCATTTTTGCCGGACTTTAGCTGCTCCGTTACATCGAAGGTATTGTATTTTACATTTTCGGAATAGTCGGTAGGCGTTGGCGCCAGCACCTGGTCGCCGATGCGCTGCCCGTTGAGGTACAGCTCGTATAACCCGAGGCCTATGATATATACTTTGGCTTTTTTGATCTTTTTAGGCGCTTCAAACTCCTTACGGAAATAGCGGGCAGAGAGGCGCGAGAATCTCTCTTCCTGATCCCAGGGAGACAGCTTGTCCATGCCGATCCAGCGCCCGGCCCAGTCGCCATAGTGCAGCAGCCCCATGCTCCAGTAGGCGGGTTCGCTCCAGGAGCTTTCGCCGTTCCCGGTCCAGGTCTTTACTTTCCAGTAAGCTTCCTGGCGGCTCTCTAGGGGTTTGCCGGCATACAGCACGTGCACCGACTGGCCGGAACTTACCTTGCCGGAGTTCCAGAGGTCGCCGTCGTTGGCCGCCAGTTTCTCGGGGGTGGATGCCACCAGGATCTGGTAGGCTGTTTGCCCGATGCCCCGCTGCTTGCCGGTTAGTTCCCAGCTCAGCCGGGGCGTGGTGACATCGATGCCCTCGGGGTTTTGCAGCAGCTCACAGCGCAGGTTCTGCAGCTGCACATTGGCAGCAGCTTCTCCACTGCCAAGGAGCGAAAGCACACCCGATAACAGGATAATGACTGGGATATAGATATAGTTTTTCACGAAAGATATAAGATAGCTAATTTTTGAATTCTATGTTTTGTCTGAAACCCGGCATTATTAACCTGCCAGATTTGGTTCTCCAACACTCCCCGGTGCCGGCATAATGCTGTCTGTGAGGCTCTGAAGCAATTATTCTAATGAAAACAGCCCTCCAGAGGCAAAAGAGACTTTAAACGGTATGTAAGTTAAGAGTTGAAAGTTATGAGTTTAACATCACACTTTCTGATCACTCCTTTAACCATTAAGCGATTGGACAGCCAACCCGATTATTCTAATCAGAAAGGCCCTCCGGAGCTTGCTGTTGCTGCTACTCTACCTGACTACAGCTTCGGCTGCCACTCCGGGGCATCGGTGCGGAAGGGCCTGGCTGGCAAACCTTCTTTGTTAAAAAAGTTCGATTGAGCGGCTTCATGCCAGGCAAATCGAACGGCCACTGGCACCTTTACCCCCGGTGCCGACACCACCACAGTTCGGCCTTTTATGACGGCTTTTGCCGGCACGAACGTCCCATCGGCGCCTGCAACGGTAAACCAGGAAAGCGGCTGGCCGTCGTAGCTGGTGAGGCCGCTGCCAATGTGGTCGAACTCCAGCACGGCTTTCTTTCCCTTCACTTTCATCTGCTTGTACACCGGGCCGGCATAAACCACCTTTTTGCTATAGCTCTTGGCCAGCGCCACGTTGGCCAATCGTCGCCCAATTTCCCATTTATAAGTCGGATGAATATCGGCGATGCTGTCTACCAGGTCGGTGGTCACGATCATTTCGGTGTTGGGTATTTTGAGCGCCTCTGCCTGAGCCTCCCAGAACGCAGGTAAGGTTTCGGTGGTTCGCGGGTGCTTGTCTTCGCTCTGAGAGTATGCAAACGGCGCAATCTGCACATAATAGAAGGGCATCTCCCTGTCTTTCCAGATGTGCCGCCAGGTGTTGATCAGCACCTCCATTTTGTCGGTGTAGTCGAAAGTTTCGCTCTGGAAGCAATTGGTTTCGCCCTGGTACCACAGGAAACCGCGCATGGCAAAAGGGGCCAGCGGCTGTATCATGCCGTAATAGAACTTTCCGTCCTTGATGTCTCCTACTTCCTCTTGGGTCTTTGTCGCTTCCACATCAAAGCCCTGCTGACCTTTTAACGCTTCTTCCGGCGCCCATCGTTCAATGTGGCTACCAGATACTGAAGCAGCAATGATGCCGATAGGAATGTTCAGCTGCTGGTGCAGCTTTTCGGCAAAGAAAAAACCAGGGGCTGAGAAGTCTTTCACTGCTTCATAATCGGCTTCTTCCCAGGCGGTGGGCAGCCCCCCTTTTTTATAATGATCCTTCTTCACCAGAAAGACCCTGATGTTCGGGTAATCTATCTTCTTTATTTCTTCCTCTGAAGGGCCTTTGCTGCGTTTGGCATCGGCATACTTGGCGCTCTTGTTCATGGTGAACTCCATGTTCGACTGACCCGAACACAGCCACACCTCCCCTACCAGCAGGTTTTCCAGACGGATGGTGTTGGTTCCGGCAATGGTCATAACGGCGGGTGTGGCGGAGGTTTGCAAAGGGTCGAGCACTACTTGCCACTTGCCGTCTGCTCCTGCCTTTGCGCGTTTCTCCTGTTTGCCAAAGGTCACGGTCACTTCCTCGCCTGCCGCCGCAGTTCCCCAGACAGGGAGCGGCTTGTCGCGCTGCAGCACCATGTTGCTTTGCAGGATTTTGGGCAGCGCCACGTCGGCCTGCACGCGGTAGGCAAGCAGGACAAACAAGGCGCAAAAAAATAAATTCACTTTTAACATCGCTGTTTTTGGGCATTAAACCCGGCAGGCTTTTAAGTTCCTGCCGGGTGGTGAGGCGGCGCGTGCCATCTCTGAATTATTTTAATGAAAACACCCCTCCGGAGCCTTAATCTCAATTTTGGGCGCTGACCTTACAGGTTCAGGTTCTCGGTTTTAAAGGATTTGATGAAAAAGGCTGCCTCTGCTTCCGGTTCTCCCGGGTTCTCCAGGTCGTAATCCTGATCGGTTGGGGTATCGGCATCGGGGAAGCGGCGTACCTCGCCGGTCCTGAACATAACGCGGTCGATGGAAGCAACCGGGGCAAAGAAAATACGGGTCGATACTTTTTTGCCATCTACAAACACGTGGTAGGTTCTGGCCGCCACATCTGCCTCTACCCGAACATTGTACTGCTTTCCAGCCTCGTATTTCATCATGTTCGACAACCGGTAGCCTGCCTTGTTCTTGAAATTGCCGTCTGCATCCAGAATCAGGCGGATAGCCGGATTGCCTTTGGCATCCTGAAACTCGATGTGCAGCTGGCCCTTGTCGTTCTGGGCCGGAATCACTGAAAATTCTGCCGTTACCTGCTTGGAGGACGGGATAACACGTTCAGCCTTGGCGTAGTCGTAGCGGTCTTTGTCGCGAAGTGCCAGTGCGTTGGTGCCGTCTGTCGCTTTTTCGATGTTTACCGGTGCCCACAGCGGGCTGTAGATATTCCAATCTGCCAGGTCCTTCAGTTCAGATATGTTGGCAAAGTTCACATCGGCATGACCATTCACCTTACTTGTAACCGGCACCGGGATCTTAGACACCCACATGTCTTCCTTGTTCATGCTGTAGGTTACCCACATGTTGCCGTCGGGAGGCGTGCCGTTTCCGGGCAGGATGCCTCTTACATACTGCGGGCCGTAGGATTTGTAGTTGCCGCCGTAGCGCATCGGCGAAATCTCGCCGTTCACGAGCAGCAGGTCTTTGTACTCCAAGCCATCGTCGCTGGTAGAAACGGCCAGCGGCCAGCGGAACTCCGAAGGGTTATACACGGTGGCATAGCGGCCGTCAGAAGTTTTCTGGCCCCAGATCTTGGCATTGCTGTTCACGAAGCCGGGCGCACGCAGCGCATCGTACTGCCAGGTTTTGCCGCCGTCTTTGCTCATGGAGGTCAAGGCGTGTTTCCAGAGGCCTACCACTCTGCCATCTTTCAGGTGATAATAGCTGAACGCCTTGTACTCTTTTTTGAGCGGAATAAGCGGATCGTTTCTGTCGGCCTCCTCTGCCCACTGCTGCATCATGAGCGGGTCTGCCATCAGCTCTTTGCAAGCCTTCACGAAGCCCTTGTCCTTGCTCTTGGTGTAGAAGGGGAACTCTGACTTTTTCTTATCCCAGGAGGAGTTGTAGCGGATAAAATAGATCGGGCCAAAGGTGCCGTCTTTCTTGATCTCCCGCACCACGCGCCCGATGCCCTTGCCATCGTTCGGGTCATCTTTCGCATCGAGGGCGATGCCGTAATAAGCCAGGGCCAGCAGGCGGTTGTCTTTCGACACGTAGAAGCCCATGCGCTGGTGCACAATGGCGTACAAGTCTTTGGCCACGCCAGGGTGCCCCTCTTTGCGGGTGCCGTCCGGCACTTTGTAAGGAGGGAAGATTATTTCGGGCCCCGTCCAGCTGTAGCCGTCTTTAGAAGTTTGCAGCAGCGTCTGGCTGGGCGGAATGTGCTCACCCACAGGGTCGCTCAGGTAGTTCATGTAGAAGGTATTGTTCCAGTAGGCCAGCATGGGGGCGTGGTTGTAGGTCCACCCAAAGCCGTTGGCCGGCGTCGGGTTCTCCCGGTTAGCCCGCATCACCTGGATGTTGTGCACGCCGATGGCCGGGCTGAGTTGCCCATGATGATAATCGACATTAGATAAGGTTTTGCCGGTATACTTGATGGTATCCTGCGCCTCTGCCGTAAAACTCCAGGCCCCTAACAGGGCAAGTACAGCCGTCTTATACACTCTTTTTAACATACTTTATTAGATTATGGAATGCTTTGTTTCAGATGCTGGACAATTTATGTTCTCGCATAAGTCATCATCATCTGCTCATATTGTCTTTCAAATTCAGGTTACCAGCTATAAAATTACCTCGGGCACATTTCCCGGGTCTTTGGGTCACTATCCCTTCACGGCCTCCAGCCAGGCCTGCGCCATCAGGCGGTTGCCGGCTATGGTGGGGTGCACCCCATCGTAGGTCCAGTATACCCCTGGGGCGGTTTTCTGGGCTTTGTCGAACACGCTTTGATAGGGTATAAACCCTGCGCCATAGTTTGCTGCTATTTCGCGGGCTGCCTGGCGGTACTCGTTAAAGGCCGGGAACCAGGTGTCGTCTACACTCTTAATGCCCGGCACGGCAAACGGCTCTCCGATTATCAGTCTAACATCGGGCAACTGCTGCTTTGTTCTGTCGAGCAGGGCGCGGTAATCGTCGCGGTAAGTTTTGATGGTACCTTTGTAGTCTCTTACCAGCGAGTGCCAGAAGTCGTTCACGCCGATCAGGAGGCTCAGCACATTAGGATTCAGTTCCAGGGCATCGGTATCCCAGCGCTCGGCCAGTTGATAGACTTTATTTCCGCTGATGCCTTTGTTGTAAATCTGAAGGTTCTTCCCGGCCTGGTTACAGAGCAGGTCGGAGGCAGCCATAAACGCGTAGCCACTGCCAAGGGCAGAAGCACTGTTCACGGTCATGTCATCACGCTTCCGGCGGGCATCCGTAATAGAGTCGCCCTGGAAAAGGATAACATCGTTGTTGTTCAGGCGCACCTTCTTCACCTTTTCGGCAGCGAAAGCCGAAGTTACAATGGCAGGAATACTCAATGCCGCCAACCCGCCGATAGAGGCGGTTTTCAGGAAATTTCTGCGGCCTTCGTTCTTATCTTGATGCATGTAAACTGCTGATTATGTTTTCGTTTTTAACCCCGACATTTTAAATTATTCTAATCAGAATGGCCCTCCGGAGCTTTCTGCTGCTCTTTAAAAAGGACACAGGACCAGCTTAACTAGTTAAGAGTTGGTCGCTCTTTTTACCCCAGCTGAATTCATTTCGAAAATTCCGAACCTCCACATTCCCAAATCCTCTCATCTTCAAATTTCCAAATTGAAAAATTAGCACACTAAATTACGGGGCCTCTGTTCTGTTTAGCAGGTTCTGGAGCACTTCTTCGTTTGCCTTAAAAATGGTGCCATGTTTGTGTCCTTCCGGAATCTGCAGCTCTTCGGTAATGTCGGTAAAGGTTTTGAAGTCGCGGGTTTTCATGCCTCCGTAAATTTTCTTCTCATACACGTCATAGTAAATCAGCCAGTCGTCGCCTACTTTCAGCACAGTAGGGCCTTCGATAAAATTACCGGTAAATGGCTCCGAAATATTGGAATAAGGTCCCAGCGGGTCGGTGGCGAAGGCCACTTTCAGGTTGCGGTTCGGGCGCGTGTTGTCCTTGAGCACCTGCACATAGTCATTTTTGTCTCGTTTCACGATCACCGCATCGATGATGCTGAAGTCCGGATCCATGAACAGCTTCGTCTCGGTAAAAGTCTTGAAGTCTTTGGTGGTGGTGTAGTACATGCGGTGGTTGTTGTCCTCTGCCTCTACGCCTCGCGGAAAGCGGTTCGGGATCGTAGAAGCCCAGATAATGATGTAACGCTCATTCTCGTCGTCGTAGAACAGCTCGGGTGCCCACACGTTTACGGTGGTTGGCTCGTGCTTCATCACATCCACAAACTGCTGCTCCGACCAGTTCACCAGGTCTTTGGAGCTGGCGTAGCCAAAACCATTGTCGCCGCGCCAGGCGGTCGTCCACACCAGGTGGAAGGTGCCATCAGGCCCTGTTACGATAGAGGGGTCGCGCATCAGCTTGCCTTTTCCGGCATCAGGCTTCAGAAAAACACCTTCCAGTTCTTCCCACTTATAACCATCGTAGCTATACAGCAGGCGCAGCCCTTCGTCGGCCGGTTCCCGGAACGAGCTGAACATATACACTTCCCTGGCAGCTTCTTCTGTCGTGGCTGTTTCTTCGGTCACCTCTTCTTTGGCAGAACCGCAGGAGGCGAACAGCCATAGGGCCAGTAAAAACAACAAATTCTGTTTGATCATGTCAGTTTGATATTTGTAGAGTTACTGGTATAGCGGCGCTACACAAGTAACTCTACAGTTTTAACTCTTAACTTTAAACTCTTAACTTAAATAAGCCTATTTTCCGTCCAGCACCAGCACCCAGTCGTTGCCGTTGCGGGGCTCACCCGGCGGGTTAAACTCCACCACGCCTTTGTTCGGGAAAGTCTCTTCCAGTTCGGTGAAGGTCCCTTTTTTAGGGTTGAACCAGGAAGCTTTCACGTTGTCGCCTTCTATCTTGCCCATGTTCACGCTGATGTTCTTGCCGTTGTAGGTGTAGATAAAAGCATAATCCTTGCCACGGGTAGCGAGCTGGTAATCGTACTTATCGCCGGGCTGCTTGGCCACCAGTGACTGGTCCGGTACCCGATCAAAATATGGTCGCGACAGCATCAGCGTTTTCAGGTGTACCATCTGCCCCGCTCCCGGGTGATCGATGGCATCGTCCCAAACGCCCTTGCCGCCAAAGGCGCTGCCCTTGTCAGTCGGCTGCAGCATCTGCATCACGGTGTTGTGCCCGTAGGTATAACCGGCTCCGCCAGCAAATACCGACCAATAACCGTACCGACGCACATCACTGGAGCCCCAGTAGGGGTTCTCCGGGTTGTGCAGCCCCTGCGGAATCATTTCGTAAGATGGTTCTCCGTCCAGGGTAGGCTTGGGAGGCGTTTTCTTCATGTCTTCTACCACAAATCGCCAGTTGTCTTCGCCGTAATGCAGTTCACCGGCGCTGGTATCCTGCGCATAGTTGCGATGGCCAGACTGGAACATGTTGAAATCGAGCCAGTCTTCGTTATGGAACCAGAATGAGGAGGTTGTTCTGCCGCGCGGGTGGAACGTGATCAGGTGGTTCTTGTCTTTTTCGCGCAGTGTAGCGCCCATGCGCTGCCACACTTCCAGCGAGTCGGAGCCTTTAATGTCGCCACCGTTCAGCCAGATAATGTTTGGCCTGTCTTTGTATCGGTCAGCTATCCAGGCAGCATAGGCCTCGCCCTGCGCCTGGTTTACATGCCCGCCCTTCACATCTGTTCCCCAGATCGGCACCAGGGCCATATAAAGTCCTTTCTCAGCGGCCAGGTCCACCATGTAGTCCACGTGGTCCCAGTAGTCGTACTGCAGAGAGTCCTCAAAGGAGTTCCCCTCCGTCACTTTTGGGGTGGCCACATTCTTCTTCACCAGGGCCGAGTCGCCATACACATTCACAGCTCCTACCGTGTGCAATACCATCACCTGAATGACGTTAAAGCCTTTTTCACGCCTGTTCTCCAGATATACCTCTGCCTCGTCGCGGTCTAGTTTCGAAAACAATAGCCAGCCGGTATCGCCCAGCCAGAAAAATGGATCGCCGTTCTCTCTTGTAAAATACCTGCCATCGTCCGATATCTTCAGCTTACCTACGCCCCCTTCCTCAGCGGTAGATTCTTGTTTTTGATCCTGGGAAGTACAGGCTACAGCTAGGATAGTCAGCAGCACTAAGGAAAAAATGTTCTTCAACATGTCCGGGTTTTTATCTGTTTTAGTTGATGATAATTCAGTTTTCTATTTTGTTACCCACAGCACAGCCGGACCGGAATTCGGGCCCGACAGGTTCAGTAGCTTTCCGCCTTTGAGCCGCTCTTCCTTCTTCAGGAGTTTGCCGGTTTTCGGGTCGAGCCAGCGCATTTTGTAAGTGCCGGAATCTTTCGACAAATCCAGTTTCAGCTGCTTGCCTGAATCGCTGTAAATGATGTAACCTTTGCCACTCTTGCCCAGGGTAAATTGCGTTTCGGTGCTGCCCGGAATATCAACGGGCAGCATGGTGGCTGCATCGGCCAGAAACTGAGCTGGTGTAGTAGGCGGGATAGCGGCTAAGGAACCACCAGCCATAAATACCGCCCAGCTGTGGGCATCGTAATTGCCTTCCGAGTAAATCACGGCCTTATCCAGGTGCTTCTGCCTGTACTCCCGCACTGCCCTGTATACCTGCTCTGCCGATCTCTTGCCCACCTTCATTTTCCGTGCGTGCTGGCGTGGTGCCAGGTTTACGCCGCCTTGGGGGGCATACACACTGCCATCCTCACGGTAGCCCCAGTATCGTATATCAATCAGGTCGATGGCCGCCGCTCTGGCCGGGTCCCCCAGAATAGCGTCCTGCACGTCTTTGGTGGTGCTCAGACCAACCAGGGCATTTTTGCCAGTTTCCTTCTCCCACTCCAGTATAGTGTCTATCCAGAACTCCACAAAGTGCAGGGGGCCGGTATACTCGGCACTGACCAGTTGGATCACGCCGGTATTGTCGGCAAAATTATCAAGGCACTTGCGGATATACGTTCTGTGCAGCTCCCGGCGAATTGGGTGGGTAGTGTCGTAAAACTGCTCGGCCATGAATATGCGCTTATCGCCGGCATAAGGAGGGGGCTCCGGGAAACCGGTTTCGTTAATGTTGTTCGCGGGCCGCCACGGAGAATCGGACCAGTGCGCCCCCGCTTCGATGATATTGTGCTGAAAATAGTTCTGATGCACCAGCACCAGCCCCTTT
The DNA here is from genome assembly GCF_014332515.1 of Pontibacter beigongshangensis. GTDB lineage: Bacteria > Bacteroidota > Bacteroidia > Cytophagales > Hymenobacteraceae > Pontibacter > Pontibacter beigongshangensis. Next base: position 130,776 of record NZ_VFSD01000007.1, on the reverse strand, counting down.
TGGTCAGCCAGGTCTGCGAACTGCTTCAAACGGCTCCAGTACCAGTGGTTGAATTTGGTGAGGTCATATTTGCTCAGGCCGTCCCAGGCTGTTCCTTCGCCGCTCCTGGCAAAAGGCTGCTCATAAAATGGAGCCCAAACCTCCCCGTCCATTCTCCTTACACGCTCATGGTCGTCGCGGCGGCGCTCGTACCACAGGCCGTAGTTGTGCTCCAGCGCCACCACCCCACGCTGCGCCATGCTGTCAGTTACTTCCTCCAGGTTGTCTGTCAGCCCCGGGCCGGTGCGGCCTGCCACATAGCGTGTAACAGCCGGCTTGGCCTTTGGCTGCTCGTAATAGCGTATATCTCCCCGCCACCACGGCACATCCTGCCGCTTGCCGGTTACGATGGCATTGCCCCGCACCAGCCAACCGTTGCGTACCTGCATCGGAGCAGCCAGCTTTGCGGGTGTAGTGTTTTTAATGCCAATCTGGTCGATTGTCTTAACTTTTGAAGTCTGTACCGGAATGGGCACACGCTCCGAGGCTTTCTCAATCCAGTCTTTCAGTTGGGGAGCTGGTTCAACTGCTTGCCTGGTCAGTTCCATGGCCTGCTCCACGGTGGGGCTGCTGGTGGCATTTGTTTCCATGGGAAGCAAATGCGCACGGGCCATCACCTGTTCTCCGAGCCTGTCGCTGAGCTGCGCATAATACAGGCTGCGGGGTTTCACGTGGCTGTTCACGCTGCCCCAGTAGCCATCGCCCCCGAACTGTGACCAGGCTCCGAAGGCCCAGTTCGTGGCGGTAGGCGGAGCGTAATTATCGATGCGGGCGGCAGTAGATTGCCAGAACACGCTGTTGGCTGCGGCCCAGCCTGCGCCCTGTGCATCCTGATACCTGTTCTTAAAGCTCAGTGCCTGCCCGTCTACGTCCACAATATCAAACAGCACGCCCGATGCCCAGCTATCGATGGCGCCGCTAAAGCTGTGCGGCAAATACGAAACGCACTGTACAAAGGCGTTTGGGCCGGCAGCCATAAAGCCCACGGCAAAGTCATGATAACCGTCTTCGGCATACAAACGCTGAAAGAGTGTTTGCTGGCCTGTGGTGTAAAAGGTATAGCGCCGCTGCCCCCCGATTTCGGAGACAGGCGCCAGCGATTTGCAATCTTCCACGGTTACCCGCTTTGCCGTCTCGAAAGCAGCCACGGCAGAACCTGCAAAATGCTTAAAGATGATCTGACGGACCCAGGCATCCTGCACGTTTTCCATCGTGATGGCCATCCAGCGGTGCGCCTCGTCTTTAGGGTTGCTCTTATCATAAGTAGATTGCAGCCTCATATTCTCCACGCCTACCTGTGAAATACGCCCAGGCCAGGTATAAGCTATCAGGTTGCCGCCACCGTAAGTAGCATCTAAAGCCGTGGTAATGGGCGCATCCAGTGTCACAGTACTACCTTCCACAGCTACAACGGTACGGTCCCAGTATATATCGCGTTCGCCGGGCTTCCAGCCGATATAGCCGGTTTCGCCGCCGAACTCCTCCATCTGCAGCTTCTGTATCCACTCTTTGGTACTCGGCCGGTGCACCAGCACCTTATCGCCTGGTTTAAAGGTACCTGCTGCTGCCACCCGCACTTTGGTAGCGTTTACAGGCACATAATTATCGGTAATTTTAACGGCAGGTTTTAACTGCCTATCATACTTACCTGCCACTGTAACCAGTGTTTCGCGCGTCAGGCCGCTTCCCAGCAGTACAGTTCCGCCCTCCTCCTCGCCACTTCCGCGAAGCACGACACCCGAGGCTGTTATGCGCAGGCTGCCCAAAACTTCGTAGGTGCCTTTCTCCAGCAGTACCGCCCCACGAATACCCTGCGGGTCGGCTGGCAAAGTAGCCACATGATCGAGCGCTGCCTGAATCCGGCGCGTAGCATCGCCTTGCTGCACCGGCACCACCACTTTAACAGGGGCATCCGGAATGGCCTGCTCACCGGCCATGTAACCGCTGTAGGAGAAATCAGGCACCCTGTTGCCAAGCGAATCGGGGGCATAGGCGAGCCTTCCATCTTTCCCGATCGCAACAGGTGGCACAGGAGGTGCCTTTTTGGTCTGCGCCCAGGCGGTGTTCCCCATGGCCATACTGCCAGCCAGGAGCCAGAGAACCATGCAAACGATTTGTTTCAGCTTAATTATACTATTCACAGGAGTGATCTTTCTCAAAGCTTCGTTATCAAATTTTGGCTGTTACAGCACCCTACTTGCCTCTTTTTCATAGCGCTGCCCCGCCCTTATTTTGTGTTTTGAGGCGGGGCAAAGCTTATTGCCGAAACGTGCAGTTCTTATTTTCTGGCAAGCGTATCCTTGTTATTTTTCAGGTCTGTCCAGTCTATTTTCTTCTTCGGGTCGATGCCGTTGATGAACTTCTCGATGTTGGTATAACCGTCGCCGTTCAGGTCGCCGTTGGCATCAGAGGGATCATTGGGGTTCAGACCGTATTTTTTCTCCCAGTCATCCGGCATGCCGTCGTTGTCGGAATCTTTGTAAGGTTTGCCTTTGTACTCCGGATACCCGCCTACCTGGCTGATGTGGGTAATGATGCCCAGTTTATAGGAGTCTTCTGGCAGGCGGCGCTTTATATATTCGCTGCCGACACCTGTCTTTCCATTCTTCTTGTACTTGATCTTGCCTGTTTTTACCTGCTCTATGATGCGCTCATCCACGGCATCGCGTTTAGGAAGCGTGGCACCGGCATTGGCCAGCACATACTGGTAGGCTTCCTGCGCCGGCATGATGGTAACCGGTGGCATGGCAAATGGCTTTTTGGTGCGGATATAGTCGGTGTAATCGCCTGTTCCGGCCTTGTCCTGCACCTGCACGCCACCTTCCCAGTTGTTGTTGGTCACCTTTTCGTTTCCTTCAATAAAGTTCCCATCTACATAGGCGCGGCCGTACTCCTGCTTTCCTTTAAGCGAACGGTTCGACTCGGGTTTCAGGATCCGGTAAGCCATCGGCTCATCTTTAGGTGTGATTGGCCCTGGCTTGTAGTAGTTATTGATCATGTTGAACTGCGACCGATGATCGCCTCCGTCTACAGAGCGGTTCCACCAGTTAAAGAGCACGTTGTTCACAAAGTTGAAGCTGCCATACATCCCCACCGATGGGTTCCGGCTGATGTTGCTGGCCCACAGGTTGCGCGAAAAGGTGCTGTTCAGGCCCCCGACGGTACTGCCAAACGAGTGATTGTAGGTATCGAGGCACTCAGAGGAGATGCAGTTCTGGAAGGTAACGTTTACCGTAGGCAGCTTTTGCAGCTTCCCGTCGCCGGAGTCGTACTGGTGGCGATACATGGAAATGTTCTCATCAAGCCCCCAACTGGCAGAAACGTGGTCCACGATCAGGTTGCCGATCGGGTTGCCTCCCAGGGCATCGTCGCGGCGGGCCACATCTGTCTCGCCTCTTCTGAAACGCATGTGCCGGATCACCACATCGTGCGTGTCTATCCAGACAGACTCTCCTGCAATGCAGACGCCATCGCCCGGAGCTGTCTGGCCGGCAATGGTGATATAAGGCGCTCTTACAATAACCGGGCTTTTGAGGCGGATGATACCGGCCACGTTAAAAACTACAATCCTTGCGCCGCCCTGCTCACAGGCATCGCGGAAGCTGCCGGGGCCGCTGTCGTTGAGGTTGGTCACCACATATACCTTGCCGCCACGCCCGCCGAAGGAGTACATACCGCCCCCCTCAGCTCCCGGGAAAGCCGGGATATCAGCCTGCGGCAGGTCAGATGGCACCGCAGCCCACGGAATATAAGGCTTCCCTTCACGCGCCTCCTTGTCTATAATAGGCAATGCCCGCGCCCAGGCCTCATCGGAGCGGCGTTTGGACTCCTCCAGTGCTGCATCTGCCTTGGCCTGCACCTCTTTTGGGATGGTAGGGTATTGGGCAGAAGCAGTGTGCGTGAGGGCAAACATGGAGACAAGTGTAAAAACAGGAATGAAGTACTTTTTCATGTTTGATATTTTCTGGTTATAAGGTCTTCTTTTGCTGCTACTGCTGTTTGGCCGTAACCGAACCCCGGCAGCTCTATGATTGGCGCTGAAATGTATCAGAAACACCGCCTAAAATGGCATGAAGATACTGGCTGTCAGCAACAGCCAGTATCTTCAAATTTTAAAACAGCACCATAAACTGTTGTTCTTTCAGTAGCATAAGTCTTTGCCAAGAACATGGCCGGCAATTATTTGCTCGCCAGTGTGTCTTTGTTATTTTTAAGGTCTGACCAGTCTACTTTTTTAGTCGGGTCGATGCCGTTGATGAACTTCTCGATGTTGGTATAGCCGTCCCCGTTCAGGTCGCCGTTGGCATCAGAAGGATCTTTTGGATTCAGGCCGTATTTTTTCTCCCAATCATCCGGCATACCGTCGTTGTCAGCGTCTTTGTAAGGCTTGCCTTTGTACTCCGGGTAACCACCCACCTGGCTGATGTCTGTGATAATACCAAGCTTATAAGAATCTTTTGGCAAACGACGGTGCTGGAAGTCCGACTCAGGCAGCTTCACGTTTTTCTTCGGGTTAATTTTACCTGTTCTTACCTGCTCCACCACACGGGCGTCTACCGCGTCGCGCTTAGGCAAGGTGGCACCAGCATTGGCCAGCACGTATTTGTAAGCTTCCTGGGCAGGCATAATGGCCATGGTTGGCATAGGGAAAGGTTTTGTAGCACGTATATTATCGCGATACTTGCCTGTGTTCGGCAGGTCCTCTACCTGCACGCCACCGTCCCAGTTGTCTTTGGTAATGCGCTCGTTGCCTTCCAGGATGTTTCCATCAACATACGCTCTGCCAAACACTTTGTAATCCAGCTTGCTTCGGCCAGACTCAGGCTTCAGGAACCTGTGGCCCACAGGTGCATCTGTTGGCGTGGCGGGTCCTGGCTTGTAATAGTTGTTGATGATGTTGAAGAGGGCTGTGTAGTCGCCACCGTCTACAGAGCGGTGCACCCAGTTAAACACGACGTTGTTGGTAAAGTTGAAAATACCGTTCCAGCCGATAGAAGGGTTCCGGCCGGCGTTATTGGCCCACATGTTGCGCATAAAGCTGCAGTTCTCACCGCCCAGGGTGCTGCCAAACGCATGGTTCCAGGTATCCAGCGCCTCAGAGAAAATACTGTTCTGGATGGTAATGTTCACGGTTGGAAGCTTCAGCTGCTTCGACCCATCTCCCGGATCGAACATATGCCGGTAGAGCGACATGTTTTCGTCGAGGCCCCAGCTGGCAGAAATGTGGTCCATGATAATGTTGCCTACTGCGTTCCCGCCAATGGCATCGTCGCGGCGGCCTACGTTGGTCTCGCCTCTTCTGAAGCGCATGTGCCGGATCACCACATCGTGCGTGTCTATCCAAACTGTTTCACCGGCCACGCACACCCCGTCACCAGGAGCGGTTTGGCCAGCTATCGTTACATAAGGAGCCCGTATAATAAGGGGGCTTTTCAGTTTAATGATACCAGCCACGTTGAAAACGATGATACGGGCACCACCCTGCTCACAGGCATCGCGCAAACTGCCGGGACCGCTGTCGTTGAGGTTGGTCACCACAAACACCTTGCCGCCACGACCGCCAAACGAGTACATGCCACCACCCTCAGCTCCCGGGAAAGCAGGGATTTCGGCCTGAGGCAAATCAGTTGGCCTTGCTGCCCACGGAATATAGGGCTTTCCTTCTCTTGCTTCCTTTTCGATTATCGGCAGTGCTTTCTCCCAGGCTTCGTCAGACCGGCGTCTTGCATCTTCCATCAGCTTGTTGCTCGCCTCCTGCACATCCTTCGGCACTTTAGGGTACTGCGCCAGAGCCGTCTGGTTCATGCCCAGCATAGCGGCCAGCGTAAGAAGTGGTATAAAGTATTTCTTCATAATATGAATTATTAATCTTTTTCTTAATTTATAATATTACCCTGATTAGCTGGCCTGAAACCCTGCCACAGGCATGCTGTGATAAAAAAACCTGTAAGGCTAAACAGAACCTGCACTTACGTTCGTTGCTGAAAGCAGCAGACGGCCCCTACGCGCCGCACTCTGTTTTAATTGCCCGGTGCTGCGCCGGCTACCCTGAAGTCATCTGCAAAGCCAAACACGATTATTTATTTAAATATAAATATGATTTTCAAATATACAAAATTATATTAACAATCATTTGTTAGATAGCTAGCATTCAGGCAATTACGACTCTTTATTTCAGCTTCCTGTACAAGATATCGGCTGACAAAGTCACTGTGCCGGCGCAAGACCGTATCAAAATAATGCTACTTTCACCCCTCCTGCTTTCTACTTGCCCCGCCTTTCGGGAGTTGCCACACATACCCCTGGCTGACTACCAGCAGCGGCATCTCCGGAGGGCCTTTTCCATTAGAATAATCTACCTGTGCGGCAGCGGCACCAAACAAGGCAAATAACGTTGCCAGCTTCACAGCCTGACGAATCTTCTTTTGCGCGCTCAGGTGGCAAGCAAAGATATCCCCGATTTTGAGCCGCTTGATTTTCGCTGGAGCTCTCCCTCCATTTCCAAGAGGCGCCACCCTTGCAGCAGCTTAGAACATCTAATTCCCCCGTAACCAAATTATTCGAATCAAAAGCGCCCTCTGGAGCCCGAACTGCCCTTACTCAGCTTTGGCAGCCTGCTCAGCTTTTACTCGCTCGGCCCAGTCCTTGCTCGCCTTGTTCAGGTCGTAGCCGGCAGCAGACAGGTAGTTGTTTATTCTGCCTTTGTATTTACCGAACCAGGCGTGCTTTTTATCAGATGTACCGGCATCCATGGCGTGCTCCCGCGCCTCCACCAGCCAGGCCCAGATCTGCGCCTTCTGCTCCTCGGTCAGGTTAGGCAGCATCTCCTGGTATCCTTTATAGGTGATCGGCACCACGCCATAAGTCATACCGTCTTTCACCTGGTCTACCTGCTCTTCCGTAAGCTGGGCCTGCAGGTTAGCTATATAAGTTTCGTGAAGCTTTGCCAGTTGGGCATTAGTGTGCTCCTCGATCTCGGCCACACGCTTATCAGCCGCCTCTTTGTTGCTGCCTGCTGTTTCCTTCACCGCCTTCACTCTGCGATCGCGCAATTCATGAATCGCGCTCAGGTCGCGGTACTGCTGGGCGATGTAGTTACGCACGCGTAGTTTCTTAGCCCTGTCCGCGATCTTCATGTTGTCCACAATCTTACCTGCCCGCTGATTGGTAACCTGAATATAGGCTGCCGCCTCTTCTTTTGCTGTTTTTTTGCCGCTTTGAGCAAGCGCAGGCGCAAGGCCTATCAACAGGAGCCCCGCCAGCAGTGAGAAGCTTTTCATTCTCCAGTTCAATTTCAGATTCTTCATCATACTAGTATTTCTATTTGATTGTAATTTTTCTTCAGAAAGGCCACCTGCATGTCAGTGTTGTTCCCAAACTTAAACCAGCTATAGCCCGACTTCTGCTAGCTAGTCTCTAGACACGCGCCTTTTATTTATATATGAAATCAATATTCATGCAAATATAGCAAATAACTTACTACCGTTTGTGCTTTTTCTTCGCAAATTATTGTAGTATATTAGCACTGGTACAAACATGCTGGCTACGCCAATGAGTCAGCCTGCCGACAAAGGGCACGCTTTCTGTCAACCCGAAGCAAAAGGATACATAATTCCTTACTTATCAGCAAATTACCAAACTGGCAGCTGCCTGTGTCTGTTTAATTTTGCGCAGCATCAGGCAGGCGCTTCGGTTTGCTGAAAATTAACGGCCTTGCGCCAAAATAGTAGAGGATTCAGCAATTCCCGGAAATGGCCACAGGAGACGGGCAACCCTCCCCAGCCGTGCCTTAATACCCTAAAAGTAGAGGACAGGGAGCACAATGTATAGAAGAGAGCGTTCAACCCAGACTAAAAGCGTATCAACCGGGATTAATCCACGCTGAAAAAGAAACACCAGACCTGCGTCTCAACTGTGCAGGGCAGCCAGGCAAACCCAGCCGCTGCACCCGATTATTCTAATAAAAGCAGGCCTCCGGAGCCTCAGCAGCTGCTGCAGCTCCTCCACGGATCCTTACGGCTGTTCTGGATTTGCTTTTATTTTTAAAAACATTTTTTTACCTTACCTCTTGAAAACGTTTTCATGCCATTACAAAGGCACAAGCGCACTGCGTAATCCTACAGCAGGCGCATCAACTGAAATCGTTTACAGCTGTTTACAGAAAAAATACCTGATGACAAAACTGACAGATGTGGCCAGGGCAGCAGGCGTATCCATCGCCACGGTTTCCAGGGTGCTCAATAACCCGGGCTCGGTAAATGCGGCTACGCAGCAGAAGGTGGAGCAGGCTATCCGGTCGCTCAACTACCGCCCTAGCCGGGTGGCGCAGCGGCTGCGCAGCAAAGGCGGCAACAGCAAGATCATCGGGCTGGTGCTGCCCGACATCCAGAACCCCTTTTATGTGGATGTGATACGCGGGGTGGAAGAGGCGATGTACGAACAAGGCTACGCGGCCATTATGTGCAACTTTGCCCAGAACGAAGACAAGGAGCGCCTTTACCTCGATATTCTGCAGTCGGAGTCTATTGATGGGCTGATAGTGGCGCCCGTGCATGGGCGGGACCAGAAAGTGGTGAACCTGGTGCTTAGTGGCCTGCCCATTATCTGCATCGACAGGGGGCTGACAGGCGTGGACGTAGACGTAGTACTGGTAGACAATCACCAGGGAGCATTCGATGCCGTGAGCCACCTTATAAAGCTGGGGCACCGCCGCATTGCCTTTATCTCGGGCCTGCCGCAGATACCGACCAGCAAAGCCAGGCTCGGCGGCTATGAGGCGGCTTTCAGGGAGCACGGCCTTGCTATAGACGAATCCTATATTAAATACGGCGACTCGAAGCATGAGAGCGGCCTGCGCCTTTCGGCTGAGCTCCTGGACCTGCCCACGCCACCAACAGCCCTCTTCACCGGCAACAACCTGATCACGCTCGGCGCCCTGGAAACGATCCACCGGCGGGGCGTTAAAATTCCGGAGGAGATCGCCTTAGTAGGCTTCGACGACATGTACTGGTCTATTTCGCTGAACCCACCGCTTACAGCCGTCCGCCAACCCGGCTTTGAGATGGGGCACCGGGCGGCAGAACTGCTCTTCCAGCGGATAAAAGACCCTGGCAGGCCAACCGTTAAAGTAGTGTTCGATGCTGCGCTGCAGGTGCGAAGTTCCTGTGGTGCAGCCACAGCAGCCCTGAAGGATAATTAGTGCGCGCCAAACCATCTTCACAATGGAAAAGATATTTACAAAAGAAAGACAGTTAGCTATGGAACCATTGCAGGTTACAAATCAAGAATTAAGGATACAGTTTCCGGGGAAGCTGATTTTTGGAAAGGGAGTACTCTCCAAACTGGCCGAAGAGATCAGCAGCCTGGAGTGCTCCAGCGTATTTATTGTTACGATTACCCCGCTGCTCCCTAAACTGGAGGAACTGGTGCAGCAACTCCGGGAGCAGGGCATCAGCACCACCTTCGACACCAGCATCGTGCAGGAGCCCACCTTCAGCGATTTTGAAAACCTGATGGAGCAGGCCGAGCAGGCGAACCCGGATGTAGTAGTAGGCATTGGCGGCGGCAGCGTGCTGGACGTAGCCAAACTGGTGGCCGCCCAGCTCGGCAATGAGCAAACGCTGCAGGAGATCGTTGGTATCGGCAACCTGAAAGGTCGCAGCCGAAAACTGATCTGCCTGCCAGCCACAGCTGGAACAGGCAGCGAAGTATCGCCCAATGCCATCCTGCTCGACGATGCCGACAACCAGAAAAAAGGCATCATCAGCCCCTTCCTCCTGCCCGATATTGTATATGTCGATCCTTTGCTCACCATGAGCGTGCCGGCACACATCACCGCCGTAACCGGCCTCGATGCCCTTACCCATTGCCTGGAAGCTTATACCAACAAATTCTCACAACCCTTTATCGATATGTTTGCGCTGGAAGGCATACGCCTGATCGGAGCGAACCTGGCAAAAGCGGTTCAGAATGGCGAAGATGAGGAAGCCCGTACGCATGTAGCTATGGGCAGTATGCTGGGCGGCTTCTGCCTCGGCCCCGTAAACACGGCCGGTGTGCACGCCCTGGCTTACCCGCTTGGCAGCATGTTCCACCTGGCGCACGGCCTGAGCAATGCGCTGCTGCTGCCTTACGTCATGGAGTTTAACCTGCCGGCTGCCCCGGAGCGCTTTGCGGCCATAGCGGTGGCACTAGGCTGCACCCCCGGCAGCAACCACCAGGAAACCGCCCAGAAAGGAATCGCCAAAATCCGTTCTATTATAAAGCAGTGCGGCGCCCCGGCCAGACTACGGGATGTAAACATTCCGCAGGACGCCATCCTGAGCATGGCTCAGGACGCCATGAAAATAACCAGGCTCCTGAAAAACAACCCCCGCCCTATTACCGTGATAGACGCTGTGGATATTTATACAGCGGCGTATTAGGGCGGCGCCTAAATAAAATTAGAAATTAGAAATTAGAAATTCTGAGAATTTGGAGGAGATAGGGAGGCAGAAGCCTGGAGGATTAGCAGGAGCTTTTACCCGGATGAAACGCTCACAGGTCTGAAAGACGCTGCGAGGCTTACAGCTCCTAAAACTAAATTATTTAAATAAAAAAGGCCCTCCGGAGCATCTAAACACTGCTGATGCCCCTGCTGCTACTTTCTGAAGCACCAGCAGTAGAACGGGCATTGCAAGTTGAGTTAAGTGGAAATGTTTCCGATTCTCAAAAATCAAAAGCTACAGCCACTTAACAATTCAACCATTTAACCATTAACCGAAAATGAAACAGAAAAAGAAATACCAGGGCGTGGTCGTACCGGTAGTCACGCCGCTTACTGCCAACTACCAGCTCGACCACCAGGCGGTGGAGCAGATACTCGCCAATTTCAGGCAACATGATACCAAACCCTTTATTCTGGGCACTACCGGCGAAGCAGCTTCCCTGCCTTTCGCTGTGAAAGAGGATTTTATCAAGCTTGTAGGAAAAAGCAAGCAAGCGGGCGAGACCTTTTATGCCGGCATTGCCGCTAACGTACTGCAGGAGTCGGTGGAGCTGGCTAAGCGCTGCTTCGATGCCGGCATTGATGTGGTAGCGGCCAACCTGCCCTCCTACTACGCCCTCTCCGAAGACCAGATGCTCCGCTATTTCGAGCAACTGGCCGACCAGTCGCCGGCACCGCTCATTATCTATAACATACCGGCCACCACGCATATGTCTATCCCGCTGCCCCTGCTCGACAAACTGAGCCAGCACGACAACATTGTGGGGGTGAAAGACTCGGAACGAAGCGAGGAGCGCATGCAGGAGTCGCTGCGACTGTGGGCCGAGCGGGAGGATTTCAGCTATTTCCTGGGTTGGGCGGCGCAGTCGGCGGAGTGCCTGTTCCGGGGCGGCGATGGGTTGATCCCAAGCACCGGCAACTTTATACCGAGCATTTACCAGGATTTATACCAGGCGGTGGCGCAAGGCGACCGCGAAAAAGCATTCCAGCTACAGAAACACTCTGACTTGCTGGGAGCTGTTTACCAATCAGGGCGCACCCTGGGGCAGTCGCTGTGGGCGCTGAAAGTGCTGATGCAGGACGCAGGCCTTTGCCAGCCGCACATGATACCGCCGCTCACCGAGGGCACCGAGGCAGAAGCAGAAGCCCTGCGCCGGAACTTACAGGAACTCATCTCAAAAGAAGAAATAAAGTTTAACGGAACATCATCTTATGCAAGATAAACCAATTATTGGCGTAACCATGGGCGACCCGGCCAGCATAGGCCCGGAAATTGCCGTGAAAGCTCTTTTAGACGAAAACATACATGCCATCTGCAAGCCGCTTATAGTAGGCGATGCAAAAGTTTTCCAGCAGATAATAGACAGGCTGGACCTCAAAGCAACAGTTAACGCAATCCAAAACGTGAAGGACGCGCAGTTTAAACTGGGCGAAATAGACGTGTTCGATCTGCAGAACGTGGATCTGGCGCAGCTTGCTTTCGGCGAGATCTCGGCTATGGCCGGCGAAGCCTCCTTCAGAGCAGTGGAGAAGGTGATTCAGCTGGCTTTAGCGAATGAGATAGACGCGACCGTAACCGGCCCGATCAACAAAAAGTCTATCAACGAGGCAGGGCATCACTTTGCAGGGCACACCGAGATCTACGCGCACTACACCAACACGAAGAAGTATGCCATGCTCTTGTCAGAAGATTTCCTGCGGGTAATCCACGTTTCCACGCACGTATCGCTGCGCCAGGCCTGTGACAATGTGAAAAAAGACCGCATTCTGGAAGTAACGGAGCTGCTGCAAAACGGCCTGAAGCAACTGGGCATCGAAAACCTGAAAATCGGCATTGCAGGGCTTAACCCCCACGCCGGCGACTCCGGCCTGTTCGGCACCGAAGAAGCAGAAGAGATTCTACCAGCCGTAGAAGAGGCGCTTCGCCTGGGCTACGACGTGGAAGGACCGGTTCCGGCCGATACCATGTTCTCGAAAGCTGCCACAGGTTATTATGGTGGCGTGGTGGCCATGTACCACGACCAGGGCCACATTCCGTTCAAGCTGTCTGGCTTTAAGTGGAACGCAGAGAAAAAGCAGATGGACAGCGTGAAAGGGGTGAACATTACGATGGGATTGCCGATTATCCGCACTTCCGTAGACCACGGCACCGCTTTTGAGATTGCGGGTAAAGGCGTGGCAAGCCCCGATGCCATGGTGCTGGCCATTGAGCACGCCGTGCAGCTGGCAAAATATAAGTTGGCAGAAAAAACAACCGTTTCTTCATGATCGCAGTAGTGGCAGATGATCTTACCGGGGCTGCAGAGCTGGGCGGCATCGGGTTGCGCTATAACCTGAAAGTAGAGATAAACGCAGAAGTAAACCCGCAATCGCAGGCTGACCTGCTGGTGATCTCTACCGACACCCGCTCCAAGCCCCGGGAAGAAGCCGTACGCGTGATGACCAAAGTAACGGAGGAGCTGCTGAAGCTGCAGCCCAGGCTAATCTACAAAAAAGTGGACTCCGTGCTGCGGGGCCATGTGCTGGCCGAGATGGAGGCGCAGCTCCGTGTGCTGGAACTGGAGCGGGCATTGCTCGTTCCGGCCAACCCTTCGCTCGGCAGGGTGCTGGTAAACGGGGAATACCTCATCAACGGAACACCCATCCACGAAACCAGCTTCTCTCATGATCCTGAGTTTGCCATTACTACCTCGGAAGTACGCAGCATTTTAGGGGCCGGAGAGCTGCCGGTACATGTGCAGCAGCACCAGGAGCCCCTGCCAGCCACAGGCATTATAGTAGGCGAGGCAACCAGCACCGCCGACCTGCAAACCTGGGCCAGCCTCACCGACCACAGCACCTTTGCCGCCGGTGCCTCCGGCTTTTTCACGGCCCTCCTGGACCAGTTGGTACCGCAGGCAGCCGACAGCCCGGAAGCAGCTAAAGACGCGTTTGGCTCGCCGGCGCTCTACGTGTGCGGCACCACCTTTAGCGAAAGCCGCAACGCCATCCGAAAGATAAAAGAGAACGGCGGCCCCGTCTGCTACATGCCTGCCGAAATTGCCCTTGCCGCTGCCCCTGCTGAGGAGGCTTTTGAGAAGTGGTGCGCCGCTATTGTCTCCTGCCTCCATACCACCGGCAAGGCCATTATAGCCATAGCAGCAGAAACAACAGCAGGAGTTACCACCAGCGCCGACGACCTGAGAAAGAAAACGGCCCGGGTGGTGCAGCTTGTGTTTGCAGAAACAGTCCTGCGTGAGCTGGTGCTGGAGGGAGGCTCCACGGCCTTTGCCGTCCTAAAAGCGTTGCACCTGCAGGAGTTTTACCCCATCCGTGAGGCAGGCCCCGGCGTTATCCGTATGCGTGTAGGTAGCAAGCCCCACCTCTGCCTCACCCTCAAGCCCGGCAGCTACGCCTGGGGTCCCGATATCTGGGACTTTAAGGGTACTAAGGCTGGGGTTTCTTGAAGCAGGACATAGGACACAGGAGCTTCAACAGTTAGAAAATAGAGTTTTCCTGCTTTCTAAACGCCAGAAGGTATCTGATTCAGTGAGTGCTGTGTTTTTGATAATTTGAGCCCCTTCTGGCGTCTAGATAACAGGAAAAAAGCATCAGGGGCATCAGCAGTACAAGGTCCTCCGGAAGGCTATTTTGATTGAAATAATTTTAGTTATGCGCTTATTGGATCAAGGTGCTAATTCCGGAATAGTTAATTAAAAACAAGTTGGTACTTTTTTGTTAGCCTGAAAGGGTGATGAGGCGAGAAGCACATCGCTAAAGCAGTGAAAAGATCCTGCGAATCCTGATTCAGACAGATGACCAGCAGCATCAGCAAAGCCTCCGGAGGGGCAATTTCATTTGAATAATTTAAGTATATAGCATACTGGGTGGTGTATAAGAAGCGATAAAAAGCACTACTCCCGCGAGAATAACCGCAGCCTTCTCCTCTCTTTGCCTTTCAACAATTGAGGGGGGTAAATTTTAAAAATAAGTAACTATTGTTCGTTATGGCCCAAAGTTTTAGTACATTTATATATAAATTTCCCTTTTATATAATAATAGACATAATATCTTCCCGGAAGCCTCTGAAAGCCAGCCACTCATTTAATTCTATTAACAAGGGCTTGTATATGCTGATGAGGCACAATCTGGCCCGGCTTGCGATACCGGCCAGGAGGTTGAAAGAAGATAAGCACGGTAAGAGTACCTACAAACAATCCTTTCATCTATACTAATCAATGGGAATGGAAACATTACACATCGTTGACTACATTATTATTTTCATCTCGCTGGCAGTCTCGCTTTATGTAGGCTTATACTTTGCCAAAAATCAGAACTCGACGGACACTTATTTTGCTGCCAGTGGCAGCATTCCGGCCTGGGCTATTGGCATGTCGCTGCTGGCTACGCTGGTGAGCAGCATTACTTTTCTGGCTTACCCCGGCGAGGGCTACTCCTCTAACTGGATCCTGCTGGTGCAGGGTATTATGGTGCCGGTGGTGCTGGTAGGTATGATCTGGTTTATTGTGCCGCTCTACCGCAAAGTTATCGGGCTGAGCACCTACGAATATTTTGAGAAACGCTTCGGCAAGTTTGCCCGCTTCTACAGCTCCCTGGCCTTTATTCTCACGCACTTCTCCAAAATGGGTACCGTGTTCTTTTTGCTGGCGCTGGCACTGGCAAACATGACGGGTGCCAACGTCTATGCCACGATCTGGGTCATCGGCCTGCTGATTATTGCCATCACCCTGCTAGGTGGTATAGAGGCCGTAATCTGGCTCGATGTGATACAGGGCTTTATGCTGATTGCGGGTGGCATTGTGTGCCTGCTCATTATTATGTATTCGGTAGATGGCGGCCCGGCTGCTGTATGGGAGATTGCGGAGGAGAACGGCAAAACCGGCTTTGGCCCCTACGACTGGAATTTCACGAAGCTCACATTTGTGGTGATGGCCCTGAACGGGGTGTTTTACGCCATCCAGAAATATGGCACGGACCAGACCATCGTACAGCGTTACCTCACCGCCCGAACCGATAAAGCTGCGGTGCGGGCATCGCTGATGGGTGTTTTGCTGACAGTGCCGCTGTGGGCGCTTTTCATGTTTATCGGCACGGCCCTGTATGTGTATTACCTGCAGAACCCATTGCCTGACGGGCTCCGCCCGGATGCGGTGTTCCCTTACTTTATCAATACGGAATTGCCTATTGGAGTTACCGGACTTATCCTCTCTGCCCTGATCGCAGCCGCCATCTCCAGCCTCGACTCCGACCTGAACTGCCTGGCCGCAGTAGGTGTAGCCGATTATTACAAGCGCTTTAAGCCAGATCGCCCCGACGCTGAGTACCTGAAAGTGGGCAAATGGATTGTGGTGGGTTCCGGCATAGGCGCCATCCTGATTGCGACCCTCTACCTGTCGGCTGGCGAAGAGGGCGTGCTGGGCATTGTCTTTACCCTGTACTCCATTTTCTCGGGTGGTATAGCCGGCATCTTCCTGTTGGGGCTCTTCAGTGCACGCGCCAACAAACAAGGCCTGAACATCGGCATTATCTCCTGTATTGTATTCACAACCTACGCTTTTCTGTCGTCTACGAAATTTGATTTCGGAAACGGCCCACAATTATTACTGGATCTGGGAACACTTAACTTTACACAACACAAATACATGCTAGGCGTTTACACCCACCTGATAGTGATTGTGGTAGGCTATATTGCCAGCTTGTTTTTCCCGAAACCAGTGCTGGACAAGAACCTGCTCTACAGTGGCTGGCTGGAAACCCACCGCAAAGAAAAGAGAGCACGCAAGGCGGAAGAAGCCATACATATTCGTTAATTTCAACTTTCCTTTTTGTAGCTGAATAGAAAAAAACAGCTACCATCTGTTAGAGTAAAAGAAGCTTTCTTCAGCATTAAAAAGTTAACTAATACAAATATACCTCATCCCTCCTGATGAATTTGAAGTGGAATAGAAGAGATTTTTTAAAGAAAACAGGCGCCGCCGGCCTGGTATTGTCTGCTACAGGCGTTCCGCTCGCCGGCTTGCTGTCATCGTGCAGCAGGCAGGGCACGGCCTGGTCCAGCATGGTTCCTGCCAGCGCGCTGAGTGCCGCGTTTCAGTCGCCACCGGCTGCTGCCAAACCCTGGGTGCTCTGGTATTGGATGCATGCCAGTTCTTCTAAAGAAGGAGTAACTGCCGACCTGGAGGCCATGAAAGAAGCCGGCATAGGCGGAGCCTACCTGGTGGCTATCAAAGGCAAAACGGATCCGCCCCTTACGCCAAATCCGGTAGAGCAGCTGTCGCCGGAATGGTGGCAGATGGTGAACCACGCCCTGAGCGAAGCCGGACGGCTGGGCCTGGAGATGGGCATACACGCCAGCGATGGCTTTGCCCTGGCTGGCGGCCCCTGGATAACGCCGGAACTCTCGATGCAAAAAGTGGTTTGGTCCGAAACCCATACCGAAGGCGGCCGCCGGTTTAGCGGAAAACTGCCACAACCACCCACCAAAGAAAACTACTACCGCGACATAGCCGTACTGGCCTATCCTACGCCGGACAAAGCGGATATATCCACACGAACGGTCGCGCCGAAAGTAACCTCCAACAAGCCAGACGCACCTGCCCCGCAGTTCCTGGTTAAGGAGGGCAACAAAGAGAACTTCACGAGCAAAGAGCCCTGCTGGATCCAGTATGCGTTCGACAAGCCGTTTACCTGCCGCTCTATTCTCATCCGCACCAATGGCAACAACTTCCAGTCGCAGCGGCTGCTCATCGAGGTCAGCGACGATGGCAAAACCTTCCGCTCGCTTGGCCGGCTGAAGCCGCCACGCCACGGCTGGCAGGATACCGATGCCAACAACACCCACGTGATCGAGCCCACCACGGCCCGCTATTTCCGGTTCGTGTACGACAAGTCCGGATCGGAGCCCGGCGCAGAAGATGTGGATTCAGCAAAATGGAGCCCTACGCTCAAGGTGGCCGGAATCGAACTTTTCGGAGCCCCGCGCATCCATCAGTACGAAGGCAAAACCGGCGAAGTATGGCGCATCAGCCCCCGCACCACTGCCACACAGGTGCCGGATGCGCTTTGCGTGCCTGCCGATAAAATAGTAGACATCACCAAACACCTGGACGCCAACGGCAACCTGAACTGGAACGCACCGAAAGGCAAATGGACCATTCTGCGGATGGGCCACACCTCCACCGGCCACACCAACGCCACAGGTGGCGCCGGGGCCGGCCTGGAGTGCGACAAGTTCAACCCCGAGGCGATCAACCTGCAGTTCGACGGATGGTTTGGCGAGGCGCTAAAGCAGGCCGGGCCGGAACTGGCAGCCAAAGTAGTAAAGCTTTTCTACATAGACAGCTGGGAGTGCGGCAGCCAGAACTGGTCGCCGGTGTTCCGGGAGGAGTTCCAAAAGCGCCGGGGCTACGACCTGATGCCTTACCTGCCGCTGTATGCTGGCATCCCGATCCAGAGCGCCGACGTATCGGAACGCTTCTTGCACGACGTGCGCCAGACAATCGCGGAGTTGGTAAACGACATGTTTTATGGCACCCTCATGACCAGAGTGCGCGAACATGGCCTGCAGTTTACCGCCGAATGCGTGTCGCCAACCATGACCAGCGATGGCATGCTGCACTACAGCACCGTGGATGTACCGATGGGTGAATTCTGGTTCCGGAGCCCCACCCACGACAAGCCGAACGATGTGCTCGATGCCATCTCAGGCGCGCACGTATATGGCAAGCAGATTGTGCAGGCTGAATGCTTTACACAGCTGCGCATGGCCTGGGATGAGCACCCGGCCCTCTTCAAAACACTCGGCGACCGCAACTATGCCCTCGGCTTTAACCGTTACGTGTACCACGTATTCACCCACAACCCCTGGCTCGACCGCAAACCCGGCATGACACTGGACGGTGTAGGTATTCATTTTCAGCGGGACCAGACCTGGTGGCAGCAAGGCCGCGCCTGGGTTGCATATGCGCAGCGTTGCCAGGCCCTGTTGCAGCAAGGCAATTATGTGGCCGATATTGCTGTGTTTACTGGAGAGGATATTCCGAGAAGGGCCGTTTTACCTGACAGGCTGGTATCTACACTACCCGGTATTTTCGGAGAAGAGGTAGTACAGCAGGAAAAAGAACGACTGGCCAATACAGAAGTACCCTTACGGCAGATGCCGGACGGCGTGACGCACACGGCCAACATGGCTGACCCTGAAAATTGGGTGGACCCGCTCCGTGGCTATGCCTATGACTCTATAAACCGCGATGCGCTGTTGCGGCTTGCCAAAGTAGAAAATGGCCGCATCGTGTTGCCTGGCGGTGCCAGTTATGCCCTCTTGGTTATTCCGGGCGCACGGCCGATGGCGCCAAACAGCGACACCATGTCGCCGGAGGTGGCGCAGAAGCTGCTGGAACTTGTGAAGGATGGCGCCACGGTACTCATTACTGATCGCCCTGACCGCTCGCCCAGCCTCCACCAGGCCCAGGCCAGCGACGCGAAAGTGCAGCAACTGCTACAGGAGCTGTGGGGCCAGGGCGCAGCTGAAGCCAGTGCCGCCACAGGTGCCAGCGCCGCCGCACAAACAGTAGGCAAAGGCAAAGTGCTGAAAGGCCCTTACCGCGCTTCTTCCTTTGACGCCTTGGGCCTGGAACGCGACGTGATCGTAAGCGAAACAGGCAGCAGCCAACGAGCCGCCGACATTGCCTGGACCCACCGCTCCTCCCCTGACTTCGACATTTACTTTATTTCGAACCAGCAGGAAAAGCAGCGTAGCCTAAACCTGTCCTTGCGCGTGGCGGGGCGGGAGCCGGAACTGTACGATGCCGTAACAGGCGAAGTACGCAGAGCTGCCAACTGGCGCATCGAAAACAACCGTACTCTTCTACCGCTGCAGCTGGAGGCAAACGGATCTGTTTTTGTGGTGCTGCAACATACGGTGTCTAACAAAAAAGCTGAAGAAGGAGACAACTGGATAACTCCACAGCCTGTACAGACGCTGGAAGGAAGCTGGCAGGTGCAGTTCGACCCCGCTTTTGGCGGACCGAAAGCAGCTGTTGCTATGAACCAACTGGCGGATTGGAGCAAACATGATAGCTTTGGCATAAAGCACTACTCCGGCACAGCCGTCTACACCAAAACGTTTGAGAGCAAGGTATCTACTGATAAAAACAACCGCGTGTGGCTGGACCTAGGTAACGTGGCGAACATAGCAGAGGTAAAAGTGAATGGCACCCCTTGCGGCGTTGCCTGGACGGCCCCTTACCGCGTGGAGATAACAGACGCCATCCGCTCCGGAAAGAACCAATTGGAGATCGAAGTTTCCAACACCTGGGCGAACCGCCTGATCGGCGACCATGGCTTGCCGGAGAACGAACGCATCACCTGGACCCTGGCACCTTACCGCCTGGAAGGCAAGCCGCTGCTGGAGGCAGGGCTGCTCGGCCCGGTAACGATACAGACAGCAAAGCAGCCGTAAATTGCAATTTCACCTTTATAAGAAAAGCACCTGTTCAGCTGAACAGGTGCTTTTCTGTTTTTTAATCAAATTACCCGCGCTCATGACTAGCCAGATGAGCAGCATATGCAAATGCTCAGGAGGGGCATTTTAATTAGAATAATTTCATTCAGAAAAATAAAGTCACTACATCTGTCATTTCGACGCAAGGAGAAATCTAAGTTTTTACTAGAACTGCTTCATGAAGCAGATTTCTCCTTACGGGGAAATAACAAAGCAGGCAGGTCTAAACCAGCAGCACCAGGAGCAGCGAAACCTCCGGAGGGCCATTTTCATTAGAATAATTAAGACCCTTGCTCTCCCATTCAACCTCCCCCTAAGGTCTCACAAGTCTTGATGACAGTGTGAGGTCTTAGGGAGAAGGCAAATCTTACTTCAGGTTAGGGTTAACCTGGGCCTCTGTGAACGGAACAGGGAATAGCAGCTTGTCGGCCGTAACATTGTAAGAACCAGGTAACAGGTACGGGTATTTGCCGCTCGCCTTTATGGCGGTTCCATAGGCCGACAACACCTCAATAGCCTTGCCAGTACGAACCAGATCCAGCCATCGTTTATTCTCGAAGGCCAGCTCCACCCTTCTTTCCTTCATAATAGCTTCGCGCAAGGCCTCCTGCCCTGTAACCGTAACCGGCGACACGCCTGCCCCGAAAGCCCGGTCGCGCACCTGGTTCAGGTAAGGCAAGGCCTCGCCGCCTTTCCCCTGCTCGTTTAGCGCCTCTGCCAACAGTAACAGCACCTCCGAATAGCGGTAAACAGGCCAGTTCTCATCGGTGTTCGGCGAAGATCCGTTCGGTGTAGGCAAAGGCAGGTGCAGATACTTCTTCACGTAAGGCTGATCCACAAAAGTGCCGTTTGCTGCCGTATACCCTGGGGCTATCGACGCCTCCTTGCGCTTATCGCCGGGTTCGTAGGCAGCTATCAGGTTATCGGTTGGGATGTTCCAACCACCCGTGTTCTGGTTGTTGAACCGGAACCCGACAATAGGAGTCAGGTCGGTGAGGTTGGGCATAAACACATAGGCGAAATTGCTTTGCAGCCCCAGGTTGCCCTGCATGTACTGCACCTCAAAAACAGACTCCGCATTGTTCTTATTAGCCGGGTTGAAAAAAGCAGCATAATCCGGCAACAGGGAGTATTGGCCTGAGTTCACGACCTCCTTGAGCACGGTTTCTGCTTTGTCCCACTGCTTCAGCACGACATGCACGTTGCCTATAAGCGTTTTGGCCGCACCAGAGGTGGCGCGCCCCTTCTCCTGCTGGTCTTTGGCAGGCAAAAGTGTGGCAGCATCTCCGGCATCTTTCAGAATCTGGTTATACACCTCCGCCACCGGCACGCGCGATTTGGTAGAGTGTACATTCAGGATCTCGTCGTCGCTTCCGGCAGTCGGTTCCAGCACCAGCGGCACATCCCCGAAATACTGTACCAGGTCGAAGTAAGCCAGGGCCCGCAGGAACAGCACCTGCCCCTTCAGGTTGCTCTTTACGCTCTCGCTGAAGGTGGTGGCATCTATTCTGGCGAGCACCTGGTTGGCGTAAGAGATGATCCGGTAATTGCCCGACCATTTATCCAGCATAGGCGCAGCGGTAGGGTTGTTCATAAAGTCCGCTATCTCTTCCCGCACCAGGTTGCCCCGGTTGGAGTTGTTAAAAATGTAGTGGGTATTATCCGACCGCATTTCACCTGCTATGTAGGCACTGTTGTACACAGTGCGGAGCGGCGCGTAGGTAGCATTTACCGCCTGTGTAAAATCTGCTTCCGTCTTGAAGTAGTTGTTCGAGCTGATAAAATTTTGCGGGGTCACATCTATGAAATCTTCTTTACAAGCGCCCAGCGACAGCAGCAACCCTATAGTTATGATTTTAATTTTCATCTTTTCTTGAATTTTAGCTCTTCAGCCACCTGTTGCTCTTTGGCCAGTCCCGCCTGCACGCGGTGGCAGGAATGGAAAGGAACAAGTGCCGGAAAAGGAGTTTAAACGTTCTTAACGGTCACATTTCCGAGGTTATAAACCTAAATTCACACCAATGGTGAAGGTGCGCGGAACCGGATAAGCGCCCAGGTCGAGCCCCTGCGCCAGCGGGTTTTCCCCTCCTGCGTTTACCTCCGGGTTGGACCCTTTGTATTTGGTGAGCACCAGGGCCTGCTGGATGCTGCCATACACGCGCAGGCTACGCACATGCTTAATCAGGTTCTGAGGCAGGTTGTAACCTAGCGAGATGTTCTTCACCGTCAGGAAGCTGCCGTCTGTTACCCACAGGGTGTTCGCGTTTCTAAAAAGGCCTGTCGTACCAGCCAGCACACGGGGGTGTACGCCATCGCCGGGATTCTCCTCCGATCTCCATCTGTTGGCTACGTCCTTGGTCACGTTAAACACACCGTCCAGGTTGTTGATGTACTCCATGGAAGTGTTCATGATGTCGTTGCCCACAGAACCGGAAGCCACTATGGAAAGGTCGAAGTTTTTCCAGGCAAAGTTGTTGGTGAAGCCGAAGATGAAATCAGGGTTCGGGTTGCCGATTATGGTGCGATCGTCCACAGTAATCACGCCATCGCCGTTCACGTCCCGCATTTTCACGGCGCCCACAGTCGAGGTCTGGAATTTAGGAGAATTATCGAAATCGGCCTGGTTCATGTACACCCCGTCGGCCACATAGCCCCAGAGCATGCCAATCGGCTGCCCCACCATCGTAATGTTGCGGCTGGTGCCGCCGCCCAGCGCCGCGTTGGCTGTGCCCAGCTGCATCACCTCGTTGCGGTTAAAGGAGATGTTGAAATCTGAGTTCCATTTAAAGTCGCCCACCAGGTTACGGGTGCTCAGCGTGAACTCATGTCCCCAGAACTGAAACTCCCCTATGTTGGCGATGAGGCTTGAGAAGCCTGTGTGTGTAGGCACCTGCACCTGAAACAGGAGGCCGTCGGTTGTTTTGGTGTAGTAGTCATACCCCAGGAAAATCCTGTCGTCAAAAAGCCCCAGGTCGAAGCCGATGTCGAACTGCGAGGTTCTCTCCCAGCCCAGGTTCGGGTTAGCCAGCGAAACAATGTTGTTGCCGGGGGCCAGGGCGTTGTTAAACACATAGTTGTTAGAAGTGCCGCTGTTAGTGGAGCTTACCTGCTCAAAGTAGGTGAAGTTGCCAATGTTAAAATTGCCTGCGAGGCCGTAGCTGGTGCGCAGTTTCAGGAAAGAGACCGCCGACAGGTCCTGCATAAAGCTCTCGTCCGACACGATCCAGCCGGCTGATACAGATGGGAAGTTACCCCACTTATTGTTTGACCCAAAACGGGAGGAACCATCGCGGCGCAAAGAAGCGGAGAACAGGTACTTGCCTTTATAATTGTAGTTCAGGCGGCCCAGGTAAGAAAGCAGGCTCCACTCCTCCAACGAACTGGTCGGCACAAAACTGGTGGCTGCACTTAAGGTCCGCACCAGGTCGTTAGGAAAGTTTGTCGCTGTCACGTTGCTAATATCGGCCCTGAACTTCTGGGCCGTGTACCCGCCCAGCACTTCCACGGAATGATCTCCGATCTCCTTGGAGTAGGTGGCCGTATTCTCAGAAAGCCAGGTGAAGAACTTGTTATTGCTCAGGGTCAGGTCGCCCGATGCCCGTGGCAGTGCCTGGTTTACGTTGCCGGAGGTGGAAGGCACAAAGTTCTTGAAAAACGTCTCGCCCAGTTCGGCGTTGATTGATGTTTTCAGCACTAAGCCTTTCAGGACCTCATATTCCAGGAAAGCGTTTGAAAGCAGGCGGTTATTTCTGTTAGTGCCATCGGCTTCGCGTGCCACGCGGTACCAGTTCGGCACGTTGAGCATGCCGGGCGTATGGGCTGTGATGGGCAGGCTGCCATCGGGGTTCACGGCAGGGGCCAGCGGCGAAGCCAGCAAGGCGCTGGTCAGCATGCCGCCCGTGTTAGTGAACGGACCGCCATCGGTAGGTCTACCCGATGTGTTGGCCACTGTAGGGGCGATGTTCACTCCTACGCGCACCCTGTCGTTGAACCGGTACTCTGAATTGAGCCGGGCCGAAAACCGTTTGTAGCCTGTATTAATAATAACGCCCTGCTGATCGAAAAAACCCAGCACGGCTGAGGTGCTGAACTTCTCTCCGCCTGCGTTAAATGAGACGCTATGGTTCTGGATAGACGCTGTCCGGGTCAGGAGGTCGTACCAGTCGGTGCCTTCGCCATACTGGCTCGGGTTCTGGTATATTTCCGGCACCGCGCGCTTATTTTCCTCATGCACCTCTTTCATGTACTGGGCAAACTCCCGGGCGTTCATCACCTCCGGCACTGCGCTGGATGGTATCTGCTGCACCCCGTAAAAAGAGTTCAGCCCCACCGTAGTCTGGCCGGATCTTGCTCTTTTGGTGGTCACGATTACAACCCCGTTGCTGGCCCTGGAACCATACATGGAGGTAGAGGCGGCATCTTTCAGCACACTGATGGTTTCTATCTCGTCAGGGTTCAGGGTGCTGATGTCGCCACTGATCGGGAAGCCGTCTACCACATAGAGCGGCTGGTTGCCGGCCGAGGCTGAAGCCTGGCCCCGCACCCGCACGGTCATGCCTTCGCCAGGGCGGCCCGTGGTCTGCAGGATCTGGACGCCTGCCAGCCTGCCCTGCAGTTTCTGAGCTACCTGTGGCACCGGCAGGTCTGTAAACTCTTCGGACTTAACGGTTTGCACGGCTCCGGTTATGTTTCGCTGGCTTTGTGTGCCGTACCCCACCACCACTACTTCATCGAGCGCCTTAGCATCAGGAGCCAGCGATATGTTAACAGAAGCACGGTTATTAATAGCTATCTCCTGTGAGGTATATCCCACAAAAGATACTACCAGCGTGCCACTTCCGCCCGGCACCGACAAGCTATAATTGCCATCCAGATCGGTTGATGTTCCCTGTGTGGTTCCTTTCAGCATAACCGTTACGCCAGGCAGACCATTGCCGGCCTCGTCCAGGACGCGGCCAGTTACCGTTACTCCCTGCTGAGGCGCCACTTCCGTATATCTTATGTTAGGAAAATCCACAGCCCCTTTCTCTGCACGTAACGCAGAAGAGAGAAGCAAACTCTCCTGAGACAGCCAGGCATCGGGCCCGCTGCGGCTAAAGCCGGCATGGGCAGAACCGAGGAGCAGGCATGGGAAAATCAGGTTTTTTAAATAGTACATCTTTTTTTTCATGGCACAAGCTTTAAAATTGAGCGTAAACGATTAAATCTTCCTGCAGACAGGGCATGGATTTTTGTGTAGACGAGGCTGAAGGCCGAACACCTTAGGCAGCAAAGACGCTGGAGTAGCGGTACATGTCGTAGCAGAAGTTCCCTCTGGAGCCCATCGGTTTCTTTGCCATCTTCCTGATGCCTTACCTCAGCGCCTGGTGGTTACAGCCCCTATAGGCCGTAATGGTTGTATCAATCGATATCTGCCTAACAAACGGTAGTTAATTTTTAAACCTTTCATAAGGCCTGTTTATTTGTCATACCGGTTTGGTGTTTATTAAAATAAAGGTTTGCTGTACACTGGATTAGGATGAAGGCCGCAGCCTGTAAAGCAGATCAGGGAAAAGTCCCCTTCCAAGATGCTGCCAATGCTCCTTCTGAAAGCCATGCTACAAGTGGCTTGAAGTGTCGCCGGAGCATTGAGCTACCAAGTGTCTTATCCTGTTTTGCCGTTAAAAAGTAATGTTTCTGCTTTAGCCATGTCATACGCCAATTTTGGTTTCTGCTTAATCAGAAATTATTCTAATGAAAAAGGCCTTTCCACAGGACTGCTCCTGCTGGTGCTTCTGTTGCTCCCTACCATGAGAAAATATAAAGGCAGGGCACTGATGAGTATGGCAGGCAACCAGGCTAGGTTGCTATATGAAATACAAGTATAGCAAAATAAAAAGAAAACAAAAGAAAAATAACGGAAATTATTTTTTCGATATTTTTCCTCCTCTTTATCCATTAAGCTCGGATCAACAAGAATATTTGATAAAACGAAGAAAGTTCAAAGCTAAATGATAAGTTTATTATTAGAACCAGTGTAGCCATATTTTTTGCAGTTTAACTATAGAGATTCTAACTGGTAGAGGATAACAGCATGCAGGCTCGCTGAAAAACCAGCTAGGAAGTAGATTCTCAAATTGCTAAATGAAGATGGTGCCGCTGAGGATATCAACTGGCCAAGCATTTAGAGTCACCGAGGTCACGTACCACGACTTGAAGAAATTAAAAATAAGAGGGAACACGCGACCAAGTTTCTCTCCCTGCAGTTGCCCTATGGGTACAGGAGCAATTATTTAAATGAAAATGGCCTTCCAGAGGCTTTCCTGATGCCGGTGCCATCTACCCCTGAATAACTGCCAGGGAACCCTTCGGACCAGCAGCTTCATTCCGGATACACCACCACCATTACCCGCTGGTAACGTGTCAGGGCTGGTTTTCCGTTGTCGGTCACGGCCACTACAAAATGGATTGTTTCAGGCTTGGTTACTTTTGGGGCTACAAACGACGCTCTGGCATGTTGGCCACCTCTAATCGGGATTAAATCTTTGAAGGTATAGGTGCCGGCTTCTCTATACTGCATCCACTCATAGGAAAGCTTGTTCCCGTCAGGGTCTGTCGACTTTTCGGCACTTAGTATCACCTCTTCGCCACTTTTTGCTTTTAACTCGTTCGGGTGACTTAGCCTGGCAACCGGAGGATGGTTTGCCTTGTGGTAAGCAGGCTGAACGGACCAGGCAATCCGTGCCGCAAAATCATTTTGGTAGGCCTGGCGCCACCGCCAGATCGTAGCCTTGTTGCTCGTCTGAAAATTACCGTCTACCCCTTTGGCCTCATCCTCGGCACTGGCCCAGAAAGGCCTTGTTTCGGGCTCGTAGAACCAGGGCTGCTCCCTGGGTGTGTAATACTCGTACCTGCCGCCCCAACTGCCATAGTTCGGATGCTCGGAGTTGCCTAAGCCGTTATCTACCAGATACAAAAAAGAGGGAGAATCACCTTCCATCAGGAATTCGGTATGTGGGTACTCCGCACCAAGCGGACCTTGTTTGCGGATGTGCTTGTCGAGCCAGGGGTTGTCCACCAGGCTGAAGTCTGGTCCTGAGAAACGACCGTGGAACTTGTCGCCGCTTATGCCGGTCCAGGTGGCATGATGATAGCCTCCTTTAGCATGGTAGCCAGGGCTGGCAATGTAAAACAGGCCCGGAAATGTTTTCCGGAGCCAGGGACCCGAATCATCCTGATCGGAGATGGTGTATACCCTGAGCTTGGAAACGAATTTATCCAGTTCTCTGGGGGAGCGTGTCATCCGCACTTTCCACAGGGCCTGCGCCAGGCAGTTCGGGCCGCCCCACACCAGCACCCACACCGGCCGTTCATCCTCCTTGTCTACGGTTGAGATAAGCCAGTCGGAGCCTTCCGAGTCTTTGCCCGACCCTACCGCATCCATGCCAAACCCCTTGTAGCCTTCTTTGATGACGCTAAACAGGTAATCTGTTTCAGGAAATCCTTTTTCGTGCACCAGCAGGTTATCCCGCACCTTGCCATAGGCGGTCACGATTTCCTTTATCCGCCACGTTGCCAGCTTATCTTTCTGATGCACGGAGGTGGTGGCTACCAGCCCTTCTACATCCCACTGGTTGGCATAGGTCAGGAAGCGCACCAGAGATTGGGCATCGTCCGGTTCGTTCTCAATGTCCGTCAGCACCAGTACCCTTGGCTTTTGGCTGTTCTCCTGGTCCTGCGCCAAGGCAGGTGCCAAAGCCGGGAGAACCAGCAGAAATATGACAGCGAAAGCGCGCGAAGCAGGTGGCACAAAAGGAAACAGCATCACGGAAAGTCGCTCGTGGTTCATAAAATTGCTTTCTACATACTTTAATTAGGAGAGCAGCCGGATAGGATGGGGCAATTTCAGGGAGACGTGCCCGTTTACTGTCGCGACGCCCATTTCTGCTTCCATTGTGGGTAGCTCTTCTCCAGCAAAGCTTGCGGGCTGTTTACATACCAGCTATAGCCGGCGCGCCGCTCCTGCTCTATCTCCGACAGATGGTCGCGGATAATGCCGTCGCGGCCTACGAAAATAGGGCGGTTGGTGCCGATCTCATAAAAGCGTGCCCAGAGCGGTGATGCGCCAGGATCATTCACCACCACCACATCATACCCTTTGTACAGGGCCGTATCTTTTTTCCTCTCCAGCCGCAAGCCGGTTAACTTCGCCTGCTCAAACCAGGCCACAGCACCTTCCACTGCACGGATCACTTCCGGACTAGGGTTCTCGATCTCCATCAGGTACTTCACAATGCCCACACTCTCGCTTCCGCTAATGGACGGCAGTTCGTATGCCCGCGCTTTTGCCGGGGTTAAGGTATGGCGGTCGTACTGTGCGCACCAGGCAGTAAGCCTTCCGTCTACTTTTATCTGTGTCCTGAGTATGATATTCAACCCTTTGCCAATGGCGCTTGCTGCCTTCTGCCTGCGTTCCGTATCAACAACGGCATAGGCGCCTTTGCCCTCCGACACATCGCGCAGCAGGCGCATCACGCCCATCATGGCACCATCGTTAAAAGTAATGTGCTCGTAGTATCCTTTCCGGATGGGATAAAACTGGGCCCAGCCCCCATCCTCATACTGCGCATCGAGCAGGTAGTCCAGGCCGCGCATAAACCCTTTCTTGAACTTTTCCTGACCTGTTGCCTTATACACCCGCAGCAGGTACTCCATTTGTGTAAAGGTGGCTCGGTTATCGATGGTTGTTTGTGCGTCTGCATTTGCCTGCTCTGCCTTCAGGTGCGCTTTCTCGGGCTCACTGAGCACTTTGGCCATGTCTATGTTCTTTAGCCAGCCGCCATTCTGATTCTGATAAAGAAGCACATTGTCGGCTATGCGGACAGCCTCAGCCCCGGAGTACCAGTCCGGCTCCTGCTCCAATGCCTGGCTCCACCTAACAGGATCGGCAGCCATCACTGTTTCGGAGTGCTTAGTGGCGGTATCGGTGGCCGCCATATTGGTTCCTCCTGCACAGCCTGCCAGCCCTAGCGCGACCACCAGGCAAAACGACCCTGATCTGGCTGCCAGGGGCAAAAAGCGAAAAGGGCGCTCGATAACACCGGAAACTTTACTATCTATAAGCCGAACTCCCCCTGCCGCCGTAAGTGCAGGCTCAGAACTCAAACGTCGATTTGTAACAGACCGCCCGCTGCGAAACACAAATCCGCAGACCGATTGGAACATGCTCTGAAGTTCTTTTAAAATCATAAGCTATTTTATTTCTGGGTTCTAAGACATGACTCCCTTTTAAACAAACAGAGCTACCTAACTAGACTATGAGGGAGTTGACTATGTTTATGGCAGGTGTTCTGGTAAGCATGCCAGAATGCGGGATCAATCTCACCATACAACCTGACGGCCCCCATCTGCGCGTAAGATAAAAAATGATTACGAATATTAGTTAGCTTTGTGAAATTTAGATACACAATTCATCCACCTGGCCGGCATATGCCCTGCTTTAGCACAGCAAATGGCTTTTTTAGGGGCGCCTGAGGCTTCACCATCGTCCCCTGCCGCACCTCCGAAATACAGATGCTTTTCTTACTAACCTTCCGGGTAAAATATCGTTTACGGCATATTCGGCTGTCACTCCCATAATATTTGAACTATGCTCTTCCTGTAGCATGCAGAACAGACCCGGACTATAAAACTCCTCATCCCTTGAACCTATTCTGAAATCATGACACGATGAAAGCAAGTGTACTCTACCGCAAAGCCTTGAAGCGGCTAAAGAAGATTGGCAAACGAATACTCCCTTACAACCTGCGCTACAAACCCACAGGTGTGTATACACTGCAGGAGGCCGGCCAGGGAGGCAACACAGGTGAGGTGGTGCACCACATCTACCCGGCGCTTGTTTCCACCATGGACATTCCGGAGCAGCTCTTCGATGCCTGCCCGGCCTACTGGAAGCCGGAACGAAAAGTGGTTACCGATTATGTGGTGGTGGAGCTTCCGAATGGCCGGCTATACACCGATAATGAAAGCAGCGTGGCCCTTATTACCCAACACAACAAGGTAGTGGAGAATGTGTCGCTCAGCCTTCGGGATGGTGGGATCGCTGCAGGGCCGGCATACAACAACATATTTCAACAACGGTTTTTCAGCCCTCCCACCCGCCTGGCGGGCACTGTTTTCTCGCTGCTCACGGGTGGCGCGGGCCTCAACAACATCAGCCACTGGTTTATGGATGTACTCCCCCGGCTGCACCTGCTCCAAAAGAGCGGTTTATACGATCAGGTCGACTGGTTTCTGGTCCCGAGCCTGCGCTACGATTACCAACGGGAGACGCTCGAACTCTTGGGCATACCAACTGCAAAGCTGATCGCCGGAGATGAGCACCCGCATGTCGCAGCGGACAGGGTGATCGCCTCCACAGCTCCCCGCGGCAACTACACCCTGATGCCGGACTGGCTGTGCGACTATTTACAGGAGGCTTTTGCGCCGCTGGCAACGGCCGAGGATGTGCTGGTGGAGGAAGCTCCGTTTATCTACATTGCCCGCAGCGACTCCAGCATCAGGCGGGTGCTCAACGAGGAAGAACTAATTGGGCGACTGGAACCCTACGGCTTTAAAACCATTGTTTCGAGCAAGCTGAATATCAGGCAAAAAATTAAGCTGTTCTCTAACGCAAAGGTGGTGCTGGGAGCCAGCGGTGCCGGCCTGATCAATTACATTTTCTGCAAACCAGGCACCACCGCCATCGAGGTCTTTAACAAAGGGTTCATGCTGCTGCCGTTCTTCAACATCGCCCAAAAGATAAACCTGGACTACCATTACCTCATCTGCAAAGGCGACGAGGGTATCGAGGATGCGGGCCAAGGGCAGCGCGAGGACGTGGAAGTGGAAATAGACAAGGTGCTGGACCTGCTCAACGAGCTGGCTGAGAAACCCGACTCACCACTGCCAAAGCTTACCGAGGCAGTAAGCTGATTGCGGCCTCACTTAGCAGCGATCAAGTTAAAGCCAGCCACGGACAATCCCGAATTATTTGAATGAAAAAGGCCTTCTGGAAGGCCTTTTTCATTCAAATAATTCGGGATTGTTGTTGATTGCTGAAGGGTTGTTTCAGGATTTGGAAGATGAACGGTCTAGGCGAACCTCCCAAAGTGGTCGGCCTATAACAAGCAGTCATCAACGACTTGCAAACTGATGTCCGGTTACAGAAGAAAGTCTTGCGGCTTGTGTCCTTTATCTCGTGTCGCTGTCCTGCCTCCGGAAGGCCATTTTCATTCAAATAATTGCGCTTTACCACGCAAAGCATCTTCCCAAAGGCCCACTGAAAAAGCACGCGGCATGCTGAACCTGTCAGCATGCCGCGTGCTTTTTATAGCGGAAAGGCAAGATTACTTTTCGGCAAAGCTGCTGTCATAAACCCTTACTTCAGGTATAAAGGTAGCAAACTTGCCGCCCCACTCCCCAATGTAAGCCAGTTGCTCCATGATCTCATCTTTCAGGTTCCAGGGGAGGATGATCACGTAATCGGGCTGGTATTCTGCAATCTTAGAGGCATCGTACACCGGAATATGGCTGCCTGGCAGGAATTTGTTCTGCTTGTGCGGCGAAGCGTCC
Organism: Pontibacter beigongshangensis; assembly: GCF_014332515.1. Taxonomy (GTDB): domain Bacteria; phylum Bacteroidota; class Bacteroidia; order Cytophagales; family Hymenobacteraceae; genus Pontibacter; species Pontibacter beigongshangensis. Next base: position 99,157 of record NZ_VFSD01000007.1, on the reverse strand, counting down.
ACGACGAACTGCACCAGGTCGTCGCCTTTAATACCCGCATAGTTCAGCAGCGTGTTTCCCTTGGCAGCCGCTCCATACCCGATCACTTTCTTGCCCGCCTGCTTCTGCTCGATCAAAAAGCTTAGGAAGCTGTACTTCACCTGGTCCACACGGGCCTGGAAATCCTGGTAGAACTCGGGCGTGTTCATGCCCGCCGCCTCTTCCTTGGCCAGCAGCGCCTGCACATTTGGCGAGATTTCTTTAGACTTGTCTTTCTTGTGCTTGGCAAAAATCCGGAGAGAGCCTCCGTGGGTTGGCAGTTCCTGCACATCGAACATCTCCAGGGCGTGCGCCTCAAATATCCGTTTAACGGTGCCGAAGGAGAGGTAGGAGAAGTGCTCGTGGTAAATGGTGTCGAACTGGCAGTCTTCTACCAGGCGCAGCAGGTGCGGGAACTCCATGGTCACCACGCCATTCTTGCGTAGGGCCACTTTCAGGCCCTCCACAAAATCGTCGATGTCCGGCACGTGCGCCAGCACGTTGTTCCCGATAATGAGGTCGCCCTTCAGCTTGCGGTTGCTCAACTGCCTGGCAAAGCTGGCGCCAAAGTACTCAGAAATCGTAGGAATCCCTTTCAGCGTGGCGGCATTGGCCGTGTTCTGCGTGGGCTCAATGCCCAGCACCGGCACATTCTTCTCCACGAAATGCTGCAACAGGTAACCGTCGTTGGAGGCGATCTCGATCACCTGCGACTTCTCGTCGTAACCAAACCGGCCTATCATCTCGTGCACATACTTTTTGGCATGTGCCACCCAGCTTTTTGAGTAGCTTGAGAAGTACACATACTCATTATCAAAAATCTCCTGCGCTTTCTTATACTCGTCTACCTGCACCAGGTAGCACTCCGAGCAAAAGTAAATGGTGAGCGGAAAATACATTTCCGGCTGGTTTAGCTGCTCAAAGGAAAGAAAGGAGTTGGAAGGGGGGCAGTTCACTAAGTCTACAAATTTATTGTAGAGTGGCTGTTCACAAAATCGGCAGTTCATAGGGCGAAAATGGTCAGAATAAATCGTTGTGAAATTTAGTTTAGGGGCCTATCGCCTTTCTGCTGTATGGCCAGACCATAAAACAGGCGGTATTCTATCAGGAAAGAATCTTTAAAGCTCAAGGCGGGTAAAATATACTTTATATTAAAATCAGAATATTCTACGGAGGAGTTTATAAAGGGTTAGGTTAAAACGAGATTAAAACGAAATTAAAATTCGATTAAATTTATTGCTGCTTAACCAGCAACAGAACAAGCCCATGCTTTATCTATAAACCGCACCACTTCAATGACTTAAAAAAATAAATGAAAATTTCCGGAAATCATTCTTCCTTCCTTCCTGTTACTACCATTAAGAAAGCCTGAATAACTTTCGAAACATGTCTTAATCGAAGAAAATAAAAAATAAAACAAAGTAATCAGATATTTTTTTATATTAGCCTTTCCGTACACCGGTATTGTGCAGCAGATCGTTTTAATGATTAATTTTAAGTCTGCTTCCATAAAAACAGAAAAACACAAGAGACTATGATGGCAAACCAGCGCAGGGAAAAGATTCTTGAGCTCCTCCAGGAGGACGGTTCGGCCAAGGTCATCGACCTGGCCAAGCTCTTCAAGGTCACCGAGGTCACCATTCGCCAGGACCTGGAGAAATTAGACAAAGACGGCCTGCTGGTGCGCGAGCACGGCGGGGCCTTCCTCAAGAACGTCGAGGACCAAGTCAGGGAGGTGGCGCTGGCCAACAAGGAGAACATGGACAAGAAAGAGCTCATCGCCCGCAAGTGCCTCGACTTCATCGAGAGCGGCGACACGATCATTCTCGACTCAGGCTCCACCACCACCGAGATCGCCAAGAAGCTCCGCGGCTTCAAGCACCTGACCGTAATTACCAACGCCCTCAACATCGCCCTGCTGCTGGGCGCCGAGCCCGGCATCGAGGTGATCATGACCGGCGGCGAGTTCAAGCCCCCCACCCTCTCGCTCACGGGCCAGAAGGCGGCCGACTTCTTCAAGGGCATCAACGTGCAGAAGCTCTTCCTGGCCACCGCCGGCCTCTCCCTCAAGTCGGGGCTGACCTACCCCAGCATCAGCGACATTGTGGTGAAGAAGGCCATGATCGACGCGGCCGAGACGACGTACCTGGTGGCCGACTCTACCAAGATCGGCAAGAGCGCCTTCGCCAGCCTGGGCGCCCTCTCGCTCATCGACTACATCATTACCGACGCCGGTATTGCCGACAAGCACCTGAAAGTGTTCCACGACAACGAAATTGAATTAATTATAGCAAGCTAATGCAAAACGTAAAACAGCAACTCACACTTGGAGTTATCATTGGTAACCGCGACTTTTTCCCGGATGCACTGGTGGCAGATGCCCGGATCGAGATATTAAGCACTTTACAAGACCTGAACATCAACCCGATCCTGCTCGGAACGGAAGATACAAAACTGGGCGGTGTGGAGACGTTTCAGGATGCGCGCAAGTGCGCCGAACTGTTTAAAAAGCACCGCGACGAGATTGTAGGCGTGCTGGTAGTGCTGCCAAACTTCGGCGACGAAAGAGGCGTGGCCGAAACCCTGAAGCTCTCGAAGCTGGAGGTGCCCGTGCTCATCCAGGCCTACCCCGACGACCTGGAAAAACTTGACCTGGCCCGCAGAAGAGACTCCTGGTGCGGCAAAATATCGGTTTGCAACAACCTCTACCAGTACGGCATTAAATACACCACCACCACCAAGCATGTGGTACATCCTTCCGACCCAAGCTTTATAGCCGATCTGAACGATTTTATGGGCGTGTGCCGCGTGGTAAGAGGCCTGCGCAACATGCGCATCGGGGCGGTTGGCGCCAGACCAGGCGGCTTCAACACCGTGCGCTACAGCGAGAAGATTCTGCAGCGCCATGGCATTTCGGTTACCACCGTAGACCTTTCGGAGATACTGGGCAACGCTAATAAACTGAGCCTGGAAGACCGAAGTGTACGGGAGCGCTTAGAGGCAATTAAGGCCTACACGCCTACTGGTGGTACACCGGACGAGTCGCTGGTGCAGATCGCGAAACTGGATGTGGTGCTCAACGAGTTCGTAGAAGCAAACGCCCTCGACGCCACCGCCATTCAGTGCTGGACTTCCATTCAGCAAAACTATGGCTGCAACGTGTGCACCAGCATGAGCATGATGAGCGAGAACATGCTGCCAAGCGCCTGTGAGGTAGACGTGACCGGCACACTGAGCATGTACGCCATGCAACTGGCCTCCGGCTCGCCGAGCGCGCTTGTTGACTGGAACAACAACTACGCCAGCGACGAAGAAAAATGCGTGCTCTTCCATTGCGGTAACTGGGCCAAATCCTTCCTGCCAGACATTCAGATGAGCACTGCGCCGATTCTGGGCACCACCGTTGGCGAAGAGAATACATTCGGAGCCTTGGATGGTCGCACACCAGCCATGCCGCTGACCTATGGCCGCATCAGCACCGACGACCCCAAAGGCATTATTAAAGTGTACATCGGCGAAGGCGAACTGACAGACGACCCATTGAACACCTTTGGAAACAGGGCGGTTGCCAAAATAAACAACCTGCAGGGGCTGATGCAGTACGTCTGCAAAAACGGCTTTGAGCACCACGTGGTGATGAATGCCTCTAAAACAGCCGGCATTCTGAAAGAAGCCCTGGGCAATTACATGGGCTGGGAAGTTTACCACCACGAAGGGTAAGCAGCCAGCAGTTTAAAACCATTACGAATGAAGCAGATGACAGAGCAAGAGCTACAGCAAAAATCGGTTCAGTACCGGAAAAATATAATCAAATACATTTACGGAGCCAAAGCAGGCCATACCGGCGGGAGCCTTTCCTGCGTCGATATACTGAATGTGCTTTATAACTATGTGTTGAATGTTGGTCCGGAGAATTTCGATTCGCCGGACCGCGACCGCTACATCCAGAGCAAAGGCCACACCGTGGAAGCCCTTTTTGTGGTGCTGGCCGACAAAGGCTTTTTCCCGGAGTCGGACCTGGAGACGATGAGCCAGTACAAATCGCACTATATTGGGCACCCAACCCGCAAGGTAAACGGTGTGGAGCAGAACACCGGCGCCCTGGGCCATGGCTTGTCGCTGAGTGTGGGCACTGCCCTGGCGGCTAAAATGGATGCGCGTGATTACCGCGTGTTCACGCTGCTGGGCGATGGCGAACTGCCCGAAGGCTCCAACTGGGAAGCTGCCCTTACGGCCTCGCACTACAAACTCGACAACCTCTGCGCCATCATCGATCACAACAAGCTGCAGATAACAGCCTCTACAAAAGAAGTGTGCGACACCAACCCTATCGACGACAAGTTCGAGAGCTTTGGCTGGGCTGTGCGCCACGTAGACGGCCACGATATCGGGCAACTTAAGGAAGCCTTCGATGCCATGCCATTTGAGGCGGGCAAGCCAAGCCTGATCATCGCGCACACCGTGAAGGGAAAAGGCATCAGCTACATGGAAAACGTGCTGAAGTGGCACCACGGCGTGCCCAGCGAAGAGCAGTATGCGGCAGCCATGGAAGAGCTGGACCAGGTTATGGCGACTTTGTAAGTGGGGCTTCGCAAATTCACTTTGCAAGAAAAAGTCCCCCTTTGAAGGGGGTGAGGGGGATGTTTCACGGGCTGTAGAAATATTTGAGCTCAGATGTTAGTCATCCCCCACCCCTTCAAAGGGGGACAAAAAACTTCTTACATAACATCAGTTTGTAAGTAAAAAAAATTATTCTTCACGAAAATAAATACGACTGTGGGTGCTATCATAGACAAGGAAATAGAAACCGGAAAAGCAAACCTCGAGGTATTCTCCAGTACGCTTCAGGAACTGGCCGCCACCGATCGCGACATTGTGGCTGTTACCAGCGACTCGCGCGGGTCAGGAAAGCTGGTGCCGTTCGGACAGAAATTTCCGAAACAGATTGTGGAAATAGGCATTGCCGAGCAGAACCTGGTGGGCGTGGCAGCCGGCCTGGCCTCGGTAGGTAAAAAAGTGTTCGCTGTTTCGCCGGCCTGCTTCCTGACGGCCCGGGCGCTGGAGCAGATCAAAAACGATGTGGCCTACTCCGACAACCCCGTAAAGCTGATTGGCATTAGCGCCGGCGTAAGCTATGGCGCCCTGGGCACCACCCACCACAGCCTGCACGATTTCGCAGTGCTACGGGCCATCAACAACATCATCATTGTAGCCCCGGCCGACAACTTCGAGACAGAGCAGGCTATTGCACAGGCAGCCGCTTCGGAGCAACCGTTTTATATCCGGTTCGGCAAAAAGCCGATGCCCCTGCTGCAGCCCCGAAGCGAAAGCAGCTTTGAGTTCGGCAAGGGCCGCGTGATTAAGGAAGGCGACGACATAACCTTTATAGCCACCGGCGAAACGGTGTATCCTGCCTTGCAGGCCGCCGCCAAACTGGAGAAGGAACAAGGCATCAGCGCTACCGTTATCAGCATGCACACCATTAAACCGCTGGATCACGACCTGCTCACCAAAGTTGCCGCCACTGGCAAACCCATCCTTACGGTGGAGGAGCACATGGTGTATGGCGGCTTGGGCGAGGCCTGCGCTTCTTACCTGATCCAGAACGGCCACCACAACCGCTTCAAGATCATGGGCATTCCGGACGAATACACCGTTACCGGCTCGCAGAACGACATCTTCAATCACTACGGCTTAACAGAAAGCGGCATTGCAGCGGAAGCGGCGAAGCTGCTGGAGAAGTAGCAGGAGCAGCAGTACCGGAGGGCCTTTTTCATTAGAATAATTTGATAGATGTTCTTATGGATAAAGGTGCTGATGAGCTGATTTTATATGCTAAGAGTGAAGAGTTGAATATCAATTATCGAGTACAGATCAACTCTTCACTCTTAAATTTGTCCTGCGTCTTGTGCCTTAGAAGAGCCTCCGGAAGGCCATTTTCATTAGAATAATTCGGACAGGAACATGACTAAGATCATCTTCTGTTGTACATTCCCCTGCAGTTGAGATTCTCCACTAGCAACAGCACATTCAAAAATAAAATCATTATTTATATGTAAATATTTGGAAGCTTATTTTTAATGTTTTATTTTAAACGAATGTTCGTTCAAAGCTAATAGGCAGGGTCGTAAATCTCAGTTTATTGGTGAAGAAAGGCACACCATATTGCATACCATCAGAAGTAACGCTATGCTAAATTACTTAATCAAAATTCCGGTTCTGCTCCTGCTGTTCGCGGTCCTGCTAATGGCAGGTTGTTCCGGCAAAGCCGATGCAGATGAGCCAAAGAAAGTGGCCGTCATTATTTCTACGCTCAACAATCCCTGGTTCGTGGTGCTTGGCGAGAGTGCGGCAGCCAAGGCCCGGGCGTTGGGTTACGAAGCCAAAATATTCGATTCGCAGAACAACACGGCCCTGGAAGCAGACCATTTCGAGAATGCCATCGCCTCCGGCTACGACGCTATTCTATTTAACCCGACCGACGCCGATGGCTCCGTGTCGAATGTATTGAAAGCGAAAGCAGCCGATGTGCCTGTTTTCTGCATGGACCGCGAAGTGAACGCCACGGATGCCGCCACTTCCCAGATCCTCTCCGACAGCTACTCCGGCTGCGTGGCCATGGGCAAGTACTTTGTGCAGCGCCTGAACAAAAAAGGCAAGTACGTGGAAATTCTGGGCTTGGTGGGCGACAATAACACCTGGAGCCGCTCCAAAGGCTTCCACAGCGTAGTCGACAATTACCCCGACCTGAAGATGGTGGCCCAGCAGAGCGCAGATTTTGACCGGAACAAAGCCATGGAGGTGCTGGAGTCGGTGCTGCAGGCTCACCCCGACATTGACGCCGTATTCTGCGGAAACGATGCCATGGCCATGGGCGCTTACCAGGCCGTGGTGGCCGCCGGCATAGCCGACCGGGTGCAGGTATTCGGGTTCGATGGGGCTGATGATGTGGTACGATCGATAAGCGAAGGCAAAATAGCCGCTACGGGCATGCAGTACCCGGTCGTGATGGCCGAAACTGCTGCTGCGTACGCCGATGAATATTTTAAGGGCAAGCGCGAGTTTCCGCAGAAAATGCCAGTAGCCGTGGAGCTCGTGAAGCAGGACAACGTGAAAGATTACCTGGCTACTAACTAAAGAGACGATGAAGAAGCGCATAAAATACGGGATCATGCTGGTCGTAGCACTGGTGCTGGCCTACAACTCCGTCTACTTCAAAAGCCTGAGCGAAGTAAAAGCCACTCCCACTGCCGATCAGTTTGACGCAACTACCTATGCCAACGAGTTCTGGAGCACCAAACTTACCCCAGGCTTAGGCCAGGCCGTAGAAATAAACACACTGGTCGCAGAACTGGAAACAGACAAAGACGCTGCCTTTGCCAAACATTCACACGCCCTGGGCATCGGAAACATCCGCTATTTTATGATACGCGGCGAAGGAGAAATAACAACCATCGGTGAGAACACCGTAACCGTTGTAGCCAAAACAGACCAGGCGCAGCAGCCCGTGAAAATAGAGACGGAGTTTGTATACGGCAACGCGGTGCGCGACGCACAGGGACTCATCGACCTGACGGAGTTTACCAGCACCATGCACCTCAACAGTGTGTCTGAAGAAATCAACCGCAAAATCAGGACAGAGGTAGTACCTCCTTTTAAGGCAAACGCGCAGAAAGGACAGCGTGTGCAGTTTGTAGGCGCTATCGAGCTCAACCAGGAGCACCTGCGCCTCGACGAGATAGAAGTAATCCCGGTTGCACTGGATCTGGTGGAGCCGGAGGGCGCTTCGACAAATTAAAGATTATCCGGCTGCTCAGGCTGGCGCGAGCGTCCCATCTGCATAGGTTTCTTAAGCTTCTGTCAAAATTTAAAGAGTCTTGTGTCTTACGTCCTGTGTCTTGTGTCCTTAAAACAAACGAACTTCAATAATCGCCATACATTGTGCTAGTAGCAGAGAACATAACGAAACGCTTTGCCGGGGTAACCGCCCTGGACCAGGTAAACATGGAGCTTCATTTCGGAAAAGTAACCGCCATAATTGGTGAGAACGGAGCCGGTAAGTCTACGCTCATGAAAATACTTTCCGGGGTGTACCCTGAGTACGAAGGACGCATTGTATATAAAGGGAACACGGTCAGCTTCTCGAACCCGCGCGAGGCGCAGGAGTCTGGCATAGCCATTATTCACCAGGAGCTCAACCTCATCCCCTACCTCAGCATCACTGAAAACATATTTCTGGGCCGCGAAATAGAAACCTCCTGGGGCACCCTCAACGCCACAGAAATGCGCTCCCAAACCCAGCAGCTGCTCCGCCGCCTCAAACTCGATGTAGACCCCAACACGCTGGTACACGAATTGAAGGTGGGGCAACAGCAGGTGGTGGAGATCGCCAAGGCCCTGCTCCTCGACTCTGAAGTCATTATCATGGATGAGCCGACTTCTGCTATCAGCGAAAGCGAGGTAGAAGTGCTTTTCGAGATCATTAACGACCTGCGGCGCGAGAATAAGGCCATTGTGTATATTTCGCACAAGCTGGATGAGCTGTTCAAGATTGCTGACCGCTACATTGTGCTCCGCGATGGCAAAACCATAGAGTCTGGCGAAATGGCCGGCATGACACACGACCGCATTATACAGAAGATGGTGGGTCGTGGCGTGACCATGATGCGCAAAACACCCTGCGAAAAAATTAAACAGGAAGTGCTTTCGGTGGAGAATCTATGCCTGAAACACCCCACCAGGCCGCAGGAGAACCTGATCAAGAACGTTTCCTTCAGCCTGGGCCGAGGAGAGATCATCGGTATTTTCGGGTTGATGGGCGCTGGCAGAACCGAGCTGCTGGAATCCATTTTTGGGCTGCACGCCAAACAGATAACCGGCCGCATGTGTGTGGAGCAACAGGAGGTTCATTTTAAATCGCCTGCCTACGCCATTAAAACCGGCATAGCACTGGTACCCGAAGACCGCAAAAAAGACGGGCTGGTGCTGGGGCTGGACGTGAAAACCAACATCTGCCTCACCACCCTGGAGAGCATGGAAGACATGGGCATGCTCAACGACAGCAAAGAATGCAACCTGGCGGATAAGTATATTGAAGAGCTGCGCATCAAAACCTCTTCCAGTGGACAGGCAGCCAAAAACCTGAGCGGTGGCAACCAGCAGAAAATCGTGATCGCCAAATGGCTGGCCACCAAACCCAAAGTACTGCTCCTCGACGAGCCCACCCGGGGCATCGACATCAATGCTAAAAACGAAATCTATAAACTGATCCAGAGCCTGGCCGATGCAGGCCTCGGCATCATCGTGGTGTCGTCGGAGCTGCCGGAAATACTGGCCCTCTCCGACCGGATACTGGTAATGGCAGAAGGCTGCCTGACAGCCGAGGTACCCGTAAGCGAAGCCACAGAAGACAACATCCTGAAAGCGGCCATCCCGAAAACAATTTAATTTTACCAGTATGAGTCCTGAAGTATACAAGGAAGAAAAAAAGGTGAAAACAGGCACTGCCACCACCTCTGCAGGCACAGAGCAATACCGACAACACTTAGTTAAGTTTCAGTCGCTGATCGCGCTGTTTATCTTGTGCCTCGTGATCGGCTTGTTGTCTGACAAATTTTTCACGGTAGCCAATGGCTGGAACGTGATGCGGCAGATCTCGGTGAACATCTGCATCTCGGTAGGCATGACCTTGGTGGTGCTCACGGCGGGCATCGATCTTTCGGTTGGGTCTATCCTGGCGCTTTGCGGAGCCATTACAGCGGGGCTGCTGAAGTTTGGGCTGGAGTTTCCGGCGCTGGACATGTTTATCGGGTTTACAGTGCTCGGCGCCATACTGGCTGGCATGCTGACAGGCACTGCCTTAGGCGCTTTTAATGGCTGGACCATCACCAAATTTAAAGTGCCGCCCTTTGTGGCCACGCTGGCCATGCTTACGATAGCCCGGGGCCTCACCATGCTCTGGACAGAAGGCTTCCCGATCTCAAACCTCGGAGAAACGTTCTCCTACCTCGGCACCGGCTGGTTCCTGGGTGTTCCGCTGCCTGTCTGGATTTCGGCCATTATTGTGCTGGTAGCGGTAGTGGTTACGAAGAAAACAAGGCTGGGGCGCTACATCTACGCCATTGGCGGCAACGAAAGCGCGGCCCGCCTATCCGGTATCAACATCAACCGCATCAAGATCATCGTTTATTCCATTGCAGGTGGCTTAGCTGCCATTGGCGGGTTAATCGTGACATCCAGGTTGGATTCGGCACAACCGAATGCCGGTATGAGTTACGAGCTCGATGCCATTGCGGCGGTCGTAATCGGGGGCACTTCGCTGTCTGGTGGCAGAGGCACCATTATGGGTACAGTGCTGGGGGCGATTATCATTGGCGTACTCAACAACGGCCTGGTGTTGCTCGACGTATCGCCGTTCTGGCAGCAAGTAGTGAAAGGCTTTGTAATTCTGCTGGCCGTAATTATTGACAAAGCAAATTCAAAAGGCGAATAAAATCCATGAAACGTAATTATATACTGGCTGTAGACCAGGGCACCAGCAGCACCAAAACCATCATTTTCGACGAAACCGGCGCAGCTGTAGCCAGAGCATCCGAACCGCTATCCTCCAAATACGATGGCGCGCACGTGGAGCAGGACCCGGAAGGTATTTACCAGAACGTGCTGGCCTCCGTAGCCAAATGCCTGCAGGAGTTTACCGCAACAGGAGGAGACGTGAGCAGCATAAAAGCCTGCGGCATATCGAACCAGCGCGAAACTTTTGTGGTGTGGGATGAAGCGGGAAAGCCGCTTTACAATGCGGTAGTGTGGCAATGCAAGCGCTCTGTGGCTATATGCGAACGTTTAAAGTTCGAGAACCTGGAGCCGCTGGTTAAATCCAAAACCGGTCTCATCATCGATCCTTATTTTTCGGGCACCAAACTGATCTGGCTCTACGAAAATGTAGACAACGTACGAGAAGCTGTAGACGCTGGCAAGGCCTTTTTCGGCACCATCGACACCTGGCTGCTCTACAAGCTCACGAACGGCCAGAGTTACCTCACCGACTACACCAACGCCTCCCGCACGCTATTCTTTAACCTCGCTGACCTTGCCTGGGACCAGGAACTGCTGGATGCTTTCAACCTCCCGCGCCTGAACCTGCCGGAGCCAAAGCCATCGTCGGCATTGTTTGCCGATTCAGATTTTAACGGGCTTTTTCCACAGCCAGTTCCCATCACGAGCATGATCGGCGATTCGCATGCTGCCGCCTTTGGCGAAGGATGTTTTGCCCCTGGCACCGCCAAAGCAACCATGGGAACCGGCTCTTCCATTATCATGAACATCGGCGAAAAAGCGCAGGATTCTGAAAGAGGTATGGTGACCACCATCTGCTGGAGCACCGAAGACCGCGTGGATTATGCCCTGGAAGGTGTAATAGTTACCTGTGGCGCAACCATCGAATGGCTCAAAAATGAAGTTGGCCTGATCTCCGACAGCAAGGAAACAGAAGCCATGGCCCGTGCCGTAACCGACAACAATGGCGTGTACCTGGTGCCAGCCTTCAGCGGACTGGGCGCTCCGCACTGGGACATGAGCCGCAAAGCCTCTATCACCGGCCTTACCTTTGGCTGCAACAAAAACCACATCGTGCGTGCCGCCCTGGAGTCTATCCCTTACCAGATCAAAGATGTGATTACGGCCATGGAACAGGACACCGGCATTGCCCTGCAGGAGCTGAACGTGAACGGAGGCCTCACCGCCAACAAGTTCGTGCTGCAGCTATTGGCCGACCTGCTCGAAAAACCAGTTGCCGTACAACACATGCCCGACATCTCAGCCCTTGGCGCTGCTTATCTGGCAGGCCTAAAGGCAGGTGTTTACAGAGACATCGAGCACCTGAAAACCCTGAACCTGAACAAAGCTGTGACCAGCCCCGGAAAGGATAGCGAAAAAGTGAAGAAAGATTATGCAGGTTGGCAGGCGGCTATCGGCAGTAGTATATCGGCTGCTAAGGCGGAGATGTCGGTCTAGAATTATTTGAATTGATGCCATGGAAAATTTTAAAGATTAGCAGCAAAGACCTCGCAGTGTGCGTAGCTCCTGCGAGTGTCTGAAGGCACGGTTGCAACTTTCCCAAACAAAACGCTCGCAGGAGCTGCGCACACTGCGAGGTCTTTTATTAAACCTGAATTATTCGAATGAAAATGACCTGCTGGAGGCTTTGCAACACATCCGTTGGCTCTTTCAGACTGGGAAGTCCAGAAAAGCAGCAGTAACATCAGCAGAAAAAACCTCTCCGGAAGGCCATTTTCATTCGAATAATCTGCCACTCCCGAACCTCCTGCCAACTTACAACCACCACCAGAAAAAGACAAAATTGCGATTGGCTGCTGATTTTGTTTTACATTTACAGGAGTGCACCGGTAGCAGGTGCAGAACTAAAAAATGTATATAAAAAGAATCCTATAGCATGGGTCACGATAAAGCAGCAACCGGGAAAATAGTCTTAAATACCATAGAAGAAGCCATAGCCGACATTCGCGATGGTAAAATAGTGATTGTAGTAGACGATGAAGATCGCGAAAACGAAGGCGACATGATCTGTGCCTCGGAGTGTATTACGCCTTCATTAGTCAACTTTATGGCCCGTGAAGGACGGGGCCTGATCTGCGTGTCGCTAACAGAAGAGCGTTGCGAAGAGTTGGAACTGCCGATGATGGTGGAGAACAACACCTCCTCGCACGAAACGGCTTTCACCATTTCCGTTGACCTGATCGGCCACGGCTGCACCACCGGCATCTCCGCTTCCGACCGCGCCAAAACGATAAAAGCGCTCATAGACCCGGCCACCAAACCGGAAGAACTGGGCTCGCCTGGCCACATTTTCCCGCTCAAGAGCCGCAACGGTGGCGTATTGGCCCGCCCCGGCCATACCGAGGCTACGGTAGATTTCGCGCGTCTGGCTGGCTTCAAGCCTTCCGGCGTTTTGGTAGAGGTGCTCAGCAAAGATGGCTCTATGGCGCGCCTGCCCGAGCTTCGCCAGATTGCCGATAAGCTCCACCTGAAGCTGGTGAGCATCAAAGACCTGATCGATTACCGGAAGAAAACAGAGGGACTCTAGCAGTTCCGACCTCAGTGTGTCTTCCAGACCTGTGCGTGTCTGGGGGAGTAGAAAGGCCATTCATCAGCCACTGGTGTAATTATTTAAATAAAAAAGGCCCTCCGGAGGCTCTGCTGCTGCTGCTGCTCATGTCAGCGACATTTTTACCATTTCTTCGTAGTTGATAAAACACGCACAGGTCTGACAGACACTGTAAAATTTGTACTATCCGCTATCCACTTCCCATGGCCTACAAACAGCTGCTCCTTTTGCTATTTATGGTTCTCGCCATGCTGCCTGCTGGTGCCCAAAATTACGAGGAGGACAAGGTGCAGCCTTATACCCTGCCCGATCCTTTGGTTTTTACGGATGGCTCCAGGGTAAAAAACAAAAGGCAATGGAAGAAGAAGCGGCGAGCTGAAATTCTGGAACTGTTCGAGCACGAAATGTATGGCCGGTCGCCTGGCAAGCCGGAGAACATGACGTTTCAAGTGTTTGAGCAGGATACGCAAGCCCTGAACGGCAAAGCTACCCGGAAACAGATCACCGTATTTTTCACGGGTAAGCCGGATGGTCCGCAAATGGATATCCTGCTGTACCTCCCCAACCAGGTAAAGGGCAAAGTTCCTGTGTTTTTAGGGCTTAATTTTCAGGGGAACCATGCGGTGCACTCCGATCCGGCTATTAAACTCTCGCCGAACTGGGTGTGGGCGGGTGGAGCAGGAGTAGTCGACAATATTTCCACCGAAAAATCGAGGGGGGCCACGGCTAGTCGCTGGCCGATCGAGATGATTTTGGAGCGAGGTTATGGTGTGGCCACCGTGTTTGCCAACGATATTGCCCCCGATAAAAAAGACAATGTGACAGATGCCGTCCGCGCGCTATACCCGGAACTGCAAAACCGGGACGACAATTTCAGCACCATGAGCGCCTGGGCCTGGGGCCTGAGCAGTGCCCTCGCTTATCTGGAAACAGATAAGCAGATAGCTGCTAAAAAGGTGATGCTGTTCGGTTTCTCTAGGATGGGCAAAGCCGCTTTGTGGGCAGGAGCCCGCGACGAGCGCTTTGCCATGGTCATCAGCAACGAGTCTGGTGGTGGAGGCGCGGCTCTATCAAAGCGTAAATATGGCGAAGATGTGGAGCGGCTCACGCGTGGAAACCCGCATTGGTTCGCTTCCAATTTTAAGAAATACAACAAAAACGAGGAGGCTCTCCCCTTCGACCAGCACATGCTCCTGGCCCTGATCGCACCGCGCCCTCTCTACATTGCCAGTGCCGAGGAAGACAGAGGCGCCGACCCATACGGCGAGTTTCTGGCAGCCAAAGCCGCTGATCCTGTGTACCGCTTTTTAGGCACAGAAGGCTTGCCTTCCCAGGAATTTCCACCGCTTAACCAGCCAGTACATGGACGCATCGGTTACCACATCCGAACTGGAAAGCACGATGTTACTGAATATGACTGGAAGCAATACCTGAATTTCGCTGATAAACATTTAGGGAACAAGAGACCTTGATTGGAAAGGTTTTTCTGATTACCCTGATTTTTTTTCTGAATTATTCTAATCAAAATCGCCCTCTAGAGGCGCTGCTGCTGCTTAGTAGATTTTCTTCCTCGATATGCGGTATGCAGGTTATAAACTTGCATCATACTCAACCACGAGTTGCGGCTGCGCCTAAACTTGCGATATGCCATTTAATTTTTCTAATGAAAAAGCCCCTCCACGTACTGTAAAGGCTTCTGCTGCACCTGCTGCTACTTCTCTGCCAAACAGAAAAAGCTTGTCCGGAAACTGCTGTAACAAGCAGAATCCGGACAAGCTTCAGACTTCAGAAACAGATTTACTGCAAGCAGCAACTGAAATTAGCGAGCTGTTTTCTGTTTTGTTGGCACTGTTCCGTTCAGGTATTCTTCCAGGTTGGTGTAGCCATTGCCATTCAGGTCGCCGTTCCGGTCAGATGGGTTGTTGGGGTTGAGGCCGTGTTTGCGCTCCCAGGCATCGGGCATGCCGTCTTTGTCGGTGTCCACAGGTGCTGCAGCAGCTTTATAAGCTGGATAGCCACCCACCTGCGATGGCGAGTCGATAATGCCTGGCTTGCCCTGCTTACCGGTAGCGCTTGCCGTTCCCTTCCGGGTTTCTTCCACCACTCTTTTGTCTACCGCATCGCGCACCGGCAGAGTGGCTCCGGCATTGGCCAACACGGCCTTGTAAGCATCGGCAGCAGGTTGCTCCTGCAGCGCCGCACTTATCGGAAAGGGTTTGGCGGATTTTGCGTTAGCTCTGCTCTCTTCCGGCACGCGCTGCAGATCTACGGCCTGCCAGTTGTTTTTGGTCAGGGCGGCGTTTCCAGCCATTACATTACCGGCCACATACCACTCTCCCACGCCTTTTGCCTTGGCCGGCGTGTAGTATGCCTGCACAAATTGCAGGGTTTTAGGCGTGGCTGGTCCTGGTTTGTAGTAGTTGTTCACGAGGTTGATCTGCGACTTCCCTCCTGGTATCTCTACCTCGCCCCCATAGGCCCCGTTCTGGTTGCCCCAGTTATACACCACGTTGTTGCGGTAATCTACTATGGCCAACGTGTCGTGTGCCCTGGCCCCGTTGAACCGGATGGTGCGGCTGTAGAGGTGCGCGATAAGGTTGTGGTGATAAGAGGCATTCTGACCTCCCCATACGCCGCCATAGGCACGCAATCCTTTATGATGGTCCGCATCATGCAATCCTTCGCTCACAATAGACCATTGCACGGTGGTGTTGTGGGTATCGTACATGGCGGCCACCTCTTCGTTGGCCCAGCTAAAGGAGCAGTGGTCCACAATCACGTTCTGGCAGTTTTCCATGTTAAAGCCGTAGAGTACATCCTTGCCTGTGCCATGGCCGGGGCGGGAACGCAGGTGCCGGATTATGATGTTGCCGTGGTTGCCTCCCTGGCTTTTGGCCCTGGCGCCATTGATGGTAAAAGAATGGCCGGTCAGCACAATGCCGTCTCCGGGTGCTGTTTGCCCTGCTACAGTTATATCAGATCGCTTTATCCGGAGCTCCGATTTCAGATCAATAGCACCTGCCACCCTGAATACAATGGTGATCGGTTCTCCCGGGAACTCCTCAAACGCCTGCCGGAAGCTGCCGGGGCCACTGTCGTTGAGGTTGGTTACTGCCACTACCTGCCCGCCTCTGCCCCCAGTAGCATATTTGCCGAAGCCTTCTGCTCCTGGAAAGGCGAGTTGCTGGGCACTGGCAGTCTGTATGACAAGGACTGCGATTCCTGCGAGCAGGCACTTCTTCAGATTTGTTACTTTCATATTTTCAGCTCAGTTTTTTGCTGTGAGTCTTTGATTATTGTTAAGCCTGTTAGTTTGTAAAGCAAGTGCAGGCTATAATTGAAATATAGTTCTATGTGCAACACCAGTGTAAAAAACTGCCGGAGGGGCATTTTGATTAGAATAATTGCTCTGCTGACGCTTCTTGCTAAAAAAATAATCAGGCCCTCTTCCAGAATTATGGAGGCGAACCTGATTATTTTATATAAAAAATCTTGTGTATTTAATCAATTACCTGCTTAATGGCATCCAAACCGACATTTCAGCGTGGCCTCTGTTGCCCCAGGCGTAGTAAGGCACCAGTTTTACCGGCACGGTTTGGTTATCTTTGGCAATTTCGCGGTAAAGCTGTTTATCCCAATCCTGGTTTTTGATCAGTTTCGCATTTCCTTCCAGGCTCATAACGTCGCTGTTTTCGATCTTGATGAGTTTTGGCGTAAAGCGGATATCGGCAGGAAGTGTTACGTTGAAGATGGACTGGCCCTTTGGCATGTCCACCGACTCGATGCAGTATACTACCGGACCACGCTTTACGGCTACCTGGTTTCGGGTTTCCTCTACAAGCGGGTTCGACTCAATCAGCTTGGCCTCCATTGGCAGCACAAGTTCAATCTTATCGCCTTTCGCCCACCTGGCGCTCACTTCAGCGTATTCGCCGGGAGTTAGCTTAGCGTTATGCGGCTTGCCGTTCACGAGCAGTTTAGCTCCATCGGCCCAGCCCGGAATGCGCAGAAACATAGAGAATTCCTTTTTCTTTCTGGGCACCTGATCCAGGGTCACTTTTATGTTGCCGTCCCATGGGTAATTGGTTTCCTGCGTCAGCTTTACATCAGAGCCATCTTTCAGTTTAGTGGCCAGTTTGTTACCTCCGTACAGGTTAAACCAGATGCCTTTGTCAGAAGTGCTGTAAGCATAGTTATGCACCTCGGCTACCGTACGCACCACATTGGGCGGGCAGCAGTTAGATAAGGCGATGTAGCCTACCCGGTCTTTAGACCAGCGCTGCTTAAACGGCAAATCGTCAGACTGCGCAAGCGGGTTGGTGTACAGAAACTCGGTTCCTTTCAGGCTGATGCCGGAGAGCACGCTGTTGTGCAGCGCCAGTTCCATTACATCGGCATACTTGGCATCGCCAGTCAGTTTCAGCATGCGGTAGTTCCAGAGCACGTTGCCAATATTGGCGCAGGTCTCGTTGTGCGCGGTGTGGTTCGGCAACTGGTAGTCGCGGCCAAAGGCCTGGTGTATTTTCTGCACATCTTTCGGGTTGTAAGAAGTGCCGTCCGGAGATGTGCCATCATACAGCGAGCCTAGGCCACCGGTAATATACATCTTGCGGTACACCACATCATCCCACATCAGGTCGAGCACCGACATAAGCGATTTGTCGCCTGTTTCGGCATATACATCGGCTACACCGGCATACAGGTAACTCGCTCTCACGGCATGGCCCATGGCTTTTGTCTGCTTCCGGAGTGGAATGCGGTCCTGGTTATCGTCGGTGCCATCGTCTGTGGTGCCGTGAATATTGACCAGGTTCTGCGCCAGTTCCAGGTACTTAGGATCCTGGGTAGTGCGGTACATTTCTACGGTACCCATGTAATGCGAGGGGCAGATGGCATTGCGTGA
Organism: Pontibacter beigongshangensis; assembly: GCF_014332515.1. GTDB lineage: Bacteria > Bacteroidota > Bacteroidia > Cytophagales > Hymenobacteraceae > Pontibacter > Pontibacter beigongshangensis. The sequence continues at coordinate 81,113 of NZ_VFSD01000007.1, read as the reverse complement.
CAGCTCCGGGGATGCTGTTTTGTAGTAATTGTAAAGGAAATCGGTTGCTTTTTTAGCCACGTTCAGCAACGAGGTTTTGCCGGTGGCGCGGTAATGCACGCAGGCGGCCGTCATGAGGTGGCCCAGGTTGTAGGCTTCAAAGTTTACCTTGTCCTGAAAGGCGGAGCCGGTGCCCTGGTTTTTCTTTTTCTGAATAATGGCTGGTGTGTAGATGTAGCCATCATCCTGCTGTACCTTGGCAATAACGGCAATGGCCCGGTCCATCTCCTGGTCCAGCTTAGGGTCTTTGGTAACAGCATACGTAGCCGCCAAAGACTCCAGCACTTTATAAAAATCGCCGTCGTGGAACGAGGGTCCTTTGTGCTCTCCTTCGGCCATGCCGGCTGCTATCTCAAAGTTCCGGAAAGCATGCGACACCTTCGGATCGTTGTAGATGTTCCATATGTTGGGCACCATGGTCTCCTGGGCAACCTTAAAGCGGTCGGCCCAGAATCCCTGCGTCCAGGTTACGGCATTCATGTCGACACCGCTCAGCTTGGCATGAGAGCTGGCCGTGGTGTTTACAAGGCTTTTCTGCTGCGCCAGGGCAGGCCCGCCCGACAACAGGAAACACCCTAGTGCGACACAAAGAGTCTGTGATATCTTATTCATATTTTTTAATTTTTAACTTATAAAGAGCCTATGAACCAGCAGTTGTTTTGTAGCAGCAAAAAGTATGCTTCCCTGCATCAGCTATTGCTTTATTTTATCTTTTGCATGAACTGGCTTTCCTTGTTGAGCCGCTTTACCTGTGTTACGGTTAGCAATTCCGGCCACTACAAAGCCTACAATGAAAATGGCCATGGTACCTAATACAATTGCCAGGTTCGTATGCAGCGTACTTTTAAACTGCACCCATACCCCATCCGTAAAATACACGGGCGACAAACTCACCCAGCTGATTACCAATACACCCGCTACCACACCGATAGCAGCATCGAAGTTCCTGACTTTCTGCGAAACAAAGCCGAGCAAAAACAGACCCAGCATACCACCGCTAAAAATGGAAGACAGCGCCCACCAGGCATCGAGGGCGCTTTTCACCTGCATCATAGCTAACGATACCAGGATGCTTAAAATTCCCATAATAAAGGATGTGGTATACAAAACGCGCATCGACTGCTTCATGCTGGCGTTCTTATTAAAGAAGCGCTTGTAATAATCTGTCAGAATAACGGTGGCAGAGCTATTAATACTGGTAGACACCGTGCTCATGCCGGCGGCAAAGATAGAGGCAATCAACAGTCCGGTTACCCCGGCGGGCAGGCCATGCACTATAAAATGCGGGAATACCTTATCGGCCATACCTGGCGCTTTCAGGGCCTCGGGCAGCAGATCGGGTTGTGCCTGGTAGTAGGCAAACAAGGCCGTCCCGATAAAAAAGAACATCAATGATACCGGAATATACAACATGCTGCCAAACAAGGTAGACTTAACAGCTTCCTTCTCCGACTTTGCAGTCATGTAGCGCTGCACATAGTTCTGGTCTATCCCATAGTTCTGCAGGTTAATGAACAAGCCATACACCAGAATCACCCAGAAGGTGGGGGCGGAAAGGCTGGTACCAAAACTGCCCAGGCTAAACTTATCGTTGGCAGCCGCGATCTCAAATAATTGTCCGGGGCCTTCCGGCAACGTAAACACAAGCACACCCAAACAAGCCAGGGCTCCCACTATCAGGATAATCCCCTGAATGGCATCCGTCCAGATAACCGCCTCTATGCCCCCCATCATTGAATACAGCAACACACAAACACCTGTCACGATGATGATGAGCGGAATGCTCCAGCCAAACAAGGCATTCATGGGCAGGGCGAGCAGGTACATAATGGCCCCCATGCGCGCCAGCTGTGTGAGCAGGTAGCAGACAGAGGCATACACCCGTGCCCAGGGCCCAAAGCGGGTTTCCAAATAATAATAAGCCGAAGGGCTGTTGATGCTTCGGTAGAGCGGCACAAAGAATTTTACAGCAAAAAAAGCAGCAATCGGAATGGATAAGCTGAACACAAATCCATTCCAGTTGCTCATGTAGGCCGCGCCTGGCAAGGCCAGAAAACTGATGCTACTCACGAAGGTGGCAAAAATAGACATCCCTACAGTCCAGGAAGGCATTTTACCGCCACCAATCGTATAATCGTCAGGAGAGCTTCTGCGGAAGTAAAAGGAACAACCGAAGAGCACTACCCCTCCCATGTAAGCAATAATAACAATTAAATCTATGAGGGGAAGATTCATAGGCTAACGGAGTTTACACGCGGCATGCTGCTTTTAATTTCTTCTAAATGCGACTTGATTTTTTCTTTTTCGGCTCCCTGAAAACGCTGATGCGGCTCGGCCAGAAAATCGTTGCAAATACCCAGCTCAGACAGGGCTGCCTTTACTCCTTTCAGGTAACTGGTGCCGCACTTGCTCACGGTATACAGACGGGAACTGATGTTGAGCACCTGCTGCTGCAGAATACTGATTTGCTCAAAGTTTCTGTTTAGCGCGGCCTCATATAACTCAACGTACAGGTGCGGGAAAATATTGGCACCACCATTCACACCACCGTGGCCGCCCATCAGCACCACTTCAGCGGTTATCTCTTCTGGGCCTACCAGCAGCGAAAAATCAGGCTGGTCGCGCATGATGTTGCACAGCATCTGGAAGTAAACCGAGTTGCCGGAGCTGTCTTTTAAACCTACAATATTTTTGTGCGCAGAGAGCGCCTTTACCGTAGCCGGCTCAAACGACACCTTGGTATGCGACGGCATGTTGTACAGGAACAAGGGCAGTGTTACCCGATCAGCCACATAGTTATAGTAGGTTACCAACTCTGCCTGGCTTGGCGTGTAGTAATAGGGAGGAGCCGATACCACTGCAGCAGCACCCGCCTCAGCAGCCGTCTGGGCCAGCCGAAGGCTCTCCGAAACTGCCGTATCGGTAATTCCTACCAGCACCGGCACACGGCCTGCTACCTGCTTACAAGTGCGCTGCACCAGCTCATGGCGCAGGTTATAGCTCAGGTTTGGCGCTTCGCCGGTAGTTCCCAACACGAACAAGCCATGCGCTCCCCCTGCCAGAATATGTTCGATCAGCCGTTCCAGCCCTTCTACATCCAGCGTATCGTTATCCAGCAAAGGCGTAACCAGCGGCGGAATAATTCCTTTTAAAGGTGTTGGCAGTGTTCCAGTTTTCATTATGTATAATTTTGAATTTTGAATGAGAGATTGAGTGAGATTTGAATTTCGAATGAGTAATTGAGTGAATTCTTAATTGTGAATGAGTGCATGAGTGAGTTTTAGAATTGGAAATTCTTAAATCTTCAAATTCCCAAATTTAATATTCACTCAATCACTCATTCACTCATTCATAACTTAATAAAGAGTCCCGTAACTCTGGCAGGCTCTGTAATCGGCTCCTTCGGCATCCATGCCGAAAGCGGCCCAGGCGCTTGGCCTGAAGATTTTTTCTTCGGACACGTTGTGCATGCACACCGGAATACGCAGCATCGATGCCAGCGTAATCAGGTCGGCACCTACGTGGCCGTAGCTTACCACGCCATGGTTGGAGCCCCAGTTGTTCATAACCGAGTACACATCCCGGAAAGCGCCGGTACCGGTCAGGTTTGGCACGAACCAGGTAGTTGGCCATGTTTTGTCGGTGCGCTGATCGATGTGGTTGTGCACGTGCTCCGGCAGGTCAATGGTCCAGCCTTCGGCAATCTGCAAGACCGGACCAAGGCCTTTTATCAGGTTCACGCGCGACATGGTTACCGGCATTTTGCCTTTGGTCAGGAAGTTGGAAGAATAGCCTCCGCCTCTGAAGTACTCCAGGGTGGCCGGGTACCAGGTGGTGGCATCGAGGCATTTCTTGGCTTCCTCTTCAGAAATTTCCCAAAAAGGCTTCATTACCGGCTCGTCGTTGCGGGTTTGCTGGCCGGTGCCGTCGAGGGTGCAGGAGCCGGAGTTGATCAGGTGCAGGAAGCCGTTGCTGGCGATGCCTTCCAGTTCGTAACCGGTAGTTCGTTTCACTGCTTCAGGGCTCCAGTAGGTGCGCACATCGGCAAAGATCTGTGCCGTGTCGGTGAGCAGGTGCCCGAAGAGCATGGCTACTCCGTTCAGCGAGTCGTTCTCGGTGGCTACGATAAAGGCCTGACGAATGCCGTTCCAGTCGAAGGAAGAGTTGAGGATAGCCTCCGAGAAATCGCCGTTTGGCAGGTGGTCGGTCCACTGGCGTTGCCCCTGGAAGCCCGAAGCAATGGCGTTGTGGCCGTTTGCTTCTTCGCCAAAGCCCATCTCCTTCAGCTTCGGGTTGCCGATCATCAGGTCGCGGATAATGAGCGTCATTTTTACTACGAACTCCCAGTCGGCGTCTTTTTGCTCCCGGTTACGCTTTAAGTTCTCCGGGTTATAGTCGGTGCCTTCTTTGCAGTTCTCGCGGGTCCAGGCAATGGCTTTCTCAAACTCTTCCTGATCGAAGATGTTGCGCTCGATGCGGCGCAGCACCTCCGTAGAGTCTACATACTCGGTGCGCATGCCCAGGTAGCTCTCAAAGAAACCGGCATCTACAATAGAACCGGCAATCCCCATCGACACAGAACCGATAGAAAGGTACGACTTACCACGCATGGTAGCAACGGCCAGACCTGCTTTGGCAAAGCGCAGCAGCTTGTGCTGCACATCCTGTGGAATAGTGGTATCGGTGATATCCTGCACATCCTGCCCATAGATACTGAAGGCAGGCAGACCTTTCTGATTGTGGCCGGCAAGGGCGGCAGCCAGGTAAACTGCCCCAGGGCGCTCGGTGCCGTTAAAGCCCCAGATCGCTTTTGGGGTATAAGGGTTCATGTCGATAGTTTCGGTGCCGTAGCACCAGCAGGGCGTAACGGTAAGCGACACACCTACGCCACTTTTCTCAAACTTGTCGGCTGCCATGGCTGCCTCTGCCACACCACCTATGCAGCTGTCGGCAATCACGCACTCTACTGCCGCTCCGTCCGGGTGACGCAAGTTTTCCTCAAAGAAACGGGCAACGTTTTGTGCCATGCCCATGGTGGTATCTTCCAGCGATTCACGGATACCGCCTAAGCGGCCGTCTATGACAGGGCGAATGCCGATTTTTGGCCTGGAACCAATCAGCCTGTTATTCACTTGCTTGTTATCCATTTTTATTCCGGTTATAAATGCTGCCAGGGCGGCTCTGCCGGCACCCCTGACATAATCTTAATTAACGTTTGTTATATTTTAGTAAAAAGAAGTGCTGCTGTACTGCCATGGCATAACCAATACCAGCCGTACCCGCACAGCAACAGCTCCAGGTTACCGGATCTGTTTGCTTTTAATAGTAGCAGGCAATTCAGCAACCACTTTTGTAAAAGATAAAATTACACATTTTCGCCACACCGATTCTATGTTTTATTCGCTATTAATTGTAGGATCTTATCATAAATAAAGAAACCTGTATACAAGCTCCCATATTGTTGTTAAATTTGAAGCTGTGACATAAAACCCCGACAAATATCTTAAATTAACTATAAAGATGGCATAAAGCAAGTTAAAGAAAGTTTCCGGAGTTAATCGAAACGGGTTAAGTATAAAGCAAAATAAGTACAAAGACACCCCGTTTTATGTTATATCCGCAAAGCAACGAAAGTTTATAGTTGCTGCGGCAAACAGGCTGTGTTGCGAAGCAGCAGCCACAATCCTAAAAAACATTGTTGATTTTAATTTGAGGTGCCGGAAGACTCATACAGGCAGGCTTTTATGGAGAGGCGTAATTATGCTAATGAAAAACGGCCTCTCTGGATTGTTGCCCCCTGTTGCTCTGGTTCATCCCGCAGAAATTGCTTGGCTGACTCCAACCACCAGTGCTTTACTTCCGGCGCAACCACAAACGTGATACATGCATGAAACCCCATTTCCATAAAGTCCCGATTGGGCTACAGAGTTCCTTCAGCATACGGCACAACAGGCAGCCAAATTTCGGCACGGTCTGGCATTACCACCCGGAGTTGGAGCTGCATTTTGTTATCAAGGGGGAGGGCGTGCGTTTTATCGGTGACCATGTCGACAACTTCTCTGCCGGCGAGATCATTTTGCTGGGCGAAAACCTGCCGCACACCTGGCGCTGCCGCGAAGCCTATTTTGAGGAAAACCCCGCGCTGGAGGTAGAGGCCATCGTGATTCAGTTCCTGCCCGACTGCCTTGGCCGCGACATCCTGAACCTGCCGGAGGCTTACCTGATCCCCAAGCTGTTTGAGCGCGCAAAAAAAGGACTGGTGGTAAAAGGGGCCGCAAAAGAAAAACTGGCGCAGCTGATGCACCAGGCCGTAAATGTCAAAAACCTCGATAGCCTGATCGTGCTGCTCTCAATCCTGAAAGTACTCGCCGAAACCGACGAGGTAGAGAACATCACCTCGGCCCATGCCTTCTATAAATCTAACGAGCTGGAGACGGAGCGGCTGAACAGAGTCTGCGCCTACACCCTGTCCAACTTCAACAAAGATATCAGCCTGGCGGAGATTTCCTCTGTGGCCAACCTGAGCGTCACGTCCTTTTGCCGGTACTTCAAGATCATGACCAAAAAGACGTACAACGATTTTCTGACTGAGATCCGGATCAGCCACGCCTGCCGGGCGCTTATCGAAGACAAGCAGTCAACAGAAGTAATCTGCTTTGCGTGCGGGTTCAACAACGTTTCCAACTTTTACCGCCACTTTAAAAAAGTGATGGGCACTACGCCGCTGGAGTATAAGCGGCAGTACCTGAAGGCGGAGATGGTGTAGCAGCAGCAGGAGCACCAAAGACCTCCGGAGCTCATCTTGCAGTGAAGAAAAAGACTTCTGTTTCCTGAATTTTGCGCTGGCACGACCTGCTTTTCCTTACAAAATCAGCTCTGGAGGGGCATTTTCATTCGAATAATTGCTGGTTGCTAGTTGTTGATTGTTAAATTGTTAGATGGTTTAATGGTTGGTTTGAAGATGAACCGGATAACACAAATCAACTCTCAACTCAAAAGAAGTCTACCATCTAAAATCTAGCATCTATTGTCTAAGAAAGCCTCCGGAGGGGCATTTTCATTAGAATAATTGCTCCCCAAGTCAGGGAAGAAAGCAAATAAGAGGCAGGGGACTCTGCCGGACACCTGGGAATTGCTTGCGGACCAGGAGCATCATATCCCTGAAAATCAGCATGTAAGAGAAAACAACATGGCATATAGATTTCGACAAAACTTATTGAAATTTAGGATAGAAAAATCTGCTGTGGCAGTAACCATTCCCTCTCCTTATTTCCGATAAGTTTTGACGTCATCTATAGCCTTCATACTTAATGCCAGAATCAGGCAAGCCGCCATCCCTGTAAATAAAAAAAGACACCCGATCGGGTGTCTTTTTTTATGGAGTTAAAAGTCGAATTGTGTCTTACTGCACATAGCCAGGGTTCTGCGCAAACTCATCGCCATTCAGCAGCGCGTCTATTTCTCCTTGCGGCACAGGGCGCAGCATATGGAACTCACGTACGGCTGTAATGTCAGGGTTGTACCTGGCAATGCGATCTACCAGTGTGCGGGTTCGCTTCAGGTCGAACCAGCGGGTATGCTCACCTGCCAGTTCGCGCGCACGCTCATCCAGGATAAAATCGATCGAAATTCGCTCCGGACCGATCTGCATCTCAGCTTCCCTGCCGGGCACTGCAGCCCTGGTTCTGATGACATTGATCAACTCAGCAGCTCGTTGGTTGTTTCCCAACTGGTGTTCGGCTTCTGCCGCGATCAGGTATATCTCGGCAAAACGCATCAGGATAATGTCGTTAAAACCAGCCTGAGTAGTTGGGGTTACCCTGTTAGGATCATGAAACTTCTTCAGCCTGACAAAGTCTGCTCCTGACTTGATAGCATTGTTTGATTCGGTGGCATACACGCTATCTCTGTCAATGGCAACGTAGGGCATAAACCTTTCGCCTGTCAGTCTCCTTCGGGTAATCACCATCGCTGTGTCACGTGGCGTTCCGCCGGCACCTGTTCTGATCACTCTGCCTGTCAGGCTTGGATCCTTACGAAGCAAAGCAACTATTGGGGCAGTAAGCGTAAAGTTATTGTTGGCATTTGCGAGCCATACTTCCTGAAAGGATGCCTGATAGCGGGTGTCCAGTTCATCAGCTTCATAAAAGTCCAGTAAAGCCAAGGTAGGCATTAACCTTCTTTGGTTGTCCTGTCCATACTCCAGGGTCTGTTGCAGGGCAGGCTTGTTGCCGTACTGAGTCATGTGCCATAAGTGCAACCGGTTGGAGTTCAGGTCAAAATTAAGGCTTTGGTTGTTAGAATTGCTGATGATATACATCGCCTCTTTATGGTTCCTGGCATTCAGAAGGTTCGCGGTGGCAAAGTTTTCGGCAAATCTCGGATACAAGTCAATACCTAGCTCCCCTTTGCGGTTGATGATGTCGTTGGCAACATCTCTTGCTCTGGCAAAATACTGCTCGCGCTCTGCTCCTTCAGAATAATAAGCTCTGGATAGCAGCGCCTTCGCCAGAAAGCCCAGGGCAGACTTTTTAGAAGCTCTGCTGTACTCCGCAGCCCAGAAGTTCTGGTTAGGAAGGTTAGCAGCGGCAAACTCAAGGTCAGCGATAATCACATCATAGAATGCCTGAACAGAGCTTCTTTCAGCTGTAAAGCCCGGCTCAGTATCTAGCTTCAGGTTTATGCCGCCCCAGGTCTCCACCACGTGCCAGTAATAGAACCCTCGCAGAAAGCGCAGTTCCCCTTCACGCCTGGCACGCTCTTCGGGAGAAGAAAAAGGCACTTCCCCGATGCGGTTGATTCCTTCGTTTGCGTGGCTGATAGCCGTATAGAATGTTCTGAAAGAGTTATTCATGGTACCGCTGGCATCGGGCGTAAAGCCTTCGTAGCGGGTTAGCTGGTTGGCGTAGCTGGCACGGTTGGCATTAAACCACAGGTCAGTACCTGCCTCTGTCATAAAAATAGCATCTTCTTTCCCATAGAAGTTGCGCTGGTAATGATATGCGCCGTTAACAATCGTTTTGAAGCCCTGCTCTGTCGACCAGACAGTATCTGCTGTGTTGCCGCCCGGGTTGTATTCTTCTAGATCGCATGCAACCAAGCCTACTGCAAGTGACCCAGCTACGATACGAGACAAAATATAATTGATACTTTTCATAATATCTGATTAATAGCTTAATGTATTAAATTAAAAATCAAGGTTCACACCGAACACGAACTGGCGGTTAAGCGGGAACGACTCTGATCCACCTCTTTCCGGGTCATAATCTCTAACCAGGTGGCTTTTAGCTACTACCAACAGGTTGGAGCCCGTGGCATAGAGCCTTACCTTGTTAATGCGCAGTCTTTCTGACAAGGCAGTCGGGAAAGTATAGCCAAGTGTCAGGTTTTTGATTTTGAAGAAAGATCCGTCCACAAATGTGAGGGTCTGGTAGCCTGGAATCGTGCTCAGCACCGCTCCCCGCACAGGTCGCGGATAGTCGTTGGTAGGATTCTCCGGCGTCCAGTAATCAAAGAAAGCAGGACCATTTCCTTCGCCAGACGGGTTATAACGGCCCAGGTACTCGGCATTCATCATTTGTCCCCAGCGGGCAAATACAAATACCCCCAGGTCTAAGCCCTTGTAGCGGAACGTGTTCTGCAAGCCGCCATACCAGCTAGGAACTGTTGAGCCAATGTAAGTTCTGTCGTTGGCCGGATCAATTACACCATCGCCATTAACATCCTGCACCTTTATCATACCGGGAGCATAGGGCGTAGTACCGAAAGTGTACCTGGCAGCCTCATCCGCTTCGTCCAGTTGCCAGATTCCTAACTTGTTGTAAGTGTAGAACGAGTTAATCGGACGGCCTATTAGCAGGGAAGCAGTTTCAGGCGTATTGGCATCTATGATATCACCATCGATCAGGTCTGTTATTTTTTCGCTGTTCTTGCTGAACGTAAAGGTAGAGCTCCAGGTAAAGTTGCTGTTTTCTATGTTAACAGTTGTCAGGGCAACTTCTACACCTCTGTTTTGAGTAGCAGCAATGTTCTGGTACGTGTAAGCGCCCCGGCTATAGCCAAAGGACAAGGGTAGGTTTCTTCTGTACAACAGGTCAGAGGTTTTTGTGTTGTACACATCAATGTTGGCAGTGATTCTGTTATTTAAGAAGCCAAGGTCTAAGCCAAAGTTAGCGGTAGCAGATTTTTCCCAGCCCAACGTCTGGTTACCTATAATCTGGCTAAACAGGTAAACAGGAGCAGCCTCTTCGCCAAACGACATGTTCTGCTGCGCGTTTATGAGGCTTTGGGTACCGTAGGCCCCGATACCGGAGTTACCTGCCACACCGTAGCTAGCTCTAATTTTCAGGAAGTTCAAAGCATTTATATCCTCCATAAAGGCCTCGTCGCTGGCAATCCAGGCACCGGCTATGGATGGGAAATAGTCCCACTTCTTATACAACTGCGAGGCGCCATCCCATCTGTTCGTCAGGGTCAGCATGTATCGGCCTTTGTAGTTGTAGTTTATCCTGCCAGCATAAGACATCATATTCGACTTCACATAGTTGGAAGATACCTCTCTGTCGGTCGCGTTTGAAGCTGCCAGATTGTAAAAAAGGTTAGAACTGATAATCTGGTCCCAGCCGGTGATGGAATATTCATCTGTAACCCTGTTTATATAGTTAGTTACACCGGTAAGAGTGATGGCATGGTCGCCGAAATCTCTGGAATAAGTCAGGATATTGTCGAAGTTGTAGAACCGGTTCATGTTATTAGATACCATGGCACGGTTACGCTGCGTGTTCCGCATTACAAAAGAGGTTGCATCATGGAACTGCCCAACCCGCGCTGAAGAAATATTAGTACCCAGGTTAGACCGGAAAGTAAGCCCTTCGATAGGGTTGATCTCCACATAAGCGTTTATGTTTGCCACAATCCTGTTGGTGTTGTTCGTGGCGATGTGGCGTCCGCGCTCATCAGACAGAGGGCTGATAACGTTTGTATTGCCAATTACCGGACGCACATTCACGTTTCCATTCGCATCGTAAGGGACACCAAACGGAGAAGTTGTAAGAGCGGCAGACAAAGGGTCGGCTCTGTTATTGATATCGAAATACGTAATCTGGCTCAGAACGCCCGCCTTTGCCCAGCTTGAGAGGGTCTGGTCTAAGTTAAACCGACCATTAAAACGATCCATATCGTTGAAACGGAGCAAGCCTTCTTCTCTGAAATAGGCACCGGAAGCAAATATTTTCGTTTTCTCGGATCCCCCGCTTACAGAAATAGAGTGGTTTTGCTGCGTACCATTACGCATTACCATATCGGTCCAGTCTACCCATTGTCCTGCCTGCAGGGCATTCCATTCTTCATCGTTAGGGAACAGCATGCGGTCATCATCAGGAGATGTCCATATGTTCTGGTTGCCATTGGCAGGATTGCGCCATGCCTCTCTTCTTAGCTGAATATACTCGTCGCCGATGCGTGGGCTTGGGTAGGGCGTGAAGCCGTTTACACCATAAAAGCCGTTATAAGAAACTCTGGCTTTGCCTTCCTGGCCTTTTTTGGTAGTAACTATAATTACCCCGTTGGCACCCTGCGATCCGTAGATAGCGGTAGCAGAAGCATCTTTCAAAATTTCAATCGACTCAATATCGTTTGTATTCAAGGAATTGATATCGCCGCCCTGAAAACCATCAATAATTACCAGCGGGTTGCTGCTACCAAAAATAGACCTTGTACCACGCACATTGATGTTAGCAGTTGCCCCCGCCTGGCCGGAGCTTCTGGTAATGTCCACACCTGGTGCACGCCCCTGTATGGCTTCGAGCGCATTGTGTGTAGGCGCCAGGGTTATCTCCTCGGCTTTAACAGAGGCCACAGACCCTGTCAGTTCTCTTCTGGTACTGGTACCATAGCCAATCACCACCACTTCGTCGAGCAGCTTGCTATCGGGCACTAACGTGATATTGATGGTGGCTCTGTTGTTCACAGCAACTTCCTGGCCCTGGTAGCCTACATAAGATACCACCAGGACGCTGTTACCAGCAGGAACATTCAACTCAAAGTCACCGTCTATCCCTGTAGCTGTTCCCGTTGAGGTTCCCTTCACCATCACGGTAACACCGGGCAGGCCGGTATTCGTCTCGTCAACTACTGTCCCTCGCACCACCATGCTTTGTGCAAACGCCCCGGCGATACACAAGAAGAATAGTGGAAGTATGAGAATAAATCTCAACTCTTTAGATATTGAGTTTTTCATTTAGAATAAGTTAAAAGTTGTAGAAAAGTGTATTGGTCATTTATAAAAACAGATTGCCTGGCATGTATTTAGCTGAACCAAAGAAAGCTGTACAGCTTTATATACCGTGCGCATCCGTAAAGATTAAAAATGCAGTTTAAATATATTGGCCTGAAGTAAGGTAGAGACAGAGCATCGCAGCTTTATTATTCCGGCAGCTCCATTTATTGCGTTACCATCCTACGTCATTCCCGGCTTCTTCTACTCATTGTGTTTTACTCATATCACCTCCTTTAATGATTTATACTAGCGTTCGTTAAAAGTTGCTCTTTAAAAATCTGTTAAATTTACTATTTCGCATTTCGCCTCCCCATTCTACTGCTAACAACCGGTCTTTCAGAACCCTTTCGTATAAAATAAAAATGCAGGCTGATGCAGGTTTTCCGTGTTTAACATGGTCTGCCTCAACCCTCAAACTATCATTTGTATAGCTGATTCATCTGGAAAAACGCTCTTTTGCTGCTGAAAAGTGTACCTGGCCCCATTAGTTTTTCTTCGATTACCTTCCTTATACCACATACGATAACCAGCTGATAACAAGCAACATACACTAAATTTAACCTAGCAAGGTCAGATTAAAGAAAAACTGGTGTCTTTTTTACACCTGGCAAGCAACTTTAGCTAATGTGCATTTGCATGTTCTTTAGCCGATAAAATTGCTTCCTGCTGCTCTTGAAGCTGATTTGCTTAAAACTTTTGCGAGAGTAAATATAGGGCTTATTTCGAAAATTTGCCCTTTTTTTTATTTATTTATAAATACTATGTTTGTAAGTAAAAAATGAATAACTCGTAAATAATTTAAAATTTGCATTCCTTTGTCTGTAAGATGAGAAGTATCGCCGTGGAGCTGCCTCTTTGTATATAAATACTCTAAAACAAATGATTTTTCAAAATCTGGCACTGGCAGTCACTAACTTACAGAAAGCACGGACAGAGCATAACCGGCAGCAACGATTAGCAACGGCATAAGCCAGAAATCATAAAGGCCACTGAATTAACAGCCCTTTGGCTGGCTTGTTTTGCTATTTAGCGCAGGAGCAGGACAGCTGTTTCTCCATTACTTTGCAATCGGATTTTTAACTTATACATTATGAAAAAGGCACCCCGGGCAGGAGCATCACTACTACCTGTATTTAAAAGTTTAGCCAATTCGGGCACGAGGCATTTTGCTTTCCTATTGCTCAGCTTGCTGGCAGCGGCATGCTCCGGCACCACGGAGAGAACTGCCGACGATGCTGCGGCAGTTACCGACGGTTCCTGGGCAGACCGGGTTCCCACCATCGACCAGGTAGGGGCCGCCATGATGCCGGACACGATAGCGCCCGTTACGGCACCTTTCGACATGCCCCAGTTCAAAAAGCCCACCTTCCCCGACCTTACCATCAGCATAACAGAGCGGGGAGCCAGAAAAGACCGTATCACCACCACCGAGATACAGGCCACCATTGATGAAGTGCATCAGAAAGGAGGCGGCACCGCCCGCGTACCAGCCGGCATCTGGAAAACAGGCCGCATCAGCCTGAAGAGCAACGTAAACCTGCACCTGGAAGAGGGGGCTGAGCTGCACTTCAGTGGGGAGATAAAAGACTATCGGCCTGCCGTGTTTACCCGCAACGAAGGCATAGAAGTCATGTCGCTGGGAGCCTGCATTTATGCCAACGGCCAGGAAAACATTGCTGTTACCGGCAAAGGTAAACTGGTGGGCCCGCCAAAAGACTCCGAGTTGAGAAATCGCGTGATGGAGGTAGACGTGATTGAAAAAGTGGTACCCCACGACAAACCGGTGTCGGAACGCGTGTACGAAGGCTATAACGACGAGTTTATCTTTCTGCCCATGTTTGTTTCGCCCATCAACTGCAAAGATGTTTTCATAGAAGGCATCACGCTCGAAAACACGCCATTCTGGAACATTGTGCCTGTGTATTGCGACGGTGTGATTATACGAGGCGTAACCGTGAACTCGGTTGGCATTCCGCGCGGCGACGGCATCGACATTGAATCGTCGAGAAATGTGCTGATAGAATACTGCACCCTGAGCTGTGGCGACGACTGCTTTACGATGAAGGCAGGCCGGGCCGAAGACGGCATGCGGGTAAACAAACCTACCGAAAATGTGGTGGTGCGTTTTTGCCTGGCACGCGAAGGACATGGCGGTATTACCACTGGCAGCGAAACGGCCGGCATGATCCGGAACCTGTATGTGCACGACTGCGTGTTCGACGACACTGGGGTGGGCATTCGCTTTAAAACACGCCGGCCAAGAGGCGGAGGCGGTGAGAACCTGCATTACGAGCGCATCCGGATGAACCTGCGCGGCGACGCCTTCCATTGGGACATGCTCGGCAGCAGAACCTACGTAGGCGAACTGGCCGACCGTATGCCTGCCAGAGAGATCAACCGCCTTACCCCCAGTTACAAAAACATCTTCGCCCGCGATATTATTGTGGAGCAGGCAGCACACTTTGTAAAGATCAAAGGCATACCGGAAACCCCTATGACCAACCTGCTGATCGAGAATGCGCAGGTTAATGCCAAAGGCCTCATTATTGCCCGCGATGCCAAAGACATCACCTTCCGCAACATAGAGGTACAAACCCAGGATTCGCTTATCGAGATTCTCGACGGGCGCAACATCCTGTTCGAGAACGTACGGTTTAAAGTACCCGGCAACGAGGTGGTGACCAAGATAGAAGGTGACCTCTCGGACGATATCCGGTTTAAGGACAGCATGCCGCAGCAACCAAAAGGCTGGCAGAGCCCTACCTGGAACAAAGAGTAAACCACCAGTTGTAACTGCAGCTACAAAAAAGCTCCCACTTCAGGTTAGCCTGAGGCGGGAGCTTTTTTGGTTAAATTATAGCAAAGCTACTAGTTTGGGAGGTGCAGCTTTATAAGCAGCAGAGCTCCGGAGGGGCAATTTTATTGGAATAATCCGGAATTCTGCTTCTCCTTCAATCCTGAAAATCCTGGGTCAGACAGTTATGATATCGTAGCAGCCCCAGTCCTTGCCGCCGACCATGCCCTTGGCAGCAACAGGGGCTCTGGAGGCATGTTTTCATTCCCATAATTTATAGTGAACAGGATCAGGCTGATCCAGTACACACTAGTACGCCCGAAGCACCCTTTTTTAGGATATGAATCTCAGCGAAAGTGGAAACCCAGGCAGCCAGTGGTGCTACCATAATTTCAGGCCTGGTGCAGCTTTTTGCTAATTAAGGTTGAATTTCTTCAGGTTAAAGTTTTTGGTTTTCATGTTCACCATCTTGGAGGAAGCAATCAGCACCTGCACAATGAGCCCGATTACCAGGACCAGCCCTACCTCCAGGCTCGACAGAATGCTGCTGCTGGACATGATATGTTCCGAATCCCCCATCAGTTCCTTCCCTACCTCCGACTGGATCTTGGTAAGTTCGTGCAGGTGCGCAATGGTGCGCTGAAACACTTCCTTCCCTTCATGCTCAAACATAACCAGGCCTGCTTCTCTGCTGTCGGCCTGGCTTAGGGCCAGTATCGCGCCTTCCACCTCCTTGTATTCTTTTACTTTGGCTTTGAACCCGGACAAACTCCTGGACTCCTGATCGATGAGATAAGTCTTTTCAAAATTGCTTATCAGCGAATCTACCTGGCGGTTGTGCCATTGCATCTGCTTTGTCAGTTCCATTTGCGGCTCCAGTTTGGTAACCAGCAGGTAGTGCTCCAGCAACAGCCGTTTGTTGTATAAGTGCTCCGTCAGGTACACTATGTCGGTAGCAGGAATCAGGCGATCGTTATAAATAGAGGCGAAAGATTTGTTCATGCTGCCCATGTGCTTTTTCCACATAAAGTTCGCCAGCAGGACCATCACTATCAGACCTCCGAGCAAGCCGGCGATCTTTAATTTTTGCTGAATGACAAAGGACCATTTCATAGCTACAAAATTGGTGTATGTAAAGATAATATTTTTTAGGACATAAAAAACTCATACCTGCCTGAATTAAAGATGATACTACTCATGTTTTTACTGCTGTTTATGCCATCCCTTAAGACAGAACCTACCCGGATTAACCTAAAGAACCAGGGCAAAAAGGATGAGGGAAAACAATTCGGGGCTCTCTTAAAAGCCGAACCGGCACCAGCCTTTTGCAACCAGCCAGCAGCTTCGTTCTCTAAATTTACAGGATGTCCGTTATCCTCACCTGTAAAATACTAAGGCAAAATATAGCCCATGTTATCACCCGTTTCTACCCACCTGCCAGGCCGGGCTACTTAATAGAGTATGTGTTTCGTGCTATCGCCATTACTAACTTCCCTGACCATTACCCGGCATTAGCGAAAGCTATCTAAAAAATCCCAGTCCCTGGCTTAAGGCGCCGGGGGAAGGGGCCCTCTATTTGAGAGGTTCGGTGCCGCAGGCAGCCTGCGCGAGAGCGAGTCTAAAAGGGGCCCCTGCACCCCTGGCAGGAGCGAACACAGCGCCGATGGCCAGGGACGGGGCCTCGCTTAGAGAGGGCCCCTTCCCCAGCCGTGAGCGCTAAGACTTCCACCATACCACAAGAAAGTATAAGGGCCCTGGAAAAAGCAGCAGTTAAGACAGGTGGAACTCTGTACGGTAGGATTACTATATTAATACCACATAATATGATACGCACTCCAATTATTCTAATAAAAAGTGACCTCCTGAGCCATTCTGGCCCTCTGCTGCTGCTATGGCAGCCCCTGGATGCAGATCAGGAGCCGCCCGCCATCTTATAACCTTTCTATGGTTTTTTGCTGCAAAAACACTTGCCCTTTGTTTGGTTTGGCATAGAATGTAAAAATACTATATTTACAAATCCGGTGCCTTGCCAGGCCGACCAATACCTTTAACCAGACAGAAGAAGCTCTATTGCTATGAAATACAACTTTTTTATATTTTCTTTCCTGTGCTGCTATATATGCTGTACGCAGGCTGTTGCTCAAAACTCGCCTGCTCCCATAAAACTGGTAGATATCCTGCTGACACCCGACGCTAAAGACTGGAATTACCTTACCGGCCAGAAAGCTACGGTAACGGTAAGTATCCTGCAGTTTGGGGTACCCCGGGAAGATGCCATTATCAGGTATGAGGTCGGCCCGGAACTAATGCCACCCGATAAAACCGGCCAGCTAACCCTGAAGAAAGGCACCGGCAAAATAGACCTAGGCACCAGCAGGCAACCGGGCTTCAGGCAGCTGGTGGTCAGAACGGAGCTCAATGGCAAGACCTACAGCAACATGGTAAAGGTTGGCTATGCACCCGAAAAGATCGCCCCCACGATTCCTTTGCCAGCCGACTTCGCAGATTTCTGGCAGAAGGCAAAAGCCGAGGCCGCCAAAGTGCCTGCCGACCCGGTGCTCACACACCTGCCCGCCCACTCCACCGCCACGGTAAATGTGTACCTGGTGAGCCTGCAGAACTACCAGAAAGGGCAGCGCCTCTACGGCTACCTGTGCACACCCAAAGCCCCGGGCAAGTACCCCGTTCTTTTCTCGCCTCCGGGAGCCGGCATCAAACCCATGAGTCCGTACACGGGTTATGCGGAACAAGGCTTTATCAGTTTCAGCACCGAAATACATGGTTTGTCGCCGGAACTGGATGCCGGTACCTACAAAAGCATCAGCACCGCCTTCGGCGACTACTGGCTCAACAAGCTCGACGATAAAGACAATTACTATTACAAACGGGTGTATCTGGGCTGTGTGCGGGCCATCGATTTCCTGAGCAGCCTGCCGGAGTTCGACGGGAAAAACGTGTTGGTTACCGGCGGGAGCCAGGGTGGCGCCCTGGCTATTGTCACAGCCGCGCTCGACAAAAGAGTTATCGCCCTGGCCTCCTTCTACCCTGCCCTATCTGACATGACCGGTTACCTGCACGGGCGAGCAGGCGGCTGGCCACACTTGCTGAGCCCCCGGCAGCAAGCTTCTACCAACACGCCTGCCAAACTAAACACCATCAGTTATTACGATGTGGTAAATTTCGCAAAGCAGCTAACAGTGCCGGGCTTTTACTCCTGGGGCTACAACGACAACACCTGCCCGCCTACTTCTGTCTATGCCGCCATTAATGCTGTAAAAGCTCCCAAAACCATCGCCATTACGCCCATTTCGGGCCACTGGCGATTTGAGGAAACCAACCAGGAATCGATGGCGTGGTTAAAGTCGCAGCTAAAGTGAGGCATACCGCCGCAAAGAGACAAAACAACTGACTGTTGTCATTTGTTTTCACATAAATATGATTGACTTTTACCAGGAGATTTTAGGCAGGATTTATAAATAGCGATACGGCTAATCGGAATTTGCATCCCCTATTAGACCCATAATAAAATGTCGTGCTACGTGGGTCGTTTTCGTCAGGATAATGCAGGTTATGATCCCTGAATTTAAGTCGCAGGCCCTGTGTGGCAGAAACGATATTCAATAATAGCATTACAGAATGCCAGCTTTTGGGCACCTCACAAAGGTTGAAACCTGTACCCGTAGTAAAGAGTACAATTCCAATCCAATACCATTAAATTTTAGTCTAAAATTCATTTTCGGCCCCTAAAATTTAACGAATGGCTAAATTCAACAAGCTGAAGCGGTTTCTTTTCAAATACAACTTAATCCCACCCAAAAAATGGAGACCGGCGGCTATCGTGATGGTGGCCACTTTCTTCGGGTTAGGCCTTTATGTATTGAAACTCAGCAATGCAGCCTCCTATCTTTCAGACGATCCGCAGGCCTGCGTAAACTGCCATCTGATGACGCCCCAATACATCACCTGGAACCACAGTTCCCACCGGGAAGTAGCCAGTTGCAACGATTGCCACGTGCCGCACAACAACATATTTAACCAGTATTATTTTAAAGCCAAGGATGGCCTGTACCATGCCTCCATCTTCACGATCAGGGCAGAGCCGCAGGTAATCAAAGCCCGCGGCCCCTCTATCGAAGTGATTCAGGATAACTGCGTCCGCTGCCATACCTCGCAGGTGACAGACGCCAAGATGGCCTCTTTTGTAGAAGACCACCATGCCTCCAGAACTGACCGCACCTGCTGGGAGTGCCACCGCGAAGTGCCGCATGGCCGGGTCAAAAGCCTCTCGTCGGTAGGTCACCAGATAGAGCCCATCCGCGCCCATGCCCCACCCGACTTAGAAATTATTCCTGCCTGGCTTAAAAAGTCGATGCAGGAAGAAAAAACGAAACAAGCAGCACAACGAAAATAACAGCAACATGAAAAACTGGTTACTCTTTATTACGACCGTGTTAGTGGTTTTTTTACTGGCTATGCTGGCCTACTCCATCATGGATAGAAAAACAGAGGCACGATTTGCCTACCAGCCCAAAGTAGAAATTGAGGGCATAGAGCCACGCGACACGCTCTGGGGCCTCAACTATCCGCGCCAATACCAATCGTACCAGAAAACGCAGGACACTACTTTCAAAAGCAAATACAACACCAGCGGATTCAGGGATGCGCTGGAGGAGCAGCCTGAAATGATCATACTATGGGCCGGTTATGCCTTCAGCAAAGGCTACAACCAGCCCAGAGGCCACAACCATGCCGTACGCGATGTGTTGAGCTCGGTGCGGATTGGCGCGCCCATGGAGCCCGGCGCAGGCGTGATGCCCAGCACCTGCTGGACCTGCAAAAGCCCCGATGTGCCACGCCTGATGAGCGAGATAGGCGTAACGGAGTTTTATAGCCAGAAACTGTCGGACCTGGGCAGCGAGGTAATAAACCCCATTGGCTGTGCCGACTGCCACAACCCTAAAACCATGAACCTGACCATTACCAGGCCAGCCCTTATCGAGGCCTTTCAGGCCATGGGGAAAGATGTAAACCAGGCCTCCCACCAGGAGATGCGCTCGCTGGTGTGCGCCCAGTGCCACGTAGAATACTACTTCGATAAAACCATAGCCGACAAACCCGGCGCCAATTACCTGACCTTCCCCTGGAAAGACGGCATGACCGTAGACTCGATGGAGGCCTATTACGACAACATCGATTTTGCCGACTGGGTACACCCCTTAAGCAAAGCCAAAATGCTGAAAGCACAGCACCCCGACCACGAAATTTACTCGATGGGCGCGCATGCCAAAAGAGGCGTATCGTGCGCCGACTGCCACATGCCGTACCGCACAGAGGGTGGCCAGAAATTTACCGACCACCACATTGGCTCGCCGCTGAGTAATGTGGAGAACTCCTGCTTTGTATGCCACCGCGAAAAAGTATCGGACCTGGTTTCGGATGTGTATGAGCGGCAGGGCAAGGTAAAAGAAGGCACCATGAAACTGCAGAAGCAAATTGCCATGGCTCACCTGGAGGCAGAAAAGGCCTGGCAGCTAGGCGCCACCGAAGCGCAGATGAAAGACATCCTGACCGGCATCCGGCATGCCCAGTGGCGCTGGGACTTTGTGGCCGCCTCGCACGGTGCCGGCTTCCATGCCCCCCTCGAGTCGAGCCGTATTATCAACACCGGCTCCTCCATTATACAGGACACTAGAATTAAGCTGGCCCGCGTGCTGGCAGCTTTAGGCCACAACAAACCCGTGGAGATGCCTGACCTGAACAGCAAATCGGCCCTGCAGGCCTATATCGGCATTGATCTGGAAAAAGAGAAGCTGGCCAAAGCAGATTTTCTGGAGCAGGTAGTACCCAAGTGGCTGAAAGAAGGCAAAGTCCGCGAAGCCAAGAAACAAGTAAACTACCTACAGTAGCAGCATGAAGTATTTAGCGAGTTTGGTTTCGACCAGGGTGACGTTGGTGTTGTTGATTGCCTATGCCGTGTCTATGGCGGCAGCCACTTTTATAGAAAACGACCACGGCACAGCCGTGGCAAGAGGATTGGTGTATGATGCCTGGTGGTTCGAGATCATCATGTTCTGGCTTGGGATTAACTTTCTGAGCCATATCGGAAAGTACAAACTGTTTCACCGGAACAGGTGGCCGGTGGGTCTGTTCCATATTGCTTTCGTGATGATCTTGTTAGGGGCTGGGGTTACCCGATATTTCAGCAAAGAAGGAATCATCCATATAAGAGAGGGAAGCACCGAAAACACTTTTTATACGACAGCGCATTACCTGCAGGTAAAGCAACTGAACGATGCGCAGCCAAAGCGCTTTGAGCAGCCGCTTACGCTTATCAGCCACAATTTCAAACCAAAGAGTATTCAGGCGAGTTTCAACGAGCCGGACTTTAAGGTTACTTTTGAAGCTTACATAACCGGTGCACGCCAGGAGTTTGAGCCTGGCAACGAAACCTACTTCGACCTGGCCATGGCCATTGGTGGCGGAAGAGAGGATTTTCTGATTACCCAAGGCGACACCCTGCCCATGGGCACGGTGTCGCTGGGAACTGCCAAAGAGGCCGCAAGCCCTATCCGCCTGTTCAAAACAGACAGTACCTGGCAGATCCACACCGATGTGCACCTGCAGGTAATGGAAATGGCCACCCAGAAAATTGGCGTGGTGCATGCAGGTGCCACACAGCCCCTGCAACTCCGGTCGCTCTACCAGTGGGATGGCGGTGCCTTTATTGTTAAATCGATAAAGGAAGACGCTACCCTGACGTTTAAGCGAGAACAGGACGAAAAGCTGGCCAAAGACCTGCCGAGTGTGGTAAAAATGAAAGTGACCGACCAGCACGACCAGCCGGTAACAGAAACCTATGTGAAGCTGGTGCGCTTTAACCCGGCCTGGCACCCGTTTACCTACAACGGGCAAAACTACTCCCTTACCTATGGGCCGCGGGCGGAGACCTTGCCGTTTAGCCTGCACCTGAGAGCCTTTGAACTGGAACGTTACCCGGGCAGCCAGAGCCCGGCCAGCTACGCCAGCGAAGTAACGGTACAGGACGCTGAAACTGAATTCCCGTACCGCATTTTTATGAACAATGTGCTCGACTACAAAGGCTACCGTTTCTACCAGTCGTCTTTTGACACCGACGAGAAAGGCACCATTCTTTCCATTAACCAGGACAGGCCCGGCACCTACCTCACCTACCTGGGTTACTTCCTGCTGACCCTGGGGATGCTCCTCACCCTGTTTGCGAAAGGCAGCCGCTTCCAGCTCCTGAACAAGAAACTGGGCACTATCCGCAAAAAAGCGGCGGCACCCAAAGTTAAGACCACTGCCATCATCGCTTTGTGCCTCCTTGCCGGGTTGCAGGCGCAGGCACAGGTCAACCTGCCCATCGTGCCTGCCGAAAAAGCCTCTGCCTACGGAAAACTGATCGTACAGGACCTCGACGGCCGCATGAAACCGCTCAACACGCTGGCCAACGAAATCGTCCGGAAGCTGAATGGCCGATCGTATATCGATATTCCGACCGATTCTGGTGAGGTCAGGCTAAGCTCTGAGCAATTTTTGCTGGCCGTGCAACTGGACCCGGTTACGTTAAGCGACCTGCCAGTTATCAAGATCGACAAGGAGAAGTCGCACCGTGCCTTTGCGGCCTTGGGGCAGGAACCGCAGGAGAAGCTCAGCTTCAGGGATTTTATAAATGATGATGGCGACTACCTCCTCCACGAACTCGTGGAAGAAGCTAACTTACTCAAGCCATCAGAAAGAAACGAGGGGCACAAGGAACTGCTTAAGACAGATGAGCGCTTCAATATTTTCTATGCCATCATCACGGGCGATTTTCTGCGGATTTTCCCTAACAAGCTCGACGATAACAACACCTGGTTTACAAGCCAGCAATCGCAGCAGGGCTTTGCAGAAGACGATGCCATGTTTGTGCGTAACATAACGTCCTTTTACCTGGCAGGGCTGCAGAAAGGCATTGCAGAAGGTAACTGGAAAGAGGCAGACGAAGCCTTAGGATACATGCACCTGTTCCAGCAAAAGGCAGGCACCAAGGTGTACCCGTCCGATGACCTGATCGAGGCCGAACTGCTCTACAACCGCCTCAACCTTGGCAATAAGCTCTTTGGCCCTTTCTGGTTAGTAGGCGCTTTTATGCTGATTATTGGCATTACCATGTTATTTAAGGAGGCAAGACCGATCCAATTCGCCTGGAGTGCCGGAAAGGTGCTAAGCTGGCTGGGTTTTGTTGTTTTCACTTTCCACCTCGGCATCAGGTGGTACATTGCCAAACACCCGCCCTGGAGCGATGGCTTTGAGATGCTGGTGTTCGTGGCCTGGGGGGTGCTCCTGTTTGGTTTGCTTTTCTCCGGCAAATCGAAATTCACCGTTCCGCTGAGCCTGCTCTTCTCAGGCACCTTACTGTTTGTAGGCTTCCTGGATTGGCTCAACCCCGAAATCACAAACCTGATGCCTGTGCTGCACTCCTACTGGCTGAAGATACATGTGGCTATCATTGTGAGCGGCTATGCCCCGCTGGCGCTGGCCGCCATACTGGCTTTGCTGAGCCTGGCGCTTATGATATTTAAGCCTGCCGCACCAAAAAACAAATGGTGGGTGAGCATGCAGGAGCTGAATATCGTCAACGAAGTGTCTATTACCATTGGCCTGTTTCTGCTCACGGTGGGCACTTTTCTGGGTGGCGTGTGGGCCAACGAGAGCTGGGGCCGCTACTGGGCCTGGGACCCGAAAGAGACCTGGGCGCTGATCTCCATTATCGTGTACGCCTTTGTGCTGCACCTGCGCCTGATCCCGGCCTTCAAAAACGCACTCCTCTTCAACCTGGCCAGCCTGTGGGCTTTCTCTTCTATTATCATGACCTCGTTTGGCGTTAACTATTATCTCTCGGGCCTGCACTCGTACGCAGCCGGAGATCCGGTTCCTATTCCGGTTTGGGTATATTGGGTAGCGGCACTGCTGCTGCTAATTTCGGCCATGGCGGTGCTCAGGTTCCGGCAATTAACGGAAGAGGAGAAAAAGGCGCTGGTGGTGTAAGATAGGTGGCAGCAGGCAGTATTCCAGCTTCAGCGCCAGGCCTGGACTAAATTATTTGAATGGTTTTGGCCCTCCGGCGTGTTCCGCTGCTGCTGCTGCTGCTGCTGCTGCTGCTGCTGCTGTAGGATACTTTGCCAAATCGTTATTAGTTCCTGGC
Source organism: Pontibacter beigongshangensis (assembly GCF_014332515.1). Taxonomy (GTDB): domain Bacteria; phylum Bacteroidota; class Bacteroidia; order Cytophagales; family Hymenobacteraceae; genus Pontibacter; species Pontibacter beigongshangensis. The sequence continues at coordinate 56,798 of NZ_VFSD01000007.1, read as the reverse complement.
ATACTTTCACCACGCCTCTCCCATTTTGTCATCCTGACAAGGATCCTGTGGGCGAGAGCCTAAGGCAATGGCTAACTCCTTATTTCAAATGGCCATAAACAGAAAACTGCCCCTGATTCACCAGCACAACGGCCAGGCGAATCAGGGGCAGTTTTCAGCTACCACAACAAAAAGTCTTCCTAAAATTTTACTTCCAGCGGCGAGGCCATGCGTTTGGCGAAGTCAGCCAGGTAAGCGTCCCATTCGGCAGCGGAGCTAAACTGCCCGCTTTTTAGCCAGCCAAAGCCGGCGTAATAGGTGAGCTTGTTTTGCTGCGGCGTAGTAAGCACCAACAAGTGGCTTTGGTCTTGCGCCTGCACTCGGTGTTCCAAATACTCCTGCACCACTGCCGGATCCACAACCACACCTACCCCCAGTTCCGATCCGTCTATGGGCTCCCAGTAGCGGAACCAGCCCTGCTCCTGGTTAGCTTTTACTTCTCCTTTTGCATCGTGCAGCGTAATGCCGATAGTGGCGTTTGGCAGCGGCTGGTCGCTTTGCAGGAGCACTTCGTAGCGGCTCAGGTTATCGCCCAGGTCCAGGCTGATGCGCTTGGTCTCGGACACGGTGCGGCCACTGGCCTGCCAGAGATCATACCTGAGCTCGAACACTGTGCGGATAGGTCCCTCGGCAATGGTCTTATACGAGACAAAGTTTTTAGACACATGCAGCGTGTCGTTCTCCCATACCCCGATACCACCCATGCCCCGGCTGGGGCCCACATGGTAAGGGTCGTAACCTTCGCCGGTATCTTTGTGGTAAGCCCCGGGGCTGTCGATGTTGTTCTGGTACCATTTGTTGATGATCGGGTAATCCACACGCTTCAGCCAACCGTCTATGCCGCTGGTCAGGGTGCCGCCCTGCTCGTTCCGCTCCACCAGCTGCTGCGCCACCGGCCCGTAGGTTCTAAAAGCCACACGGTCGTTTTCCCAGGTATAGTCGTCGGTGCGTTCGGGCACGAAGCGCGAATAAGTGGTTAGCTTACTTTCGGGGCGCTGGGCGTCGGCATCGGCGGCCCCCACAATGGCAAACTTCTTTTGCTGGTTGGGCTGCATGTCTACCTGGAACAGGATTTCGTCTATTGTGCCGTCAGCGTCAGTATCGATCGCCTGGCTCACCAGCACCTCACCGGTGTCGGCGGTTTTTACCAGCAGGTTCTGCGCGCCATACTTGGTGGCCAGCCCGCTCACTTCGGCAATCGGAATGGCCACGGTTTCGGTGGTTCGTGCTATGTCCAGCTTATTCGTTACCAAAAACGGCTGGCTGGTGATTTCTTTCTGGCAGGAGCTGAAAGAGGCTGAGAAAAGGACGGCTAGGCCCCAGGCGGCCGTCTGTCTTAACTGTTTTGAAAGCATGTTTTTCTGATATGACAATAGTGCTTGGCCAGATTAAAAATTAGAATTTCAAAATTAGAAATTATGGCAGATAGGCTTGCTGGCTGCTTTAAGAGCATTAAACCTTTCTAAAAATCGAATTGGAGGAGTGCTAATATAGTTGTCAGCTAATGGCAGCAATTTAAGAGAACAGCAGAGAATGCTCCCTGGTTTGGAGTTAAAGCAGGTTTTCTGTCGTTTCTATCATTAAACTATTTTATAGCCAGGCTCCTTAGCCGTTTAAGCTGAATAATTTGGCCATCGGCTGCCACTTTTCTCCGGGTTTTGTGCCGGGCAAGGCCTGCTGGTATTTCCACATCAGCTTCTCCCACTCCTGCACCTTGGGGTTGGCGGCATCCAGCTCGTTTTTCCGCTCAAAACTGAAATCTTCTTCTACCTCCATGATCATAAACAGGCGGTTGCCCCATCGGTATATGTCCATCTGGCGGATGCCTGCCTCCTGTATGCTTTCCAGGATCTCGGGCCATACGGCGCTGTGGTGCTGCTCATACTCCGAAATTAAGGCAGGGTCTTCTTTTAAATCAAGTGTGAAACAATGTCTGGGCATACTTATATCAAATCGTATTTAGCTTCTTCCATACTCTCACCCTATAGCCTCCTTTTGTCATCCAGGAGGGATCTTGTGGGCGAGAGCCTAAGGCAATGGTTCAGGAGTTTAAGTTAGAATAGCCGCCTTTGAGCTTTGACAGCTGCAGCAGCTTATTTTATTGCCCATGTCTTTGTTCTTTTTGTCTTGATACAAAAAGAACCAAAAAAATCAAGACGATTTTGTTTGTCGAGGGCCCCTTCCCCCACTCGCTGAACGCTCAAACAAAAAATCGTCAATCGGTGCACCGGGCAACCTCATCTGCCCTGTGGCTCCTGTAGGGTATTCTCTATTTAGCGAAAGAAATATGGAACCTCCTTTTTACCAGATGGTATTATTACTGATGTTACGCAGCAGCAGCAGCCAGAGGGCTGTTGGCGCTTTTAGATAACTGAATAGTTTATTTTTATGGATCTGAAGATGCGGCAGCAACCGTTGGAGGCACTATTTGAGCAGAAGAACTGATGTTACGCAATTATTCTAATCAAATAGTACCTCCAGGCAAATTGCTGCTGCTGCTGCTGCTGCTGCTTTTAAAGCATCGCTGGCAGCATAATGTCAGCTATTCAAAAATTATAGCCGGGAAAGAGTTGCTTCTTTATTTATTCAGGAAAGCATTTTCTGCCCCGATTCTTGCTGAAAGCCGGATTACAAATTTCGCTGCAACACCTTTTTGAAGAAACGACCCTGCCGCGACGGGGTAAAGTTAAAGTCCTCGAGCATGGCTGGCGACCAGGACGGATCGAAACACCAAACCGTGTAAGACACTCCTTTTTTATCGAAATAATTGATGATGGCTTCCGCGTAAACCTCATCGCCGACAACGGGTATGTGCTCCCCACGCTCCCCTTCGCCCACAAAACCAAACTCAGTTGCCACAATCGGGTAATGGTCGGCTACCTTGCCCCAGTCTGCCTCCCACTTGCTCTCCCAAGGCTGCGATCTTTTTTGCGGGTAAGGGTGCGTTACATAAGCCACATTGGCATGGTCTATCGGCTTCTCAATAACTTCGTCGAGCAGGTAAGCCCAATCCATGCCAGCCACCAGAAATATTTTCTGGTCGTCAACGGTTTTGATTTCGGAGATAAGTTTCTCCATTACGGGTTTCCAGGTATCCCAGGACAATTCGCCTTTGTCGGCGGTGGGCTCGTTATACAGCTCGAAGAGGGCGGCTGTTGTATTGCCCTTGTATCTTTCCGCCATCATTTTCCAGAAATCGACCGTCTCCTCCCAGGTGGTGGCATAGTTGGCAGACGGGTATTTACCCTCTACCAGGTTACCGATAGAGTGCCAGTCCAGGATAACATACATGTTGGTTTCTGTTGCCCACTGCATGCCCTTGTCCAGCAGCGCCACATAATTCTCGGGGCCACGCTTGCGCCACGCACCCGGGTGTATGGCAAACCGCACTACGTTGCAGCCCCAGTTGCTGGCCTCCTGGAAAAACTCGCGGTTCCATTGCCCCTCGCTCTCCAGCTTGTCAGGGTCGGCAAAACTCACGCCCTCCAGCCTTACGGTCTGCCCGGTACTGTTCGTAAAAACATTGCCCGACACCTGTAAGGCCGGCAGTCCCTGCTGCCCTTCTTGTTCTGCTGACGCACAGGAGAAACCAAGCAGGACAAGGAGGAGGAAAAGCAAATTGTTCTTTTTCATTACAACTAAAGTTAAATAAGGAGGATAACTAATTACATTTAAATTTTTCGGGTGCGGCGACAGGCACAGGCCATACAAGTAGGCACAAGCGGCCATAAACTATTTGCATAAAGAGGGCCTTTTGAGTGTGTCTCTCCAGACCTCTGAATTTATGATCCGGCAAGTGCTGAATCTTCTGTTTACCCTTTAGCCCATCAGCACCTTCATCAGATTATTCTAATCAAAACAGCCTTCCGGAGCTTTCCGCTGCTGCTGCTGATTTTATTCTGGTAAAATCGCTTTGGATATTTCTTCAGTTATGGTGAAATCGCCTTTCAGCCTGATGTCCTGGGAGGAACTTCCTACCCGAACTTCGAAATCGCCTGGCTCTACTACCCAGTTCATGTTGCGGTCGTACAGTGATAAATCGTCGGGGCGCAGCCGGAACGTGACGGTTTTGCTTTCGCCTGGGGCCAGCATTACCCGCTCAAATCCGCGCAGCTGGCTTTCGTAGGTCGTAACGCTGCTCAGTTTATCCTTTATGTAGAGTTGCACCACTTCGTCGCCTTTCACGCTGCCGGTATTTTTCACCCATGCCTGCACCTCCATTTCGCCGGCAGCCCCTTCGTTAGCCGGGCTTATCACGAGCTTGCCATACTCGAAGGTGGTATAGCTGAGGCCATGCCCGAAGGGATACAAGGGGCCATTGACCCGTGTTTTCCCAAAACCGTTATCTCCGGAGGAGGGCTGGTCGGCATGTGAACCCGGTTTGAATGGAAAGTTCAGCTCCAGCTGGCCTGTTGATTTGGGGAACGTAACTGGTAATTTACCACCCGGGTTGTAGTCGCCGAAAACAGCCTCTGCTATGGCTCTTCCTGCCGATGGGCCGGGGAACCAGGCCTCCAGAATGGCCGGCAAATGTGCATCGGCCCAGTTAATGGTAAGCGGGCGCCCGTTAATCAGGATAACGACAACAGGCTTTCCGGTGGCGTGCAGCGCCTGCAGCAACCGCTCCTGATGGCCCGGCAGGTCTAAACTGGTTCTGCTCAGGCTCTCGCCAACCCGCTCCTCGTCTTCGCCTACCACGGCAATAATCACATCCGACTCCTTTGCCTTTGCTACTGCCTCGGCTATCTGCTGCTGCTCCTTCTGGTTCAGGGGCTGAGGCAGCAGCTCTGTGTTTGGCCAGCCCTCGTTTACGATGTCACAGCCTTTGGCATAATCGAACTGCAGTTGCTCCGACTGGTACTGCTTCAGGCCATCCAGCACCGAAATGCTCTGGTGGTTAGAGGGCCCGTACCTGCTGATCGTATATTTTGTCTCGGCGGCAAGCGGGCCGGTTATCAGTATCCTGCTTTTCTTGTTTTTGTCTAAGGGCAGCGTGTTGTCGGTATTTTTCAGCAGCACCAGCGATTCACGGTTGAGCTGCAGGGCAAACTCTTCGGCAGCTTGGTTATACACCACTTTATCGGCCAGCTTAGGGTTCTGCACGTACGGCTGGTCAAACAAACCCAGCTGAAACTTCACGCGTAGCACCTCCCGTACATTCTGGTCCAGCGTCTCCATCGGCACCTTCCCCTCTTTCACCGATTCACGCAGGTTGCGGATATAAGTCTCCGGTGTTCTGAAATTCGTCCAGACATTAAGCCCCGCATTTACCGATTGCTCAATTGCTCCTTTAAAATCTGCTGCTACACGGTGTTTAGAGGCAATAAACTCCACGGCCTCGCTATCAGACACCACGTAACCGGTAAAGCCATACTGCTCGCGCAGCAGCTCCCGCAAAAAGTAGTGGCTGCCTGACACCGGAATGCCGTCCCAGTCGTTGTAACTGCTCATTATGCCCAGCGGCCTGGCCTCCTGCACCACCCTTCTAAAGGGGTAGAGATACAGCTGGTGCATTTCGCGGGGCGCCACATGCGGGTCGGTGCGGGCATTGCCGTCGCGACCGCCTTTAGGCACGCTGTACACGGCGTAGTGCTTCAGCGTGGAGGCGACTCCTTCGCTTTGGATGCCGGTGACCATTTGCTTGCCCAGTTCAGCAATAAGAAAGGGATCTTCGCCATAGCATTCTACCACACGGCCCCAGCGCGGGTCGCGGGCGGGGTCCAGAATAGGCGCATACACATTGGTGTAACCCAGCGCTTTTGCCTCGCGGCCAACAATGTGGCCTGCCTGCAGCACTAGGCTCTTGTTCCAGGTACTGCCTATGCCGATGGGCGCGCATAAGGGCGTGGCTCTGTCGTGGCAAAGGCCGTGGATACCCTCATTCGTGAAATCAACCGGAATGCCCAGGCGGGTTTCCTCCACAAACCATTTCTGCACGGTATTTATGGCAGAGGCATGCTTGCTGAAAGGATAAGAGTGCTGGCTCTGCGCCCGCGGATGATAAGCGAGGCTGTTGAGGTGCTCATCTATGTTGGCGATGCCGTCTTTCCAGATTTCGTTTTTCCAGGCGGGGGTTGGGAGTTCGTCTTTCAATACTCTGCCAAAACCGTAGAGGGTGGCCGACTGGTTTGTTTTCTCCTCCAGGGTCATTTGCCCGAGCAGGTCTTCTACCCGTTTATCAATGGGTTGTGAGGCGTCCTCAAAAAGGTCTTTTATGCCGTTTTTGTTAAAATCAATCCAACCCTTGTGGTAAATCCTGCTCTGATTAACTTTTTTCTGCGCAAAAGAGCTTTGCTTCCCGATAGCCAGGCAGCAGATAGTGGTTAAAAGTAAAACCGGCAACAAAGATTTTTTCATTATGCAAATAAGGTGAATGGTATGGAATAAGGGAGCTCCAGGATCAGAAATTGCTACAGCTAAAATCAGAGGCTGCGTTGATTTTGATCGAATCTCCAGGGCAGCCTGCTAACACGCAACAACCAGATTATTCAAATAAAAATGGCCTTCCGGAGCTGCTGCTGCTGCTGCTGCTGCTGCAGTTTTTCAGCGTTTGCTTCCGGGCCTCCATATTGGTTTGGCAGCAAGGCCTGCTATGGGGCTGAACTTACTACGCTTGCCTGATTGTCTGCATCGAGCACGGTGGCTACCTCCACTTCTCTGCGGTAAGGAATAGAGGTTTGGGCGCCCAGGCGGGTAACAGAAATGGAAGCAGCCTTACAGGCAAAAGCCACGGCCTGAGCCAGGGGCTGGTCCTCGGCCAGCGCCACTGCCAGGGCACCGTTAAAGCAGTCGCCGGCTGCGGTTGTGTCTAAAGCCTCTACCTCAGGGGCAGGAATCAGCTCCGAAATAGTGGCCGTGTGGAGGTAAGCGCCTCGGGCTCCCAGCGTAATGATAACGTTGGGCACTCCCTTTTCCTGCAGCTTGCTGGCAGCCCGGCGTGCGCTTTCCGTGTCGGTTACCCGGACTCCTGACAGCAGTTCAGCTTCGTTTTCGTTTGGCGTAATCAGGTAGAGGTGCGAGAACAGATCGGGCGGCAACGTTAGAGCCGGTGCCGGGTTCAGCAGCACCCGCAGCCCCTTGTTGTAACTTTCCCGCACCACGTGCTCTACGGTCGGCAGCGGGATCTCAAGCTGCAGCAGCACCAGCGTGTCACTCTCCACCAGCCCCATCGCTGCCTCAATATCTACAGGCCTGAGCTGCCCGTTGGAGCCCGGGGCCACCGAGATGCGGTTTTCGCCTTTCTTGTCTACATTAATAAGGGCAACACCCGATGGGTGATCGGCATCTATGGTTATGTACTTGTCGTTGATCGACTCCTGCCGGAACTGCCGCAGGGCCTGACGCCCGAAAATATCGTTGCCGACTTTGGCGATAAAAGTAACATTGCCTCCCAGGCGGGCTGCCGAGATAGCCTGGTTGGCTCCTTTGCCCCCAGGGTTCATGAAGAACTTCCCCCCCAGCACCGTCTCGCCAGGCAATGGGAATTTCGCGGCTTTAATAACCATATCAGTGTTGGAGCTGCCAACTACCAGAATTTTTCCGTGCATAGTAACTTGCAAATGAGTAGGTGAGAATTAATCATTCCGGCTGCTCCAGTTCTACTTCTGACTGCGTGACCGGCTCGTTTATAAATGTATTGAATTAATTGTTTTTATGACATTAAAATACTGCGCCACCAGACATTCCTGAACTGCCAAAATAATGGCAATTATCAACCTAATGAGTATACTTTTTAATTTATTCCGACATTCCTATTAGCAGAAAGCGCCTGCTCAGGAAACCTTTTAAGCCTGTAGGTAATGGTATGCTAACTATAGTTTTTCTCTGTCGGATTAGATTTTCCAGTTGCCTTTTATAACCAGAAAGCTGCGGTAGGCCAGTTTCAATTATTCGGCTGATGTTATGCAGCTGCCTCCGGAAGGGCAATTTTATTCCAACAATTGCCTGACAGCAGATTATTTGAATAGAAACTGCCCTCCAGACGGTTGCACTGCTGCTGCTGCTGCTGCTGCTGCTGAGGCGCCACCCCAAACCAACAGTTGCACTGCCTTACTTAGCCGCCTTTTTTTCTTTGTTCATCTGCTCCAACCTTACCATGCCTTCAATAAAATAATAGTCGGCGTAGTTTATAGGCACATCAATCTCTGACTTACCTGGCATATGCCCTGTGGAGTGCATCAGCACGAAGTTGTTGTTGGTATTGGGTTTGGCCAGGTAGGCAGGCGAGGCTAAACTGGCCAGCATCTGCGAAGCCGCTTTTTTGTAGGCCTCCCCCTTTGCGCCCGAATAGCCGCTTAATTCCAGCAGACCAGAGGCTGCTACGGCAGCCGCAGAGGCATCTCGTGGCAGGTCGGGGCGCGACGGCGCATCAAAATCCCAGTACGGTATTTTGTCGGATGGCAGGTTTTTGTGGTTGATAAAGAAATCGGCGATACCCTGCGCCTGCTTCAGGAAACGATCATCTTTTGTTTCTCGGTAGGCAACCGTAAACCCGTACAGGCCCCAGGCCTGTCCACGGGCCCAGGAAGAGGCGTCGGCATGGCCCTGGTGGGTTTGCTTGGCTCGTGCTTTGCCGCTCAGCGTATCATAATCAATAACGTGGTAGCTGCTGTAGTCTGGCCGGAAATGGTTCTCCAGTGTTGTGATGGCGTGCGTGGTGGCTACCTTAGCGTAAGCCGGATTGCCGGTTTCTTTAGAGGCCCAGTACAGCATCTCCAGGTTCATCATGTTATCTATAATCACCGGAAACTGCCACACATCCCGAAAAAAGTCCCAGGAGCGGATAGCGCCGGTTCTTTCGTCGAACCTCGACATCAGGGAGTTGGAGCCTTCAATCAGAATATCTCTGTACTTGGGATCTTTGGTGAGGCGGTAGCCGTTGCCGAAGCTGCAATAGAGCATAAAGCCCAGGTCGTGGGTCGTTTTGTTGAACTGCTCCTGCTCAAGGCCGGCAGTCCATTCACGGGCAAGCGTTTCCCATTTTTTGTCGTTGGTGTACTCGTACATGTACCAGAGCGAGCCCGGGAAGAAGCCGCTCGTCCAGTCGTCGGATGTAACGGTGGCCAGGGTTCCGTCTTTGGCAGTGGAACGGGGGTAGCGGGTTAGGTCGGTGTTGGTTCGGGTCATATTTGTTAAGTGCGTCTGCACAGTTTGCATGGCACTTTTCACCGGCACTTTAGCTTTCTGGCCAAATGCGAAGGCAATGACAGTACCCAGCACCCCAACTAACAACACCAGTATTAATTTAGATGATTTCTTCATGCTTTTTTTGATTGTAATAAAACGTTGCATCTAGTATGATTATCTGCGAAAGGTCTTTTCTTAAGCCGCCTATTTCAGACCTGTAACCGAAAGCCGCGACAGTACTGCGTCAAATGCTTCTATCACCTGTTCCGGCTCAACTCCTTCTTTTAAATCAGAAATGTAACTGTGGTTGGGCTGATCCCGGTTTGTTTTCCAGGTATTTCGCCCATACTGGTCTATCTCGTTATAACCCATTGTGGTCTCCTTAAAATAAGGGGCCGTTCCGCGCACCGCCGTCCAAACGGTTATCACATCGGCTGAGTGGTGAGACCAGTCTTTGGAAACATCGCCCTTGGCTAGCTCATAGGCCCTCCGGACAATGTTGTTTTGGGGCAGTTGCTTCAGAATATTGCCACTTTTAAGTTTAGCTGCAAAGTCTCCTCCGCCCGTGAACACAAGCCGGGTAGGCCAGTGCTGAGAAACATAAGCCGTAGAAGCCGGGTCGGGCCTGAAGTTGCCGTAGTAGATGGAGCTGTCTTGTGTGTCGGCGGGGTAGGTTCCGCCCATGCAGTAATAAGATGCCACCTTTTTTGCAACCAGTTCCGCTCCTGTTAGGGGGCTGTATTTGTCTGCCGAAGAAAGCAATAAATCTTTCAGGTTATTCAGATAGCCCAGCGAGATGATCACCACGCTTTTGTCTGGCTGGCTGGCCAACACTTTTCTGTACAGCTCGGCCGCCGGCATGGTCTGTTTCCGTTTTGCCTTAGAAGGAAACTCTTTTAGGAGCGTTTCGCTCTTCAGAGCCCAGGCATGCTTTGGTGCATCGGCCCGGGCGGCTCCCAGCAGAATGCCGGGGCGGTTAAAAGCGGTATTGATGGCATGCACTAACTGGTCTGAGTACCGGTCTGAGGAGCAGGAGACGGTGGCTAATATTTCAACCTCTCCGAGATCCGCAAAATGATGCAGCATGGCCAGGGCAGCCACATCGTCTATATCAGAATCCATATCGGTGTCGAGAATTACTTTGATCGGATTGGCATACAGCATACTGCCCAGCATTACTTGCATTATCAGACTTAAAAAAATTTTCTTCATGCTTAATAGGTTATTCAAATTTCTGGTGTGGTTCAGTTTGGTTTCCTGCCGACCGTTAGCGGCCTGGCGATTTCTCCTTTTTAGTTAGAGGTAAAGCTATTTAGAGGCGACAATCTCAAAATTTAACTTATCGCTTACTTTAGGCTGCGTTATATTAAAGTTGATGCGGTAAATGGTGTCGCCCCACTTCTGCCTTATTCCCTCATCTTCCTTCGACTCCAGCTTCACTTTCTCTACTGTCGGCTGCATCTGGTTCGGGTTATACTTCACCACGAAATTGCGTGCCTTGCCTTCTTTCGGTTTGTAATAGATGAGCAGTTCGCCAGGCTTCTTTACCTCGGCCGGGTAGCAGGTCATCAGGTGCTGGGTAATTGCCTGGGCTTTTGACAGGCTGATGACATCCGACACCTGCACGTTTTTGCCACGGTTTAGCCGCACAGTGCGCTGCCAGCTGTTGATGCCCGCATCGGCCGGGTAGGCCTTTGCTATATCCAGCGAAAACTCGGCAAAGGCCCGCCCCTGGTTGTACTTCACCTGCGATGCCTGGTAGCGGTGCCCCGGCAGCTGTGTTTTGCCGTTTACGGTGGGTGTGTTGTGGTGGTCGGAGCAGTTATTCCATATTTCGTAGCGCCCCTGCTTGCTAAACGTTCTGCTTGTGTAAGTGCCCCGCCCAACATCAATCAGCAGTGGTTGCCCATCGTAGTACACCACGTAGTTGCCGATATCGTTGTGGTTGTGGCTTTCGTCGTTGTGGCCGCCTTTGGCTGCCACGTACAGGCCTTTGGTGGTGCCTGCCTGGTCGCGCGCCACCATTACCTGCAAGTCAGGCAGCCACACATCTTTGGGCAATGGCAGACCGGCTTTGGCATTGCGGAACTCCTCCTGCATAAAAAGGCTAAAGAAGTTGCGGAAAAAATGGAAGCGGTCTATCTGCCCGTTCTCAGGTTCGCGGTAGTAGGCGCCAAATCGCATCATGTCTACATCTTTAATGTCTTTGCCATAGCGGTAAATCATGGTGGCAGACATTTTTGGCTGTGGATCGGCATCGGCAAAATTAAGGAAGTAGGCAGGGCTAATCTGGGCACGGTAAATGAACTTGCCCATGTTCTTAATCTTTTCGTCCTGAAACACATACCCAAAGGCATTGTTGCTGGCCAGGTTCAGCATCGAGATGTTGTCGTAGAGAGAGGCGGCAGCGGCTCCCCAGTAGCTCGGGCCTTCGTCGCAGCCCCCATCCTGCGGGTATGGGTCCAGGAACTCGTCCAGCACGTGCAGCGCCCGGTACACCAGGTCTGCCCGCTTCTGGTCGTCTCGCTCCAGCAGCAGCGCCGTGTTAATCCAGTTCGACGTTATCCAGGGGTTCCAGTTGTTGGGGCCACGCCCGTCCTCGCCTCTCGCCATCCAGAAGTGCGGCCGGCTCATCAGGGGCTTAAACAGGCGGTTGTTGGTTTCATGGTAAATCCGTTTGCGGATTTGCGGAGACACGGCATCCAGCTTCTCGCCCAGGTAGTAGTCTACCCAGGCCAGGTAGGTGCCGGTTTCGGCGGCAAACAGGTCTACAAAAGGCTCGGCCACATTCATCAGGCCAGCATACTCCGGCGAGCCGGGCAGGTGCGCCGGCACTCCCCAGAAAGACTCCTCACAGATAGACCATACCCCGTTGATGATGGGGTCGACAAAGCGGCCTTTGTTCTCATAGATCTCTGCCAGCAGCATGGTGCCCAGCACTCTTCTTTTCATAAAGCTCATGGACTGGTACTCATCGCGGTCGCCGGTGCGCACAATCAGCAGCGACTTGGTGGCCGGAATGTGCGGCCACTCGTAATTCAGGTAGGTTTCGGCCTGTTTTAAGTAAGCCTGCATCATTTCCTGGTCGGCTTTAGACCAGCTCTCGCGGTCCTGCAGCTTCGGGAAGGGCTGCCAGCCAGCCTGCGGAATCAGGTTTGCTTTTAGTTCTTCTTTGGAGTATTTGCCACTGAGCAGTTTTTTGTCCTGTGCTGTGGCAGTTAATCCAAACAGAACGATTACAAATAACAACAACGCGTTCTTCATGTTACATCTATTCATGCAGATGGAGTAGTATGGTAGCAGTCTCATTTTGATTTCTCCGCTTTAGGTTTTTGTGCGTTGCCCCAGACAGGGCACTTTGCGTAAAACACAGTGATTTACTTTTATTTATAATCTGAACTGCCGGCTACAGCAGCTCCTGATAGTCAGTTCGTAGCCTGATGGATTACGGCCTGTTGGCTCAGGAGCAATTATTCTAATCAAACAGGTCCTCCGGAGCGATTTGCTGCTGCTGCTGCTGCTGCTGTAATGATCTATGGGAGGCTCTTATTATCAGCGTAATTTATCTAGCAGGCACAGGCTTACTTTACTCGCCTGGGCTTCATAAGTTCTTTTTCCATCTGGTAAGGCAGCTCCCATACTTTGTTTCCTTTTTTGTTTGTGAAATACAGCTTCGACTCCGAAAACTCATTCGCGTGGCCGTCGGCCCAGAAAGCGTAGAAGTCGGGATGGGCGTTTACTGGCCTGCGGACATAGGAGTGGTTGCGGGGGCTGTTTTTGGTCAGGTCGCGTTTCTTTTCCCAATCCTTGCCGTTGTTTTTGCTTACCCAGAGGGCTGTTTCGCCACCTGTGCCATGCTGCTGCGGCCCCGGCTCTGTTGGCCCGATGATCTCCCAATAATCTCCGTTGATGTACAGAGAGCCTACATCGTAATTATGAGTCGACTCCAGCACTTTTGAGATGTTCCACTGCCCGTTTTGCCAACGGATTAGCTGCCACTCGCGGGGGCTGCCTTTGGGGCCCGGTTGGTAATGGCCGCTCACGATAGCCAGAATAACAGGGTTCCCGTCTTTGTCGAAGTTCAGGTCGTTCATGTACACCAGTTTTCCCTCGGCTTCGTAGTTTTTCACCAGGGCCTCGTTGCGGATGTCAGCTAGGGGCGTTTGCACAGGAGTGCCGTTCATGGTTTTCCAGGTTTGCCCCATATCATCGCTTTGCAGAACGTACAGGTTGGTGCGGGTGTCGGCATTGTCGTTTTTAAGGTATACGAACGATGTTACCAGCTTCCCGTTGTTCATGCCCGACAGCTGATACTGCCCGCCCATACTGGCCAGCTTCTGAGCGGGCTGCCAGGCGGTGCCGTCGGGGCTGGTGCTCCAGTACAGCTCACGGCCCTTGGTATAGCGGGTAAACAGGTACAAAAAGCCTTTGCCGGGCACCCACCAGGGCTGCGGATAGGTCATGTCGCCTGTATACATTTTATCGAAAGCGTCGATCTCGTACGGTCGGCGGCTTTTAAAAATATGGCCCAGCCGCGATACGTTGCGTCCGCTCACAAACACCCAGATGTGCCCGTTTTCATCAATCGAAAGTGAGGCATTGTCGTGCGGATCGTCTACGCCCAGTTTATCGAAAACGACTACCGGTTTAGGCACCTGCTTTTTTTTGTGGTCGTAATACGAAAGCATGATGAGCAGGTGCTTCTCGTTTTGATGCCGGGTGCCGCCATATACAAAAAACGTTTTGTCTGCTTCGGGCGAGTAAACCGCTATCGGGTTATGGTTAGCGGTATAGGTGCCAAGCCCACCCGAGTACTTGTCGCCATACTCCGAGAACTGATCCAGGGTAAACCAAATCCCTTTATAGCCGTCTATCCTGCTTTTGTTAGGGTTTTTATTCTGAGCCACCGCCGGAGCCGTCAGCATTACCAAGCTCACGCACACGTAAATAAAATTTCTTAATGTAAGCATATTTCGTTTCATCAATATCAGGTTTGTCGGGCTGGCTGCGGTTAAGGCTAACCAACCACCACTGCCCAAAGCTTCTTCAGTTTTTCTTTTTCTTTGCCGGTTTGGCGACCGTATATTTTTCGAGCACTTTCATTTGTGGCTGGTCTTTGCCCTCCCGGGGTTCTACTGCCATAAAATGCTTGCCCCACCAGGGGCCGGCAGCCCAATAGGTGCCCCCTACTCCATTCTGCTGCAGGTAGCGCATCAGGTTGTCCAGTGTTACAAACCAGCGTTCATCAGAGTCGGGTATGCCGTATTCGCCCACAAAGCCTTTTAGATTGTGCTTTTGCAGCCACTCCACAAAGGGCTTTGCTCTTTCTACTCCTGTTTCGGGAGAGCCGCCTTCCTGCTCGTAGCTTTGCCGGTAGGTTCCGGAGCCGTCGGCATCAAAGTAAAGGTGGGCCTCAAACACGAGGTTGTCCGAAGGGTCTTGCAGGTCTTTTAGGTTATCGCTTACACTCAGCCACCTGGAAGCGCCGCTCCACTCGTCGCCGCCCACCACGATGGTGGTCTTTTGGTCGGATTCCCTGATGGCGCTTATGCAGGCCTGTGCTATGTTAAACCAGGGAGTAGAGGGCAGCATGTCGTGTGGCTCGTTCATGAGGCCATAGCCCCAGATATTGTCGTATTCCTTAAACTCATGGGCCAGCCTTCCCCACAGGTCGGCTACGGCAGCTACGGGCAGGTCAGGAGAACCTATAATGGCGGAGGCTCCGTTTACTTTGCGTCGGCCGTAGTTGTGCAGGTCCAGCAGCACCCACTGGTTTCGCAAACGGGCGGCTTCCACTACAGCTTTCATTCTGGACAGTTCCCCCTGATGCAGCTCTCCATGCAAAGACCGCTGTATGCGCTCCCACTTAAAAGCAAACCGGATCAGCGAGAAGCCTTTTTCCTGCATATAGTCGAGTTGCCGGGTGGTGGGGTACGCATAGTCTACAAGGTGCTCGCCCGGCTGGTTTTTACCGAACTCGGCACCTGCCTGGTTCAGGCCAAAATACATGATGTCTTTATCGGGCATCTGGGGCAGGGCGGTTAACCTGTATTCGTGCTCGGCCGGTTTGTTGATGCTGTAGATGGTTTTGTTCAGTTCCTGCAGCTTTGCCTCCAGCGCTGCTTCCTCAGGTTTCAGCTGCAGGTAGTTGTCGTAGAACTTTTTCGCCTCGGCATACTTCCTGCCGTTGCTGGTGTTCAGAAAATCCAGCCGCTCGGTGATGTGTGCCTCTACCTGGGCGATATCTGTGTTCCAGAGGCCTTTGGGCAGATGCCGGTACTGCACCCATTTAATGTCGCGCAGCTGTTGTTGCACGGCTCTGTAACTGGCGGCAAGTTCTTTTACCTTCAGCGCCTGCTGATACTGTGGCGTGTTGTGGTATAGCGCCAGGTTTACGCCCCTGGCCAGGTCATCGCTGCCGAGCGTGGCTATAAAGGTGCCATCGATGCTGAGCGCATACCTGCCTTTTTTTAGTTTGTTTATCTGCAGCATCTCCCGGTTTAGTTGCTCCACCAGGGGCACCAGGCTCAGCGCGCGGGTAGTCTGCGGCTCCTGCGCCAGCGGAAACGGCAGGCTTTCGGATTTCATTTTAAAGCTCATGCCCTGCTTATTGGCTTTAAGGGCGGAGACCTCACAGTTGGTGCATTTCTTAACGGTATTTTTCTCCAGCTCTACCGCCGACACGGTTGATGGGGCCCCTGTTTCTTTCAGGAACTGGTAGGCCATGATCAGGCTGCCGGTGCCCCAGGGGTGCACGCGGTCGATGCTGATGATGGTAGCTTTAGGGTCTTTTTGCTGTAGCCGCTGGTTTGTTTCGTTCATAAAACTCCAGTAGTCTACCACATACGTATTATACTTTTTTGCGAGTTCATCTACAATGCTGGCGCATTGCCCCAGGGCATCGTTTACCCCCACCAGATTCTCGGAACTCAGCTCAGCTGTCTGGTCGTAAATAGTTGGTTTCTGCAAAAT
The DNA here is from genome assembly GCF_014332515.1 of Pontibacter beigongshangensis. Classification (GTDB taxonomy): domain Bacteria; phylum Bacteroidota; class Bacteroidia; order Cytophagales; family Hymenobacteraceae; genus Pontibacter; species Pontibacter beigongshangensis. The sequence continues at coordinate 40,661 of NZ_VFSD01000007.1, read as the reverse complement.
AATGGTGGTGCCGGTCTGCGACAGCTTCTGCAGCACCTTGTCCAGGTGGTTGCGGTAGTTCTGAATGGCTTGTCGCTTTTGCTCTTCCAGGCCTGCTTCTCCCTGCCGCGCAGGGGCGTATAGGGCGCGGTTCACATCGTTCATGCCAGCCATTATGACCGACCAGGTGGCTTGCCTGGGCAGTATATCTTCGTCGATTCGCCGGAGAATGTCGTTGGCATTGTCGCCGCTGATGCCGGAGTTGTAAAACATGATGTTGGCCTGAGGGAAGCGGGTGGCGTAGTACAGCAGCACATCGTTATGAAAACCGCCACTGTGCGTGATGCTGTTTCCTATAAAATTAACTTTGTCGCCGGCTTTAAACACAGCGTCTCCGGTTCTCTGCGAAAATCCGGATACAACGGAGAGCAGCGCCAGCAACAGGCACAGAACTATTTTAGGTGGATTCATGGTAAGAAACAAAGGTTTTGGTTAAGGCCAACCTGACGGTGTGGCAACCAAGCCAGAAAAAAGTAACTGGAAATTCAATTTCCAGGTGAGGCCCCGGGGCAGCAGCCCCGATAGCCCAAAACAATGAGTTACGGCATACACTTTTTAGCACCAGCACCCCGGACAGCCGGAGCGCAATTATTCTAATGAAACCGGCCTTCCGAAGCGTTCCGCTGCTGCTGCTGCTGCTGCTACCTGGTCATTCTTTAGAAGAAGTGAGTTGTTGGAAAGCCTCCCAGAGGCGCCGCTGACAACACTTCTAATTTGGCGAAGCACTCGTGCGACGGGCATCAAACAAGTAGCCGTTTATTACCAACTGCAAATCCGGGCTCAGGCCTCACTTCCGTAACCTGCCCCCTGGTAAATAAATGTCTACGAATTCGATGCCCGTTGCCTAAGTGAGCTCACCATGCGTTAGCCGCTATTTACAGCGCATAGCGTTTAATGCTAATCCGGGCGCTCTTGTTAGCGTTGTCCACTGCATTTATAAAAATGTAGGCTCTGTACCGCCCGTCGGCCGTCTCTACCCATGCGCCAGACTCAGCACGCATGTTGATCCCGTAGTTAGGGGCATCAGAGAGGTCTATTTGCTGGAAGTCAAGGTCGTCGATAAAAATACCGAATTGCAGGCGGGCCAGTTGCTGATCGCGCAGGCCCCAGGCTTTTCTTAACCTGGTGTTCTTGTTTACCCCGGCTGGCAGCGTAACCTCCGGCAGGTACTGTGGATCGGCCGCAGGCGCTACAAGAGCATGCGCAAACGAGATGTTAGGCAGCGCACGGTACAGATACACCAGGTCTATCTTATCGGCATTGGCGGCGGCAGCTGTAGCATCGTACACAGCCATGTCAGCAATAGAAATATAGCTGGTCTCGCCATCCTTCACGTTCAGGTCCAGGGCGATATCCATTCTGGAGATATCGTATGGCCCCATGGTGTAGGAAACGTTTTCGCCGGTGCTGCTGCTGGCAGAGAAGGTAAAGCTTACCTGCTGGCCGCGCGCCTCGTCTGGAATTACATAGTAATAGCGGAGCGTGGCGGCACTGGTGTCTGCCGTAAAATCGACTCTGGTTACCTTGCCGGCTGTTTGGGCGGGCTCCCCAATCGGAACCCCTATATCCACACGACTGGCGTCGGTATGGAATGAGCGGTTTTCGAGATAGGTACCTGGTGCTCCCGCAATGGAAGCCTCTACCTGCGCCGACAATATCCGGCCCCTGTTTGGCGGAAGGGCCATGGCGTAAGCGAACTCCATTTTGTTGCCTATCAGGTTGGGCCCCAGGTTGCGTTTAATGCAGTCGTTCTGAAATTCGGACCGCAGTGTCGGGATGGCATATTCTTCTTCCTTGCAGGCCCCCACTAGCAGGAGCAACGACAGCAGGAAGGATATATTAAACAGATATTTACGTTGCATAGTTATTTTCTTTAACAATCTAACTTCCTATTGTTGAACTGTGATATTAACCGTGTAAGGCTTCCTTACTTTTCTGTTTCCGGAGACCACCGTAAAAACCTTAGGAGTAGCCAAGTCAGAGAAGTCCATCTTGCCAACTATTTTTGGGTCGAGCTTGGCATCTGTTACCAGCGAAAACTGCGGATACACATTTGTAAGGTCGGTGCCATAAAACACTTCTACATCAATGGTGCAGGCTACGGTGTCTATCACCGGGTTTTTTGAGCGCACAGTCAGGAAATCGGCTCCCAACAGCTCGAAATTGCTCACAAAGCACTGCGACCGTTTTGTAATGAGCAGTCCATCATCATCAATCGGGAAATCGTCTTTGCAACTAACCCAGGCAAGCGGTGCAAGTAAGCAGAGGACTATTAGCTTTAAATATCTTTTCATGGCAATAATTTCTATTTCTTTCTAAATGATTCTTAAAATTCGCTTCTTATAACCACGGGGTATTTTGAGTCAGATTCGGGTTGCGGTCGCGCTCGCCGGGAGGGATCCTGAAAATGTAGTTCTGCTGGTATTCCCGCTCCTGCGTGTTCTGGTAGTAGCGTTCCACGTTAGAGCCGTAGGTATTCTGGCTCCACACACCATCTCCGCCAGGCATTCCCCACACTCTTTCCAAAGCTCTCCATCTGCGAAGGTCGAAGGGGCGATGGCCTTCAGCGTATAGCTCAATAATGCGCTCCTGCTCTATAGCTGCAAAGAAAGCCTCTTTGCCGGCAGTTTTGTCGGCTGCCAGTGGCGGCAGGTTACCGCGGTGGCGAACCCTGTTCACCAGTTCTATCGCATCTGCCTGCGGGCCGTGTACAGCGTTTGTCGCCTCGGCGTACATCAGGTAAACATCAGCTAGGCGCATCACAGGCCAGGCAAAGTCGCCTTCGCTTCGGCCCTGGCCGGCATAGTTGCGCACAAACTTGCGGAACACGTAGCCGGAGTTCGTGCCGTCGGTGTTATAAGTGGTGTACTGCACGCCATCTATGGTCACTTTGGCACCCCAGGTCCTGAAGATGAACGGCACCATACCCGTCTCTTTTAAGGAATTCATGCCCATGCTCATTTCGTAATCCCACATAATAGAGGACTTCATGCGGTAATCGCGGTCGGCATAGCTCTGAGGGTTTACGGCCGAGTTTGGCGCAGTTCTGGCGCCGGGAGCATTCGCCTCCATCGGGATCAGCTTAGGCAGGAAATCGCCGGTATTGGTAGATTGATACCTGTCGGCAATCTCGTAGCGTGGCGATACCCAAACCTGGGAGTTTTCGTGCGAGCGGCCTGCAAAGTCACGCATCAGCTCTTCGCCCTGACCAGTGCCTACACCGCCATGCGTAAACGCCATAATATGCTCAGGGTCGCCGTTGGCAATCGGGGTGAACAGGTAATAGTAGTTCGGCAGTTTATTGGCTTTGCCCAGCTCATCTATCTCACCCGGCTCTCCGTTGCGGAAAAGTGTTAGGCCATAATCCTCTACCACTGCCTTAAAATCGGCGGCAGCGGCAAGGTAGGCTGCATCGGCCTCAGCTGCACTAGGAGTAAAAGTATCCAGCTCAGGCCAGCCAAATTTATTCCAGCTAGCCCAGTAAAGCTGCAGTTTGCCCCGGAAAGCCAGTGCTGCGGGCTTGCCGGCACGTCCTAAAGCCGTCGAGCGGGCAGGCAGTTTCTCGAAAGCATAGGTAAAGTCGGCCATGATAGAGTCTTTTACCTGCGCCATCGGCATACGGGCGATGTTTGCCACCTCCGAGTTGTCGAATACCTGCTTGCCAATGTAAGGCACATCGCCCCACATAGAAATCAGGCGGAAATACACCATACCGCGCAGCAGGCGTGCTTCGCCGAGAATGGTCTCCAGTTCAGCCACATCGCCGGGGGCGGCGGCAGGCAGCATCCGCTTAACATTGTCGATCACGTAATTGGTTCTGTGCACCCCGCCATACAGAAAGCGGTACATATCGTCGAAGCTGGAGCCGTAGCCGGTAGGGCGGAAATTGCCATATGTGTAGGCAGCTCCAAGCCTTAAAGTTCCGCTGGTGCTGGCGCTGTTGCCCCGTATTCTTACATACTCGCCCTGGCCATCGAAATAATAGTCGCGGTCGAAGAGGGGTCTGATGGCGGCGTAGGCCCCATGCAGTGCAAAAGTGGCATCTTCCTGTGTTTTCCAGAAGGCGACAGCACCTAACTCTGTGGTTGGCTGCTGGTCGAGCAAGTCATCTTTACACGAGCTGTGCCCAAGTACCATCGCAGCCAAAACAGGCACAATAAGTAATTTTGATTTTATTTTCAGTCTATTCATGACAAGTAAGCTTTTTTAAAGACTCAGGTTAATACCAAGTGAATATGATTTAACAATCGGGTACAGATCGTTTCTGTTTCCTTCTTTTTCCGGATCGAGCCCACGGAAAGAAGTGAAGGTTGCCAGGTTCTCGGCAGATCCGAACACACGCAGGCCTTTTACCCCAACCCGGCCTAGCAATGCTTTAGGCAGGTTATAACCAAACTGCATGTTCTTGATGCGCAGGAAGCTCATATCATCCAGCCAGAAGGTTGTCTCCACCTGGTTCGAAGTGCCGTTCAGGCGTGGCCACAGCCCATCTCTGTTCTCCACAGACCAGGGGTTATTCCAGTGCTCCCAGGTAGAGGCGTAGCGGCTTGATGGCAGGTTCACGGTATTATGGTTATTGAGCCAGTAATCCTTGCGTCCGGCAGAGCCCTGCAGGAAAACAACCAGGTCAAAGTTTTTCCAGGCCACATTGGTGTTCAGGGCAAAGTTTGTGGTTGGTCGGTCACGCTGCACTTTAGGGTCTGCTTTCCTGTCGTTGTCATCAATGCGGCCATCGCCGTTCAGGTCTTTGCGAAGAATGTCGCCTGGTGACGCGCCTTGCGGTGTCGCGTTGTAGATATCCTGCCAGGTTTGTGCTATCCCCATATCCTCATAGGTATACAGGAAGTGGTAGGGCATATCTATAAACACCCAGCCCCTGCCAAGAAATTCGTTCCAGAGCTCCAGCGTAGTGGTATTGAAAGAGGCATTCAGCCTGGCACCATAGCTTACCTCCCCAATTTTGTCTCTCCAGGTCAGGTTGGTTTCGATGCCCCGGTTGCGGAGGTTACCGATGTTTCTGCGTGGCGGATTGTAGGCGCCTCTCAGGTGAATAGACAAGTCAGAAGGACGGTTCATGCCGGTAGTCAGACGGTCGTAGTAATCGACCTCAGCCGTTAAGCGGTTGTTCAGGAACCCTAGCTCCAAACCCAGGTTGAACACATTTGTTTTTTCCCACGACAGGTTCCGGTTTACCATCTGGCTGTAGGCAAATCCTTTCACGATATTACCGCCAACCATGTAATTGCTAGTAGTAAGGATCTCCTGCTGCTCGTAGCGGCCCACGCCGCTGTTATTGCCTAAGCTACCATAAGACACACGCAGCTTGCCATCGCTCAGCACACGGCCAGCCCATGAGTTAATAAAGCTTTCTTCCATGAACCGCCATCCTACCGAGCCAGAAGGGAAGAAACCATAGCGATGGCCATCGAGGAATTTAGATGATCCGTCGTAGCGGAAAGACGCCTCGAACAGGTACTTATCAAAAGCGGCATAGTTTAAACGGCCAACGTAAGACCTAAGTCCCTCTGCGCTTGAGTTACCGCCCGTAGTCTGAACATCTGTGAGAGCGGCATCAATCTCTTTAAGCGATGGATGCAGGCGGTCGTTTCTTGAGCTTGACTGTGAACGCACATTCCAGTATTCTTCGCTATACACTGCCAGAGCCCTGAACTCATGATTTGAGCCAAAGTTCTTGGTATAGTCTAACCTGCCGGTAAACATGGTCTTGTAACCAGTGTCGGTAAAGTTCTGCACAGGCGCGTTAGGGCCTACGTATACCCGGCTGCCATAGGTGTTGGTTTGGAAGTTGAATGCCCGGTTAGGCATATCGGCCCTTCTGCGGAACTGGTTGTTGTAGTTTACGGCATAGTCCACACGCGCCGTTAAGCCTTTGATAGGAGACCAGTCCAGGAACATGGTTGCGTTCGCCTCCTGGCGGTCCTGCTTGGTCATGTTGTTCTGGAAAACAGTGTAAGGGTTAAACGCCTGCGGGTCTTCACCATATGCCATCACCCCGCCATAATGCCCTGTAACCGGGTCGTAAGGCAGGATGCCGGCAACAGCAAACTGCATGTCGTAGCCACTGCTTGTACCCCCATCGGTAAAGCCCTCGCCAAATGAATAATCGAACCTGGAGGTGTTGCCGTTCAGCTTAACTCCCACATTCATGTTCTGCCGCACTTTGTAATCGTAGTTGATGCGGGCATTGTACTGTTTGTAGTCGTTGTTGATCTGCAGGCCCTTCTGGTCCAGCACCCCTACCGAAATGTAGAAGTTAGACTGGTCTGTTCCGCCAGATGCAGACAGGTTGTGGCGCTGAATAGAGCCCGTGCGCATCATCACATCCCACCAGTCGGTGTTGGGGTATCTTACCGGGTCTATCATGCCCATGGCCATCCATTGGTCAATGGTGCCGTTTCGGAAGGTGGTGTTTTCAGGCAGCGTATTCACGGCCGATGCCCGCTGGTGCACTGAGAGTGCACGGGCATAGTCCGACATAAAATCGTAGGCCTTGGTAGGAGTCTCGAACGCATTGGTGCTGGTGAAGTTGATGCTTGGCTGCTTGCCCCTGCCTGATTTCGTGGTGATCAGAATTACACCGTTAGCCCCTCTTGTACCATAAATAGCGGCAGAGGCCGCATCTTTAAGCACAGAGATGCTTTCCACATCATTCATATCGATCCGGTTGATATCCACATCGGGCATACCGTCTACCACCACCAGCGGGCTGCTATTATTCACAGTTCCCAGACCGCGAATAACCAGGCTTGCCTGGTTGCGGCCAGCCATACCGGTAGACTGCGTAGCAGCCAAACCTGGAACGAGGCCTGCCAGGCCGGAAGACACGTTAGGCACGGCACGGCTTGAGAGCTGCTCATCCACTGTAACCATTGACACAGCACCGGTAGCATGCGTTTTCTTCTGAGTGCCATAGCCCACCACAATCACTTCGTCCAGCACCCTCTGATCGGAGTCTAAGGTTACATTCAGTACCGCCTGGTTGCCCACTACCACTTCTTTAGCCATAAAACCAACAAAAGAGAAAACCAGGACCGAGTTATTATCCGGCACAGACAAAGAGAATTCACCCTCTATATTAGTAGTTGTACCAACCGTTGTTCCTTTCACCAGCACGTTTACGCCCGGCAACGGTTCTCCCTTACTGTCTACTACTTTACCTCTAACATCAATAGCAGCTGAAACTGTCAGTTCCAGTATTCCAATTTCAGCGTTTGCCTCATTACCGCGGAGCGAGAAATGGGAAGCATCGACAGCCGGAGCACGTCCCTCCAGGCTGTAAGCGCCTCCCGAAAGACTAAGGCAAACCATCGCTGAAGCCAGCCCGAATTTGCCAAGTCGGAGCGTAATTATTTTATGCATAGAGAAAATATTAAGTGGTTGATAGTTGAATACTTTTAATTATTGGTATCTGCATGAATTTGAAGCGCTGCAGCAAGCTACACGAACTTGCTAACTAACATTTGTATGAATAAAAAAATAAAATTCGGTTATCCGGGCCCCTCCTCGACTTATAACCGGCAAAAGCATCTGTTTCAAACAGGCAACGCTGTCCAATACAGGCCAAAAAACTTTCCGGCCGGATGCTACTCCTGACGGTGCGGTTTTTCTGCCTCCAACCTGAACCTGGTATTAAACAGGTAGGAAATCATAAAATCTGGTTTGTTGTTACTGCGCTAAAGCGATAAATCCCTGCAACCGGAAAGTACTTTAGCAGGCCCATCAAGTCTGCCCTCCATTTCAATAAATAGTTTGACGATTTAAAGCTATTTATTTAAAAATAAATTATACATCTAAAAATATTCAGTTTAGACATTCCTACCATTCAGGAGCTGTTCATACTACCTGCTTCTGCACCTTTGTCGCCTACATCATTTGGCAGTAAATAAAGATAAATTATTAAAGCAGGCAACACAAAAGATGATGGATAGGCGCTAAATCCAGCTTAAACCTTCGCAAGCCCCCCTATTTATAGCCCTCCAGATCCTGCTCATCCCGACGCTCCTGTTTAACACACCCGCATTAGCAGCACAACTCTAACAACATTTTATGACATTCCTGAAATCAATATTAAATTAATTCAAGCCTGGCTATCAGTTTTTTTAAATCATTGACAACTGCTGCCTGGCACACGACCGCCAGCCCCAAATGGCAATTAATAGCCGTAAACAAAGCAGACTTAATATTATAATTATATCTGCAAGTGCTGAAACTACACACAGGCCACCTGAAGCGGCAGAGGAGATGATGACTGCCTCTGTTCCTGAATTATTCTTTAATAGACACTATTTACAACCGTTGTTATATGGCTAAATATTACCTTACCTGATTGCCAGGTTCCTGGCCATGTTAAGGACAGGTACTGTTTGCTTATTTGCTTTTCTTCCTGCCCATGGCAGATGGCAAGGGCTCTGCGTAAGTATATTTTTCGAGCACCTTCATTTGCGGACGATCCTCTCCGTTGCGCGGCTCTACCGACAGGCGGTACTTTCCCCACCTTGGGCCAGCAGCCCAGTAAGTACCGTTCACATGGTTTTGCTGGAGGTGCGCCAGCATGTTGTCCAGCACCACCAGCCACCGTTCGTCCTCTGCCGGCACACCATACTCCCCGATAAAGCCCCGGAAGTTATTTTCTTTGAGCCAGTTTATAAACGGTGTTACCCGTTCTACGCCTGTAGCAGGCGTTGTCAGTTCTTCTTCGTATGAGTTTTTGTAGGCGCCCGAGGCATCTCTGTCGAAGTAAACATGGGCCTCAAAAATCAGGTTTTTGCCGGGGTCTTTCAGGTTCTTCAGGTTAGCGCTCTCGGTTTGCCACCTGGCTGCCGAGCTCCAGCTGTCGCCGCCTACGGCAATAGCCGTCTTTTTATCCACGCGCCTGATGCTGGTTATTATTCCCTGTGCGATATTAAACCAGGGGGTTGACGCCAGCATGTCGTGGGGCTCGTTCATGATGCCATAAGCCCAGATGTTGTCGTAGCTTTTAAATTCTGTTGCCAGCTTTTGCCAGGCATCGGCCACATGCGCTATCGACAGTTCCGGCTCCCCGATAATGTAAGACTTGCCGCTCATGTGCCTTCTGCCATAGTTATGCATGTCCAGGATAACCCAGAGCCCACGCTTGCGCGCCTCATCCACAAACTCCCGCATCTTTGCCAGTTCCTCCGCATCGAGGCCGCCGTTCAGTTCCGGTTGGATCCGTTCCCATTTAAAAGGCAGGCGGAACAAGGTCAGGTCCTTTGATTTAAAATAGTCCAGCTCTTCTTTTGTAGGATAACCATATTCCTTGCCGTCAATTTTGCCAAACTCTGCCCCAGCCAGATTCACTCCGAAAGGAGCAGGCTCCAGGGCAGGCATTGCCGGGCGTTGTGCCCTGCAACTGACACTAATGAAGAGAACAGCAAAGGCACACATCCATAATCTGATCATAATAGCTTTATTTAACAGGAATAATATAAAATTTCAAGAAGTATTAAACCAAGGTTCAGGAGCAGCAAAGCCACTGTTCACCCATAGCGCCTCATCGCGGAAGCAACTGCAGCACGGTTATAAAGCTTATGAATGGTTGTTCTCCTGATTGGTTGATTAAAACTAGAGAAACGATAATCTATATAAAAGCTAAACCTTTTCGATTCAGACATTCCTATCATCACCAGAACAGAATATATAAGGACCTGAAAGCAATTATTTGGGATGCATTTAAAATGGCATACGCATCAACAACACCCAAGCTAACCCGACGAAAAAGCTGCTACGGGAGCTATTATCATCTCCTTTGATCACCTCATACAAACACCACAACAGCTTTTTTCAAGCTTTTAGACCCTATTGCCATAAATAACATTACCCGGGCTCCACCTCTTATCCTGAAAATAGCAGGCTTCCAAACAACAGCTACCGCCAGTATTCACCGTTCCTTAGCGCCAGGGCATATTTACCATAAATCAATATTTCTACAATGTATTATAAAGGCTAATTAAGGCTATTTTTTTCCTGAAAAAAAGAACAAGCGTTAGCAGCACCCGCACAATTATCCCGGACAGGTTTGTTACAACGACCCTGGGGCTGCTTTTATAGCTGATGGTCGTGTTCTATAAACAGCCTCTTACCAGCCAACGCAAACCTATTGCATCGTAAACCTGCTGGCGACACAAGTGATGCAGGCAGGATTAACGGACGGTTCTTTAGCAGTAGCAGCAGCAGCAGCAGCAGAGGCATCTTGGAGGCTAATTTTGATTAGAATAATTGCTCTGATAGCCGGCAAGCCATTGTTTGTGGCGCACTAAGTCTAGGCTCGTAAATCTTGTCGCAAAGCAGCCGGAGCAGCAGCAGGAGAAGAGGTCTCCGGAGGGTGTTATTGATTAGAATAATTTACACTTCCGGCCCCTTACCGCTCTGCTAATGCCCTGACGGTACTAAGTGATGCTGCGCTGTGCCTTAGTATCAGTTATAAAAAACTGCCTCTTAACCGGCAGCTGACCTGACCAAAAGCACAAAAGCCAGGCAAGTTGCCTGGCTTTTGTGCTTGATGCATGAGCGCCTCTACAGGAACGGGTGCCGTTCCTGTAGAGGAGTCTCCTTATCTTTTCAGGATAGATTTTGCCTGCGAGAAGTTACCTACGCTCACTCTGATGTGGTACATACCCGCCACCAGGTGTTCCAGGTTAAGCTCTTTCTGGTAAGCACCCTGTTTCACGTCGGTAAATTGCTGCACTAATCCGCCTGCCGTGTTGTAAACAGAAATCGTGATGGCTCCATCCTGCAGATTGTTTACACTTACGTTTACTCTGCCCTGCGTCGGGTTCGGATAGGTTTCGAAGCCTTCTGTGCCAATCTTCAAAGCTGCAGTAGCTGTATGGCTAATAGTCTCTGTACCATCGTAAATGGTGAGCAGCTGCTCATCATAAGGCCCGTTAGATGATGCGACCCTGTTGCTTGCGGCCGATACATTACCTGCCGCATCAAAGGCTTTCACAAAAAACACATAAACATCTCTGCCAAACGGACGCTCTGTCAGGTAACTTGTTGCAGTTGCCGGTAGTGTAACCAGCTTTACGCCATTCTGATACACATCGTAACCGGTTACAGCGATGTTGTCGTTAGACGGCTGCCAGGCTAAAGCCACTTTGTGCTTGTTCGTTTTATCAGCTGTAAGTTGCTGTGGCACGGTTGGCGCCTGCGTATCGGAGGCAACCACCAGGGTATGCGCCACATCTGGCGCCGGGCCGTACTCGTTGTTACCTGCCTGCGTGGCAGTGATGACAGTGGTGCCTGCTCCTTTAATGGAAACAATGCCATTGGTAACAGTAGCAACAGCAGGATTTGAGCTGCTGAAAACAACCGGAAGCCCTGAGCTGGCAATTGCCGAAATGCTGAAATCAGGCTCACCCAGCGACACCTCCGGAAGCGATGCAAACGTAATGAACTGAGCTTTCTGACTCACCGTTAGCTCTTGCGACACAGGCGCTGCGGGAGCGTAAACATTGTTTCCGGGTTGTGTGGCGGTGATAGTAGTCGTGCCTGCGCCTACCAATTGTACCAGGCCTTCTACTACCGTGGCTACGGCCGGGTTAGAGCTCTCGTACAAAACCGGCAGCCCCGAAGATGCAGTAGCAGCAAGTGCAAAGTCAGCAGCGCCCAGGAGTTTTTCTTCAAGCGGGGCAAAGCTTATTTCCTGCCACTTCTGCACAACCGTCAGCACCTGCGACACGGCGGCAGCGGCTTCGTAGTTTGCGTTGCCTGCCTGTGAGGCAGTGATCGTGGTGGTGCCAGCTCCAACAATTTTAACCATACCGTCTTCTACAGTGGCTACCTCAGGGTGAGAGCTTGCGTAGGTCACCGGCAGGCCTGAACTGGCTGCGGCGGTCAGGGCAAAATCAGGATCCCCAACCTCTTTCTGCGGCAGTGGACTAAAGGTGATGCTTTGTTCGAAAGTAGGGTTCAGCAACCCCTGGATGTCTTCCGGGCTGAGCGCCTTGCTGTAAATCCGAAACTCATCTATCAGGCCCCTGAAGTTCGGGTCGTTCGGAAACTGCGACTTGCCAATATAATTGTTCTCTGTGAAGCCCAGGTCAGAAGGCTTCAGGGTCATGTTATTATTGCGGCCCACCTCTCTGCCATTGATGTACATAATACCCACGTTGCCAGACAATGTAACAGCTATATGCACCCAGGTGTTGGTAGAAAGCGTGATGGCACAATTAATTTGTTGCGCCGGGGCGCTGCCGTTCCGGATGGAGTAGCGCACGCGGCCGTCGGTGCCGTTGCGTGGCACTAAGTACATGTAGGAAGTACTGTTGCCGAAGTCAAACAGGCGACCCCAGTTAGTGTTGGCAGAAGGTCTTACCCAGCCGCTGATGGTGAAGTCATCGAGTGTGCTCACGATACCCTCTGGCAGTTTGGCGTAAGACGCTGCAGTACCTGTCAGGCTAAGGGCGTTGCCTTGCCGACCGGCAGCAAAGCTGGCCTCTGCCTCCAGGGTTGCCACCTGGCTGCTCCATATATCTGTTGCCGTTGAACCGCTGGTTTCATTAAAGGCCCAGTACCCAACCCTCCCGCTGCCGGGTGTGGCGGCGAACTCATGGCTGTTGCTACCTTCGCCCAGGGCGTTCGTGGCTGAAACCACATAGTAATAGGTGGTGCCATTCGTAACAGTTCCGTCCACAAACGCTGGCTCGGCAGTTGTGCCCACCACCTCATAGCCGCCTCCAGAAACGACAGCGCGTTTGATGTTGTAAGAAGCGACATCTGGCATAGCAGTCCAGGAAAGCGTCACAAGGTTTTCGCCCGTCACACCGCTTAAGCCCTCCACGGCAGCAGGGATCGTGAAAGCAGCTGTGGTAACGGAGACCATCGCAGAATTCGGGCCCTCGCCAACCAGGTTGGTACCAGACACCATATAATAATAGCTTGTCTCCGGGGCCAGGTTTTCATCTTCGTAGCTCGTATCAGTCAGTCCCTGCGCGATAACCTCGTAAGTACCGTTTTCTGTTGCAGCGCGTTTCAGGGTATAGCTCGCTGCGCCCTCCACAGCAGACCAGTTCAGCTGCACCTTACTGCTGCCGAAAGCTGCCGCTGTCAGGCCAGCCGGGGCATCGGGCGCGGTATTCACCCGGAATGTAAACCGGTCGATATCGAAGCCTTCGCTCACCACGTGCAGCTCCAGCGTATGCACACCCGCGGCAAGCACCGGGAGTTCCAGGGAAGCTTCCTGCCAGGTGTCGCGGTTCGTAGTGGGTTCCAGCGTGGCATCAGCTGTTAGCGCCGCGCCATTAAGTTTGAAGTTTACCACGCCGCTTGCGTCTGCAGTAGAAGTGGCATAGCGCAGTTTCACGCTATAGCTTCCCTCCTGCTCCACGTTTACGGTGTACTTCAGCCACTCGCCGCTGGCAGTGGTGTTTACGGCAAAGTTACCGGGGGTAGCTGTGGTGCGCAGGTCTACGTCATCGTGGCGGTAGGCGGCGTTGCCGGAGTTGCCAACGGTGGTGTCGAAGTAGCCCACATTATTTCCGCCATCGTTGTAATGCTCCGCCTCCACTACACCCGGAAGTGTCAGGCGCATGCCCCGCAGTTCCACCTCCCGGATGTTGCCGGTACCGGAGGCATTTGTTGCACTCAGCTGCACCGTATGCACCCCATCCGGCATAATGCCAGTTATCAGGTTGCTGCTGCTGTTATAGGTTAGCCCGGCAGGAAGCCCCGTCACCGTAAAACTTGTCGGGTTATTTGTCGCTTTCAGCTGGTAAGATACGTTGCTGTTTACATTATAATTTGCAGCATAGGGGCTTGTAATCTGAGGCTGAGGTGCGGGTGCATCGGCGTAATGGTATTTTTCCAGCACCTGCATCTGCAGACGGTCCGAGCCGTTGTTGTTCGGGTGCACCGACATTTTATGCGTTCCCCACCTGGAGCCTGCTGCCCAGTACGTACCGTTCAGGTTATTTTCCTTCATGTAGGCCAGCGTCTGGTCCAGCACCGTGAGCCAGCGCACATCATTGTCCGGGATACCATATTCACCCACAAATCCACGAAGGTTGTATTTCTTAAGCCAGTCTACGAAAGGCTTAAGCCGGTTCACGCCTGTGGTGGGCGAGGCTTTTTCTTCGTCATAGCTTTTAGAATAAGAACCAGAGGCATCGTTATCAAAGTACACGTGCGCCTCAAAAATGAGGTCGTCGGCAGGATCAACCAAACCTCTCAGGTTGTCGCTTTCGGTCTGCCAACGGGCGGCAGAGCTGTAGCTCTCGCCTCCTACCATAATGGGCGTGTGCGTGTCTACGGTCCGGATAGCGTCTATCATGCCTTGTGCAATGTTCACCCAGGGGGTGTGCTTCGTCATGCCATACGGCTCATTCATCAGACCGTACGCATAAATATTGCCGAAGTCTTTGAACTCCTCGGCAATCATCCGCCAGGCATTGGCCGCGTCGGCCACCGAAACACCAGGGTTCCCGATAACGGTAGTTACATCGTTTACTTTGCGCCTGCCATAGTTGTGCATATCAAGCAACACCCAAATACCGCGGGTCCTGGCTGCCCATACAATGTTTCTCAGATCGTTTAAGTCTCTTTCAGAAAAGGCTCCGTTCAGCTCCGGCTGCAAGCGCTCCCATTTAAAAGGAATGCGCATCAGGGTTAAGCCTTTTTCCTTGAAATAATCCAGCTCCGCAGCGTGCGGGTACTGGTAATCGTCGTTGGCAAAATCGCCTCCCGCCAGGTTTACGCCAAAAGGGGCCGGCGTAATGGCAGGCATGGGCGCAGGAGCCGCAGGGGCTTTCAGCAGCTTGATGTAGTCTATGCTGACGATGGTTCCAGTAGAGTTCGACGGCACCGGCATCGGGATTTCAAACCGGATGGATTGTAAAGTGCCGCTCCAGCGGCTGTCGTGCGACAGGTCTATTACGTATTCCTTAAACTCGGTGTCTTGTACCGATACCAGGAAGTCGTGCCTTACCTGCACCCCGTTTTTTACCCAATAAAAGCGACACCTCCTGCTGCTGGTACCGTTTTTGAGCCTGATCACTATCTGCTTCGAAACGGCAGGGTCAATCACATCCCCAGGCTGCAGCTTGTACTCCAGGTCCGGGTATCCAAGACCGGCATCGGCGGTCAGGTGCAGAATGCCATCCACTGTGTTCGGGTTGCTATAGTTGATAGCCTCCCAGCCTTCCGACTTCTTGTTAACGACGGGAGCGTCGAACTCCCAGACATGGGTAGTCTCCGCTTCCTGCGCCCTGGCACTGAAGCCGAGGCACACCAGCAAAACTAAACTACATATAAGCGTTTTCATCATGTTAGAAATGTTAAATAGTTTAAAATTTATTTAGTAATAACAATAATTCAGACCAGGCCATATAAGGCATTCCAGATAGTTTAGCACTATTTCTGCTGCCTTATTAGGTAATCGGGACATCCAGGAATAAAGCATGCTGCACCAGCCGCCATACCCTCCGCTCCTGCCAGAAACAAGGGTGCATAAGGGGCAGCATGGTTGGGAGAGAAAGGAATTAAGCCAGGACCAGATGCCCTGGCTTAATTAAATCAATCAGAAGGAATGGAAAATTTGTAGCGGCAATGGCTTGGCGTCTGCAGCAGAAAAGGCTGAGACAATATTTACATGTTGGTTTTGCAGCACAAAGGGCAGTGTTGAACCATGGGCTAACCTTGCCTTCGCTGCTGAAAACAGGTTACCCGATCATCATAGACGTTGCTCGGGCAACAAACAGAATTAACTGCCGGCTCCTTTAGCAGCAGCAGCAGAAAGAATAGCCTCTGGAAGGGCATTTTGATTTAAATAATTGCCGCGGCACCAGACACGCTGTCCACACTTGCTTTGATGCTATACAACCAGCGACACCACATATCGGCATCAGAAATTGTAGTGCCTCAGGAAACAGGAGGCAGGATTTTTTAATCCTTCTGTTGAAATTGAAAAAACTAAACGTTGAATTCCGGGATTCGTGTGGCTGGCTGTAAACACCTGCACCATACAGTCTGTTACAGGCATTTCATCTTCAGAAAGATTAAAAATAAAACAGCCCGGCCCAGGATACCGGTAAGTATCCTTTGGGCCGGGCTGCCTTCATTATCTGATGATGGTTGTTTTTGTCTGCGTAAAGTTGCCCACATTCACGCGGATGTAGTAAACTCCTGCAGCCAGACCGCGAAGATTTACCTCCTTCTCGTAAGCGTCGCGCTTCACATCTTCGATGCTGTGCACCAGCACGCCCAGGGAGTTGTATACCGAGATGGTCAGCTTGCCATTCTGCGGCGTGTCCACACTCACCCGGAAGTCTCCGTTCGATGGGTTAGGGTATGCTATTACAGCGTTTTTATTCAGCTGCTTGTTGCTGTGCACTGAAAGCGGCGCACTTGCCTCCTGCTTCAGGGCAGCCACTTCGTCAGCAGAAAGGGCTTTGCTGTAAATCCTGAACTCGTCTACAATGCCTCTGAGATTAGGGTCTGATGAGAACTGCGACTTACCAATCCAGTTTTGAGGCGTAGGGCCCAGGTCTGCCGGCACAATTGTAATGCTGTTGTTACGGCCGACCTCTTCCCCGTTCACATATATAATGCCTACTCCATCTTTTTGTGTAACCGCAATGTGGTTCCACTCATTTATAAGCAGCGTGGCAGTGGTATTAATGCGTTGCTCCAGAGCGCTGCCATTTCTGATGGCAAACCGAACGTGCCCATCTTCGCCATTGCGTGGTGTCAGGTACATGTACGAGGTGGTGTTGTTCTCATTCGAGCCGAAGTCGAACAGGCGTACCCAGCTTGAGTAAGTGCTCATGTTTAGCCATGTGCTGATGGTGTAGTCTTTTAAGCCACTGGCTACTCCCTGAGGCAGCGTCACGAAAGACTCCGAATTCCCGTTCAGTTCTACGGCATTGTTCAGCTTGCCGCTTACCAGACTTGTGGCTGAGCCGAGGGTGGCTACCAGGTTACTCCAGGAGTCTACGGCAGTTGTTCCGCCAGTTTCGTCGAATGTCCAGTAGCTATAGCGGCCGCTTCCAGGGGTTGCAGCAAACTCGGCACTGTTATTACCTATACCCAGCTCATTCTCGGCAACCACTACATAATAGTAAGTTACTTCGTTTTCAGCAGTGGCATCTACATACTCCGGACTGGTAGAGGTACCGATTTCAGTATAGTCGGCACCGGATACAGTTGAGCGCTTGATGATGTATTTCGTAACATTAGGCACGGCGGCCCATTTCAGAACCACACGGGCATCGCCTGCAATACCGCTCAGGCCTGTAACAGCAGCCGGACCGGCAAAAGCGGCGGTTGTGGCCGAAATTTTGGCAGAACTGGCTCCTTCGCCTACCAGGTTGGTACCTGATACGACATAGTAATAGGCAGTTTCAGGAGTCAGGCCCTCGTCAGTGTAGCTTGTAGCCGTCAGGCCCTGGGCTATGATCTCATAAGTACCGTCTTCGCTTCCGGCGCGTTTCAGCGTGTACGTGCTTGCACCGTCCACAGCATTCCAGCTTAGGTTAATTTTGTCGCTGCCGAATGCTTCTGCAGTAAAGCCTGCCGGAGCAGCGGGGGCAGCATTGATAGAGAATTCCAGCTTGTCAACATCGAACCCTTCGTTCACAACAAGCAGTTCCAGCACGTGCTGGCCCTGGGTAACGGCAGGAATATCGAACACAACTTCTTTCCAGGAATCTTTGTTGGCTGAAGGAGACAGCGGTATTTCGCCGGACAGTTCCTCGCCGTTGAGCTTAAGGCTAACCACGCCACTGGCTGTAGTTGTAGTGGTGGCATATCTTAGTTTTACGCTATAGCTGCCCTCCTGCTCCACATTTACGGTATATTTCAGCCACTCGCCTGCAGTGGTCTTTGTTACGGCAAAGTTGTCAGATATATCGGTGGTACGCAGGTCCACATCGTCGTGGCGGTAGGTGGTGGCATTGCCGGCATTACCAAGGGTATTGTCGAAGTAGCCCACATTGTTTCCGCCATCGTTGTAATCTTCTGCCTCTATCACACCCGGAAGGGTTAATTGCACTCCTCTCAGCACTACTTCTCTGGTTCTGCCGGCTCCCTCTGCATTGGTGGCGCTCAGCTGCAGCGTGTGTACACCGGCAGGAATAGTACCCGTAATCAGGTTGGTAGTACTGTTAAAGCTAAGGCCTTCGGGCAAACCGCTCACGGTGAAGCTTGCCGGGTTATTTGTAGCCGTAACTTTATAGGAAACAGTATTGGCCACATTAAAGCTGGCGGCATATGGACTGGTGATCTCTGGCTTCAGCGATGGGGCATCAGCGTACGTGTATTTCTCCAGCACGGCCATCTGCGGTCGGTCAGAGCCGTCGTTGTTCGGGTGCACCGACATTTTGTGCGTTCCCCATCTGGAGCCTGCCGCCCAGTAGGTGCCGTTCAGGTGGTTCTCTTTCATGTACTGCAGCGTGTTGTCTAACACCGTCAGCCATCGCTCATCGTTATCAGGCACACCATATTCTCCTATAAACCCACGCAGATTATACTGCTGCAGCCACTCTACAAAGGGCTTAAGACGATTGATGCCTGTGGTGGGCGTAGTCTTCTCCTCATCATATCCTTTGGCGTAAGTGCCGGAGGCGTCATTGTCAAAATACACGTGCGCCTCAAAAATCAGGTTATCAGAAGGGTCAACAAGAGATCTCAGGTTGTCGCTTTCGGTCTGCCACCTGGCTGCAGAGCTGTAGCTCTCGCCCCCTACCATAATCGGCGTGTGCGTATCTACTGTTCTGATGGCATCTATCATCCCTTGGGCAATGTTCACCCATGGTGTGTGCTGTGTCATGCCGTAAGGCTCGTTCATCAGGCCGTAGGCGTAGATGTTACCAAAGTCCTTAAACTCTTCGGCCAGTTTTACCCACACATCGGCCGCATCGGCTATAGAAAGGCCAGGATTGCCGATTACGGTGTTCACGCCGTTAACGGTGCGCCTGCCATAATTGTGCAGATCGAGCAACACCCACATGCCACGGGTTCTGGCCGCCCACACGATGTTCCTCAGGTCGTTCAGATTGCGTTCGTCCAATGGACCGTTTATCTCTGGCTGCATACGCTCCCACTTAAAGGACACACGCATCAGGTTCTGCTCTTTCTCCTTAAAATAGTCGAGCTCAGCTGCGTGCGGATACTGATAGTCGTCGTTGGCAAAGCCTGCTCCCGCCAGATTCACACCAAACGGAGCCGGTGTCATGGGCGGCATTGGAGCGGGGGCGGCAGGGGCTTTCAGCAGTTTAATGTAATCCACACTTACAATGGTGTTGTGCGAGTTAGCCGGAACCGGCATCGGGATCTCAAACCTGATCGACTCAAACTTTCCGCTCCAGCGGCTGTCGTGGGTTAAGTCGATCACATACTCCTTGAACTCGGTATCCTGCACAGAAACCAGGAAATCGTGCCGTGTCTGCACCCCGTCTTTTACCCAGTAAAAACGGCACCGCCTGCTGAGCGTGCCATTCTTAAGTTTGATCACGATTCGTTTTGACACTTCCGGGTCGATGGTGACGCCAGCCGGAATTTTGTATTCCAGGTCGGGGTAGCCCATGTTCGTTACAGCTGTAAGGTGCAGGATGCCCTCAGAGGTGTTGGGGTTGGCATAGTTAATGGCTTCCCAGCCTTCTGCCTTCTTATTTACGACAGGAGAATCGAATTCCCAGACATGGGTGACTTCAGACTCCTGTGCCCGCGAACTAAGGCAGAAGAACAAAAAAAGAAATAAACTAGATAAAATTTTTCTCATAATAAAATTACTTTAAACATATAAAACAACAATTATTGATAATGAATACTCGATTCCACACGCTGCCTGTGCCTGCCCTTTAGAGGAGCAAAGGAGCTAGCAATGCACCCGGCAATGCGTAGGCTGCCTTCCATGCCCACCGCTTCAAAGTAAAAAATGCAGGTACCCGGGCATCCGTTGGTCAGCAGAATGCCTTCTGCCGGCACAGAATCCTGCTGCTAAGCCTACCACTACCCTTGAGGCAAAACAGCTTCCGCAGAAAGCAGTTTTACCCTGTTTATACACAGAATAACTATATTTTATTTCGATACATCCGATGTTACCGGCACGGGTTAGCCTGCTCTTCAGAGCGCTAAGGAGCCAACATGAAACCCACAGTCGCTTCTGAGCAGATGCAGCTCCACCTACAGAGGCACAGTGCTGCGAATGGTCTCCGGGAGGTCAAATGCGCCAGCTGGCATGGCCGTATAATCAGGCCCTGCGTCTGTAACTGGCGCTTCCCCGTAAACAGCGTCTCTTTGTGCGTTCTATAATCGTTACATTTTTTTAAGCCAGAAATGCATTATACATTCTATGTTATATGGGTAATTATTTTGTGTCGTTTCACAGAACAGGGTTGTATTTTCCGGAGTAAATTCTGCTAATCAAATAGCCTCTCCGGACTTTGCTCCGCCTGCTGCTGCTGCTGCTGCTGCTGCTGCTGCTGCTGCTGCTGCTGCTGCTGCTGCTTGTAGGATATTAAATGCCCTGCTCCTCTTTGGCGGATGCTTTGTAGAACCCGACCTCCGACAGCTGAACCGGCAGCTTTGCTTTTTGAACCGTAACCCTGACCTTGGTGGTTGATACCAGGGGCAGCCTGAAGAGCCGTTTATGGCCGATAGTTGTAAACCGGCTAAGCTCTTTCCAGCTTTTACCGTCCCAGTACTCGAGCAGGGCCTCTGCGTTCCGCTGCCCTTCCGCAATGTTCTCCTGCAGGGCCACCCGGTCGAACGAGATACTCTTTTTAAAGTCGAGGACGTAGGGCTTGCCTGTCTTCAGGGTAACATAGGAGCTTAGTTCTTTATCTGTCAGGGTTTTATTTATTTTTTCTGTGGCAAAGTTCTCACGGAAGGTCTCGTTCAGGATGGAACGGAACTCGTAAAGGCTTTGCTTATCTATCTCCGAAAAGACTCCCCTCTTGTTTGGCGGGATATTGAGCAGCAATAAGCTGTTGCGCCCCACAGATTTGTAGTACAGCTCCACCAGTTCCGGTCCGGTCTTTACCTTGCTGTCTTCTTCCTCGTGGTAAAACCAGCCTGGCCGGATAGACACGTCGGTTTCTGCCGGCAGCCACAGGGCACCCTCCGGATCACCGATGTTGAGGTAGGAAGGCGACATTTTGCCGGGCGCATTCTCAGCTGTTACATTGATAGTAGACCAGCAGGTTTCACCGGCGTTTCCAGTCTCGTTGCCTACCCAGCGCACATCCGGCCCTACATCAGAGAACATAACCGCCCCGGGCTGCAACTCCCGCACCATTTGCCAGTAGCCATCAAAGTCGTACTGCATGTCTTTCGCGTTCTCTCCTTTGGCGCCGTCAAACCAAACTTCTGCCACTTCGCCATAGTTGGTAAGCAACTCCTTCAGCTGGTTTTTGTAATAGGCATTGTAGGCCGGCGTTCCGTAAGCAGGGTTGTGCCGGTCCCAGGGCGACAGGTAAAAGCCAAACTTCACTCCATACTCCCGGCAGGCTTCCTCTATCTCTTTCACCATATCGCCTTTACCGTTGCGCCAGGGGCTGTTCTTCACAGAATGCTCGGTATAGGCGCTGGGCCACAGGCAGAAACCGTCGTGGTGCTTGGCCGTGATAATGGCCATCTCAAAGCCGGTTTCCTTTAGCGTCCGGATCATGGCGCGGGCATCAAAATCAACCGGGTCGAAGATGGACGGACTTTCAGTGCCGTCGCCCCACTCTTTGCCCGTGAACGTATTCACCGTAAAGTGAATAAATGCCGTGGTTTCTAATTGCTGCCACTCCAGCTGCCGAACAGTGGGTTTGGGCAGTTCCTGTGCAAATGACGAAAAGGCGACCGTGCTGAGCAACAAAGCGGCCAGTATGTTCTTTTTCATTGAAAAGGAGCGTTTATAAGTAAAAAGACCATAGCCATCAGGCTAAGAATTCAAAGGCATTCAGACGCTTATTGGATGCTTGTAAAAATTGAGCAGCAGCTGTGCTTGTTGGTAAAAAACACCCGACAAGAGCTAGCGGTCCAGCTTTTTTGGAATAACAGTATCAGAGCGTTTTGCTGAGCCTGACGGCTATGGTAAAAAGACACAAGAATTTGATGTCATCAGCTATAGGAGAATCAGCAAGCTGTGCCTGCTTATGCCTTACAGGATAATTCGATCTGGTTTTGCCTTCTTACTTCAAAAGTACAACGGCTTATAGTTTGCTAAGCTCAGTCTGCCTAAAATTTTCCACTTTAAACACCCAGGCATGTTCACTTGGGGCGTTTCCGGGGTTTATGGCCGGTGGCGTAATGGTTAGTTTATCTTTCGAGGCTTTAAACTTCACGGCTTCCTTAGCCCCCAAAAGGCTTACCCGGCTGGCTTTGTTCACTCCGCTGATGGCCAGCGGCGCCTGAGGCCATTTGGTGCAGATCACATACAGGTCATCGCCTTTCAGGGTATAAAACACGTCGGTTTCTTTCATGTTGTCGGGGCGCATGCTCCATGCCCGGGTGCCGTATATGGCCTCGCCGTTTACATTCAGCCACTTGCCTATGTCCAGCAGCCGCTGCTCCATAATTACCGGAATAAGGCCGCTTGCCGTTGGGCCTACGTTCAGCAGCAGGTTGCCGCCATTGCTTACTTTATCTATCAGCAGGTCGATAAGCTCTTTGGACGAGGAATAATGCTCCAGCGTCTCGAACTGGTTGTAGCCGTAGGAGGTGCCGATGCCTCTGCTTTCTTCCCAGGGGTGCTCTATCTTGCTGGAGTTTAGTTCGTCGCCTATCAGGTCGTATTCGGTGGTATAGTAGCCGCCATGCTTGCTCCGCGATTCTTTGCCCCACCTGTCGTTTACCACTACCGTATTTTTTACGGGAGAGTCGTTATAAAGCCAGCCCAGGAACTCCTCGCTTCGGAGCTCGGTGCTGGTATGGTCCCATTCGCCGTCAGAAAAAATAATTTCAGGCTTGTAGCGGTTCACCAGGTCTTTCATCTGCGGTATCATGTGCTGGGTGGTCCACTTGTCAATCGTTTCGGGCTTGTAGAGGGGGTTATCCCATTCCAGCAGCGAGTAGTAGAGGCCCATCCGTAAGCCTGCTTTGCGAACCGAGGCAGAGAGGTCGTTTATCAGATCGCGCCTGGGGCCTGTTTCCACGCTGTTCCAGCCGGGGCTATGCTCACTGGGCCATAGGCAGTAACCGTCGTGGTGCTTGGAAGTCAGTACCACATAGCCGGCACCGGATCTTTTGAACAGGTCCGCCCATTTATCAGGCTCAAAAAACTCCGCTTTAAACAGGGGCACAAAGTCTTTGTAAGTTGAGTTCTCGCCGTAGTTCTGCTTCTGGTACGCCGTAAAATACTTGTTCCCCTCAAGCAACTTAGTTAAATAGTGCTCGGCATATTTTTCGTATACACCTTCCACCTCATTTACGGGGGCGTAGGCTGGCACCGAGTAAAGCCCCCAGTGCACAAAAATCCCGAACTTGGCGTCAGACCACCATTGCGGCACCGGCCGCTGGTTCAGGGAACTCCACTTGGGCTGATACTCCTGCGCCGCTACTTTTTCAGCAAAGCAGGAAAAGGTCAAAAGAAAAAGAAAGGCTTTCCAGGGTAATTTTTTGAGCATGGTTTTGACGTTAAGCTTGAATGGTGAATTGCAGGGCAGCAACAGAATTATGCTGGCACAGCAGCTGCCTGTTTTACATTTTAAAGCTATACATTTTCAGGAGCAGGATAAACTCATTCATAGTTGATTCAGACATTCCTACCGATAAAATACCCTGACTTCGGCAACCAAAAAAATAGTTTCCAATACAGCGTAAAGAAGTACGAACCGGCGCGGGCGCAGGAAAAACGGCAACCGCAACAGGCACCGCCCTCAGTCAGATAAAGCAAAAAAGCAGGATTATAGTACATTATAGCTATTTTACAACCTCTAGCCAGGGTTTTAAATAATCTGAAACTCTGTGCTTCTGCAGGGAGAAGTTTTATTTCCTGTTGAAAAATATATCAAAACCAAACCTCTAAAATCAGACATTTCAACCTACGCCAGAACAGCTTTTATATAACTAATATTCATTAGTATCAGAAAGATTTTACTGTCCGGATTTTCAGGAAGCCACTGACCAGCCGTTGCTGCCCCCTGCCAAACCTCCGGAAGCAGAGAACAGGATGATGCCACGCAGCTGATGCTCTGGTTTATTTAATTAAAAAAAGGCAAGCGGAGGTGCTTGTGCAGCAGCAGCAGAAATAGCCTTTGGAAGGGCATTTTGATTTGAATAATTGCCCCGATACCCGATAGGCCATCATATGCCAAGCGTTACCGAAACGTGCTTGTGCAGCAGCAGATCAGATAGGCCGGAAAGGGTGTTTTTGATTGGAATAATCGGGGTGCGGCAAAGGCAATGCTCTCTCCAAACAGCTGACCCGCAGGCACAGATCGGGCACCTGCGCCTGCGGGTCAGCTGTCAGCCACCAATGGCTTTATATAGAGCGGGAGACGATGATGAGCCCAATGCCGATAACATAGAACAGCAGCATGGAGTTTAACAGTTTGCCGGTGTTCTGCGGAGCCGCCTTAAACTCACGCCATATATAAATGCCCCAGACAGCGGCCACCACAGTAGCGCCCTGGCCCAGGCCGTAGGCAATGGCCGGACCTGCCTTGCCCGAGGCGACTATATTAAACGACATGCCAATGCACCAGATGGCCCCGCCCAGAACTCCCATTAAGTGGCTGCGGCCGCTGCCCTTAAAATAATCGGCATACGAAACCGGCGCGCCCTCAAACGGGAATTTCATTAATATCGTGTTCACGATAAAGTTGCTGATAAACACGCCCACCGCAAAAAACACCACGGCGGTATAAGGAGTCAGGTAGCCCGCCTCCGGGTTGGAAAAGTCCTTGGCCATAGAGGTTGCCACAAACCCATAAAACAGGCCCATTAAGCAGCCGCTAATGACGGCTAGCAGCAAGCCCTTGGTCGATACTTTTTTTACAGTGCGTGTTAAACGTCTGTAAGCTGCCGCATTCAGAAGTATGGCCAGCGCCACCAGCCCCACACCACTAAAGAGCACTGTGGCATTACCGATTGGGTTATCAGCGTAGTTATCGATTACCCCTAATATAAGCGCTATGCCGATACCGACCGGGAAAGCCACCGACATGCCGGCAATAGCGGTAGCCGCTACCAGCAAAATGTTGGATAGGTTAAAAACAACCCCACCAATAATGGCCGACCGGATATTGGCACTGTCTGCCTGGGCAATATCATCCAGGAAACCACGTCCTTGCCCGCCGGTGCTGCCCAATGTAAAAGCAAAGACCAGCGATAGTGCTAAAATACCGATCACATAATCCCAGTAATACAATTCGAAGCGCCAGTTTTTGTCGGCTAGTTTCTGCGTGTTGGCCCAGGACCCCCAGCAAATCATTGTAACAAGGCAGAAGGCAACTGCCAACCCGTAATTTTCTAGAATGAACATGGTATATTAGCTTAATGCTGAAATTATATAATTATTTTAACCCATTTGTGCGGTAGCTACCCTTCTTCATCTATTGCGGCAGGCAGCTACATTGCACGGTGCACCGAATAAAAAGCAGATTTCCTGAGCGCTCAGGTAGTTCCTATTTTCATGATTTCTCTGAAACTCCCCTCCTTTTTTCAAGGAGGGGCAGGGGTGGTCCTTGTATCAAAGACCACAGCCGCCAGACTAAGAAGGAAAAAGGCCTTCAGACGCTGATTTGCTGTTTTTACAAATTGAGCAGCAGCTGTGCTTGTTGGTGAAAAACACCCAACAAGGGCTAGCGGTGCAGCTTTTTTGGAATAACAGCATGAAAGCGTTTTACTTAGCCTGACAGCAATTGCATCAAGACAAAAAGAACAATGACACCAGCCATGAAACAGCTTTAATCCGTTATCTCAGCCAAAAAGCTAATCTGCTAACTTAACCTATATTACCCTATCACTATGGCTGACGGCCCTCGCCCACAAGATCCATCCAGGAGGACAAAAGTGGGACGGTGGTAGGAACAAGTTTTAACTTCTTCCTACCGCACAACTTAGATTAATCTAATCAAAATACCCCTCCGGAGCTCTCTGCTGCTGCTGCTGCTGCTGAAAAGGATACAGGACCCAAGTCACATGCCTTTTTGTAAGCTGATTTGCGCACCAGGCATAGAGAGAGCCTGAACGTTTCGGCATCAGAAGTAAAATCTCCTTGAGAAAACGACACACCTAGCACGACGCACGACCTTTACTAAATTAAATAAATGGTGAAACAAACACCGATACGTTACAGCCAGCGACACCACCTCCCGAAACTCAAGGTTTGGTTTTTTCAGTTTCAACAGAAGGATTAAAAAGTCCTGCCCCTGTTTCCCGAAGCGCTACAATTTCGGATGCCGATGCGTTCAAACGCTGTCTACCCATTAAAGTAATTTCTGTCGCGTTGGAGTGGCAGCATCAGGAGCAGCAGCAGCGTGCTCCGGAGGGCCTTTTTGATTAGAATAATCCGGAAATCAGGACCATTTCTCCCACCTAAACTTAGCTGACAAAACGCGGATGATTGCACCTAAAAGACCTTTTCAGATTTCCGGATTTTAGGATCAACTATACAACCACTCACCCTTCTGGTTATTTCAGGCCACTCCTAAAACGCTGTTTCTAAATAAAATTCAGCTTCATTTCTGATAAATAAATCGGGCGCCAGTTTTCAGGTTCTCAGGAGTGGCCTCTGATTAAATAAGCTCTCCTGCCATTACGACAATTTCTTTTTTTCTAAAGCGGGCGCCGCGTCCACCTCCTTGCGGCTGGGCAGGGAGCTTTGCGCGCCCATCCTTGTTACAGAGATCGAGGCCGCCTTGCAGGCAAACTCCACCGCCTCCTCCAGTGGGAGGCGATCTGCCAGCGCCACAGCCAACGCTCCGTTAAAGCAATTTCCCGCCGCAGTCGTATCGATGGCCTCCACAACCGGGGCCGATATCAGCCACGAAGCTGTTTCCGTCTTCAGAAAGGCTCCTTTCTCCCCTAAAGTTATAATAACATTGGTCACTCCCATCTCCTGCAGCTTCAGGGCCGCGTCGAGCGCAGAATCCGCATCCGTCACCCGGATGCCGGTCAGCAATTCGGCTTCCGTGTCGTTAGGTGTGATCAGGTACAGCAGCGGGTAGATATCCGGCGGAAGTATCTGGACCGGTGCCGGGTTCAGCATCACCAGCAGCCCCTTTGCATGGCTCTCCCGGATCACGTACTCCAACGTGGGCAAGGGCATCTCCATCTGCAGCAGCACAATCGTATTGTTATCTGCCTCCGCCAGGGCCTTCTCAACATCTGCCGGCTTCAGCTGCCAGTTAGCCCCGGGAGCAACCGATATACAGTTGTTTCCCCTGGCATCCACATTAATCAGCGCCACTCCTGAGGCGTTATCCGGGTCCACGGTTATAAATCGGGTATCGATGGACTCCCGTTTGAACTGCTGCAGGGCCTGCCGCCCAAAAATGTCGTTCCCGAGCTTGGCGACGAAAGCGACATCGGGCCCCAGTCGCGCCGCTGCCACTGCCTGATTGGCCCCCTTGCCGCCAGGGTTCATAAAAAACTTACCACCCAGCACAGTTTCCCCAGGTAGCGGAAACTTAGGCGATTTAATTACCATATCGATGTTAGAACTGCCTACTACTAGTATTTTTCCACGCATAATATTTAGTTAACTGGATGCACCGACTTTGATGTGAATTAGAACTTGTGCTTAACCTACTGTTTCTCTACCTGAAAAACAATTGTTTTAACATAAATATACCATTTCACGAAAGGCCATGTTGAAATAGTCCCTTGCCCCAGCGATCTCAGAAAAAAGGATCTGCGCCTAAAATTTCTCTGTCGGCCGCTAATCCTGCCTGCTTCCCATCTGCAAAACTAACTTAAACAGGTGTGGGGCAAATCGTCAACATCAGTCATTTCAAAACCTCCTGATACATACACATCAAGCCAATAAACCAAAGAACTAACAACGCTCATCAGAGGCAGCAGTTCTCCCTGCTTTGCCCTCTCCACAACTTATAACCTCCGGCTTATACTTTCGCAGCCGTCGTAGCCAGCTGCATTTCCCGGATCTCATTTATCCCGCCGATTCTCCCTTTGTCTTTTACAGCCAGAAGGCCACCTTCAACTTTATGTAGCCGGAAAGCTTGCATGGCAGGACTGCGAACAGCCATCCCATGCAAGTAACCAAAGGTTCTACCTATTCGCCCCAATCCTAAAGTCAAACAGAATCCGGCTCTTGCACTCATTTTAAAGAAGCTTTCCCCTGCTCCTGGTAGTTGACCGTCACCTTCAGGTCCCCGATCATCAGGTCGAAGGCGCCCGGCTCGGTTACCCACTGGCCCTGCTCGTTCACAAAGGCCAGGTCCTTAGCGCCAATCTCGAAACGCACCTCCTGCTCCTGGCCCGGCTGCAGCTCCACCTTGGTGAAGGCCCGCAGCCGGCGCGCGCTCGGCGTGACGCTGGCGTACTGGTCGTGGCTGAAGAGGTCGATGGCCTTTTTGCCGGCCCGGGTGCCCGTGTTCCGCACCTTTACCGACACCTGCAGCCTGTCCCCGGCGCCGAAAGTGGCCTTGTCGGTGCGCAGTTCGGAGAGGCTGAAGGTGGTGTAGCTCAGGCCGCTGCCAAAGGTCCACTGCGGGTTGAAGCCCGCATCGCCGTAGGTGTTGGGCACGTCCTCCCGGATGCGCTCGGTGCCCTTGTGGTCGTAGAGGACGATGTCGCCGGCGTGGCGCGGGTAGGTGAAGGGCAGCACCCCGCTCGGGTTGTACTCCCCGTAGAGCACCTCGGCGATGGCCGGCGCCCCGAAGGTGGAAGGCCGGTAAGCCAGCACCACCGCATCCACCAGCGGCTCAATGGCCGAGACAATACGCGGCCGCCCCTCCAGCAGCACCAGGATCACAGGCTTACCGGTCTCTTTGGCAGCCCGTGCCAGGGCCAGCTGGTCAGCCTCCAGCGTCAGGTCGTCTATCACGCCGGGGCTCTCGGCGTAGGCGTTCTCCCCCAGCACCAGCACGATGGCCTGCGCCTGCCTTGCGTCTCTTTTTAGCCGCGCCACATCATAATTAGCGGCGGCCTTGTAATCTGCCACCGAGCCGGAGACAACATTGCCTTTTCCCGCCTTGGCAGCAAGGGCGGCCACCACTGTCTTGGCCTTGTCGGGATACCGGCTCGCGTCGGTGCCCTGCCAGATGTAGGACCAGCTGCCGTGCAGGGCCGGCAGGCTGTTGGCGCCCGGACCGGCCACCAGCACCTTGGTGCCCTTGCTGAGCGGCAGCACCTGCTTCTCGTTCTTGAGTAATGTTATGCTCTCCAGGGCCGCCTGGTAGGAGACCTGGTCGTACTCGGGCTTGTGCAGCTGCGCCCGCAGCTCCGGCTTGGGGAAGGCATTTTGGAATAGGCCCACCCTCTTCTTGAGCAGCAGGATACGGCGCACCGAGGTGTCAATGCGCTCCTCTGTTATCGTGCCTTCCTTCACCAGCTCCACCAGCAGGTCGTAGAAGGAGTAGTCGGTGGGCACCATGCTCATGTCCAGGCCCGCCTCCACGGCCAGCCGCACGGCTTCTTTGGGCGAGTCGGCCACCCGGTGGCGGGTGTGCAGCCGGATCACGTCCTCCCAGTCCGAGACGGCCACGCCCTCAAAGCCCAGCTCGCCCCGCAGCAGCTCCGTCAGGTAGTACTTGCTGCCGTGCACCGGCACCCCGTTCACCTCCCCCGAGTTGATCATCACCGTGGACACGCCCGCCTCCACGGCCGCCTTGAAGGGCGGCAGGAAAATCTCGCGCAGCGTCTGCCCGGGGATGTAGGAAGGCGTGCGGTCCTTGCCCGAGCCCGGCACGGAGTAGCCCAGGTAGTGCTTCATGCAGGAGGCCACGGTGTGGTCCTGCCCCGGCCCGTCCTGCTCGTAGCCCTGGATGGCGGCCACGCCCAGAGTGGTCACCAGGTGCACGTCCTCGCCGAAGGTCTCCTCGAAGCGCGGCCACAGCGGCTGCCGCCCCACGTCCAGCACCGGGTCGAAGTTCCAGGCGATGCCCGAGGCCCTGGTTTCGAGGGCCGTGATTTTGGCGGCCTGGCTCACCAGCCCGGGGTTGCGGGTGGCGGCCATGCCGATGTTGTGGGGGAAGAGCGTGGAGCCGGCGATGTAGTTGGCCCCGTGAATAGCATCAATTCCATAAAGCACCGGCACCTTCAGCCGCGACTCTTTGGTGGCCACGTTCTGGATGGCCGTCAGGACCTGGTGCCACTGCTCCACGGTATAGGCGTGCTCTTTTACATTGAGGATGGAGCCGACGTGCTTCTCCAGGATGGCTTTCCGGAGCCTGGCCTCGTCGATGGCCGTGGTGGTGCCGTCTCTGAGGATCAGGTCGATGGTGACCTGCGTCATCTGCCCCACCTTCTCCTCGATGCTCATCTGGGCCAGCAGGTCCTCTATTTCCTTGTCCAGCGCCTTGGACGGGGCGGCGGCAGGCCCGGCGGCAGCCGTGGCAGCCGCTGGGTTCTGCGTAGCTGATGGCTGCGTGACGCCGCAGGAATGAAGCGCCAGGGCCAGGGACAAAGCCAGTATACTATACTTTTTCATAAATATGTTACCAAGTAAAAAGAACTTCTATGCATCGTTTTAGGCACACCAGCTTATGCGCTGCTGCATTACTTTAGTTCATGCAGCGATAATTTCAGGTTGGCCACCATTGGCAGCAGCAGTTGCAGCCAGCTCCGGAGGGCCAGTTTTGTTCGAATAATCTGTTTTTGCGGTAGCAGACACCGTTTCCGCCCGCTCCTTTTGCCTTTCCGTAGCGACCTTATGGGCAAGGTGCATGGGCTAAGGATTGTGTGCCTGAGTTAACCGCGCCTCATCCATGCTTTGCCAGGCAGTCTGCGTTACGGGAGGTGCCATTGCTCCTGTTTCTTGTGCCAAAAAGAAAACAGAAACTGAGGGCCTTAAAACAGCACAAGCAGCTGAGCACAGAACTATATTATGGCTACCGCATCAGAAAATCTAAACTTGTTACCTTTCCGGATACAGTAAAACAGAGAATCTTAACCCTGGTGGTGCAGTAGCTGCCCTCCATAGTTGTAGTAGGGCAAGCAACTGCAGATGCCCTGTGCACCTACTGACAATTATTTGTTGGCGGATTGGTACCTCGACAAAAAATCGTCCTGAATTATTCTAATCAAAAAGCTCCTCCAGCGCTATGTCATGCTGCTGCTGCTGCTGCTCCTAAAGTTTCCGGTCATGCCTTTCTCCTGCACCTCTTTCTGCTGGCACGCATTCCCGGAAGGGGGCTCAGGTGCTTACTAACGTTAATTTTGCTTTAGAACTGGCAGCGCCACAAGCGTCAGCCTGATAAACATCTAAATATATCTGAATAAATATTTCTGTTAACAGCAAAAAATCTATATTTTAGACATTCCTATTCGAGACAATAACCTGTTGGTTGCCGTCATGTCCGGTTTTCAAAATGCATTTTTTATATTTCTATGGCTAATATAGAACACCTCACAACGCTGATAAAATCTTTGTCGAAATCTGAGAAGCGCTATTTCAGGTGGAGTTATCCCTGGCAGTCCGGCGATAAAGTGTATGGCGATTTGTATGACATGCTGGAAAAAGGGAACCACTCAAGCCAGAGCATCAAAATTAAACTGAAGCAGGCTTATCCCGATGCGGTTCTGGAGCCTGCCTGCAAGCACCTGTACAAGATGCTTATGCGCAGCCTGCGCAATTACGAGGCCGAAAAATCGGTAGAAAACAAGCTGATAAACCTGCTCGGCGATGTCAGGATATTGTTTAACAAAGGAATATTCGAACTCTGCTTCTCTGAGATAGAAAAGGCGAAGAACATGGCCTACCGACACGAGAAGTTTGGCTATTACCTGCTGTTTGCCCGCCTGGAGCTACAGTACCTGACCAGCCTTGAGTTTCCGAACACCGACGAAACCACCCTGCTGGAAAAGCAGGAAAAGATAAATGACCTGCTCTACCATGAGCTGTTCATAAACCGCCACGCATCGCTATACGAGTTGCTTACCTACAGGTACCACAAGCAGGGCAACGTGCGCAGCGAAACCGAGTCTGCGCTTCTCTACGACCTGCTGCTGGAGGAGTCGCAGGTGAGCTCAACCAAAAAATACAGCTCCTTCGAATCAGACAAACTCCACCTCCATTTTCAGTCTACCTATTTCTTAATGTCGGGCAGCCCGGAGCATAGCCTGCAGATATTCAGAGAGCTGAACGATCTTTTCCTGAAAAATAAGTCCCTCTGGGCCGATTCGCCCGTATATTACGTGTACCTGCTCCACGGCATCTTAACGGATCTGCACCTGATAGAAGAGCACGAAAACATGCCTTTTTTCCTGGAAGAGCTGCAGCAGGTACAACCCAATGCCAATAGCCTCCTCATCCTGAAACAGCACCTGGTGTACTTTCATCAGCTAGGATTCCTGACCGCACAGGGCAAGTTTAATGATGCGCTGGCTACTGCCCGGGAGTACGAAAAACAGTTTATGTCAAAAACAGTTATGGTTCCGCCCAACACGCTGGCCGCCATGTATTTCCGGTTGGCAGTGGTTTATTTCAGCATAAAAGACTATACCAAGTCGCTGCAGCTGGTAAACACCATCCTCAACACTTCCGGCTCCTTTATTTCGTCGCAACTGTATGTGCTGGGCCGGCTGCTGCACCTGCTCATTCATCTGGAACTGCGTAACGAGGACTACCTGCACTACGAGATAAAGTCGGTGGAGCGAAAGCTGAAGAAAAGCAAAAAACTGTTTACGCTGGAGAAGATCACGCTCCAGTTTCTGAAGAAATGGCTCAGTATGCCCGACAGGAACAAGGCCTTGCAATATTATGCCGGCGCGCTGGCCGAACTGGAAGAAAACAACTACGAGAACCAGCTCCTGCGGCAATTCCCCTTCCGGAGGTGGGTGCAGGGACATTTGCAGAAAACACCATTCCTGGAGGTTGGCCTGAAACAAAACACATCCACAAAAAAGATGTCGGTGCCGCAAGTATAACGAAGCGCGCATGTGGCTTTCAATGCCGGCAGGTTCTTGAAAGTGTGCAACAGCTCCCCGATGCTGCCGCCTCCTAAACCCTGCCCCTATTTCTTCGATAGGCATAGCCTTAACTTATCGGAATCAGAACTTGGAGCACTTCGGAAAACAGTCGGCAGGACATTTTAATCCTTCTGTTGAAATTTAAAAAACCAAACCTTGAATTCCAGGATTTGTGTCGCCAAACAGCAAGGCCTCTGATACAGTATCAGAGGCCTTGCCTGAAAAAAGTCTGGAAAAAATAATTTACCTATCTGATGTAACCAGGGTTCTGCTCTATCACGGCATCCTTGTTCAGGTCTATTTCGTTTTGCGGAATAGGTAGCAGCAGGTGCGTTTCTGTTAATCCGATTATTTGCCTGTTGGCTGGCAAACCAGGTATATTGGTGTTTAAGCGGGTGGCCCGGTCTATCAGCTTGCCAGTGCGCATCAGGGTTAACCGGCGGTTTTCCTCGCCAATCAGCTCTCTGGCTCTTTCATCCAGGATAAAGTCCAGGCTTATGTCGGAGGCAGCTACGAGTGGCGCATTGGCTCTTTCTCTTAGCATGTTGATAGATTCTGCCGCACCAGCCAGGTTCCCTTGCTTAAACTGTGCCTCTGCCTTTAGCAGGTATGTTTCGCCAAGGCGCATCAGAATAAAATCTTTCCACATGCCGTAGCCAAACACATCCTGCGGATCGAAATGGCCCCACTTGGTTATATACGGGTTTATGATAAAGAGCGTATCTGGCCCCTGGTACGGCACTTTAGTTTTGTAAATGTTGCTGTACTGCGGGTTAGGGTCGTTGTAGTAAAACTCCCGACGGATGTTGTGCTTTGAGTTACGCATATCTCCGGCATCATACAAATCGTACAGCACCCAGTTGTTGAGGCGCATTCTGGAAATGCCCCGGCCACCGAGTGAGTCGGCAGGAACCATACCGGCCCGGCTATGGTAAGAGGCCCCCCAGTTCCGGCGGTGCTGCGGGTTATCGGTCATACCGCCTGGTACGTCTCGGGGGTTTTCGGCCTCCATTACCCAGATAGCTTCCATATTGCCCTGGCTCCTGCGCTGGTTGCCATAAATAAACATATCAGAGAAGGGGTCGCCGGGCTGGCTGGCTTTTACACCATAGCGCGTTTTGATCAGGTTAAACTTACCGCTGTTAATGACGGCATCGGCCTGGGCCTCGGCAAGTGCAGGCTGATTTACCCGAAGGTACACTTCGGATAGCAGCTGGTGGGCCATGTATTTGTTGGCTCTGGCATGTTTGCTGGCAGGTAAGTCGGCAATGTCGGGGAGGTGCTCAGCTGCAAATTGCAGATCGCTTATAACCACCTGGTTAACCTCCTCTAAAGTCGCACGCACAAAATCGGTTTTAGGTGCTGAAAGAGGTTCTGTTACCAACGGCACACCTCCAAAAGCTGTTGCCAAAATGTTGTAGGCAAGTGCTCTGAAGTAACGAGCTTCCGCATTTATTCTGTTCTTGTCAGCCTCTGCGATGCCTGTCAGGTCCGGGCTCTCCACGTTCTGGATAATCACGTTGGCGTTGTTGATCATGGCATATGACCAGTTCCAGGTATGGTCTGCGGCACCATCCAGCGGAGTCAAAGTGTTGTAGTCGTAATAAGGGTTCTCCATGCCCTGCGGTTGTGTAGGCCATACAATGTCGGTGCCTACCTGCCACACTGAAATCCAGCCCTGTGCCCAGCTCACACTGTGAAACGTACTGTTATGGTTATACAGGCCGATCAGCGATGCTTCCAGGCCTGGCAAATCGCGCAAGGTGGCTGGTGAGTAGGAGCTTAATACTTCTTCTTCCAAAAACGAATCGTCGCATGCCGTAAAAGCCTGCAAGCCAACACAGGCACAAACAAATAGTTTTATATATTTTTTCATCTGATTAAAGCTTAAGTAGGTATTAAAGAGTAAGGTTAAGGCCGAATGAAACAGATCTTACCAGCGGGTAATTGTTTACCCAAGAATCTGAGCCACTTGTTGAGCCTCTTGGAAGATGCGTACTCTCCGGATCCCAGCCTATCCATTTTGTAAAAGTGTACAGGTTTCTGCCGGCCGTGTAAAGGGTCAGGCCACTGATGCCGAACTTTTCCAGGAATGCCTGTGGCACAGTGTAGCTCAGGCGGGCATCTTTTATGCGCACATAGCTGTTGTCTCTGGCAAAGTTATAGCCGTGCGGGTTTCTGTAGCTCAACGATGGCCATTCGTTGCTCCTGTTCTCGGGAGTCCAGTAGCCAACCTCAGCCGGTATGTTTCGTTTGCCTACTTCGTCGCCATAAAAAATATCGGGGTTGCCTTTCATGGAGCCTTGCGAAGTTTGCAGGAACACGCTCAGGTGGAAGTTGCCATAGTGGAACGTGTTGGTAAGACCGCCATACCATTTTGGCAGCGTAGAGCCTAAATACATCCGGTCGTCGCCGGTAATCCTTCCATCGCCGTTCACATCCTCAAATCGC
The DNA here is from genome assembly GCF_014332515.1 of Pontibacter beigongshangensis. Lineage (GTDB taxonomy): Bacteria > Bacteroidota > Bacteroidia > Cytophagales > Hymenobacteraceae > Pontibacter > Pontibacter beigongshangensis. Next base: position 5,105 of record NZ_VFSD01000007.1, on the reverse strand, counting down.
AGGTCACCTGGTCTGGCGTTCATCGTAGCCGGTATCTCGTCTCCCTCCTGCCATACACCCAGCCAGTTGTAAGAGTAAACAGCTCCTAATGATCTGCCAATGAACCAACCATTGTTTATATCATCCTGTCCATCGCCATAGAGGTCGATAATCTCGTTTTTGTTTCTGGTGAAGTTAATATCGGTTTCCCATCTGAATTTGCCTGCCTCTATGTTAGCAGTGCTTAAAGTAAATTCCACGCCTTTGTTTCTAACTTCGCCCAGGTTGTACCACACACTGGAGTAGCCGGATATGTTAGGGATTTGGCGTTGCAGCAGCAGATCGTCTGTTTTGGCGTTATACACCTCTACAGTACCTCTGATTCTGTTTTGCAGAAAACCGAAATCAAGACCGAGGTTACTTGATGTGGTTGTTTCCCAGTTCAGGTCAGCGTTTCCGAGTCTTCCGGCCAGTACCCCAACGCTGCTGGCGCCTCCAAACGGAAAGCGAACCGGGTTATAGATAGTGGCTGTCTGGTTAACCCCAACTGCCTGGTTACCCGACTGACCATAAGAGAACCTAAGCTTAAGCTCTGTTACCGCACTAAAATCCTGCATAAAACTTTCGTTGGCGATGTTCCAGCCTACAGCCATAGATGGGAACAAGCCAAATTTGCTTGTGTTAGCACCAAAGGCAGAGAATCCGTCGCGGCGTGCAGTTAAGGTTAACAGGTAACGGCTGGCGTAGGAGTAGTTAATACGGCCCATCTGCGAGAGCAGGTTGGTGCGGTCGCTGTAAGAAGAGGAGGTTCTGTTTTCGGCAGCACCCAGGTTGTAGAACGACAGCTGGTCGTTAACAAACGTATTTGCCTCTGCACCAGACCGGAAATAATCAGTACCCTGGGCACTGTAAAGGCCCGTAAAATCGATGTGGTGCTGGTCGAAATCCTTTGAGTAGGTAACTATATTTTCTAATACCCAGTTGTTGGTTTCGTTGTTGTTGGCGTAGGCAGCGCCTACCATGTTGTTACCTGCCCTGCCAGTGTAGCCCGACTGGCGGCCAATCTCATAGGTGTACGAAGCATTCAGGCGGTATTTCAGGCCTTTGGCAAACCCAGGAGACAGTTCAGTATAGGCAGTTCCGGTAATTAATTTCCTTCTGTCTATTCTGTCGGTGGTTAAGCCCAGGAGCGGGTTGGCAAACAACAACTCGGGGTACATCGGAAAGATCTCGAAACCGCCTGTTGCGCTGTAGACCTGGCCATAAGGGCTCATGGCCGTTGCGTTCAGTAAGTTGGCACGCCCCCCATCGGAGTTATGATCTGCAAAGTATAACGAGGTACCGGCTTTCAGAAAGCTGGTAATGGTGGCATCGAGGTTAGACCGAATACTCGCCCGCTGAAACTCGTATCCTTTTACCACACCATCCTGGTTCAGGAAACCACCGGTCAGGTAATAGTTAACTTTGTCGGTGCCGCCGGTTATGCTTAGGTTATGCTCCGTAATTTTACCGGTTTGCGTAGCCTCATCGAGCCAGTCTGTTACACGGCCTGCATTATAATTCTCAACCTCATATGTGTTTGGCAGCACCTGAGTTAAGGCTAACCCCTGGGCTCTCTGGTAATCGGCAAATTTCTGCACATAGGCTTCCGGCGACATGGGCTTGAACTTGTTAGCCAGGCCTTCTACGCCAGTATACCCGCTGTAGCTGATGCGTGGCTGTCCGCTAAGGCCTCTTTTGGTTGTAATCAGGATTACACCGTTCGACCCACGTGTACCGTAAATCGCCACGGCAGAGGCATCTTTCAGAATCTCGATAGACTCGATGTCGCTGGCGTTGATGTCGTTTATCTGGCCGAAAAACGGGCTGCCATCCACTACAATAAAAGGAGATGTATTGGCGCTGATGGAGTTTACGCCTCTTATCTGCATGCCACCGGAGCTACCTGGCACCGAAGACCCCTGGGTAATGTTGAGGCCTGCCGTTGTACCCTGAATAGCTTGCGTAAGGTCGGTAACCGGCAGGTTAGAAAGCCTGTTCTTAGGCACTGAGGCTACTGAGCCGGTTATATCGGAACGTTTTTGTGTTCCGTATCCTACTACCACCACCTCATCAAGTGCCCGGGCATCTGTGCCTAGCTGCACATCTACTGTTGTGCGATTGTTTATCGGCACCTCCAGTGTCTGAAAACCCACAAATGAAAAAACCAGTGTTCCGCTGCCACCCGGCACCTTAATAATGTAGTTGCCTTCAATGTCGGTAGGCGCAGCAGTGGAAGTACCTTTCAGAAGTACCGTCACGCCAGGCAAGGCGGCACCAGTATTGTCGGTTACCTTGCCTTGTACTGTTATGCCCTGGGCAAAAGCCCCGGCAACAGCCAGATATAACATGGGGAGCACCAACAGGCACCTCAGCCCCTTAAGTAAACAATGTTGCATAGTTTAGTCTTTAAATTTGTAATGAAAAATACATAGTCAGTCACTTGAAATTCCGGTTGTGTCGCCAAGCTTTTTTTCTGTTTAATACATTTTAATCAATCAAATCCTCCTGTATTATTACCACATAAATTTGTGCAAGCATTATAAAGTCAGAACATGGATGGCACATCACCTTAACTAACATTTGTTCTTATTTTCACAAATATGCAGCCTCTGTAGCAGAAGCGAAGGGGGGTAAATCTTACTTTTAAGGGGGAATTCTGGTAATTGAAACAATAAAACAATCGTTGGTTTAACAATGATATTTCACCTCCTTCCAACTTCAGGAAGCCTGTGAATATAGAGTGTTAGCCATACAGAGCAGGGGCAGCAGCAGAGGCAGCAAAGCCTGCTGAGGAGCAATTCTATTCAAATAATCTCTGGCAGAAAGTCCCTAATCTACTGTAATACCAACTGAAGCGTATCTTATTCCCACCGGACTGTTTTGGTAGCGCCATTTCTGAACTGGATGTCAATACTGCCGTCTTTATCGGAGTGCTGTATCTTTTTAACAGGTACAAGCTCGTTTGCTGTCCACTTCTCGCCTGCTTTTTTCCAGAGCATGAGCGTGGCATACACCTGTTGTTCCTTCTGATCAGGAGAAAAGCTGTCGGTTACATTTATTACTGTGCTCACGTTGCTGACAGGGTGCAGTCCGGTGGCGTTCACCGTCTCCATGCCGTCCCAGCCGCTAAGAGGCACCATGGCCAGCTGGTACTCGCCGTTGCTGATGATCTGTATGTCATGGCCTTTTACCTTTCGTGTCTCTTTTTTTACCGGCCCGCTTAGTTGGGGCAGCGCATAGTGGCCCAGCCGTACCTGCACGGCATCGTTGCTGCTGTTTTTATCTACACGTAGAATACCGTTCGGAAGCGGAATGTCGGCCAGTTGCAGTTGTATGTTCTCGTTTGTCTCCAGCACCACGTCCCGGTAATAAATTCCATCCTCAAACTTCCTGAATGTGTACAGCCGGAGGGCCTCCCACTGGTCTTTTTTGTTTTTAAAGACATAGTTCATGGCTACTTCCCCGTTCTCGCCATCGGCCTGCCACGGAAAGGCGCTGTTGTAGGAAAGCCGGTTGTAGTTCTCCGTAGATCTGAACTTCTGCCAGTCGTCGGCTACCTTTTCGTGGCACCAGGCACGCACCTCGGCCGCACCTATAGTAGGGTAGTCGGTAATCAGGATGTTGGAGCCCTCCTGAAACTTGTTATACACTTTTCCTTTTGCAAGCTCCTTTTCCCAGGCACCTTCGTTTTCGGTTTCGGTCCAGAAAGGATTGTCTTCCGGCACCATCAGGCCCAGGAATGCTTTACCCATCCAGTACACGCTGCCCCGGGCACTGTATACCTGCACAGCTGGCTCAAAAGCGCCGTAAAAGCCTAGTGTCGGGATGTTGTCGTCGGCAATGAAGTCGGGGTTCTGCAGGAACTGCAGCAGTACGCCTGAAGATATTCTGCGCATCCAGCCATAGTTGGTGCCCGGTTGACTGGCAAGGCCCATGAGCGGGAACGGCACCACCGAGGCGAAGCGGTAGGCCATGCTGCGGCCCCACATAATCATCTTGCCGTCGCGGCTGAAAAGGTACGGGTAGTTATCTCTCATGTCATTGAAATTCGACATGAATTGTGCGGCATGCCCGGGAAAGTGTTTCTTACCGAAGAACTCCGACCACAGCGGGCCATACATCTGGAAGGCCCACATGCTGTAGAAGTCGTAGGCCGGGCTGTCGTGGTACCAGCCATCGCCTTTGTAGTGCTCCAGCGACTTATCGAGGTACTCTACCAGCAGCTTTTCGTTTACCGGGTAGCCCTGCTCCTTAAAAAAGCTCAGCACAAAAATGTTGAAAAACCGCCAGTTAGAACTGATGGTGGGCCCATCGCCATAGCTGAGCATGGTTTTGGCCAGGGCTTCCTTCTGCTCCTGTGGTAATGGCTCCCAGATAACTTCCGGTATGTAGAAAAGTGATACGGCCAAAGCTCCAAACTCCACCAGAATCTGGCTGGGTCCTCCGTTTTGCGCCCGCGGCTTTATATAGGTGTCGCTGGCAGGGTCCAGCAGCTTTGCGATCTGGTGGCGGTAATAATCAGCCACTTTAACTCCGTTTAGTTGCAGGTCCGGGTTGCCTTTGAGCAGGGGGGCTGCCACAAAGAGCGTGCGGCAAAGCCCTTCCAGCTTTTCGGTGTTATTTCCGCCGTAACTCTTTCCGGGCTGCTTGGGGAACTGCATGGGGTCGTCCAGGTTGTTTACGTACCCGAAAGCGCCTTCCAGCAGGTATTGCGCCGCGTCTTTCCAGTGCTGGCGCGTCATGCCGGTATGCGGGCTCACTTTGTAGTCCGGATTCTTGAGCACGAATACTTTCTCACCCTCTTTCTGTTTTTGTGCGGCAGCGGCCGAAGCAGGCATTGATGCCACTGTTTGCGCCTGTGTCAGCACCGGGCCCATCACAAAAGAAAAAACCAGTAATACCTTAATCAGCTGTTTCATATACATTATGCCTGTTCCTGTTCAAGACCTTTATCAAGCCTCTGTTTTAATTTCGTTTTTCACCTTGAAAACGACTTTTACCATCGTTTAAACTGTAACGGCATTTGACTGAATTACCTGGCTGCTGCCGTCCACGATCTGGGCCACGTACACCTTCGGCTCCCG
>NZ_VFSD01000069.1 GCF_014332515.1 Pontibacter beigongshangensis | reverse complement strand
GGTCTCGGACAGGCAACGGGTGAGGCATAAGCCGAACATGATGCCTGTGTTGTGTTGTAGCCAGTTTTTATACTATGTCCTCCGTAAACTCAATTTTGAATCTTGGTTTCAACTGTACTTTAAGCTTATAATTCCTTCCTGTTAACATTATTCTTTTTTCTGCTTTATTGTCACTAAGCACATTAAAGGAAGAGATGTTTTGCAGATTCATGTTAGCAATCTCAAAGTTTTCCTTTAACACTTTAAATGAGACTTCATTATAGGATGGTGTCATTGTGAAAGTAATTACTTCGTTTTCGGGATTGCTATACTTATAAGTTGATTGGTTATAATAAAAGGGAACATCAGCTACAGAGTCAAGCATATCCGGCTCACTCTCAAACACAGCCATTAATTCATATTCTTCTGGGTGTTCCATTTCTTAACTCAAATTTGCTAC
>NZ_VFSD01000068.1 GCF_014332515.1 Pontibacter beigongshangensis | reverse complement strand
GTTACATGTAATAGAAATGAATAAAGAAGTAGAAGAAACAATAGAAAGCATTTTCTCTATCCTGCGGCAGGAAAGCGAAGAACTTTCAAAAGAATTTCCAAACATAAAGCCTTCATTGATTCTCACCAGCTACAATGAATCAGAAATTGAGGAATTAGAAAAGGAATTTAATATTAAGGTACCAAGAATTCAGAAAGAATTTATCGCAAAATATTCTCCTGAAAGATTTCATATTATGTACACTGACATTTATGGAATTGCTGGACTAAGAAAAGAGCTACAGGATTATATACCTGAAGAACTTTTAAAAGAAGGTTATTTGCCTTTTGCAGGTAGCGAAGGCAACTATTACTGTTTGAATATGGAAAAGGATGAAGATAGGGTATACTTCTTTGACCATGAAGAGTATGGTATTTCAAGAACAGGTCTAAAGTTTGGCTCCTTCTTCAAAGACTTATTAGCTTCAAAACTGGAAATGAAAGAAGACGACAACATGTAACCCTGTGGAGCATTAACCTTGCTCCGCTTCGGCTCATGCTCCACTATACCGTT
>NZ_VFSD01000067.1 GCF_014332515.1 Pontibacter beigongshangensis | reverse complement strand
ACATCCGTCATTGGGATTATTTTCAGATTTTAAAATGGCGAAGCTTTCCGGCTATCAGGGCTGGATGGCATCAAAGGTCACTAAAGCGGCAAAGAAGGGAAAAAGAGCCAAAGGCATGAATCTCTTATTTAGGACTTTACGTCTTGTTGCGGCGTTGCCGGAGAAAGCTCTTCTGCTTTCGGACGGGAGCGTCCCTGCAAGACGTAGGAATAGCCAAGTTAGCCTTTTTGAAGGAGAAAGTCAAGGGGCAAACTTGGTTACGGTGGCTCTTTTCCCCTTCTAAGCGACAATAGAAAGACCAATGATTAGATGTTTTTTTGGCCAGCCCTGCCTGCCGCCCCTGGCCACGTTGCTGATCACCCAATCAACAGCATGGCCAGTGGCTAAAGCCGCCATTTAGAAAGAATTTTAATAGGAGAAAATAACCCAACGATCAGCTTTGTTTTTCCCTTCAAATTCCCTTCATTGAGTACAGAAAAAGGAAAAACAAAGCACGGATAACTACCCGCAGAAGGCATCCAATCGCAAAATACCTGCCGGACGCCTCCTGCCAACGTAT
>NZ_VFSD01000066.1 GCF_014332515.1 Pontibacter beigongshangensis | reverse complement strand
CTGCCCTCCGCTAAGCACCCTCCCCTGCGACCAGCTGCAGGTCGCCCTTCCCTATAACCTGAGCTTTGGCAGCTCAATAGCGGGCACCCTGGCAGACAAGAACGGAGTGGGCACGGGCTTCACCCTGGCAGACACTTACTCGGGCACCCGCCTCGCCGCGGACGGCACCCCCTCCAACCCCAGCCTGCCTGGCTTCGAGCCCGCCAAGCTGACTGTGGCCTCTGGCAGGCTGCAGGTCACCACCAACAAGGGCATTGCCTGGCTGACCAACAACAACCAGCTCAATGCCCTGGGGGTGAAGGTGGACTCCCGCTCCAGGCTCACCATCGAAGTAACGCTCGTAAACCCCTACTACGGCACCTCCTCCCAGCAGGGGGGGCTATGGTTTGGGGCAAGCGACAAGATGTATGTGAAGCTGGTGGTGGTAGGAAACAAGGTGGAGATGCGCCGGGAGGTCAACGATGCCTCCTCCTCCTCTGACCAGCGCATCACCGGTGCCGTGTCCGGCATCAACAACGCCACCGTGCGGCTCAAGCTGGTGGCAGACCCCTCAAACAACTCCGTGGCGGGCTTTTACTCCCTCAACGGCGGGGCAGAGCAGAGCCTGGGCACGGCCTTAAGCTTATC
>NZ_VFSD01000065.1 GCF_014332515.1 Pontibacter beigongshangensis | reverse complement strand
GGTAGTGGTTAAAAATGTATGATGGATAGAAAAAGGCAGTGATTTGGTTTAAGAGATGGAATGTGCGAGATTCTCATCAAGATAAACTGTCCTCACTGCCAGAGCAGCAAGGTAGTAAAAAACGGAAAGAAAAGGAATGGCGAGCAGAACCTGCTCTGCCGTAGTTGCGGCAAACAGTTTCAGGGGCGTTACCGCCACCCAGGGGCAGATCCAGCCGTCAAGCAGCTGGCAATCCGGCTCCTGGAGCGCAACAGTGGTATTCGCGACATCGAAGAGCTGCTGGGCATCAGCAGAAGGTGCATTTTGGACAACCTGTGCCGTCAGGGGACCAGGCTGAAGATTGCGCCTGCCCGCCAGCACTACCAGTCTGTACAAATTGATGAAGTCTGGAGCTTTGTGGGCAAGCGCAAGAAAGGCAAATACTGGTTGTTGTATGCCTACAGCCCGGAAGCAGACGAAATACTGGCCTACAGTTGTGGTAGCAGAAGTGCCTCAACAGTACGGGAGCTGCTCAAACAGCTCGAGGGTGTAGCAGTAGAGCACTACTATACTGACCATTGGAAAGCATTTGCACAGGTGCTGCCGCCAGAAAAACACACCGTCGGGAAGGCATACACGAAAAACATAGAGGGGGTTAATACCTGCTTGAGAGCCAGAAACAGAAGACTTGTCAGAAAAACGACCTGCTTCTCCAAAAAGAAAGAAAATCATTTAGCTGCTTTGAACCTGATGTTTAGCTACCGAAATAAACAGAAAGCTAAACATCATACTTTTTAATCCACTACC
>NZ_VFSD01000064.1 GCF_014332515.1 Pontibacter beigongshangensis | reverse complement strand
GGTAGTCCTATAAAAGTAATGATAAGTTGTAGTTAGCGACAAAGAATCTAATCGCCATCAGGTGCCTATCGAGCCTCTTTGAGAAGGATAGTGCCTTCCTCACCAGCCTGGAGCATCTCTGTCTGACTGTGCAGAAAAACCTCTCGACATGATTGGTGTCTTTCTTCATTTTAGAGGGTTTATGCCGCTGCTCGGGTACTACTTGCTTGTAGGCATCCCAGTCATCAGTGAAGAAAGTTGCCTGCTGCCTGTAGTGCTCGGGGATGCTGTCCCACAAGCCCTTGGCACCTGTTGCGCCCCTGTCTGCCAGGTGCAGGGCTACAATCTGCCTGCTTTTCCTGTCCTGCGCCACCCAAAGCCACTTTTTATTGGCCTTGCAGCCCACAAAGCTCCACAGCTCATCGCTTTCGCACTCATAGCAGTTCAGTTGCAGTTCTGCCTGAGCGCTCACCTGTGCGTTTAAGTCGGCAGGAACCTCCCTGTAAAGCTCATCCATGTAGCGGTAAAGGTGATAGGCAGCTATATCTAAAACTCTGCAGATGCCTTCCAGCGAGAGCCGCTCCAGCAAGAGGAGCTCAATGAGCTTTTTCTGCTCTGTGTTCAGACTCTGGTTTTGCCGATTAAAAACAAACTGCCTCCTGCAGTCCTTGCACTTGCCTCTGGCTTTACCATAGTAGGTTTTACCGTTTTTGACTATATTCACACTGCCGCAGTAGTAGCATGACTTGTTCATGATGGTATAAAAGTTGTTCGCACTCCTTTTTACCACTACTGCGGTCTTTTTGGTTTTTCCATCATTACTTCTGCAGGACCACC
>NZ_VFSD01000063.1 GCF_014332515.1 Pontibacter beigongshangensis | reverse complement strand
GAAATATTACAATCAACATATTTTATGCACTCGAACAATCTTTAAGCTTCCAATACTACCAGCTCAGGTTTCGCAACATTTCAGAACGCAATCCGGCACAATCCTTATATTTGTTTCGCGCCTTATCCAAAGTGCTAGCAGTACCCAAACATCATCACAAGGTTTTATACCAATCTTGCAGAACAACCATGAAATCTAACAAGCTTTTATTATTGGCTGCCCTGGCCGCCACCTGCAGCTGCAGCCAGCCAAACCCCGAAACAAAGCAACAGCACAGCACTGAAGCATTGAGTGAAGCAGCACCTGTGGCAGGCACGGTGTATGGTGATGCTATTGTCGAAGAAAATGTGATGAGCGTAGCCGAACTGCAGCAGGCAGCCGCCCAATCTGATTCGGTGCAGGCAACGGTTACCGCCGAAATTGTGGAGAGCTGCCAGGCCAAAGGCTGCTGGATGGACGTGAGACTGCCCGACAACAGCACGATGAAAGTGAAGTTCCGCGATTACGGCTTTTTTGTGCCCACAGAGGACCTGAGCGGCAGGCAAGTTGTTTTTTCGGGCATTGCCAAAAAGAAAGTGGTGTCGGTGGCCGAACGGAAACATTATGCCGAAGATGCCGGAAAATCAGCCGCGGAAATTGCCGCTATTACTACCCCCAGCGAGGAGCTAACCTTTGTAGCGGATGTTGTAATGCTCAGGGAGTAGCCAAACGCCTTTAGGCCAGTGAAGAAAATGGCCGCTTCAGGCGTAAATTGCAGCTTTCTATCTGCCCCTGCTCTACGTGCCGCGTTTGGTTTCTGCTTCCTGCAATTAGTTGCCTCACACAGCACTACACCCTGAAAAGGCTGCTCCCTGGCAGCCTCTTTTTAATTATT
>NZ_VFSD01000062.1 GCF_014332515.1 Pontibacter beigongshangensis | reverse complement strand
TTATACCGCCATGACAGCTGTCTTGAATACAACTAAGTTAACAGAAATTTTCATTGCCTGCGATGATTTCATGCACAAATTCAAGTCCCACCAACTCTCCAACGGCTACCAGATCGAGCCAGCCACGCAGCTGATGAGCGAGTCGGAGATGATGGCCATCGTCATCTTCTACCACCACTCGGGCCTGCGCTGTTTCAAGTACTTCTATGAGCTGGGGGTGCGGGGGGCACTGCGCTCCTACTTCCCCGCCTGCTACAGCTACTCCCGCTTTGTGGGCCTGATACAGCGCCTCAACCTGCCCCTGTTCCTCTTCCTCTGCGCCTGCCGCCTGGCCGCCGCCACCAGGGGCAACTACGTCGACGCCACCAAGCTGGTGGTCTGCCACAACAAGCGCAGCTTCCACCACAGGGTCTTCCAGGGCCTGGCCAGGCGCGGCAAGTCCTCCACCGGCTGGTTTTTCGGCCTTAAGCTGCACGCGGTGATCAATGAGCTGGGCCAGCTGGTGGTCTTCCGCATCACCTCGGGCAACGTGGCCGACAACAACCCGCAGCTCCTGGGCCAGCTCACCGGGCGCCTGCAGGGCTTCCTCTACGGCGATGCCGGCTATATCTCCTCCATCGCCCAGAGCCTGCGCGACAGGGGCCTGGAGCTCATCACCAAGCTCCGCAAAAACATGCAACCGCAGGAGCTGACACCCGAGCAGAAACACTACCTCCGTCACCGCGGGCTCATTGAGTCGGTCTTCAACCTGCTCAAAAAGCACTGCGACATTGACCACACCAGGCATAGAAGTCCCCTGAACTTCTTCATCAACCTATGGGGTGGCCTGATCGCTTACTCTTTTATGGATAAATTCCCCTCCATGCCTCAGTTCCTGCCCAAAGCAGGAAAGGGAGAAAATACACAAATTGTACTTGGTTGAGCTTTTAACCCAAAACTCACGTTA
>NZ_VFSD01000061.1 GCF_014332515.1 Pontibacter beigongshangensis | reverse complement strand
GCCCTTTCTGATCGGCGCAATAGCAGTATCATGCGAGCAAAAAGAACTAGAGGAGCTTGCTCCTAACTCATCCATTACCTCAGAGAGCACGCAGCGGGCCATAGCTGGCAACCTGCTGTTCGAAGAAACCTTTGAAAACAGCACCGTATTTTCCGGGCTCAGGGAGCAATTCGGAACAAGCCACGCTTTTAATGTAAACAGTAGCACAGTATTTAACGGAAGCAAGTCCGGCCGCTTTGAGCTGCGCGACTCTGACCCGATGGTAAGCAACGGAACCCGGACGGAGGTCTTGTTCCCGGTCCAGGACAACCTGAACAGGTGGTATGCCTTCTCCATCTACCTGCCCTCTTCCGAGTGGCAATCAGACAGCAAGCAGGATGTGATAAGCCAGTGGCACCAGGGGGGGGGCAAAAACCCTTCTTCTTCTCTGCGGATCTACAAAGACAAGCTTCGGTTCGACGTAAGAAAGGATCCTTCCACCCGCGAGGTCATGGACCTGGGCGCCGTCATCAAGGACGAATGGCAAACCTTTGTCGTGCACATCAAGCACGCCCATGGCTCGGACGGGCTGGTGGAGATCTGGCACAATGGGAAAAAGGTTGTCAATTACGTTGGGGGTAACAGCTACGACGCCAGTTTCGATTCCCCAAGGTGGAAGTTGGGCCTCTATAAGTCTGACTGGAACAACAGCCTGACCACTGACGTCAAGAAGCGGGTCCTTTACTATGACGAGATCAGGATGGGTAATGAGAAGGCTACCCTAGCCGACATGATGCCGAGAACTGGTAGCTCCCCTATTGTAACTGATGCTCCATCAAGTTCTACTAATGCTTCGTTTTTAACGAACTCTGGCGGGCAGCAGTTCAAAGACAGCCAGTCGCGCACCTGGTCTGCCGACGGTGGCTTCTCTGGCGGGGTGAGCGCAGAGAAGGCGATCGCGGTGTCGGGCACAAAAGAC
>NZ_VFSD01000060.1 GCF_014332515.1 Pontibacter beigongshangensis | reverse complement strand
ATTGAATTAGGCACTTGTTTAATGGCTCAGAAAGCTGTATATTAATTGATATATAGCTATTTACATGGAGAAAAGATACCAGAGCCTGTCGCTGTTTGAGTTTCAGTCCCGCTTCCCCAACGACTCGGCCTGCCGGGAGTACCTGGCCCAGCTCAAATGGTCCCAGGGCTACGCCTGCGTCAAGTGCGGCAAGGGCAGGCACTGCGCCGGCAGCAGCCCGCTGGACCGGCAGTGCACCAGCTGCGGCCACACCGAGTCCCCGACGGCGGGCACCCTCTTCCACGGCTGCAAGTTCCCCCTGCTCAAGGCCTTCTACATCGTCTACTACGTCTCCACCTGCAAGAGCGGGATGAGCTCCACGGAGCTGAGCCGCAAGCTCGAGCTGCGGCAGAAGACCTGCTGGCTCTTCAGGCAGAAGGTGATGAAGGCCATGGAGAGCAGCGGCCACTTCCCCATGGCCGGCAAGGTGGACGTGGACGAGACCTTCGTGGGCGGGCAGGACGAGCAGGCCACCGGCCGCAGCCAGGGCAGCAAAAGCCTGGTGGTGGTGGCCATCGAGCGCAAGGGCAGGGGCGTGGCGCGCATGTACGGCAAGGTGATAGAGAAGGCCGACCGCAAGAACCTGAAGGCCTTCATGGGGGAGCACATCAGCCCCGAGGCCCAGGTGCGCACCGACGGCTGGAGTGGCTACCAGGGCCTGGAGGAGGTCTACCCCAGGCTGGTGCGGGAGAAGTCGGAGAAGAAGGGGAAGAACTTCCCCCAGCTCCACCGCAGCATCATGATGTTCAAGGCCTGGCTCCGGGGCGTGCACCACTCAGTGCGCTACCTGCAGGCTTACATCAACGAGTACACCTACCGCTTCAACAGGCACAAGATGAAGGAGGGCATCTTCGAAAACCTCCTCAAAAGGATGGTGGCCGCCCCACCTCATCCCTATAAAATGGTTATTGCTTAAGTGCCTAATTCAAT
>NZ_VFSD01000006.1 GCF_014332515.1 Pontibacter beigongshangensis | reverse complement strand
AGTGCACAAGGAGCAGGGCGGCGGCGACAACCTCTCGGTGGGATGGCAGCTGCCCTCCGGCACCCTGGAGCGGCCCGTGCCCGGCAAGAGACTATCTCCTTACTTGCAGGGCGCTTCGCTTATAAGCAGTGCGCTGGTTAGCGCCAACGCCAAAAAAGCAGGTGCGGAGGTGGTGCCCTACCCGAACCCCTTTACCGAAGAACTCACTATTGCTTTTACAGAAGACGTGGAAGAGCTTCAATCCGTCATGCTTTACGACATGAAAGGGAGTATCGTGTACAAAAGAACAGGCAGTATCCCCTTGTCGGGCAATGCGTATACCATCCACCTGGCAGGGAAGTACTATAGCCCAGGCTATTATATACTCAGGATCATTCAAAGCAATGGTCAGGCAAGTGTAGTAAAGGTCCAGAAAAGATAACGCCTCTACTTCGGCAGCATACCGCTGACTGCTGTAATTTCGGCAGCACAGACTTCAGAGCATAGGCATCTGTCCCGGAGCATTTCCGGGGCAGATGCCGCTTTCGGTGGCGCAACGGCCCAGTGTCAGCATGGATTATTTGAATTAAATTACCCCTCCGGAGCTACTGCTGCTAAGCCTTCTTTCAGATATATGCTGCCTGGCACGCTGCCTCGAACCAAGGCCCAGGCACATCGCAAAACATGATTGGCCAGTAAGTGCCTCGGGTTATTTGTACATCCGCCGCTCCACGAGTGTCAAAAAGGAGCTACCGCTTTTCTTATGAGGAACAGCCGCAGTAGGCTCTTGAGAGCTGTTTTTATTAGAATAATTGCCCAGATGAGCAGGTACCTGGCTTCTGCTGCTTTGGCAGGTCAGGTTCCGGTGCGGAAGTTTGCCTGCCAGGCTACAATTTGAATTTAATAATATTGGCTGCCATGCCATCAAACACAAAGTAGTGAAACGGCAGCACCGCGTACCAATACAACCTGCCCCATACTCCTTTAGGCCGGAAAGTGGCGGTTTGCTGCAAAAATGATTTCCCCTCCTTTTCGATAATCTTAAACTCCAGCCAGGCCTCGCCAGGCAGTTTCATTTCGGCATAAAGCAGCAGCCTTTTAGTAAGCTTGTCGGCCACCAGTACCCGCCAGAAATCCAGGGAGTCGCCGGAGTTGAGGGAGGTGACGTTGGTTCTGCCTCTGCGCAAACCTACACCTCCCATCATTTTATCTAAAAATCCCCTGATCGACCAGAGCCAGTTGCCATAATACCAGCCGCGTTTACCGCCGATAGACCAGATATTTTCGAGCACAGCAGCATCATGGGCCGTAATCGGCTTCAGGCGGAGGTCCAGAAAGCAGCCATCTGTCGGCACATGGATATGGTCGAGCAGCGAATTGCCGCGGTAACTCGATATGAGCGAATCTTTCCAGCTGGAAACAACACTGTTTTGCTCAATTTTCTGAAAAGCAAGCGCTACGGCCTCTTTGTAACTGATCAGGTTAACATGCAGCAGTTGGCTCAGGTTATTGGGTGTAGCCACTACCTCCACCTTCATGCTGTTAACCAGGTTCACGGCTAGTTTATAGGAAGTGGAGGTCACAAAGTACAGCCAGTACGACGAAAGTCGGGGCGTCATGACAGGTATGGTGAAGATGAACCGCTTTAAGCCACGCACTTCGGCAAACTGTAGCAGCATTTGTTTGTAGGTGAGCACATCAGGCCCTCCAATGTCGTAGGACTGATGGAAGGTTTCGGGCCGGAGCAACACGCCTACCAGGTACTCGAGCACATTTCGGATGGCAATAGGCTGCGTTCTGGTGTTGAGCCATTTCGGCGTGATCATGACCGGGAGCTTTTCGGTCAGGTCTCTAATAATTTCAAACGAGGAGCTACCAGAACCTACAATGATGCCGGCCCTGAGGGCAGTTACCGGAACTGAGCCAGAACGCAGTATCTCTTCTACCTTTTTGCGGGAGGTCAGGTGCCTGGAAAGCTTTTCGTCGTTGATGATGCCGCCCAGGTAGATGATTTGCTTCGCCTGGGTTTGCTGCATAAGCTTCAGGAAGTTCTGGGCCGACAATGCTTCCAGCTGCTCAAAGCTCGACGAATTATCGCTCATGGAGTGAATCAGGTAATAAGCTACGTCGATATTCTGGAGGAGGCCGGCAGAAACGGCGAGGTCTTTTAAAAAGTCTATTTCAATAACAGAAATGCTGGGGTGCCTGAACAGGCCCTCTTTCGGAAACCGATTGGCATCCCGCACGCAACATACCACCTCGTGCCCCTGCTCCAACAACAAAGGCAATAGTCTTTTTCCGATATATCCGTTGGCACCCGTTAACAAGATTTTCATAGCAAAGGGGGTATCAGATATTTACATAAAGTAGCTCCCGGATCAAAAACAGAAATTTCAATAAAAGGTTTTGGAGAAGCAGGCAGCAGGCAAAAGAGCTTACAGCCTGCGATGATTTAATCGCTATAGTTCCTTATCGAAGCTTCCTGTTTTTTGGTGATGCTATTAACGTTGTGGGAATTTACGTTAAGGCGGGTTTCGGGGCACAAAGGTTCAATTTATTTCTAAAGTTCTGTAGAAGCACAAAGCTCCAAGTTTGCACGTCACCCTGCCTGACGCAAAACCCGTGTTAGTGGCTGCCTTTCTTGTCGTCCGCATTAGTTGTTCAATTTTAGTTTCATCATAATGTCGGTCTGCTCGTCATTGCCTAAGTTGAAAATGTGTTTGTCAAATTCTACGAAACCATTTTTTTTGTAAAAGTTTATTGCTCTCGGATTTTCTTCCCAAACACCTAACCAAACATAATCAGCGTTTTTCTGTCTTGCGATATGTATTGCTTTGTCGTAAAGGATTTGTCCAACGCTTTTTCCGTGAAAGTCCTTTAAAACATAAATACGTTCAATTTCAAGTGCTTTGTCGTCCTGTAATTCTGTTTGAGAATGTCCAAAGTTTAATTTTAAATAACCAATTACACTGTCGTTAAGTGTTGCAAAATAAAATTCTGCGTTATTGTCGCTAAGTTCAGTCGTCAGTTTTTCAGCGGAAAATCCTTCGTCTAAATATTTTGTCATATTCTCTTCGGAATTTCCTGCTGAAAACGTTTCAAAAAAAGTCTGTCTGCCAATTTTTTGCAATTGGTCAATGTCGTTAAGCGCTACTTTTTTTATTACAATGTCAGTCATTTTTTTCTACGGTGTCGTTCTTTAAGGTTGCCACTAACGGATTAGCCTAAAAAGCGCTTTAGTGTTTTTTAGGTGTGGTTAGTGGTTCGTTATTATACTTTTCAAGTCTGAAATCAATATAGGAATAAGACCTGAATCAGTTGTAAACCCCGTCTGAATCACATTATTATAGCCAGTTCCTGAAAAGTTTTCATCTTCAATTCTGATTCCTATCCCCAGATGTCCAGAATCATCAATACCAATTAATTCCATTTTAAAGCGTTCAGGTGACATTCCTTCTAAAATGGCTCTGCCTTTTCTACTTTCATCAAGAAGTTTTAGGCTATCAATAAAAGCTTCAATGTTCTCACGTTCTATCCAAATGCTATCAATAATTGCCTCAATGATTCCTGTTTTTATTTTTATTTCAATATTGACACTTGGGTAATAGTAATCTTCGGAATAATTCCTTATTATTTCTATAAACTCTGATTTGTATTCGTTGTAAATCTTCATATTCTAATAACCCCTAACTAGCAGATAACAGTAATAACTTCCCAGACATACGCTTATCAGCACTATGTGCGTAGGTGTTTCCCCCTGTTTACCTGAGGAATATCGTGATTTTTGCCTTGCAGCTGTTTCTTGCCAACTTTTATTTATATATACAGTTTTGTCAATAACATTCCTTCTTTAGATATATGTTTTGTTATCTAATTTTCAGCCTCCAAATCAACTGGCAAGAGCATAAAAAATAATGTAGGGTAGCCTTGCCCCCCTGACTGCGCAGGTGCCATGCCATCGTTTCGCCAGCGGGGTGCCGCAGGTAGAGGACCTGCATTTTGAGGAACAGCAGCAAAAGGAGCAGAAAGGTCTGAAGGGGCCTTTTTATTTGAATAACCCAAGTTGTGCGGTAGCAGCCCTAAATAATGTGGTGCGGCGGGTAACTACAAGTCAGATACAGTTGCCAGGTGCAAAGAGTGACGATTTTTGTTTGAGCGTTCAGCGAGTTCAAAATCGTCTTGATTTTTTTGGTTCTTTTTGTATCAAGACAAAAAGAACAAAGACACGGGCCATGAAACAAGCTGCTTCTACCAAAAAGTCTTAACAAGCGGCTATGCTAACTTAACCCCAGGCCAGTGGCCATTGCCTTAGGCTCTCGCCCACAAGATCCTTTCAGGAGGACAAAGGGACTAAGTCAGAAAGGCTCTCTACCGCACAACTTGGGTTAGAATAATTGCGTGTACGACACAGGGCGCTATTTCTTTTACACAATCCTAATGGGCCCGGGAAGCAATTATTCTAATGAATTAGGCCCCCCAGAGGCATTATCTGCTGATGACTTTGTTTCCCAACCCATAGAAGCGGCGCCTCAGCCCTGCAGGTGCTGCAAACAAAAAGCCGCACGCTCCTCTGCAAAGCAGGTGGGCGTGCGGCTTTTTTGGTTTGAAGAATCTTCTCTTTTTATTCCGCTTTCCAGAGCTCACGGGCCTGATCGCCGATCAGCACCATAAAGCGGGCAGGGTTGGCTACCAGTAGCAGGCGCATGTCCACACCCGGAAATTCATCAGACTCTACCCAAACGCCTTCTTTCTCACCATCCGGATTTACCATGCCACCGTTCAGCGAGCTGGCCAGGTAGGCCGTCGGCAGCAAAATATCGGTGTCCGATTTCAGTTTGCCATGCACGTCCTCCAGCACATCCTCCAGGAAATCGCCGAACTCTTCGTTAAAGTCATCCTCCAGGTCGTGCAGTTCCTCCTCTATGTCATCGTAGCGCGCATCGTTGTAGTCGAGTGCGTTCAGCTCCTCCTTCTTCTGTATAATGGCCACAAGGGAGTTATTCAGGGCAGTTGCGTTCATAGTTATTCGTGATTTTTTACAAAGTTGTGAACATGCCTCAGAAATTGCAAATATTCAGAATGATAATTTGATTTCTGCCACACTCACCTGGCATGCTGCGTAAAACTAGTAATTTACAACCACTGCACAAACTCTAAACGCTATGTCTACCGATATCCTTCCTCTGAACGGCACCGACCACATCGAGTTTTATGTCGGAAATGCCAAGCAGGCCGCCCATTTTTACCAGTCTGCTTTTGGCTTTAAGCTGGTAGCTTACGCCGGCCCCGAGACAGGCCTGCGCGACCGCGCCTCCTATGTGCTGGCCCAGGAAAAGGTAAGGCTGGTGCTCACCACCTCGCTCCTCCCCGACTCCGACATTGCCCGGCATGTGCAGCAGCACGGCGATGGCGTAAAAGTGCTGGCGCTCTGGGTCGACGATGCCGAAAAGTCTTTCCAAGACACCGTAGCCAGGGGCGCCACACCAGCCCGGGAGCCCGAAACGCTAAAAGATGAGCACGGCGAAGTGAAGCTGGCCTCTATTCGCACCTACGGCGACACCATCCACACCTTTGTGGAGCGGCGCAACTACAGCGGCCCGTTTATGCCCGGCTTTGTAGCCCGCAGCTCACCCCTGCAGGTAGAGCCGGTGGGGCTGAAGTACGTGGACCATTGTGTTGGCAACGTGGAGTTAGGCAAGATGAATGAGTGGGTGGAATTTTACGAGAAAGTGATGGGCTTTAAACTACTCGTCACGTTCGACGACAGCGACATCAGCACCGAATACACGGCCCTGATGTCGAAAGTGGTGTCGAATGGCAACGGTTATATTAAGTTCCCGATAAACGAGCCGGCGCAGGGACGCAGAAAATCGCAGATAGATGAGTACCTGGAGTTTTACCGGGGAGCCGGCGTGCAGCACATCGCCCTTGCCACCGACAATATCTTGCACACCGTGTCGGAGCTTCGCCGCCGGGGCATCGAGTTCCTGTACGTGCCCGAAACTTACTATGAAGATCTGTTTGAGCGTGTAGGCAGGATAGACGAAGACATGCAGGCCCTGAAAGCGCAGAACATACTCGTAGACCGCGACGATGAAGGCTACCTGCTCCAGATATTCACCAAACCCGTAGAAGACAGGCCGACGGTATTCTACGAGATCATTCAGCGCAAAGGGGCCCGTTCGTTCGGAAAAGGCAATTTCAAGGCTTTATTTGAGGCAATTGAGCGGGAACAGGAGCTTCGCGGCAACCTTTAGTCAAAAATTAAAGTATCGGGCTGTTAATTAAAACAGATTTTCTTTACTTTGAACTGTCATTCGCATCACACCAGTCAGCTCGTGCGCCCGCAACTGGTGTGATTTTTTTGCGCCTGCCCTTGGGCCCGGCGCCAGTAATCGAAAGAACATAAAGCATATTTAAGATAAAACATGGAAACAGCTATCCGCCAGAAAGTAGATGCCTGGCTTAACGGGAATTACGACGAAGCCACTAAAAACGAGATACAGCAACTGCTGCACAACAACCAGGAAGAGGCCCTGGCCGACGCCTTTTACAAAGACCTGGAATTCGGCACAGGTGGCCTGCGCGGCCTGATGGGAGTTGGCAGCAACCGCATGAACCGCTACACGCTGGGCATGGCTACGCAGGGACTGAGCAATTACCTGAAGCAGAATTTCCCGGACCAGCAGGTGAGGGTGGCCATCGCCCACGACAGCCGCAACAATTCCGATAAGTTTGCCCGCATCACGGCCGATATTTTCTCTGCCAACGGCTTTAAGGTGTACCTGTTCGAGGCGCTGCGCCCCACGCCTGAGCTTTCTTTTGCCATTCGCCACCTGGGTTGCCAGAGCGGCGTGGTTATCACGGCTTCGCACAACCCCAAAGAATACAACGGCTACAAAGCCTACTGGAACGACGGAGGCCAGGTAACAGCCCCGCACGATAAAAACATTATTGCCGAAGTAAACAAAATCACCTCGATTGATGACGTAAAGTTCGAGCCGAAGCCGGAGAACATCGAATTGGTCGGAGCCGAAGTGGACGAGGCTTATCTGAACGAGGTGCTGGGCCTTTCTATTTCGCAGGATGCCATTAAGCGCCAGAACGATCTGAAGATAGTTTTCACCCCGATTCATGGCACCGGCATTACGCTCGTTCCTGAAATTCTGAAGCGCTACGGCTTCACAAATGTGCACGTGGTAGCGGAGCAGGCCAAGCCTGACGGCAACTTCCCGACGGTGGTGTACCCAAACCCGGAAGAGAAAGAAGCCATGAGCCTGGCCATGCAGAAAGCTGCTGAAATTGATGCCGACCTGGTGCTAGCCACCGACCCGGACTCCGACCGTGTGGGCATTGCCGTCAAAAACCACAAAGGCGAATTTGTGCTGATGAACGGAAACCAGACCGGCAGTCTGCTGATTAACTACCTGTTGCTGGCCTGGCAAAAAGCGGGTAAGCTCACTGGTAAGGAGTTTGTGGTAAAAACCATCGTTACCACCGACCTGATAAAGGAACTGGCTGACAGCTATGGCGTGAAGATGTACGAAACCCTGACCGGCTTTAAATACATCGCCGAATTGATAAAGCAGCTGGAAGGCAAAGAGGCCTACATTGGCGGCGGCGAAGAAAGCTACGGCTACCTGGCTGGTGACTTTGTACGCGACAAGGATGCGATCTCATCCTGCGCCCTGATTGCAGAAATGGCTGCCGTAGCCAAAGACAAAGGCCAGACGCTGTTCGAGATGCTCCTGGAAGTATACACCCAGCACGGCTTCTACAAAGAAGAGTTGATTTCGATTACAAAGAAAGGCATGCGCGGTGCCGAAGAAATTCAGCAGATGATGGCCGACATGCGCAGCAACCCGCCCCAAACCATCGCCGGATCGCCGGTCGTGCTCATCACTGATTACAAAACAGGCGTTCAGAAAAACCTGCAGACCGGCGAAGAAACCACTGTAGACCTGGAGCGCTCCAACGTACTGCAGTACCTGACCAAAGATGGCAGCAAAATCTCTGCCCGTCCGTCCGGCACCGAGCCAAAGATCAAGTTCTATTTCAGCGTAAAAGAGCCGCTTGCCTCGGCTGCAGAATATGACAAGGTAAATGAGCAGCTGAGTGCGAAGATTCAGCAGATTATTACTGATCTGAAACTGAAGTAAGTAGTTAACATTTTTTTCATACGCAGCCTGTGTCGCTATTCGTGCGGTACAGGCTGCTTTTTTTGAAACTGATTGCGGTCTCCAAACTTAGTTAAACTGTTTCCTGGCAACTACCAATTCATTTGATTTCTGCAACCTATATAAATCTTGTAAAAGTTTTTCAAGAAAAGGAATTCTAACTAAACAAAGTTAATAAATTCATATATTGGAAAAATATTAAAAGAGGCATGGATTTTCCTTGGAATTGCCAACGCCTGGATATTATCCTTCTATGAGAACCGGTTTATTGCTTTTCTTCTTGTGCCTCGCTTATGTATCGGCCATTTTTGCACAGACATCCAATTATACACCTGCCTATATAGTAGGAAAAAGCCTGCTTTACCCACAGGATATCGTTATGGGGCAAGATGGTTTGCTATATGTAGCCGATGGCCATTCTACCCGGGTATTCGACACTTCAGGGAATTTCAAAAAAGAGTACTACACCAAAGAAAACATTAGGGATCCGAGAAGTGATTTTCGGGTTAGCAGAGACAAGGATGGGAATGTGTATCTGATAACAGAGCCTAAAGGCACTATCCAAAAGTTAAGTCCTTCTGGAGAGATAATTTTAACTATCGACACTCATGATGAAGTGCCTTATACTCCTAAGGGAATAGTTGTAGATAATGATGGCAATATTTTCATAGCTTATTCCAGAAAACATAAAATACAGAAATTTAGCCCACAGGGAACATTGATTCTTGAGTTCGGCGAACTGGGCCATCAGCAGGGGCAGTTTTCTGTTCCAACTGACTTGGCTCTTGATGCAAATGGCAATCTGTATGTTACCGATACTGGAAACAAAAGAATACAGGTATTTAATAAAGAAGGCAAGTTTATAAAGCAAATTGGCGGACAAGAATCTTTTCCTGATTTAATACCTTCCGATGTTGCAGTAGATGCTCAAGGGAATGTTTATGTTACAGATGTTGCAGCATATCGCGTACTGGTTTTTGACAGTAATAACCGCTTAGTAAGAAGCTTTGGAACAGAGGGTTGGGGAGATGGGCAGTTTATGACAGGCCACTTTATGGAAGCCAGGCTCACGATTGCTGTTGATGCCACAGGAAACATCTTTGTAGGGGAGGGAGACGAGGCGCTACGTATACAAAAATTTTCCCCGGAAGGCAAGCACCTCCTGAGCTTTGGGTATGGCAATACTTTTATACAAGCTTTACCAGAGGCTTTGTCTGGTTCAGTAGGTCTGTTTAAATCAGATGCTATCGGCAACTTCTTTATTTGCCACAAACACCTTGGGATAATAAATAAGTACGATAAAGACGGCAACCTTCTTTTCTCTTTCGGGGGGGAAGGTTCTGATGATGGCAAGTTTCAATATCCGATTCAGGATATGGCAACAGACAGGGAAGGCAATTTATTTGTGATGGCTGGGGACTACAGGGGCGGCGATGTACAAAAGTTTAGTTCAAGCGGAAATTTCATTACCAGATTTGCAACTTACGCTGAAAATAATATTTCAAATGATACTGCTCCTGCAAATCCCGATCAACTTGCTTTAGACCACAATGGGTATATCTATTTAAAAGATAGAAGATGTATTTACAAGTATAATCCACAAGGAAACTTTGTTGGAAGATTATTTTTAAACGATAACGATACTGGCAGTTCATTAATATTCATTGACGATAAGTATACCAAATTTGCTTTTATTGCGATAAATAACAGCGGGCTTATTTATACTTTATTATCGGATGGAAAAATTGTGAAACATGATTTGGATGGCAATTTCTTGGGGCACTTGGTCGATGATAAGAATGTAGAAATTAAAGCTACCAGTATTGCGTTCGACGGACTTGACAACATTTACATAACGCAGCGGGGACGTATAATAAAATATGACCCTATTACAAAAGTTATGTTGGGCATCAGCTCCTATCACCCGTTTCTGATAGCGAGAGACGATAATTACCATGACGGTGGTATTAGCGTGAACAGCTCAGGCTCCAGAGCCTTTGTGGCAGGCATTAATAGTGTCGTTTGTTTTAGTGATGGCACAGACCCTGATCAAGTAGCCTCAAATCAAGTTTCAGGAACAATTTTCAATGATACTAATAACAATTGTTTAAAGGATAATGAACAAGGCATAGCAGGCATGGTGGTAGAGGCATTGCCCGGTCCTTTTTATGGTATAACAGATAATTCGGGTAACTATTCTCTGGAAGTAGGCGAGGGTAAATTTTCTATAAAGCAGATTCTGCCAAAAAAGTCTGTCATACGCGAAATTGAGCAGGTGTGTCCTACAGCGGAAGGAACTCACACAGTTTTTTTCAATTCTGGTGGTGGTACAACAGGTAACATCAACTTCGCCAACCAAGCCACCCTCTCCCCCTACCTCAGCGCCAGCGTTTCCTCCACGCGCCGCCGCCGCTGCTTCCCCGGCACCACTACCAT
Organism: Pontibacter beigongshangensis; assembly: GCF_014332515.1. Lineage (GTDB taxonomy): Bacteria > Bacteroidota > Bacteroidia > Cytophagales > Hymenobacteraceae > Pontibacter > Pontibacter beigongshangensis. The sequence goes on along the minus strand of NZ_VFSD01000006.1, from coordinate 210,543 downwards.
TTCCTACAGCAACACCGGCTTTGCCTCAGCCGCAAATGCCAACGTGTACCTGCAACTGCCAGAATATGTGGTGCTCAAGTCTGCAGACAAACCTTACACCCGCCTGCCAAATGGCACCTATGCCTTCGAGGCAGGAACCTTAGCAATAGGACAGAAAGGAACCATCACCATACAGGACTCGGTAATCTGCGGAAACGAAAGCATCCGTGGCCTCACCGTCTGCACCAAAGCCTGGATAACGCCAGGCAACCAGTCTGCAGAAGGAAAAGCGACCACCACCATAACAGGAGTCTGCAATTATGCCACCGGCCACATCCGGTTCGTGATCAGAAACACCGGTCAGGCAGACATGGACTCAGAGAGCCAGTTCAGAATTTACCAGGATGGGCAACTGGCCACAGTGGAAGGTTACCAACTTGCCGCCGGCGACAGCATGGTGCTGCACATACCTGCCAGCGGAAGAACTGTCAGGCTGGAGGCAGATCAGCCGGACGAGAACGGCGACAACACCCTTGCCAGCGCCACGGTGGAAGCCTGCCGCGAAATTGCCTCCCGCATCGCTGTCAGCACCAACTTTGTGAATGCCTTACCTACCGATGACGAGGAGGCTGAGGTAGCCGAAGAATGCCTGCCGATTATCGACTCTTACGACCCCAACGACAAGCTGGTGTTGCCAACAGGGCTGACAGAGGAGAACTACACCCCCACCAACACACCGCTCAAGTACAAGATCCGATTCCAAAACACCGGCACCGACGTGGCCTATAAGGTTGTAGTAGTAGATACCCTCTCGCAGCACCTGGACATAGCTACCCTGCAAATGGGAGCCGCTTCTCATGACTACAACTTTAGCGTGAGCGGCAAAGGGCAGCCGGTACTCACTTGGACCTTCAACAACATCTTGCTGCCCGACAGCACCAGCAACGAGCCCGGCAGCCACGGCTATATCCAGTTCAGCATCAAACCAAAGGCAGAGCTGCCAGAAAAGACAGCTGTGGAGAACTTCGCCGACATTTTCTTCGACTACAACTCTCCCATCCGCACCAACGTGACGGTGAACCGCATCTATGATATGCCACAGGAGATAATAGAGGAGAACCGGATTATAGCCGAAGAAGTAATCATGACTCCGGCAATAGCAAACTTTACACCTGCAGCAGGCAGATTTGGAGCAGAGGTAGTCATTACAGGAGCCAAGTTCTCAGGCAATGCGCAGGACAATAAAGTCTACTTCAACGGAATACCGGCAGAGGTAGTAGAGGGTGATGCCGTATCGCTGAAAGTGAGAGTACCGGCTGGTGCCAGCACTGGTACGCTCAAAGTAATTACAGCCAATGGAGGAGCCAACAGCAGTGCAGCCTTTACGGTGTACCAGCCGCCGGTAGTAAGCGGCTTCAGTCCTGCAGAGGGCTTAGTGGGCTCAGAGGTAGTGCTGCAGGGTAGTCACTGGTCGCAAGAGTTGCTGGAACAGGTACAGCTTGGCTCCCATACCTGCGAAGTGATCCGCACTAGCGAGAATGAAATCATGGTGAAAGTACCTGTAGGAGCAGTGTCCGGAGCTTTCATCATACATACCAAAGGCGGTACGGCAGCGAGCAGTGGTTTGTACAAAGTGTGGTACGCCCCGGCGATCACCTCTACAGATACCGCCATGCAGCGGGTAGGTGGTAGAGTATCGTTATATGGAGAGAACTTTTCACGTGAAGCCTCCCGAAACTTAATACAATTTGGCACTACGCAGGCACAGGTGCTGCAGGCCGGGGAGCAGGTGCTCCAGGTACGGGTGCCGGAAGGAGCGCAGACAGGTACCATCAGTGTTACCACGCCCGGCGGCACAACTTCTACAGCATTTGAAGTGATACCAGCACCTCTTATTATAACCGTGCACCCAGCCAGGGCCAGCGTAGGCACTGTAGTGGAGTTGAAGGGGCAGCACTTTCTGACGCTGGGCCGTCAGGATACGGTAAGCTTCAGTGGCATGGAAGCCGTCATCCTCAGTTCCTCTGCCTCCTCCTTTAAAGTACGTGTTCCGCGTGGCGCGGCAACCGGCAAGGTAATGGTGGCAGGCAGCGGCGGACGCGCCCTGGCTGATTTCGAGCTGGAGCCCCTCACCCCGCAGCAGGCTATAGAGGTTTATCCAAACCCCAGCTCCGGCCACATCACCATAGACTTTGTTAAAGCCGATTTTGATGTGCAGGCCGTGCAGGTTTATGATGTAAGAGGAAGATTGGTGCATGACCAGCTACTGAACTCCGGACTGTCATACAAACTGGAAATAGACTTGTCGGCAAACGCTGCGGGAGTTTACCTGGTGGCAATCCGGACGGAGCGCGGGATGGTGGTGAAGAGAATCGCGCTGTTATGACACAAATCTACCCATGAATTACCCTCACCCTTACCGTGAAAACTGCAAGCCGCTGCCACAGCTAAATTATTCTAATGAAATAGCCCCTCCGGAGGCCTAATGGCTGTTGCTGCTGTCCGGAAAAATCTTCTGTCCTATAACATTCAGAAAGGCCTTATCTTTGCACAAACATTGAAAGATTAAAATGAGCGATACATTCTTAGAGATAGCCCAGGTAATCCGCAACCGCAGAACCATAAAGCCCGCCCAGATGAACGGGCAACAGATACCCGATGAGCAGGTAAAGCAGCTCTTGCAACTGGCAGACTGGGCCCCCACCCATGGGCACACAGAGCCCTGGCGATTCAGGGTATATACCGGTAAAAAAGTAAAAGACTTCTGTCAGGCACACGCAGACCTATATAAATCTAACACCAGAGAAGAAGATTACCAGCTCTTCAAATACGAAAAGCTACTGCACATGGGCGACGGAGCTTCGCACCTGATCGTAGCCTACATGCAGCGTGGCGACCTACCCAAAATACCGGCGCTCGAAGAAATTGCCGCTACCTCCTGCGCCATACAAAACGTGCTGCTGGGCGCTACGGCTTTAGGAATTGCCAGCTACTGGGGCTCCGGCGGCATGGCGTACAAACCCGCCATGAAAGAATATCTCCAGCTTGGCGAAGAAGACCTGGTGCTCGGCATCCTCTACCTCGGTTACACCGACAAACCCGCCCCAACTGGCAAACGAACGGTGGCCCTGGAAGAAAAGGTGCAGTGGATGTAGGAGGTGTGAATTTTGAATGAGTGAATAGATTAAGGCGAGAGTGAATTAGAGAATTCTTACTCTGAAAATTATCTAATTCTGTAAATTATTTAGGTTAGGGCTCCATAAAAATATTATGACAAGAACCATCCTGCACATCCTAATATCCTGTAAATCCTGATTCTGACAGCAGTAGCGTCAGGAGGAGCAGAAAGCTCCGGAGGGCCTAAACCATTCGAATAATCTAAAATAGAAGAGCCGCTGCACATCCTGCAGCGGCTCTTCTGTTGCCTTAGCTGAAGAACTATCAGATAATTATCTATATCCCTGAGTTTCGAATGCTCAACTTAAAAGATCTTGAATCTAAAATCTAGTATCTAATATCCTAAAAAGGAGGTTCTTCGAAGTTAGATGCCGGGAAGCCTCCACCGCTGTTGCCGCCATCGTTCATGCGGCTGCCCAGGCGTATGGAGCCAGGCGATTCTGCATCGAAGGTGCTGTTCGGAAGGGCGTTGAAGCCGCCATCGCCACCACTGTAGTCATTGTCGAGGTTCGTGAACTTGGTGTACTTGCCTATAAATTTGAGCTGCACGTTTTCCAGCGAGCCGTTCCGGTGCTTGGCTATAATTACTTCGCCGATGCCGGCAGTCGGATTGCCCATCTCATCTTCGGTGAGCCCGTAGTATTCGGGGCGGTAGAGGAAGAGCACCATGTCGGCGTCCTGCTCTATAGAGCCCGATTCACGTAAGTCGGATAGCATCGGGCGTTTATCGCCACCACGCGTCTCCACGGCGCGGCTCAACTGCGAGAGCGCAATTACCGGCACACTCAGCTCTTTGGCCAGCATCTTCAGCGCCCGCGAGATAGAGGCGATTTCCTGCTCCCGGTTACCACCACCCTTGCCATCGGCGTTGCCACTCATCAGCTGCAGGTAGTCAATAATGATCATCTGGATGTCATACTGCGCCTTCAGGCGGCGGCACTTGGTACGTAGCTCCCGGATAGAAAGGCCCGGCGTATCATCAATAAAAATGGGGGCTTCGGTGAGTCTGGAAATTTTATGGTTCAGCTGCGCCCACTCGTACTCCTCCAGGCTTCCTTTCTTGATCTTCTCAGAGTCAAGCTCGGCTTCGGAAGAAATTAAACGGTTAACCAGCTGCAGCGACGACATCTCGAGCGAGAAGATCGCCACGCCTTTCTTAAAATCTACGGCGGCATTGCGCAGGCACGAAAGCACGAAGGCCGTTTTACCCATGGCGGGGCGGGCAGCCAGAATAATAAGGTCCGATTTCTGCCAGCCAGAGGTAACACGGTCCAGCGCCGTCAGGCCACTCGGCACACCGGTCAGGCCATCTTCCTGCTTGCGCTTCTCCTCCAGTTCTTTCAGGGCCTGGTGCATGAGCGAGCGCATGTCGTCGAAGTTTTTCCGGATGTTCGACTCTGACACTTCGTAGAGCTTCGCCTCGGTGCTGTCCAGCAGATCAAATACGTCGGTAGTGTCTTCAAAGGCTCTGGTGAGTACCTCAGACGAAATGGAGATCAGGTCGCGCTTAATGGAGTTTTCCGAAATAATGCGGGCGTGGTACTCGATGTTGGCAGCCGAGTTAACACGGGAGGTGAGTTGCGTCACGTAATAAGCGCCACCAGCCAGCTCCAGCTCCCCGATCTCGCGCAGTTCCTGCGTTACCGTCAGAATGTCGATGGGTTCCGATTTATCGAAAAGGGCCAGGATGGCTTTGAAAATACGCTGGTGCGATTCTTTGTAAAAGCTTTGCGGACGCAGGATATCAATTACTGTCGTCAGGGCGTCTTTTTCCAGCATCAGCGCCCCCAACACTGCCTCCTCCAGGTCAATGGCCTGTGGGGGCATCTTGCCAAGCTCCGACACAGCTGGTGCTCTTTTCGTCCAGTTGTTCCGGTTGGTAGCCGGCCTCACATTCGTTTTCATCTCCTCCATACTCACAAATTTAACCATCTGCGCTTTTTATTAATCCACAAAGCCGCCAGAGTAATCCACATTCATGGGCAAGATATCAACATATTACCTTCCCCCTATTTTTATTTAGGGAATGAATTCTAAATTTGTGAGATTGCTATTATACCTGCACGACATATGGAGAGAAAGGAATTCAATTTTATTCACCTGATCGCGATGGGCGGGAGCATTATGCACAACCTTGCCCTGGCCCTGCACGACAAGGGCCTGAAGGTGACCGGCTCTGACGACGAAATTTTTGAGCCCGCCACAAGCAGGCTGGCCGCAGCCGGGCTGCTGCCGGAGCAGGAAGGCTGGTTCCCGGAAAAGCTCAACCAGCGCCCGGATGCCGTGATCCTGGGCATGCACGCCCGCGCCGACAATCCGGAGCTGCTGAAGGCGCAGGAACTTGGTATCCCGATCTTTTCTTTTCCGGAGTTCATTTATGAGCAGTCTAAAGACAAGCAGCGCATCGTGATCGGGGGCAGCCATGGCAAAACCTCTATTACTTCCATAATCCTGCACGTGCTGCAACACCTCAACCGCAAGTTCGACTACGCGGTGGGTGCTCAGCTCGAAGGTTTTAACCGGATGGTAAAACTCACCGACGACGCTCCCATTATAATTATTGAGGGAGACGAGTACCTCTCTGACCCCATCAAGCGAGTCCCAAAATTCCACCTCTACCACCACCACATCGGGGTCATCAGCGGCATTAGCTGGGACCATATCAATGTGTTCCCCACGCCAGAGGTGTACCGGGAGCAGTTCCGCATTTTTGCGGAGATGACACCCAAAGCCGGCGCCCTTATCTACGACAAAGACGATGAGCAGGCGCAGCTGGTGAGCATTCCGCGCAACCCCGAAACGGTTGACTATATCGGCTATGGCGTGCACGAGTATTCTATCCGGCAGGGCAAAACCATCCTGCACACCAAAAAAGAAGGTGATGTGGAGATACAGCTGTTTGGGGAGCATAACCTCCGGAACATCAGCGCGGCAAAAGAAGTCTGCAAAAAACTAGGCGTGAAGGCGCACGATTTTTATGAGACGCTGCGCACCTTTAAAGGAGCCGCCCGGCGCCTGGAAAAGATCGGTGAGAGCGCCCAGTCGGTTATTTTCCGCGACTTTGCCCATGCGCCGTCTAAAGTAAAGGCCACCACCGAAGCAGTGAAGCAGCAGTTCCCGAAGCGGCAATTGGTAGCCTGCCTGGAGCTGCACACGTTCAGCAGCCTGAACAAAGCGTTTCTGCCGCAGTACAAAGACGCCCTCAACAAGGCCGATGTGCCGCTGGTGTACTTTAACCCGGCCACCATTGCGCACAAGCGCATGGAGAGGCTAAGCGAGGCCGAAATTAAGACTTGCTTCGGTAACCCCAGCATACGTGTGTTCACCGACTCGGAGGCCCTGCAGCAGGAGCTTCAAAACGTAAACTGGACTAATACCAACCTGCTGCTCATGAGCTCAGGCACTTTTAATAATTTAAACCTGGAGGCGCTTACCACAGCAATTCTGTAAATACCCTTAAGGCTCCCTTATGAAACTGAAGCTCAAGCGCCCCATCATTTTCTTCGACCTCGAAACCACCGGCACCGACATCTGCAAAGACCGGATCGTGGAAGTCAGCATGCTGAAAATTAAACCCGATGGCGAAGAAATTTTAAAGACCCGACGGGTGAACCCCACCATTCCCGTTCCGCTGGAGTCGAGCCTGATTCACCATATCTATGATGAGGACGTGAAGGACGCTCCTACTTTTCAGCAGATCGCACGCGACCTCGACCAGTTTATGAAAGGCTGTGACCTGGGCGGATACAACCTGATCCGGTTCGATATTCCGTTGCTGGCAGAGGAGTTTTTGCGGGTTGGCATCGATTTCGACATTGAGAACCGCCATATCGTGGATGTTTGCCGCGTGTTTCACCAGATGGAGCAGCGCACGCTCTCAGCCGCTTACAAGTTTTACTGCGACGAGAAACTCGAAAATGCCCACAGCGCCGAAGCCGACACCGTAGCCACCTACAAAATTCTGATGGCCCAGCTGGACCGCTACGAAAACACGCCCCTGGAAACAAAAGAAGGCGTAGAGGAATTTCCGGTGCAGAACGATATGGCGCAGCTGCACAAGTTCACGTTCCAGAAAACGGCCGACCTCTCGGGGCGCATCATCTACAACCAGGCAGGCGAGGAAGTCTTTAACTTCGGGAAGCACCGCAACGTGCCGGTAGCGGAAGTGCTGAAGAAGGAGCCGAGCTACTACGACTGGATGATGAAAGGCGATTTCCCGCTCTATACCAAAAAAGTGCTGACCCGCATCCGGCTGCGGAGCCTGCAGAGCAGCCTTTCCTAGAATGATTTTCTGGCCCTGCGTTATGGGCCGGAATGCTGCCGGCATGTAAAGGTGATCGTAATTATTCTAATAAAAAAGGCCCTTCCAAGATCCGGAAGGGCCTTTTTTATTAGAATAATTTGGTTTTAGGCTGCTGCTACCCTTCTTCCAGCTCCCGGTATCTCCGGAGCTTTACACCCCGCTTGAGCAGCATGTTTCCTTCGCTGACCTGCTGCTTGCAATCGCTGCTGTCTGCAGACTGGCCGGATTCGCAGGAGCAGCCCACAATCTTGTTTCCTTTAAAATTGAAATAACAGAACCCGCAGGTCGCATTGCCATTGCATATGAACTTTGTGGCCTGAGAGCTTAGGTACAGACTGTTATCAGAGGCTACATCCAGTTGCAGGGCCATAGACCGGAAGGCTCCATTCAGCATACCGATTCCTACAACATAATAAGCCGGCTCGCTGGCTTTATCTTCCTGCACCTTTCGGATCATCACTTTGTCCACCACGGTGCCGTCTCCAAACTCGAGAATAAAAGGCTGCAGCAACTGCTCCCTCGGCACAATATAATCTACCGAGTCGAACACCACTTGTGCCAGTAGCTGGCCGTCGTACTTTTTCTCGGGCAGCGCTATCTCTGCTTCCGCTGTAGTATCGGCCGGGGCCATAGCCTCAATATTATCTACAAAATCGGTGTCGCTTTCTTCCGGAATTCCTTCGCTATTGGTGCAGGAACTGGCAGTTATCATCAGGCCCAAAAGACCTAATAAAACCGCTCTTAAGTTTAAAGCGGAGGAAATATAGTGATATAAGGAAAAGGAATTCATGAATTATGCTATGGATTTTTACATATTGCAATATGTTCATTTTTTTTATTCTTTTTAGATTATTTCTCATTATAATCTAAAAAGTCCGGGAAACTGGCTGCAGTAGTTCTGATATTGCTTTATCAGCTGTTACACAGCCGAAAGTATGACTACCGCAACCGCTTTCACGGACTTTTCTTGAAAATGCTCTGCTCTTCAGGGCTGGCCTTTTAAAACGTGGCAAAAGTGCCATTGCCTTCTTGCTGCAACAAGGGCTCAGCTGCCTTTATAGTACTTCTGCGCCTCTGGCATTAGCCTGCGGAGGTTACTGATACGTGTCTCGGAGCTTGGGTGAGTGGACAAAAACTCCGGTTGTGAGGCGCCTCCTGCTTTGGCCTGCATCCGCTCCCAGAAAGGGATGGCCTCCTGCGGATTGTAGCCTGCCATGGCCATGAAGATCAGCCCCAGGTGATCTGCCTCAGACTCTTGTGTACGGCCGTATTTTAACAACCCGACACCAGAACCAACACCATACACTGTATTAATTAAAGACTGTGTGGCCTGTGGCTGCGAACTGGCCAGTGCCTGCAGGGTCATGCCACCGAACTGCTGCGCCAGTTGCTGGCTCATGCGCTCGCTGCTGTGCTTGGCAATGGCGTGGGCAATTTCGTGGCCCATTACCACCGCTAAGCCTGTCTCGTTTTGAGCCACTGGCAACAGGCCGGTATACACCACCGTCTTACCCCCTGCCATCGCCCAGGCATTCACCTGGTCGTCCTGAATAAGGTTAAACTCCCACTTAAACCCTTGCAGTTGATCCGACATATTGTTCTGGGCCATGTATTGCTCCACTGCCCGCTGTATTTTCTGACCGGTGCGCTTTACCATGGCGGTCGCCTGAGCGTCGTTAGACAGTTTATTCTCTTTCAGAAACTGGTCGTAGGCGTCGTAGCTGAGGGCCATCATCTGCGAATCAGGCACCAGAGAAAACTGCCTTCTGCCGGTGATGGGAACCGTGGTACAGGCTACCAACATCACAACAGCTAATGTAAACGTGATTATTTGCTTCATCATTTCTTTAAATTTTTAACGGTTAAGCTCGCTATTTCAAATTTTGAACCAAATCTACGAAACCGTTTTTTTAATTATATACAAGTTTTTAAATGTATCAGAAAAACAGCGCCCGGGCACATTTTACGTGCTTAACCGGCACTACCTATAGTACAATATAACTGTTCGTTTATACGAGACGCAGGCTACAAAGAGTTTTAAAATACAATCACTCATTTGCATGGCCTTGCGCGTAAGAGGCTGCATCGGGTGGTAATCTCCATTGTTTCGGCCCGGGCCCCTGCTACCGCTGCAGCAGGAGTTCTGCTACAACAGAAGCATACTACTGCGCTTGCTGTAAAATAGTTTCTGAAATTTTTCTAATGAAAATGCCCCTCCAGAGGGTTTTGCCGCTGCTGGTGCCTGTGCTCTTCCAATTCGCCTATAATACCTCTACCCACCCTCCTACCGATTTAAATTCAACATTCTCTGCTTTTCCTTTCATAGCACCAAACTTTCTCTTTATTTCTAATATTTTTTCCTGAATTGGAACGTTAGAAAGGCTAATTTTGGAAGTAGAAAACCCCGGACAGTATTTATGAAGATCCTAGCCATAGGTCGCAATTATGCGGCTCACATAGAAGAACTGAAGAACGAAGTGCCAGACGAACCCGTCATTTTCTTTAAGCCCGACACGGCCGTGCTGCGCAACAATGAGCCTTTCTATTACCCCGATTACTCTCAGGACATCCACCACGAAATAGAGCTTGTGCTGCGCATCTGCCGGGAGGGCAAGAACATCGACAGCAAGTTTGCCGGCAAATACTACGACGCCATCGGGCTGGGCATCGACTTTACGGCCCGCGACATTCAGGCAAAGGCGAAGGCCAAAGGGCTGCCCTGGACCATCGCCAAAGGCTTCAACGGCTCTGCCCCCATCTCCGAATTCCTGCCGCTGAGCCAGTTCCCCGACCTGAGCAATATTACCTTCAGCCTGCACATAAACGGGGAGCTGCGCCAGAAAGGCAACACCAGCATGATGCTCAACACCTTCGACAGCATGCTGGCATATGTCTCCAAATTTATCACTTTAAAGACCGGAGACCTGATTTTTACGGGAACACCAGAGGGTGTTGGCCCTGTACAGATCGGCGACAAATTAGAAGGCTACATTGAAGATAAAAAATTACTCGATTTTGAAGTTAAGTAAACACCTCCTCCTTTTTATAATTTTTGCGTTTTCTTCGTTGGTCCTGCTGGCACAGCCTACCGTGCAGCCGGGCTACTTCATGTTCCCGATTAAGCCTGGGCAGCGGAACTTCCTGTCGGGGACGATGGGCGAGATACGCTCCAACCACTTCCATGGCGGCATCGATATCAAGACCGACCAACGGGAAGGCCTGAATGTGCATGCCGCCGCTGACGGCTACATTTCGCGCGTAAAGATGTCGACCTACGGGTATGGCAATATCATCTACATTACCCACCCTAACGGCCTGGTAACGACTTATGCGCACCTGCTCTCGTTCTACAACCCGCTGGCGGAGCATGTGCTGCAGGAGCAGTACAAACGCAAAACCTTTGAACTGGAGCTGTTTCCGGACAAAAACCAGTTTCCCGTAAAGAAAGGCGATGTTATTGCTCTGTCGGGCAACACGGGTGGCTCGGGAGGCCCGCACCTGCACTTTGAGATACGCGACACAACCGACAAACTGTATAACCCGCTCAGGTGGAAGTTCTCCGAAGTCATAGACACCACGCCTCCGGAAATCTACACCCTAGGTATTAATACCCTTAATATTTATGCCCGCGTAAACCAGGAGTTTGGCAGAGCGGAGTTCCGGACAAAGAAAACAGGCAGCAACTTTGTGCTGCAGGATACCGTGTATGGCCATGGCCTGCTGGGGCTGGAACTGCAGACGATCGACCGGCTCGACGGGGCCGATAACAGGAACGGCACCCAGGAAGTAACAGTGTATATCAACAACAAACTGACCTATCAACACCACATCGACCAGGTTCCCTTTGCGCTGAACCGGCAGTTGTCGCAGCACATCAACTACCACGTATTCCGGCGCAACGGACGCTCGTTTCAGAAAATATTTGTAGACTATGGCAACGAACTGCCTATTTATACCGCCCTCCAAAACCGTGGCCGTATAAACGTGCACCCCGACTCCACGTACCAGGTCCGCCTAGTAGCCAAAGACTCTTACGACAACACCTCTACCCTGAGCTTTGTGCTGAAAGGCCAGAAGCCGGAATTCTCCCAAACGCTGTCGAAGCAGGTAAAACAGCCTAAAGTAGACTATGAGGTTATCGGCAATATCCTGAAGATTAGCGCCACCGACACCTCGGCCACGCCCCGCAATGTGGAGCTTTACAAAGGCAACCGCAAACTGGTGCTGGTGCCGAGCTATACCCGCAACTCCGTATCGGTGAACCTCTACGACCTGCGGGCTGGCGTCCCTGATTCTATGAACTTCTGCGGCACTGCATATCCGTTTGGTTTCCAGCAGGTAATTCCGTCCGGCAAAGCAGTAGACTTTAAAAACGATTACGCTAAAATAGAATTTGCGAAAGAGTCGCTCTACGACACGCTGTATCTGGAAACGAACCTGGAAGATGATGTATATACCATCGGCGATTATTTCACGCCCCTGCACCAGCCAGTTAAGGTGACCATCACGCCTTCTACCCCTGTTATAGACAAGTCGAAGGCCTTTGTGTATTACCTGGGGCTTGGCCGCGGCAGAGGCCTGGCAGGCGGCACCTGGGATGGCAACGCCATCACCTTTACTACCCGCAACATGGGCAAATTCAAAGTACTCGAAGACAAAAAGCCGCCGGTTATCAGGCTTCTGAGCAAGAGCAAAGTGCAGATCAAGTTCAAAATATCAGACGATCTTTCCGGACTCAGCTCATTTAATGCCTACATAAACGGAGAATGGCTGCTGATGAAGTACGAGCATAAAACGGCCACCATTTACTCCGAGAAGCTCGACAAAAGCATACCTTTGTCGGGCGAGGTAATTCTGACCGTAAGAGATAACGCCGGAAACGAAGCTATTTATAAAACAACTATTTAACCCAGACTATGGAACTGAAAACAGGAGACCAGGCCCCCGACTTCGAAAGCAGAGACCAGAACGGCAACACCGTAAGGCTCAGCAACTACCGGGGCAAAAAAGTGATTTTGTACTTCTACCCGAAAGACGACACCCCCGGCTGCACCGCCCAATCCTGCAACCTGCGCGACAATTACAGCGACCTGCAGCGCGAAGGCTACGAAGTGCTGGGCGTGAGTGTAGACGATGAGGCATCGCACCAGAAGTTCATCAAAAAATTCGATCTGCCCTTTACCCTAATTGCCGATACCGACAAGAAAATTGTGGAGGCTTATGGCGTTTGGCAGGAGAAGTCGATGTACGGCCGCAAATACATGGGCACCATGCGCTACACGTTTGTAATTGATGAGCAGGGCACGATCCAGGACATCATCACCAAAGTAAAAACGGCCGAGCACGCCGCCCAGATCCTGAACAAGTAACTCCTGGGTTTCCACGGCTTATGGGGTCTAACCTTTCATGATCCTATAAGCCTCCGGAAGGCCATTTTCATTCAAATAATTGCTGCTTGCTGTTTGTTGAATGGTTAATGGGGAGCTTTAAAGGTAAACCGGAAAACACAAACCAACTCTTAACTTTAGAAGAGTCCAGTGCCTTGCGTCTCTTTTTACCTCCGGAGGGGCATTTTCATTCACATAATTTGGGGGTAGTGCGGCAGGCCTCTCCGCAGAACACCGAACTTACCTGCACAACGCCGTATTTCCGGAAACAACCTGAATACCTGGAAGATATTTTAGCGGTTAGCCTATAAAGTTTTGAAGAGTTTTGTATTTATGATTGTGGGTAATCAAAGTTATTCAGATATTTAACCGGCAATATAAATAGCTGCGCAAGCTTACCACCCTAACGCAGGTTAGCGCAGCTATCGGTAAAGGATAGAGACATGGGCCTGCCAGCAACTCTTTTTAATATACATCTCTAGCACTTTACAATATTATTTGTATTTTAGACACTAATAATCTTTAACGAAATCTAACGAAGTGAATCCACACAACAAAAGCACTGAAGAACTAAAGCAGATTGCGTCACAGGTGCGTCGTGATATCGTGCGAATGGTACATGCCGTGAACTCCGGCCACCCGGGCGGCTCGCTCGGCTGCACAGACTATTTCGTGTCGCTGTACTTTAAGGTAATGAACTACAGCACCGATTTTAAGATGGACGGCCAGGGCGAAGACCTCTTCTTCCTCTCCAACGGCCATATCTCGCCTGTATTTTACAGCACCCTGGCACGAGCCGGCTTCTTTGAAGTAAGCGAACTGGCCACATTCCGTAAATTGAACTCCAGGTTGCAGGGCCACCCGGCCACCGAAGAAGGCCTGCCAGGCATTCGCGTAGCTTCCGGCTCACTGGGCCAGGGTTTATCGGTTGCCATTGGTGCCGCACTTGCCAAAAAACTCAACAACGATCCCAACCTGGTATACGTGCTGATGGGAGATGGCGAGCTGGACGAAGGTCAGGTGTGGGAAGCCATTATGTTTGCCCCGCACAACAAAGTAGATAACCTTATCGCTACGGTAGACCTGAACGGCCAGCAGATCGACGGCTCCACCGATGAAGTGTTAGCACATGGCGACCTGCGCAAGAAATTTGATGCCTTTGGCTGGCATGTGCTGGAAGCAGACGGCAACAACTTCGAAACGTTGTTACCAGCGCTGGAAGAAGCGAAAGCAGCCACCGGCAAAGGGAAACCCGTGCTTATTCTGATGAATACTGAAATGGGTTTCGGCGTTGACTTTATGATGGGTTCGCACAAATGGCATGGCATTGCTCCTAACGACGAGCAGTTGCAGATCGCCTTGCAGCAACTCTCTGTAGAGGCAGCCTCTGATTACTAGATTCAAGTTGCCGAGCCAGTTGCGCCTCTGGGCCGCTTGGCTTACCATGCTTTACTTGTCCTGAAATGGCAGCATGAAACACTGGTGCAGCATAACCGCTCTGATTTGCTTTCTGCTCCTATTCGCAGCAGGAAGGCTTGCTGTTGCCCAGGAGGCCAGGCAAAAGCAGCCTGTTACGCGCATTCTGTTCCTGCTCGATGCCTCTGGCAGCATGCTGGCCAAATGGGAAGAAAGCGACCGCATGGCAGTAGCCAAAAAGCTCCTGGCCGGGCTCACAGACTCGCTGGAGCAGTACCAGCACCTGGAGGTGGCCCTGCGGGTATATGGACACCAGTTCGGGCGGGAGCGAAACGAGTGTAAAGACACCCGGCTCGAAGTACCCTTCGCCGCCAATAACAAGGAGGCGATCCAGAAAAAACTGGAGCAGATCGTGCCGCGGGGCAACACCCCCATTACCTATTCGCTGGAGCAGTCGGCGAACGATTTTCCGGATGAGAAAGGTGCCCGCAATGTCATCATTCTGATTACCGATGGGTTGGAGTCGTGCAAAGGCGATCCTTGTGCCACTTCCCTGGCCCTGCAGCGCAAGCGTATCTTTCTGCGCCCGTTCGTGATCGGTATTGGTATAGAGGCGGGGCAGGTGGAAGAACTGAACTGTATCGGGCAATATTTTAACGCAGCCGATGTGCGCACTTTTCAGAAGGTGCTCACGGAGATTGTGCTCCAGACGCTCTCCCCTACCACGGTATCCGTGGAACTGGTGGATGGCAGTGGCAAACCCGTAGAGAGCAACGTGAACATGACGTTCCTGAACGCGCTCACCGGACAGCCGGAGTACAACTTTGTGCATTACAAAGATGCCAGCGGCAAGGCCGACAAACTGGATATCGATGCGCTCCTGCCCTACGACCTGGTGGTGCATACCACACCCCCGGTAGTGGCCCGCAGCCTCGGTATCAAGCCTGGCCGGCACAATGTGTTTCCGGTAACGGCCCCGCAGGGTGAGCTGCACCTGCGCCAGGACGGCCCGTCACCTTATGGGCAGTTGGCCGCCATTGTAAGGCAGCAGGGCTCAGAGCAAACGCTGCAGGTGCAGAATTTTGGCAGCAGGCACAAGTATCTGGTTGGCAAATACGATCTGGAGTTGCTGACCCTGCCCCGCATTTATATGAAAGGTGTGGAGATAAAGCAGGGACAGCCTACGCCGATCACCATACCGCAACCAGGCCAGCTGAACATACCATCGGACCTGCAGGGCTACGGAAGCATCTATAGCCTGGAGGAAGACGGCACGCAACGCTGGCTGCACAACCTGCCGGAGCAGAGCAGCAGAATAACCCTGGCCCTACAGCCGGGAAACTATAGACTGGTTTACCGTATGAAGTCCGCCCATGCGAGTAAATTTACCGATGTGAAAGACTTCACGATTAGATCAGGCGCAACAACAACCGTAAAAATTTTCAACAGATAAATGAAAGGCGCATGTTCTGAACATCAGCTGTAAAAAGATGAGCCACGACGACATGCAAATTCCATCTGACCTTTAAGAAAAATCATACAGATGAAAGAGTATTCTTATTCAGAGAAAAAAGACACCCGTTCCGGATTTGGGGCAGGTTTGCTGGAGCTCGGCCGGAAGAACCCGAATGTAGTAGCCCTTTGCGCCGACCTGGTTGGCTCCCTTAAAATGGCCGACTTCATCAAGGAGAACCCGGAGCGCTTTTTCCAGATCGGTATTGCAGAAGCCAACATGATGGGCATTGCAGCCGGCCTTACCATAGGCGGTAAAATTCCGTTCACCGGAACCTTTGCCAATTTCTCCACCGGCCGCGTGTACGACCAGATCCGCCAGTCTATCGCTTACTCCGGCAAGAACGTAAAAATCTGCGCCTCGCATGCCGGCCTTACCCTGGGTGAAGACGGTGCCACGCACCAGATCCTGGAAGACATCGGCATGATGAAGATGCTGCCGCACATGACCGTGATCAACCCTTGCGACTACAACCAGACCAAAGCCGCCACCATTGCCATTGCCGACTACGAAGGCCCGGTATACCTGCGCTTTGGCCGCCCGGTTATTCCGGTATTCACCCCTGCCGACCAGAAGTTTGAAATTGGCAAGGCCGTGATGCTGAACGAAGGTACTGATGTAAGTATTTTCGCCACCGGTCACCTGGTATGGAAAGCGATTCTGGCAGGCCATATTCTGGCAGAGAAAGGTATCAATGCCGAAATTATAAATATCCACACCATTAAACCTCTCGACGAAGCCGCAGTCTTAGCTTCAGTGGCTAAAACAGGCTGCGTGGTATCGGCTGAGGAGCACAACCGCCTGGGCGGGCTGGGCGATAGCATCGCGCAGCTGCTCGTGCGCAACACGCCGCTGCCAATGGAGTACGTTGCCACCGACGATACCTTCGGTGAAAGCGGCACGCCAGAGCAACTGATGGAAAAATACGGCTTATCTGAGAAT
Organism: Pontibacter beigongshangensis; assembly: GCF_014332515.1. Lineage (GTDB taxonomy): Bacteria > Bacteroidota > Bacteroidia > Cytophagales > Hymenobacteraceae > Pontibacter > Pontibacter beigongshangensis. The sequence continues at coordinate 193,826 of NZ_VFSD01000006.1, read as the reverse complement.
GATATTGTAGCAGCTGCAGAGCGTGTGATAGCGCGCAAAAAGGCATAGACAATACAAGCGTAAGCAGAAAAAGGCTGTACCCTAACAAGTGCAGCCTTTTTTTGTTCTTCGAGCATGAATAAAAGCCTAAGGACCTGCTTAGGCATATATTTGAGCAGCATCAGCAAGCGCAGAATGCTCAGGAGGGCTGTTTTGATTAGAATAATTTCAGTTGTGCGGTAGCAGCCATCTGAAATTATGTATTGCGGCAGGTAGCAACAAAGCAGAAATCGGTTGCCCGGTGCACCAATTGACGCTAAACTGTCTGAGCGTTCAGCGAGTTTTTCGCGTCTTGATTTTTTTGGTTCTTTTTGTATCAAGACAAAAAAAACAAAGACTCCGGCAATGAAACAGCTTTACTCCGCTGTCACAGCTGTACCAGCAGCTATGCTAACTCAGACAAAAATTGCCCATAGCTTCTGCTGTTGCCTCTCGCCCACAAGATCTTTGCAGGAGGAAAGCGTGGTTAGAAGGCTACATACTACCACACAACCGGAGTAAGATTAATGCTTCCCGAAATCAGGATAAAAGAAAGATTATTACTAAATCCATTAAAACAGAAAAACCTACTGTATTCTTCGTAGAATTGCCGCCCCGTGGAAGACAAAGAGATCTTAGAGAAGTTCGCCAGCCCCGATAGCCGCAATCTGGCCTTTAACCAGCTTATCCGGAAGTACCAGCAGAAAATTTACTGGCACATCCGGAAAATGGTTATTGACCACGACGATGCCGATGACCTCACGCAAGAGGTTTTTATCAAGGTCTGGAAAAACCTGGAGAACTTCCGGCAGGATGCACAGCTCTACACCTGGGTGTACCGGATAGCCACTAACGAGTGCCTTACTTTTTTATCCAGTAAAAGAAGAAAGTTCTTTCTGCCCATCGGCGATATCACGGCAGAGCTTGCCGATAAAATAGACAGTTCCTCCGATATATCCGGAGAGGAGATCCAAATAAAACTTCAGAAAGCATTGCTCCGTTTGCCCGACAAGCAGCGCCTGGTATTTAACATGCGCTATTACGATGAGCTCAAGTACGAAGAAATATCTGAGATTCTGGGCACTTCAGTAGGCGCTCTGAAAGCCTCTTATCACCTAGCTGCAAAAAAAATAGAGGAATTCTTAAAAAATGATTAAACTTTTACAACCTTTTTCTATCTAACTAACAGAGCATGATAACGTGAGGAGAGATGAAGCTAAACGAGATACCAAAAAAGAACATTTACAAGGCCCCTGATGGCTACTTCGACCGCCTGCCTAGGCAGATAATGGAGCGGACAGCTTCGCGGGGAACAAGCGCTGCGAGCTCCGGGTTTTCTATCTGGAAACCTGTGCGGCTGGCGTTTGCTCCGCTGGTATTGTTGCTCGTGTTTGTAGGCGTCTATTTCCTGAATGTAAAAGAGCAGCCACAGCAGAGTGACTTCCAATCATACGCCTCCCGCCTCGGCGAAACCGAGATCCTCACCTACCTTAGCGCCTCCCATGTGCACCTGGAGCCATCAGACTTTGAGGAACTGAATCTGACGGAGCAGGAAATAACCTCCGACTTTATGAATATTAGCCCGGAAGTGGCAGAAGAGGAACTAGAGTACTACCAACTAAGCAATTTAACATATTAGTACACCCATGAGACATTACATCACCCTTTTACTTCTCTTTATCTGTTGCCTGGCCACTGGCACGGCCATGGCCCAAACAGACAAAGAGAAAAGCCGGCGGGAAAATGTGGAGAGCGCCAAAGTCGCTTTCCTGACAGATAAAATGGCCCTGACACCCGACCAGGCGCAAAAATTCTGGCCGATATACCACGAATTTGAAACGAAACGTCGTGAAATTTATGCTGCCCACAAAGGGAGCTATCGCAAAAAGATAGATGAGTTGAGCGACCCGGAAGTAAAAGCCATGTTGGACGGCATATTTGTGCTGAAGCAGAAGGAACTGAACCTGGAGCAGGAGTATGCAGCCAAATACCAGCGCATCATCTCGCCCAGGCAGCTGGCCCAGCTTTACCGGGGCGAGCGGGAATTCACTAAAATGCTGCTCCGCAAGCTCGACCACAAACCGCACAATCCGTAATTCGGATTCATCTGAAACCAGAAACGGCTGCCTTCTTAAAAAGGCAGCCGTTTCTGGTTTCAGATGGAACGGCTATACGGAATCCAGCAGAAAATTAACATCGTGGGAGGGTTTAAACTCCTGTGGCTTCTGGCCCTGCAGAAAAACGCGGGCGCTTAGAGGTCCGAGCAGTTTCATCTTATCTCCTTTCACCTGCAGCATGCTCCCCTCCCGCAGCCCAACCACTGGCTGGGTGTTGTGCACATGAAACTCCTGGATGCGTGTTTCGCGCGTCTCACCCATATGCGTGGAGTCTGGTTCCGGATCCTGGTAGTGCGGGTTGAGGTTGAACGGCACGAGTTGCAGGGCATCGAAGGTTTTAGGGAACACAATGGGCATATCGTTGGTGGTGCCGATGGTGCGGCCTGCCACGTTGGTACCCGCACTGGTGCCCATATAAGGCATCCCCTTCAGTACGCGCTCCTGTATCGGTTTTATCAGCTGCTGGGCGTAAAGCTGCCTGAGCAGCAAAAATGTATTACCACCTCCGATAAACATGGCCTCTGCCTGCTGCACGGCCGCTACAGGATCATTAAACTCATGAATTCCTTTCAGCTCTATGCCGATCCGGGCAAAAGCCTCTTTGCCTTTGGCCGTGTAGGCGCTGTGCGAAATGCCGCCGGGCCGGGCAAACGGAATAAACAGGACGGTCGTTTTACTTTCAAAAAGCTGCTTCATCTCTTCCTCACAATGCTCCAGATAACCGGTGCCGTGGGTAGTAGAGGTGCTTACCAACAATAAATTTCTGCTCATGCTCTAAAATATAATAATGCCGCAAGTTAGCTTTTTTTGGCTGAATCAGGATGAGGGGGTTATGAGTTATGCGTTATGAGTTGATCCATAATTAGAGCTTCGTGTAGTATAAAGAGTAATCGGCCGGGTCTTTGGCAGCAGAAATTTCTCTGGAGGGGCATTTTCATTGGAATAATTACCCGAGAACCGACAAAAACCGCATATGCTGCAAGAAGTGCAATTATCAACACTTTTGTAGGCTAAAAGCCGGAACAGGAGCAGAAAATAACTCCGGAGGGCAGTTTTGATTTGAATAATTTGATCATCTGCCCTAACGCTTCTTCTAATACCACCCCGCCAGAACTCCTCTGGTTGAAATGAGGCCGGAATCCATTTTCACATCTCCAAATCAACCATTTAACCATTAAGCCAAAAAGCCATCCCCCCGCGTCTGGCGCACGAAGAACTATGTCTTCACCTTTAAGTGGATGGTCTCCAGGTAGGGCTCCAGGGCCTGGTGGCTGGTGAGGGCGCGAACCAGGCCGATGCTCTTCAGGTCATAGAAAAACCATAGCTCCACATAAAAGTCATAAAGCCAGTACAAATCTATTTTGCACCAGCCTTTAATGCGGTGATGCAGATAATGTCCCTCATTCAACACCAGCTCTGCCTGCACCAAAGGGGGCAGGTTGTTAAAATCTTCTGCATTAAACATAAGTATAAAATTTTCTATAGGCTTGCCCGTATCAGTTAAAAACAAAGTGAAAAAACATGCTGACAAGGCACCCGCCTCAGTTGGCTTGCCAATGGTCCGGGCAGGCTCTTCCCTGTCTATATCAAAAAAGGCTGCCGGAGCAGCCTTTTAGGTTAAACGATGATATCCTGATTTTGATTTAGTTCAGGTGTAGGGTGTATAGCTCGAACCGGTGCGAAGCAAAACTCCAGTGAGACGATGACGGGTGAATTTCTACGCCATCTTCATCCAGTATAGTTACAGCAAATCCTTCGCCCTGGTTAATTGGTTCCGTAAAATGCTTTACCGGGTATACTTTGCCTTCCTCAATCCACTCCTCTGGTTCGAATGTTGGTCGCGACGCATCTACGCATTTTGCGTAAACCATCATATAGCTTGGGGGTACAAATAAGTTTACCATGTCTATTCAACTTTTCAGAAAGATAAAAAATTCCTGCAAGGCAGGAAATGTTGCCGGATTAAATTGTAAGTCCTGTAGAAATAAACCGCTCAAATACTGTGCCTCGATAAAAGATCCTGACGTTGGAACCTGATCTGCTGGCGGGCTTTTATGCTTTAATTTGATTTACAACTGATATTTACGAAAAATTAATTACATATAAAAGTACCTACACTAAAAAATATTCCTGGCTCTTTTAGGTCAGAACCTGCCAAAGACGTAGCCACTTTCGCTCCATAACCGTAATAAAAAGCCGCTGCGGTTCAATAAATTAATTATTAAAAGACAAATTCTCATGCAAACTAACGAAGAATTGACTCCTACAGGTAGCAAACACACCTTCTATGTGGCCCCGGGCGTATGGGGATTAAAAACTGTATTAGTTAACCTCTATTTTATTGCGGGCGAGGCGGTTGCAGACGAAACTACTCCCTGGGTACTGGTGGATGCAGGTCTTTACGGCTCCGCCGGAAAAATAAAGCAGGCCGCCGAAGAGCTCTTTGGGAAATATAACTGGCCCAAAGCTATTCTGCTCACGCACGGCCACTTCGACCATGTTGGCGCTCTGAAAGAACTGGCCATTGAATGGGATGTGCCTGTATATACCCACCGCATGGAACTGCCATACCTGACCGGGCTCTCGAGCTACCCGCCGCCAGACCCCAGTGTGGGCGGAGGGGGCATGTCTTACCTGTCGTTTATGTACCCCAAGAAGCCGATCGATATTACCTCTAACATTGAGCTGTTGCCCGACGACGGCACCATACCCGGACTGCCGGACTGGCACTGGCTCGAAACCCCTGGGCACACGCCAGGCCATGTCTCTTTTTTCAGGGAGCGGGACAGGGTGCTGCTGGCAGGCGATGCCTTTGTTACCCGGCACGGCGAGTCTATGCTGGCGGTGATAACGCAGAAGCAGGAGGTGCATGGGCCACCAGCCTATTTTACACCAGACTGGACCAGGGCCCAGCGCTCGGTCGAGAAACTGGCGAACCTCCAACCAAATGTGGCCGCCACAGGTCATGGCCTGCCCATGCAGGGCCGGGAACTGAGGGAACAGCTTAACGCCCTTACCCGCAATTTCAGGGAAATGGCTGTGCCCGCACACGGACGTTATGTGGCACAACCCGCTATTGCCAATGAGCAGGGCGTGGTCATGGTGCCGCCTCCCGTTAAGAACCCCGTTGCCACCCCCCTGCTGGCCGCCGGGATTTTATCAGCGACGGGTATTGCCCTACTGCTCTGGAACAAGCAGCGAAACAAGGCTGAGGCCCGCAAAAAAGTTCTTTACCATAACAGGCCAACCTCTGGTGCTCCTTTTGCTGTCACGATAGAAGAGGATAACCCGAATGCTTACACAAATAATTACCCATAAAATAACGGGGCCTGAAATCAACCTTCAGGCCCCGTTATCATTTAAGGAGTACCAATAAATAGATAAAAGGTTCAGGACACAAATATGGCTAATACTAAACTCCTTACTTTTATAACAATACCCCAACTTTCTGACTTCAATTAGTCTTTCTTATGATTGGCTCTGCCGGAGCCACTTTTTTTGCCACCGCCATCTTGTTTATTCACAGTGGCCCAGGCTCGTTTCTCAGCTTCTTCGTGGCTGACGCCTTTCTTCTCGTAACTTTCTTCTATGTGCTCGGCTTTGCGCTTTTGCTTGTCTGTATAAGCCGATTTATCTCCTTGTGGCATAGTATCTCCTTTCGTTAAGTTGCGTATTTTTCTTTGCAAGCCGACCTTCGGCTCCTTCTCTATTTACGAATATGGTGCCACGCAGGGTACTAAATCGGTAAAAGTATCTCCGCTTCTATGGCTGCCGCCCGAATTAATAAGGTAAATTTGAGTTCCTAATTCCTGAACAGAAACTAAACGTCCACGGCATGAAAAGCGTGTTTAACTGGAGCGGCGGAAAAGACTCGGCTCTTTGCCTGCACCGCACACAGCAGGATAGCACTTATATAATAGACAGATTACTGACAACCCTGAGCAATGCCACCCGGCGCATTACCATGCATGGTGTGCGGCAGGAACTGCTCGAACAACAGGCCCTGCAAATCGGTTTGCCGCTGCAGCAAATGCTCCTGCCAGACAATACCGGCATGGAAGCCTACAACCACCTGATGGCCACCACCATGCAACAGCTACAGCAGGAAGGCATCAGCCATGCCATTTTCGGCGACATAAACCTGCAGGACCTACGCGATTACCGGGAGCAGCAGCTGGCAAAGGTGGGGCTAAAAGCCGTCTTCCCCTTGTGGGAGCAGCCTACCGATGAGTTGGTGCGGGAGTTTATCGCACTTGGTTTTAAGGCGGTGGTGGTTAGCGTAAACGCCCGCCTCCTGAATGCTTCTTTTGCAGGTCGTCTGCTGGACGAGTCGTTCCTTGATGATTTACCTGCCGGCGTAGATCCCTGCGGCGAAAATGGAGAGTTCCATTCTTTCGTGTTCGATGGGCCGATTTTTAAAGCTCCTGTCAATTACTCGCTTGGGGAGCGGGTGCTGAAGCAGTATGGTGTATCTGCTGATGAAACAGCAGGGTACGACACAGGATTCTGGTTTCAGGATTTGCTGCCTGCTTAATACACACGGCTGCACATTAGCAGGAAAAGCAGGAGGGGGACATCCTGATGTCCCCCTCCTGCTTTTCCCTTTCAGCTCTTCGTAAGTTGCGTAATAAGGTCATCTAATATTTCTTTGCTGTAGCCGATCCGGCGGGTGTACTCCAGGCAGAGGTTGTATTCCCGTTCTTCCAGCTCGCCATCCTGCAACATCATCAAAACCAGCGTCTGCAGTTCCATGGTTTTTTGCATCCCATCTTCGGGCATTATAAAACTGAGCACCGACAAATTATCCGTGATTGGCTGTGTATCCTTCTCCGTAAGCCCTAACTGGTCTCCTATCGTTACCAGAAAATCACTTTCCTGCTCATCCACATGCCTGTCGGCTATGGCTAGTAAAACAATGTTCTGGAAGAAAGCCAGTTTCTTCTGCCTGGTGTTTAGTAAGTCGTTGTATGAGGTGCCGGTTGCCATATTTCGTTAATTTAGATTTTAATAATACCTTAAACCAGTATGCTGCTTCCTGCTTTTGCCTCCATGTTCCGGACCAGCAGGTGAGTACCAATAAGCTATTACGCATTAATTGACCGCATCATTACAATTATTTTTTAAAAATAGCAGAGTCCTGCCCATGAATCTTCCCCGAGAACAAATTTCCCAGATGATCTTAAGCAGCGAAACTATGTGCATGGCTCTTACCAAAACAGGCCCAGCTCCTGCTTTCGGAACATTATTCCCTACTTTATCTCCTTTACCGCCTCCAGCCGGTTGTAGGCGCCAAAAGCCCCCAGCGCACCTGCCATATTAGAGTAAATGAATTTCGGCTCAGCAAAAGGGTTGCCGCTTACCTCCTGCTGCTCCAGCACAGACCGGTGGTACAGGTAATAGTGCTTTTCTGTTACCATCAGGTAAGCATACAAGGTGTACGGCCTGGGCACCGGCCCCAGGTCGTTGCCATATTGTGTAAATTTGGGAGACTGCAGCACATTATTAACGGCACTCTCATCTTTAACCAGGTTCCCCTTATCCAGCGTAGGATAGATATCATTGAACATGGTTAGTTTGTTCGGCCAAACCTCTACCTGGTACTTCATATAAGCAAGGGCATGGTAATAGTTGGTTACGCCGGGGGCATCTATCCATTTATAGCTGAGGTCATAGCGCCAGAAGTTGTGGTGATATTCCTCATCATCCCGGGTGGCGGTATAGTTGATCTCCGTAATTTCGATGTTGTCGACAGCAGGCACTACACAGGAGGCTTCGGCTTTAGCGCCGGCAGGCGTGGATACTTTAAGTGTATAGGTTTTGCCCGCCACAGGAGGCAGGTTAACGGCTTCTGTCTGGTAGCTGTTAAGGTCGGCATTGTACGGCAGCGTCACGGTTGTTAAGCCATCCGATATGGTAACGGCAGCATCTTTCACCTTGCGTTGTTCTTCGCTCAGCATCTTGCCTATGGCTGGCTGGGAGGTCTGGAGCTTTGCTACCAGAAAAGTGTCTTGCGGCGAGATGAATGAGGTTACCACTAGCTTCGGACTTACGTCGAGGTTCCTGATGTTGGTCACATCGTCTTCGCAGGCTGGCAGCACAAACAGCGTGAGCAGGAGCAGCACGAGCTGCGGAATACGGTTTCTGTTTAAATAATTAGTCTTCATGAGGTACAGGATAAGGTGCGGCCACTAAAATTTAAATCCGTAACTAACTGATGGAATAATCGGAAACAGCGATACCTGTTTCAGCTTGGTCTCAGAGGTCTGTCCCCCGTTGTATTCTTCAGACAGGTAATAGAAGAAGGGGTTTTTGCGGCTGTAAAGATTGTAGAAGCTTACCTCCCAGGTGCGCTCGCCCCAACGCTTGGCCTTGTGGAACTGTACGCCCACATCCATGCGGTGGTATGGTGCCATGCGGTACCCATTCCGCTCACCATACTCCGTTGCCTGCTGCCAGTACATACCGCCCCCATGGCTGTTTCTAGAAGGATGATTGGGGTCACTGTTAAAATGCCCCACCGGTAGCGTAATCGCGTTGCCGGTACCATACACCCAGGTGCCCGACAGGGTAATGGCATCACTGAGTTTATAGATGCCTACCAAAGACAAATCGTGGCGGCGGTCGTAGCGGGCGTAGAATTTCTGGCCGAAGTTCAGGGAGTCGAACTGCAGTTGGGTCCAGGAGAGGGTGTAGCCGATCCAGCCTGAGAAGCGCCCCACCTTCTTCTGCAGCAGGAACTCTGCCCCATAAGACCAGGCCTGGCCACTGGTCACGTTATCTTCCCACTTCACCTCCTCGGCCGTTTCCGGGTCATCTATCGTCATAAAGCTGGCGCCCTCTTTGTAGCCGATAATGTTCCGCGACTTTTTGTAGTAGCCTTCCACTGTCAGGGCAATATCCTTTTCCTTAAAATCTTTGGCAAATCCCACTGCCACCTGCCGCGACTGCTGTGGCGCCACCAGGTCGGTGGTAGGCACCCACAAGTCGGTTGGCAGCCCGATGCCGGTATTGCTGAGCAGGTGCACGTACTGGTTCATCTGGGCGTAAGAGGCTTTCATGGCAAAATCGTCACGAATGTTATAGGCGGCCGATAAGCGCGGCTCCGGCATCAGGTAAGTTTTGCTTTTAGCAGCAAAATGGCTCAGGCGGAAACCGGCATTCAGTCGCAGCCCCGGCATCGGTTTAAACGTATCTTCGATATACACCGCCGACTGCACACCATCTATGTTCTTGACACGGCGGTCGTTCTGCGCCAGCTCTGTATCCTTTACCACCAGCGCACTCGGCTGGAACCGGTGGAGCGTAGACTGAAAGCCAACCCGGATTGCATGTTGCGGGTTGGGCATATAGTCCACATCGTACTTTAAAGACAGGTCCTGGATGCCCGAGAAGTACTGCAGCTCATATTTGTCTCCTCCTGTATGCTCCTCCTTTATTGCGATGTTAAAACGGTAGCGGCTAAAGATAAGGGAGGTGTTTGCAAAGAGCTTGTCGTTGAAAAGGTGGTTCCACCGTAGGGTACCGGTGGCGTTGCCCCAATCAAGGCCGCCGCGCATCTTGCTGTCCTCGTACTTGTCGTTGTAATAAAAGCGGTCCTGCCCGAAGTAGCCGCTTAAGTAGAGCTTGTTCTTCTGCCCGAAATCGTAGTTTAGTTTGGTGTTGAGGTCGTAGAAGTAGTAGCCGGCCGTGCCATCTTCCAGTTTCATAAAAGGCCGGGCGATCACATCGGCATAGGTGCGGCGGCCGCTGATCAGGAAAGAAGATTTGCCTTTTTTGATCGGCCCCTCCAGCATCAGTCGCGATGAGATCAGCCCGATGCCGCCTTCGCCGTGCAGTTCCTCCTTGTTCCCTTCTTTCATGTTGAGCTCTATTACAGAAGAAAGCCGCCCGCCATAGCGCGCCGGGAAGCCGCCTTTTGTCAGCTCCACACTCTTCAGCGCATCGCCGTTGAAAAGCGAGAAGAAACCGAACAGGTGCGAGGCGTTGTATACAGTGGCATCGTCAAGGATGATCAGGTTCTGGTCTGGGCCGCCACCGCGCACATAAATGCCGCTGTTGCCTTCGCTGCCCTTCTGCACACCCGGCATGAGCTGCAGCACCTTCATCACGTCCTTCTCACCGAGCAGCATCGGGATATCCTTGATCTGCGATATCGGGATGTCGATCGAGCTCATCTGCACCGACTCACTTACCCGCTGCACCCGGTTCCCCACCACTTCCACCTCTTTGAGGGAGGCGCCTGACTGCAGCGCTATGTTCAGTTCCACGCTTTGTTTCAGGCTTACCTTCCGTACCTCGGGCAGGTAGCCAACCATTGCATAGGTTAGTGCCAGAGAGTCTGTGGCGGGCAAGGTAAGGGAGTAAAAGCCGTAGGTGTTGGTGGTGGTGCTAACGCTGGTGCCCGGCTGGTACACCACCACCCCGAGCAGCGTTTCGCCACTCCCCTTCTCCCGCACGTACCCGCTGATGGTATGCCTGCTTTGAGCAAACAGCGCCCCTGCACTGCTGAGCAGCAGCAATAGGGTAAAGCGTAGTTTCATAGTTTTATATGATTATGATGTAGGACTTAGCCAATGGATATTAGAGCTGCAATATATATGCCAGATATTGTTATTTATCGGGGCTTAAATGTCAATTTACTCATAAGAGATGCAGCATCAGCAGAAAGAATCTCCGGAGGGGCTTATTCATTAGAATAATTTCAGGAAGAGAACTCGATAAAATGGACGCGCTGGTGCGGGACTGCAGCTGGAGCCATTTGTTGCTGATTACAGAGTTTCAAAAGCCAATCCTTGACAAGCTGCTATCGCCAGTTCTGAAAAGTCAGAGGGATGAAAATACGAGTTGCAAGGGCACACTCTAAAAGGGAGTAATTACGGGCACTATCAGTGTTTGAGGCTGCACAGGACTTTTTATTTTCTTGCTTCTGCCATTCTCATTTGGATTCTGGGCTTTAAATTTTCGTGCGCTGCCCCCCCTGACAGTGTACTTGGGGTGAGTCAGCAATTGGCCTGTTCATCATACCGGTCAGGCTAAGTAGGAGAAAGGCCGTCAGGCGCTTATATATTATTTTTGCATATTGAGCAGCCGCTGTGCTTGTTGTTGAAAAATGCCCCAAAAAGGCCAGTGGTGCGGCTTTTTCTGGAATAACAGTATGAAAGCATTTTGCTTAGCCTGACGACTATGGTCTGGTGCATACAAAGAAAGGTCTGTCAGGGGACAGCTCTGTGGATAGAGACGAACAAATGAAGCAATAGTGGTATTATTCCATAAAAGAAGAGGCTGCTCCACTTTTGGGCAGCCTCTTCTAATTATTCTACTAACTTCAGCCTGCGCTAGGCATTTTGTAATTTCATTTGCTCTATCTGCGCGTTTTGATCCTGGACCGAATATATTTCTCTACCGACACGATGATGAACAAGACCGCCCCGGCACCGAATATCCGGAGCAGCTGCATGGCATCCAGTGGGCTGGAGTGAAACAGCGTGTTCATGCCAGGTACATAAATAAAGAGGGCTTGCACCAAAAACATGGCGGCGATACCATAATAAACCCACATGTTGGAGAAGAACCCTATGGCCCGTATAGATTTTACAAGAGAGCGGCAGTTTAGCAGGTAAAAAGATTCTAATACCACAAACACAGTGGTTGCTACGGTCTGGGCCTCTGCCAACGTGGCCCCCCTGTCCAATTCGTAAAGATACAAACCAAAGGCGGCTGTCAGCATTACCACGCCTACCAGGAGCGAGCGCATGATGAGCCCTTGTGTGAGAATAGGTCTGTTGGCAGGGCGGGGCGGGCGATCCATAATGCCGGGCTCCTTGGGCTCAAAAGCAAGCGTAAGGCCCAGCAACGTAGAGGTAGTCATGTTTATCCAGAGTATCTGTACTGGCTGCACCGGAAGCTGCGAAGCCAGTATAACGGCTACAATAATAATGAGCGACTCGCCGAGGTTGGTTGGCAAGGTCCAGACAATAAACTTAATCAGGTTGTCGAACACGCTTCTGCCTTCTTCCACCGCCCCTTCTATAGAGGAAAAGTTATCGTCGGTAAGGATCATGTCTGAGGCATCTTTGGCCACGTCTGTGCCAGTAATACCCATGGCGATGCCGATGTTGGCCTGCTTCAGCGCCGGGCCGTCGTTCACTCCGTCGCCGGTCATGGCCACTATTTTGCCGCGGGCCTGCAGCGCCTTCACGAGCCGGAGCTTCTGGTCGGGCGATACGCGGGCAAAAACAGAGGTGGTTTCGGCTACTTCCTCTAATTCCTTGTCTTCGATCTGCTGCAGCACCCGCCCGGCTACGGCCACTAGTTTCCCATTCTCCTTCCGGCCCTTCAGGCCTATCTGGCTGGCAATGGCAGAGGCTGTGGTGGCATGGTCGCCTGTAATCATCTTCACCTCTATGCCTGCCTTCTGACACAGCTTTACGGCCTCCACAGCTTCCTTGCGCGGCGGGTCAATCATGCCCTGCACTCCCAGGAAAAACATGCCCGCTTTAGTGTCGCCATGTTCGATGCTATCTTTCCCTTCCGGTGCTTCTGCCATAGCAAAAGCCAACACACGAAGGCCTTCTGCCGCCATTTCCTCCACCTGTGTCTGGATTATTTCTTTCTCCAGGCTGGTGGTACTGCCGTCAGGCTGCAGGGCCTCAGAACAACGCTCCAGCACCGCTTCCAGCGAGCCTTTCAGGAAAATCACCGGGTCATCGCCTCTGTGCAGGGTTGCCATGTACTGGTACTCCGACTCAAACGGGATCGTATCCTGCCGCGGGTACTCCCGCTCCAGCTGTTTCTCTTCGAAGCCTGCTTTGCGTGCTGTGACGATCATGGCGCCTTCTGTAGGGTCGCCCTCCGTTATCCATTGGCCATCTTTTTCCAGAATGGCACTGTTGCTGCAGAGCATCCCGGCTTTCAGGCAAAATTCTAGCGCTCTGTTATTGGCCAGGTCTGCTGCTTTTCCGTTTTCCAGTACCTGCCCTTGAGGGCGATACCCTAGCCCGTTCACTTCGTAAAACTTGCCCCCGGCTACGACCTGCTGCACCGTCATCTGGTTTTCAGTAAGCGTGCCTGTTTTGTCAGAGCATATCACACTGGTGCTTCCCAAGGTTTCCACAGCCACCAACTTGCGGATAATGGCTTTCCGCTTGGCCATTTTAGAAACGCCCAAGGCCAGCATAATGGTCACAACAACCGGAAGCCCCTCGGGTATGGCACTCACTGCCAGCGCTATGGCTATCATAAATGTTTCTTCGAATGGAATGCCCCGCATCAGCCCTATTACCAAAACAATAGCCGACAGGCTTAAGATTACCCACAACAGCAGGTTACTGAAAGCTTTAATCTTAAGGGCAAGCGGTGTTTCCAGATCCTGGGCGCTGGCGATCGACTGCTGGATTTTACCAACCTCTGTATGATCGCCGGTAGCCACCACCACGCCTTTGGCGTGGCCATAGGTTACTACCGTAGATGAAAAGCCTATACACAGCCGGTCACCGAGCACGACATCGGCAGGCACCGTATCGGTATTTTTCTCCACTGCCACCGACTCCCCAGTCAAGGCCGACTCATCTACTTTCAGGTCGCGCTGCTGCACCAGGCGCACGTCTGCCGGGAACTTATCGCCCGACTGAATGAGGACCACGTCGCCCGGCACCAGTTCCTGCGCATCGATGTTCTGCTTTCTGCCGGCTCTGATCACATGCGCTCTGGCCGTCATGCTATTAGCCAGGGCATCTATTGCCTCCAGGGCCTTCGACTCCTGTATATAGCCGATAATGGAATTGAGGAGCACCACCCCGAAAATGACAGCGGCATCGATATACTCCTGCATGAAAAGTGTGATCGCGGTGGCAGCCAGCAAGATATAAATCAGTGGCTGATGGAACTGCAGCAGAAACCGGATAAAAGCGCTCTGCTTCTTTTTGGGAGTCATAACATTGCGGCCGTACGCTGCTATCCGCCCCTCCGCCTCGCCCTGGTCCAACCCTTTGTCAGGAGAAACCTGTAGCAGATCCAGGGCTTGGGCAACTTCCAGATGATGCCAGTCGTATTGCTTTTCCTTGTGCATGATCTTGTTACCCGTTCGCTTTTCTTCTGTTACATTCATTATATAATAATTTAACGTTGGAATTTTGTTGCCTGAATTCTGAGGCTACGTTGAAGATTTTAACCCTGAATTAAAGCAGCGTAACTGCCATTTGCGGAACCCGTGGTTATAGGAGGTGAACCAGGTGGCTGGTGCTACAGCCACTCTGGTAATAGGCAGCATTTGCCCCTGCACTGCGCCCAATGTAGCGTACGCAATTTGAAAGGTTCTTATCATTTTGCAAATGACAAACCTCATCCCAGAAAATGATCTTTACAAAAGCATGGTACCTCTCATGCTGCGACCAGCATGAGAATCCCTACATCCTGTAAACCTGCGGCAGGAATTCTATAAGCCTCTGTCAAAAAAATCTAACATCCATTATAGACATCGACTTAACTTTCCGGAACCGTGCATGGCATCACCTCGCGCTAAACGACACACGACATTTTATTGATTGTATCAAAAGGATAGGTGAAACAAATGCCTATATAATGTGTCACTAACTATATTCAGCATCTGCCAGCTACCTTCTAAAAAGCCTCTGGAGGGGCTTTTTCATTAGAATAATTACATTCTGAGCCAAGCAGGAAAGTAACTAAGCCACCGGGCACTTTGTCGTACATCCCTTGCGCAGCACCGGCTCCTGTATGTCATTGCAATTAAGTATCTTTGCGGCATGGTTTCACAGCGGCAATTGTTTCTGCAGCATGTAGCGCAGACATCAGACTTCCCCCTGATGATAGAGATAGAAAAGGCAGAGGGCGTGTACATGTACGGCTCTGAGGGGCAACGGTACCTGGACCTGATTTCGGGTATAGGCGTGAGCAACGTGGGGCACCGGCACCCGCGCGTGGTGCGCGCCATACAAGACCAGCTCGACAAATACATGCACCTGATGGTGTACGGCGAGTTTGTGCAGGGGCCTCAGGCGCAGCTGGCGCAGGCGTTGAGCCAGACTTTGCCGGCGCGGCTCAACAACACCTATTTCCTGAACTCAGGATCTGAGGCCGTGGAGGGAGCCCTGAAGCTGGCCAAGCGCCATACCGGCCGCACAGAGCTTATCTCGTGCTACAACGCCTACCACGGCTCCACCCAGGGCTCCCTCTCCATGAACGGCAGCGAGAGTTTTAAGAACGCTTTCCGGCCGCTGCTGCCAGATGTGCGCCACATACGGTATAACGCGCTGGAGGACCTGCAGCACATTACGGAGCGCACCGCCGCCGTGCTCATAGAAACCGTGCAGGGCGAGGCTGGCGTTAGGGTGCCACAAAACGAGTACCTCCGGCACCTGCGCGAGCGATGCAACCAAACCGGCACCCTGCTGATCCTGGACGAGATCCAGTGTGGCTTTGGCCGCACCGGCACCTTCTGGGCCTTCGAGCAGTTCGGCATTGAGCCGGACATATTGGTGTGCGCCAAAGGCATGGGGGGCGGCATGCCGATCAGCGCCTTTATTGCGCCGCAGGAAATTATGGAAGCCTTTAAAACCAACCCCATCCTGGGCCATTGCACCACCTTTGGCGGTCATCCGGTTAGCTGCGCGGCTTCGCTGGCCACCATCCGGGTGGTGCTGGAAGAGCAGCTAACGACTGGTGTGCAGCAGAAAGCAGAGCTCTTTAAAAGCCTGCTGGTGCACCCGCGCATAAAAGAGGTCCGGAACTGCGGTTTGCTGATGGCGGCAGAGTTTGAGTCGTTTGAGGTGCTGAAAGCCGTGATAGACCAGGCTATCCTGAACGGTGTGCTCACCGACTGGTTCCTGTTCTGCGACAACTCCATGCGCATTGCCCCGCCCCTCACCATTACAGAAGACCAGATAAAAGACGCCTGCACCCTTATTCTCCAATCAGTACAAGAAGCAGTAGGATAGCACCCTGGCCAGGTTCCGAGAACCTTACCAGGGCGCTTCAAATTAGAAATTGTCATGGCGTGGGCGTCCTCGCGCCATGACGACTATTCCCAAGGCCTCTGGCCTGTTTGAAACTTTTGTAACGTCACCTGAATTTTCCAAAAATTAATTGACGGAGCCCTTTAGCTGCGCGGCTCGTGCAGGAGGTCTCTTTTATTGAATTATTCTAATGAAAACGGCCCTCCAGAGTATCTGCTGTTGTTGGTGCTGCATAAAAAGGACGCAGAACACAGGACTTTTTCAGCGTTTAGTTTTAGTGGAGTGAGAGGTTAAATGCAATTGCTAGCCTTCTCTTGTCATTCAGCTTCAAATTTCCAAATCAACTATTTAACCATTTAACAATTGGCACATCAGCACATGAACCAAATCTTCCATTCAAAAAGGCTAACAGGCCGGTGCTGCTGCACCTGGCAGCATGACCTTTGGATAAATTTGCGGCAGAAGGCAATCTTGTGGCGCAAGTGTACGTAAAAGCCCAAGCTACACCTGTATGGGTAAACCCTAGCATCGCCATACTTTTATCGCTTTTATGGAAATAGCCCTTGTGCTCTCACTGCTCCTGATTGCGGTGATCTTGTTTGCCACCGAAAAGCTGCCGGTGGAAATTGTGACCCTCCTGATGCTGGTTGTGCTCACGGCTGCCCGCATCGTGACGCCGGAAGAGGCCTTTGCCGGCTTCAGCAGCGACTTCATCATTATCATTGCCGCTATCTTTATCCTGAGTGCCGCCCTGGAGGAGACTGGCATCCTGGATTTTGTGGTGGTAAAGCTGGTGCGGCTGGCTACCAGGAGCACCAACCTGATGCTCTTCGTAATTATGATGGTAACTGGCCTCGTGTCTGCTTTTATGAACAACACCACGGTTACGGCCATGTTCGTGACTCCCCTCACCGGCTTGTCGAAAAAAATAAACATGAGCCCTTCCAAGCTGCTGATGCCTCTGGCCTACGCGGCCATTCTGGGGGGCACCTGTACCCTTATCGGCACTTCCACCAACGTGGCGGTGAGCGGCTATATCGTAAAGGCTGGCCTGGAACCAGTGGGGCTGTTCGAAATTACCGCTATCGGCTCTGTTATTTTTCTGATCGGGGTGGTTTATATGATGACCATAGGGCAACGCATGCTCCCCGACCATGCCGACCAGCAACTTACCGAGGAGTACATGCTGCAGAAATACATGACGGAAATCGTTGTAAGGCCCTACTCGCCGCTGGTAGGCCAGCTGATCTATGCCTCCGATCTTGCTTCGCTCAACTTCAGGATCATAAACGTGATACGGGGCGAAGACAATTTCCTGCCAGACTTCCGTACCCGCATCAATGAGAACGACATCCTGCTGGTAGAAGGAGAAATCGAGAACCTGATGAAGGTGAAGGAAACCAAGGGCATAGACATTATGGCGGATGTGATACTGGAAAGAGACCTGGTGACGGACGATGTCAACCTGGCGGAGGCCATGATCACCCGGCAGTCGGACCTGATAGGGAAAACGGTGAAGGAGTCGGAGTTTCTGCGCCGCTATGGCCTGGTAGTGCTGGCGGTTTCGCGCTACGGCGAAACCCTGCGAAGCAAGATCGGGAGCATACACCTGAAACTGGGAGATGTGCTGCTGGTGCAGGGCGCCACAGACCGGCTGGAGAATATTCGCGGCTCACGCAACCTGGCCATGCTCAATTCCTTCGCACCTGTTCTTTTTAAGAAACGAAAAGGCATCCTGGCTATTGCCTGCTTTGTACTGGCCATTCTGGCTGGCACGCTGGAGCTGCTGCCTCTCTCCATCGCCTTTCTGTCGGCGGCCATCATCAGCATCCTGCTCAACTGCATCAGCAGCAGCAAAGCCTACCAGGCCATAGATTGGCGCCTGCTCATCCTGATCGGGGGCATGTCGGCTTTCGGAACAGCCATGGAAAACTCTGGTGCAGCCGATTTTCTGGCTACAGGCATTGTGGATCTGCTTGGCTCCTGGGGCAAGATAGCGGTGCTTGCCGGTTTTGTGCTGCTCACGGTCATACTCACCCAGCCCATGTCTAATGCGGCCGCAGCCCTCGTAATTGTGCCAGTTGCCATACGCACGGCATTAGAGATGGATGCAGATCCGCGCTCCTTCGCTATCGCTATTATGCTGGCGGCCTCGGTTTCGCTTGTCACACCTTTTGAGCCGGCCTGCATCCTGGTGTATACCCCCGGCAAGTACAGGTTCATGGACTTCATCAAAATAGGTTCTCCGCTTACCCTCCTGCTGCTGGCCGCCATTATTGTGCTGGTGCCGGTGTTCTGGCCTTTGTAACACCAACCCGGAAACAGAAGTATGTAATCTCAAACCAGATCTGCCATGCCGTTTCTACAGAAAATAATTCCTGCCGCGCTGCTGCTCGTCTTTGCCTGCACCCCTAAATCAGATGAGGTGACAGCGGAGCGCATAAACCCCGGTAACCTGCCGGCAGACACCTTACTGACTACCCCCACAGATGGCACGGCCACCTCCCGGACAGACGAGAACCCGGAACTGGTGCTGCCACAGGCGGTGATCTCGCTGTTAACGCAGCAATACCCTGGCTGGCAGCAGCCTGTGCTGGCGGAGGAGGCACACGAGCATGCCCGCGAGAAGCAACAGGGCCCGTTTCTGGTAAAAGCCGATTTTGACGGCGACAACAACCAGGACCTGGCCCTGCAGTTACGGTACAGGGAGCAGGTCCTCATGCTAGCCTTTACGCAGCAGGACGCTGCCTGGCAGCTGCATGAACTCCAGAGAGATATTTTGTTTAACGACCGTGGCAACCTGAAGAGCCTCTATTATCTTTATCTGGCAGAGGCAGGCACCACCGTGCGCAACACCGAGGATTATCAGCCGGAACAGACAAGAGCCGATGCCATTGCGGTAGCCATAGACGACCGTGCCACCATTTATGTTTATGAGTCGGGGGCCTTTACGGCTTACGAAGAGGCAGAGTAGAGACAGGCGGCAGCAGGCTCCGGAGGGCCTTTTTCATTAGAAGAATCTGGCGGCGACCTGTTAAACAATTGATTTAAGGATGGATATGTTGATGGGGAAACAGATGATCAGAGCCTAATAAAAAACGGTCGCCCGGCACTACATTGCACGCCTGACATTCTGCCGCCACTAACCAAGAAGTGGAAAAACACAACAGGTTCTTGTTCCTTCAGAGCCGTGCCTCCGGGCTTTACAGGTTAAGGTACATAATCAGCAGAAGCGCCAGCAGCAGCAACAGCGTGCCTGCTCCAAGGGCCAGGAAACCCACCTGCAGGCTGTACTTCTTTTCGGTTTCGGTGGTGCCCAGGTAATTGAGATTCAGGTTAGCCAGGTAAAAAATAACCGCAAGAATAAAACTGATGAACCAGAAGGTGCAGAACCTCAACAGAAAATAAACCGGCACCGTACTTTGCAAACGGTGTATGCCCTGGTCGCGCATCAGGAACCCGGCCGCAAGCAGCAGCAGCACAACTGCATAGGTCGAAATAATGACGGAGATAGGGATACGGACTTTTTTCATTACGCTTCGGATTAATAAAAGAATGCCTGCGCCTCTTCCCGGATCATCTCGCGCGGCATGCCATCTTTTACACCAATAGAGATCTTGCGCACCAGCACCCCCACAATTGATTTCCGGAAGCCCAGCTTGAGTGCCATGCTGGTGCAAAACTCCATCTCCTTCTCGTCTATGATGCCGTCGGCCAGCATCATCTCCACCAGGTCGTAAATCTGGTCGAACCGCTCGGTGTCGTTGGCAGGTGGTTTTACTTCTATCCGGTCCAGGTTCGAGAGGATCTGCTTTACATCGTGCGCCTTCAGCCCGTGCCTTGTTCCGATGGCGACGATGTAGTTCATTTCGTCGGGGTCTACATGCCCGTCGACTTTTGCCAGAGCACCCAGATTTTTAATGTGGCTCTTTAACCGTTTTGTTTCATCGCTTTCAAAAAAACCAAACATATCTCGCTCCTTTAGTGGTGTTTCAGGCTACTAGTATACAAAAATGACACGACAATCATGTCACCCAATTTATTTAACACCGAGAATAATCACTGATTTAGTAGCTGCCAGGAAACCTGTTATCCGGATAAGCTGTTGTCAATAAGTCCTGACAGCCTTCTCATACGGCGATTATTGATTTTTGGAGCTCCCTGCCCGCACCTTTTTTGGGTAGATTTAAAAAAAGCTTGCGATATTTACTTCTGTTAATATTTTTCACCAAATTGCTGTCTTAACTTAAAGAGACCACCTCCTCTTCACCAACCATATTTATTAAATACTAAATCGTTTCTCCCATGAAAAGAATAGGAGTTTTTACATCTGGAGGCGACGCGCCCGGCATGAACGCCTGCATCAGGGCGGTAGTGCGTGCAGCTGTATACAAAGGCATAGAGGTTTACGGCATCAGACGTGGCTACAATGGCATGATCAAGGGGGAGATTTTCAAAATGGAGTCTTCCTCTGTCAGCAATATAGTACAGCGGGGCGGCACCATTCTGAAGTCTGCCAGAAGCAAAGAGTTCATGACACGCGAAGGAAGGGAAAAAGCCTTTCAGCAACTGCAGAACTTCGGCATAGAAGGGCTCGTGGCCATAGGCGGCAACGGATCCTTTACCGGGGCCAAACTGTTCTACGACGAGTTCGGCATCCCGACAGTTGGCGCGCCGGGCACCATCGACAACGACCTTTTCGGCACTGACTATACCATTGGCTACGACACGGCCGTGAACACCGCCCTCGATGCCATCGACAAGATCCGCGACACGGCCGACAGCCACGAGCGTGTTTTCTTTGTGGAAGTAATGGGGCGCGACTCCGGCTATATCGCCATTCCCTGCGCCATTGGCGGCGGGGCCGAGATCGTCATGATCCCCGAAACCGAGACCACCATACCAAGCATTATCGAGGCCCTGCGCACCGGCTGGAACCGTTCCAAAACATCGTCGATCGTGATTATTGCAGAAGGCGAGGTGGAAGGCGGCGCCATGAAGGTGGCTGCCAAAGTGCAGGAGGCCCTGCCCGATATGGACGCACGCGTTACCATTATAGGCCACGTGCAGCGCGGGGGTGCCCCAACGGCTTTCGACCGCCTGCTGGCCAGCCGATTGGGTATTGCCTGCGTAGAAGGCCTGCTCGAAGGCCATAAGAGCATGATGGCCGGCCTCATCAACTCCAAGCTGGTGTACACGCCTTTCGAAGAGACCTTCACCAAAAGAAAACTGATCAACCCGAACTTCACCAAAATGGTGGAGGTGCTTTCGGTATAAGTAAACCGTTTAGGAAACGCCCTCCCGGGCTCTCGCAGGCAAATAATTATGTTGCTGCCTGTGAGAGCCCGGGAGGGCGTTTTTTATTGGAATAATTACTGATAAAGTTATTCTCGGAACTTCGCCAAATCAGAGCGCTATGGTAATTCATTTATAATAACCGCCTCTCTTCTTCAAACTTTCTTATTCCCAAATAAACCATTGAACAGGTTAACAATTCAACAATCAACAACTAACATCCAGCAATTATTCCAATAAAAAATGCCCTCCGGAGCCTTTAAGGCTTCTGCTGCCGCTGCTGCTCTATAAAATGAAGGATCTCCTGCCACTGCTCCGGGTGGAACCAGGTGTATGCGGGGGTTTTGTTGAACCAGGTGAGCTGCCGTTTGGCATAGCGGCGGCTATTGCGCTTCAGCAACCGCACCGTCTCCTCCCAATCAGTGGCGCCTTCCATAAAATCGAAAATCTCTTTGTAGCCAACTGTCTGCAGGGCATTGTGGTGCCGGTATGGGTAGAGCGCCTTCGCCTCCTCCAGCAGCCCCTGCTGCAACATCATGTCCATGCGCTGGTCTATGCGCTGGTAGAGTTCCTGGCGGTCGCGGTTCAGGCCTATCCTGATGATGTGGAAAGGCCGCTCCGGCCGCTGCTGCTTCCGGAACGAGGAGTAAGGCTGCCCGCTTGCCAGGCAAACCTCCAGTGCCCGGATAACCCGCTGCGGATTGGCAGGGTCCACCTGTTGGTAATAGGCCGGGTCGAGCTGCTGCAGTTGCTCCTGCAAGGGTGCCAGCCCCTGCTGCGCGTACTGGTCGGTGAGTTGCTGCCGGATTTCAGGGGAGGCATCCGGCATGTCGTCCATCCCGTCGCATACGGCGCGCACATACAGGCCGGAGCCACCTGTCAGGATGACCAGCTCGTGCTGCTGATATAGCTTCTCCAGCAATTGCAGCACATCCTGCTCATAGGCACCCGCATTATACTCTTCGGTAATGCTGTGAGAGTCGACGAAATAATGCGGCACCCCCTGCTGCTCTTCCTGGCTTGGTTTTGCAGTGCCAATGCTCATCTCCTTGTAGAACTGGCGCGAGTCGGCCGACAGGATAACGGTGTTGTAGTGCCGGGCAAGTTGCACGCACAGGTCTGTTTTGCCAACAGCGGTTGGCCCCACCACCACTACTAAATAATTTGCTTTTCCCGGGTTTTCCATAGTTGCTTGTAAAAACGCCAGAGCTTCTGCTCCTCCTGCTGCCAGTTTAGCTCTTCCCTGGCCGCACGGCAGTTTTGCTGCAGCCGCTGGTACAAGGCCTTATCGGTGAGGAGCAGGTTCAGCTTATCCTGCAGCTCCTGCACTTCTAGGCTGCTCTCCAATGCCACGCCATACTCCTGGTTCAGCCGCTGGTACTCCGGAAAGTTTATCACCAGCTGGGGAGTGGCGGCGTGTATATAGTCAAAAAACTTGTTGGCCAGGGAGTAGTAATAGCTCAGCCCCTTGTTCTCGAGCAGCATGACCCCGATGGTAGCCGTGCGTGTTATCTCCAGCAGATCGGCCGGCAGCACTTTTCCTCTGAATTCTACTTTGTGGGCTACACCAAGTGTATGGGCCAGTTGCACCAGCTCCTCAAAAATATCGCCGTGGCCGCAGATCACCAGCTTTGCCTCTACTCCTGCCATGGCCCGTAGCAGCGGCTCCAGCCCCCGCCCCTCGTTTACCACGCCTTGGTACAGAATAGTGGCCGGCTCCTTTGCAGGCTCCTGGTAAGGCAACAGGGGGGGCATATTCCGGATCACCTCGAAGCTGGCACCATATTTCTGCTTGAACACTCCGGCAATTGAGGCCGTAACCGTGTAAGCATGGTCGGTTCTGCGTATTATGAAGCCTTCCACTGCCGCCCAGATTGCCTTAATGGTTTTGCGGTGGGTCACCTCCACCACTTCCGGGAAGTACTCATGGGCATCATATACGAAAGGCTTTCTTTTCAGAAGCGCTATAAAAAAAACTGGCAGCGCCGTGTCCAGGTCGATGGCGCAGTAAGCGTCGGAGCGCTGGCGGAGCAGGTAAAAGAACAGCCGGAGCATATACTCCGCATAAAAAAGCTTTCCTTTGTTAAACCAGCACCTGAGCCGTTGCTGCGCATAAGGCTGCGGCTGCAAAGGGAGCGAAACCGGCAGCACCCTGCCTACCAGCTGCACTACATACCCCTTTTTGGCCATAGACCCACAGATGCGCTGCATGCGTTGGTCGTAATTAAGGTCGGTGGTGACAGTAAAGCAGATTTTCTTCATATAAAAGCAAGGGCACTCCGCAAAAAGGCCCGGAATAACCCTCCTAGGTAAGATCCCGAAAAGAAACTATGCTTCAAAAATAGCCTCCTCGTTATTTTTTGCTAATTTATAGTTTAAATCGTAAACTTCGTAACCAACTGTTGCAAACATAAACTGCCAAAACCTACTAGCCTACTCCTATGCCCCAACTACCAGACAGGCAACCCCCTGAACAACTGACGCTGCAGGCCAACAACCTGCTTCAGGTGATTGCACAGCTGGCAAAGCCCGACCAGGCCTTGCTGGTGGCAGACACAACAGGTCAGGTGCTGGCCACCAACTGCCCTGCGCATGCGCTCCTCAATCCCGAAAACGAACAATTCAACTTTAACCGCTTGCAGGATATCCTGTGCAACGGCAGCGAGGCGGCTTTTGCCAACCTGCTCAAAGAACTGCAGCAGAAGAAAAAGGTAAGCAGCGGCATTATCTCCACCTCAGCTTCTTTGCATCTGGCCCAGTATAAATGCCAGCTCCTGCACTTCGAAAATGAAAAGTTTGTGAGTGTAGAGATTATGCCTACAAAAGCGGAGGCTGTGGCACTCTCGGAGAGAGACAATTACCGCTATGTGTTTGAGTACAGCACCGAGCCGCTCTTTATCCTCGACAGCTCAGGCATTTTTATTGATATCAACAGAACGGCGCTCAGACTAATCGATCAGCGAAAAGAAGACCTGATCGGCAATTCCATCTTTAGGAGCTTCGGCCTAAACCTGTTTGAGCGGGTGGCTCTGCGAGGCCAGTTGAAGCAGGCCATGGAAGGCAAGGCGCAGAAGTTTGAGTGGTGGCTCCTGGAAAAGACCAACGACCTGCTCCCGATCGAGGTTTTATTGCAGAAAGGGGAGTTTGATGAGCAGGAAGTACTGTTCGGTTCTGCCAGGAACCTGTATGAGTTGGTTGGCTCCGAGCAGGAAATCCGTTTCCGCAATCATCAGTTGGAATTTGTGAACCACCTGATCACCAACCTCTCTACCTCCAACAGCGAGCAGGAGGTGTTAAACACCACGGTAGAGGAACTGCTGCAGAAAACAGACATGAAGGGAGGCTGCGTTTACACCTACTCCCCCGACACAGAGACAGCCACCCTGTCTTATTCAGCAGGCGAGGACAATAGCCAGGGCCTGCCTGAGGAGTTCGCCCTAGACTATGAAAGGGCTGTCCAGATCCTGACACCCGACAAGCGCCACATTATCCGCGCGATCTGCTCGGATCTGGAGAAGCAGATAGGCCGGAACCTGACACTGCTGCCGATTACGAACGAAAAAAACCTGGTGGCCCTTATCGTGCTGTGGCCGGAGGAGGGAGAAAAGACGACGCCTTCCTTTTTATCGCTGCTCGATTTTATAGGCAGTGCTATCGGCAATTATATTTCGCGGCACGAGCTGATGCAGCAGCTCATACACTCAGAAGACAAGTACAAGATGCTTTTCGAGGCATCTTATGATGCGATCCTGCTCTTTAATGAAAGCGGAAAAATTGTGGATTGCAATGACAAGACCACGCAACTTTTCCGGTGCAAGCGAGAGGACCTGATCGGCAAATCGCCGGCAAGATTCTCACCTGAGCTTCAGCCCGACGGAACGCCCTCTGCCGAGAAAACGAGCATGCTCCTGACCAGGGTCCTCACCACAGATGCGCCCGTGGCATTCGAATGGAAAAACGTAAGGAAAGACGGCACGTATTTCGACGCGGAAATTACCCTGAACCGGATCAAGATCGACGGCCAGTACTATATACAGGCTTTTAAGCGCGACATTACCCAACGCAAGCTTGTACAGCTGGCCAAGCGCCGCGAGGAGGTGGTACGCGAGTCGATGGAGCACTTCCGCAGCTTTCTGGAGAAAGTGAACCTGGTTTATTTCAGCATGGACACGGAGGGCACGATTGTGTACTCCAACGATTATTTCCTGAACTACCTGGAGTATGAGCGCGAGGAGCTGATCGGGAAAAATTACCACGACCTGCTGGTGCCGGAGCATGAACGGGAGAAAAGAAGGCAGGACTTTATACGATCTATCCAGACGAAGCAGCTCAACTCCTACTACGAGCGGGACCTGCTTATGAAGTCGGGCCAGGTAAAAACCCTGCGCTGGGACTGCATGTTTGAGTACGGACCCGATGGCGAGATAAAGGGGGTCACCATTGTGGGCAAGGACATGACCGATAAACGCATTGCCATGGAGGCGCTGAAGGATAACAAAATCCGTTTGCAGGACCTCTTCGACAATGCCCATGACCTGATCCAGAATATCTCGGCCGACAATAAGTTCATCTTCGTGAACAAGGCCTGGAAAGACCGCCTGGGCTACAACGATGTGGATATAGAAACCCTCACCCTGAACGACATCGTGCACCCGTATTACAAGGCCAAGCTCATTTACCAGCTACGGAACCTCTACAAGGGCGAGCATGTAAACAAAATAGAGACGGTTTTTCTGACAAAGGCCGGCAAGCCCGTGCACCTGATCGGCAGTATTACCTGCAGCTGGCAGGATGGCAAGCCGGTGGCCACACGTGCCATCCTGCACGACATAACCGACCGTATTAAGGCGGAGCGCCTGCAGAAGGTGTATTATAGCATCGCCAACCTGGCCATCAGCAGCAAAGACCTGAACTCGCTCTACGGCGCCATCCACCGGGAACTGAGCAAGATCATCGAGACCCGCAACATCTATATTGCGCTCTGCGACTATGATTTCCATCACCTGCATTTTGTGTACCTGGTCGATCAGTTTATCGACAAATCTACCAAGGTGGAGATAAGGCGCCCGTTTACCATGGGTCTTTCGGAATATATTATTAAAACCGGGAAGCCGCTTTACATGCAGAAGCAGGAACTGATAGAACTGGCCGAAAAGCAAAATCTGACCATACACGGTGCCCTGCCGGAAGTAATTCTCTGCTCTCCCCTGGCTATAGGCGAACGCATCATCGGGGTGATTACGCTGCAGGACTACCAGAACCCGGATGCTTATGTGCATACCGATATCGAGATCCTGCACTTTATCTCGAACCAGGTGGCACTTGCCATTGAGCGTAAGCGCAACGAGGAGCAGATAAATAACCAGAATGCCCGGCTGAAGGCAATCTTTGAGAGTGGCACGCACCACATGTGGTCTGTGAACCGCGAGTTCGAGCTCACCTCCTTTAACCGTAACTTCTCCAAAACCTTCTCCAGACCGGGTGAGGAACTTATTCCGTTTACTGCCCTTGAGGCCATTAAACCGGTTGGCACGCACGAAAGCGATCTGGAATTCTGGAAAGAGAAATACAAGCAGGCTTTTGAGGGCGCTACCCAGCAGTTCGAGATCAGCATACCCGAGACTGAAGGCTGGCTGGAAGTATACCTGAATCCCATTTACCTGGAAAACGGCACCTTTGAGGAAATATCCGGCATCGCGCTAGATATTTCTGACAAGAAAAAGTCGCAGCTGGCGCTGGCAAACAGCGAGGTGAAGTTCCGGAGAATATTTGAATCGTTCCAGGATGTGTACTACCGCACAACCCTCGACGGGATTATAGAGATTGTAAGCCCCTCTATTGCAAGCCTGCTGGGCTACAACGAGGAAGAGACCATCGGGTACGACAGCGGCAGATTTTTTGTGCACCCTGCCCAGCGCCTGTTCATGCGGGAGCGTGTGCTCAGCCAGGAGTCGATACGTGATGTGGAGGCGGTGATGATCTGCAAGGACGGCACTCAGAAAACCATCCTGCTCGACTCCAAAGTAGTGTACGATGACGCAGGCAAGCCCATTAGCCTGGAAGGTGTGGCCCGCGACGTGTCGGAGCTTAAGCGCACCCAGGTAGCCCTGCTCAAAGCCAAAGAAGAAGCAGAAAACCTGCTGAAGGTGAAAACCCAGTTTCTGGCCAATATGAGCCACGAGCTCCGCACCCCCATGAACGGCATTATCGGCATGATAGACCTGCTCCGCCAGATCAACACCGACAAGGAGCAGGAAGAGTACATCGAAACGCTCCGGAAATCGTCTGATGCGCTGCTGGCCATCCTCAACGATATCCTGGACCTGTCTAAAATGCAGGCAGGCAAACTCCAGATCAGCGAGAGCGGCATAGACCTCTACGACACTCTGGGTAAGATCCACGCCCTGTTCGTGAACCGGGCGCAGCAGAAAGACCTCATGTTTACGTACCATATTGAGCCTGGCACACCGCGTTACATCTTCACAGACGAGATCCGGTTTCTGCAGATTCTCTCTAACCTGGTCTCTAATGCCATTAAGTTCACCAACGAGGGCAAGATCAGCATCTTTGTCAGGAGCAGGCTGTTGAGCAAAACTTCTTACATGCTGCATGTGCGGGTAAAAGACTCTGGCATAGGCATCTCCCCGGAAGACCAGCAGGTGCTGTTCACCGACTTTATGCAGCTCGACAACTCGTCTACCAAAACATTTGGCGGCACCGGGCTTGGCCTGGCCATCTCTAAGCAGATCACCAACCTGATGGGCGGCGATATTGGAGTGGAGTCTGTTTCGGGCCAGGGGAGCACCTTCTGGTTCAGCATTAAAACCCGGCTCGCCGACGCCAGGGAAGTGGAAACCAACATAGAGCAGCAGCAGCAGAGCAACGCGGTGGAGGTGTTTGAAAGTGCCCCCTATGTACTGCTCGTAGACGATAACCAGATAAACCAGAAAGTGGCCGAGAAGCAGCTGGAGCGCCTCGGTTGCCGTATCGACATTGCCTCCAACGGGTTTGAGGCCATAAAATATGCCACTACCAACCGCTACAACATCATTTTCATGGATATCCAGATGCCGGAAATGGATGGGGTCACCGCCATGAAGAAGATAAGGGAGCAGTTAACCACCGCCTGCCCTCCTATTATTGCCATGACGGCCTACTCCATGAAAGACGATGCCCTTAAGTTTATACAGGAGGGAATGGACGATTATGTTTCGAAACCCGTGAAAAGTTCCGACCTTTACGCCGTAATGAGCAGATGGGAGAACAGCAGCTGGCTGAAAACCGATGCACCCGATGCGGACACGGACCCCACTGCGGACAGCAGCCAGCCAGACGAGCCGTTTATCATAGACGAGGCGGTGGTGGAACAGCTGAAACAGATCGGGGGCGCTGATTTTATAAGGCAGCTGTATGCCGATTTTGAGGAAGAGGCCGCCGGCCTGCTCGAGGAAGCCAAAAAAGAGCTGGCAGCACAACATTACACCGGCATTTTAAGTACATTGCATCAGTTAAAAGGCACCGGTTTCACTTTGGGAATTAACCCGATGGCCGAGCTGGCAAAGCAACTGGAGCACGACATCAAAAACAATGTGCTGGAAGCTGTGGACGACAACTTCTCCAAACTTCTGGAGCAATACGAAAACTATAAAAAGGCTTACAAAGAAATAATCATTTAACTATTCTTATGGCAGATAGCAAAACCATTCTGATTGCTGAAGACAGTTCAGTAATTCTTAACCTGACGAAGAAGATTCTGGAGCTCCAGAACTATAAGATACTGACTGCCAAAAACGGTGGCGAAGTATTAAAGCAAGTAGAGAGCAACAAGATCGATGCTATTCTGATGGACCTGAACATCCCGGTAAAAAACGGCATGGAATGTACCCGCGAGATACGTAAGCACGACAACAAGGAAATTGCCGGCATTCCGATCATCGCCGTGACAGGCAATGCAAACAATTACTCGATGGAAGACTTTAAGGAAGCGGGCATAAACGCTTACCTCCCCAAGCCGCTTGATTTTGATATGCTGGTTCAAACCGTAAAACAACACCTCGGGGAATAACAGGAAGTAAATGGAGTTAAAGTACACGCGGCCTTTCCTCAGCAAGCTCGAAGATATTTTTGCGGAGTCTGAATTTGTGCTGCGCTACGAGAAAGGGAATTTTAAAGCCGGCTACTGTATCCTGAAAGATATGAAAGTGGCCGTCGTGAACAAATATTTCAGCTTAGAAGGGAAAGTTAACTGCCTTTACGATATTCTGCGAACTATTTCGGTAGATGAGAGCCGCCTGAGCGACAAGAACAGGCAGTTGTATCTGCAAATACGTAACGAGGAAACCCATTGAAGATAACGTTTTTAGGAACTGGCACCTCGCAGGGCGTACCCGTGATCGGCTGCACCTGCGAGGTGTGCTCTTCTGTAGACTACCGCGATAAACGCCTGCGCGTATCGGTGCACCTGCAGGTAGGCCAGAGAAGCCTCATCATCGATACCGGCCCCGACTTCAGGCAGCAGGTATTGCGCGAACGCATCAAAACGCTCGACGCGCTGCTCTTTACCCATGAGCACAAAGACCACACCGCCGGCCTCGACGACATCAGGGCTTACAACTTTCTGCAAAAAAAAGACATGCCAGTTTATGGGGAGCAACGGGTGCTGAACCAGCTCAAGCAGGAGTTCCCTTATATTTTCTCCGGCGCCAATTACCCGGGCATCCCGCGTGTTTCGCTCCATCCTATCACCGAGGCCCCCTTCGAGGTAGATGGCATTCTGGTTACACCTATCCGGGTGCTGCACTACAAGCTGCCGGTGCTGGGTTACCGCATCGGAGATTTCACCTATATTACCGACGCCAATTACATCGCTCCCGAAGAAATGGAGAAGATAAAGGGCTCGAAGGTGGTGGTGCTGGACGCCCTCCGGCACGAGCCACATATCTCCCACTTCTCGCTCCAGGAAGCCCTCGATATACTCATTGAACTTCAACCGGAAAAAGGCTACATCACGCACATAAGCCACCTGATGGGGCGGCACCGCCATGTAGAGGAGCAACTCCCCGATTTTATCAGCCTGGCCCACGATGGCCTGCAGCTTGAGATTTGAGTGCTGGTTGTTGGTTGGTGGTTGGTGGTTGGTGGTTGGTGGTTGCAGATGGTTAAATGGTTGATTATTGGCAGTTTTTTATTATACTAAATCACTGACAGCTGCTTCTAAAAAATAAGGCGGGAGCCCGCCATGTGCACGAGGCACTATTGTAAGAAAATCTACCCTGGAAGGTAGGTGATACTCATCAGCATAAGTCCTGCCTCTTATGTACTTTTCCAGAGCAGCAGTGGCATCAGCAGCAGAAAAACCTCTGGAAGGGCTTTTTGATTAGAAGAATTGTACCAACTCAACCAATCCTCAAAATCCTATAAACAGCAATTTAACAATTTAGCAATCAACAATTAACAACCAACCTGTGCACCAGAACTACTACTTCCTGAAGCAACTGACGCTGCGGCTGAACACACAACTGGCAGGCATGCAGGTGGCCACTTGCTACAGCCAGAACAAAGACGAGCTGATACTGGGTTTTGCCCGTGCCGGAGAGGAGTTCTATATCCGTGCCATGCTCACCTCCCACTTCTCCGCCCTCTCCTTCCCTGCTGAGTTTAAACGGGCGCGGGCCAATAGTGTGGAGCTGCTGGAGCCTATGTTGGGCCAGGTGGTGCAGGAAGTGGTGCAGCATCAGAACGAGCGCAGCTTTTACCTGCGTTTGTCCGGTGGTTTTGTGCTGCTTTTTAAGCTCTTTGGCAACCGTGCTAACATCGTGCTCTTTCAGGATGGCGAACCGGTTGACCTGTTCCACAAGAAGTTTGGGGCCGACCTGGAACTAGACCCGCTGCAGATGGACAGGCCATTGCCCCAGAACTTTGCTACCTTTGCTGCAGCAGATGGACATCTGAAGAAGATTTACCCCACCTTTGGCGACCTGCCGGCCCTGTACCTGGCAGCGCAACAATACGAAAACCTGGCGCTGGAGGAAAAGTGGGAGCTGGTGCAGGCACTCCTCGAAAAGCTCGAGCAGCCCGAGGCCTACTACATCACGAAGCTGGAAGGCAAAACACGGCTGTCGCTGCTACCGCTGGGCGATGTGCAACACACCCTGCACGACCCGCTGGAGGCATTGAACGCCTTTACCCGCAGCTACCTCTACGAAACCGGCTTTGAGCGGCAATATGAGCAGGCCCTGCAGCAGCTCACCAAAAAACTCAACGGCACCCGCACTGTGCTGGCTCAAACCGACAGCAAGCTGCAGGAGCTTCGCCACGACCGCTCCTACTCCCAAACCGCCGACGTACTCATGGCCAACCTCACCAACATACCGCCACGCTGCACCGAGGTTGAGCTTTACGACTTCTACACCGACAAAACCCGCTCTTATAAGCTTAAGCCAGACGAAACACCTCAGAAGCAGGCAGAGCGCCTATACCGAAAAGCCAAAAACCAGCACCTGGAGGTGAGGCAGCTGGAGGAAAAAGCAGAGCGGAAACTGGAGGAAATTATTGTACTGGAAGATGCCATAGCAGCACTGGAGGCAGTGGAAGGCTTTAAGGCCCTGAAGAATTTCCAGCGGGAATATGCGCACCTGTTCTCTACCAAGCAGCAGGCGCAGCCGGAAATTCCGTTTAGGGTGTTTGCGTCGGAAGGCTTTAAGATTCTGGTAGGCAAAAGCGCCAAAAACAACGATGTGCTCACCCAGCGCCACACGCACAAAGACGACCTGTGGCTCCACGCCAAAGATGTGTCGGGCTCGCATGTGGTGATCAAGCACCAGGCGGGCAAAACCGTACCGGTTACCGTGCTGGAGAAGGCGGCGCAGCTGGCTGCCTACTACAGCAAACGCAAAAGCGACTCGCTCTGTCCGGTGCTGTACACGCCCAAAAAATATGTCCGTAAGCCTAAAGGTTCTGCTCCGGGCTCGGTGGTGGTGGAGCGGGAAAAGGTGCTGCTCGTGAAACCGGACAATCCCTTTGAACGGCGAGGCTAATTATTCCAATAAAAATGCCCCTCAAGAGCTTGTAGCACCTGCCGCTGCTCTTCATAAAAGTAAGATAATAGACTTTTTGTCTCCCCGAAATGCTTCGGAATCTTCGGCTATCAGGACGAGGGATTGTTATGAGTGAAGAGTTGATTGTTTCCAAAGCCTGCCCCGGAAATTCATTTTCAAATCTCCAAATCATCCAATGGAAGCATCAGCACATTAAAACTGCTGCAGCACTCAGAGCGTCGTATTTATTTGCTTCATTTTTTTTGCTTCTTTATAGTTTTCATTCATCGTTGCAGTCATTTCCTTTTCAAAATAAATGCTATTGGATTGAAGAAAACCATCGTAAATAATCTTGTCTTTAAACGGCAAAATGTTTGCTGATACCAAAACCGGGAAGTTCCCAAAGAATTCGTGGAACCGGGTACCCAGTGCTTTCACCGCATAAAACTGGTTGTCTTCTGCGCCTAGAAAAACAGCATGGTTCTTCAGGCATTTCAGAATGATGAAGTTGCCTTTTATGCATCTTTTAAAGCCCTTTAGCAGCTCTGCCTGCTCTGCTGTTAGTCGGTCGGCGTTCCGGGACAAATAATCATCCAGTAGCTGATCATTTTCCAGCAGGGCTTCCCGGCATTTGAATTTCACCTTAAGATCAAGTTGTGTAAAGCTCTGAAAATCCATGGCGGCAGAAACTATAGCCGTTTGCTGCCCTACAAAATAAAGCAGAGGCATGTGCAATTCTAAGAACTCTTTATATTCTGATTCTGGTAACAACATTTCGTATCCAGTTTTAACCGTAATTTTTTAGAGGGAAATGCTTTTTAGCATAAAATCAGCTATCAAAAATGGCCGCCGCCTCTGAAGGCTCCAGTTTCTTTTCGAAGCAGACACTGTTCTCAACTTCGGCATATTGTCCGTAATTAGGAATAAGCCGGTAACCGCTCTTTTGGTACAGTCCGATCGCTTCCGGTTGCTTTTTGCCAGTTTCTAACGCACACCTATTGTAAGACAATTCGCAGGCCCACTTTTCCAGTTCAGCCAGGATTTGGGAGGCAAACCCCTTCTTTCTGGAGTCGGGCGCAACGTACATTCGTTTAACTTCCATGGTGCCAGGCTCCAGCTCCTTCATGGCGCCACAACCAACAGGTTCCTCCCCATTGTACGCCACTACTACATAGTTTAGTTTATCTATTTTATTGAATTGCGCATAAAAAGGATGGTCGTCTCCGTCTCTTCTGGCAAGGTCCGCGTCGAGCAATTGTACAAGAGATATAAAATCCGGGTTTCTGGAATCGGTTCTCTGCAGGTTCATTGTTTATTGGAGGCTTTTGTTGTCTAAACCCAGGTAGCTGGCACGATTAAATTAAAAAGAAAATAACGGAATAAGTACGGTTGCATGGTTTTACCTGCGGGCATGCTTACTTTTATGGTTTAAATCAAACCCGGAAGATCAGAAACTGGCAATCAGACGGATCTATTGATAAACCGACTGCCACTATGCTTCCCCTTCCTGTTAACTTTTCAAAGCGCCATGCATACCCTGGAACAACTTAAATCCGGACAACTCAAAGGTATAAAAAGATTAAAAATAGCAAGCGGCTTAACAGATTTTCCTGCCGAAATCCTTGAGCTGGCCGATTCGTTAGAGATCCTCGATTTAACAGGAAACCATTTAATACAACTGCCAGATGACCTTGTTAAACTGAAGAAGCTGCGAATTGCCTTTTTCTCAGAAAACGACTTCGACCACTTCCCTCCCGTGCTTGCGCAGTGCCCCCACCTGGAGATGATTGGTTTTAAGGCCAACAGAATTTCTTTTATAGCCGAAGATGCCATTCCGGCACAGGTGCGTTGGCTTATCTTAACCAATAACCAGATCGAGTACCTGCCCAAGTCTATCGGCAAGTGCCACAGGTTGCAGAAATGCATGCTGGCAGGAAATAAACTGACAGAACTCCCCACCGAAATGGCTGCATGCCGCAACTTGCAGCTGCTCCGGATCTCTGCCAACCAACTAGAAACGCTTCCACGCTGGCTGTTCTCGCTTCCGCATTTATCGTGGCTCGCCTTTTCCGGCAACCCCTGCTGCCCGTTGCAGCAAACGGATAATACGCTCCAGGAACTAGATTGGGCAGACTTTGAGCTTGACACGCGGTTAGGTGAGGGTGCCTCTGGCGTAATTTACAAAGCTCACTGGCGGCATGCTGATGTGGACAAAAATGCAGCACAGGTTGCCATAAAAATTTTCAAGGGAGAAGTGACCAGCGATGGATCACCGGCTGATGAACTGAATGCCTGTATTGCAGCAGGCACTCACCCGAATTTTGTGCAGGTTCTCGGGAAGATTTGCAACCATCCGGAGCAAAAACAGGGGCTGGTCCTGAACTTAATTCCGCCTTCGTTTAAGAATTTAGGCGGACCTCCAAGTTTCGAAACCTGTACCAGAGATACTTACCCCGGAGGCACCAGTTTCTCCCTGACAGCAGCTCTAGCCATTGCAGCAGGGGTTGCCGCTGCCGCAGCACATCTGCATACGCAGAATGTAATGCACGGCGACCTGTACGCACACAATGTATTAATAAATGAGCAGGCCTACCCAATACTAGGCGATTTTGGAGCTGCCACAAGCTACGGCAACTCAATCACAGCTTGGGCACCTGCCCTGGAGCGCATCGAGGTTAGAGCCTTTGGCTACCTGCTCGATGATCTTCTCACCCACCTGGCTCCTGCAGATACAGACCAAGCTACCTGCCTCGCACTCGTACAGCTAAAAGAAGCATGCCTGCAGGAGGACGTTCTGCAACGGCCCGGCTTTAGGCAAATTGCTGAAAAGCTGGAACAGGCTGCAAAAATGCACCGGCAAGCTACCGCGGTAACTGACGGCTACCAGTAGCCGATAATGCTAGTTGTGCCAGCAGGCGCGGTCGCAAAAAAGCTCCGGAGGGGCTATTTCATTCAAATAATCAACAACACCCTTTGCGGAGCCGCCGTTCCTGTATCCAACAGGCTGATGGTCGTGCTCTCACTGTTCGTGCCGTATCCTGCCCCTTATAGCGCCAGGGGCCGTTTTTAGGGAACCTCAGGGAAAAATAAGCAGGAAAATAAAGGCGAACAAGTTTACTAAAAGTACCACCCCATACACAATATTCGTCTTACCGCTGTTGAGCGAGAGCATGACCGTGAACACGGATAGCCCCAGCAGGATAATGGACTTAATGTCGAGGCCCAGAATAATTTTCATGTCATAGATGATGCAGACGATCGCCACACTTGGGATGGTTAAGCCGATACTGGCCAGCGCAGAACCCAACGACAAGTTCAGGCTGGTCTGAAGCCTGTTCTTCTGCGCCGCATTTATGGCTGCCACACCTTCCGGCAACAGAATTATCGCTGCTATGATAACACCCACCAATTCCTTCGGGAGGTTATTGTTTGCAATTATGGTTTCAATGGTTGGGGAGAGCGTTTTTGCCAGGAGCACCACAATGCCCAGACTGATCAGCAGAAAAACCAGACTTGTCAGAAACACCCATTTGCTGATTTCAATACTTTCCTCACTGTCTCCTGTGGTAAGAAAGTATTGCCTGTGCCTTTTGGTCTGGGCAAATAAAAAGAAAGAGTAAATAACCAGGCAGGCTATAGAGGCAAAAACTAGTTGAGGCGTTGAGTAATAAGATCCTACAACGCTCTTGGTAAAGGTGGGAAACACCAAGGTAAAAACTACAATGGAGATCAGCGAAACCAGGGCGATGGTGACGGAAGGTTTGGAAAAATTCTGCTCATGGTGCTTCAGGCCCCCAATAAGCAGGCACAGCCCTACAATTCCGTTCAGGATAAGCATCGTGGCCGAATACACGGTATCTCTGGCCAGCGAAACAGCCTCCTGCCCATCCGACATCATAAGCGAAATAATGATGGAGACCTCAATTACCGTTATCGAAACCGCCAGGATAATGGTGCCATACGGTTCTCCAACCTTGAACGCAATAATTTCAGAATGATGAACAGCCGACATCACACTCAGGATCAGGAGAGCGCTTGCTATAAATTTAAAGATATCGTTGCCTGGGATCAGTCCTGAGAAGAACAGCACCCAGGCCAGAACCGGGAAAATCAGTGTCCATTGAAGTAGGACCCGCATTTTTTTGACTTGTAATAGCAGCATAATGTACTTAAGGGTTTACTAACATTAGAAAAATGGCTTCTGCGGTAGCGCAGCAGTTGCATAGCCTCCGGAGGGCCGTTTTGATTAGAATAATTAATTCATTTCTCCTTCTTGCTCAACATTTTGTATCTCCCTGGCGGGCACAAAAAAGAGAATGCTGCACTTTTCAGAAAGGGGGACCTGATAAAACAGAAACCCCCGGCCTGCCTGAAAAGCAAGTCGGGGGTTATGAAGAAGTGCGCGCGGGGAGATTCGAACTCCCACACCCGAAGGCACCACCCCCTCAAGATGGCGTGTCTACCAGTTTCACCACGTGCGCAGGTAAATAGTGGGGCAAAAGTAGAAAGCAGTTGGCACATTTGCAACAGCTAATGCATTATCTGCACAAAATATTTCTGCTGCCATTAAATTAATTCCTCCTACACCAGCAGTTGCCGCTTACTTTTTAGTTTCCGCCAGCGTGTACCGCAATCCAATAAAGGTGCGTCGGCCCTGCAGGGGCGCATAATTGTACTCAGTGTCGAAAGAGTAATTGTTAGGATTGTTCACCTCCACCTGCTTATCGAAGGGGTCGAAGGGGCGCATGAGCGGGTGCCGTGGCATAAAGTCGAAGATGTTCTTTACGCCCCCGTACAGTTCCAGTCCTTTGCCAAAGCTTTTGGTGAGCTGCACATGCTGCAGCGTAAACCACGGCGACTTCTCTGGCCTAAAATCATTTTCCTGCACCGGCAGGTGCATCGGGCTGCTGAAGGTGCCGGTATAATCGAGCAGCAACCTGGCTGCCGGAAAGTTATACGAGGCTGTAAACGTGCCCGACAAGGCAGGCGCATGCAGCTGCGGCACTTTTATGTCTTGCTGTTTGCCCTCGGGCTGCTGCACCTGGTACACTTCCATCAGGGTTAGGCCCGCATGCACCCGCAAAGGTGCCGTAAGCGCCATCTCGGCATTTAAGGCCACTCCCCTCGACACGGCATGGCCGCTCAGGTTGTCGTAGATGATCTGATAGTTGTTGGTCAGGAAGTCGGCCACGATCTTGTTGGTGAAGTAGGTGTAGAAGGCGCTTCCCTCCAGGTTCAGGTAACCCTGTGCCAGGTTCAGGAAGTGCTGGTAGTTCAGGGTGGCGTTATAAGACTCCTCCGGCTTCAGCTCATTCCGGATCACTACCTCACGGGCACCGGTTAAAGCGGCATGATCTTCGGTAAACAGGTTCACGACACGGTAGCCTTTGCCCAGGCTCATCCGGAAAACATGATCGTCGTTTGGTGCCCACTTCAGGTTGAGGCGAGGTGTTAAAATGCTGCCATGCTCCGTATTATAGTCGTAGCGCAGCCCGGCCAGTAAGGTGGTGGCAGCAGAGAGCTTTAGCTCGTCCTGTACAAAAACGCCTGGCAGCCGCGTGGTAACTGGTTCGTTCTGCCCCCCCTGCGGCCTCTGCTGCTCGGTGGCGGGCGTGTTGTCGTCGTAGTAGGTGTGGCGGTAGGTGGCGCCGGCCACCAGGTGGTGACGCTGGTTCAGCTCCTTGTTCCAGACCAGTTGCCCAAACAGCACCCGCTGCTGCCCGATGTAGGAGGTGTTGCCGTAGGCGGAGTTCTGGTGGTGGTCGTTGTAGGAGTAGCTCAGCATCAGGTGCTCCTGCACCGGCAGTTGGTACGTCCCGATCAGTTCGTAGCGCCTCGTATACACCGACTCGCCGTAGATGCTGTCGCCTCCTCTGTAGGTCGGTGCCCACTGTCGTTCTCCGCCAAAGCGGTCTTCGTAGTAATATCGTGCCGCGAGCGAGGCAAGCCTGTTGTCTTTTCTTTGGAAAGCCCATTTGTTAAAGAGTGATATCCGGTGCTGCAGCGGCACATCCGTAAAGTTGTCGTGGTTCACGTCTCGCCGGTTCTGGAAGCGGTAGTAGTTGGTGCTTAGCAGTGTGGAGGCCTTGCCCCAGCGGCGGCTCAGGCCCACATCCGCATTCAGCTCCCGGTGGCTGGTAAAGAATACATCGGCCGAAGCAAGGGGCGCTTTAGCCGGGCTTTTAGTGATTACGTTTATCAGCCCTGCCATGGCCTCAGAACCATACAGCGTAGAGGCTGGCCCCTTCACCACCTCCACCCGCTCGATCATGCTGTTGGGTATGCCGCTCAGGCCATACACCGTAGAGAGGGCACTCACAAGTGGCATACCATCTATCAGCACCATGGTGTAGGCGCCTTCCATACCGTTTATATGAATGTCGCCGGTGCCACACACGTTGCAGTTGATCTGCGGCTGCACTCCGTTTACCTGTGCCAGCGCTTCAAACAGGGCCGGCGTCGGGTTTTTCTGGAAATATTTGGAGGTGTAAACCTCCACCGGCACCGGCGATTCCAGCGAGAATGTCTCGCGCATAGTGCCTGTCACCACCACCTCGCGCAGCCTGGCCGCCTGCTGTCGCAGCGTAGCCTCCACCCACGCCGTCTGTTCTGGCATAACGGTCACGGCGGCATCGTAAGGGGCAAAGCCTACAGCACGTACCTGCAGTCTGTAGCTTCCGGCTGGCACCTGCCTCAGCTCAAAATTACCCTCGGCATCAGAAGTGGCACCTAAAACTGTTCCCTCCAGCCCGATGCTCGCAAACGACGCCGGGGCACCAGTTCCTGTCACTTTACCGCGGATAGCGCCCGTCTGAGCAATACCCGACATCGCCGATAGCCACACCAGGATAAGCGTAAATGTGTTTCTCATAGTTATATGATCTATCTAAATTTATTTCGAAACCAAATTTAAATATTTTTTTAGATAAACCTAAATTTAAATTATCTACAACTCTAACATTTTCATTTTACCGGATTAGTAAATATATTTATCTAGGAATGAGTAAATTGGAATTTACTGGTTACTGAATAGAACCTTATTGGGTGAGAAGGTTGTTGTTCTTGAGTAAGTCGAAAGAAATGTGGTGGGCAACAGGTGCAGCATTTTTTCGTTGTGACTATAACCATTTACCTTGCAGGACTTTCCGGGGCTTCTTCTTATTTTTAGCTCCCAGCGGCCGTTAAGTAAATGGCAAATTTCTTTTAGCCAAATCATAAAATATATGAGCATCGAAATCAGAGGGTTGTCTAAAGCGTTTGGAAAGAAACAGGTGTTACAGGCGCTTGACCTCACGATAGAACAAGGGCATTGCTATTGCCTTTTAGGAAAAAATGGCGTAGGCAAAAGCACGTTTCTGAACTCCATTCTGGACTTAATTAAGCCAGACGCAGGCAGCATCAGCCTGTTCGGCAAAAATTATACGCAGGATAACCTGGCAGTGAAGCAGGATCTGGGCGCCCTTTGTGAAGACAACCCCCTGATTGAAGAATTTACCGGGCTGGAATACCTGAACTTTGTGGCCAAACTCTACAAGCTGCCACAGGAGGAGGCGGATCGGCGCATCAGCAGCCTGACCGATTACTTTTTTTCTGAAACGGAGTCGCTGCAGAAAAACATTGCCGGCTACTCTACCGGCATGAAAAAGAAGGTGGGCATTGTGGCCGCTATCCTGCACAAGCCGCGCGTGCTGATACTCGACGAGCCCTTTACGGGGCTGGACCCGATAGCGGCGCAGTTGCTGGTAAAACTTATCCGCAGCTACAGCACCCCCAACAGAGTGGTGCTCATCTCGTCGCATGACCTGAACTATGTGGAGCGGGTGGCTACGCATATTGGCGTGCTCAACGACGGGCACCTGATGTACAACGGCT
Organism: Pontibacter beigongshangensis; assembly: GCF_014332515.1. Lineage (GTDB taxonomy): Bacteria > Bacteroidota > Bacteroidia > Cytophagales > Hymenobacteraceae > Pontibacter > Pontibacter beigongshangensis. The sequence goes on along the minus strand of NZ_VFSD01000006.1, from coordinate 153,515 downwards.
CTATTCAGGAGTTTACCATGAACGGCGAGAGCCTGATAGACCAGGCGCTGTTTCAGCTGCTCCTTCCCCACCACCACACCAACGATGCCGACATCGACTGGATGCTCACTTAAGTTATAAAGTCATGGAGGTGTAAGTTAGAGAGTTAATGTTTAGGAGTTTGAAGAAGAGCATAAGCAACCGCTCATCTTCACCAAATACTAACATACCTTTTTCCCTTACCCCCCTCTCACGAACAGACTTTCTTACTAACACCTCTCTAACTTTCTAACTCAGAAAATGGATTTGATCATATATTCCTGCCAGGCCCGCTTAAACAGCTACTTTCGTCAGCAACGGACGCAGCGTGCGCTGCTTCTGGCGGTGGGCGTCGTGCTGTCGGGCTTTTATAGCTGGGTATTTACGTTTCTGCTCCAAAAAGCGCACGAAGGCGGCATTAACCCAAGTGTAGACAAGGTGCTGAGCTATGCCAACCTTGCCCTGATAGCCATTACCATCATGCGGGGCTTTTTTCCGGCCTATATTCCGAAAGCAGATTTTATCAGCCGGATTTTCCCGGTTAGGCCGCTGCAGCGCTTCTGGACAGAACTGGTGGTGGAGATGGTGTCGCCGTTTTATTTTGTGCTGCTCAACTTCGTGATCATCCTGTTCCTGATGTCGCCGGACTATAGCTTCACGCATTTCCTGCAAAGCATCCTGGTTATTTTTGCCGCTCACCTTACCCGCAGGTCGCTCCAGATATTTATCGAGCGCAAAATAAAGTGGCTTAGCAGGCTGTTTGTTTCTTCGGCGGTGATGGCAGGTGCTTTTGTGGCCCTGCAAGTAAAAGCGCCCATGTTTGAGCCCGCTGATCCGGCCATGATGCTGGTGGTGCACCTGGCAGCTGTAGCGGCTTTTCTGGTTTCTAACTACCTGCTGGAGCAGGCGGCCTTCGAGCCCAAACGAAGAGTGGTGAACTATAGCCACAACGCCCGCCGCAGCCTGAGCTGGCGCCTGTTCAACAATCACAAAATGGCCAGGCAACTGCTGCTCTTCGGACTCGGTTTTAAATTGCTGATGCTGGGGGCGGATGCCACTGTATTTATGGCCAAAGGCCTGCACATGTTCGACAAGAACCTGTCGCTGTGGCTGTTTGTGGGGCCGCTGGTGATCTATACGTACGTGTTCAACAACGTGTGGGGCTTTTATAAGAACCTGTGGCTCACCACCGAGCGCACCACCAGCGACTTTAAAGCTTTTCTGAAGATCAGTCTGATGCCACTCCGCCTGCCCCTGCTCATAGACGCGGCCTTCGTGGTAGCCTATGTCCTGTTCTTTAACCAGGAGCAGTCTACCTTTATTTTGCTGATGTATGCGGCCTCCGTGCTGGTGCTCACGCCTATTGGCATCATCGCCTCTTTTACCAGCCCCAAAACCGTGAAAGGCGGCATCCTGAGTTTCAGTGCCAAGACCTCTTACCTGTACAGTGTGCTGGCGGTAATCCTGATCGGGCTGCTCTTCCTGCCCCTGCTGCACCCGATCCTGTACCTGGTGTACCCGGTGGTAATCGGCATGTCGCTGTTTGCGATGGTAGCCGTGATCCGGGAATACCCCAGGTATAAATACAAGCTCTTTGAGACGCTGTACAAGACAGAAGCTTAATTGAATGAGTGATTTTTGAAGGGGGGAGCGGAAGAGTGATTGAGTGACCTATTCATCACAAATGAATTATTTGAATCATAACCGCCCTCCGGAGGGTTTGCTGCTTTTGCTGCTCTTTAGGCACTAGATAAAACAGCTCCAGTCATTCTTTTTCAAAATACCAACTCTTCACATTTCCCGTGCAACCCAGCTTTTTAACGGACAAAGCAACATCATAGCAGAAGCCTACTCCGATAGCAAGGAGGCCATAATAGAGAAAGTCCGGATAGCAAAAGCCATTGCTGCGAGTAGCAATGGCTTTTAAAGCAGTCATACCGGTCTATTTTCGGTTTACCATAAAGCCGTAGATCACAAGGCCTGCCGCAGCGGCAAAGGCCACATACTGCTTTTGCTGGTTAGAGAGCGACCGGAAGGTATCCAGACCATATTTACCCGGATTTTTAGCAATTTCCAGGATTTCAGAAGGGTTTTGGAGCAGGCTAGATAGCGGCTTGATTTTTTTCTTGTTGTCCATTTGTGTTTAGTTAGTGTTTCGTGAATGTTTGGCTGCCGGAATGTTAGCCTGGCATATATTGCACTTTCCACATTTACCTGAGAACAGCAGACAAGCTTTATTCCGGCCAGCAACTGCAGTACTTCCTTCCATACGAAACAGCAGATAGAGAAGGTTATCTTTTAGCCGCCTGAAAAATCAACCTTGCAAAGCAGGGATGCAGAAGAAATGCCTGAGACACAAAACGCAGGCAGGGTCTTTTGCCTGCCCGCATCTAAATACCCTCATCATCATCACATATCAAATTATTCCAATGAAAACAGCCCTCCGGAGGCAATACTGCTGTCAGCTGTGGCACCTTACAGTTCATAGAAAATGACTGCCCCGCCATATTATTTTCCTGACAAACTGCCCTAAGTCCGGAAAATCACTTATTTTAGCCCCTAACGCTTGTTAGAGCTTTTAGGCTTCCGCCAGGTAGGCGGCAGCTTTAAAAAGGTTGATGAGGGACTGGCTATTTAACGCTTGGCATGAAACGCATTATCGCTGTATTGTTATTTTCAATTTCCGTCTTATTATTATGGCAGGGCTGCCAGCCTGAGAACCGGTCCACAAGCGAAGGAACAGAAGCAGCCACTCCGCCTGCCCCCATGGAGCCCGATTCCCTGGCGATCCGCCAGATGTATGCTTCGTCGCCGGTGCTTTCTCCTGCTGCTTCTATGGAAAAGATGCACCTGGAAGATGGCTTCAGAGTAGAGCTTGCCGCTGCAGAGCCGCTGGTGATCGCCCCTGTTGCCATGACCTTCGACGAGCGCGGCCGCATGTGGGTAGTGGAAATGATGAACTACATGCCCGACACAGCCGGCACCGGCGAGGACCTGCCAACCGGCAAGGTCGTGATACTGGAAGACCTGAACGGCGACGGCCTCTACGATAACCGCAAAGTTTTTCTGGATTCGCTGGTGCTCCCCCGCGCCCTTTGCCTGATAGAGGATGGCCTGCTGGTGGCGGAGCCGCCCAACCTGTGGTTTGTGGAGATCCGCAACGACCGCCCCGGCAAAAAGACGCTCGTAGACAACAAATTCTCCTCGGGCGGTAATGTGGAGCACGAGCCCAACGGCCTGCTGCGCGCCCTCGACAACTGGATCTACAATGCCAAATCGAGCACCAGGTACAGAAAGAAAGGCAGCGAGTGGCTTGTGGAAGACACCCACTTCAGGGGCCAGTGGGGCATTGCCCAGGACGACTATGGCCGTCTCTTCTACAACAACAACTCCCAGAACCTGCTCGGCGACTATCTGGCTCCGGGCTTTGGACCCGCCAACCGCAACCAGCGCAGCATGGCAGGCTACAACGAAAATATAGTGCCAGACAACCGCGTGTACCCTGCCCGCCCGACCACCGGCGTTAACCGGGGCTACATGGAGGGGATCCTGGATGAGGGGCTGCGCCTGGTAAACGTGACGGCTGCCTGCGGCCCGACCCTGTACCGTGGGGAGCTGTTTGGCAAGGAGTACTACCAGAACGCCTTTGTGGCAGAGCCTGCCGCCAACCTGATCAAAAGGAACATTATCTGGCAACAGGGCTTTGAGGTGCTGGGAGAGCAGGCATATGCCGGGCGGGAATTCCTGGCAAGCGAAGACGAACGCTTCAGGCCGGTTAATCTCTACAGTGGCCCCGACGGCGCCTTGTATGTACTGGATATGTACAGGGGCATTATCCAACACAAACACTTTTTAACAGACTACCTGGCCCACGAAATTACGAACCGGGGGCTGCAACAGCCTTTGTCCTGCGGCCGCATTTACAGGATTGTGCCGAAGGGAAAAAAAGCGATGCCGGTGGTGCTGCCTCAAGTTCCCGGACAGCTGGTGCTCCTGCTGCAGCACCCCAATGGCTGGGTGCGCGACAAGGCCCAACAACTGCTCATCGACAAAGAACAGACACAAGCCATACCCGCCTTACGCCAGCTGCTGCAACAGCAGGACCAGCCCCTGGCCCGCCTGCACGCCCTCTGGACGCTGGAAGGGCTGGGAGCCTTGCGTACAGCCGACGTACTACCCCTACTCCGGCACCTTGACTGGCCTGTGCGCATGCAGGCGCTGGCTGTGCTGCCATCTGTGATGACAAAAGCTAGCTACCGCAACTATTTGCCCGCCCTGGAGCAACTGGTGCAGCAACAGGATACGCTGGCGGCTCCTTACATCGCCCTCCTTGCCCGCTCTGTCCGCCCGTTCAGCAAGGCAACGGCAGATCGATGGTTAGAGGTCCTGATGAAACAGCACCCCGATAACAACCTGGTGGCCGATGCCGTGATCAGCAATCTGCAGGGGCGTGAAGAACTTTTCTACAAAAAAGTGCAGGCGCTTCATCCTGATACCAGCCTGGCCATGCAAGTGCAGTTTAAGAAGGTGCTACAAGCCATTGCTAATGCTAAAACAAGAAGAAACCAGGAACTGCTCGCCCGGGAGTTCCCGCGCGGAGCTGCCTTGTACACCACCATCTGCCAGTCCTGCCACGGTGCCGACGGCGGCGGTATGAAAGCGCTGGCACCACCTCTCAATAACTCAGAGTGGGTGGTCGGGCCGAAAAGCAGGCTTTTACCTATTATACTCTATGGCTTAACGGGCCCCATTTTGGTAAACAACAAACTGTACCAGGCCCCAGAAATAAATGGAGACATGCCGGGCGTAGCGCAAAACAGCGAGCTCAGCGATGCGGACCTGGCAGAACTTACCAGCTATATCCGAAGGTCGTGGAACAACCAGGCGGACCGTGTAACAACAGAAGAGATCAGGAAAACACGCGAAAAGTATAAAGACCGGCAAGAGGCTTTTACCATGGAAGAGTTAAATGCGCTGCCGTAGTTGGAGTAGCAGCGCCTCCGGAGGCCTCATTTCATTAGCATAATTGCCTTTCAGTAACCTGCCTTGCTGCTGAAGGAACAGGCTCTGCCAAATTACGAACAGGTTTGCGCAGCCTCCGGACATATAACTCTGCCAAACAGGAACCGTACCATCTATCTCAACACCAACCCTAGCTCTATATGCCGCACATTGCCATCATTTCTTCCAGTGTACGAACTGGTCGTAACACACACCGCGTAGCCCTGTTCTTTCAAAAATATATTACCGAAAACAACCTCGCCACCGTTGAGCTGCTTGATCTGAAGGAGTACAACTTCCCGATATTTGAGGAACGACTCCAACACCTACAGGAGCCAACAGAGCAGGTGTTGGATTTCGCTGCCAGCATAAAGAAGGCAGACGGTGTTATCATTGCCACACCCGAGTATAATGGCGGCTACCCGGCCAGCCTCAAAAATGTGGTAGACCTGCTCTACCAAGAGTGGTACCGGAAGCCGATCGGGCTGGTTACTGTATCGGATGGACAGTTTGGCGGCACACAGGTAATGGCCTCCCTCCAATTTACCCTCTGGAAAATACGGGCCTGGGTGGTACCGGCCAAATTCCCGGTTTCAAAAGTGCAGGAGAACTACGCCATAGACGGTACCCCGACCGATAGAGCCAACACCGAAAAGCATGCAGCTATTTTTATGGAGGAGATGCGGTGGTGCATCGATGCCAAAGGCAAGATGGATAACGACTCCTGAGCATAAGTAAGGCAGTAGGATCTTATAAACCAAAACAGCGCTGCCTGGTACAATGAAGTACCAGGCAGCGCTGTTTTCTTATCTCTAACCGGGCTTTTATGTATCCTGGTGATTCATGACAGAGGCCACCACGTGATATAACTTCTTCTGATAAACGACTCTCATATCCTGTGTCCTGTTAGTTGTGTCCTTTTTATTATTTCTTCTGGGGTACTGTCCAGAGGTAAATGGTGGCTCCGTCTACATTCACGGTCTGCTCCGGCTTCCAATCGCCCATCTCAAAGGCGTGCGACACGATGCGGGTTCCTGGCTTTAACTGCTCCAAAAGCTGCGGGCGCAATTTCAGGTTAATGTCGGGCAGCAGGTAAAGCGTCACGACAGAGGCTTTGCTAAAGTCCATATCAAACAAGTTGCCTTCCACGAAATTAACTTTGCCGGTTACATTAGCCTTGCGTGCGTTTTCGTTTGCCTCTTTTATGCGCTCAGGATCAATGTCTACCCCCGTGCCGGTTGCGCCGTGCTTTTTGGCCGCTGTGATCACTATTCGGCCATCGCCGCAACCCAAGTCATACAACACATCATTTTTAGAAACTTTCGCTAATTCGAGCATCGCATCTACTACTACCTGGCGTGTAGGCACATACGGAACATCCAGTACAGGGCGGCTGGCCGTAGTAGTCTGGGCCTGCACAAAAGATACGGCAACAATTGCAAAGAGCAAAGTGCACAGTGTATTTTTGAAAATTCTCATTTTTGTAGCGTTAAGTTTTTACCAATAATATAGTCAGAATTCAATTTAATAATTAAGCTATAGCATCATATTATGAATATGGCACAGCGCAACAGGTTAGGCTGCAACCTGCTACCTGCATCCTGGATCTTTTCCTTCTAACGGCACCTCTACAATAAATCATATTACTACGAATGGCGCTAAATTTCAGTTATACAATTAGCTGAAATTCCTGTATTTTTTTTCAGGGGGCCACCAGCTAAACAAGATTTCCCGGCTGCCGGTGCAGCCACTTCTCTAAGGTAGGCAGTGCCATCAGCAGTAGCACGCCCACCAGCAGTACTCCTACCCCTACCAGGGCGCCAAGTCCGGTATAGGCCAGGCTGGAGTAAAGCAGGTAGGCGCTCGTCAGGCAAAAGACCAGGGGGGTTAGCGGGTAGAGCGGCACCGGGAAGGGTCGCTCCCGCTGAGGCTCCTTTCGGCGCAGGACGAACAGCGCCACCCCCACCAGCAGCAGGAAAAACCAGAACACAGGCGCGGTGTACTCCACAATTGTTTCGAAGCCATTGCGGGTAAACAGTGCCAGCCCGATAAGTGTAAGCGAAATGGCTCCTTGCACCAAAAAAGCATTAACGGGCGAGGAGGTGCGGGCATTCCATTTGCCCAGCGCACCGAAGACCGGAAAATCTTTGCCTAAGGCATAATTTGTGCGGGCTCCGGTAAAAATGGTGGCGTTAACAGACGTAAGTGCCGCCACAGCCACTATAATCCCGATCAGCACAAGCCCACCCTCTCCAAAGGTTACCAGCATCAGATCGCCTGCTACGGCACTCGATTGCGCCATGCCCTCCAGGCCCAGCGCACGGAGCATAGACAGGTTAATGAGCAGGTAAATCGCCGTAATAATAAAGATGCTCAGGATCAGTGCTTTGGCCATGCCTTTACGACCGGAGCGCAACTCTGCAGAAATATAGGCGGCCTCGTTCCAGCCACCAAACGTAAGCAGCACAAACACCATGGCTAACCCAAGGGAGTTTCCGCTTGCCGATGCCTCAGGAGCCACAGCAGCGCCGGTAGCCGGGTCAGGGGCAAAAAACAGACCTGCCACTACAATGAGCAGAATCCCGATAATTTCCAGGACAATCAATAGTTTCTGAGTGGCCGCCCCCGACTTAACGCCGATAATATTGATGCCCGTGAGCACCACCACCACCAGGGCCGCATAAACCACCGACGAAAACTGGCCGAAGCTGTAGATCTGGGCTACATAATCGCCGATAATAAAAGCCAGCAAGGCAATAGAACCCGTCTGGATAATGCTCATGCGGGCCCAGGCAAAAAGAAAGGACACCCGCTTACCGAATGCCCTTGTCAGAAAATGATAATCGCCGCCCGTGTGTGGATAGGTGGTGGTAAGCTCGGCATAGCAAAGTGCTCCTATTAGCGACACTACACCACCCAACACCCAGGCCAGCAGAAACATGCCGCTCCCCTCCACATTGGCAGCCACCAGCGAGGGAGTCCGGAAAATGCCTGCCCCTACCACGATGCCCACAATCATCGAAATGGCGTCGGTCATGCCCAGGGCAGGTTTGGGCTCTGCCTGCCGGATCGCCTCGTTTTTCTTCACGTCTCTGTTCGGGAAGCCTGATTCTCTATACATAAGCTCGTGTTTGGAAGTGGGCTATAGGTACGTTTTTTTTTATAAGATGTTGACCAAAAAGAAGATACCCTCGCTGCGTTATCAGGAAATGGTGCCAGGTGCACTACCCGGCAGGCATGCAAATGGCAGCAAAAGCTGGAGCCGGAAAGTCCGCCTGGCTGGCGCCCAAAGGCACAACTGTTGCTGCAGTTCATGGCAAGGATAAAACACACATCTCCCTGTGCGACTGCCTGCTCTGATAAAAAAACCAGAAGCAGTCGCACAGGGAGATGTGTGTTTTACTATATTCTTTACTGTTTAGGCTTTATACCCAACGTTTACGTTCGGAAAAATGATTGCAGCCAAACATGGCTCCTGTAATCATCTCGAACTGTTTCGGCTTGTTGTCGGTGCCCGATACTTCGTGCACCAGTGGCAGCACATACTCCGGATCCATGGCATGTTGCCCGGTTAACTCGTCACAAACACCAAAGTCCTTGCTTTGAATCTCTACCTTATTGGGGTCTTGCTCCCAGTGGGTGCAATGATTGCAGGTCGCTTCCATAACGTTTTTTTAAATGAGACATTTGTTACAGTGAAGTATACCGCCAATCTGCCGAAATGGATGTAGGCATGACCTGCTTTTTGATTAATTGAATTAGGCACTTAGTTAATAGCCAATAGTGCCTTCTTTAAAAAATTACCAAACTACTGGTTTTGAGGACCACCCTCAATGTGTATATTGGTTTAACACTGGCTCTGAGATTTTATGTTAAATATTTGATTTATAGCTATTTGAATCTTATTAAACAAGTGCCTAATTCAATTGATTAATTTAGAATCAGGCCAAATAAACAGGACCCTCCGCTGCGGCACGACCCCACAGGCAATTATTCTAATGAAAACAGCCCTCCGGAGCCTGTTTAGACTTAAGACTTTTCTAAAGTTAAGAGTTGAGATTTTAATAATATTTCGCTGGTCATCCTCAAAGTCTTAATCAACCATTCAACAACCAACCACCAAATTATTCTAATCAAAACAGGCCTTCAGATGGAAAAACGTCTGCTGCCTGTGCAGGGTTTGGTGCACTCAATAAATCAGGATGCATTAAACATCAGCTACTTACCTCTAAGGCCTTCCTCTCCCACTGCGCCAGGTTGGCGGCCGCCTCATAGGTGCTGCCCAGGAACTCCAGGAGCATGCCGGCCGGGTTCTCCGCCTGCTGCACGGCCTCGTAGGGCAATATGAACTCCCTCATTTCCTGGTGGTAGTAGGCTTGTGCCGGGCGCACGGCGGCCTCTTTATACCCTTCCGGTTCAGGGTAGATGTAGGCATAAAAGGCGGCAAATGGCACCGCCTCGTTTCCGGGCCAGAATCCGCAGCTGCTCACCTCATGCGAGTAGGCCTCCTGGGTTACCCAGTCGGGCAGGTTCGGAACCCCACCCGGGTGCCTGGGCGCCTCCCGACCCGAAAAGCGTGACACAGCCAGGTCAAAACTTCCCCAGAAAAAATGAACCGGACTGCTCTTGCCTCTGAACTTTGCCCGGAACTGTTGCAGCACGCCCTGCGTCAGCAGCAGGGCCTTATGCAGCCGGGCAGCGTGGTCCGGATTATAGGTGGCATGCAGATGATCCTTATGAAATGGAATAGGGTTCTCGAGCTCGTTTGGAACCGGGTTCAGCTTCACCTGGATATCGCAGTCAGCCAGGGCCTTTATTATTTTTTCGTAGCAACTGGCCACCGATAGCTTTTCCAGGTCGAAGGAGCGTGTTTGCCCGGCGCTGGTCCTGAGCTGTAGCTGGTGCTGCAAAAAGTCGAAATCAATCTGGAAATGCTTGTCGCCGTCTGCTATGTCGGCTGTAGAAAGTCCGGTGGGGGTTACCAGGAGCGTTACGTGCCAGGAATGATTTACCCAAGGCATTTTAGCGAGCTTAATCTTCCCAACGATCTGGGTTAAGAGGTGCAGTGTCTGGTAGGTGTCCTTAGCATCTGCATAAGAAAGCGTGGGCCATTCGTTTTTCATGATTAGTACATTAAAAGTTTAAACAGGTCGCTTTTCCTCAGCTTTCATGCGCTCTCCTCATGAACCCGGCCTGCACCTTTAGGTAGGTAAGTACAGCCTTTTTCTAACGGGCTCCTGAAAGGATCTCTTTTGCCAGATCCAGTTCTTCCTGCAGGATAGTATGCGGTCTGCCTTTGTAGATCTTTTTAGTAACTACAGCCCCCATCTCCTCCAGAATCCGCACTGATTCGTTTACCCGGCTAACGGGAACATGGGGGTCCGGGTCGCCGGTGGTGATTAATACAGGAGTTCCCTCAAAGCTGCCTTTGTAGTTGTCTGTATGTATCTTTTCGCCTATCAGGCCACCCGTAAAAAGCAGCAGGCCCCCAAATCGCTGCGCCTGCCTGGCCGCAAATTCTGCGCTAAGGCAGGCCCCCTGCGAAAAGCCGAGCAGGAAAATATGCTCGCTCTTTATGCCGGCCGCCTTTATGCGTTGCACCGTCTCATCGAGCAGCGCCAGCGCCGAGTCAAGCGCTGGCTGGTTCTGACTCACCGGGGCCATAAAGCTATACGGATACCAGCTATGGTTGGTAGCCTGTGGGGCCAAAAGAGAGAAGTCGGCCACATCCAGGTTCTGACGCAGCGTCAGGATGCTCTCGGCTGTAGCCCCCCGGCCATGCACCAGTACCATGGCCTTGCCGGTTTCTTCTAGTGGCCTGCCATACGTTTTAATGTTTATTTCGTGTGTGTACATGCTAGAGTAAATGAGGTTCCGGTAAATTCCTGGATAGAACCAGAAGCAGAAACTGTATTAAAAAGTGCCAGGTGCTCCCCGACCTATTCTCACCTGATCGGGTCTAATCCAGCTTTGGCAGTACCGCTTCAATATTGGCCCGCCTTGATTCGTACTGCGGAGGCAACAGCAGGCTCGACCCCAACTGGTCGAAAGGCTCATCGATGCCGAAACCGGGGTTATCGGTGGCTATTTCGAAGAGCACGCCGCCCGGCTCTCTGAAGTAGAGGGAGTAGAAATAGTTGCGGTCTATTTTTTCGGTGATGTTAAACCCGCTGCCGGCCACTTTTTTCCGGAACTGCATCAGCACCTCCTCATTTTTCACCCGGAAGGCGATATGATGGTTAGTGCCTGCTCCGCCTTCTCCTCTATTTGCGTCAGGCGCCTCTATCAGGTCTATGATAGCGGCATTTTCCACGGCATTGGTTATGTAGCGGTAGCGGTTGCCCTCCTGCTCCTGCAACTGGTACTCAAAAATATCTGTCAGGATAGCAGCGGTGGCTTTGATGTTTCGCAGCGTAAGCGTTACGGCATGGAAACCTCGGATAGCCACCTCAGCAGGAACCTCTTGGGTAGACCAGGGTGTACGACTATCGCCGTTTTTCGGCACCACCAACTCCAGTTGCAGCCCGTCAGGGTCTGTGAAAGGCAGGTATTTCTCCCCAAACTTTTCTGCCGGCTCCCCAGCACTTATCCTGAAATCGTCGAAACGCTTTTTCCAGAAACCGAGGCTTCCTTCTGGCACGGTATAGCTGATGTGCGTGGCCATACCTGCGCCTGCTGTGCCCAGCCGCGCGCCCTCATACGGGAAGAACGTGATAATCGTGCCTGCACTGCCCACCTCATCGCCGTAGTAGAGGTGATAGGTGCCCGGATCATCGAAGTTAACTGTCTTCTTAAGAAGCCGCAGCCCCAGCACGTTGGTATAAAACTCCAGGTTTTGTCTGGCCTTGCCGGCAATTGCCGTAATATGGTGCAGGCCTAAAATTCTGTTTTCCATAATCTATATCTCCTTGGTTGTCAGGTCATATTTAGTAATACGTAAGCCTCACATTCGGTTGAACAACTGACTGCCGTCCAAAAAAAATTAGTGTAGCAGCAGCCGAAAAAACCTCCGCCGCTACTGCTACTACTCTTACTACGCCTGCTTCACCAGCTGTATTTCTGCCTGCAGCTTAATCTCGTCGCTAACCACTACACTGCCAGCCTCCGTTACAGCGTTCCAGGTAAGGCCAAACTCTTTGCGGCTAATCTTGCCTGAAACAGTAAATCCTGCCTTTGTCTGGCCATAGGGGTCTACCACGATGCCGCCAAACTCAACATGCACGATTACTGGTTTGGTAGTGCCTTTAATGGTAAGGTCGCCGTGCAGTTTGTAATTGCTGCCATCTACCTGCTCATACTTGGTTCCGTTGAAGCGGATCTCGCCGTAATTCTCCGCTTCAAAGAAATCGGCTGATTTCAGGTGCGTGTCGCGTTGCTCGTTGTTGGTGCTGATTGAGTTCACATCGGCTGTAAAGACCACATTCTGCGGGTTGCTGAACTGCTCATCTTCTGATTCCGCCTCCACGTCGAATTTCTCAAAATAACCTGTCACTGTTGTGATCATCAGGTGCTTTACTTTAAACTGAACTTCGGAGTGGGTGGGGTCTACTGCCCATTTAACATTTGCCATGATATTTTTCTTTAGGTTATAAAACTAATTTTTTAATCTGATGCACAAATGTATGTACATTTAATGTATATACAAGTATTAAAGCAAAAAGATTCATAATTTTCTTTTTCACCGAGAAAGCACGTTGGAACAGAGGAAAGGAAAGCAGAGGTTATAAAACAAGTACATCAGCACACGCCCCACCTGGCACATGAAGAAATTATTCTAATGAAAATAGACCTCCGGACGCTAGAATGCTTTGCTGCTGCTGCTGTTTCTGCTATCCTGCTGCCATGGAGGATAATGTTTGCAGGGAAGTTTATAAGGAAATTTTATGGAGGAAGGATTTTTGGGGAAGAATTTTGGGAAATGATTGAACAGGTCCCGACCTGCCCGTACGAAGAGTAGTGGTATGATTGGTTTTATTGAATTTGATTTTTTTTAAATATAGACAGCGGCACCACTTACCGGAATTTGCTTCACCTTTTAGACAGCTAATAAAATGTCATGTATCGTGAAACGTGCGTCGTTTTTCTCAGGGTGATGCCCTGTATGATTCCGGAAAGTTAAGTCGCAGGCTGTAGTAGGTGCTGATTTTGAATTTCTGACTTAATTAGTTTCTACACCTGGCGCCCGAATTTTGGCAGGCTCAGGTTGTATTTGATGGCGACCAGCCTGGTGATGATGATGAAGATAACCGCTGCCAGAAAAGTTGTATTGCGTTCAACCCCCAGGTCCATGAGCACCAGGTAAATAATAGCGCCCATCATACAGGCACTGGCATAGATTTCTTTCCGGAAGAGCACCGGAATTTCGTTCGTAAGCATATCGCGCAATACGCCTCCCATTACGGCAGAGAACATCCCCATAATCACGGCCACCTCAGCACTAAAGCCCAAGCTAATGGCCTTTTCGGTTCCTACAATGGTAAAAAGGGCAATGCCAAGCGTATCGAACAGCTGAAAAGTGCGCTTAAGTTTCACTACTACCGGGTAGAAGAGACCGGCACTCACAATGCCTGCCAGAATAATATACAGCAGCCGCACATCCTGCACCCACACCAGCGGGTAACTTCCCAGCAACACATCACGGAGGCTGCCCCCGCCAATCGCAGTTACAAAGCCGATAAAACTGGCCCCGAACCAGTCGTGCTCCTGCCCCTTCTCCCCCACGGCCAGCGCGCCAGACATGGCAAAAACAAATGTTCCCAGAAACTCAAAAATCAGTTGTATACTCATTGTAACTCAGGAATAAGGCACTATGGCGCCCATCTGCTGTAAGGCACAAAAGTATTAAGACTTTTGGTACATCACTAATGGAGATTAAGCGGATAGAATGATTCTTATTACCCTGCAGCCGGCAGAGGTCCTGTTTCCGGGCTCCATGTAAACCATAGCTATGTCGCCAGCCCAAGCTAGCACCTGCAGTTTTCCTCTGCAGTCTGGCGCGGCGGCCCCCTATTGCCTTATCCGACCGGTCAAACCAGGTGGAGGCATATTAAATTTAATCAATAGTCTCCTTCGTCCTGCTCTATGTCGCGGTCTGCCAGCAGCCGGATTACTTCGTCGTGGGTCACTTCAGAGAAATCCTGGTAGAACTGCCCTACTGCCTTAAACTCTGAGGGTGCATAAACGCAAATAATTTCTTCCACAAGTTCCGAGAGCTTATCCAGGACACTGGGAGAGGCGACCGGCACGGCGATAACAATGCTGGCCGGCTCAGCCGCACGAATGAGCTGGGCCGCTGCCATTATGGTGTAGCCGGTGGCAATGCCATCATCCACCAGCAATACAGTCTTGCCTTTCAGGTCGATCGAGTGGCGGGCGCCTTTATAGAGCTCATACCGCTTCTGCAGCTCAGACCGGATGTTTTCGGTCTGTTCAAGATAGTAGTCTTCCGGCAGGTCGATGTCCGGGTTCAGGACCATGCTCTGCAGACTAACGGCGCCTATGGCGTACTCTGGATGCCCGGGGTAGGCAATTTTTTTAATCAGGATGATATCTAGCGGAAAGTGAAGTTCCTGGGCAATAATATGGCCTAATGGCACACCGCCTCTCGGCAGAGCGACTACTACCGAACTTGTGCCCCGGTATTTAGATAAATGCTGTGCCAGCACAAGGCCAGCCTCTTCTCTGCTGCTGAATAACATAGGCCTGCAAGTTGGATAAAACTCTATCTAATCTGTACGAATAAACAAAGGAATTGATGTATCATACTGATACACAAAACCTTATCTAACTCAGGCTTTTCAACTTTCAACTATCTTGTGCTTGTCTAAATTATAAACCTGAAATTCAAAAGTAGAAATAGTGGCAGCTATGCTTTCTGGCTGCTTTACAAGCAGCGAACCTTTCCACAAAATCAGGTTGGCGGAGCACTAACGTGTTACCAGGCTCAGCAGATCCTGCTTTGTGAGCGATTTAAACACTGAGGCATCCGATTTTACCAGGTCCTGCACCAGCTGCTTTTTAGCCTCCTGCAGCTTCATGATTTTCTCTTCGATGGTATTGGGGCAGATCAGGCGCACCGCCACCACATTCTTTTTCTGCCCGATGCGGTAGGTGCGGTCTATGGCCTGGTTCTCCACAGCGGGGTTCCACCAGGGATCCACCAGGTACACATAATCAGCCTCGGTTAAATTGAGGCCAGTGCCACCGGCTTTCAGGCTGACAAGGAAAACACGCACAGCAGGGTTGCCCTGAAACTCCGCTACAGTGGCTGCTCGGTTGCGGGTCTTACCGGTCAGGAACTCATAGGCAATACCCCTGGCTGCCAGCTCCTTTTCAATCAGGTTGAGCATGGAGACGAACTGCGAAAAAACCAGGATTTTGTGCTGCCCTGACTTGCTCTCGATCTGCTCCAGCAGCACCTCCATTTTGGCTGATGTGTTTCCGTAAAAATGCTCGTCAGGGAGCAAGGCCGGAGAATTGCAGATCTGCCGGAGCTTGGTGAGCCCCTGCAGCACCTGCATGCTCGTTTTCGGGAGGTTCTCCTCGCTTTGGTCTGTCAGGAAATCGCGTATCTCTTTTTCGCAGGCATCATACACTTTTCGTTGCTCCTCTCCCATCTCACAGTATAGCACCATTTCTGTTTTATCGGGGAGTTCGGAGGCTACCTGCTGCTTGGTTCTTCGTAACAGGAACGGCCTTATCTTTTGCTGCAGTTCCCGAGCTCTTTGGCTGTCTTTAAATTTATCGATGGGCGCGGAATAGTGCTCCTTGAAATGCTGCTTGCTACCGAGCAAACCGGGACAGGCAAAAGCGAACTGCCCGAACAGATCGAAGGTGTTGTTCTCGACCGGGGTGCCGGTGAGCACAATTCTGTTGCGTGCCTGCAGCAGCCGCACCGCCCTAAACCGCTGCGATTCCGGATTCTTGATGTTTTGCGACTCATCCAGAAAAATGTAGTTAAACCGGTACTGCTTCAGCAAGCGGACATCAGAGAGTAGGGCGCCATAAGAGGTGAGCACGATTTCGTACTGGCTGAATTCGACTGATCCTTTGGCTCTGCCAGCGCCATAAAAGGTGAGCAGCCTCAGGGAGGGCGCAAACTTTTCTATTTCGGCCTGCCAGTTAAAGATGAGCGATGTTGGCACTACTACCAGGTTGGTATTGTGCTGCTGCCTTGCCCGCTGCGACAATATAAAGGCCAGTACCTGCACCGTTTTCCCCAGGCCCATGTCGTCGGCCAGGCAACCGCCAAAGTTAAACTCATCCAGAAAGTTCAGCCAGTTCAGCCCCTGCTTCTGGTACTCCCGCAGCGTGGCGTTCAGCTCCCGGGGCACCTCCACCTCCCGTATGGCTTCGAAGCCGGAGAACCTGGAGCGGTACAAGGCCAGTTGCTCCTTTACCTCCTCTGTCAGCTGCTCCTCCTGGTACAGGTCGGAAATGCCGGAGAAGTTGATTTTAGGAATGCGCAGATGCTCCTCCACGATGTCGCCGGTTTTGAAATAGCCAGCGAATTTCTCCAGCCACTCTTCCGGCAGTATGCCCATGGTTCCGTCGCCTAAGGGCACGTATTTGCTCCTGTTCCGGATGGCTCTGTGCAGGTGTTTCAGCGCCACTCGCTGTTTCCCGTACCGCACCTCAATAGAAGTATCGAACCAGTCTACGCCGCTGGTCACGATAATGGAGATCCTGGCCTTGTTCGGGTTCAGCTTGTTCTTACTGATCTCGTTAAAGCCGAGGATGGTGATATTCTGATTTTGCCACACTTCAAAAGCATTTAAAAACCAATCCTCATCCAGGAAATGTTTTTTGTGCAGCGAGAAGTGGTCGCGGTGCAGCTGCTCCTCAAAGTCGGGGTGCTGCAGCAGCAGGGTGGTGGTTAAATGCAGCTCCTGCTCCACATCACGTTCCACCAGAAAGGCGTTCCCCTGGTCGTCTATGGCGTGCACCTGTTTTTTGGAAAGCACGGGAATTTCTGTGTGGCCATAGCGCAGCACAGGTGTCAGCAGCACATAGTTTTCTGAATCGGAAAGATAGATGATCTTCTCCGGGGCTTTTGTATACCCCTGCTGCTCCAGCTGCCTGGGTGTGGCCGGTTTCAGGTAGGAGTAGGAAATGTGCACCCGGCTTTCGAGCTCGGAAAGAATCTGCTGCCGGAAGGCCTCGAACTTAGACTTGTGCAGCAGCAGCTTGTTGTGGTGCTGTTTAAAGAACCCGATGATGCGCAGAAAGTGAGGGTTATCGACCAGGTGCAGCCTGCCCTGCAGCAGCACAAAAAAATCGTAGCGGAGTTGCAGCTTCTCCAGATTGTAGGTGTTACCCTCCAGTTCCAGCTGCCCCGTCACCTCATAAAAGCTTTCCTTAACCTTCACGGCCAGGCGGAGATTGACAGGCTGGTTTGTGAGCCGCACCGGCACCACAGAGGCCGCCGTAATGTTTGCTGAGGCGCTCAGGTTGTGGCAGAAGAAATCGAGCTGGAGCGGGTTCCGAACAATGGCCTTAAGCGCCTCGAGGTCTGAGGCGGGCTTGCCGGTGGTGTAGTTTTTATGAAATTTGGAAATTCCTGTGTAAAATTTCAACTCCTCGCTTTTGTCGGTGCCCCAGATCAGATCCAGCGGGTCGACGGGTTTCAGCGGATTTTTAACTTTCCCGTCGCGGGTGAGATGAGCCTCGAAGAGCTCCACGCAGAGGTGGCTGTAGTACCGGTGTTCGCTCAGGACAGCTACCATGCGCGTGCTTTCCTTTTGCCCGACTTCAGGCCCCTGACTTTGCTGCTTTGGCAGTAAGCGCTCTTTCAGATAGGCCTCGTTCAGCTTATCAGAAGATAGCAACTCCTTGAGCCGGGGCTTTACCTGGAGCGTCCGGCCGGCATATTCCAGTTCAAAGAAATCGCTCAGGTTGGCTTCCTTTTCGAGTCCGTAGCTGAGCGCTGCCTGCCTGAATTTCTGCTCGCGCAGGTCCTCATCAAAAAACACCCGGATCTCGTTCCGGCTCATGATGAGCAGGAGTACCTGTGCCTGGTGCTCGCACAGTTTCCTTTTCGGAGTTCTGCAGCCGCAGGTAAAGACCAGCGCCCTCTCCTGCCGGCTCACTTCTACCATCGGGAAATAGACGGTGCTGGAGGGGCTGGTAAAGGAGCCGAAATTCACCTCGATAAACTGCGGATGGATACCGGCTACATCTCTGGCATCTGTCGAAACCGGCTCCAGGCTGTGATGCAGCAGGTAGGTGCTGCTAAGGCTCGCAAATGAAAAATCCTCCAGCACATACACAAACGGATGCTCCTTCTCCTGTTGCTCCTGCTCTAAATCCGGCTGCTTCTCTGACATGTGTACTTAATGTGCTAATGAGTTAATGTGCTGATGTGCTAATTCTTCAATTTGGAGATATTTCAATTTGAAGGTCTGTCAATTTGAAAATTTAAAGATAAATTCCATCTCTCGCTGTACCTAGTTTCCGACTACGCACAGCTAAATTTATTCAATATAGGCACAGTAAAGATCATTCTGCACATTCTTTAATTCTGTAAATTCTGATTCTGACAAAAACAGTCTTTCCTCTCAAATCTAATATCGAAAAGGAGCAGCAGGAGCAGCAGACTATCAGATCAGCTCCGGAGGTCGTTTTTCATTAGAATAATTGCTTTCTGAATTGCTAAGGTTGTTAATTATAGAAGTCCATCACTTAAAAGTCCATCAACAACCAACAACCAGGTCACAGTTCTTTCTGTAGTTGCGCCACCACCTGCTCCGATACGCTGGCAACCAGCTGAATCTGCTCCCCCATACGGGAGAGGTTTGTCTGCTCCATGGCATTTTGCTCAATTTCACGAATTACCTTGTGGAGTTTTTCAACACCTATCAGGTCGTAGGTCGGTTTCAGTTTATGGGCCGCCCGGCTCACGCCGGGCCAGTCTGCCGCCTGGTACTTTTGCTCCAGCTCCCTTACTGTCTGGAGCACCGTATCTACAAATATTTGTTTGGTCTTCCTGATCATGGTTTCGTTGCTGCGTGTCATCTTTTCCAGCAGCGACAAGTTGTAGAGCGGCAGGTTTGTTTCTGCTTTAGGCTTCTCTGCAACCGGCAAGGGCTGTTCTTTTGCCTCATCGGGTAAGGCTGCCGGCAGCACGTGTTTTATTTTCTGATACAACTCAGCTTCCTGAAACGGCTTCGACACAAAGTCGTTCATGCCGGCATCGAGGTACTTTTCGGCATCGCCTTTGATCACATTGGCAGTGAGCGCGATTATTGGGACGCCAGCCTTTTTCTGGTCTGAAAACTGCCTGATCTGCTGCGTGGCATCCAGTCCATTTAATTCGGGCATCTGAATATCCATCAGAATAACATCATAGCAATTTCCGGCGGCCATCTCTACGGCCATCGCACCGTTCAGGGCAATGTCTACCGTGGCCCCCCATCCTTCTATGATAGCCTGCGCCAGAAAAACATTGATGTCGTTGTCTTCGGCCAGCAATACCCTCAGGTCTTTGAGTTGCATAAAGACTGGCTCTGCCAGGGGGGCCTGCTCTA
The DNA here is from genome assembly GCF_014332515.1 of Pontibacter beigongshangensis. Lineage (GTDB taxonomy): Bacteria > Bacteroidota > Bacteroidia > Cytophagales > Hymenobacteraceae > Pontibacter > Pontibacter beigongshangensis. The sequence continues at coordinate 133,971 of NZ_VFSD01000006.1, read as the reverse complement.
CCGGCAGCTGGCTCTTTTGGTAGGTGATGGTAAACAGGAAGGTGCTGCCTATTTTCTCTCTGCTTTCCACCCAGATGCGGCCGCCCTGAAGCTCCACCAGGGCTTTGCTAATGTTCAGCCCAAGCCCTGTGCCCCCATACTTGCGGGTGGTGCTGCTATAGGCCTGCGTGAACCCTTCAAAAATGCTCTCCCGTTTATCTTCCGGAATGCCGATGCCGGTGTCCTGCACTTTAAACTCAAGCCGGACCATTTCCGCTGTCTCTTCCAGCAATTGCACCGAGAGCTCCACACGTCCTTCTTCGGTGAACTTGATGGCATTGTTCAGCAGGTTCAGCAAAATCTGGTTCAGCCGGTACGGATCGCCCCACACGGTTAAGTCATCGAATGGGAAAGGCTGCAAGGTATAGCTGATATCCCTTTCCTCGGCTTTATACCGCAGCGTTTCGTAGGTCTGTGTCACCGTGTCTGTCAGGCGGAAAGGAATCCGCTCCAGACAAATTTTTCCGGCCTCCAGCTTAGAGAAATCCAGGATGTCGTTGATCACGACCAGCAGGTTATCGGAGGAGCGCCTGATAATGTTGAGGTAATTTTGCTGGATGGCGTTCAACTCCGTTTTTCCGAGCAGCCCGGCCATGCCCAAAATGCCGTTCATGGGGGTTCTGATCTCGTGGCTCATATTGGCCAGGAAATTTTCCTTTACCCTTGCCGACTCCTCAGCAACTTCTTTTGCCTTTTTCAGCTCCTCCTCAATCAGGATGCGCTCGGTTATATCCTGGGCAATGGCGATTACGTAGGGCAACTCGCCCTGCTCCTGCACCTTGTAGTTCTGGCAGTAGAGGTAGCGCTTTTCATTTTCTTTGTCTACCAGGGTCAGTAAACCTTCGGCGGCAGCCTCCAGCTCAAATTCCTGCAGGTACTCGTTAAAGCTGCCGGAACCGGTAAAAGAAAAGAACTCCTGAAAATGCCTGCCAAGCACCGCCTCTTCAGGGAGCCCCAGCTGGTGCAGCATGTAAGGGTTCACCGTCAGGATATGGCCCTGCAGATCGTGCGTCAGGATGTAAGCCTGGCTGTGCTTTATCAGTTCCCTGTATTTTTTCTCGCTTCTCTTCAGGGCTTCACCGGCTTTTCTACGCTCCGATATGTCCCGTATGGAGGATTGGATTTTATACACCTCGCCGTTCTTCAGAATTGGTTTAATGACAGCCTCCACCCACACATATTCGCCATTCTTTTTTCTCTGGCGCAGCTCCAGCACCACGTTGGTTTTTTTCTCCAGCACTTTTTTCAAACCTTCTTCCTGCACCATCTGCACATCGTTGGGGTGCATGATATCGAAGGGAGATGTACCCACCATTTGCGCCTGCGTGTAGCCGTACATATCTTCTACCGACCTGGAAATGAAAATAATGGTGCCGTCTGTCTCATGCAGGCAAACAATGTCTTTAGAGTTTTCGGAAAGCAGCCGGTATAACTCCTCGCTTTTCTGCAGTTCTTCCTTGGCTTGCTTTTCTGCGGTAACATTAGACCCAATGCTCAGCACATGTACTTTACCGGAGCGCATGAAAAGGGGCTTTTTCACTATCCGGAGCCATACCTGCCGCCCATCTTTCAGTGTGAAAAGCTGCTCGAGGGTATGACTTTGCAAAGTATCTAATACCAATTGGTCTGTTCTGCTTATAACGGCCGAATCATGAAGCAGTGGGAGCAAATCCTTTTCCTTTTTCCCGATGATCTCTTCTACCGGATAGCCTGCGTACTCAGAGAAAGTGGTGTTGGCGTACGAGTAATAGCCCTGGGAGTCTTTCACGTAAATCAGGTTAAAGCTGGTATCCATGATCTGACGGAGCAGCTCATCTTTCTCCTTTAGCAAGAGCTCGTTTTCGCGCTGTTCCGTGATGTTGCGGCTCATCATCATCACCTGGTCATCGCTGTACTTGATGATGCGCGATTCCCAGAACTGCAGCCCCTCCGGCTCGTTGGTTTCATATTCGATGCTGGCGAGTCGCCCGGTCTGCAGCACCTGTTGGAAAGTGGTAAGCATCTTATTAGCCAGTTCCACCGTTGTAAATGCCCGTATGTTTTTGCCGATGACCTTGTTTTCCGGTAGTGCAAGCGGCGTATGGGCCGATTTGTTGATGCCTGTAAATTTTCCCTCCCGGTTCAGGATGAACACCAAGTCAGGAATGGCCTGTAGAATGGCCCTGTTGCTGGCCTCGCTGGCCAGCGCCTCTTCCTGCGCGTTACGAAGAGCTGTAATCTCCTGCCCCGAAGAAACCAACAGTTTCACCTGCCCCTGCTCATCTAGTAGCGGGGATATTTCGCGAATAAAGTGTAAGGGATTTCCTTCCGGGTCGTGGATGGTTTCCGTCATCTGCACAGAGATTTTCTGTTCCAACGCCTTCTGGAGATGTCTGGCCCGGTTATAAAACCGCTCTTTCGGAAGGTTTCTGTGCGCGGCATAGGCTCCATATGCTTTGTCCAGCATCCATTCCCGTATCTCTTTCTCGTTTACAGCGGCAGGATTAACATATTTGTACCGGAGCTCGCTGTCAAAAACAACAATCTCTGAAGGAACTGTGTCCAGGATAGATTCGTAGAAGGCCTTTTGCCGGTCTAGTTGCTGGTGTTGCAGTTTCTGCTCCGTTATATCTACAGCAGTGCCTAAAACCTGTGTAACCTCACCGGCCTTGTTTCGGGCAAACACCGTCTCCCGGCACTCGAGCCATTTTGCCCGGCCCTGCTTATCTCTGACTTTGTAGGAATTACTGACCACCTGGCCGGAAGGCACCCGGACCATTTTTGCCAGATGATGCTCCGCCCGCTCCTTTTCCTCCTCACTTAAAACCCTGAAAAGGAAAGGCCCTCCCTTGGCTTCCACCTCGTGGCTGTTATAACCCAGCACATGTTCCATGTAGCTGTTCGTATACAGCGTTTTTCCCGCAGGGAGCTCATAAATATAAATAATGCCCGGAAAGGTCCGGGTAATACTGTCTAGCAGCTTCTGACTTTCCTTTAGCGCCAGCTGCGCTGATCTGTTGTTTGTAATGTCCGTCAGGTATAGCCAGATAAGGCTATTTGCCGGATCGTGGGTCAGCGAAACATTAAAGAACTGGCGGGCGGAGCAAACCACAAACTTGCCGGCTTTCAGGGTTACATCAGCCTGCTGTATCTTGCGGAGCAACAGTTTCCCGAATGCCTCCTGCCGTTTAGGAGAAAGTTGCTGCACCAGCAGTTGGGCAGCAGCGTTGCGGTGTACCAGTTTGCCGTGGTTGCTCAGGCTCAGGATCGGGTTGGGGCGGTTGCCGGCAAACTCACTTGCCGGGCCGGCAGTTTTTGGTGGTTGCGCATGTGCCGAAGGAACTTGCCGGAACAGCCAGGCTGTTCCGGTCTGGCCGAAGCCTGGCAGCTGCATGTTGGCCATCCTTTCACGCTCAAAGGTACGGGCACCCACAGATACATAATCTTTCGCTTCGGCTGCTTCGCTAAAAGTAACTTTAGGGGGTGTCGCCAGGAAGGCATACGCAGCAAGCGAGCTTATTGGAAGCCCCGCATAATAGCTGGCCGGATGTGGCAGGCCAAGGTAGCCGACGAGTTCCGCATTCATTAATACAATCCTGCCACTGGCATCTGTTACCAGGGCGCCATACTGTAGTTTTCGAAAAAGCATTGCCAGAAGCGCATCGTTCTGATTCTGATCTTGATTAAGCATAGCGTTTTGAGACAGCCTGACTGGTTGAGTTACTATTGAGAAATTACATTTGCCCTGTCCAATTTTTTTCTCTCCTGCCCACCCGTACCTTCTGATTTTTTCTTTTAAAGGAACTTCAGTAAATGCAATTATCGCAATGTACAAAGTAAGTTATTTTAAATTGAAAAATTAAACAGTTGAAAGGAAATCACTTAGCTTCTTTACCCATAACCAGACAAACTGTCAATCTAGCCTGATTCTGTACCGCCTGCACATGCCTGCCTATAAAAGATCCACTACCTGCTTCAAAGCAGGCACCTTCCCACACTCCCTTTTTTATCTAATTTTAACATAATTTAATCTATACATAGCTTACCTTACTAGTAGAGTGAGACTAATAAAAGTGCTGTTCTCTTCTGAGCTGCAGGAAACCCAGGTGCCTTGGGAGCAGCAGCAGAAACCTCCGGAGGGGCAGTTTGATTTGAATAATTATGCACCCTGTGTTAGCATACTTTCTAAACTTTGCTTTTAATTCATTTTCGCTTCCTTTTGTTTCGGATTATTTTATTCAGCAGTCCAGCTCTTTGATTTAACGTATAAAAAACACTAATTATATAAGTACCTAAGAATACGGAGCGTTGAATCTTAATTAGATTACGAAACAACCAAACTTCTAGTGTTTCTACTGATTATTTTTCAACATGCATACTATTTAATCATTTTTTAATATATTTATGTCGAATTATGCAAGTACAAGAAAGCTACTGTGTACAACAAATCAAGTTCTAAGATTCAGATTTACTTGCAGTTATAACATCATTTTTCCTTAAAAAATTATGAGTTTGCTTGAACTTAAAAATGTCGACGAATGTATTTCAATTGATTAAACAATTCTCCTTCAAAATATAACCTGTTTATGATCATTAGCTCAAACGAAAACAAACGAAAAAACGATACGCCAGGCGAAGGCACATATGTTTATGCTTTATATTTAAATGGCAAAGCAGTGCTGGTAGGTCAATGCACAGATATCCGTACCATGGCCGTGAGTAAAATCACGGAAAGAGCGGTGGAGTTCGAGAAAATCACCTACACTTTTATGGAGGGCGTGCAGCCATATTCTCACGAGGCAAACCTGATGGAGTCTGTAGCCAGAAACATGCTGATTCCTGCCTTAAAAGAACAACTGGTATAATTTCCCGGTCAATAATGTCCTTTCTAGAGCACTTTCAAAAGAAATTTTGGAAGTGCTTTTTTCTAGTGCTGCTCCAAATTAGAAACAAATGGTACGCACCAATTATCAGGAAGTCCTGCTGTAGCGGTCTTACCTTGTAAGGCCGAAGCCGTTTAGCCTTAGCTGTTGGAGCTTGCGTGGGTATCAAATCATTTCCCAGAACAGATCGCGCATTGGTTCATTATCCAACCACGTTACAGGGAGACGCCGCTGCAGAGAGCAACAGTAGCCTCCCGAGGGCCTCTTTCATTCAAATAATTGCCTGAAAAGGAAGCTATTGATCAAGGTGCGTAACATCAGCTAATGAGTTAAGGCCCGAGTGCTGCAGATTGGCCCTGACATCCCCGAAACCGGAATGGCAATCTGTCTGATTATGGTTTCGGGATAATAACGGAGCTGCCCTACCAGCAATATGGTCCATACCCAGATCCTCCGTACCCGAAAGGCATCAGGCTTACCCTTCTCCACAACATTATTCCCTGAACCGCCATACATAAAAAATCATGCGGAACGCTGCTGCCTTACACTAACACCTAAACAGGGGCTCAAATCATTTCCTGGCCTAATGCCGTACTATAGGAAATTGTGAACAGGTCTGTTTCAACTGAGATCCTGCTACCTTTCACATATCGTTTAACTTAGTTAAGAGCATATGAAAAATATATTATTATCGGGTTTTTTTGCGCTTGGTGCCATATTTCTTTTTTCGTGCGAGAGACAAGGCAGAGGCGATGACGCAACCGTGCTGGACGATGAAGACAATAAAAAAGTAGTTGCCCGCGACACTATCGTGACCGAGTATGATGTGGAGGAAACGGTGGTGGAGTACGACACAACCACCAGAAGGCGTACCGTAGATCCGGAACGTGAGCGCGACCGTGATGACCGCAAGAATTGATTTTTCTGGTCATTTACCAGTAGCTCTGAAGCATCCTGCTCCGGAGCTACTGGCAAAAAAGAGGGAGCAGAGCCTACGCATCTGCTCCCTCTTTTTATGCCCGCTAACCAGCACAGCGGGCATAAAAAGATCTGTGGCTTCAGTTGCCTCCTATAACGGTTGCTTTACCTCTATTGAAAATATTTTGCTTCCTGCCAGTCCCGCTTTCGATATACCCTGCAGCACTACCAGGTAAGTTCCTGCCTGATCTGATGTAGAGAACTCAAGCGTTGCCTTCCCGTTTTCACCTGTTGCAATGTCTGGAGCCCAGTGCAGCAGTTTGCGCTGGTCTGCCAGGCGGCTCCGCTGTTCAGGTTCGGAGGCATAAGCTGGCGCATAAAACTCCCGCTGCAGCTGCAGGCCTTCATATTCGAGCAGCAGCGAGCGCGGGTCCAGCTGAAAACCTTCCAGGTCGCCCTGGTAGGTAGAGAGGCTCACGATACCTTTATACACCATGGGGCCATGAAAATACTTTTCAGCCACCACCTCCAGCTTTTGTAGTTTAAGCGGGTCGATGGCCATTGCCTTGTTCATATCAAATACCGGAACGCCATCGAGCAGCACCAGCGGGTTATCGGCAAAAATGGTGTTGCCCGGCCGGTCCAGCACGGTAAGGTGATAGTCGCCTCTGCGTTTACGGGCCCGCACGGCGGTCACGTATTCGTGCAGCACCTCCTCCAGCTGCTTAAAACGTGTGTAATCATCCAGCAGATAACGCTCAGCCGGAGTACCGAAGAAAGCGGTGCTATCTACTCCTGGGGTGCGGAAAATGTGCTGTTTGTCCTCGTAAAAAGCCTGCTGCACCTGCACCTCCAAGTGCCGTTGCACCAGTTCCTGCTCCTGGCGTGCTGAAACGGCAAAGGCAGGGAGCTTTGTAAAACTGTACTGCTCCGAAAAAGGACTCAGCACCTGTAGCTGGTAGCTGCTGTCGTGCAAGGTATTGGTTTGCACCACAATTTCTTTAGGGCCAAAAAAGTCTTTTACCTCAAACTGTATGGTGCCATCGGCGGAGCTCGTGGCATTATAATGGCGCACGTGCCGGCCAGGAGCAGCCAGGTAGGCGGTAACTCCTGGGGCAGGGCCATCCGTAACTTTATGCGTCACCTTGCCCCGGATAAAATGTCCGTCGTATTCAGGTGCAAACGCAAAGGCAGGCGTTTTATCTGCCAGCACATCTTCCCAGCGGAAACGGCTCCAGCCATGTGTCAGCATCAGGTTGTCGAGTGCTTCGTCAGCCTCCGGGCCTGTTGCGGTCAGGTAGTAGGCCGGGTTCTCGATCGTTCCTTTCAGGTCGGAGGTGAGCCAGATAAAACTGCTGATATCGGCTGGCGTAGCAACGGTTGGCAACTGATCCAAGCGGTAAACTGCCATGGAAAGATTGGCTGGTGTTGCTTTTCCGGCACCGGCTGTGGTCAGGAGCTCCAGCGTCACTTTATCGCGTGTGTTGAAGTAACTTTTTTCAGCCTTTGCTTCTATTTCGAGTTTGGTGGCCGGCCTTTTAAAATACAGACGCTCACTTACCGGCTTCTTCAACGCATTAAATGCAGTAAAGTGTGTTATTCCATCTGCCAGCGCAGCTTTCTTTACCGTAAAGCTGGCCTTACCGCCGGCAAGCATTCCTGCCTCCGCTACGGCTATCATTTGCCGGGCATGGCCCAACAGATACACCGGCTCCGCCTGCTGGCTGGTAGCCTGCACCGTTACCTTAAGGTCTGTGGCAGATGCGTCTTCTACCTGAACCGCGTAACCATGCGCGCTGGCTGCAGGTAAGGCTTGTGTAAGCATCGCCCCCCTTAACGGCATCTTAACAAGGGCTGTGTACGTCTGGTTATCGGCTGGCGTAAACAAAAAGCTCCCCATGCCAAATTTCAGTGTCCGGAACCGGGCTACTACTTCTCCTTCCTGGTTTACCACCTCTCCCTCGCAGTTTAGGCCCTTTCCAGTCTTTTGGTCTACTGCCTTAAAAGCGACCTTACTTTCTACGCCGCTTACCAGGTGGCCGCCTTCCGGGAAAAACTGCAGGGCAAAAGCCGCTGTGTCTTTAACTGGTTTTAAGCCAAGGTTAGTAAACGTATTTACGATGGTTACAGGCTGCTCGAAATAGAAATCCGGGCTAAAGTTCTTCATCCAGCTTGTGTACGCCCGCACGTTGTAGTTGCCGGAGGCAAGTGTGAGAGGAAGCACAAAAGAACCATGCCCTATACCCTCTCTAAGGGCTATTTTTGCCTGCAGCACCGGTTGGTTGGCAGTATCAAGCACTTCCACGTACGCAACTTTGCTCAGGTCCAGGGGCTGGTGCAGCGTCCCGTCCAGGTTGTAAAGCTTAAGCCACATGGTTTCTCCGCTTACATACGACGGCCTATCGATGTGCAGGAACAGCTTTTCCTGCATTATCTCTTTTCGGTGCTTGTCGAAACTGCTGACGATGCTTGTAAGCGGGTTCGCCCCCTGGCCAACCGTCCTGCTACCTGTAGCACAAAAGGCAACAAGAAAGAGCAGGCACCTGATTAACTTCAGAGAGTGACGGCTGACAGGTTTACTTGCGCGTGCTATTATTTGAGAGATTAAATTCGCCTTCATGGTTATCAGGTTAGAAATTACTGCGGCCAGAATTCAGGCCTTACATTGGTGCCGTATTCTCTGCAATCCACACAGCCTCTGAACTTGGCCTGATAGCCCAACAGCACATTGCCTTCGCCCAAAATTCGCTTTTTCAACACATAATATTTTTCGTTTTTCATTTTTTCTACGGCGCCATTTACTGGCAGATTAGTCGAATCTGCCACGCAGAGAAGGCGGGGCGCCTGCCAGTTTTTCGGCAGCTCCGATTTACTCACAAACATCCGCTTCTCTGTTGCAGAATTAGCACTCACAAATCCTATCACCAGTTCGTCCGGCTCCGAAAGACTTTGGATATTACCTGTGAGCTGCGATGGCAGCGGGTCGAAAAGGCTCCCGATGTCTTCTGTGTTTCGCTTCAGGTTTTCCCAGTACTCGTATGCCGCACGGGTCTGTGCAAACTGCCTCACCAGAATGCTGTACCCGATGCGCAGCTTATCTGAATCTGACGCGATTTTATGAACTGGGAAATTGCGGAGAATATCACTGGCATTTTTTGTAGTAGTACCCAAACGAATAGTGGTAGACGGCTCCGTTCTCCAGCAGGTATAAATATTTTCGCTCTCAGGCGTAATGTCCCGAACCTGGCCGTTTACTATTTCCACGGTGGCTTTCTCCGCTGCTGTAAACTCCCAGGTTTCTTCGTACTCCCAGCGGTAATAGCCGGTGTTGTTCTGATCGTCGTGCGTGCTGACGGTTATCAGCAGGCCATCGCTCTCTGCCTGCCAGGCCACCTCATCTATCTGGGGTGTAGGCGTAGCGGGTACAAAGTCGGAGGCATATTCCCGGCCGTTAGTTGTTTTAATGTAAAGTCGGTACTGCCGCTCCGGGTTTAGCGACTGAAGCCTGGCAGCATACACACCTGCCGTTAGCTCCGGCAACGCATACCCTGCGCCTCCCTCCTCTTCTACCACTACCGTGGCACCTGATTCTGCAGCAGGCTCCCCTTTCTCCGTCAGGTTCTGGGTGCGCGATAGCCGGAAGGTGGTCAGTTCGCCGCCGCTGTTAATATAGCCATCTACTACCAGGTAATTATTTGGCCGCTCTACCACCTCCGGCTGAAACGGATCGATGCAGCTGCCAAGCAGCAGCAGGAAGAGCCAGAGAACAGGCGTGCGAAGCTGAATATTCATGCGGCTTAAAATTTAAAGTTATAGGTTAAAGTCGGGATAGGCTGGCCGAAAATAGAGAGCTGGTACCCTCTGATCTCACCCTCTTCTGCTTTAAAGAAAACAGAGTAAGGATTTTTACGCCCGGTCAGGTTATAAACGGCCAGTGTCCAGGAGCTGTGGGCCAGTTTCTGGATGCGGTGGTTTCCTTCCAGGTTAATGGCGATGTCGGCGCGGTAATAGTCTGGCACGCGGTAAGCGTTGCGGTCGGAATAAAGTACGCGCTGGCTGTTGCCGTACTGGTATCTGGCTATGGGCAGCGTAATGGGCCGGCCGGTGCTGTAGGTGAAGTTAAACGAGGTGCTGATGCGCTTGCTGAACTGGTAGTTGCTGATCAGGGTAAAATCGTGCGGCTTGTCGAAATTGCTCGGGTAGTAGGCGCCGTTGTTGATCACCTCGGCCGTTGCCGAGGTGTTTACCCGGATCAGGGTGCGGGAGTAGGTATAGCTGATCCAGCCGTTGAGCCTGCCCGACAGTTTTTTCAGCATCACTTCGGCGCCGTAGGCTTTGCCCTGCGCGTTTACCACGTCGGTTTCTATGTGGTGGTTCATAAAAAGGGAAGCTCCGCTTTTATAATCCAGAAAGTCGCGCATGGTTTTGTAATAGCCCTCTACCGACAGCTCCAGCGTGTTCGCTCTGAAATTCTGGTAATAGCCCAATGCCACCTGGTTGCCCACCTGCGGCCGTATATTGGAGTCGCTCAGCTTCCAGACATCTGTAGGCGACATAGACACGGTGTTGGAGAGCATGTGGATGTACTGCCGCAGCCGGTTATAGCTCAGTTTTACCGACGAATTATCTGACAGCCCGTAGCGGGCTGAGAGCCGGTACTCCGGGCCATGGTAAGTGGCAAACGGATCGCCGGCTTTGTAGTAGGCAGTGTCCTGCACGGTAGTTTCTGTTCGGGGCGCATCGGTGGCGTAGCTCAGCACCCTCCTCGGCCCCAGGGCATTATAAAGCGAATAACGGAGTCCTGCCTCCACCGAAAGACGATCGGTGAGATCAAACTTCTCCGACAGGTAAATGGCTGTTTCCAATGCCTTCTCGTTCTGCAGCTTATCGGGAGCTACCAACGATTCTGGGCTGTTCGGCATAAAGCTGCCTGGAGAGACACTGTATAGAATGGAGTTGATGCCAAAATTGATTGTTCGCTTCGGATTCGGGAAATACGTAAAGTCTGCCTGCACATTGCCCTGGTTCATGCCAAAGTCCAGCTCAAAAGCATTCTCAGGGTTTTTGTTGCTGGTAATGCCGTAGCCGTAATGGCTGAAGGCTCCTGTAAACTCCCCAAACAGCTTTTCGTCAAAGGTGCGGTTCCACTTAACGCTGGCATTATGATTTGAGAACCGGTACAAGGTATCGGCGCTGAGCCGGAAGGCGTCTTTGCTGGTATAGCCGGTCACGCTGAGGCTGTTCTTTTCATCGATCTCGTGGCTTATGTGTGCATTTACATCATAAAAAGAGGCGGTGCTGCTGTTAAAAGAATCGCTGGGCAACTGCCGGAGCAGCCAGTTGGAGTAGGTGCTTCGGCCTCCTATAATAAAGGATGTTTTGTCTGATACGATAGGCCCTTCCAGGGTGAGCCGGCTCGTTAATAGCCCGATGCCACCAGCGCCTGCCAGTTTCTTCTTGTTTCCTTCGCGTGTTTTAATTTCGAGCACAGAAGCCAGCCGCCCGCCATAGCGAGCCGGAATAGCGCTTTTAAACAACTCGGCCGACTGAACAATATCGGGGTTAAAAGCCGAGAAGAAACCGAACAAATGCGAGGGGTTGTAAATAGTGGCACCGTTAAAGAGAATCAGGTTCTGGTCGGTGGACCCGCCCCGCACATTCATACCAGTACTGCCCTCTCCCACTGATTTCACACCGGGCAAGGTAAGCACCACCCGCAGAATATCGGATTCGCCGAAGGCAGTCGGTACCTGTTTGATGGTTCTGATATCGAGTTTCTCCACCCCCATCTGCAGGCCCGTTACGTTTTTGTCTTTGTCGGCCTCCACCAGCACCTCCTTCAGCATTCGGGCATCTTCTTCCAGGGCTATGTCTAACTTGCCGTCGGAGTGGAGCAGTATCTGGCGTTTGGTGGCTTGCATGCCCATCCCTTTTATGATCAGTTGATGGCGGCCCACCGGCAAACTGAGCGTGTAGAACCCATCCTGATCCGACACGGTGCCGATCATGGGAGACTCCAGGTACACCGACACCCCAATCACAGGCTCTCCGGTGGCGGCATTGTGCAGGCGCCCCGACAGAGTTGCTTTACCAGCCGCTTTAGCTGATCTGACGCCGACCTCATAAAGTTTTAGTTCAGAAGATGCCCTTCGTCTGCTCCCCACATCAGCAGGCATAAAGTCTGACGCCAACACTGGCCGTTTCTCCGTGGTTCCTGTTTGTATTTCGAAGAAGCCTTCCGGCAGGTTCACCTGTATCTGCTTCCCTTTGGTGATGTACACCTTATTCTGGGCATCGATCGCAAATTTAAAGGCTGTGTTCCCAAGCACCTGCTCCAGCACCGTTTCCAGCGGCTTATCCTTCACCTGCACCGTCACTGTCAGGCTGTCTAAATAGGCAGGGTTGTAGAAAAAGCGGTAGTCTGTGGCAGCCTCTACTGCCCTGACAAACTCCGGGAATGGCTGCTGGTTCAGGCTTACACTTACTGGCGGCTGCTTCGCCTCCTGGGCAAAGGCGTGCGGAAGGCAGCTGATAGCTGTAAGTAGGAGCAGTAAAATGCCTCTGTAGAATTGCCTCATGTAGCGTTTCAGAAAGTAGTATCTTCTAAAAAAAGTGTTTTGCTTACTAAAAACCGGAGGTGCATCAGCAGCAGCTTTTGCCTCCGGAGGGTTGTTTTTATTAGAATAATTGAGCGACCAGAGGTACAGCAGCAGCTACATTTACCTCGGGAGGGCCGTTTTCATTAGAATAATTGCGTGGCAGGCCCTGCATGCTATAGCTGCTGCGCATCATAAAATGTAGCAGCTTCTATTATGGCTGCCTCTTTTTGCTTGCTGAACCGTAGTTTCTGAGCGTTCAGGTGCTTTTTCAGCGGCTTCTTCTCGTCTTTAAACACTTTCAGCACAGCGCTTTGGCTGCCTACCGGGTGGTAGCGGCCGTCTTTCAGGATATAATATTTGTTTACCGGTACATAAAAGCCGGTCATTTGCCCTTTTTCCACCAGTTCCTGCGGCTGCTTGGAGCGTTTGGCATATACTTTTGTAGTTTGGCTGTACAGCAGCTCATACATGCCAGGCTGGAGTGGCGTATTTGCCAGGCTGTCTTTCGGCAAGTGCACAAAGGTGTGACCTTTTATAGAAAAGGAAGTCAGTTTCTCAGGCAGCAGCTTTTGCAGGGCACCTTGATTGGCCGTTATCACCTCGTCTGTTATGAGGTCGTAGAGCAAAGGAACCCCGGTGTGCCAGGCCCCGTCGTAAAAAGCAGCCCCTTCCGAAAGCGAATCTGTTATGAAAAACTGGTGATCTCTGAAGTAGTGCTTGCTGTGGTTGATATACGCCGGCCCATTAAAGAGATGCGACTGCTCCCCCACCGCCTGCCGGTACACCGCCAGGGCCTGCGCCTTTGCCGGACTTAAAAAAGCTGTGTCGGGTGCGGCAGACTGCGCAAAAGCGGCATGCACCGCCAAAACCGCTGCCACCAGGCTTCCGAAAGAACAGGAGATTTTAACCTTCATAATCTGCTGATATCATGCTCTATCTTGAACAAACATTTGCTAGGAACTTGTGAATATATGAATTTAATTTTTATTAGCAAAAATAGTATCCGGACGAATATTCATAAAATTTATAATTTCTTTTTTTACTTTGGAGAGGAAGCTATAGGTGGAAGGTGCCATGCCAGGGTTCGGAACAAGAGTTTATGTAGTATATTTGCACAAAAACGGCCACTACCTGCTCGGTTCACCAGCCCGTAACCTTTAAACCGACGATGCCCCTCATTACCCAGCAATTTATAGTAAACGCCCCTATTGAAATCTGCTTCGACCTTTCCAGAAGCATTGAGCTGCACGTTATCTCTACCAGGCACACAGGGGAGCGTGCCATAGCTGGCGTAACCACAGGCCTGATCGGGCTGCACGAAACCGTAACCTGGCGGGCACGGCATTTTGGCATCTGGCAAACCCTGACAAGTAAAATCACAGCCTACAACAGGCCTTATTATTTCGCCGATGAAATGGTCAGCGGCATTTTTAAAAGTTTCCGGCACCAGCACCTGTTCGAGCAGGTGGCAGGCGGCACCCGCATGACCGACATCTTCGACTTCACCTCCCCCTTAGGCCTGTTAGGGTCGCTGGCCGACAAGCTTCTACTGGAGCACTACATGACCCGGCTGCTGAGGAAAAGAAACCAGGTGATTAAAGAATATGCCGAAACCGGGAAATGGCACGAAGTTTTTTAATTTGAAGATTTCCCGATTTGGACACTTGAAGATGTGAAAATTTGAAAACGGATGACCAGGCAGCCTTAAAGAAATACTTGTCTTTTTTCGGGTGTACGACAGCGTGTACAGTTTTCAGCTGAAAACAATCTCAGCGAGGCTACGCTTAGGGGCTACGCCAAATTAGAAATTTTGGAAGGCTGCGGCACCTCTTATGCTGCACTAATCCTGAGAATCCTGTAAATCTTTGGGGTAGAACCCTATAGAAAGGTCCAGGCAAAAAGCATCTAGCGCCATACATGCCAAAAATCCTCCGGAGGGCCTTATTCATTCGAATAATTGCTCCCGGATCCGAGAAGGAAGGCTGAAGTCTTTTATCTGACATCTTCTCAATAACACCTTTGCTTTGAATTGAATACCTATACTCACAGGCCTAAAAGCCAACAGGGCAGGCTCAAGATAGCCTGCCCTGTTGGAGCAAAATTAGTAAACAGCTGCCTCCGCTTAGGTAGCCCCTGTGCAGCAAAAGTGCTGTTCAGCTTTTAGCAGTACCTTAGTATCTGAGCTTATAGGCCACCACCTTGTTGTTTCGGAAGGTAGGGACCAGCACCAGTTGCTCGTCTGCTATATAATCTATGTCGGCTGTGTTGGCTCCCTGGTCTTTGGTGTCGAGCAGGAGGTGCTCTTTTCCGTTGCGGATTAAATAAACCTCGCCATCCCAGCGGCTGGCAATAAAGGTGCTGTCGTCCAGAATCACCAGACCGTCTCCGCCGGTTACGGCTTCGTTCAGCGTCTCGGTGTTTTCATCGGCCATTATGTAGCGGTGGAGCCCTTTTCCATCTAACAGAAACAGTTGTCCTTCGTCGTTAAAGGCGAGTCCGTTAATATTCTCCAGCCCCTCGGCCACCAGCGTCACCGTGCCGTTCTCAAGCGAATGCACCTTGCCTGTTCTGGAATCAGAGAAATAAACCACTTTTCCGTCTGTAGCCGCATCGTTCAGGAATACAGCATCCTGCACGGGGTAGCGCTTGGTTATTTTTCTGCTGGCTACATCAATCTCAACCAACTCATCTATATCGGTCACAAACAGTTTGCCGCCCATTAGTGCCATTCCTTTGGGGGCATTCAGGCCGGTTACCCACTTATGCTCAGTTATTGCACCATCCGATTTCATGGTAGAGATAAACCCCACCCCGTCTTTCTCTGACGAATTGCCACTGATATTGCTGACATAGATTATTTTGGAGTCTTTGTCGTACAGCGTCGATTCAGCTGTTGTCATCACACTGTCCGTTTCCCAAACTTTGGTGAGTGTCGGCGTGAGCGTTTCCGATTCGGCCACCGCTGTCTCTTCTGTTTCCTGCTTTTCGGTTTGGGTAGAGCAGGAATAGAAAACAGCCGAAGCTACAGCAATTACAAATATTCTTTTCATAGCAAAGTCTTAAAAAAAGCTTTTTAGATTAACAATGTATAATATTACCAACAGTTAATAGAAATAGCAAAATAAAGATATTAATTCTTATGCCGCCCGCACTGGTGGCACGGGTAATCTCCAGCTCAAAAAGCCGTCTCATACTGTTAACGGGTCTACAGGCAGGAGCAGCATCAGAGGGTCGTGGGGCCCTGTTTCATTTAAATAATTCGACAGGCGGTCTTCCCAGCCGTGTTCTGCGGCAACACAGATCGTTGCAAACCAGTACTATAAGCGAACTTCAATGTATTCGTTTCGTTGTACTTAAAAGCCAATTGAAATATTCTTATGAGAACCTATAGACGAATGCCCGTTAAAAAGATGCTATGCCTGTGCCTGGTCCTGCTGATGGGCTTTACCATGCCTGAAAAAGAAACCGTAGCAACACCAGACAACCTGCTCACGACACAGCAGTCCACTAAAGCGGCCACAGCACTGGAGGGAGCCTGGAAACTTAGCAATCGCACAGGCAACAACGGCAAGGCTACAGCCGGCGAAACAGCGGTAAAACTGGTGGCAGACGGCTTCTTCTCGGTGGCCATTTACGACAAGGAACAGAAAAATTTCAAGGGCACTTATGGCGGCACCTATACCGTAGAGAATGGCAGGCTGATAGAAAAATTCGAATTCAACACCCTCGACTCCACCGCTGTTGGCAACACCGTTACCAGTTCGTATAAGCTGCAAAAAAACAGTTTGCAGCAAAATTCAGGAGCGGGAACCACCGAAACCTGGGAGAAAATTCCGGCTGGAAACGACCAGACACCGCTGACAGGGGCCTGGCGCATCAACGGCCGCGAAACAAAGGAAGGCCAGATGGGCACCATTACCCCCGGCCCGCGCAAAACTATTAAGATGCTGGCGGGCAACAGGTTCCAATGGATCGCCTTCAACTCCGAAACGGCAGGATTCTTTGGTACCGGCGGCGGCACCTACACCACCCGTAATGGCAAGTACACCGAAAACATCGAGTTCTTCTCCCGCGACTCCAGCAGAGTTGGCCAGCAACTCACCTTCGATTATGACCTGAAAGAGGGCGACTGGCACCACAGCGGCCTCAGCAGCACCGGCAACAAGATAAATGAAATCTGGCAGCGCCTATCAAAATCAGGACGCCGGCAGGAAGCCAAGTAGTCTTGCATTACCGGCATCGTGCAGCAGGAATAAGCTCTGGAGGGGCATTTTTATTTGAATAATTCATCTGCAGCCTGCCTCGTTACTCTCTTCCTAACCGGTAGCCGTTTGTATCTGCCACATACAGGAGCGTCTACAACAGCAAAGGCCGGCAATTATGCCGGCCTTTGCTGTTGTAGACGCTCCTGCATAGATGTTTCTATGCCTTTGGTGCCATGCGTTTTCTCCTGTTCAAGGTGTCTTTATTGATTTTTAACCTGCACCGGCAGCCCTTCCAGTTGGGCATAGCTGAGTTTCCATGCGCCATCAGCTCCTTTTTTCCAGAGCAGGATATAATTCCCTTCCCCGATACCATAAGGCTGATCTGGTCCGGCAGGTAGTACATCCACAGAGTAAGTGCCTCCTTCGTAGGCAAGCTGGCTATCGGTTCCGGAGCTAACGACATTGGTCTTCAGGTCGGTGATGGTGCCAATTGTTTCCCGCACCCACTGCTGCGCAACTTCTGCCTTGCCCCGGTAGTGCACCTCTCCCTGCAGAAAGTGCACATCATCTGCCAGCATGGCGTCCAAACCCGAGGCATCTTTATTATTCCAGGCGCTGATAAACTGCTGGTTCAGCGCCTGCACATTCACCGCTTCTTCTTTGCCGGAGCAGGATACAAAAACGAGGGCTATAACGAAACTATAGAGTATTGATTTCATAACATTACGTTGTTAGTTGAGAATAGGCAGGATTACTACCTTAATTGAAAGGCGGCAGCTGCCTCTATGCAAAAACCCAGGCGCACGCGCCTGGGCTAACGCTATAGTAAAACTTCTGCTTACCAGCTTTTCCTTCTGTACTCCGAGCTAGCATAAGGCTTGGTGCGATCGCCATAGTTTGGGTTAGGCAGGTACGCTGCACTTAGCATGTTTGGCACAATATTGCCATTAGCATCATACACAGAAGTGAAATTGGCCATTTCGAACTCCCCTTGTGCTGGGGCAGCAGCATAGGCCTGGCTTGTATAAACATTTTTGGCTGGAGCGGCAGGTTTGCTGGTGGCCACAGCCCGGCTGGTTTCGGCCCTGTTTGACCTGGCTCTTTCTGCAGCAGCCCTATCGGCGGCGGCTCGGTTGGCAGCGGCTATGCGGGCGGCCTCTGCTTCTTTTTCCTTATTTTTATTGTCGATGTGCTTGCCAATGGCATACCCGGCGCCGCCGCCAACCACACCACCTACAACACCACCCACCACGCGGTTTCTTTTATGGATAACAGCACCCGCCGCAGCGCCGGTGCCGGCACCTATTACAGCACCTTTTGCCTGGGGGCTCCACTTTTTCTTTTCCTGAGCCTGTACATCACTGGTACCTGCGATGGCTACCATCAGCATCATACTCATTATTAAGGTGACCTTTTTCATAACATCATTCATTAAGTTGAAAAACTTATTTGCTATATAGCGGAGCATTTGCAATTGGCGTGCCATAATCTTCTTTTTATACTATCATACCAAGGGACATCTTCATTAAATCTAATTTAAAGCGCCGCTAAATCTAAAAAAAGCACTAACAAAACTGTGGTATAAACGGTTGTTGGCCACAACTTCAGGCTACAGAACCAAATTGCTGCCGTGGCTTTAAACAGGTGATTTCCTGATCATAAGCAGGTCTCAGCTGACTTTCTGCCGGGTCTTTCGTAAGAACTTTAAAAAACTTTACCAACAATGGAAAATCAGCAAAATAAAGGTCTGGCCATATTTAAGCAGATTTGCGAGGTGAATGAACTGGACCCGGAAACGGTACGGGCGGAGGCGCAGAAAAATCACTCTGAAAAAATGAGGGCAAGGTCTGAAGCCGAAAAACTTGTCTGGACTGCGCTGGATCTGCGGGCCAGAGCACTACTGCAGAAAACAGGCGCTAAGACCATGGAATCGATTAAGGGAGATGGCGGGGAATATTCGATAGATGCTGACCCGGCTGCCCCTGGCTTTGTTGTTAACGAGGATACCATCCGCAGCAAGCACCAGGCTTCGATAGCTGAGTACATCATAGAAGCGCTTGCCGGAGTAAAGCTGCCCGTGCAGGCCTGAGAAAGACAGAATGCAGGTCATAAAGGATCTCGCAGCAATTATTCGAATCAAAATGGCCTTCCGGAGCTGGCTTGGCACGAGCGGAAACAAGATGGCAAAGGGCAACACATCCTGCTCCTTTTGCGGACAGTGGACCTGCGCCCGGGCTAATCGGTTAGTGGAGCATGGGCCATGAAACAAGTATTTTTACGGGTGCCGCCGCTTCTTCTACAACAGAATGCAACAATAGAAAGTATAACGTTGAGTTAACCTGTCCTATCAACCATTAATTTCCGGAATCTATGACCAGTTTTTCCCGCAGAAACCTCCTGAAGAGCCTGGCCTTGGGCAGTGCCGCCGTCTTATTCTCGCCCCATACGCTTCTTTCTGCCACGCGGCCACAGAAAACCCAGCTTGGCGTGGCGCTCGTGGGCCTCGGCCACTACAGCACCGATCTGCTCGCCCCGGCCCTGCAGCAGACCAAACATTGTTACCTGGCCGGAATCGTAACCGGCACACCTGCCAAAGCCGAAGCCTGGAAACAGAAATACAACATCCCCGATAAGAACATCTACAACTACGACAACTTTGACCAGATAGCCAACAACCCCGACATTGATGTGGTGTATGTGGTGCTGCCGCCGTCGATGCACCGCGAGTATGTGGTGCGGGCAGCCAACGCGGGCAAGCATGCCTGGTGCGAAAAACCCATGGCCATGACGGCCCAGGAGTGTAAAACAATGATTGATGCCTGCAACAAAAACAAAAAGTCGCTGGCCATTGGCTACCGCATGCAGCACGAGCCGAACACGCAGGAGTTTCAGCGCCTTGTAAAGGAGAAGCTGCTCGGAAATGTGCAGCAGGTAACCTGCGGAGCCGGCTACCGCGACCGGCGCACCGACCACTGGAAACAGAAAAAGGAGATGGGCGGAGGCGCGCTCTACGACATGGGGGTGTATTCTATTCAAGGAGCCCGTCTTGGCACCAACATGGAACCGATTGCCGTGGTATCGGCCGAAACCTCCACTACCCGGCCCGAAATCTATAAAGACGGCCTCGACGAGACCACGACGGCCATTCTGGAGTTTCCGGGCGGCGTGATGGCCAACATTAAAACCAGCTTCGGCGAGAGCATCAACTACCTGAACATCTCCTGCCAGAAAGGAGACATAAAACTGGACCCATTCCAGAGTTACGGCGGCATAAAAGGCAGCAGCCCATTAGGCGAAATACACCACACCTATGAAGTGCCCTGGCAGCAGGCCAACCAGATGGACAACGACGCTCTCTCGATTATGCAGAACAAGCCCATGCTGGTGCCAGGCGAAGAAGGTATGCGCGATATCCGGATAGTGGAGGCCATCTATAAATCAGCGCGTACCAGGCAACGCGTAAAGTTGTAAGCCCGCAAAAAGTTGTTTGGAGTTGATGCTAAAAAAACCCTTACTTAGCAGCCTGAATCAACCAAACCAACAAGATCACATGATTAAGGTAAACGAATATTTTGATGGTGCTGTAAAGTCGCTGGGCTATAACACGGAGGCCGGCAGGTCTACCGTTGGCGTAATGGACAAAGGTGAATTTGAGTTTGGCACCTCCGAGCATGAAACCGTGCTGATAGTAGAAGGTGAACTGACTGTGCTGTTACCCGGCGCGCAGGAGTGGCAGGTGTTTGGCCAGGGCCAGAAATTTGAAGTGCCGGCTCATGTTTCTTTCAAAGTACGGGTAGCGGCACCTACTTCTTACCTCTGCCAGTACCGGTAATAGGCTTCGCCTGAATTAAAAATTCAAAATTAGAAATTAAAAGTGATGTAGGAGGTGTTGCTGATTTCCTGCTGTCTGAAAGGCTAGTGAGTACCCTCTGATAACCGATTATAGCGTACGTTGCCCCCAGAAGGAATGCCATATCTCGTATTTTTACATTTCTAATTTTGAATTTTTAATTGAGCGCGAAGCGCCTAAAAGTGCTTCCAGCCTTGGGCCTGCAACGGGAACGACTGCCCGTGCTTGTTTGCCAGGTTAATACCGTCGCCCTTTGCCGTAATTTTCCCGATGATGGAAATATCCGGGTGGTTCTTCACTTTGTCGTAGTCTGCCAGCGGCACCGTAAAGAGCAGTTCGTAATCTTCCCCACCGTTCAGGATGCAAGTGATCGGGTCGAGCTTAAACTCCATGGCCGCCTCCAGTGCCTGCTCATCTACGGGCAGGTTATCTTTGTAAATAGTGGCTCCCACCCCCGATTGGGCACAGATATGAAACAGCTCTGAGGCCAGCCCATCCGACACATCGATCATAGCGGTAGGCTTTATGCCCCGCTCCTTCAGGTCATACACCACGTCCATGCGGGCTTCGGGGCGTAGCTGTCGGCCGATTATGTACTGCCTTTCCTCGAGTTCAGGCTGCATGTCGGGGTTGGCCAGGAAGGCCTGCTTTTCGCGCTCCAGAATCTGAAGGCCCAGGTAGGCCGCACCCAGGTCGCCGGTCACGCAGATCAGGTCATTTTCTTTAGCACCGCTGCGTAAAACCGCCTCGCCTTTTGCTACTTCACCAATGGCCGTCACGCTAATCACCAGTCCTGTTCTGGAAGAAGTGGTGTCGCCGCCGACCAGGTCTACTTTGTAGTTTTCGCAGGCCAGCCGGATGCCTTCGTAGAGTTCCTCCACCGCCTCTACCGTAAACTTGGCGCCCAAGGCGATGTTCACTGTTATCTGGGTCGGCCTGGCATTCATGGCGGCGATATCCGACACATTCACGGCCACAGCCTTATAACCCAGGTGCTTCAGCGGACAGAACATCAGGTCGAAATGCACCCCTTCCAACAGCATATCGCTCGACACAACCACTTGCCTTTCGGTTGGCTCCAGCACGGCGGCATCGTCACCGATGCCTTTGATGGTAGAGCCCTGCTGAATGGTTACTTTATCTTTTATCAGTTTGATTAAGCCAAATTCGCCTAGTTCGCTTAAAGGAGTCATGTTGCTCATGGTAATTGCTGCTTGTACAGGTACAAAGGTAAGGCATTTAAGTAAACGGACACAAGGGGCAGGAGGCGGGACTTTTAATGCACTCCAATTATTCAGTTATTGAACGGCTCAGCCTACGGCGTTAACCACTAATCACCAAATTATTCAAATGAAAATGCCCCTCCGGAGGCCTTTTCTGTTCCCTGCGCCTGGGAGTTAAACGAATAGCAAGGCTACTCCATATCTAGCAAAAAAGCGCCGTCCACATTTACATCATGAAAAGGAATCCGGAGGGCAAGCAGCTGAGGTTTCAGGCGCTCCAGGTACCAGGGGCTGTTCGAAGCATCGAGAATAAGTTTTTTGAACTGAAGTGCCTGCAGGTCCTCCGGCACAACACGGGCATTATTAGTAAGCAGCACAAAATCGGGGTTTAGCAGTTCCGGTGGCTGCACCTTCAGCGGCTTGGTGAGTACCAGCAGGCGCAAGCCCTGCCACTGATACATGCTGTTGCTGTCGGGCAGTAAAGCGTAAGCTGCTCCCGCCGGGCGTACTGATGAATTTATTTGAATGAAATCGGGCTTCAGGACCCCTTGCTGCCACAGGTGCGGCTGCATATTGAATGTGAAGTCTGGCGCAGCCTGGTGCAGCGCAGCATTGCTTACAACGGCCGCCTCCTTTCCATGTACAAGCGAAAAGGCCGTGTTGCCGCGCAGGTTATAAACAGCGAGCCGCTTTTGCCGGAATTGCTGGCTGCTTTTCTGCATCTGCTGAAAGGCCAGCACCGCCGTAACCAATACAGCTAAGGCAAGGTAACTGAGACGCCTGTAGGCCATGAAAAAGAATAATAGCAGCAGGATGCCATAAAGCAGCCAGGTCTGCAGCGCATTTATGTCGATACCCTGTACAACGGCATTTGGCAGCCGCTCCACCCATAAGTTAAACTCATTCATGCACCAGATCAGCCCAGAATGCAGCCGGAACAAGGCCCCGCCCAGTAGCGGCACCCACGAAAGAAACAAGGCCGCCACCCCCACATACAGCACCAGCATGGCCAGCGGCACGACAAGCAGGTTTGCAAACCAGAAATAAACCGGAAATTGGTAGAAATAGAAAATTCCGAGCGGGGAAGTGGCCAGCTGTGCCGCCACCGACACGGTAAATAGCCCCCATACTGCCTGTGGCATACCAAAGACCATATTTTTAGCTATCAGCCAGGGAGCTTTCGTGGTTTCTTTAAGATTAAAAGACTGTGGCTGTAAGCCGGAAAAATCAAACAGCCTTGATAACCTGGGTTGCAGGTATACAATACCCAATACCGCCAGAAACGAGAGTTGGAACCCTACCTCCACCAAATAATACGGATTTAGAACCAGGAGTACGAAGGCAGCGATAGCCAGCGTGTTGTAACTGTTCGTTTTGCGCCGCATAGCCTGTGCCACGGTTACGAGCGAGAACATGAGCACTGCGCGCAGCACGGAGGGCGAAAGCCCCGTCAGAAAAGCATACAGTACCAGCACGGCAACAATGGCCGCAGCCCCCAGAATACGCTGGCTTTTATTCCGCCGAAAATGCTTAAACAGGAGCGACAAAGGCAGGTAAATCATGCCGACATGCAGCCCCGACACCGCCAGCACATGCATGGTGCCGGTGCTGGCATAAGCAGAGCGGATCGCATTGTCCATATCATCTTTAACACCCAGGATCAGGGCTGCTGAGATGCCATATTCCCGCCGCTCCTGTATCGACTCCTGCAGAAGCGCATCCAGTTTCCGGCGCAGCATAATGCTGTAGAATTTCACCAGGTTTGCAGGTTCGGAGCCGAGTACCCGGTACTGTTGTGGCTGCAGGAAATGCCGGTGGTAAATGTTCTTGTTGGCCAGGTACTGCCGGTAATCGAACTGGTTGGGGTTGGCTGGTGGTGGCACGCCCTGTGGAGCACCCCGTATGAGGAGCCTGTCACCATACCGCACCTCGTATTTGTTCTCAGAATCATGTGGCACCGATAGCTGTACGTTGGCTGTTACCTGGTGCCATCCGCTAGCAGTTCGGACCTGCTCCACCCGGAGCACTGTGCTTTGGTAGCCTGGTTTCTGCACCACAAAATCATCTACCACGCCTACGTAAGCAGAAGGCTGGGCTGGCAGCTGCAGCAGATGGTCGGGCCGGTGCGAAGCGGTGTGCGCGTGCGTGAGCCAGGTGCCGCCTGCTACAAAACAGAGCAGCCCCAGTGTGCCGGCTACTGCCGTGGCACGCGCCGTTTTAAGGTATCTGCTCACCAGCCAGGCCAGCACAAAGACTGCCATAAAAAGAAGAAGGAACTCCTGGCTATGCCTGAATTCCTTGCCTGTAGAAATATAAATCAGAATGCCTGCTATGAAACATAGCGTGATACGCACAAACGGGTATGGTGCCCAGGGCAGCTTCATTGGCCTTTGTAGTACATTTTATAGTGTTCGATGTCGCACTCGCTAAACTTTTCGCCCTCCGGCAAGAAGCCGTGGCGGCTGTAGAACCGCACGGCAGGCAGTTGCGCATGCAGGTAGATTTTATTTTCCGGGTGCCGGGCCTGTACATCCCGCACAACTGCGGCCAGCAGTTTCTCGCCAATACCTTTGTTTCTATAAGCTGCCAGCACGGCAAACCGCTCCAGCTTAACTCCCTTGGCTGTCAGGCGCCAGCGGGCCGCACCCACCGGAACGCCTGCGGAGGTTACCAGGTAATGCACGGCGCTGTCTTCAAATAAATCATATTCGGCCTCTGCAGGCACTCCCTGTTCCTGCACAAAGACCTGTTGCCTCACCCCCATTGCCAGGCGCAGATCCTTTTCATTTTCTATTCTGATGACATCAGTTATTGCTTCAGACGCCTCTACCTTTTGTTTGAGCATAAATTTTTTCTACTATGTATGACAGGCAATATATCGCTGGCTTGAAAAACAATTATACGAACAAGACCGATGGTCTGGGTTGCTTTTCCTGACTTAAAATTACAGATTCTCTGGCTACCCTCCTGCCCCGATTATTCTAATCAAACCGCCCCTCCTGACCCTATTACGGCTCCTGCTGCACCTGCTCCTCTCTACAAAAAAGGCTCCCTTTGCGGGGAGCCTTTTGATAAATACAAAAGTACAATGCTGCAACTTTAGCATTAGTTCTAAGAAACAGTCTCAAACGTTTTGCGTCGTCCGTAACCTCGCGGCTGCTCTCCATCCGGCGCCAGTTCCTCTTCTTTAGCGGCCCGCCTTTCTTCATCCAGCTTGGTGTAGGCATTCACAATGTCGCGTACCAGGCGGTGGCGCACTACGTCTTCCGCAGTCATCTCCACGAAGCCGATGCCATTGATGTCCTTCAGAATATGCAGGGCCTCCATCAGCCCGGAACGCTGGTTGCGCGGGAGGTCTATCTGAGAGCGGTCGCCGTTTACCAGCACCTTGGCTGTTGGCCCCATCCGCGTCAGGAACATCTTGATCTGGGCAGGCGTGGTGTTCTGCGCCTCATCGAGCAGCACAAAGGCATTGTTCAGCGTTCGGCCGCGCATATACGCCAGGGGAGCAATCTCGATGATCTTGTTCTCCTGGTAATATTTGAGCTTCTCAATGGGAATCATGTCTTCGAGTGCATCGTAGATCGGGCGCAGGTAGGGGTCTACCTTGTCCTTCATGTCGCCGGGCAAAAAGCCGAGGCTTTCGCCTGCTTCTACCACGGGCCTCGAAATAATAATTTTCTTAACCTCCTTGTTCTTGAGGGCCCGCACCGCCATGGCCACCGAGATATAGGTTTTGCCGGTACCGGCAGGCCCCAGGGCAAACACCAGGTCGTTTTTGGCTACGGCATCTACCAGTTTCTGCTGGTTAGGGGTCTTCGCCTTGATCATACCGCCCTTTACGCCATACACGATCACGTCTGGTGCGGTAATTACTTCTTCATCATCCAACAAAGGGTCAGTAGAAAGGTATCTGTTCACGCTATTCTGCGTAAGCTTACCAAACTTGTGGTAATGATCGATAAGAGAAGAAAGGATGTCGTGAATTTTAATGATCTCGGGGGTCTGACCCTGAATTTTTATCTCGTTCCCGCGGGAAATGATCTTGCTGCTTGGGAATGCGGCGGCAAGCTGTTTTATGTTTTGATTTCCTGTCCCCAGGAAGTCTACAAGGGAGATGTTCTCCAGCGTTATTACTTTCTCTACCAAATGCTTCCTTTTAAAAATAGTTCGATGGTAATTTTTTGCTTAAATTAAATAAATTTGTCACATAATAAATACAAATCTGCTCAAATTATAGTTCGTGATATGGCGGTAATTACGTTCACCTCCGATTTTGGATACGCTGACCACTACGTGGCGGCTGTAAAAGCCAGAATTCTCACCCACGATGCCCAGGCGCAGATCGTGGATATTTCGCATGCCGTGGAACCCTACAATATACCGCAGGCAGAGTACGTGCTGGGCTCAGTATACCACGAATTTCCGCAGGGAACGGTGCACCTGGTGGGCGTTGACACGCACGGCAGCAAGCAGGTGCGCTACCATGCCGCCTCCTACAAGGGGCATTACTTCCTGATGGCCGACAATGGCCTGCTCTCGCTCCTGACCGACGACAAACCCGACAAAGTGGTGGAAATAGCTACGCATGGCCAGGTTTACTCGTTCCCGGCAAAAGAGCTGCTGGCTCCTGCTGCCGTTTTTCTGGCCAAAGGCGGCGACATAGAGGTGCTGGGAGAGCCTACCTTTAATTTCAGGCACCTGCTCAACCGGCAGCTCCGCCTCAACGACCACTCCATTACAGGCCATGTTATACACGTGGATCAGTACGGCAACCTGGTCACCAACATTACCCGCGACAGCATCGAGACCATCTCCCACGGCCGTACCTACACCATCCATTTCGGACGTGAGACCATCGCCAAAATTCTGGCCAACTACAACCAGGCCGACGAGGGCGATACCTGCTGCATCTACAACAGCCTGGACCAGCTCTGCATCGGCATAAACAAGGGCAACGCCTCCGAATCGCTGAACCTCGCTTTCGACTCGCCCGTGGATGTCCGGTTTTATCCGGGAGGTTGACTTTGAATTTTGAATGAGTGAGTGAGAGGGTGAAGCTATCCTTTTTTATCATCCGGAGGGGTGGCAGAGAACAGGCTTAAGGTATTGTGTTATAAAAAGATCCAGGCAAAGCATTTATTCAGAACCCAGATCTGCTACTTTGTTTCTATGAGATTATTGCTGATAAGTTTTCTGGTGATCGTGCTGTCGTGCTCGCCTCCGCCGCAGCAGCAGAACCCGGCCGTGGCTACAACTACACGGATATCAGCCCAAACATATAAAGAAAGCCATGCGAAAAAGAAAAATGCTGTGTTGGTTGATGTTCGGACTCCTGCTGAGTTTGAGGAAGGACACCTCAAGGAAGCCCAAAACGCCGACTTCCTGAGCGGGGAGCTTCATAGCCGGATGCAAAACTGGGACAAGTCTAAAACCTACTACCTCTATTGCGCCACCGGCAACCGCAGCGGCAAAGCTGCCAAACTAATGGAGGAAGCCGGTTTTAAAAAGGTTTACAACATCGGCGGCTTTAAAGAGCTGAAAGAAGCCGGCTTGCCGGTTATTGAGCCGCCGCAGAAACAGTAGCAGTAGCTCCGGAGGGCCATTTTCATTAGAATAATTGGTTTGATTGTTAATTGCTGCTTGCCGATCGCTGCATTTTTGGAGTGTCCATCTGTTTTATTTTGATGGAGCAGGCGCAATTCTCTAGAGGTGCAGGCGCAATTAACAAAACAAAAAACTAATTTTTACGGGCTTCGCTTGCCATGTTCCGTCCTGCTGCTGTATCTTGGAGTTGTATTGGAGAAAGGAACCCGGGATCATGCGCATATTACACACCTCCGACTGGCATCTTGGCCAGCGACTCGTTAACCTCGAACGCACAGAAGAACACCAATGCTTTCTGGACTGGCTGCTGCAGACCATCGAGCAGGAGCAGGTAGAGGTGCTGCTCATATCCGGCGATGTGTTCGATACGGGCGCCCCCTCCAACACCGCGCTGAAGCAATACTACGGTTTCCTGACCAAAATCTGCTCCACCTGCTGCCGCCACGTCATCATCACAGGCGGCAACCACGACTCCGTCTCCACCCTCAACGCGCCCAAAGAACTGCTCGACTGCCTGCACATCAAAGTAATAGGCGGTGCCACCGAAAACCTGCTGGACGAGCTGATCGAGCTGCACGACACTAACGGCAAGCTGCAGCTGGTGGTGTGCGCAGTGCCTTTCCTGCGCGACCGCGATGTGCGGCTGTCGGTGGCCGGCGAGACCTACGAAGAGCGGGAGCAGCGCATTAAACAGGGCATTGCCGCCCATTACCAGGCTTTTGTGCCTCACCTGCAGCCTTACAAGGAGCAGCAGGTGCCGGTGGTAGCCATGGGCCACCTGTTTGCAGCCGGCGGTACCGCCTCCGAAAGCGAGAAAGAAATACATGTGGGCAACCTGGGCCAGATTGGCGCGGATCAGTTCCCGAAAGAGTTCGACTACGTGGCCCTCGGGCACCTGCACCGGCCGCAGCAGGTAAACAAAACCCATCACATCCGCTACTCCGGCTCCCCTATTCCGCTCAGCTTCAGCGAGGTCACAGACAGAAAACTGGTCTATATCCTTGATTTTGAACATGGTAAACTGGCAAACCTGCTGGAGCTGGAGGTGCCCTGCAGCCGCAAACTGATCCGGATTAAAGGCGCGCTAGAGAAGGTGAAACAGCAGCTGGCCGTGTACGATAACAGCGAATACTCCCTTACCGCCTGGGCCGAGGTGCAGGTAGAACTCGATACGCCCCTCCCCGACCTGAACCAGCAACTGGAGGAGGTTCTGAAGCTAAAGCCGGAGATCGAAATGCTCATCCACCGCCCCCCTGTCATTCAGTCGCAGCGCCAGACCCTGCACCAGCAGGTGGAGCAGGAAGCCGACCTGCACACGCTTCAGGAAAAAGAGGTATTCCTGAAGCGCTGCGAAAGCGTGTACCCCGATGGCGATCACCAGGAACTCCTGGCTACCTTCTCGGAGCTGCTGGAACTGATGGGGCAGGAAAAGGAAAGCTGATCTGAGTCAGAAAGGTGGGGAGGTAAGAGCAGCAACCTCTGGCATCTGAATTATTCCAATGAAATTGCCCCTCCAAAGCTACTTCTGATGCTTTAGCGCTCAAACACTCACGGGTCTGAAAGGAAACTGTGAGGTTTACCCGATAATAAAAATCTTATAACCTGTATCCTGATACCTGTATCTCTAAAGATACTTGAGTCTTAAAAAAAACCACCCATGAAAATCCTTGCTGTCCGTTTCCAGAACCTGAACTCACTTAAAGGGCAACACGAGATCCGTTTCGACCGGGCACCGCTGGCAGAGGCAGGCTTATTCGCCATAACCGGGCCAACGGGTGCAGGCAAGACCACCATTCTGGATGCGATAACCGTGGGACTTTACGGGCTGGTACACCGCCACAGCAACGACAAACCGCTGGAGCTCATGACGCGCCACACCGCCGAGAGTTCCGCGGAGGTGGAGTTCGAAGCCAATGGCAGGCGTTACCGCTCCAAATGGCACATCAGGCGGAGCCGGGGCAAAGCAGATGGCAACATGCAGGCAGTGCACATGGAGCTATGCGACCTGGCCGACGAAAAGAATTTCGACCTGAAGCCAAGCCAGGTTCCCGACAAAGTAGCTGAACTTTGCGGTCTCGACTACAACCAGTTTCTGCGCTCCGTCATGCTCTCGCAGGGCGATTTTGCACGCTTCCTGAAGGCCAACCCCAACGAGCGCAGCAGCCTGCTGGAGAAAATAACCGACACCGGCATTTACTCCGACATTTCCCGCTTCGCCTTTGAGAAAGCCAAAGCAGAGCGCAGCCTGAAAGATGAAATGGAACGCCGCCTGCAGGACACCAAACTGCTGCCGGAGGAACAGCTGACGGCCTTCCAAACGGCCATAGCCGAGCTTCAGGGACAGGAAGTACAGCTGCGACAGGAAGCAGCCGCACTGCAGGAGCAGGTGCAATGGCTGCGGCAAGTACAGCAACTGCAGGCAAAAGAACAGCAGCACAAGCAGGCACTCCATACACAGGAGGAGAAACTGGCGCAGCTTCAACCCTATTTCCGGAAACTGGAGCAGCACGAACAGGCGCGGCAGTATGAAGGGCAGCTAACCCGCATTGAACTGGCCAACGGCCAGCTGGTGCTGGTACAGACCCAGCTCGAAACATTGGTTAAACAGCTGCCCGTATTGGAGACCGGGCTGGAACTGTCTGGAAAAGAGGCGGAAGAGGCCGGTAAACAGCAGCAGCTACAGGAAACAGCGCTGCAGGAACTGGAGCCGCTGCTGCAGAAAGTAGACCAACTCGACCACCAGCTACAAACCACCCGCGACCGGTTTCAGGAAAACAAGAAACTATACGAGCAGTTCGACGCTTCGCTGAAACAAGAGCAAATGCTGCTTCAGCAAAAACAACAGGAACTGCAGGGGCTCACGCAGAAAGCCATTGGCCATAAAAACTGGCTGCAGCAGAACCATCGGCTACAGGACCTGCAGCAGCACCTCCCCGAGTTCCGGCTGATGGTGAAAAGTCTGGCGGAGGCAGCCCAAAGCAAGAAAAAGCTGGAGCAGGAGCAACAGGCGCTGCAACAGCAACTGCAGCAGGATACGCAGCAACTGGAGGCTTTAAGCAAACTGCAGGCAGCGCAGCAGGAAGCTTATGCCCAGCTCACCGAGCAAAAGCAGCAGGTGTCGGTGCAGCTGCAGGAGCAGCTTAAAGGCCGGAAGCTGGAGGAGCTGGAGGCACAGCCACAGGAGCAGCAGCAACGCCTAAACCGCTACGAGCGCCTGCTGGAGCTTTCGCGGTTACATACCGCCCTGCAGCTAAAGCAGGAGGAGCTTGCGCAGCAACTGGAGAAGCAGCACCAAAACAGCATTAGCCAGAAAACGCAACTTGAAACAACGCGGCAAAAGTACACCATTGCGACTGAACGGCTGCAGGACCTGCAGCAACTGGTTGCCCAGCAGCAGCGCATTCAGGAGCTGGAGCAGGCCCGCCATGCCCTGCAGCCAAACGAGCCTTGCCCGCTGTGTGGTTCCGCGCATCACCCATTTGTAGAAGGAGCCTATAAAACCACGCTGACCGAAGAAGTGCAGCGCCGCGACAGGCAGCAACTCCTGGTAAAAGAGCTGGAGACGAGCCTGAACAACCTTCAGTTGCAACTGCACACCCTGCAGCACCAGCAGGAGGCAGCGCTTCAACAAAAAGCTGAAACCGACAGGGAATTAATGCGCCTGCAGCAGGCCTTCCAGCAGCAGTCTGAGGGCGTTGCCATTCTCATTACTGCACCAGATCAACTGGCAAGCAGCCTGGAACAGCAACGAAAGGAACTTGAAAAACTGAACTGCACCTTACGTGAGGGCCGCACCCTTGGCCGCATGGCAGAGCAGCTCAACCAGCAGCTGCAGCAGGTACGGGAAGATCAACTCCGGGCGCAGGGCCAGCAAAGCAGGCTGGAGCAGTCAGGAAAAATGCAGCAGGCGCAGCTCCAGAAAGTGCAGGCACAGCTGCACGAACTCATCGAAGAGCAGCAGGACCAGCAGGAAATGGCTGCCTCTTTTGCTGCCGCCTATGACGCCCCAGCCGGGAGCAGCAGGCTGGAGGAGCAGCTGCGGACATTTGAGGCGCAGGTAGCGGAGTTCCAGCGGCAGCACAAAGCCTACGAAGACCTGCGCGACCCGTTCCAGCAACTGCAGGAGAACGTAAAAAACATGAAAACCCGGCTGGACGAGAAGCAGCAGGACCTGCAAGAAAGGCAGGAACACCTGAAGCAGACACACATCAACCTGACAAAGTTAAAAGAAGAGCGCACGCAGCTATTCGGAGAGAAGGACCCGCAAAAGGAGCGCCGGCAGGCCCAGCAGGAACTAAATTCGAAAAGAAACCAGGCAGAAGAAGCCCGCACGAAACACCTGCAGCTGAAACAACAGCTGTGCGAAAACCATCAGCGGCAGCAGGAAATTCAGCAGTCGCACCAGCAGAGCAAATCTGCGTTGGATAACCTGCGCGACGGGCTGCTGCGGGTGCTGCAGCAGCAGGGAATCGAAACCATTGAGGCCCTGAGCCAGATGCTCCTCGACAAGGACGAGGCCCTGCGACTGGCCAACCTCAA
Source organism: Pontibacter beigongshangensis (assembly GCF_014332515.1). Lineage (GTDB taxonomy): Bacteria > Bacteroidota > Bacteroidia > Cytophagales > Hymenobacteraceae > Pontibacter > Pontibacter beigongshangensis. Next base: position 102,129 of record NZ_VFSD01000006.1, on the reverse strand, counting down.
ATCCCAGACCGACAAGCACCTGACCGAACTTCGAAAAAGTCTGGCAGATGTGCAGCATGAACTTACGGCACTGCAGCAACGACAACTAACAGCTAAAACCGCAACAGAACTGGAAGAGCTGTACCAGCACAAAACAACAGCGCAGCGCAGCCTGATTGAACAACGCGCCCGCTACCAGCAACTACTGGAGCAGGATGCACAGCAGCGCGCAAAAAACCACGAACTGGCCGGGCAGCTGCAGGCACAGCAGGAGGTTTGCCACCGTTGGGAGCAACTCTCGCAGCTGATCGGGTCGGCAGATGGCAACAAGTTCAGCCGCTTTGCGCAGGGGCTTACCCTGGCGCGGCTGGTGGAGCTGGCCAACCGGCACCTCCACAGGCTCAACGACCGCTACCGCATCCAGAAATCATCTTCAGAAGATCTGGAGCTGCTCATTGTGGACACTTACCAGGCAGAGGCGGTGCGGCCCATGAACACACTCTCGGGCGGCGAAAGTTTTCTGGTGAGCCTGGCGCTGGCCCTGGGCCTCTCCGACCTCGCCGGCCGCCGCACACAAATTAATTCGCTGTTTATTGATGAAGGCTTCGGAACCCTCGATGCCGAAACCCTTGATGCCGCCATCTCCACGCTGGAGAACCTGCAGGCAGGCGGCAAAATGATCGGCATTATTTCGCACGTAGAGGCGCTGAAGGAGCGGATCAGCACACAGATCAAAATACAGAAGCTGGCAGGTGGCGTGAGCAAGGTAGAGGTTGTCTGAACCTTGATTAAAAGGATTTTCCTGATTGGCTTGATACACTTTATCGGATGAGGAAGGCTCCACGAAATACTGTTTATCTAGTCTTGGGGAAATTATGCTAATCAAAAAGGCCCTCCAGAGCACTTTGCCGCTGCTAAAGGCCCGACCTATAAACCTGAATGCTGCCCTAGCGGCTTCTATCTGGCGGGCCTGCGCCAGCCAGAGTACGGATGGAATGACACTGCTTTCCTTAATTACCGTATAAAAGTAAAACGCTAGGTTATATTTATGAGAACAACAGATAAAACTGCAGAACAACAGGAATTCAGGACGACACTGGAGGAACTGGTGCGGCAAAAGGCATATGTCCGTGTGCAGTACTACAGCGATATAAACGAGTTTTTTTCGGTAAAAGCGCTGCTAAAAACAATTGCCACGAGAAATGGACAGGAATACCTGGAGCTAGCCACAGGCCTGGAGGTCCCTGTCAGCAAGCTGGTGCGCATAGCCGACAAGCCTGCGCCAGGCTACGACACCGATTATTTTAAATGTGATATTTAAGGGGCTTCGGCGAATTAGAAATTCAGAATTGGAAAATTTTATAAACCTGCCGAAATTCTTCAGTCTGTTTACAAAGCAGACAGTTCAGCTGACCCGTACAACATCAACAAAAATAAGTAAGGACTTTGCCTGTAACTCAGCAAAGTCCTTACTTATTTTTGTTGGGTAATGTATTTCTTAATCCAGGTGTCGGTCGCCCCTTCTGAGCTCATCCACGGAGCGCATCACCTTGTCTTTCAGGCCGGTTTTGTATTTCTCCAGCTTGTCGGCAATGGCAGCGTTGGTGGTGCCCAGTATCTGCGCGGCCAGAATGCCTGCATTCAGGCCGCCGTTCAGGGCTACGGTAGCCACCGGCACGCCACCCGGCATCTGCAGAATCGACAGCACCGAATCCCAGCCATCAATAGAGTTGCTCGATTTTACGGGCACGCCAATTACCGGCAGTGTGGTAAGCGAGGCCACCATGCCCGGCAAATGGGCTGCGCCGCCTGCTCCGGCTATAATCACTTTCAGACCTTTTTTGCGAGCCGACTCGGCGTATTCTACCATGCGGTGCGGGGTGCGGTGCGCCGATACAATGGTGAGGTCGAACGGTATACCGAGGGTTTCCAGAAATTCTGCCGCTGCGTCCATCACGTTCAGGTCAGACTGGCTACCCATAATGATGCCCACGAGCGGTTGCGTTTGTTTCGTTTCTTCAGACATTGTTTATGCTTTTACTTTGATGACGTTTTTGATTGACTCTGCCCGCTGCTGCGCCTCTTCTATGGTTTCGGCCAGCACGGTAATGTGCCCCATCTTGCGGGCAGGCCTGGTGAACTTTTTACCGTACAGGTGAATGTACACGCCCGGCACGGCCAGCGCCTCCTGCAGGCCCTCGTAAGCGGCCTCACCGTCGTAGCCGGGTTCCCCGAGCAGGTTCAGCATAACGGCGGCACTTTGTATATCGGTGGCACCCAGCGGAAGGTTTAGGATAGCCCGCAGGTGCTGCTCGTATTGCGAAGTAAAGTTGGCTTTGATGGTGTGGTGCCCGCTGTTGTGCGGACGTGGTGCCACCTCGTTTACCAGTATCTGTCCGTCCTTGGTCAGAAACATCTCCACGGCCAGAATACCTACCATGCCGAAAGCCTCGATTACGCGGCTGGCGATCTCGATGGCGTGGCGCTGCAGCTTGTACGGCACATTGGCCGGCGCAAATAACGAATCGACGAGGTTGTGCTCCGGATGGAAGCTCAGCTCCACCACCGGGAAAGCCGTTACCTCGCCCTGCGGGTTACGGGCCACGATCACCGAGATCTCCTTTTCGTAATCTACCAGTTTCTCCAGCACCGACGGCTCCTGAAAGCCTTTGCCCAGGTCACTGCTTCCGGCCAGTTTTACTACCCCTCTGCCGTCGTAGCCCTCACGGCGCAGTTTCTGGAAAGCGGGCAGGAAATCGGCATTAGCCTCCAGCGCTGAGGCATCTTTCAGAAGCCGGAACTCAGCCGTAGGGATGTTATGCTTCTGGAAGAACTCTTTCTGCAGGCCCTTGTCCTGGATGGTGCGTACCGTCTTGGCGTCGGGGTAGACTTTTACCCCCTCCTCCTCCAGCTTCTGAAGGGCATCGGCGTTTACGTGCTCTATCTCGATGGTCAGAATATCGCAGTTCTTCCCAAACTCGTACACCGTGTCGAAATCGCGGAAGCTGCCTACAAAAAACTCGTTGCAAATAGTTTTGCAGGGAGCATTCTCGTCCGGGTCGAGCACCAGGGTGTAGAGGTTAAAATCGAGGCCGGCTTGCATGAGCATCCGCCCCAGTTGTCCGCCCCCCAGAATCCCCAGCTTTACTTCTCCTTTCATATAAATTATTTAAATAAAAATGGCCCTTAGAATTTGCTGCTGCTGTTGGTGCTCCTCCTCCTGAGCCGGCAGTAGCGCAATGTTTCCTCAAAATTAAGGATAATCTGCAAACCCTGCTGCCCCTGCCGCGGTATTATGCATCCGGGGCGGCTATACTTTTGTTTTACATCCTGAATAACCTATATTTATCGCCTTGCTTTATACGCTACCGATCCGCTATGGAAATACTACTGGCTACTTTTTCTGCCCTGTTCTCTGTTGTAAACCCTTTTGGCGCCATGCCCGTGTTCCTGACCCTGACGCAGGACGATACGCCGGCCCACCGCAACCAGCAGGCGCTCAAGGCTTGTGTGTATATGGTCGGCATCCTGGTGATCTTTTTCCTGACCGGGCAATACGTGCTCAACTTTTTCGGCATCCGGATGCACGATCTGCGCATAGCCGGCGGCCTGATGATTATGAAAGCAGGCTTTGATTTGCTGACGCCGGGGGCCAACAAGAAAAAGATATCGCCCGATGTGGTGGAAGAGGGGCAGCAGAAAGAAGACATCTCGTTTACACCGCTGGCCATGCCCATGCTGTCGGGGCCGGGTGCCATTGCGGTGAGCATCGGCTTTTTCACCACATCGCTCTCTATCATGGATATGGTCCTGATCCTGGCGGCCATCCTGCTGCTGGCCGTGGTAACCTTTGTCATCCTGCGCTTCTCGCACCAACTCACGCGCTTTATGGGCAAATCGGGCCTGGCCGCCCTTTCGCGCATCATGGGCTTTATCGTGCTCTCTATTGGCGTTAACTTTATTGTATCGGCCCTGACGGCGCTGTTTTTTTAATTTTGAATGAGTGAGTGAAGTTTTAAATTTTGTCTGAATCGAAATTTACAGCATGTTCAGAATTCTGCCTTTTGAACCGGAGCTGTGCATGGGAGGCAATTATGTTAATGAAAAGTGCCTTTACGAATGGTTAATGCTCCTGATGCTGCAGCTGGCTTATAGGATCAGTTAAAGTAAAACATTCACTCCATCACTCCTTCACAATTCAAAACTACACTTGCTCATCCGCTCACTCGAAATTCTTAAAAATTAGTATCTTTGCGGCATGCAACTGAAAAACGATCTGCTAATAAGAGCAGCTAAGGGAGAGGTGGTAGAGCGCACTCCTGTTTGGCTTATGCGCCAGGCTGGCCGAATTTTACCTGAATACAGAGCGGTGCGCGAGAGCCTGAGCGGCTTTAAGGAACTGGTGGAAACGCCGGAGTTCGCAGCCGAAGTAACTATTCAGCCAGTGGATATACTGGATGTGGATGCTGCCATTATCTTCTCCGATATCCTGGTGGTGCCGGAGGCGATGGGCTGTACGTACGAGATGGTAGAAAAGCGGGGACCGTACTTCCCGGTTACCGTACGCACGGAGCAGGACCTGAAAAGACTGCGGGTGGCAGACCCTGAGGAACATCTGGGCTATGTGCTCGAAGCCATAAGGGTAACCAAAAGAGCCCTGAACGGACGCGTACCCCTCATCGGTTTTGCGGGCGCCCCCTGGACCATTCTGGCCTATATGGTGGAAGGCAGCGGCTCCAAAACCTTTTCGCATGCCCGTGGCCTGCTGTACACCAACCCGAAGCTGGCGCACCAGTTGCTGCGCATGATCACAGATACCACTATTGCCTACCTGCAGGCGCAGGTAAAGGCAGGCGCTAACCTGATCCAACTGTTCGACTCCTGGGCTGGTATTCTGCCGCCTACACACTACAAGGCATTTTCGTTGCCTTACATCACCGAAATATGCAATGCCATTACCGAGGTACCTGTAACGGTTTTTGCCAAAGGAGCGTTTTTTGCCTTAGAAGATTTCAGCAAGCTGAACTGTGAAGTGATCGGGCTCGACTGGAACATGGAGATCGCAAAATCACGGGAGCAGGTGGGCAGCAGCAAGACCCTGCAAGGCAACCTCGACCCCTGCCTGCTATACAGCTCCTTTGAGACCATTCAGGCAGAAACCATTAAAATGCTGAAGGAATTCGGTCCGCAGCGGCATATCGCCAACCTGGGCCACGGCGTTTACCCCGATACAGACCCTGAGAAGGTGAAATGCTTTATCCAGACAGTAAAGGAGTACAGCAGCATTGTAAATAATTGACAGGCCTAAGGCTTGCTTTGAATTATTTAAATAAAAATGGCCCTCCAGGCTGTTTTTGCGCCTGCTACGTTTAGACAGCCAACAACCCGTTAAAATTCATGTAGTACAAGAGCCTCAAACCTGATCAAAGGATTTGAGGCTCGTTTGTTTTAACCCACCGGCAGGTGAGTGGCCGGGTATTTGTAAGAGGTGGATTTGGCGCGGGAACTGAGGGCAAGCGCCAGCGTCAGCGTGCCCACCCTGCCAATGAACATCGAGAGCACAATAATCATTTTCCCCGGATCAGACAACCCGGCTGTAATGCCCGTGCTAAGCCCCACAGTGGCAAAGGCCGACACCTGCTCAAAGGCAAGCCGGATGATATCGAACTGAGCATCGGTGATGGAGAGCAGGAAGATAAAGCTCATATTAATGAGCACGGCAAACGTGAACACCGCAAAAGCCTTGTAGGATACCGAGTGCGGAATAGTCCGGCGGCCCACCTCCAGGTTTTCGCGGCCACGGATGGTGGTCAGCACCGAGAGCAGCACTACCAGAAAGGTCGTGGTCTTGATGCCCCCGCCGGTAGAGCCCGGCGAAGCCCCGATGAACATCAGTACGAGAAAGACCAGCAAGGTAGGCACCGACAGCGCAGAAATATCTACTGTGTTAAAGCCCGCAGTGCGGGTGGTGACAGATTGAAAAAAGGAGGTGATAAGCGCCTCCACAAAGCTCAGGTGCGATAGGGTGTTGAAGTATTCCAACAGAAAGAAAAATATTGTGCCAGAAAATATAAGCGCCGCCGAGGTATAGATGGTGATGCGGGAGAGCAGCTTCCAGTTCTGCCACGGCACGTCAAGACGCCTGCGCATTGCCCTCGGCGACAGCACATCCGTTATAGTTGGGAAACCAATTCCCCCTAAAATTATCAGCATGGCCACAACCAGATGCAGCACATAGCCAGTCCGTACTGGCGCGGTATAAAGCCCCTCCGGGTACAGCGAGAACCCGGCATTACAGAAGGCAGAAACAGCATGGAAGATTGAATAAAAAATCTTGTTCCCGAGGTCAGTAAACTTTACACCTGGCCCCCAGCTGAGGAAGATGAGGATGGACCCGATTGCTTCAATAGTGATTGTCAGGAAGATCAACTGGCGCATCAGGCCCTTTGTAGAAAAGAGCGATTCACTTTCCAGCAGTTGATACATCACCACCTGCTGCTTAAAGTGAAGTCCCTGCCGCATGAGCGAGGCAAAAAAAGTAGCGAAGGTCAGAATACCCAGCCCCCCGAGCTGCACCAGCACCAGCAGCACCACCTGTCCGGCAAAGGTGAAATACGTGCCAGGGTCCACTACGGCAAGGCCGGTAACACAGGAGGCGCTGGTGGCCATAAATACAGCATCAACGAAGCCCATACCTTCCGGGGCATTGGTCATCTTTGGCAGCATCAGCAGGCACGCTCCACCCGCGATGAGTACGATAAAGCTTAATATAAATGTAACGGCTGGCTTTAAAAGTACGACCTTTTGGTAAATCCGGGTTTCGAATAGCTCAATCAGCAGCAGCACCAACATGTAGAGTGAAACGGACAACCTGTAGAGCTCCACCGACAGCGGAATATCCAATCGTTCAAAAAAGATGTATACTACCGGTAAATCCAGCAGGTAGGTGCCCACCTGGTTCACCAGGATCAGACTCATCAGCATGCCTTCGAACCAAGTGCGCCTCAAAAATTTTATCCGCTCAAAATTGTAGAGGATGCGGAGCAGGTAAATAACGACAAAAACTGTCAGAATAGCATCTATAGCGTAGTACAGCATCTGTAGCTTCACCGGGCTCTCCACCACGCCATGGGCATAAATGAGCAAGGCTATCGAAAGCAAAGTTAGTACATAGGTCGTCCGCCGCATGAGGGCGTAGGCCTTCAGTTTGCTGTCGTATAAGTACCTGTTAAGCGTCTCTGTACTCATGTACCTCTAATAGCCTTTCATAAAATATTAATGACAGGTAAATATTGCGAAGCAACAACCTATGGTGCTGCCTGTGCTAACCCACCGGCAGGTGGGTGGCCGGGTATTTGTAAGAGGTGGATTTGGTGCGGGAACTGAGGGCAAGCGCCAGCGTCAGCGTGCCCACCCTGCCAATGAACATCGAGAGCACAATAATCATTTTCCCCGGATCAGACAGCCCGGCTGTAATGCCCGTGCTAAGCCCGGTGGTGGCAAAGGCCGACACCTGCTCAAAGGCAAGCCGGATGATATCGAACTGGGCATCGGTGATGGAGAGCAGGAAGATAAAGCTCATATCAATGAGCACGGCAAACGTGAACACCGAAAAAGCCTTGTAGGATACCGAGTGCGGAATAGTCCGGCGGCCCACCTCCAGGTTTTCGCGGCCGCGGATGGTGGTCAGCACCGAGAGCAGCACTACCAGAAAGGTCGTGGTCTTGATTCCCCCGCCGGTAGAGCCCGGCGAAGCCCCGATGAACATCAGGATGATGAAAATAAGCAGCGTCGGCACCGATAAGGCAGACATATCTACGGTATGGAACCCTGATGACCGCGTAGTGACAGACTGGAAGAAGGAGGTTATAAGCGCCTCCACAAAGCTCAGGTGCGACAGGGTGTTGAAGTATTCCAGCAGGAAGAAGAAGACCGTGCCAAAAAGAAGCAGCGCCGCCGAAGTGTAGATAGTGATGCGGGAGAGTAGCTTCCAATTCTGCCATGGGGCATCCATGCGCTGGCGCATTGCCTTGGGCGACAAAACATCCAGGATGGTTGGAAAACCGATACCTCCTACTATGACAAGGATAGCTACCATCAGGTGCAGCACATACGACTTGCGTAGTGGCACTGTGTACAGCCCTTCGGGGTAGAGCGAGAAACCGGCATTGCAGAATGCCGACACGGCATGAAAAACAGAGTAAAATATCTTGTTGCCAAGGTTGGTAAACTTCGCCTCCGGCCCCCAGGTCATAAAAATAACCACAGCCCCGATAGCCTCGATGATAAGGGTAAGAATGATAAGCTTTCGCAGCAGCCCCTTTGTGGAGAACAGTGTCTCGCTTTCCATGAGGCTATGCATGGCCACATGCTGCTTTATACCTATTCCCTGGCGCATGAGCGAGGCAAAGAAGGTGGCAAATGTAAGAATACCCAGGCCGCCGAGCTGCATGAGCATCAGCAGCACCATCTGGCCGGAAAGTGTAAAATAAGTACCCGGGTCCACTACGGTAAGGCCGGTAATACAGGAGGCGCTGGTGGCCATGAACACAGCATCGACCAGCCGCATACCTTCCGGGGCATTGGTCATTTTGGGTAGCATCAGCAGGCAGGCACCTGCCAGTATGAGCATAATAAAGCTCCCAATAAAGGTGATGGTGGGTTTTAACTGGAGTGTTTTGTGGTACACCCTGGTTTCGAACAGCTCTATCAGGAGCAGCATCAGCATATAGAGTGACACGGCAATGCGGTAGAGCTCTACCGACAACGGAATTCCCACCCCCTCAAAAAGGATGTACACCACCGGGAAATCGAGCAGGTAAGTGCCCACCTGGTTTATCAGGATCAGGGCCATCAGCAGCCCCTCGAACCAGGTGCGCCGGATAAACTTTATCCGCTCAAAATTGTAGAGAATGCGAAGCAGGTATATAACAACAAAAACAGCCAGAATAGCATCTATGGCATAGTACAGCACCTGTAGCTCCACAGGGCTCTCCACCACGCCATGGGCGTAAATAAGGAGAGCTACTGAGAGAGAAGTAAGTACGTAGGTGGTACGCCGCATGAGGGCATAGGCCTTCAGCTTGCTGTCGTATAAGTACCTGTTAAGCGTTTCTGTACTCATGTACCTCGAATAGCCTTATCTGCTTTGCTTCTTTAAACAGCCGCTCTTTATCAACGGGCACCACCCCTACCTGCTCACAAACAAGGCCCCCGCCCAAATTGCTCAAGCCGGCCATAAAGGACAAGGATGTCTGCAAGGCCATGCACAAGGCTGCAATACTGATAACAGTGTCGCCTGCGCCAGAAACATCAGAAATGGCTCTCCTATGCGCTTCCAGATACGTTTTAGCCTCTCCTTCTGCCACAAACACGCCTCTTTCCGATAAGGTAACCAGCACCTTTTGGGTTGCCAGTCGCTCCTGCAGATCCGCCACAGCCTTTTCGAAAGCTGCCTGGTTCTCATCGGCAAAATCTGTGCCCAGCCCCTCCTTCAGCTCTTTCAGGTTGGGTTTAAAAAGGCTGCAGCCAACATAGCTCAGGAAGTTCTTCTTCTTAGGGTCGACCACAGTAGGTACGCCCTGCTCCTGCGCCAACCGGATAAAGGTCTGGATGTTGTGCTGCGAGAAAATGCCCTTGTCATAGTCTTCAAAAATCACGACATCGGCCTGTTTCAGGAGTTTGCGGTAACGCTCCTCCAGGAAACGCTCCTCGTAATCTGCCAGGTTGGTTTCAATTTCGGAGTCGACGCGCAGGAGTTGCTGCCCGGAGGCAATGATGCGGTGCTTGATGGTGGTGACCCGCTCCGGGCTTTGCACCATACCGGCCACCGACAGGCCACGTTCCTCCAGCAGGCGCAGAAAATCGGCTCCGTCCGCATCGTCGCCCACTACGGAGCATAGTAAAGGAGTGGCCCCTAATGCCTGCACATTAAGGGCCACATTGGCGGCTCCACCCAACCGTTTTTCGCGTTTTACCACGTTCACGATGGGTACCGGAGCCTCAGGAGAAATTCGGGTAGACTTGCCCCACAGATAAGAGTCGATCATCACATCGCCCACTATCAGTACAGTCAGTCTGTTAAACGCATCCGAAACAGCCTCCAGAGAATTAATTTGGTTCATTACTGAAGTTTCGCCAGGCTTTTCTTAATGCGTTCCATAGCTTCTACCAGTTTCTCGTCGGAAGTGGCATAAGAGAAGCGGATACATTGTGGGGCACCAAAGGCATCGCCGCTCACCAGGGCCACATGGGCATCAGTCAGCAGGTACATGCTCAGGTCGAACGAATCTTTTATTTCTTTGCCGTCTGCGCTCTTGCCAAAGTAGTAGCTCACATCCGGGAACAGGTAGAAAGCGCCGTTTGGCACGTTAGTGGCAAACCCAGGGATATCCTGCATCAGGTCGAGCACCAGGTCACGGCGACGAAGATACACCGCCGACATTTCCTCAGCAGCAGATTTACCTCCCAGCAGGGCGGCATAAGCGGCTTTCTGGGCAATAGAGCAGGTGCCGGAAGTCATCTGGCTCTGGATTTTGTCGCAGGCAGTGGCTATTTCTTTATGCGCAGCAATGTACCCTACACGCCAGCCGGTCATGGCATAGCCCTTGGAGAAGCCGTTTACAGTAATTACACGATCTTTTATAGCATCGAAGCTGGCCATGCTGGCATGTTTTGCGCCGAAGTTGATGTACTCATAAATCTCATCGGCCATTACATACACTTGCGGATGCTTCTCCAGCACTTTGGCCAGGGCTGCCAGCTCTGCCTCGTCGAACACAGAACCGGTCGGGTTGCAGGGCGAGGAGTACATGATCAGCTTGGTATTGGAGGTGATTGCCTGCTCCAGCTGCTCCGGCGTTACTTTAAAGTCGTTTTCAAGGGTACCCATAATCGGCACCGAAACACCTTCGGCCAGTTTCACCACCTCTTCGTAAGATACCCAGTATGGCGAGAAAATGATAACCTCATCGCCGGGGTTTACCAGGCACAGCACCACGTTGGCGATAGACTGCTTGGCACCGGTAGAGACCACAATATTCTCAGGCTTGTAGTCAAGGTTATTATCGCGTTTGAACTTGTCTACGATGGCCTGGCGCAGCTCCGGATAACCGGGCACCGGCGTGTAGAACGTAAAGCCATCGTCGATGGCTTTTTTGGCAGCGTCTTTGATATACTGCGGCGTCTGGAAATCAGGCTCTCCAAAGCTCAGGTTGATAACATCGAAGCCCTGCGCAGCAAGTTCACGGCCTTTTTTTGCCATAGCGATTGTCTGAGACTCCGCCAGGGCGTTTATTCTGTCTGATAGTGCAATACTCACCTCTTCTGTCTGATGCATAAGGTTAAAATTTATAAAAGCCAAAGGTACTTATTCTAAAACAGACTTCCCAACACGGCGGCAAGCACTTCGTCAGGAGCCTTTTCATTTAAGCGGGTAAATTGTGAAGAAGCAATGGATTTTAAAAAGAAAAACGCGAAAACTTGAAAAAATTTGAATCAGGCTACCCGACTTGCCAATTCATGCCTCTCCAGATTGAGAATTAAAAATTAGAAATGCAAAATTAGGAAGTATGGCAGCTGTACTTTTGACTAGCTTAACAAGCATTGAATCTTCCTGAAATTAAGATTGAAGGAGCAGTAGCACCTGTCGGTAAGAATGGCCGTGGCGGGAAGTGACTGGCTGCCGGAATTATTCTAATCAAAATCGCCCTCCGGAGAACATTTCTGCTGCTCCTGACCCGGCTGTTAGGCGCCAGGTTTTACCTGAACGGACGAAGTTTATGGCCCGCTATCCTAATTTTCAGCTTCTGTAGGATGTGCCCGCTATGGAACAAAATCAGCGGCCCGGAATGATGTGCTTTTATTATAAATCGGTATGTGGAGCCACAGCAGACATTAGGTGTGGAGGGGCTTTTTGATTAGAATAATTTGATTGCTGGTTGTTAGTTGCTGATGGTTAAATGGCTACATGGTTGATTCAGAACACCGTAAAAAAACTACCAGGTTATATTTCACAGGTTATATTTCAAAACATTCAACTCTTAACAACCAGTCATGAACAAGCGGCATCCTGACGCCAACTTAAATATCTTATGCCCTGCGCCTTATGTCCTGTAGCAGAAGGCCGTACACCTTCTATTCCCGGGATTTAAGTCGCCGGCTATTTCTGACAAATGATACCGGCAAGAGTGGGCTGCTGTCAGAAAACTGCGGTCAGCACATTTTTTACGGGCGAGGTGCTGGGGGCATAATAATAACCGCGATCAATTTTGGAGTAGCTCCCGATGACAAACTCAGAGGCGGCAGGCAAAATGCTGCAGGCAACACCTGTGCCTTTCAGGCTTTCCATAGCATGCATAATGTCGGCAAAAGGCATGTCTTTCCCACAGAAGATAATCTCATCGGCCTGGTGCTGCTCCACCGTGCTTCTAACGCAGTTGTGCTGCAGGCTGGATGGCGAGGCTCTTTTTATCTGCACTTTGGTAAGCCCTGCCAGCTGCAATATGCTGGTGGCCCGGCTGAACTCCTGCTCCTCCCCTGCCACCAGCACCTTGCGCTTGCCGGGCAGTTTGTGCCGATCGCGCTTGTGGCTCTTCAACCCGAAAAGTTTTTTCAAAGACATGGTCAGCACCGAAAAACCGGCCCGGGCATAAATGGCAATCAGGATCAATTTGGAGAACAGCACGGCATTAGACCCTGAAAAATGCTTTTTGTAGAAAATGGCCATGGCCCTGTAAAATACCAGCACATAGTTCAGGCTGCCTTTATGGGTGCTTTCGCCTTTATAATGAATGATGGTAGTATCGGGGAAGTAATAATTCTTATAGCCGCCCAGAATAATCCGGTACGACAGGTCTACATCCTCACCGTACATAAAGAAGCTTTCGTCCAGCAGGCCGACCTTGTCCAGGGTTTCGTGGCGCATTAGCATAAAAGCCCCGGACAGCACCTCTACCTCGTGCACCTCCTCGGCCGACAGGAAGCCCAGGTGGTACCTTCCGAACACTCTGGATTTTGGGAACAGCCGCGAGATACCCGCAATTTTAGAGAACGCGACCAACGGCGTGGGCAGGCCACGCTTCGACTCGGGGAGGAAAGTGCCGGTTCCGTCGATCATTTTCACACCCAGGCCGCCCGCTTCCGGGTTGGCATCCATAAACCGAAGGCACTTTAAAAAGGTGTCTTCCTGCACCACGGTGTCGGGGTTGAGCAGCAGCACATACTGGCCCGTGGCCCTCCTGATGGCCTGGTTGTTAGCCGTGGAGAAACCGACGTTCTTTTTGTTGGCGATCAGCACCACCTCCGGAAACCTGGAAGCGACCATATCCACCGAGTTGTCGGTGGAGTTATTGTCGACAACAAAAATTTCAGAGGGGATTCCTGCCAGTGCCTTCTGAACCGACTGCAGCGCCAGTTCCAAAAAGTACTGCACATTGTAGCTTACAACAATTACGGATAGTTTCTTCAAAATGCGACAATGTTAATTTCCCACTACGGTAAAAATTCTGGTTTCGGGGTGGGCACTTTATTAATGCATATTAGCTAAAGTGGCTGTAAAATAAAAAAAGATACCGCGAAAAGCGCTATCTTTTTCCTGATTCAATTCTAAATATAGTTTTTACTGGCAAAATATTTGTTTTAACTAGCAGTTGGTAGTTTGTGTTTAAACGATTCCGTATAACCTGCTCCTGAGCAAGTGCGCTCCGTTTTATACTTTACCGTAGTTGGTTCGCTCCACTATACTCCGGCCAAGTGTTATTTCGTCGGTGTATTCGAGCTCTCCTCCAACCGGAACGCCACGGGCAATGGTGGTAATGCGCACCTGGGCGTCGCGGAGTTTGCGGGTAAGGTAAAAGCCGGTGGTGTCGCCTTCCATGGTCGGGCTAATGGCCAGTACAATCTCTTTCACTTCGGAGTTGGGCAGGCGCCCGAGCAGCGAATCGATGTGCAGATCCGAGGGGCCAATGCCCTCTATCGGCGAGATAACACCACCCAGCACATGGTACAGCCCTTTATACTGGGCCGTGTTCTCGATGGCAATTACATCACGGATATCGCTCACCACGCAGAGCAGGCTGCGGTCGCGCAGGGGGTTGGCACAGATGCTGCAGATGTCGGTGTCGGAGATGTTGTGGCACTGCTGGCAGTGCTTGATTTCGGCGCGCATTTTCACCAGCGCCTCTGCCAGCTGAAAAGTCTCTTCAGATTCCTCTTTTAACAGGTGCAGCGCCAGCCGGAGGGCGGTTTTCCGGCCAATGCCCGGCAGCTTTGCCAACTCCTCTACGGCCCCTTCAATCAGCTTCGACGGAAAATTCATTAAACCTCCGTCCTGTTATTCAATGTTGGCAGAAAGGGCTTTGTCGTGGAGGGCGGTGCACATGCCTTCCAGCTCTTCGTAAGAACCTACCTTTACCGTGCATTTGCCTTTGTAATGGATCAGCAAGGTGCACTGCTCCGCCTGCTCCGCATCATGGCCGCAAACCCGGATCAGCGTCTCAATTACATGATCAAAGGTATTCACATCATCGTTATAGACAACCAGGTTCCGGAAATCTGTAGTTTCTTCTAAAACTGCTACATCTTCCTGATGTAAAATTTCTGTTCCAATTTTCATGACACGAATTTACGAATAATTTTAAATTTTATAAAGCTCAGGCCTAACATTCGCACACGGCTGCATGTGTAGCACCCTGATAATGAGCGTACAATAAAACAAAGCTCATTCTGGTATAATTCCATTATAGCCAGTTATATCCAGTACTATACGTCCATCAGAGAGTTTGATGCAATTTGCTTTTGAAATTTAGAGCGCGTAGTTTGTCGGTAAAGGCCAATAGCCCTGCTTTCAGGCTGGCAGCTAGCCGATTACCGATCGCACTACCCTACAAATTCAGTGTAAATCGCCGCCCCGAACAAATACCTGGTGTTCTCTGAATTATTTAAATAAAAAGGGCCCTTTAGGAGATGTCAGGCGGAGGATGTTATATTTTTTGCCTGAATCAGGATGCCTGCTAAGCGAGTGTTAAAGGTGAAGGGATATGTGTTGTGGGGATTTCGAGCGCTCCTCTCCTCAAGCTCCCAGGTTGTCAGATCCTTTCATTGCCAAGTAATAAAATCAGCACAGCAGCACCTTAAGAAATTAGCACATTACTAAATTATTCTAACGAAATTGCCCCTCCGGAGGCTCTGCTGCTGCTGCTGCTGTGTAGCGTTGAACCTGCCGGGCCTGTTTTACCGTATCTGCTGAAAAGCACCACTAAACTCCAGCGCTGCCATGCCTGCCATATCTCCTGCTCTGCGCCAGGCCGTGCGCCAGTTGAGCGACAAAGAGAAAGAAGCCATTATCCTGAAAGCCGCCCGCCGCGACGCCGAACTCTACGACATGCTCTCTTACGAACTGGTAGAGGAAGTAACGCTGCAGGAGGTGTACAACCAGGCTGCCGAGACTATTACGGACCTGCTGCACAACGCCAGCGGCCGCAACATGAGCAAAGCCCGCAACAAGGCCCTGCGAAAAGCGGTGAAAGAGATAGCCCGTTTTAAGCGCATCACCAAAGACGCCAAGGGGGAAGTGGACCTGCACCTGCACACGCTGCGCCTGGTCTTTGAGCACTATACCGGCAATTTCGAGGGGTATTACAAAAGTTTTTTTACGGCAACGGCCCGGCTGCTGCTCAAAACAACGCAGCTCATCCGCAAAAACCTGCACGAAGATTACCACCTGGAGTATAAACCGGAACTGGACCACTTCCTGCAGCAGATCCACAGCCGGAACCAGCCGCTGAGCTTCCAGCTGCCTTATGCGTTTGAGGTAGATTAAGTGGAGCGCTTTTGCATTTGAGCAAAAGCAGGGCATAAACGTAATGGGCCCCGGAAAGTAAAGCAGCCGGCAAAAAAGCTGCTATACTTTTTTGCCGGCTGCCACCTAACCAGATCAGGAAGTTCAGAAGCTACTCATGCTTGATGAGGATCTGTTTTTTGATCGTCTCCTGCTCGTCTGTTATGTGTAGGATGTACGTGCCGTTTGGCAGATCACGGGTGTTGCAGATAAGTCTGTTCGTCTTGTCTGCATTGTGGGCCTGCCTCACTACTTCTCCTTTGTCGTTGTAGAGCACTACTGCAAAGGGTTTTGCCTTCTCATCCTCCATCAGCGTTTCTTCTTCACCCTGATCATAGGCCACCACGAGCTCGTCTCCGGCAGGGTTTGGAGAGATTGTGTAGGAATATGCTCCCCAGCAGGGCTGGACATACACACTCACATAGAGCGTTTCGCCAACGACGTTGCACTGGTTTCTAATCCGGACCGGGATCTGTAAGGTTCCGATATAGGAAGGATTGTTGACGGAGATCTCAAAGCTGTTGTTGCCCAAGGTACTTACCATGTAGCCGTTACCCTGGTCTACCTCGAACCATATATCATAACTGTTGGGGCCTGCCTGATTGCCATAAGCGTCTGCGTAAGCCAGCTCTACCTGGTAAGGAGTGCTGGCACAAATATTCTCACCGGCATAAAAAGTATTGGAGGTGCCCTGGGCAATAAGCTCGTTGTTCCACATGATGTTTCCTGTCTTCCTGGAGAGCGGGCCGACAAGCACATTCTTTGTTACCGTGCCGGATCCACAGGAGGAATTTATCATAGCTGTTAATACTCCTGCGCCATTACCTGCTGTGGTTACATTTACCGGATTGGCTGTATTGGACCCCGCTATGGCAATGGAGCCGCTGGCGCTCCAGGTTACCGTTGCACCGGTCGGGAGGTTATCTATCTGGTAAGCCTGGCTGGTGCAAACGATGGAGGGGCCCTGCATTGTATAATACGTATTGCCACAATCCTGTGTACAATTTAAATTATTTCCTAAAGGGTTTTCCATTTCCCTGAACAGCCACTCGGCGTTGCGTGCCGTAAACCATGGATGTATCATATTAGACTGCGCTGCAGGGTTACCTGCAAACCTAAACCTTTCTTGTGCTATAAAGTTGGCGGCTCTTGAGGCAGTAGCGGGCGGGGTAGTAGCATTGGCATAAACGCCGTATAAACTACTCTGCGTGATATTATCGATATCGAGAGCGCTAACTGTGGGAACGAAGCAAAAATAATCGGCCAGGCTATTGCTAATGCTCATGTTAAGGAAAGAAAAAAAGCTGAACTCAAAATCAGGCAGCTCGCTGCCTGCCTGAGCCCGTATACTTTGTGTGCTGCCGGGAGCGCCATCCCAGGTCAGGGCACCGGCAGGGGAGTTCGCCGTTTTATTGGTAAGATTTATATTAATGCTTATAAAACTCAGTATCCTATAATTAACCCAGATACGAAGCTTTGAAATTTGTGTAGTGGTGCCGTAAGCAGGAAGAGCCTTTACTTCTATTTCTGTGTTAAAAGATCTCCTTCTTACCCAGGGAATAGGAGAAAGAAAAAAATTACCCTCTATTTTTGCCAGTTCCGTGCCGGGCGCTAAGGAACCGATACCGCATTGCGACCCCAGGCTGGTGGCCTTAAACTGGTAGGTTGGCTGCGGACCGGATGGCGAAAATGTGACCATGGTGCGGTAGGCCCCATCCAGGAACGTGTTATTGGTCACGCCACCAGTACCGTTGGTGGCTCTTAGGATAAGCATTTGCTGGCTGGCAGGAGCTAGAAGTGTTGCTTCTGCCTGCTCCACCTGTGGTATAATATTAAAAAGGTGCAGCCCCTGCACAAGCAGCACATCGTTGGCTGCCAGGGTAAGCGCCTGCACGCCCAGTGGAGTATTTGCGCCGCGGTGGGGCGTATCGTGGGTTAACAGCAGGCGGGTTTGGGTAGGTATGTTTTGCTTGGTCATGTTGGCCAGGGCATAGCGTGCCACCAGGCCACCCATACTAATGCCCAACACCACGTTCTGATGCGGACTGCCGGGCGCTTTCTGGTTGTTTACCCAGGAAATTACCTCCTGTAGCAGAGCTGCATTGCGAACAATGTCGTCAGCGCCATCGCGATAATCCAGAAAAATAAGGTCATAGCTTGCCAAATTGTCAAGCTGAAAGTTAAAATCATATGCAGCAGGCCTGTTTATGTCATTTATAAAATGTAAGAAGGAATAGTTACCTTGTATCTTAGGCGCTCTGAAGGAGTAATCAACACCTTCGGCTACTATCAGTGGCTTTTGTATCTGGTTTGTAGTGTTATTGATACTGTAGCGTACAGATACTGTGCCTCCGGAATGGTTTGCTGTAGGGGCAAAAATGACGGGTGGTATGCTGGTTATAGGCGTATAGCGGGCTACAGCAACAGAACCGAGTTCCTGTACATCCATAACGGAATAGCATTCGGCTGTTGTGTTATCGGTAAAGGTTACTTTAATTTTTAGTTGCTTCGTGCCTGTTGAAGTGTAATTTGAAGTGATGGGGTTATACCACGAGGCGGACAAGTAGCCCCTGCCATCTCCGAAATCTATTTGAATAGTGCTGAGTGTTTTACCGGTTGTGTTATAAAATATCCCAGGCTCAAAAACTATCGAAACGCTGCCCGTTCTGGCATGGTTTGCCACAGGAGTAGCCGCAAAAATTGTACTGGTGTTATAGGGGCTTTGGGTGCGCCCGGGTATATCATACAGCTGGTCGCTATGTACATAAAGCAGATTGGCAGATAAGGCGTCGGGGCGCAAGCTATTATAATTGGCCAGCACCATTGGTACAGGCACTACTGTTGGATCAATATAATTAAAATGTTCCAGGTCTGAATTCACAAATGAAACTTCATCAAGCGGGTTATAACCATTGATGCGGGAAGTATAGAGGGTAGTATAAGCCTGCCGCCAGATATCCATCGTAACCTTATTGCTATCTGAGAGAATACCATTAAAGACATCCAGCGGCACCAGCGGTACGCCATACTCTTCCAGAAAACCTGTTGGAATCTGGCTCTTGTCGATGTTGGCGAAGACGTGGTTGAGTTTGTCTTGCAGCGGAGAGGTTTGGGCAATAGCGCATTGCCATGCTACTGCGAAAAGCAGTAGCATACTTGTTCGTTTCATAATAAAGAAGAATTTAAGGGTTAGAATTTCATGTCGAAGCGACCGTCGGTGACCCGGATGGTATCACAGCCCGGCCTGGCCAGGGTAAACTCGAAGGTACCAGCAATAATATGGTTGGGTACATCAAGCCTGGTAATGACAAGTTTACCTTCACGGTAGACTTCGCTTTCCCTGTAGTAGAAGCATACACCTCCCGCAGTCAGGCGCATATAACTAGCCAAGGAAACATCTGAACCATCCAGGGAAAACTCCCGTTGGCTGTTCAGGTTACTTCCTCCTATAGTCAGAAACTCTTGGTCAGTATCTGATAATAATCTATATGCTCCCAAGCTAAAGGAACCGTTTGCATAACCCGGCTCGTAGATAAAGCCAAGTCTCAGTGTGCCGTTATTGCCCTTCGGCGTCCAGGCCTTACCATTTACTAGGCAACCCATGGTCATTTTTCCTTCCTGCGTGGCGGCGGGCAACTGGTCGATGGGAGCTACATCTTTCTTTTTGCAGGAGAAGGCCAGCAGCAGGCAGAGCGGCAAAAGCAGGAGCATACTTGTTCGTTTCATAATAAAGAAGAATTTAAGGGTTAGAATTTCATGTCGAAGCGGCCATTCGTGACAGTGGTGGTTTCTGCTCCATGAACTGCGGTGAAATGAAAAACTCCAGATATTATTCCATTAGTAGTATCTGCTCTAGTGATAATGACTTTTCCTGTGTGTTCGCTGGTGGTCATATATACTTTACCTGGTATGTAATAAATGCCATAGTTTTGAGGCTGTTTTGGCTCCCCACCAAATACTTTAGTATATGAATCCAGTAGATATTCTCCTGTCTTAGAGACGTTTCTGAGATAAATATGTATTTGTGTCTTATCTTTTTTGTAGGCTTGGATATAGACATTATTTCCTGTTTCATCATAGGGTGTTGAGGTGTATCCACCCTCTACTGGTTTAGGAGGCTGAAACCCTGTACCGCCATTGGCTACCCAAGCTTTGCCATTTACAATGGCTCCCATCGTGTTAGCGCCTGTTGCTGTGGCAGCAGGCAGCAGATCCAGCTCGTTCTTCTTGCAGGAGGCGAACAGCAAGGCAAGGAGCAGGAATGTAAATTTTATTAAGTGTTTCATAGCATGTTCTGTTAAAGTTTTATTGTATATATTTTTCTTTTTGCCTATTGCTCCAAAGTGTACTTTTAATGCTAGGGTTTGAAGGACAAGCTATTATAAAGAATACCACTGGAGGGGTAACTCTTATTCAGGTTGTAAATGATGCTGGCAATCTCTGCCTGAAAATCGCTCTTCTCGACGGGGTGCGCCTGCCCGTAAGCTCTTAATCCCAGTAAGACAAGCAGGAGAAGCAAGTAAATTTGTTTCATACATGTGACAGGTTATGGTTCAAGAAATATTTTCAGAGAATGGCTTCAGCGCCTGCCCACATCGAACCTGCCGCTGCTGACCAGCACCGAGTCCTGCCCATGCACGGCTCTGAAGCGGAACACACCGGATACGACCTTGTTCACGGTATCGGCCCTGGTAATGGTCACTACTCCCGTGTACCTGCTGGTGGTCATGTACACTTTACCGGGAATAATGTATACTCCGTAATTTTGAGGCTGCCTCAGTTCTCCACCAAACAGGTTAGTGGTGGAGTTTAGAACATAATCCCCAGGTTTTGACACATCTCTGAGGTAAAGCTGGATTTTAGTCTGATCTTTTTTGTAAAATCTTATATATATATATTATTTCTAGTTTCGTCATAAGGTCTTACTGCCTGATAACCACCCTCTACAGGTTTAGGAGGTTGGAAGCCGGTACCACCATTGGCCACCCAGGCCTTTCCGTCCACAATGGCTCCCATCGTGTTAGCGCCTGTTGTAGTGATAGGTGGAAGTGATTTAATTTCATTCTTCTTGCAGGAAGCAAAAAGGAAAGGCAGGAGCATAATTGTAAATTTTCCTAAATGCTTCATAAGTAAACTAAGCTGCAACAACAAGTAAATATAACTAACATTTGTTTATATACAAAAGCTGTTATATTCATTTTTTAGAATGTATAACCCTGGTAATTAATCTAATGCAGGCACCCCAACTACATTCAAGTAAATACAGTTGGGTCTGCTTGAGAAGCGAAAGCAGTCTCTCGTTCGGAATTATGCTAATCAAAACCACCCTTCGGAGACCTCTGCTGCTGCTGCTGCTGTTTATCCGGCAGATCTTACTTCAGTGTACTTAGCCTACCCACCGCTGCTTCTTTACTAGAGAAAGCTCATCTATCTGGTGTTAGCCGTCTGAGCACCGGGTTAGCTATATTCTTCAGACTACACAAAACAGGAGTTTACCAGAACCGCCTGGGAACCGCCAGACTCTCCTAGATCATTTCTGAACTGCTAAAGGACTTCCTAATTTGGCTCAAATAAAAGGTTGTATAAATTATGAATATTTCAAAAATACAGCACCCAACCATTTTATTCACTACTGATTATCTCTTATTTTTTATATTTTACGAATCTAACAACGATCCTCCCCATGCCTATTTCATCTACTGCAGCGGATACCAATTTCGTCAGTTTTCAAAGAAACATTTGTTATTAGATAGCGGCTATTTCACCGGATTTCAGGTTTAACAAGGGGGCGGGCGGTTTTACCAAACAAACTTATTTCTAATCTCCAGCTTCTTTTGCTCTATAAAATCCAAAATTTTTGTATCTTTGGGCTCTGGAAAAAACCACATCTACCTTTTACCAATGTCTAAACACGCTTTTTTAAGCTTGTTTCTGGCGGCTGCCCTGGCCTTACCGGCTGGGGTAGCCATTGCCCAGGAAAAGAAAGAGCCCCCCAAATGGAAAGTGGATGAGCCCCGCGGACCTCAAAAAGAAATAACCATCACCACCGACGAAGGCACCTGGATGAGCCTGGACGTGAGTCCGGACGGAAAGGAAATTGTGTTCGACCTGCTCGGCGATATTTATACCATGCCCGTTTCGGGTGGCAAAGCGACATTGCTTTCCGGCGGCCCGGCCTACGAGGTGCAGCCACGTTATAGCCCCAACGGCAAATACATCTCCTTTACCTCCGACCGCGCCGGTGGCGACAACATCTGGATCGTGAACCGCGACGGCTCTGATCCGAAACAGGTAACCAACGAAAATTTCCGGCTGCTCAACAATGCTGTCTGGACCCCGGACAGTGAGTTCCTGGTTGCCCGCAAGCATTTTACGGCTACCCGCTCGCTGGGTGCCGGCGAAATGTGGCTATACCACCGAGCGGGCGGCAGCGGCGTGCAACTCACCAAACGCAAAAACGACCAGCAGGACGCAGGCGAGCCCTGGGTATCGCCGGATGGCCGTTATGTGTACTTTTCCGAAGACATGAGCGGCGGCACTACCTTTCAGTATAACAAAGACCCGAATACGCAGATCTATATGATTCGCCGGGTTGACCGCAACACAGGCGAAATAACAAACGTGACAGGCGGGGCAGGCGGTGCCGTACGGCCGGTTGTTTCGCCGGATGGCAGGTATCTGGCTTTTGTAAGAAGAGTCCGCACCAAATCGGTGCTGTTACTGCACGATCTTAAATCCGGCGAAGAATGGCCCGTGTACGATAACCTGAGCCACGACCAGCAGGAAGCCTGGGCTATTTTTGGCGTGTATCCCAACTTCGCCTGGACCCCGGATAACAAAAACCTGATCTTCTGGGCCAACGGCAAGATCAACAAAGTAGATATCGCTACGTTTAAGGCTTCTGTTATTCCCTTTGAGGCTACTGCCACACATGCCATTGCAGAAGCGGTACGCCACGACCACAGCAAAAACGGTCTTTCACCGAGCCAGTTCACTGCCAAAGCCATTCGCCATGCGGTTACCTCGCCAGATGGTAAAACACTGGTATTTAACGCAGCTGGCTATTTGTATAAAAAAGCCCTGCCCAACGGAAAGCCGGAGCGCATCACCAACGGCCAGGATTTTGAGTTTTACCCGGCCTTCGCCCCCGATGGCAAAACAATTGTGTACGCCACCTGGAACGACGAGCACCTGGGCGCGCTGCACAAACTCGACATCAGCAAGCGAAACCCGAAGCCAACCAAACTGACCACAGAGAAAGGCTACTATACCAGCGCCTCCTTCTCCCCCGATGGCAGGCTGATCGTGTACACGCGCGAAAGCGGCAACAACCACCTGGGCCATGCCTTCAGCAAAGAGCCCGGCATTTATTATATGCCAGCCAAAGGCGGAGCTGCCGTAAAACTAACAGAGCAAGGAACAGCCCCGCAATTTAACGCAACTTCCGACCGGGTTTTCTTTACCGGCAGACAAGAGGGCAACACGGCCTTTAAGAGCATTAGCCTGCAGGGTACCGAAGAACGAACGCATTACACCTCTAAATACGCCACGGAGTTTTACCCGAGCCCCGACAACAAATGGATTGCCTTTGTAGAACTCTTCAACGGCTTTGTTGCTCCCTTCACCCCCCATGGCGGGGCGTTGGATCTGAGCGCCGAAACAAAGGCGGTACCTGTATCGCGCTTCACCCGCGACCTCGGCACCAGCATCCACTGGTCTGCCGACAGCAAAAAATTAAACTGGGTGACCGGCGATGAGTATTTCTCGAACGATCTCAAATCCCGCTTTAAGTTTGTAGAAGGCGCGCCTGACACACTGCCGGCCATCGATACCACCGGCACAAAAATTGGGCTGGTGCTCCCCACCGATATACCACAAGGCAAAGTAGCCTTTACCAATGCCCGCATCATAACCATGAAAGGCGATGAAGTAATTGAGCGTGGCACCGTGGTGGTAGATGGCAACAAGATCGTAGCTATTGGAGCCAACGTGCAGGTGCCGGCAGGAGCCAAAGTAATAGACGCAGCCGGTAAAACCATTATGCCGGGTCTGGTGGATGTGCATGCGCACATGGGCACTTTCAGGCTGGGTATGAGTCCGCAGAAGCAGTGGTCCTATTATGCCAACCTGGCCTACGGCGTTACCACCACCCACGACCCCTCCTCCAACAGCGAAATGGTGTTCAGCCAATCGGAAGCCGTAAAGGCGGGCACAATGGTTGGGCCGCGCATTTATTCCACGGGCACGGTACTTTATGGTGCCGATGGAAACTTTAAGGCCGTCGTAAACAACCTCGACGATGCTCGCTCGCACCTGCGGCGCATCAAGGCTATGGGTGGTTTCTCTGTAAAGAGCTACAACCAGCCACGCCGCGAGCAGCGCCAGCAGGTAATACAGGCAGCCCGCGAACTCGACATGACCGTGGTGCCCGAAGGTGGCTCTACCTTCTTCCACAACATGAGCATGATCCTGGATGGCCACACCGGCATAGAGCACAACATTCCGATAGCGCCGCTTTACAACGATGTGGTAAAACTGTGGAGCGCCAGTGGCACCGGCTACACCCCTACCCTGATCGTGAACTACGGTGCTGTGAATGGCGAATACTACTGGTACCAGAAAACCAAGGTGTGGGAGAAAGAACGTCTCCTCCGCTTCACCCCACGATCCGTCATCGACAGCCGCTCGCGCCACGTGACGCAGGTGCCGGACGAGGAGTATGAAAACGGCTATATAAAGGTATCGGAAGCCTGCAAGAAACTGACAGATGCCGGCGTGAAAGTAAACCTCGGCGCCCACGGGCAGCTACAGGGCCTGGGTGCCCATTGGGAGCTCTGGATGCTGCAGCAAGGTGGCATGACCAACCTAGAAGCCTTACGTGCTGCCACGCTTAACGGGGCCGAATACTTGGGCATGAGCAAAGAAATAGGCTCTCTGGAGGTTGGCAAGCTAGCTGACCTGATCGTGCTGGACCAGAACCCGCTCGAGAACATCCAGAACACGGAACACGTGCGCTACACCATGGTAAACGGCCGCCTCTACGATGCCGCCACTATGGCTGAAATCGGCAACTACGACCGCAAGCCCGGCAAGTTCTACTGGGAAAACAACCGCTACGCCAGCCCCTTCAGCTGGCACGAAAACGCGGATGCCCATGCTGTGGGCATAGCCGGAGAACAATGCTCCTGCCGCCACTAGTGCTGCCATAAGTTAATACAACTCGCCACCTTTGCTGCTGCAGGGGTGGCGGTTTTGTTTAAAGGCTTTTTTGATTTAAGAAAATGAAAGTGGCTACTCTGTACTGGGTTATACCAAATCGTATTTAGTTGCTTCCATATTCTCACCATATAGCCTCCTTTTGTCATCCAGGAGGGATCTTGTGGGCGAGAGCCTAACGCAATGGCTACTGGCTAGGGAGTTTAAGTTAGCATAGCCACTTATTTACCTGTCTGCGGCGGCAGCTTGTTTTATTGCCCGTGTCTTTGTTCTTTTTGCCTTGATACAAAAAGAACCAAAAAAATCAAGACGATTTTGTTTGTCGAGGGCCCCTTCCCCCACTCGCTGAACGCTCAAACAAAAAATCGTCAATCGGTGCACCTGGCAACCTCATCTGCCTGGTAGCTCCTGTAGTTTTTTTTATCCAATCAGCCAATGCCATATGGAACCTCCTTCATACCAGATGGTATTACCTGCATCAATACTATCCAGCAAAACCATAATTAATACTGGAGTGTTTTTAATTAGATTTCTATGTAGTAGAGGCTTGAAAAATGTCTCTGATTGGAATTGAAAATACAGGAGCCTGGCGGAATATTTTGTAAAGCCCTGCTAAAAGCATTTTTGCAGGGAAAGGTGCCAATAATTATCCGACAACAGCGCTCTTCAGGATCAAACAAGGGGAAACACTGGCGCATTCGCCCCTGAAATTGTCTGCTTCACACCCCTTTATTCGCTCGACTTATCCCTAATTTGCATAGAAAATCTTTGCCACCTTGGTTGATCTCATCAGGGCGTACATCGATCAAAAAAAATCAAGCATCATGAAGACAGTCTTTGACAAAGCTACCAGAGAAGAACTGATAGAGAGAATTACTTTACTAAGCGAAGACAGCAACCTACAGTGGGGCCACATGAACGTTTTTCAAATGGCCAGGCACAATACCTATTGGAACGGCTGGATCTTGGGAAAGGAGGATCACACCTATCAGCAGGCCTTTCTGGGTAAAGTATTCGGGAAAATAGCCTTGCGGAGAATGATCAAGGATGAAAAACCGTTTGACAAGAATATTCCTACCTCCGCCCAATTCAAAGTAAAACAAATAAACGGTGACCTGGAAGCAGAGAAATTGAAATGGATTTCGTTAACGAAGGCTTATGAAAACTATGATAATCCAGGCTTTATACACGATTTCTTTGGGAAAATGACGAAGGAGCAGATTGGCATTTTAGTTTATAAACACTCTGACCATCATTTAAGGCAATTTGGCCTCTAGTAATTCGACCTCCTGATTACACCATCCTGAAGCAGGCAGGGTAATGTTCTCCGGGTGAGGGATTCTGTGGATCTTGAGTTTTCAACTTAGTTGGAGCAGTAGTGCCCAAACTGCATTAGGTACATTCATGTTAGTAGTATCGAGTTCAATAGAATAGAAAAGCCTGTCAGGACACCCGAATTATTCCAATCAAAAATGCCCTCCAGAAGCCGCTCCCTCTGCTGCTGCTCCTGTTTTTATACGACTAATACTTCTCCAATTTGATTTTTAGAAAGGTTTGATACTTATTTAGCTATCCAAAAGTATATCAACCATAATTTCTAATTTTTAATTTGGACAAGCATAGGTTTTACCTGCATGTACTTAGCGTTGGTTTTGGTCTAAAGCTAAAACGATCGCTACAGCTGGATATGCCAGACAGGAAATAGCCTAGCGGCACGGCCCTATGGTGGCCTGATGCTTAGCAGAAGCTTCCTTAGATATTCAGAATTTGAGACCTTAATACCTCCTACTATTTTAGGCCGATTCCTTTTCCAGATCAAAAAGAATAGCCAGGCTGCCTAGCAGTGCTTCAGCCTCACCTCGCTGACAGGCTGCTTTCAGCTCCAGGGCAGGAAGTTTCACGATCTTGTTCAGGATGTTTTTTGTGATGGCTTCTACCATCGCTTTCTCGTCGGCACCAAGCTTTTTAGTGTAGCGGGCTATTTCCTGCTGCCTGATCTGCTCCAGAGAATTTTTGAATTGCTGCAAGGCCGGAGACATAACCATTTCGCGTGTCCATGAATCGAACTCTGCCACAGCCTCTGAAATGAGTTGGTGTATCTGCGGAATGGCCGCCAAACGTTTCTCCAGCGCCTCTGAGGTGCGATTCCGGATATTGTCGATGTTATAAACGTAAGCACCCGGCAGCGATTCGAGCTCACTGTCTACGCTCCGTGGCATCGACATATCGATAAAGAACCGGTTCCTGTGGGTGGCCATCTGCGCTACCTGCTCTTTCGAAATAAAGAAGCAATCGCCTGGCACGGCCGAAATCACAACATCTGCCTGCTCTATCTCCTGCCACACGTTTTCCCAGTACACGGCACGAGCACCTGCCTTTTGCGCCAGCTCCACAGCTTTGTGATGGGTTCTGTTTATAACTACCAGATTGCTTATTTCTGACTTCTGAAAATTAAGGCAGACTTCCCTTCCCATGTCCCCTACCCCAATTATGAGCACCCGGGGGTTGCTGTTGTGCTGGGTAAGCTCCTCTACCAGTTCCAGGGTGGCATAAGACACAGACGCAGCCCCGGTGCGGAAAGCGGTTTCATTTACCACCTGCTTGTTCACATTAAAGATCGTGTGCAGCAGCCGGTGCAGAAAAGGACCGGCCATACCTGCATCTGCCGACCACTGGTAAGCATTTTTTACCTGATTCAGGATCTGCACATCCCCAACCACCTGCGACTCCAGCCCCAGGGCTACATGAAACAGGTGCCTGACGGCAGCATCGTGGTCTGTGAGGTGCAGAAAGCAAGAGGCAATGGCTGGCGTCACCACCATGCCTTTTTCCAGCGCGATCAGCTTTATCAATTCCTGGTCAAATGCTTTGTCTGCAGCATAGTAAATTTCTGTGCGGTTGCAGGTAGACAATACCAATACATCACTTGCTCCCGTAAACTCCTTCACCTTGTCCAGCAGGTTCCGGCAGGCAATCTCGTTGAGTGCCACAGCCTCGCGAACTGCTATCGGTGCATTCTTATAAGATAAAGTAAGGACTTTGAACTGGTTTTGCATTTTGGTTGAAGTGGATATACCCGCAAAATTCAGAAAATGGTGGGAGAGGAAAGATGATAAATGTCATTATTAAAGATGAGATGCAGCCAGGCTCCTCCTCGCTGGCTACAGAAAAGAGTACCTTCTAAACAAAACGGAGCCTGCTCCGCAGGTTTCCATACCACGTACAGGCTACGCCTTAGCTTCTCTCCAGGCTTATCCTGAAAATCCTGGTTGCCGGAGCATTTCGGGGACACAAACAGAGCTCCGATCAAATTATTCCAATGAAATTGCTCTTCCGGAGGCTTTGCTGCTGCTGCTGCTCTTCCTTTATATCACTATTAATTGGTTTAATCGCTTCAGGTTTCCGTTCGCTGTCCCCTGACAACGAACTTTGGGTAAGTCAGCAATTAGTCTGCTTCATGCAAAGAAGGTGCTGACAGGGGACAGCATTGGGGATAAAGGCGAACAAATGAATCAAAAGTGGTATTATACCCAAAAAAGACTCCTGCCACATGAGCGACAGGAGTCTTTTGTATGAAAAGTATGAAGTGAAACAGAATCCTACATCTCAGATCCGGAACTAAGCCAGCTCTAACTTGGAGATCTCTTTAGATGGCAGGTTTGATTCTCCCATCAGGTAGATATCGATGGCGCGGGCGGCTTCGCGGCCATCGGAAATGGCCCAAACCACCAGCGACTGCCCCCGGTAGGCATCGCCGGCCGAGAACACGCCCGGCACACTGGTCTGCCAGTTGTGCAGCTTAAAGTTGCCTCTGTTGTCGTACTCAAAATCGAAGTTAGCGTGGAAGGCGTCGTGCTCAGGGCGCTCATAACCAATGGCGATAAAGGCAAGGTCACAGGGCAGAATTCTTTCGCTGCCGGGCTTCTCGGTGTACTCTCTGTGGTTTCTCCACTCCAGCTCCACCACTTTCAAGCCTTTTACATACCCGTTCTCGTCGGCAATAAACTCTTTGTTCAGCCAGCCCCAGCTACGCTCGCAACCCTCTTCGTGGGAGCTTGAGGCCGTAAATACCATCGGGAGCTCCGGCCACGGATTAGAAGGCAGGCGCTGCGTAGAAGGCATGTTGCGGTATTGCAGCTGCGTAATAGACTTGGCGAACTGGCGGTTAGATGTTCCCACACAGTCGGAGCCGGTGTCGCCACCGCCAATCACGATCACGTGCTTATCGCGGGCATCAATGTCCTGGTCTGCCGGTATGGTTTCTCCGGCCACTTTTCTGTTCTGCAGCGTCAGGAAATCCATGGCAAAATGTATTCCTTTCAGGTGGTTGCCCGGAATGGTGAGCGCACGTGGCTTGGAAGAGCCAATACAGAGAATAACGGCGTCGTACTTTTTGTGCAGCTTCTTCAGCGTCACATCTTTGCCAATCTCCACGCCCAGCTCAAACTTGATTCCTTCCTGCTCCAGTATCTCCAACCGGCGGTCTATCGTCCATTTCTCCAGCTTAAAGTCCGGAATGCCGTAGCGAAGCAAGCCGCCCGCTTTCTCTGCTTTGTCATAGACCGTAACCAGGTGGCCGGCTCTGTTAAGTTGAGCGGCAGCTGCCAGCCCGGCAGGACCGGAACCAACCACAGCCACCTTCTTGCCTGTTCTCTTTTTAGGAGGTTCCGGCGTTACCAGCCCAAGCTCAAACGACTTCTCCGCGATCGATTTCTCGATGTGCTCAATGGTAACGGGCGGCTTGTTGATAGAGAGCACGCAGCTGGACTCACACGGAGCAGGGCAGATTCGGCCTGTAAACTCCGGGAAGTTGTTGGTGGCGTACAATATCTCGGCGGCTCGTTCCCACTCGCCCTCGTACACGGCATCATTAAAGTCAGGAATCAGGTTGCCCAGGGGGCAGCCACTGTGGCAGAAAGGAACGCCGCAATCCATGCAGCGCGCCGCCTGCTCCTGTGTTTTAAGTACCGGAAACTCCAGGTATATTTCTTTCGAGTCGTTTATTCTTTCTTTCGGATCGCGGTATGAAGGTAACTCACGATCAAATATTAAAAAACCGTCTGCTTTTCCCATCAGGCTACTACTTTTAAAGATTCGTTTATACTTACTTGCATGGCTTTTTTCAGGTCGTGCGGCATTACTTTCCGGAAGATGCTCTGCTGTTCTTCCCAGTTATCCAGCAGCCTTTGCGCCAGCGCGCTGCCGGTGTAGTTGTAATGCTCTATCAGCTTCTGCTCGATCCAGGCCAGGTCCGATGCATCTGGCTGCTCCAGGTCTACCATGTCGAGGTTGCACTGGTCGTTGAAGGTGCTGTTGCAATCGAACACGAAGGCCATGCCGCCGCTCATGCCGGCGGCAAAGTTTCTGCCAACCTCGCCCAGCACCAGCACTTTGCCACCTGTCATGTATTCGCAACCATGGTCGCCTATGCCTTCCACTACAGCCTCTACACCTGAGTTTCGTACACAGAACCTTTCCCCTGCCATTCCATTAATGTAGGCGTGTCCGGCTGTGGCGCCATAAAAGGCCACGTTGCCGGTTATAATATGCTCATGCGCTACATAGTTAGACTCTTTGAAGGGTTTGATGATCAGTTTTCCGCCGGAAAGGCCCTTGCCGATATAGTCGTTGGCTTCACCTACCAGTTTGAACGTGATACCGGGTGCCAGGAATGCGCCGAAGGTCTGGCCGGCCGAGCCATGGAACTCAGCAGTGAAGCTGTCTTCCGGCAAGCCCGCCTTGCCGTATTTCTTCGATACCTCGTAAGATAGCATGGCACCCACCGACCGGTCTACGTTCTTGATCTTGTACTCCATCACACCC
The DNA here is from genome assembly GCF_014332515.1 of Pontibacter beigongshangensis. GTDB lineage: Bacteria > Bacteroidota > Bacteroidia > Cytophagales > Hymenobacteraceae > Pontibacter > Pontibacter beigongshangensis. The sequence goes on along the minus strand of NZ_VFSD01000006.1, from coordinate 71,273 downwards.
GTTTTGCCAGCTTCAAAATCGCGGATCAGTTCTCTGTCGAGCACATGCTCAATCTCGTGATCCTGCGAAATCTGGTGGTAAGTGCCCACGTTATTACCAACATACTCCTGGTACAGTATTGGCGAGAGGTCCAGGTTTTTCAGTTTCCAGTGGTCCAGGTCGGTTCTAACCTTCAGCACCTGCGACTGGCCTACCATTTCGTTGATAGTCCGGAAGCCCAGTTGCGCCATTACCTGCCGGAGTTCCATCGCCATAAAGGTGAAGAAGTTCACCAGGTGGGCTGGGTCGCCGGTAAACAGCTGGCGGAGCTCCGGATTCTGGGTGGCAATGCCAACCGGGCAGGTGTTCATGTGGCACTTGCGCATCATAATACAGCCTTCCACGATCAGGGCTGCCGTGGCCACGCCATATTCTTCTGCACCCAGCAAGGTAGCTACTGCCAGGTCATAGCCGGTCATCAGTTTACCATCGGTTTGCAGTACCACGCGGCTGCGCAGGTTGTTTTTAATAAGCGTCTGGTGCGCCTCTGCCAGGCCAAGTTCCCATGGCAGACCAGCATGGCGGATAGAGCTCAGCGGGCTGGCTCCGGTACCACCGTCGGCTCCGGAAATCATAATGGCATCGGCTTTCGCTTTGGCCACCCCGGAGGCAATGGTTCCTACGCCTGCCTCAGCTACCAGCTTCACGTTTATTCTGGCATTCGGATTGGCATTTTTCAGATCGTAGATCAGCTGCTTTAAATCCTCAATAGAATAGATGTCGTGGTGCGGAGGAGGAGAGATCAGGCCTACCCCTGGTGTTGAATGACGCACACGAGCAATCCAGTGATCTACTTTATGCCCTGGCAACTGACCACCTTCACCAGGCTTGGCACCCTGAGCGATTTTAATCTGAATCTCATCGGCATTGGCCAGGTAATGGCTGGTTACCCCAAAGCGGCCGGAAGCCACCTGCTTCACGGCAGATCGTTCGGAGTCGCCGTTTGGTTTCGGATTGAAACGAGCCTCGTCTTCGCCGCCTTCGCCGCTGTTGCTCTTGCCACCGATGCGGTTCATGGCAATGGCCAGCGTGGCATGCGCCTCATGCGAGATAGAACCGAACGACATGGCCCCTGTGGCAAAGCGCTTCAGGATGTTTTCAACGGGCTCCACTTCGTCTAGCGGAACCGACTGGCGCTTACGGAACTCGAACAGATTCCGCAGGGTAACTGTTTTCTGCTGATGCTCGCGTATGAGTTTAGAGTACTCCCTGAACAACATAAAGTCGCCCAGGCGTGATGATTTCTGGAGCAGGTGAATAACCTGTGGCTGGAGCAGGTGTGTTTCGCCAGTTCTCTTCCACTGGTAAAAGCCACCCATTTCCAGGATGCCGTTTTTGTTCTGGAAAGCGGAGAAGTGCTTTGTAAGGCACTCTTTCTCCAGGTCTTCGAAGTTCAGACCCTCCAGGCGGCTGGTCGTTCCTTTAAAGCATTTCTGTACCACTTCCTGCCCGAATCCAAGAATCTCGAAAATCTGAGAGCTTTGGTAAGACTGCAGGGTACTGATGCCCATTTTAGAAAGAATCTTGAGCAGGCCGTTTCCGATCGCTTCAATAAAATTCTTGAAATAGAAAGACAGCGGCTTTGAGTTGTCAAGCTTTTCCTGCTCATACAGGCTTTGGATGGTATCGTACACCATGTAAGGGTACACCGCGCTGGCACCGTAACCAATAATGGTGGCGAAGTGATGGGTTTCCCAGGCATCTCCGGCTTCTACCACCAGACCCGTTTTCGTACGGATGCGCTTCTCGATCAGGTGATGATGGATGGCACCAACAGCCAGCAACGAAGGAATGGCAGCACGCTGCGTCTTAATGGCTTTATTAGAGATAACCAACACCTTTTTGCCATTACGGACAGCCTCTTCTGCTTCGGCACAAATCAGATCCAGCGCTTTTTGCAGCGAGCCCTTCTCTCTTGTATTAAAAGTGGCATCGATGATCTGGTATTCGAAGCCCTGCTTTTTGAGGTAAGGCAGCTTGTGGTAATCTTCTCTTCTCAGCACAGGCTGACGGATATGCACCTGGCGTGTGTGCGCCGGTGTCTCGTCTAGTATGTTCAGCGATTCTCCTACCCTGGTGAAAAGCGACATTACCAGTCGCTCGCGGATCGGGTCGATGGGCGGATTACTTACCTGGGCAAAGTGCTGCTTAAAGTAGTTGGCCACATGCTGGCTCTGGCGCGACAGCACGGCCAGCGGCGCATCAGACCCCATACTGCCAACAGGCTCCTTGCCTGTAACAGCCATGGGCAGGATAAGCATGCGCAGGTCTTCCGCTGTATAACCAAACGCTTTCTGCGTCTGGCGTATGGCTTCCGGTCTTACGGTTGTAACGGGTACCCGTGGGTCAGGAATGCGCGGTAACCGGATACGGTTCTGCTCGATCCACTCCATATATGGCTTGTCGTTACAAACTATTTCCTTGATCTCCTCGTCGTGGTAGATTCTGTTTTTGGAGGTGTCGGCCAGGAGCATCTTGCCGGGCTGTAACCTGCCGCGCTTAATTACATCCTTCGGATCTACGGGCAGGGCACCCGTTTCGGAAGCCATGATCAGGCGACCAGACTTGGTGATGCAGTAGCGCACCGGGCGCAGACCGTTTCTGTCGAGGGTGGCGCCGATCTGGGTGCCGTCTGTAAAGAAAAGGGCCGCCGGTCCATCCCAGGGCTCCATCAGCGAGGCATGGAATTTATAGAAAGCCTTGCGGCGCTTGTCCATGAACTTGTTATCCTGCCAGGCTTCCGGCACGAGCATCATCATCACATGCGGAAGCGGTCTGCCGGCCAGTGTCAGCAGTTCCACCATGGCATCGAGGTTAGCCGAGTCAGAAAATTCAGGGTTCGTAACGGGCAGCAGCGATTGCATTTCCGCGTCGGTGAACAGCGGAGACGACATCAAAGCCTCCTTCGACTTCATCTTGTTCACGTTCCCTTTAATGGTGTTGATCTCTCCGTTGTGGGCAATAAACCGGAAAGGCTGGGCTAGCTTCCAGTTGGCAAACGTGTTGGTAGAGAAGCGGGAGTGCACAATGGCCAGCGCTGATTTAAAATCAGGGTCGCTCAGGTCGTGATAATACCGGCCGAGCTGATCTGTTTTGAGCTGCCCTTTATATATAATGGTGCGAGCCGAAAAACTGGCCATAAAGAAGGTGCCGTTTTCGCCTGCCACTGTTCTTTTGATCTCATGAGAAACAGATTGACGCAACACAAACAGTTTCCGCTCCAGATCTTCCCCTCGCAGGTTCGGGTCGGCCGGTTTCACAAAAACCTGCTCGATATACGGTTCCACAGCTTTGGATTCGTGCCCCGGCACCTGTCCGTTAACCGGCACCAGTCGGTAGCCCAGCAGTTCAAAGCCTTGCGCCCTGATGCCCAGGTTCAAGGCTTTCCGGCATTTTTCCCTAACCTGGTATAGCGTAGGAAAAAAAACCATGCCTACACCATACGCTCCGGGTTCTGGCAGCTTAATGGCAAATTCTTCCAGTTCCTTCACAAAAAAATCGTGAGGTATCTGTACTGAAATTCCCGCTCCGTCTCCTGTTTCAGGGTCGCTTCCGGTGGCACCGCGGTGCTCCATGTTCTCCAGCATGGTGAGTGCGTCCTTTACCGTGGCATGGGTCTTGGTTCCATCCAATTCTACTACGCATCCAACACCGCAGGAGTCATGCTCTAACTCGGGCGTATAAAGTCCTCGCTTTAGTCTGTCTGTTTGAATCATCTATTAAAAAGCTATTGTTTCTTGTCCTTTGGTCAAAAGGCGGTTGAAAAGGTAGTAAATAATTTTTTACTATACAAGTATGCTTATTGAAAATAAGACACAATATCTTCTGTTAAATTAACGATTTTTAAATTTACACACGGAATTATTGAATTAACAGCAATCAAAGCCATTTAATTAAACCACTGATTATCAATGTTTTATTTTTTACGCATAAAAATTTATTTCATTTTTATCTGCCTTGCCAATTATTTCTTAACCCATTGATTATCTGCTTATTAACTAAATTATTGGTCATTATCATTAGTAATACAAATGTCAAAAACAGCTTTGCAAATCCTACAAATTGCTGATTATCAGGTTTTTATCTAAATAAAGGATGTTGTTTACTTTTTTGATCTTCATATGATTAAGGTTAAAACACAAAAAATAACATAATAAGTTTTTTTTAATCATTACTCTAAAATTTTTAAGATTACATAATAAAAGACTTAGCAGAAAACCGAATTGACAACTAATAACTGATAGTTTTTTAATGTTAACAATCGCACCTAACCCTATTACTTCAAGAAAGCTCAAGTAAATGCATGAAAAGTGATGACCGGTTACGACATCGGCAAATATCAACTCGCTGGTGTGAAAAAGAGGAATTCTGAAAAGAAGGAGGAGCAGCAGGAGCAGTACGACCCAGGGAGGCCTGTTTTCATTTGAATAATTTAGCGTAGCAAAAACAGGCCTAACAAAAAAGTCCAAAATGCAACAGATCTTGCCTGATGCTCCGGCTAATAAGCTATGAGAGGCAGGCATCCACCGAAGATGAAAGCCTGCCTGCACATAGAAAATTGTAAATGGAGGGATGGAGAAACCGGATCACGCGCTACCTGGCAACCCCTAAACGGGAAACCGGCCCATCTGCCGCAGCATCAGCCGAAGGCTTTCAACGGGCGTTGTACAGCGCAACCAGCCAGGTGAAGGTTCTGAGAACAAATCGCAGCGCCCTATATTATATATAGCGGTATGGTGCCGCATCAGCGCCTGTTCAGCTCAGACTGCACAGGGCTCATATTTTATTTACTGACTTATAAACGGTTACGGTTAGTGGCGGTATCTGGCAATCTTCACCTCCTGCTGCCTGTGCCGGAAGTGAGGCTGGAATTTTGTCTTTGCCTGTCTGCCATTTGCTTTGGCGGGAGTCCAGCACCTTTTTCCAGGTATCAGCCGCTGAGGAAGGAAAGGTGTATGGAAGGGTTTCGTCAGACAGGTTAAACAGGCAAAGCAGTTGCTGCTGCTCATCTTCGCTTTTCCTTACCATAGCCAGCCCTTCCTGCCCCATGGTATAGACCTGTATGCGGTTCTTGTCGAAGCATTGCAGGGCCGCCTCGGTGCGGCGCAGCCGGATCAGCTCCTGGTGCCAGTGCAGCATGGTTTTGTGCCTTCCTCTTTCCCGCTTCTCCCAGCGCAGCGTCGAATCCGAAAAAGTCTGCTCCGCCTGTGGATTTGGTGGCACCGCTTCCCAGTTAAAGTCTGCAAACTCTTCTTCACGTCCTTTCTGCACGGCTTTGATCAACGACTCGTCGCTGTGGTGCACAAAGTAGTAAAAAGGAGCATCTTCGGCATATTCTTCGCCCATAAACAACAGGGGCACATAAGGGGCCAGCATAACGGCAGCAGCAGCCAGCTTGAGCCGCTCAAAATCTATAATAGCCGACAGGCGCAGGCTGCCCACATGGTTGCCAACCTGGTCGTGGTTCTGGATAAAGGCTATGAACTTGTCGCCAGAAATGCCGGCCGAAGATGCGCCGTGGCGCTGCTTCCGGAATTTCACAAACTCCCCACTGTGCACAAAGCCTTCGGAGTACGCCTTTGCCAGCTGCTCCACCTGCCCGAAATCTTCGTAGTACTTTTTACCGTCCTCATTCAGCAGAACATAAAGCGAATGATGGAAATCGTCGAGCCACTGCGCCTGGAACCCGAACCCGCCTACCTCCGGCGACTTCATGACCTTGGGGCTGTTGTAGTCGCTTTCGGCAGTCATGTAGAGGCTTCGGCCAAGCTTCTGCTCCAGCAACTTCACCTTATAATAGGTTAACTCCCAGAAATTAATAGCCTTTTTGTCGAATACAGTATGAATGGCATCCAGCCGCAATCCATCGATGTGGTAATGCTCAAACCAGTGCAAGGGGTTGTTGGAGAAATAGTCGCGCACGCCATCCGACCAGGCATCATCGAAGTTGATGGCCTCGCCCCAGGGGGTGCTGTATTTGTCGGTAAAGTAAGGAGCGAACTGCCCAAAATAATTGCCTTCGGGGCCCAGGTGGTTATAAACCACATCCAGAAAAACCGCCATGCCACGGGCATGGCAGGCGTCCACGAGTTTTTTCAAGCCGTTTGGGCCACCATAGGAGTTCTGTACGGCGTAGGGGTACACGCCATCGTACCCCCAGTTGCGCTCACCCGGAAACTGGGAGACGGGCATTAGCTCGAGGGCGTTGATGCCTGTCTCTACCAGGCTGTCGAGGCGGGGGATGATGGCTTCGAAAGTACCTTCAGGCGTAAACGTGCCCACATGCAGCTCGTACAGAATCAGGTCTTTAAACGGCAGCCCGCGCCAGGTAATGTCCTGCCACACATAGGCCTGGTGATCCACTACCTCTGAAGGACCGTGTACACCTTCAGGCTGAAAATGGGAGGCTGGGTCGGGAAAGTCCTTTTCGCCGTCTGGCATAAAATAATAGTGGGCACCAGGGTTTACGTCTTTCACCTCTGCTCTGAAATACCCCCATTCATGCCGTTGCATTTTCACCTTGCGGTTTATGGGAGACAGCAGGTGCAGGGTCATGGCCTCTTTTTCAGGCGCCCATACCGTAAACACACAATTATTATTTCCTAAATATGCTGCACCAATATGCGTCATCAACCTATATTTTAGTTTAATTTTTCTTTTAAAAGATTGCCCCCTTTTGTTGGTTCTCTATAAGGTGAAGATGGTATTCTGATAAGAGAGTTGCCGCTGCTGGTCAATTATTCTAATCAAAAGGCCCCTCACGAGCTATCTGCTCCTGCCTTAGAAGGGCACCAGTTGCAAGAGAGCTGCGGCTAGCCCCTGAATTATTTGAATAAAAAAGGACCTTGCGCAGCGTTGGTGCTGCACCAGCCATTATGCCTAGGTAAGCTAAGGCACCAGACCGCAGGCAGCCCGCCCCTGCTCCTGTTAAGAATCCAGCCTCACCAGAATACCTTCGTCGCCACCCAGGCTTATGCTTTCGGTTATGGTGGTATTTTCGCGCTCCGGGAAAGTGGCAAGTACCACTGTGCCTGTAAACGTGTGATGCTTCGGCTTAAAGTAGCACGGCCTGTGGCTCAGGTTCAGCACCACCAGAAAGCGCTGTTCGCCTGACTTGCGGATAAAAGCCAGCACCTGGTGGTCGGAGTACAGCGGAATATAGTCGCCAATGCTCAGGGCCGGTTCCTCGTGGCGCAGCTTGATGAGGCGCCGGTACAGGGTAAGCATCGAAAAGGGATCATCCTGCTGCACTTTCACATTTATTCTTCTGAAGTAGTCGGGGAGCCGGAGCCAGGGCTTGCCTTCGGTAAAGCCTGCATTGCTGCTGTCTTCCCACTGCATGGGAGTGCGGGAAGGGTCGCGGCTCAGGTGCAGGTCTGGCATATTCAGGCCCTGCGGATCCTGTACTTCTTCTGGCGGAATAGGCACATCGCGCATGCCAATCTCATCGCCATAGTATACGGTAGGGGTGCCGCGCAGCGTCAGCAGGAGCATAGCGGCCACCCTGGCCTGTGCAGCGCCCACCCGGCTGGTGATGCGGGGCTGGTCGTGGTTGCCCAGCACCCAGTTTGGCCAGCCGCCCTCGGGCAGCGCGCCCTCATACATATCTATGTTAGAAGCTATAAGCTGGGCCTCCCACTGCAGCGAGAGCAGCAAAAAGTTGAAAGGCAGATGCGCTCCGTTGTTCTCGTTGCCGTAATAGGTCATTAGCTTTTGGATGGGCAGGTAAATCTCGCCGATCATCATGCGCTCGTCGTACTCATCAAGCACGGCCCGCATTTTCCGCACAATGTCGTGTACTTCGGGCTGGTCGGTGGAATAGGCCGGAATAAGCTGCTCGTAGGTGGCCATGTGAGGCTCATAGTTCGGGTTTGGCGGGTTATCGCGGAACTGGTTGTCTTTTACCATGTGCCACATAACGTCTACCCGGAAGCCGTCCACACCTTTGTCGAGCCAGAACCGCATCACGTTCATCATGGCCTCCTGTACTTCGGGGTTGCGCCAGTTCAGGTCCGGTTGCTCCTTCAGGAAGGCGTGGTAATAGTATTGTTGGGTGGTCTCGTCCCATTCCCAGCCGCTGCCGCCAAAAACACTGAGCCAGTTGTTTGGCTCCGATCCGTCAGGCAGTGCATCGTGCCAGATGTACCAGTCGCGCTTCGGGTTGTCGCGCGAGGACCTGGACTCCAGAAACCAGGGATGCTGGTAGGAGGTGTGGTTGGGAACCAGGTCCAGGATAAGCTTCATTCCCCGCCGGTGCACTTCCTCCAGGAGTTTGTCGAAATCCTCCATGGTGCCAAACAGCTGATGGATGCCCTGATAATCAGAAATGTCGTAGCCGAAATCAGCCATGGGCGACGAAAAGATGGGAGATATCCAGATGGCATCTATGCCGAGCCACTCCAGGTAATCGAGGCGCGAGATAATGCCCTGCAAATCGCCAACGCCATCGCCATTGCTATCCTGAAAAGACCGTGGGTAAATCTGGTAGATGACCCCTTCCTGCCACCAAAGGTGTTTTAACTGAGCTTCTTTCATGGTTCCGTATTTTTTGCCTGATTCTTCAGGTTCAGATATAACTACTTATTAAGGAAGTTGATTGTACGGAGAAAATGAGAAGTGGATTAAATTGGTTTTCCTAAAATGTCCCGATTGCCAGCGCGGCCAGTCTGCTGCTAGCTGGCAACCTCCTTTACCCGATACCTTTACATAAACAGGGCCGGCAGGGAAGTTACCCGCAGGTTGGCAGCAGCTTTTTGCTTTCTGGCAAGAATTCTTCTGTTGAATTTATAAACCAGAAATTTGAATTAAGGGAAGATGAGCCGAAGCTTTTTCAAACAAAAATGAACCAGCGGCTCAGCCCTCTACGAGGCTACGCCACTGGTTCATAAAGCAAGGTTGGGGTACTGGTGCTGCAGGCCTAATTGCGCATGCGCCTCAGTTTTTCGCTGTTGATGATGGTGATCTTGCTGCCCTGGCTCTCGATCAGTCTCTCATCTTTGAAATCGGCCAGCGTTCGGATTACCGTTTCTTTGGAGGCGCCTACAATGCTGGCCAGGTCTTCACGCGAGATCACCACCTGGGTTCCTTCTTTTCCTTCGGTCTTATACTGCTTCTCCACAAACAGCAGCGCTTCCGCTACACGCTTCCGTACAGAGTTGTAGGCCAGTTTCAGGAGGCGTTCCTCTCTCTCTGCCAGGTTGTCAGAGAGTATTTTAATGAATTTATTGGCTACGAGCCTGTTGTTGTGCAGCAGCAAAAAAAAGTCTTCTTTAGAGATCACATAAATCTCAGAGTCTTCCATTACCATGGCAGATTCGCGGTAGGCCTTCTCCTCTATCAGGTCGAGGTAACCGATAAAGTCGCCGTCCTTATACAGGTTGGTGATATATTCCCGCCCATCCTCATTCGACTTGTAGGTCTTTACTTTTCCACTGTTAATAAAGTAAAGGGCGTTGGGGTAATTGCCTTCTGAGAAAAGGGGCTGTTTCTTCTTGAACCGCTGCAGCTTTTGTTTGTCAGATGTCAGCTTGTCGAGATTCTCCTGCCCTTTGGCCTCCTGAATAAACTCGTTCAGACCCTCGGCATTTTTTTTGAACCCCGCCTTGAGCGCCTCATTTTTCCGGAGGCGCATCTCCACCGCATCGAGCAGTTCGAGGTCGTCGAAGGGCTTGATCAGGTAATCATCCGCACCCAGGTTCATTCCTTTCCTGAAGTCCTCTTTCTCCGACTTCGCCGTCAGGAAGATAAAAGGGATAGCAGAGGTTGTCGTGTTACCGCTCAGCAAGTGCAATACGCCGTAGCCATCGAGCTGGGGCATCATAATGTCGCAGATGATCAGGTCGGGCAGCTCCTTTTTTGCCAGGTCTACCCCTATTTTGCCATTCTCCGCCTCCAGTATCTCATAATTGGCAAGCGATAGTATCTCCGCAATATTCTCGCGTATTTCCTGATTATCTTCTATCAGCAGTATTTTTTTCATTTTTCAGAGGTTAAAGGAAATGTTATGGTAAAGGTGGTTCCATTGTCGAGCTCGCTCGCGTACTCCAGGGTGCCATCCATAATATCCACGTATTTTTTTACGATGTTCAGTCCCAGGCCGGTACCCTGAATATTGGTAACATTCTGGGCCCGGAAAAAAGGCGTAAAAAGATGTACCTTGTCGTTTTCCGGAATGCCTATGCCCTGATCCTGCACCGTTACAATAATTTGGGTATCAGTTATCTGCGTGTCGAAATAAATTGTTTTGTGCTCGCCGGAATATTTGCTGGCGTTCGACAGCAGGTTAAAAAAGATATTGCGCAGCAACTGCTTGTCGAGGTGCACCACTGTCTGCTCTCCCTTGTGGACATAGGTTATCTGCTGCCCCGTCTTTAACACTCCCTGCGCCTCCTCCGATATCTCGGAGGCAAAAGCTTCCAGGTCGAAGGTGGAAGGCACGTTATAGATCTTGCCTTCTTCTATGCGGCTGATAGACAGGAAGTCATTGAGGATGCTGGTCAGGTTGTTCACCGCCGATTTGATCCGCTCTACGTGCTTGGCCCGCTTGTCGTCGGTTTCAGCGGTTTTGTATTTGCCGATAAGCGAGGCCGAAGAAAGCACCGTGCTCAACGGGGTTCTGAACTCGTGGGAGGCAATGGTTACAAAGCGTGATTTCAGCTCGTGCAGCTCTTTCTCCTTCTGCAGGGCCTTGCGCACTTCCAGCTCCGCTTCGTGCAGGCTTTTGTTTGTCTGCTCCAGCTTCTGGATAACCTTTGCCAGCTCTTGTGTCCGGTCTTTTACGCGCTGCTCCAGCTCCGTGTTGAGCCGCTGAATCACGGCCAGGCTTTTGGCATGTTCAATGCTGTATCGGATAGACCGCTCCAGTTCATTAGGGCTTATTTTTCCCTTTACCAGGTAATCGAGGGCACCGGCGCGCATGGCTTTTTCATCTGTTTCGCGGTCGCTCTGCCCGGTAAGCAGAATAAAGGGGCCTGCGCTTCCTGCTTTTACAGCTTCTTTTATCAGTTCAAGCCCGTCATGAGCACCCAGCCGGTAATCGACCAGGTAAATATGGTGCCTCTCCTGGGAAATCAGTTCGAGCGCCTCCTGAAACGAGCTGGTCCATTCCAGCAGGTAATGCCGCTCGGGTATGTCATGGATAATATCGCGGGTGATGATGTAATCATCTTCATCGTCATCTACGAGCAGTATGCGTATCTTGTCGGGCATGCAAAATTCTATTAGGCTACAGTTTTGGCAACTCCACTATTTCGAACCAGTATTTGCTGAGCGTTTTCATGACATCTACTAAAGACGCAAATGTTACCGGCTTGGCAATAAAAGAAGACACGCCCAGGTCGTAGGTTTTCAGGATATCCTCCTCCGCCTTCGAGGTGGTCAGTACCACTACCGGAATCAGGCGCAGGTGTTCGTCTGCCTTTATTTCTTTTAGTGCCTCCCTGCCGTCCTTCTTGGGCATGTTCAGGTCAAGCAGGATAAGTCCGGGCGTAGGGTGCTGCGTTTTGTCGGTGTACTTTCCCCGATGATGCAGGTAGTCCATCAGTTCCTCGCCATTCTCCACAAAGTGCATATTGTTTTTCAGACGGCTCTCTTCTAATGCATCCTTTACCATCATGCGGTCTTCGGCATCGTCGTCGGCTATAAGGATCACAATTGTTTTCTTTTCAGGCATCTTCTTTAATCTTCTGGTTGTCGTATGGCTAATGTAATAATAAAGCGCGTTCCTACGCCCGGCTGGCTGGTAGCGGTAATATCACCTCCGTGGCGGATAGCGATTTTACGGCACACGGCCAGGCCAATGCCGGAACCTTCAAACTTCTGGCCCTCGAGCCGCTGAAAGATATTAAAAATCCGGTCCAGGTACTTTTCATCGAAACCTATTCCATTATCTTCCACATAAATTTCTGCTACTTCGTCGCCTGGTGTGGCCGTTAGGTGGGCCGTACGCTGCAAATGCCTGGCATAAATATTTATGATCGGGCTCTCGTCTTCCTTTCTGAACTTTATGGAATTGCTGAGCAGGTTCTGGAAGAGCTGCCGCATCTGGGTTGGCTCCGCCTCGATCTCGGGCAAGGGAGACCGTATGATCTCGGCACCGGTTTTCTCGATGGTTACTTCCAGATCAGAGATCACTTCCGTCAGTATCTTGTCCAGGCTCACCTTCACAAAAGACTTTTGCTTGGAGGTTACTCTCGAGAAGTTGAGCAGGTCGTTGATCAGGTTTTGCATCCGGGAGGCGGCATTGAGCATGCGGTCCACATAATCTTTCCCCTGTTCGCTCAGCTTCTCGTAATCCTTGGTTTTCAGCCTGTCGCCGAAAGCCTGGATTTTACGCAAGGGCTCCTGCAGGTCATGCGACGAAACGTAGGCAAAGTCCTGCAGTTCGCGGTTGCTTCTTTCCAGCTCTGCCGCATACCGTCGCAACCGCTCCTCGTTCAGTTTTTGCCTGGTAATGTCGTGCACAAAACCCGTATATACTTTCCGGTCCATCAGGTTTACCTCGCTGATGCTCAGAAAGAAAGGAAATATGGTGCCGTCCTTGCGCATGCCCGTCACTTCGCGGCCAATGCCGATAATGCGTTTTTCGCCGGTTTTGTGGTAGTGGTGCATATAGCCATCATGCAGACTGCTGTCCGGCTCCGGCATCAGCATGTTTACACTCTTGCCAAGAAGTTCCTCCACCTTATACCCAAACTGGCGGGCCGCCGCCGGGTTAACCATCTCTATGATGCCGCGTGTGTTGATGGTGATAATGCCATCTACGGCACCCTCTATAATAGAGGTGATCTTATTCTCACTTTCGCGCAGGGCGGCCTCAGCTTTTTTTAATCCGCTGATGTCGTGCACAATCCCTGTAAAGATCAACTTGTCTTTTAGCTTAACCTCACTGATGCTCAGCAGAAAAGGAAAAGTGGTACCATCCTTTTTTCTGCCCAGCACCTCACGGCCTTTGCCAATGATCTGCCCCTCGCCTGTCCGGTGATAATTCTCGATGTACTGGTCGTGCTGGCTCCGATCCGGCTCCGGCATCAGGATGCTAACATTCTGACCAATGATCTCGCCTGGCTCGTAGCCAAAGATACGGGCAGCCGCAGGGTTTACTGTTTCTATGATGCCACTCCGATCGATTGTAATAATACCATCTATGGCCGTTTCAATAACGGCCTTTAATCGGGATACATTATCCGCGCTATGGTTTTCGGTATGCAGGGAATCTTCCAATCTCTAAATAATTTTAGCTAAAAATAGCTATTCCGGCTTCAATTGCCAAAAAAACTATGGCCGCTACGCTGGGCTTTATGACATTTATCACTCCGGAGGCTGCCGCTTGTCATTCAGACCCTCGGCGGGTTCGCCTAATTTTACATCATTACTCAGAAGATAATTTACAGGAGAGTGTCTTATGCACCGGATAGTTGTTGGGGTTGCTTTAGGAAGAAAAGCTACATAAATATTAAACAGATTCTCTAAATGAAAAATATTCTTTTTTCGACTGACCTAACAAAAAACGCTAGTAATATAGCATTATATGCAGCCGAGTTATGCAGGCATGTTGGCGCCCGCCTGATTATTTTTCATGGGTACGAGCCTGCAAAATTCAATGGGGAGCAGGATGATAACGCCGAAGAGATGACGCAGGAACGGGCAGTACAAACAAAAATGGACAACCTTACCAGAAAACTAAAACTCGTGCCCGGCTTATCCATTACGCGCCTGCTCAGGCCAGCCATGGCCGAAAACGAAACGGCCTACATTGCCCGGAAGGTGAAGGCCGACCTGGTGATTATAAGTTCAGGAAGCCTGGGTACAGACACTGCCTCCATAAAATGCCATCCTGTTTTACAGGCGCTTACGCAGGCCTGTATACCCACCCTTGTTGTACCGCCCAAAGCCAGCTTTTGCCCTTATAGCCGGGTTGCACTTCTTGCTGAACCAAACGAGCAGGAGGTGTATTATACAGGCATGAATTTTCTGAAGCACCTGGCCGATACAAAGAAAGAGCTCCGGCTAATGAAACACCTGCAGACAGAACAGGCCCTGGTGCCTGCCGGTGCAGAAGCTACCGTACCGGGCTTAGGGCCGAATCAAACTATCGGAGCGGATCAGGCATTTGTTGATAAGGCTCAGGAAGACATGGCTGGTTTTGTGCGATTAAGCAGGTCGGAGCTGATCATGATGCTCTTGCCGGCAGATGGGAACAGCCTGATGTTTTCTTCCCCCTTAAAACTGCTGCACACCAAATTTACTCCGATCTTGCTATTGCCCCAGCCACAGTCCTGATTACAGTCAGCGAATCAACTTATCGGAATATTTTTCACCCTTTATACCAATAGTAACATGTCGTGTATCGTGCTACGTGTGTCGTTTTTCTCAAGGTGATGCCCTGTATGATTCCGGAAAGTTAAGTCGCAGGCTATATCGTTAATTGAGAACTTCCCCCTAATTAACCGAGAGCCGGCATCCCTGCCATTTCCTGTAAGCTCTATGCTATTTCCTTTAGCAGAAATAATTAGCGCATAAGTCCTGGCTCTGTTCTCCGACAGAACCAGGACTTATGCGCTATGGGGAATGGCCGGCCGGGCTGTGGTTCGCTGTTGGGCGACAGTGAACGGAGAGGTAAATCAGATAGCTGCTTGTAGTGCATCAAAAGGCCTATTCGCAGCAGCTATGGCCGATCTCATCGCACCTGAAAAATGATGGAAAAGGATACGGCCATCAGTTTAAGGCAGAGATGCCGGCCCTGTTTTGTCAGGCATATACACAACATTCCTCCAGCCGTATACCCCGATTATTCTAATAAAAACCGGCCTCCGGAAGGCTCTGCTGCTGCTGCTGCTACTGCTGCACCCGGAAAGCATTTTGTTAGCCCTTTCTTCTCTCTACTTTAAAGGCAAGTAATTCTCTTTCTCCTTTTGCCTTTTTATTCTGCCAGCGTTGCATTTTGTTCGCGTTCTATAAAGTGGCCGCCGATGCTTTCGTGCCGTTGCAGGCATGCTTTTAAAATCAGCTTTGCTACGGTAAGCAAATTGTAGAGTTCGAGGATAGCAGGGCTAAAGCCAACCTGTGCTCTGACCTTATCCAGCTTTTTGGCAAGAGCCTTCACTTCTTTTCTGCCCTGCTCCAGCGCCTCGCTGTTCCGGATAATGCCGGCATGCTTCCACATCAGCTCCTGCAACTCCTTTTTCAGGGCTTCTACCTGTGGCTCCACTACGGTAGAGTCTGTCAGGCTAAAGAGTATTTTTCCAAACGGCTGTTTGTGCTGTTGCTGGGCCTGGTTTTCGGGTGCCTGCACGGCATGCGCTGCCGCACTCATGGCAAACACCACGCCTTCCAGCAAAGAGTTGCTTGCCAGCCGGTTGGCGCCATGCACACCCGTGCAGGCCACCTCGCCGATGGCATAAAGGCCGGAAATAGAAGTTCGCCCCTCCAGATCGGTCTGTACACCGCCACACTGATAATGCGCAGCCGGCACAACAGGAATCAGGTCCTTGTCCGGATCGATTCCTATGCTTCGGCATTTGGCATAGATAACGGGAAATTGCTGCTGTAGCAGCCCTGCCGGCAGATGACGGGCATCCAGGTAAAGACAAGGGTGGTCCAGTCGCCTCATTTCGTTGAGCACTGCTCTTGCTACCACATCGCGGGGTGCCAGTGACCCGAGTGTGTGGTACTCGTGCATAAACTGCCTGCCATCGGGCAGCACCAGGTCTGCCCCGGCACCGCGCACAGCCTCGCTAATCAGGAACGTGTCGTGGTGCTGGTTTACCTGGTAAAGCGCTGTAGGATGAAACTGGAAAAACTCCATGTTGCTGACTGCTGCCCCGGCGCGGTGCGCCATGGCCAGCCCATCGCCGGTGGCGATAGCCGGGTTCGTGGTGTGCCGATAAACCTGCCCGGAACCACCCGTTGCCAGGGCCACGGCTTTGGCTTCTATATGCAGAGTCGTATCATCTTCTAAACTAACCAGGGAAACCCCATGGCAAAATGGGGCCGGGTGGGCATGCACAAGAAGCTCTGCTCCCATGCAGTGCTCCAGCACAGTAATATTAGGATGCCGTTGGGCCGCCTGCACCAGCGCCGCCTGCACCGATAAACCGGTATGGTCCTTTACATGCAGAATCCGGTGCCGGCTGTGGCCTCCTTCCAGCCCCAGCGCCACGTCGCCGTTGTCAGCCTTGTCAAACAGCACGCCTGTTTCCTGAAGCCAGGCAATAGCCCCGGGAGCCTTTTCCACCATATACTGAACAGCTGCCTCGTTGCAAAGGCCGGCACCGGCCACCAGGGTATCCTGCACGTGCTGACCGGCAGAATCTGGCAAACGGCAGGCAGCCGCAATGCCACCCTGTGCAAGAGAGGTGTTAGTATGGCTGATTCCGCTTTTGCACACTACCGCCACCTTTCCGTGAGCAGCTGCCTTTAGAGCAAATGTGAGGCCGGCAACACCGCTCCCCAACACCACATAGTCGTAGTACAGCAATTTCATGATCAGGCAAATTCCAGCATTCGTTCTATTGGTTTCAGGGCTCGCAGGCGTAACTCCTCCTCCATGCTGATGCGGTAGGCTTCCTGTTTGTCGGTTCCGATGGCACGCAGGGT
Source organism: Pontibacter beigongshangensis (assembly GCF_014332515.1). GTDB lineage: Bacteria > Bacteroidota > Bacteroidia > Cytophagales > Hymenobacteraceae > Pontibacter > Pontibacter beigongshangensis. The sequence goes on along the minus strand of NZ_VFSD01000006.1, from coordinate 54,638 downwards.
GTCCAGGGTTCGTTGCAGCGTTATCTGCTTCATGTGCGGGCACTTTATGCAGGGTACAATAAACTGTTTTTCGGGATACATACCCCGCAACGTGGCACCCAGATCGCACTCGGAGCCAAGAATAAACTCCCGGTTGGCACTCTCGCCCACAAACCGGATAATGTCGGAGGTGCTTCCTACCACACCGCCTGCGCCTGTCAGGGCTTCTGCCACGGCATCGTCGGGCACCTCCCAGTGCACCAGCACCTGAGCTTTTGGATGCACCAGCTTCAGTCCATTGATGCGCTGCGGTGTAAACTGCTCATGCACCTCACATTTGCCATCCCAGAGAATAAGGTCTTTGCCCGTCTCGGCCTTGATACGAGTCTGCAGGTTACGGCCCATGAATACGTCAGGCAGAAAGATCAGCTTATCCCCTCCAAATGAACGGGCAATGTCCATGGCATTGCGGGAGGTGCAGCAAATATCTGCTTCGGCTTTCGTTTCGGCGTAGGTGTTGATATAGGCGACTACCGGCACGCCGGGGTAACGAGCTTTCAGGGCACGCACATCGGCTCCGCTTATGCTTTCGGCCAGGGAGCAGCCCGCCTCGAAGCTGGGCAGCCATACCTGCTTACCAGGGTTCAGGATTTTGGCTGTTTCTGCCATGAACTTTACCCCACAAAAGATAATATGCGCTGCATCTGCTGTTTTGGCGGCCACACTTAAGCCCAGAGAATCGCCCACAAAATCGGCTATGCCTCCCTCTTGCACCGTTACCTGCAGTTCGGGACCCATGTAATAGTGCGACAGGATGACCACATTTTTCTCGCGCTTCAGTTCTGAGATCTCCGCAACGGCCTCCTCCATGGCTGCCACTTCCTGAGGGTGGACGCTGGGATTCATCATCCGGAGTTTGCTTGCAAAACTTCCTTTTGCTAAAATATTCGTCATGAATAGTTGAAATATTATGTTAATAAATAGTTAGGCGATCGGCGCTACCTGCTGTAAATTAGTGATGAAATACTTGCCTGTGTTCACCCCATCTACCAGGTCCTGAATTGTTTTTGACTTAAATACTTTCAACAGCCTCTCACGGTACATTTTAATATCGTCGTGCAGTGGGCAAGGGTGACTGTCAGAGCATTGTTTCATGCCCATACCACACTTCTTGAAGGCCTCCAGGCCATCAATGGTTTTTACTACTTCCAGTATGCCCACATCGCTGGCCGGCCTGTGCATATAAAACCCGCCGTGCGGCCCTTTCACTGAGGCAATTATTCCTTTCCGGACGAGGTCCTGCAGGATTTTGCCCATAAAGTGCAGGGGCAGCTCCAATACGTTTGCAATTTCCTTTATCCCTACCTTCTGCCCTTTGGAGTCGTTCAGGGCTACATAAACAATGGCACGCAAGGCATATTCTACTGTTTTTGATAACATATTTCAGCAACTTCAGAATGAATACTATTTATTTAAGGATGGCTTTTCCGGTTCATATACCATTTATTCCTTACGCTGAGGAAACCAGGCCAGACAGACAATTGCAAAAATACTACATTCCGTTCAGTTGCCGCTCACCCTCCTCCGAAATCATATCGGTAGTCCAGGGTGGTGACCACACCAGTTCTACCTGCACCTGCATGGCCGGAAAGCGCTGCTGCAGTATCTGCTCCACAGCCGTCACGATGGTGTTGCTCATAGGGCAGCCGGGGGTAGTCAGGGTCAGTTCCACCGAAAGAACACCGTTTTCCAGGCTTACTTTGTAGACAAGCCCCAGGTCCACAATGTTTATCCCTATTTCCGGGTCTATGATATATTTTAATGTCTCGAACACCTCATGCCCAAGATCAGGCGTTTGCGTTTCCATAACTGAAGGGTTTTAGATTTTTAACTTTGTGCAACAGCATGAGGTACACGTTGGCCGTGTAAAGCAACGAGGTGACCAGGAAGCCGATGGCGCCAGCCAGGATAAGCGCCTGCACCTGTAGCAGCACGCCTGCCACCAACAGCACATAGCCAAGGAGGTAACTGATGTTTTGCCAGCGTAACCAGGCATGGCGGTACATGTCTTTAGGCAAGGGGGTTTTGTAGCGCCCTACATGGTTCTCGTATGCGTGCATCCACACAATAAAGGGCAATGTCTTAAATGTTTGGCCAAGAATAAGGGCCGACACAAACCCCAGGAAGACAGAGATGCCATATACCAGGTAAATAATCGACAGCAGGTTCTGCGGCAGCGCCGCCCGGCTGCTGACAATCATAAGAAGTACCAGTGGCAGCAGTAGCAGTACAAGTGCCACAAAGGTTTGTTGCATGCCCAGGTCCAGGTCCTGCCGTTGCCTTGTTTTATAAGCATCGTGCAGGTAAAGCAGGAAAAACACCACACCGGCCACCACCAATATGGCGTACAAAAACAAAAGCCCGGTTTGGAAGAACAGATGGTCAAAAACAAAAAGCACCAAGCCTGCATTGATCAGGTAATAGGCCCGGCTCAGTTTTCGGGTGCTCTCAGGGTGCGCCAGCAGGAACATCGGAATCAGTTTAGCACCAACCCCCATAATCAGCAGCAGGAACCAGCCAGCCATACCAATGTGGGCGTGCAGCTGCAGGTAATGTAAATGGTCTGCCGGCAGAAAGGCCATCGTAAAGTTGAGCGCCATCAGCAGGCCAACCGACCCTGTGGCCAGCAGCCAGAAAGACGATGTCACGATAAAGTCGGCATCGATGGTCCATGCAGGAGCTTTGCGGGCTGTTTGGGTTACATTTATAGAGAAAAGCAGAAATGATAAAAACAGCGCACAGGCTGCCAGGTGCATCACCCACCCTACCTGAAAGGTCCAGAAGGCGTAGCTCAGGGAAATGGTGCCTGTGGCCAGCAAAACAAAGCTAGCTATTGCCAGCCGCTCGCTATAGAGCCTGCATTCCAGCACCACCGGCAACAACTGGTAGAGAGCGCCGAAAATGAGCATAGTAGCCCAGCCCAGTACCGCCACATGGGTTAGTGTTAAGAGCTTAGGATGAAAGTAGTGTCCCCCAAAGGCATCTGTAGAGAAAAGCAGCAGGATACTTAAAGCCACAAAAGCAAGGGCTGCAAAGGCATAGTGCGGCAGCACGACCCATTTGCCCGGCGAGTTAGAAGTAGTGGCTGTGCTCATGGCATGGTTTATCTGTAAATAAGTAAGTCTGTTTCGGCAGGGCTAATTTCTTTAATGGCTATCTGGAAGCCCCGCTCGGCCAGTTTCGGCAACAGGAACTGCGGCACCCGCCTGTGTTTTACATACAGGGCTTCGGTGGCAGGCAGTTGCTCCAGTTCAGTCAGAATAGTAACCATAGGCTGCGGCATCTCCAGGTGGCGCACATCTATTTTCCGGAGGTTACCGCCAAACCGGCTAAGTAAAAACTCAAAGTCTGAGGCGGTTCCGGTTGCAACAACAGGCTCTTCTGCCACCTCGCCCTGCAGCCAGAAATAGGTATAAACGAGTTTTTCCTCTTTTTGCTGCACAAAATGGTTGTAGCCTCTCTTTTTTAAAATAGAAAGCAGGGGCGTTGGCTCAAAGGTGTTAATGATCAGCAGGGTATGCTTTGGGTCCAGTTCTTCTATGGCCTTCATAATCTTTCGGAACGGGTCGTTGCCCGAAGCAATATCTTCCCGCACATCCAGCTCCACCAGGGGCTGGGCAGGCATATGAACCGGCACGGCAGGTTTGGCTACAGGCTGGCTTTCAGAAACGGCACTTGCTACTGCACCGGCTGCCACGGTAAACCCCAGCGGAAGAAGTTTCTCATAAAACTGCTCCACCCGGCAACCCCCAATGCGGGCGGCATCGGCTATGGTTACGCGCGAGGCCAGCACTTTCCGCAGTAAGGGGTTGCGAAGTTTCTCAAAATGGCTGCTGATAGAGGCAATCGCTTCGATAGAAGCCGGGTTCTCTTTTATCAGTGTCGAGATTCGGGTGGTGGGGGCAATAATCATGTAGCTTATTTCCTGTTTTTATCTATCCAGAATTCTGGCGTGTAATCATCAATTCTTGGTCTGTGTTTGTGTTCCAGCAGCTTGCAGGCAAGTTCCAGGTCATCGGAGTGCACCACTGCCTGCAGGTAAGGGAACAGTTCGCGCTCCTCCCACCGGATATGATCTACCAGGTCCTGCTCCAGCACCCGGAAGAGGTCTTTGTTCATCGGGCTGCCGTCGGCTACCAGGTCCACAAGCACTTTCAACAGCCTGTGCTCCTCTTCCAGCCGCACTCTTGCCAGATCTCTTTTCGGAACCAGTCTTTTCAGCAACCACTCTTCCTCCTCGCAGTGTGCCTTTAATATGTTATCCCAGAAAAAGCGCACGTAGGCACGCATAACTTCCAGGTCGGCTCCGAGTTTCAGCCCCTGCCGGATCTTCCAGCAGAAAAGAAGTCCGAAGTGATGCTCACGGGAAAGTGGCACTAAATTTTTATCGCGTTTCTGGGGTTTAACTATATTTTTCATGGCATTTGGCTTAATTATTTCTTAACACAAGTACCGCAAATGCTGCCAGAGTTCTTAGAAGTAAAGTCATCGAGAAAAGTGCTTTACATCATCTTTAAAGGAATGAGCATTTTTTGAATGGTGAATGAGTGACGGAATGAGTCGAAAAAATTTCAAGAACCCTGGTCTACTGTGCCTGTTGTCTCTTGCTGATGCATAAAAGCCATGGGGCAGATAATTTAGGGCCATTTTCAAATCTTCAAATTCTCAAATTTACAAATCACAAATTCATTCACTCATTCAAAAAATTACTCATTCATTCAAAATCCAAAAATCTACTCTACAACTTCTTTCTCCAGCTCCAGGGCTTTCGGGAACAGCACGTTGTTTTCCAGGTGGATGTGGCGGAACAGGTCGTCTTCAAACTCCTGCAGCGCTTTAAAGGCTACGGTGTAGGTAGCGCAGGCATCTGCCGGCAAGGTAAAGTTGTTGCTCAGCTCTCTTATTTTCTCGAGCTCTCCTCCGGCATTCTCATGCTCCATTTCCATCATATTAATCGGGTTTTGGATAGAACCGAAACCGGCAGGCGCTATTTTAACACCTTTCTGCTTGGCCTCGTCCAGCTGCTTAATGTAAGGGAACAGCACACGCTCCTCTTTCGGCATATGCGACTCCAGCTCGTTGGCCACATTGGTAAAGTGCTTCACAATCTCGATCAGCTCCGGATGGCGCTCGCCATGTACCCGCGCAATTTTGGTGGTGTACTCATACAGCGCCGGAATAGTCTCGCGCACATAGGTGTGGTGCATGTTCACAATATAATCGGCCAGGAAGGATGGAGTCCAGTTCTCGTATTCTGCCTGACGCTTGGTTTCTTTCTCGTCGGTGGCGCGCAGCTCCTGCTCCACGGCATCCTGGCTGATGCCTTTCTCCTCGCACACCTGGGCGACAGACTTTTTACCGCCGCAGCAGAAGTCGATGCCGAATTTTTTAAACACCTGGGCCTTGCGGTAATCTTTTGCCACAAGCTCACCCACTGTTTCGCCTTCCACCGGCGTCAGTTTCGAAATTTTCACTTCCCAGATCTCCGGCCCCTGCAACAGGTATTCCCACTTAAATATGTTGCCACGCTCGCCCATCAGCTGGTAGTACAAAGGTTTAGGGTCGTGGTCGTTGTGAATAATAAAAGCTTCGCCACCTTTCAGTTTGTCGAATCGCTCAAAAATAGTAGGGTGCTTAAACCGTGGCTCTATGATAGTTACATTCAGCACTTCAAGATTTTGCGTAGTTGCCATTTCTTATTTTTTTAATGATGATTAAGTTGATTTGATGATGTAAAGGTAAAAAGATGGATCGAAAATAAAAGACATCTAGGTCTTTTATTAAAATGATCTTCGTCATTATTTTATTCCGGAATAAACAGCAGTTTTGAACCACTTATTGGTGAGTGAGTGAATAAGAGAAGGGGCGGGCCCGACCAGGCCCACCCTGCTGCTCCTGCCGGCTCTTTCCCCAATTATTCTAATGAAAAAGGCCCTCCGGAGGCATTGCAGCCCTTGCAGCTTACCAGATGCCAGTTTGCAGATGTTAGACTCCTTTATAGGCATCAGGAGGTTTGGCAGGTAAAAGTCGGAAGATGGACGGTAGGAGTGGCTGGCTATCATGCTCTGCCTCGTCTGCTCCTTTACTGCCCTTCCATCTTCCTGATTTTTAAAATCTACAAACAATAGTGAACAAGCAGTAGCCAAATTATTTGAATGAAAATGCCCCTCCGGAGCAAAAACTGCCACCGGTGCCTTGGGCCTCCGCCCTACCCGGGCTATCCTGATTGAAAAAGAACTTCATTAAAGCTTATCTATGAAAGAAAATAAAACGAGAGGCAAAGGCCTGACCTTCTCCCGACTCTTTACCAGGCAAAGCACCAGTGCTTACGACATGTTCGACTATGAACTGCGCTCCTCTACCATCCGGAACCCGGAAGGAGATGTGGTGGCAGAAATAAACAATGTGGAGGCGCCGGCGCAATGGTCGCAGATAGCTACCGATATTCTGGCCCAGAAGTACCTGCGCAGAGCCGGTGTGCCCCAACCCGACGGCAGCACAGGTGCAGAAACATCGGTAAAGCAGGTGGTGCACCGCATGGTAAACTGCTGGCAGCAATGGGGCAGCCGCTACGGCTACTTCAGGTCGGAGCAGGACGGGCAGGTATTTTACGACGAGCTGGTGTACATGCTGCTGGGCCAGTACACAGCCCCCAACTCCCCCCAATGGTTCAACACGGGCCTGCATGCCTCGTATGGCATTGCAGGCAAGGCGCAGGGCCACTTTTATGTAGACCCCGAAACCGAAGAACTTAAAGAGTCTACCTCGGCTTTTGAGCGGCCGCAGCCGCATGCCTGCTTTATCCTGTCCGTAAAAGACGACCTGGCAGGCAAAGGTGGCGTGATGGACCTGCTGGTGCAGGAGGCCCGCATCTTTAAATATGGCTCCGGGGTGGGCACCAACTTCTCCTCTGTGCGGGGCAAAAACGAGCCGCTCACGGGCGGTGGCTCCTCCTCCGGCCTCATGTCTTTCCTGAAAGTGAGCGACCGGGCTGCCGGGGCCATCAAATCGGGGGGCACCACACGCCGCGCTGCCAAAATGGTGAGCCTCGACCTGGACCATCCGGAGATCGAAGAATTCATTAACTGGAAAAAAGACGAGGAGAAAAAAGTAGCTGCGCTGATTGCCGCCGGCTACGCCTCCGATTACGAGGGAGAAGCCTACCAAACAGTATCGGGCCAGAACTCCAACAACTCGGTGCGGGTGCCCAACACTTTTTTTGAGGCCCTGCATGCCAATGGCAACTGGAACCTGAAAGCCCGCACAGACGGAAGCGTGCTTCGGTCGGTGCCCGCCCGAAAGCTGTGGCAGCAGGTAGCCGATGCCGCCTGGGCCTGTGCAGACCCAGGCGTGCAGTTCGACACCACGATCAACGACTGGCACACCTCGCCGGCAGAAGGAAAAATAAACGGCTCCAACCCCTGCTCCGAGTACATGTTCCTCGACGATACCGCCTGCAACCTGGCCTCGCTCAACCTGTTCAGGTTCTTCGACCAGGAGAAACAGGAGTTCGATGTGGCCGCCTTTGAGCACGCCTGCCGCCTCTGGACCGTGGTGCTGGAGATTTCGGTGCTGATGGCGCAATTTCCGTCGGAGGCAGTGGCGCAACGCTCGTACGACTACCGCACCATCGGGCTGGGCTATGCCAACCTCGGTGCCCTGCTCATGATACAGGGGCTGCCCTACGACAGTGCCCAGGCACGTGCCATGGCCGCCGGCATTACCTCGCTCATGACCGGAACAGCCTACAGAACATCCGCAGAACTGGCCGCTGCCATGGGAGCTTTTGCCAAGTACAAGCCAAACCGCCAGGCCATGTTGCGCGTGATCCGCAACCACCGCTATGCCACTTATAACCAGCGGGACAAATACGAAGCGCTTAGCATAAAACCGCAGGGGCTGGACCAGGACCTTTGCCCCGGCTACCTGCTGCAGGCCGCACAACGCGCCTGGGATGAGGCGCTGGCACAGGGCGAGCAGCATGGCTACCGCAATGCCCAGGCCACTGTTATCGCCCCAACCGGCACCATCGGTCTGCTCATGGATTGCGACACCACCGGTGTGGAACCAGATTACGCCCTCGTGAAATACAAGAAGCTGTCTGGAGGAGGCTATTTCAAGATCATTAACCAGTCTATTCCGGCGGCGCTGCAGAAGCTGGGCTATAGCCAGGAGCAGGTGCAGGCCATCGTGAACTATGCCAAAGGGCACCTCACCTTTACAGATGCCCCACACCTTAACCAGAAAAGCTTGCAGAGCCTGGGCCTGCTGCCCGATGAACTGGAAAAACTAGAGGCCGCATTGCCTACCGCCTACGATGTAAGCAACCTATTCAGTGCCTATACACTGGGCGAGGCTTGCCTGCAACGCCTTGGCTTTTCGGCTGCTCAGTACCAGCGCCCGGATTTCAGTTTGCTGCAGGCGCTCGGTTTCAGCCACAAACAGATCGAAGAAGCCAACGACTACATCTGCGGCACCATGACCGTGGAGGGCGCCCCTTACCTGAAAGAGGAGCATTACCCGGTGTTCGACTGCGCCAACCGCTGCGGCAGCAAAGGTGTGCGTTTTATCAAAGCTTCCGGGCACATCCACATGATGGCCGCTGTGCAGCCTTTTATCTCTGGAGCCATCTCCAAAACCATAAACCTGCCCAACGAGGCCACCGTGGAAGAAGTAGCGCATTGCTATGAACTGTCGTGGGAACTGGGGCTGAAGGCCTGCTCGCTTTACCGCGACGGCAGCAAACTCTCCCAGCCGCTCTCCTCCAAAAGCAGCCAGTCTGACAAAGAAGACGAAGTGGCAGAAAAAGAGGCAGTAACAGAGAAAGCAGCAGACGTTAAGTTTAATTCGGAACAAGTATTGCAGGCCGCCAAAACCATCCTCGCAGAATCGGCCAACGACGTATTTCGTCAGCAGTTGGCGCGTATGGTTGAGCGCCGCAAGTTGCCGGACAAGCGCAACGGGTTTACCCAGAAGGCGAAGATCGACGGCCACACCGTTTACATTAGAACAGGCGAGTACCCGGACGGAACGGTTGGGGAAGTTTTTATCGACATGTACAAGGAAGGCGCCTCGTTCCGGTCTATCCTGAACTGCTTTGCTATTGCCGTTTCGCTTGGGTTGCAGTATGGCGTGCCGCTGGAGGAGTTCGTGAACCGCTTTACCTTTACCCGTTTTGAGCCGGCCGGCCGCGTGGAGCACCCGAACATAAAATCGGCTACCTCGGTGCTGGATTACCTGTTCAAGTTGCTGGGCTACGAATACCTGAACCGCACCGACCTGGTGCACGTGCAGCGGGAAGAACCTGTAACCGAGCCCGAAGCACCTGCTGCCCCACCAGCCGAAGCCAAGCCTGCGCCAGCCACCAACGGAAAGGCCTATAAAGTGGCAAGCCAGAGCCGCACCGTGTTAATGGAGCAAACCCAGCAGGTACTGGCCAGTATGATGGGCGATGCGCCGGCCTGCAACGTTTGCGGCCACATTACCATCCGCTCCGGCACCTGCTACAAGTGCCTGAACTGCGGCAACAGCCTGGGGTGCAGCTAGAGTCTTCTTTTTCAGAATTTGAAAATTTGGAGATTTGGAGATGTAGAAATATGAGCAGCAGCAGTAGCAGCGCTTCCGGAGGGCCAATTTCATTAGAATAATTTGGTTTGGCTCAAACCTCGCAGTGTGCGCAGCTCCTGCGAGTGTTTCTTTTGGGAGAGCTGCTACTCTTCCCTCAGACTCTCGCAGGAGCTGCACACACTGCGAGAGTCTGGCTGCTCTTATTCATATTTTTACATGTCGTAAAGCCTGGTTCACACAAAGCAGGTTAGAAATCCCTCCGGAGGATTCGTCATACAAACCATTATTCTTTGCGCCCTTGGCGGCTTTCCTTTGCTCCTCCGGCATTTAGTTAAACTGCCGGGGAAGCGAAGGAAAGCGCAGGGGATGCAAAGTTTTACGTATACACAAAATAAAACAGATGGAAGCCATGACAGAAAAGAACCCGGAAAGCAGAGACATTTACAGTTTAGAAGACATTAAGGAACTGGTAGACATCTTCTACACAAGAGTACGGCAGGACAAGTTGCTGGGCCCTGTATTTGACGAGAAGATCGGGGATAACTGGGCAAGGCACCTGGATACGATGTACCGGTTCTGGCAAACCGTGCTGCTCGATGAACGCACCTACCAGGGCAGCCCGGGCACCAAACACATCAGGTTACCGGTGGGCGACGAGCACTTCGAGCGCTGGCTCCGCATCTTTAACAAGACGGTAGACGAGCTATTTACCGGTGAAAAAGCAGCAGAGGCCAAGTGGCGTGCTGAGAAAATGGCCGAAATGTTTGCCCACAAAATCGCCTATTTCAAAAATAACCGGGGAGCCATTCTATAGTCAGCTACACAACTTACCGGAACATGTTTCACCTTTTATACTCATTATAAAAATGTAGTGATACGTGCGTCGTTTCTCTCATGGTGATGCCAAGAATAGTTCCGGAAAGTTAAGTCGCAGTCTACATAGCGAACCTAAGTACATACGCTACAATACAGCTCACCTGGAGCCGGGGCGGCATCAGGAGCGGCAAAGAACTCCGGAGGTCATTTTTTATTTGAATAATTCATCAGATCTGACCTCCTTCCTCACCACAGGTTAGTGCTGATCCAACTTTATTGGCAGAAAATTTACGTGGCGGCACAGGAATTTCAAATCGGCCAGGAGCTGCGGAAAAGCAGTCACGAGCGAGGACGCTCGCGCCACCATAATTTCAAATTTCTAATTTTTATTTTCTGATCAGTCTGTCTTTTGGCAGGATCGCCCTAGACCTTTCTGGCTGAAGAAGACCAGCAGCAGGCCTGCTGGCATGCCGATGCTCATCAGAAACATGATCAGGTTAAAGTCTGGTAGCGCCGGCAACTGCAGCCATAGCAGGGTGCCCTGCAGAAACAAGAGCGCCTCGGTTATCAGGAAAAACAGAAGAAGCAAACTTAGTCCAAGCTTTGCATACCGGCCTAGCCTGTACAGCTTCTGGTGCAGGAAAAAGCCCAGCATAAAAACAGAGGCAAACCCCAGCAGGCTCAGGTGCAGGTAGCCAATAATAAAATAGCGCACCTGGTAAGCCAGATCGGCCACTGCCGGGAAAGCAGAGGCCATTTGCATAACAAGCTTTACTGACAGGCAGAAGAGCGCCAGCCCGAACAGACCTCTAACCCAGGTCGAAAAATGGTGCAAGAGCTCACCCCTTATGTCCCACAGCAGCTTCAGGAACAGCACCAGGGCGAACACCTGCAGCGCTGCAGCGGCCCCTCCAACCCAGTACCAGACAGCCGCAGGCTTCGTCCACAAGAAAGACAGCACCACGGCAGGCACACAGGCTACTCCCAGGAGCCAGAGCATACGCGTTGCCTGCACCTGGCTATACGGGATCCGTTTCTGATCGAGCAACCAGAAAAACAGCCCGAGCACCGCAAAGGCAAACCAGCCATTGTACTGGAAATGCAGGTAGAAATAAATGGCCGAGAAATAAAGCTCACTGCCTGTTCCGCCGGTAGCCATAATTGGCCCCATGGCCCAGGGGCCGATGCTCGACAACACCATGAACAGCAAACTCAGGCCAATAAACCGCAGCGATATGCTGTGCTTCTGCCAGAGATTATTATCGTGCCGTACATGCTTCCAGAAGCTCCAGGCGAACCAGTAGCTTACCAGGATATGCAGCGTGGAGAACGTGATGGAAAAGAGGGCATAGCCCTGCACCGGAAAGCTCAGCAGCATACCGTTCACGGCTAGTAGCGTAACCAGGAACTGCCATTTAAACAACTTCCGCTGCTTAACAGTACTCGGGGGGTAAGCGTAGAGCAGCGCCGCAAAAAGGGCACAGTAAAGCCAGCCCAACAGAGCCACATGGGAGTGGGCATGCAAAAAATACTTGTAGTTTAATCCTTCAACAGGATGTACTACCTGCCAGCGCAGCAGCAGCCCCAGCGCCCCTACCAGCACAAAATAGCCCAGGGCTACCCGTGCCCGCACCAGCGTGCCATGCCACTGCTCTTTACGCCTGACGAGGGCCTTTATCCTATACATTATTTAAAATAAGTGTTATACAATTCCAACTGCGCAGAAATGCGGTCGCGGGCGGCAAGCGCCTCTTTCAGCTCTTTTGCCTCCAGCTGTTCTACATCCTCCACCAATGGGGTAAGGTAGGCATGCAGCATGCTATGAGCGGGTCCATCCATGGTGCAGGTGGCAAATATATTTTTCAGCTCTCCCTGAAGCGTTTTGCTTAGCACCAGGTTGGCTTCCGGCGTGTTTATGTCAGGTTGCAGCATATGCACCTGCACCAGCCGCTGCATGGCACGTATGTTCTGGTTGGTTGCCAAATCTGCCTGCCAGCGATCTCCCAGGTTCAGAGTCAGGTCAGCTTTTACGGTGTGCACTATTTCGCGATGCAGGTCAGGCTCTGGGCGGTGTGTGCAGGAAAAAGTTAGTACAGCAATAAGCAAAAGGACACATATAGCTTTCATGAGGTCGATACATTTAGGTTGAACATCTTCTGAACACCGTTAGGGTCACTGGCTACCTGCTGACATTCTTCTTCCTGTTTAGCAGTGTTGCCCCACCTGTTTCAGCATGCAATATTAGCCCTAAGAACATCGCCCTCCAATGACCTAAGTCAGTCATTTACAGCCCACTTCCCCATTTTATCCCGGGCCGTGAGCAGCAGGATATGGAATATGACCGATGTCATATTTTCAACTGACGCTACTCATACCAGCCACTATATATCTGCCTTACCTTGCAACTGTTTAAAGACTGGACCTGCGTTCCGGGCAGGGTGCTTTTCTTTTTTTACAGGCACTGTTTCAGGCCGGAAACTCCAGTTGGCACACGATCGAAAAATAAGCAGACTTACTAAACATCATCAACTATTTTAAGTAAAACGCACAAACCAATGTTACATACCTCTCCGCACGATTTCCACATTCCAGTTATGGGGCTGTCCTTCTCAGTAGACTCTCCTCTTAAAGTAGCCCGTTTTGGCATTTCTTCGGTGCTCTCGCTGAGCGACGACGCCTTGCTTGAACAGATGCGATCTTACTATAGCCAGCAGTATAAGTTGCCTTATACGCCCATCACCGATAAAGAAGAAGATTACAGAGCACGCCGCATTACGGCCTGCCTCGATCTGGTGGATCAGGTGGTAAAAATACAGATGGAGGAACTGCGGCAGGAGGAGTTTACGCCAGACAGCCAGATTACAAAATACTTTGCCTTACTGCCCGAAAGCTCTCCGCTCAAAGCGCTGTACCGGCAAATGGAGCAAACCAGTTTTCCGTGGTTGCAGAAAATGCTGCAGGAGGAGCTGCGCACCGCCCTGGTGCCGGGCTGTATCGACGTGAACATAATGACCAAGCTCGATCGCGCCAACTACAACAAAAACGGTGAGCTGCTACCCCAGGAATACTCTGATGCACTGGCGGCTCTGCGCGGCTTTGCCAACAGCACCGTAAAGTCTTCTGTGGTTTTTTCGGCAGGCATGAACATGCGCCTGTTTGCCTACATAGATCAGTTTCCGTGCTTCCTGCCCAACACGGCGGGTGTGTTCCAGAAAAAAATCATCATAAAAGTAAGCGATTACCGGTCTGCCATGGTGCAGGGCAAGATTCTGGCAAAAAAAGGATTATGGGTGTCTGAATTCCGCATCGAGTCGGGGCTGAACTGTGGCGGCCATGCCTTTGCCACCGATGGCTACCTGATAGGGCCTATACTGGAGGAGTTTAAGCAAAACCGGGAGGCGCTGCGCATGGAGCTTTACAGCCTGTTCAGCTCAGCCATGGCCAGCAAAGGCCTGCATGTTCCCATAGAGATACCTGCGCAGAAAATAACGGTGCAGGGCGGTATCGGCACAGCCCAGGAGCACAACTTCCTGCTGGAGCATTATGGCATGGACGCAACTGGCTGGGGTACTCCCTTCCTGCTGGTGCCGGAGGCGACTACGGTAGATGAAGAAACACTGCAGCAGCTGGTAAACGCCAGACAAGAAGACCTGTACCTGAGCCCGATCTCCCCGCTTGGCGTGCCTTTTAATGCCTTGCGCAACACCTCAAGTGAGCAACTGAAAAATTTCAGGATAGACCGTGGCAAGCCGGGCAGCCCCTGCATTAAGAAGCACCTGGTGTCGAACACCGAGTTTACAGACGAACCCATCTGCACGGCCTCGCGCAAATACCAGCGCCGCAAACTGGAGCAGCTGCAGGCCCAAGACCTGGCGCCAGAGGTATACCAGGCCGAGGAGCAGAAGGTGCTGGCCAAGGAATGCCTCTGCGACGGGCTGGCAAATTCGGGCACGCAGGTTTTCACCGACAGCAAGAAGGCCGCAGTAAAAGCTGTTACCATTTGCCCCGGCCCTAACCTGGCTTATTTCTCTGGGGTGTTCAAACTGCAGGAAATGGTAGACCATATTTATGGAAGATTTAACGCGCTCAATAAAAGCCACCGCCCCCACATGTTCATTAACGAGCTGAAAATGTATGTGGACTACTGGAAGAACAAGAAAACTGAGCAGCTGGAAACGCTGACCGATAAGCAATACAAATACCTGCAGAACTTCTGGGACAATCTGCAGCAGGGCATCCAGTACTATAAAGAAAAGTTGCCGGAACTTTACAAGGAGGAACTGGAGCGGCGCGTGATCATGCTCGATGAATTATTGGAAGCAGAAAACCAGTTAATACTGGCACGTTTAGAAAAAGTACCAGCTGTTTAAAAAGATGAGTCTAACCAGAAGCAAGATCAGACTGACCCGCCTCTTCACGTTTGAGGCGGCCCATATGTTGCAAAATTATGACGGCGCCTGCCGCAACATTCACGGGCACTCCTACAAACTGGAGGTCACCATCATCGGCACCCCTGTATTTGATGCGCAGCATCCCAAATATGGCATGGTGATGGACTTCGATGACCTGAAATCGGTTGTGCAGGAAAGCCTGCTGAATGCCGTGGATCATGCGCTGCTGCTGCGGGAGGATAGTCCGCCAGAGTTGGTGCAGACGTTACAGCGGCTGCACCATAAACTGGTGCTTACGCCCTACCAGCCCACCTGCGAAAAAATGCTGCTCGACTTTAAATCAAAGCTCCGGAACTACCTGCCCGTATACGTAGAACTCCACAGCCTGAAGCTCTGGGAAACCCAGAACTCCTTTGCCGAGTGGTACGCATCTGACGAGTTGTAGGCAACACATTACGACCAGCGGTAAGCAAGCAAACGGCCTTGTCAGGAAACATCGTTTACCTGGCAAGGCCGTTTGCTGTTTCATACGTTATATATTAAATCGCATTTCGTCTCTTCCATACGTTCACCCTCCCTCTCCCATCTTGTCCTCCTGTCAAAGATCTTGTGGGCGAGAGGCTAAGGCAAGGGCTACTGGCATTTTTTCTGATTCGATGCACCTGGCAACCTCATCTGCCCTGTAGCTGCGGTAGGTTTTCACAATGCACCTCAAGCCAGGGGCTGGGATTTATTCGATAGTCAGGACTGATGCCAGGCAATGGTAAGCGAAACTGGTAATGGCTAACTCTATCGATACCCCAGAATAGATGATAGACAGCAACTTGTTTCACCTTTTGTACAGCTAATTAAATGGGATGATACGTGTATCGTTTTTCTCAAGGTGATGCTATGTATGGTTCCGGAAAGTGAAGTCACCGGCTATAGGCACGCAATTAATTCTACTGGAGTATCATCTATTGCCTTTCTGCAGGTAATTATTTGAATGAAACCGGCCCTTCAGAGGCACTTATCGCTGCTGCTGGCGCTGCTGACATAGGAGCTGCCCTTTATGCTGATTAATAGGTTTGTCTGTTAGATTCGGACCTAAAGTCGTAACCAACTGCCTGCAGGAGCGTTTTATAAAACTGGTACTAAAAAGACGCATATGAAACAGCTACTATTTTTATTGCTGGCCACCTTTGCCTTTGCCTGCGGAAATTCTGACGGCAACCGCACCGACACAAACCGGGAGGCCACCACAACCGATGAAAACGTGGAGATAGGGTCTGGAAACGAGATCAATCCGCAGCTGGAGCTGGAGTCGGATACCAGCAGTGCCCTGGAAGTGGATACAGTTACCTCAGCCGGAGCCATAGACCAGCGCAGAGACTAAACCTTTCTCCCAGGACTGAAGGGCACGCACCTGGCCGCGCAACTCTGGCCGGGGCAAATTATGCTAATCAAAACAGCCCTCCGGCAGCTTTGCTGCAGCAATGGGGCCTTTGCAGAAATTGTCCGATACCTGAAAAAAACAAGAGCAGGCGCCCCTTCGTGGTTCCTGCTCTTGTTAAAAAAATCAGCCTTTGCCTGCGTTCTTACAAATCCCGTTTCGAGAATATCCGCCTGGAGCCCAGCACTGGCAGCAACACCCACAGGAGCAGCAACCCAAACGACAGCATCACGCCCCAGCCACTCCCAAAAATACTTTTGTACAAGGCACCGGTGTAGCCCATGAGCGCCGACACATCGAGGTTCAGTAGCACTACGATCCTGCCCAGATCTATGGGGTTAAGGGCAGTCAGCACCAGGGTGGCATACTCGAGCGGGTAATCACCGAAGGTGTAGAGGATAAACAGCACGATACCGTCATAAATCAGGGCGAAGTAAAACCACAACAGCAAGGCAATGCCGATGCCTTTGGCCTTGTCGCGGGTAATCACGGAGGCCAGGAAGGCCATCGCCACGAATATGAAAGTGATAAAAACGCCTGTCAGCACCAGGTACAGACCGGTGGCACTGGCATTGAACAGTAGCACCGGCACCCCCACCCCGATCAGGAAAGCAGCCGAAAGCGACAGGGCCACTCCCAGGTACTCGCTCATCAGTATTTTTGTGCGGTTGATCGGCTGCGCCACCAGCAGCTCTATAAACTCATAAGAGTTGTAGAAATGTGTGGTGCCGAACACAATGCTGATAAGCGGCACCGTAAGCAGCACCAGGTTCAGCAGGCTGAGCAAGCCTTTGTCGGGGCTGCCGCCCAGGTTAAACAGCCCCACCGAGAGCAGCAGCAGAAACAGCGTGTAGGCAATTACGATTTTGCTCCTTACGATGTCGTAGAGCACATATTTTATGATCTTGCTCATGGTTTAGTCCTCCTCATTCATAATTTTGGCAATGGCCCGGCTCAGGCGCTCCTCGTTTGTCTGCTGCTTCAGGCCGGTGATAGTTTCGTGGAACTTCACCTTTCCGTCCATCAGGCACAGCACCTCATCGGCTACTTCCTCTATCTCGCTCATAATATGGGAGGTGATCATAATCAGCTTGCCGTTCTTTTTCTCTTTCAGGATTTTGCATTTCAGGATCTCGGCCGAGATGGGGTCCAGGCCGGCGGTGGGCTCATCGAGTATAAGCACTTTGGGGTTGAACAGAAAGGCCAGGGCAGCGCTTACCTTCTGCTTGTTGCCGCCCGACAGGGCGCCCATGCGCTTGTTGTACATCTCCTGCAGCCCATACAGGCCAATCAGTTCCTCGTCCACCTCCTTCACATCCAGGCGTATGTCGCGGATCATCTCGATCACCTGGCGCACTTTCATGTTTTCGGGGTAGCGGCCAATCTGCGGCATGTAGCCTATCTGACTGCGGTAGGCATGCTTGTTCAGCACACTATCGCCATTCATCAGAATATCCCCGCTATCGGGCAGCACCATGCCGAGTATGCATTTACTCATGGTGGTTTTGCCTGCTCCGTTCGGGCCAATAATAGATACAACTTTGCCTACGTCCAGGGCTACGCTCACATTATTGAGCACCTGTAGCTTCCCGTAGGACTTGTACAAATTTTCTATCTTTATCATGATCGATTTTCTTCATCAAGGGGTATTCATCAATAAGCTGGTCGGGAATGATGCTGGGCAGCACTTTTTCCATGCTGTCCAGCAGGTCGACCATAAAGCTGCGCATCATCATCACGGCGGGCGGCACCTTTTCCACCAGCATGGAGTACAGGCTTACGGGCCGGTAAGGCACATCGCCAACCTGGTCCTTGTTCAGGTCATAGCCGGTGTATTTTTCCCAGTAGTTGTTCTCGAAGTAGTTCTGGCGGGAGTTGCCGTTGGTGCTCACATCAAAGGAGTTTCCCGTAAAATTGTTGAGCCGGAACGTGTCTGCGTAACAGGTCGTCATTAGCTTAATCGCCCAGCCGTTGCGGTCAAAATCGTTGTTCTTGATGTCCAGCCGGCTGGAGCTTTCCATATAGATGCCGGTAGTGTTGCGCCGGAACGTGTTGTTAAAGATCTTGCTGTCTCTTATCTCTTTCAGGAGCAGGCCATAAGAGGCCGCGCCCCAGTTGTCGTCGAAGGTGTTGTGCTCCATACGCACATTCTGGGTATACATCACGGCCACGCCTGCCCCATTTTGCCGGAAGGTGTTGTGCGTGTAGGTGTTGCCATCGGAGAACATAAAGTGCAGGCCGTAGCGCATGTTCTGGTGGCTCATGTTCTCGTGCACCTTGCTGTTCTTTACCACCTCCAGGTAGATGCCGTCGCGGTGCCCCTGCACATCATTGCCATTTATCTCCACATCGTCGGTATGATATAAATGGATGGCGTTGCCCAGCGATGATTCTGTTCTGCCCTTGTTCTCCCCTTTCACCACGTTGCCTGTTATTTCGATGTTGCTTGAGTATTGCAGGTACACACCGAAATAAGTGTTCAGGATGGTGTTGTTAAGAATTCTGATATTGCTTCGCTGCCTTGCCCGGATGGCGGCATCGTCTTGCCTGTAGCTGGTGGCCACATTCTGAAGCGTGAAGCCCTGTATGGTTACGTTATCGGCAGTAATGGTAATTAATTGCCCTGTAAAGTTGCCATCGATCACGGGGTTGTTCTGCCCGATCAGGGTAAGGGGTTTGGTTATTTCAATGCCGGACTCCTGATACAGCCCGCCAGCCACCAGCACCGTGTCGCCGGCGCCGGCCTGCTGCACGGCCTGCTTCACAGAGGTGTAGGCGCACGACTTGCATACCCTGAGTGTTTTAGCCGAAGCTTCGGCCCCCAGGAGCAGCAAGCTTAGCACACAGATGATCCGGACACAATAGTTACTTAAATTTATCATTGTTTTTTACCGCTAAAAGTACCTGCTCCCAGTTGAGCACCCGCCCGCCATGTTCCTGCTGCATTTCATTGGCAGTAGCCTCGTTGCTTAGGGCGGTCAGGTTCATTCCCATAGGGCTTGGCAGGGCTTCGCTTTGCAGAAAGTAGGCATCTGCGGCATTAATCAGCTCATTTGGCTTAGTATAATCGGTTACCATCAGAAAGGCTGCTTTCTGCCCCTGCTCCGGCTGTTCATTCACGTAGGCGGCCAGGCACTCGGCCGAGTCGAAAAAGAAAGGCTTTCCTTTATCGTTTACAAGTTCTGCCCCATACCTGTTGTCTGAAACCGTCATGCTGCAGTGCGCGCAACTGGCCTCGCCATAGGCGATCGGTTTCGGCTCTACCTGGCAACCTGCCAGCAGGCACAGCAATACAAACAAACTACTTCCATATAAGGCTAGCTTTTCCATTACAGTGTATTTTAGTTTTATCGTTTTACAGTGTATAATTCAACTTTGCGGCTAAAGAAGTATACGAGTCCTGCTATTACAACAGCAAGAAGAATTCCGAGGCTTCCCCAGGCAGGCAAAGATAAGGCATGAAAGTTTAGCAGTTGCTTGGAACCCAGCAAAGGCGGAATATAGGTCATGCCGGGTACCTTTATCGGTGCTTCGGGGTTGAGGTTGGTACCGAACTTGTGCAGCCACAAATAAAAGTCCGTAATACCCACGGCGCCGGCAATCATCAGGGCTATAACCCAGTAAAGCACCAGGCGTGGCTTGCCGATAAAGGCTATGATAACTCCGGCTACCATAAAGGCTATAACGATGTAGGGCATTATTTTGAGTTCCGCAAAAGACTCGGCATGTATTGGTTCCATGCCGATATAGTGGTTCAGGATATTAAAGTTCTGGAGCACACTCTCAGAACTGCCCGCCAGTTTGTTTACCCAGATATGCAGTTCCAGGCCTTCAGGGTATTGCGGGGCCTCCAGGTATATTTTCCACATCGGGAAAAGAAACAGCAGGCCCAAGGATAGGGAGGCTACTAGCATCAGTAGCTTATGGTAAGCTTTCATCCTTTAAAAGTTTTAAGGTGAAAAAGTATAAAATAACAGCGGAGGTTGCCTTAGGGGCATCCTCCGCTATTTTATTCCGTTTCAGGGCGTGTTAATCAACGCTGGCTGTTGCGGGAGGAACCGGTTTTTTCTCCCCGGTAGAGAACTTGATCGGAACGTTTGACCCTCTTGGGGACACCCTTACATATCCCTGCATTTCCTGGTGAAGGGCAGAGCAGAAGTCAGTGCAATAAAATGGATAGATACCGGCCTGCTTAGGCACCCACCTCAGCGATTGGGTGGCGCCCGGCATAATCAGGGTTTCGGCGTTATTGGCTCCCATTATGGCAAATCCGTGCGGCACGTCCCAGTCCTGCTCCAGGTTGGTTACATGGAAGATCACGGTGTCGCCAACCTGTATGCCTTCAATGTTATCCGGGGTAAAGTGGCTTCGGATAGAGGTCATGTTCACCTTCACTTTCCTGCCAGCGCGAGTCACACTAACGTCTTTCTCGTTTTTAACTGCTTCAGGATGCGTGTTCTGATCCAGCTTATAGAATTTCACGCTGTTCGGCGCTACCAGGTCTGCCCGGATGGCCTGCGCATAGTGCGGCTCCGCCAGGGTCGGGAAGTCGAGAAGCATTTTCATCTTATCACCGCTGATGTCTATCAGTTGGGCAGAGTGCAGCAACTCGGGACCGGTAGGCAGGTAGCGGTCTTTGGTGATCTTGTTCATCACCACCATATACTTGCCGTAGGGATCTTTGGTGTCGCCGCCCGGGATCATTAGGTGGCCCGGTGAGTAGTAAACATCCATTCTGTCTTTTACCTGGAAGTCTTCTAGGCTCCATTTCACTACCTCAGAAGAAACGAACATGGTAGAGTAGGCAAAGCCTTTGCCGTCGAACTCGGTGTGCAACGGACCCAGGCCCGGCTCTTTCACTTCAGCGTGCAGCACAGACTCATATTTGAATACCGGAATGCCATTTACCTCGCCATCAAATTCCTTGTTCTCGATGGCTTTTTGCATTTTAGAGAAAGAGAACACCGGCAGAGAAGACGCCAGCTTGCCGTTTACCACCATGTACTCACCAGTTGGATCTACGTCGATGCCGTGTGGCGACTTAGGCGCCGGAATCAGGTACATCATGCCCGGGCACTCTTCCGGCAGCAGGTAACGCACCGATTTTTTCACGGTAGATTTAGCCTGATGAGATCCATGATCCAGGGTATTGTGGTAGTAGTTTGCCGGCATCTCATGCGTTTTGCCTTCGGCGGCATACTTAGCGGCCAGTTTCCAGTTTACAGCGGCCAGGTAGTCACGATCGTTCTGGGAGGCTCCCAGTTCTTTCAGGGTACCGGCTTTCTCTGTGTTGTAGGTTGTAAAAAACACCCAGTCGTTAGAGGGCCCTTTGCCCCCGTTGGCAAGGTCATAGTCGAAGCCCGGCACCAGTATCTGGAAGTCCAGCTCCATGTGGCCATCATCTTCGTTTGTTTTGATGAAAGAGATAGACCCTCTGAACTTGTCTTTATAATCTACCAGGCTCTCGTCTGCAATGCCACCTTTTTCCAGGTCGAGCGGTACGCTAAAGCGGGTACCGGCCAGGATATACTCGTTGTTGTTGGTTGGGTAGGGCGAGCAGTGGTTACCGGCAGAGTTCGGGATCTCCATGATCTCCACGGTTTCAAAAGTCGTTAAGTCCACTTTTGCCACACGCGGGGTGTTGTTGCCGTTTACGTAGAGGAACTTGCCGTCAGCCATGCCATCTGTTCGAGAGAGCTTCGGGTGGTGCAGGTCATCCCAGGGCACAAAGCCGTGCGATGTCATCAGCATGGGCTTGGTTTCCTCGTTGTAGCCGTAGCCGTTCTCCGCAAACTGGGTGAACACCGGTATAACTTTTAGTAATCTGCCTGACGGAATACCGTAAACCGATACCTGCCCGTTGAAACCGCCTGACAGGAAAGAATACAGTTCATCGTGCTGGCCGGGGGCCACGTATACTGCTTTGGCAGCATCAGCATCTACGGCACCATCTTTGGCATTACCGCCGGTGCTGTTGCAGCTCTGCAGCACAGTACCGGCCGCCAAGGCCATCACCAGGGTTGCTGTAGGGGCTACTCTTTTTAATTGGTTGATTAGCGTATCCATAAAAAGGAAGGGTTTATTTATATTGTCAATTAGCTGTTCTGATCGTTCTGTCTCAGATATTCCAGAATCGCTCTGGCATCCTGCTCGTCTACGTCCTGGTTTACCATCTGAATAAGGTGCTCGGCAAACAGTTTTTTAGCAACCGGATCTTTTTTAGTCATCTCCTCGGGGTTCACGATCATGTTCATGATCCACTCCGGCTTGCGGCGCTCTGTTACGCCGGCCATGCCAGGGCCAACCACTTTCTGGTCGCTCAGCTGGTGACATGCCGTACATTTGGCGTCGAATATGGTTTTGCCTTCCGTAGCAAGCGCTTCATCAATTCCCTCCCCTATTTCAACTGTTTTTACAGGACCTACTCCTTTTCCATCGTCTTCGGCAGGCGATTCAGGGGTGTTGTGGGCTAGTCCTGATACGTCTTCGTTTCCGGCATTGCTCTCGCTGTCGCCGGAGGAGCAACTAACCAGCATTCCGCCACAGAGAAGCGCTATAACGCTCATACGCAAGGGTTTGAACAAAGAGATTTTAAGCATGGTCGTGATTTGTTGGTTTGGTCTTTTCATTACAGTTAATTTTGTGTGTAAGGATTATTCATATGGTTTATAAAGCTTCTACGGTTCAAAGGTAGCTTGGATTTAAATAACGATAAAAGACCTGCATCTCTTTTATTTATGATCCTGGTCATTTTATGATATACATCACCTTTCTTACAGCGCCATTTGCTGCACTTTTATAGGGTCTGGGGAGCTTGGCGGTTCGGGGATAAGCAGGTCCTGCAAAGTATTCCCGGAACTGGCCGGCCGCACCAAATTTTTCTGAAAGCTACGGCAATATAAGCATCTGTCCTATACAACCTGTTATGCCTCTTTTTGATGGTTGATGGATGCAAACATAAGCAGCCAACTCGCATCAGTGCTCTGAACAAGAAATTAGACCACTTACTTTTCGAGCTCCGGAGGGCCTATTTCATTCAAATAATTGCTGTGAGGCAGCTGCACTGCCAGCTAGTTTAGCGGCAAAGTAGCAATAAACCGGCGATAAACCTGCAAAAAAATTCCAGAAGGCCTGCCCTACCTGAAGCACTGCCACCAATAGGTACCGCAGTTGCCTCCCGCACAGCGCTCTTTTCAGGAGAGCAATACCAGGGTACTTCGCCGGAGCAGGAATATCTTAAACCTGCTTCCCGAACTTAGCCTAGCTTTGCTCATTTCCTTTTTTACCAGGGTGCAAAGGTGTGCCGCTGCTTTTCAAAAAACACTTTCCTGGTATGGGTAACTGCCTGCCTTACAGTAATTATTTGAATGAAAAGGTACCTCCGGAGCACCTTACTGCTGAAGCCTTACCCGGTCGTTTCAGGAAAAACAGTCTGCGAACCTTAACTAACATTCATTTGCAATTTAATAACCTACGGTTTTATCTAATAAAAACTTTTCATTAATCCTGCTTTTTCCTTCCAAAATATACTATCCAAAAATGACAAATACACCTATTCTGAATGATCAGCATCATGTTTTCTATGGTGTTCAGGTTGTTCCTTTGTACTGTTACCTGAATGAAAAGCAGCGAGGCGGCAAGCATCTATTAGCTTAACCAGAAAAGCCCCCCTGTTGATTTCGTGCTTAAGAAGAAGGTCGTAGCCTGCTGGAGCGGGACCCGGACAATCAGACAAGGGGCCTGCCGGAGAAACGGTATTAGTGATAGCATGACATTCATACATTCCGGCATATAACACCACTTTATAACCAGCCAGTAGGATACATCATTAATTAACGCACGTTATGACAAAAGTGAAAAACAGGTGGCTTATTGCCGCCTCTGCCGTTGGCATCCATATCTCGATCGGGTCAGTTTACGCCTGGAGCGTGTACACCAAACCACTGATCGAGCAGTTTGGATGGGGCCTGAAAGAAACTCAGTTCACGTTTAGCATCGCCATCTTTTTCCTGGGTCTGTCGGCCGCCTTTCTGGGCCATTACCTAGAGAAACACGGCCCCAGAAAATCCGGGCTGCTGGCAGCCATCTTCTTTGGCATAGGCATTGCCGGCTCAGGTCTGGCCATTAAGCTGGAGTCGATTTACCTGCTTTACCTGTTCTATGGCGTGTTTGGCGGTATTGGCCTGGGTGTAGGTTACATTACCCCGGTATCGTCGCTGGTAAAGTGGTTCCCCGACCGGCGTGGCCTCGCTACCGGTCTGGCCATTATGGGTTTCGGCTTTGCCGCGCTTATCAGCAGCCCTTTAATTGTGTATCTGCTGTCAGCAGTGGGCATCGCGAACACCTTCTTTATCATGGGCTCCGTGTTCTTCCTCGTGATTTTCGGTTCTTCCCGCTACCTCTCTGCTCCTCCTAAGGGTTGGGCGCCGGCAGGCTTCCAGGCAAACCTGGCAGGAGGCACCAAAAAAGTTGCAGAAGACCTCTCGCAGCTTACCGCCAACGAGGCTGTAAAAACCAAAAGGTTCTGGTACCTGTGGATCATGCTGTTCATCAACATTACCTGCGGCATTGCCATTATTTCGGTTGCCTCGCCCATGGCACAGGAGTATGCAGGCTTATCGGCCATAGCAGCTGCCACCATGGTGGGTATTATGGGCTTGTTTAATGGTGGGGGCCGCATTGGCTGGGCATCGTTCTCCGACTACATCGGCCGTCCGAACATGTTCACCATCTTCTTCAGCATCCAGATTGTAGCGTACTTCCTATTGCCCGGCATTACCAATGCCTTCCTGTTCCAGGCCGTGATCTTCCTGATCCTGTCCTGCTACGGCGGTGGATTTGCCACCATACCAGCCTACATCGGCGATATGTTCGGAACCAAGCAGCTGGGCGCTATCCACGGGTATATTCTGACGGCCTGGGCCGCAGCCGGTGTGGCTGGTCCGCTGTTCGCCGCCTGGACCCGCACCGTATCCAACAACTACAACTTTACGCTCTATTTCTTTGCAGGACTGTTGGTGGTGGCGCTCACTGTTTCTTTCCTTATCCGCGCAGAAATTAATAAGCTGCGGGCGCAGAAAGCGCAGGAAGCTGAAAAACGGAGTCCCGAACTGGTACTTGTGAGCTAAGCAAGGGGCCTCGCTAAATTAGAAATTAGTAATTCAAAATTAGGAATATTAAGAAGGGCTAGCGATTCCGGCTCCAGATCATTAACCATAACAAAAAGCAACCACTCCTATGAAACTCCTCAAACTTTGGGCGCTTGTGCTGCTAAGCATGTTTACCACTACCTGGGCTGGCGCGCAGGGGGCGGCAGACTATGGCTCAGGGCTGAAGATTAACCTGAACGAGGAAGGGTCTAAATATGTGCGGTTTATTTTCTGGAGCCAGATATGGGCAAAGAGCACGCAGAACAACCCTGGCACCCTGATCGGCAACGAACCCACAGACCACTCATTTGACATAGGTGCCCGCCGGGTACGCACCATTGCTTATGCGCAGCTTTCGCCAAGATATCTTATCTTTACGCATCTGGGCATCAACAACCAGACCTTCATAAACGGGGGCGCCAACGGTACGACAGGAACAGGGGGATTTGGAGCAGGCAAGAAACCGCAGATTTTCTTTCATGATGTGTGGAACGAATATGCCATTATTCCTGCCAAGAACCCGCTCACCGGAGAGGCTAATAAATACACCTTGTATGCCGGAGCCGGGCTGCATTACTGGTTAGGCATCTCGCGGATGACCTCGGCGAGCACGCTCAACTTTCTGATGGTAGATGCCCCGATCTTTAACTGGCCAACCCTGGAAATGTCGGATCAGTTTATAAGGCAATATGGCTTGTATGCCAAAGGCGCCCTGGGCAGGTTGCACTACCAGGGGCACATCAACAAGCCCTTCGCCACCAATCTACAGCCCATAGCCGATGGCCCCGCCGTAGACAACAATGGCAACCCGAAAGCATCTTTCGGTGGGTATGCCGACTTTCAGTTGTTTGACCAGGAAGCCAACGTGCTGCCCTTCAGGGTGGGCACTTATATGGGGAGCAAGAAAGTGCTCAACATTGGGGCTGGTTTCTACAGCAACCGGGATGGCACCAGAAACCTGAGCGCTACAGGTGTTACCAATAAGCACGACATCAATATACTGTCGATGGATGTGTTTGCAGACCTGCCCGTTGGACCAGGATCGAAGAACATGGCGGTAACCACTTACAGTGTGCTGTACAACTACGACTTTGGCCCCAACTACATGCGCACCACGGGCATCATGAACACGGGCGTCGCTAATCCGGCCTTTGAAGGTCTGCGAGCACAGGAAGGAGCCGGCAACGCGCGCTTCTCGTTCGGAACAGGCAACGTATGGTATACGCAGGCAGGCTTGCTGCTCCCCAAAGATTTTTGCAGCAAAGTAAGAGTGCAGCCTGTGGCGGCCTACACGCTCAAAAACCTGGAAGCATTAGACGAGACAGGTCATTTTTATGACATCGGGGCAAACTTTTTCCTGGATGCGCACCACGCCAAAATCACGGTGCAACACTCCAGCCGGCCCCTGTATTACAACAACACAGTATCAGACAGAGCCGGAGAATGGATAGTGCAATTCCAGGTTTATCTGTAAATTAGATGCAAGACTCCCATGTACTGCCAGCCTTTGCCAGCAGTTGATCACAATACCGAAACAAACCTTACCATACTACTACAGACTCAATTAAACCAATTAGTTATGAGCGCTTTAACAGAAGAGTACCGCGTTTCTTTCGTGAAGGGCAACTGGAACGATCGCATTGATGTAAAAGATTTTGTCCGGAAAAATGTGACGCCTTACGAAGGTGATGCATCTTTCCTGGCAGGAGCTACAGAACGTACCAAAGAGCTTTGGCAGCTTTGCCTGCTGGCCATGAAGGAAGAACGTGAGAGAGGCGGCTGCAGAGCGATTGATACAGAAAAAATCTCCAGCATTACCAGCCACGGTCCTGGCTATATCGCGCAGGAACTGGAGGTAGTGGTGGGCTTACAAACAGATGAGCTCCTGAAACGAGCCATGAAGCCATTCGGTGGCATCAGGGTAGTAGAGGGCGCCGTGGCCGAACGGGGTCAGGAAGTGGCCGAGCATGTTAAAAATGTTTTCAAATACACCAAAGATCATAACAGCGCCGTTTTCTCCGCCTACGATCCCGAAATAAAAGAATTCCGCTCTAAAGGCATCCTCACCGGCCTGCCCGACAACTATGCCCGTGGCCGGATAATAGGTGACTATCGCCGCCTGGCCCTGTATGGCTTAAATAAACTGATAGCCGCAAAAGAAGCTGACAAACTAGCCATAGACGGCGAGATGGACGAGCACAAAATTCGTTTGCGCGAAGAGTTGTTTGATCAGATAGTTGCCCTGCACGACCTGAAAAAACTCGGTAACCTGTATAACCTTAATCTGGGCCGACCTGCAGAAAATGCCCGGGAGGCTGTGCAGTGGGTATATATGGCCTACCTGGCTGCCGTAAAAGAGCAGGATGGTGCCGCCATGTCGCTGGGTAACGTCTCCACTTTCCTCGACATCTATTTTGAGAAAGACCTGGAAGCAGGCCTTCTTACAGAAGAAGAAGCGCAGGAACTGATAGACCAGTTTGTGATGAAGCTGCGTGTGGTGCGCCACCTGCGCCCCGGCGCTTACGACGAGATTTTTGGCGGCGACCCTACCTGGGTGACTGAAGCGATTGGCGGGCAGTTTGAAGACGGCAGAACCAAAGTAACCAAAACTTCTTTCCGCTTCCTGCAGACCCTGTACAACATCGGTCCGTCACCGGAGCCTAACCTGACGGTGCTGTGGTCCAACGCCCTGCCCGAAGGTTTCAAAAACTTCTGCGCCCAGGTTTCTATCGACACCTCGTCTATTCAGTACGAAAACGACGACCTGATGCGCACAGTACGTGGCTCCGACGACTACGGCATTGCCTGCTGCGTGTCTTACCAGGAAATTGGCAAACGCATCCAGTTCTTCGGTGCCCGCACCAACTTGCCAAAAACATTGCTGATGGCCCTGAACGGCGGTCGTGAAGAGAACAGCGGCGCACAGATCCTAAAAGGAATTCCGGCTCTGACAAGCGACGAGCTGAACTATGATGAGGTAATGGCGAACTTTAAACTCACCATGAGAGAGGTGGCCCGGGTTTACGCCAAAACCATGAACATCATCCATTACATGCACGATAAGTATTATTACGAGAAAGCCCAGTTCGCTTTCTTGGATACTGACCCGGGCATAGACATGGCGTACGGTGCAGCCGGCATCTCTATTATTGCCGACTCACTGTCTGCCATTAAATACGCCAACGTTAAAGCCATCCGCAACGAGGAAGGCCTGACGGTAGACTTCAGAACAGAAGGAGAGTATCCTAAATTCGGTAACGACGATGACCGTGTAGATGCCATTGCACAAGAGGTGAGCGCCTTCTTCTTCTCAGAGCTGGCCAGCCACAAGTGCTACAAAAATGCGGTGCCGACCATGTCGCTGCTCACCATTACGTCTAACGTGATGTACGGCAAAAAAACAGGCACCACGCCAGACGGACGTAAGGCTGGCGAGGCCTTTGCACCAGGTGCCAACCCGATGCATGGACGCGACACACACGGCGCTGTTGCCTCGCTGAACTCTGTAGCCAAGCTGGATTACAGATACGCCCAGGACGGTATTTCCAACACCTTCTCCATTGTGCCGAAGTCGCTGGCTACTACCCGTGAGGAGCAGGTCGAAAACCTGGTAACGCTGCTGGACGGATACTTCCTGAAAAATGCACATCACCTGAATGTGAACGTGCTCAACCGCGACACCCTGCTGGATGCGTATAACCATCCTGAAAACTATCCGCAGCTGACCATACGGGTCTCCGGATATGCGGTAAACTTTACCCGTCTGTCTAAAGATCACCAGTTAGAGGTGATTGCACGGACCTTCCATGAAAGAATGTAGTATCATAGTTGAGGTATATTTATGTGGAGGAAGAGGGTCTTGCCCTCTTTTTCCTTTTCTCACCTATCTAAAAAAAGAGTTATGAAAACATATGATGCCCTGTTACAACCAGTAGAAAAGCCGCTGCATACCGAAGTGGAAGCAGACCAGCTGAATGTTCATTCCATCGAGACCTTTGGCACACACGATGGCCCCGGCATCCGGATGGTGATATTTACGCAGGGCTGTCAGTTCAAGTGCCTGTACTGCGCCAACCCCGATACCATTGCACTGAAAGGCGGTTACTGGTTGGATGTGGAGGAAATCGTGCAGAAAGCCATCAGCCAGAAACCATACTTTGGCAAAAAAGGTGGGGTAACGGTATCTGGCGGAGAGCCGCTCCTGCACCGGAAAGTGCTGAAAAAGTTGTTCCAACGCTTGCACGAAGAAGGCATAAACACCGCCCTCGATTCTAATGGCAGGTTGATAGACCAACAGACGAAAGAGCTGCTGGCCGAAACCGATGTATTGCTGCTGGATGTAAAACATATCAATGACGACTGGCATCACAGGCTCACCGGCAAATCGAACTTCAATACGCTGAAGGTGGCCGACTACCGCGAGTCTACCGGCAAACGCATGTGGCTGCGCTACGTGCTGGTGCCGGGCTGGTCTGATCAGGAAGAATACCTGCATGAGCTGGGGCAGCGGTTCAAAGATTTTACCACCATCGAAAAAATTGAGATTCAGCCTTACCATAAAATGGGCGTACACAAGTGGGAGGCGTTGGGCATGGAGTACGGGCTGCATGGCGTAGAACCTCCAACCCAGGCCCTCCTGGATAAAACTGTTGCTATTTTTAAACAATACTTCAGAGAGGTAAAGGTCAATTAACGACGTGGGCGTAATACCTAAGGCATAGCAGCCGAATCAGCAGCAGAGGCCTCGTGAGGGCCATTTTCATTGGAATAATTTGGTTGTTGGTTGTTGAATGGCTTACTTGTTACATGGTTGCATGGCTGGCAGAAAAAGATTTTCTTTATTGTCAGGCTGCGAAGGATATGGTGGGCGAGAAGCTCCTGCCTAAAGCTGTGCAGAAACCCTGCTCATCCTTCGTCCTAAAAACCCCTGGGGTAGGCGCCCTATGGTTGGGGTACTGGCCCTCGGTGACGATTCACAATCATCAGACAAATAAATCCGACATCTAAAAAAAGCCTGAAGCTGGAATTCAGAATCGAAAATTGTAACCTGCCGTTTCAGAAACAGTTTATAGTAGAAATGTCTTTTTCCTTAATGACTTTTATCATACACCGAGGGAAATGCCTGCTTTACCTTTGTTTAAAGTGCAATCAATATGACAAAGACAATATTTATAGCCACCGCAGAACCCTATAGTGGGAAATCGATAGTGGCCTTGGGCCTGGTACATGTGCTGCTGGGCAAAGCTCAGAAAATTGGGTACTTTAAGCCGATCATCAACTACGACCCCGGCCAACAGCGGGATGCGCATATCGACACCATCATCAGCCACTTCGGACTCCCGGTGAGCTACGACGACTCCTACGTGTATACGCAGCAGCAGGCCCAGCAATTAATCGAGTCTGGCAATCGTGGAGAGATCATCGACACCATTATCGGCAGGTTTAAGAAGCTGGAGGAAAACTACGATTTCACGGTCATAGAGGGCAGTGACTTTCTGGGCGAGGGCACCGCTTTTGAGTTCGATGCCAACGTAACCATCGCCAAGAACCTTGGCGCCCCGGTAATTATTGTGGTGTCGGGGGAAGACAAAACCAATAACCAGATCCTGACTGCCGTAAAAACCATCAAGCGCAACTTCCGCGCCCGCGAAGTGCAGGTAATGGCCGTTATCGCCAATAAAGTGCTGCCGGAGCAGGCGGCCGAGGTGCACCGGCTCCTGGAGAACTACCTGAACCCCGAGATCATTCTGGGGGTGATACCGGAAGACAAGGACCTGAAAAGCCCCACTATGAAGGAAGTGCACGAGATACTGGGCGGAAAACTGATGTTTGGGGAGCAGCAGCTCTCTAACCAGGCCGACCACTTTATTATGGGTGCCATGCAGGTGCCCAACTTCCTCAACCACATCAAAGAAAACGTGCTGATTGTAACGCCCGGCGACCGTGGCGACATCATTCTGAGCGCGCTGCAAGCCGACAAGTCGGTAAATTACCCGAAGGTGGCCGGCATTGTGCTTACCGGCAAGTTTGAGCCCGACGAGCCGATTGTGAGGCTCATGGAAGGACTTCAGGTAACGGTACCCATTATCTCTGTGAAGACTGGCTCCTTCCATACGGCCACCATGATCGGCAACATCAAGTCGCGCATTACACCAGACAACAACAAAAAGATTCAGCTCGCCATCAACACGTTTAAAAAGTATGTAAACGTGGAGGCGCTGGACCAGAAAATAATCACCTACAAGCCAGAGGGCATGACGCCGCACATGTTCCAGTACCAGCTGGTGAAATGGGCCAAGAGCAGCAAAAAGCACATTGTTCTACCTGAGGGGAACGACGACCGTATACTGAGAGCCGCCGCACGCCTCATAAACCAGGATATTGTAAACCTGACCATCCTGGGCGATCCGCAAGAAGTTTCCGCCTCGGTTAAACGCCTGGGCCTGCTCCTGGACCTGGACCGCATCAACATTGTGGACCCGCTTAAGTCCGAGCACTTCGAGGACTATGTGTATACGCTCATGGAGCTGCGCAAGAGCAAAGGCCTGCAATACCAGATGGCTTCTGACATGATGTCGGATGTCTCTTACTTCGGCACCATGATGGTGTACAAAGGCCACGCCGACGGCATGGTATCCGGAGCAGCCCACACCACGCTGCATACCATCCGGCCTGCGCTGCAGTTCATCAAAACCAAACCGGGGGTATCCGTTGTTTCGTCGGTGTTCTTTATGTGCTTGCCCGACAGGGTGTCTGTTTTCGGCGACTGCGCCGTGAACCCGAACCCCACCGCAGAGCAGCTGGCCGAAATCGCCATCTCCTCTGCCGACAGCAGCCAGCGCTTCGGCATAGAGCCGAGAGTGGCCATGCTCTCCTACTCTTCCGGCACCTCCGGCGAAGGCGTGGATGTGGACAAAGTGCGCAAGGCTACGGAACTTGTGAAACAGAAACGGCCCGACCTGAAGGTGGAGGGCCCGATCCAGTACGATGCCGCCGTAGACCCTGTAACCGGCAAGCAGAAACTGCCCAACTCCGAGGTAGCAGGCCGCGCCAGCGTCCTCATCTTCCCGGACCTGAACACAGGCAACAACACGTACAAGGCCGTGCAGCGCGAAACAGGCGCCCTGGCTATCGGGCCGATGCTGCAGGGGCTCAACAAACCGGTAAACGACCTGAGCCGTGGCTGCACCGTAGAAGACATTTTCAACACAGTAGTGATTACCGCCATTCAGAGCCAGGAAAAGCAGCCTGCTCAACAAGAAAAAGCAACTTTACTTGCCACACACTAGCCTCTCACCACTCATGAACATATTTGTAGTAAACTCCGGTAGCAGTTCCATAAAATACCAGCTTTTCAGAATGCCAACTGACAAACCGGTTTGCAGCGGCCTGGTAGAACGGATCGGCCTCGAAAACGCTGTTATAACCCACAAGATCCTTGCCGGCGATAAAGAAGAGGTAGTACAGCTCATCCTGGACCTGCCCGACCACGAAGCAGGCCTGCACGAAGTAGAAAAACTTCTTACCGACAGCAAGATAGGGGTGATCCAGAATCCGGACGAGATCGATGTGGTGGGGCACCGGGTGGTGCATGGGGGCGAGAGCTTTGCCGCTACCACCATCGTAACGGAGGAAGTGAAATCTGAAATTAAAAAGCTGTTCCCGCTGGCCCCGCTGCACAACCCGTCTAACTACATGGGCATAGTAGTGGCCGAACGCATCTTTACCAAAGCCAGGCAGGTAGTGGTGTTCGACACTGCTTTTCACCAGACCATGCCCGAACAGGCCTTCCGTTATGCTATCCCCAACGCATACTATACAGAGCAGGGAATCCGGGCCTATGGCTTCCATGGCACCAGCCACAAGTATGTGACGGAGCAGGCGCTGGAGTACCTCGCAAAGCCAGAGGCAAAGATGATTACCATTCACCTGGGCAACGGGTGCAGCATGGCAGCCGTAGACGCCGGCAAGTCTGTGGACACCAGCATGGGCTTTGGTCCGCTCAGCGGCCTGATTATGGGCACCCGCTCCGGCGACATCGACCCTTCCATTATTTTCCACATGATCAACCAGCTCGGTTACGATCCGGACCAGGTGAACACGCTGCTCAACAAACGTAGCGGCATGCTGGGCCTCACCGGCTTCTCCGACATGCGCGACATCATTAAAGCAATGGACGCCGGCGATACAAACGCAGCCCTGGCCTACGATCTGTATGCCTACCGCATCAAAAAATACATAGGTGCTTATGCCGCTGTACTTAATGGCCTCGATGCGATCGTCTTCACTGCTGGCGTTGGTGAGAACGATGCCATTATCCGGGAGCGCGTATGCCAGCAAATGGAGTTCCTGGGCATCCGATTCGACAGCGAAAAGAACAGCATCCGCTCCAAAGGGATCAGGGAAATAAACAAGGAAGATTCGCCGGTGAAAGTGCTGGTGATACCTACAAACGAAGAGCAGGAAATCGCCCGCCAGTGCTATCACCTATTGCAAAATCCGGTTAGCGAAGAAATCGGCGCTTTAGCCGCCACGCACCCATCTGGTCGCTGATAAGCGCCGTTCAAACGCCTTAAAAACAAGCCATTCCTGCAGCAGGAATGGCTTGTTTTTGTTTAGCCGCTTACTGAAAAGAGAATGGTGCCATTTGTGACAGCAGGAGCAGCATTCTCTTTTGTAAGCTGGAACATCATCAGCAGCAGAAGTGTCCTCAAAAGCTCACCTTGTATGGAATAGCAGCCTGCAGGGCGCTGGTGCGAGCTTGTCGCTCGTACCAAATGTTGCTTAAGGCTACAGCCTTCTAAGCGTCTGTACTAAACAGCCTGCTTTGGCCTCTTCTGAAAAGTCCTTGGAATGAAAGTACGAGCTGTAAGCTCGCGCTAGCGCAAAATTCAGGAAATAGAAGCCTTATCTTCCCCTATAAGATGAGCTCCGGAGGACATTTTTGATTAGAATAATTCGAGTGCTCTGCCAACCTCTTCTTCTCTATCAAATCATACCTGCGTGAAACCTCCGAATCATACTGCCACTAATAAGAAACAGCAGGAACTACAAAAAATAAAATTCCCCTCCATATAAATACCTAGAACTAATCTGTTACTGAAGGCATCAGATGAAAATTATTCTAATGAAAATCCCCCTCCAGAGGACATTCTGCCTCTGCCATGGCTTGCCTTGCTAAATACAGACAGGAAGCAAAATAAATAATAAAAGACCCTTTTATCTTCTATTAGTGATCTAGATCATTTTTTGTGTTGGCCTCACTTAGGAAATTTGAAATGTGAACGTGAGTCATTTAATACAACCTCTTCAGCAACTAATCTTCTAATACTTATTAAACACTAACTACTATTTTTATGAAATACAGAAATCTATGGCTGGGTTTTATAGCCGTAATTGTTGGCTCCTTTGCCGTGCTCGGGTACTACGGCATCGAGATCTACAGAGAAGCGCCCCCTATTCCGGTACAGGTCGTCACCACTTCCGGCAAAGTAATCTTCACCGAGCAGGATATCAAAGACGGGCAAAACGTTTGGCAGTCCACGGGTGGGCAGCAGTTAGGCTCCATCTGGGGCCACGGTGCCTATGTTGCTCCCGACTGGAGCGCCGACTGGCTGCACAAAGAGGCAATGTTCTTTCTCGACACTTGGGCCCAGGAAGCAAAAGGAACAAACTACGACAACCTGGACGAGGAAACACAGGCACAGCTGCAGGCCCGCCTGCAGAAGCAGATCCGCGCCAATACCTACGACCCGGCAACAGGCCTGCTAACCATTTCAGACCTGCGCGCCGAGGCTATTGCAGACGTGAGCAAGCACTACACTGGCTTGTTTACCGACGATCCGGCCCTGGCCAAACACCGCGACGCCTATGCCATGGCCGACAACACCGTCAAAGATCCGGTGCGGATGCAGAAGCTCAACGCCTTCTTTTTCTGGACTTCCTGGGCCTGCGTAACCGAGCGCCCCGGCAAAAAGATTACCTACACCAACAACTGGCCCGCCGAAACACTGGTGGCCAACCGCCCCAGCAGCGACCTCATTATCTGGACAGGCTTCAGTGTGATTATCCTGATTGCCGGCGTGGGCATGCTGGCCTATTATTATGCTTCTAACAAGGAGGAGGAAATTGACCATTCCAGACTGCCAAAGCAGGACCCGTTGCTGGGCCTGAAAGCCACGCCATCTATGAAGGCCACACTCAAGTATTTCTGGATCGTGACGGCGCTTATCCTGGTGCAGGTAACGCTGGGAGTGGTCACGGCGCACTATGGTGTGGAAGGGCAGGCGCTGTACGGTTTCCCGCTCGCCGATTACCTCCCCTACTCCATTACCCGCACCTGGCACGTGCAGCTGGCCATCTTCTGGATCGCTACTTCCTGGCTGGCTACGGGCCTTTACATTGCCCCGGCCGTTTCGGGTTACGAGCCTAAGTTCCAGAAGCTGGGCGTTAACTTCCTGTTCATCTGTCTGCTCATTATTGTGGCCGGTTCCCTGGCCGGGCAGTGGTATGGCATTATGCAGAAACTGGGCTATACCGAAAACTTCTGGTTCGGCCACCAGGGCTACGAATACGTAGATCTTGGTCGTTTCTGGCAGATTTTCCTGCTGGTAGGCTTGTTTGTGTGGCTGGCGCTGATGGTGCGTGCTATCTGGCCGGCCTTTAGAAACGATGTGGAAGGCCGCCACCTGCTGGGCATGTTCCTGATCTCTTCGGCTGCCATTGCTCTCTTCTATGCCGCCGGCCTGATGTGGGGGCAACACACCAACCTGGCCATTGCCGAGTACTGGCGCTGGTGGGTAGTGCACCTGTGGGTAGAAGGCTTCTTCGAAGTGTTTGCCACCGTGGTTATCGCCTTCCTGTTTGTGCGCATGGGCCTCCTGGACACCAAAATGGCCACCGCCACCGTGCTTTTCTCTACCATTATCTTCCTATTTGGCGGTATTATCGGCACGTTCCACCACTTGTACTTTAGTGGCACGCCAACTGCTGTAATGGCCCTCGGCGCTACTTTTAGTGCCCTGGAGGTAGTGCCGCTGGTGCTGATCGGGTTCGAGGCTTACCACAACCTGAAGATCAGCCGCTCCACCCAATGGATCAGAGCCTACAAATGGCCTATCTACTGCTTCGTAGCGGTGGCTTTCTGGAACATGCTGGGCGCTGGTGTATTTGGTTTCGTGATTAACCCGCCCATTGCGCTCTACTACATGCAGGGGCTTAATACCACACCGGTTCATGCGCACACGGCCCTGTTTGGTGTGTATGGCATACTTGGTATCGGTTTGATGTTATTCGTGCTCAAAGGCCTCTCCGCCCGTCGCCGCTGGAAAGACGGTGTGATCAGCTTCGCCTTCTGGTCGATAAACGTAGGCCTGCTGCTGATGGTACTGATCAGTGTGTTGCCGATAGGCCTGATGCAAACCTGGGCCAGCGTGGAGTACGGCCTGTGGTACGCCCGCTCCATGGAGTTCCTGCAAACCGACACCATGAACATCCTGCGCTGGCTCCGCGTAGTTGGCGACACTATTTTTGCAGGCGGTGTACTGGCCCTCGCCTG
This sequence comes from Pontibacter beigongshangensis, assembly GCF_014332515.1. Lineage (GTDB taxonomy): Bacteria > Bacteroidota > Bacteroidia > Cytophagales > Hymenobacteraceae > Pontibacter > Pontibacter beigongshangensis. The sequence goes on along the minus strand of NZ_VFSD01000006.1, from coordinate 17,687 downwards.
GTTCATTATCGGTCTTAAAACCGGTTGGTCGCTGGAAGAAGATGAAGATGTTTCGTTAGCTGATTATCCTTCCGTGAAAGACAAGAAGGCTGCTAGGTAGTATCCGGCAATAGTTAGTTACTACACATGTTACCTGAAAACCACTCCGGCTAAACTGCCGGAGTGGTTTTTCTTTTGACCCGGCCGCACTTGCCTGCGTACCAGATAAACATTAACGATGGTAGTGCAGTAAGTAGCAGGTGCAGCAGGAAGTATTATGTGGCAAAGGTTGATTAAAGGAATTGTGCCCGAAACTAGATGGCTCGTCGGGTTTCGGACCAATTATTCTAATTAAAAAGCCCCTCCAGCGGGTATTCCTGCTGCTGCTGCTGCTGCTAAAGACCCGACAGGTAAACCTGCATGCTGCAATAGCAAAGGCCGCACTTTACGCTGGAGTGGAAATCGCTTCCGAACCTTTACATAAAAGTGATTCTGTTGTTCCCCCAATTGAACATTTGTGCCAGCTTAAATAGTGCCAGCATTCTAACCGGCGCTTTATTTTATGAGGCTTCTATCATTACTGAAGTACCAAAGCGGCCAGAGGCCGCGGAGTAGTCGTCACGAGCAAGGACGCTCGCGCCATGTTAGATTTGATTTCAACTAAAGTAGCCAAGACCTCGCAGCGTGCGCAGCTCCTGCGAGCGTCTGAGAAGCCAGTACAGCTCTCCCAACAGAAACACTCGCAGGAGCTGCACACGCTGCGAGGTTTACGAAACTCCAGCGCATTTACCCCTGAATTTAAAAGCAAAAGCGCTGCTTCCGATCAGGTGATCCGAAACAGCGCCTATACAGAGAGTACTCCACCACAGACATCCCTCCAAATTATGCTAATGATTTTGCCCCTCCAGAGGCCTATTTCCTGCTGCTGCTGCTGCTGCTGCTGCTGTCTTAAGAAGAGACAAGAAAGCCCTGCAACTCCCTAAATAACAAACGTCAGCGCCTCGTTCATGTCCGGCCGGCTACCCTGGCTCTTCATGCAGTTCATGCAGGAGCCGGAGCAAGGCTTTTTCTTGAGCTGCCTGAAAGTCAGGATGGGGTTACGGGTATGGTAGGCCATGGTTTTGGTGTAGTTGCTGCTGAATAGCCGACTGAGCAGGTAGTTGTCCTGTGTGGCCAGAATGAGCATGTCGGCCTGGGCCATTTCAGCAAAATCGCTGATGCCTTCCAGTACGTCCTCTTCTTCCAGCAGTAAAAAATTCACCTCCTGCCCCTGCAACTGTTTCTCTGTTTCCTGCATGGCCGCTTTGTAGCTGCTCAAGTGCTGGCGCTCTGCTTTTCCGTAGACCTGCACCAGCGTAAGGGTTGCTCCTGCCTGTGCTGCAAAAGCTACAATCTGGTTGAGCACCCGGTCCTCCTGGTCGGTAAAATCGGTGGCAAACACCAGGTTTTCCAGTTTCTGAAACCTGGCTGTGCAGGGCACCACCAGCACGGGGCAGGACACCATTTCCATAATGACCGCCGCATGGTTCGGGTCTGCCTGCTCCTCCTCCTGGTGCAGGGGGCATGTTTCCATCAAGATCAGGTCGATCTGGTAATCCTGCACCACCGCAGTAACGCACTCGCTTAGATTGCCGGGCCGCACCACACAGTCGAAAGAAACCGGTGTAGCCACCTGCCTGAGCTGCGACAGAATCCGCTCCCCAAAGGCACGCAAAGCCTGTATGCCCCTGCTCTGCTGGGTAAAGGTGAGTTCTTTCAGCTGGCTGGTGTGCAGCAACAGCAGCTCTGCTCCCAGCGCCGCCCCCAGGCTCCCGGCAAAACGCAGCAAGTCTTCGCCAACCTTATTGTCCTGCACCGGCACCAGCACACGCTTTATTCTCTTTGAGTTGCACATAGCTGTAAGGTTTAGGTTAGATATGCAAAGTGTTATTTCTATCAGCCTGAGCCATTCAATAGTTGAACAAAGTGCTCCCCGCTGTCAGAGAAAGCTGAAAGCAAGCTTTTAGTATTTCTAGTTTTGAATTTGGCAAAACTCCTGGCATGTAAATCGAGCTTTATTTTATTGTGCCTGATGTTGTGAGGCCACCGGCTTTGTGCAGCAGCTCATCTCAGTCTTGTGATCTTCAGTTTCCACCACTTTAGGGCTTAAGTAGGGTATGCCCAGGCCTAAGCCCCGCATAATAAACAGCACCGCCAGGCAGGCCCCAACATAAGGAACTGTTTTGTTAAAGCCAGCCCGGACCTTCAGGCTGATCAGCTTACCTGACAACGACACCAGGAACATGAGCGGAAAAGTACCCAGCCCAAACAGCGTCATATAGAGCATGGCACCGCCTACACCCGGCGCACTGATGGCCCCGGCCAGCGCAATGTATACGAACCCGCAAGGCAGCAGCCCGTTCAGCGAACCTACCATAAACAGAGAGCCCAGCGAGTTCCTCTTAAAATAATATCCCAGCCTGTGCCGCACCCAGTTCATCAATTTGTCTGTACCGATGGCGCTGGCTGTTTTGCTTTTAAGGGCGTTTGGCAACACCAGCAGCAACAGAATCAGAACGCCCGATGCGATAGAAACAGTTTGCTGTAATCCTGCCAGCTGCAGCGACTGCCCGAAGGCACCGGCCAAAGCGCCTAATAGCGCGTAAGTAATAATTCTTCCACCATTGTACAGGAGCCGGCCTGCGTAGTAACGCCAGCCGGAACTCCCGACAAATGGTAGAGCCATTGCTATAGGGCCGCACATCCCGACACAATGGAAACTGCCTAATAATCCAAATAAAAATCCGGCCCAGATCATGGCTATTTTAGTTGGATGGTTTTTTCTGTATAATAAGTATGCTCACCTTCGCTGAAGTTTACCCGCACTTTCCAGAGCCCGCGCTCCATATCCTGCGTTTCAATTAATTGGCTCATGTCTCTTCCCGGCTGCAAAGGCAGCTCTTGGTCCAACTGGTCGTTAGAAGGCCTGAAAAGCGTTACTCTGCCTCTCACCTGCTTCCCTCTCAGCGTCTCCGGCAATTGCAACAGCAACGCGTGGTCCTGCTCGTTGTAGGTGATAGCTACATCGCCTATGATGGCTGTCCTGCCAACTTTATCGATGTGCTCCTGATAGGCGATTTCCTGCTCATAGTAGTTTTTGCTCACCAGGTCTACATCCAGGTTCATGGCCTTGTACACAAAAGAGGCAATGTAGCCCATGAAAAGCACCATACACACCACAATGGCATAAGGCCAGAGCGTAAATTTATTTTTAGGTTGATTATCTGAAGTCGTCATGCTTTTCTTATCTAAAAAACTTGCCTGAAATAAGCGATAGTGGCCTTAAACCGGATTTTCACTATGCCTTCCACGTATACATTCACCCATTCACTCATTCAAAATTCACTCATTCCCAAATCACTTGGCCGGTGCCAGGAACTTCGTATCCTGCGTCGTGATCAGTTCATCGCCATGGTACACGCCTATTTCTATCTTGGAGTTCATGCCCTGCAGCTGATCTTTTGGTATTTCAGCAAAGAATACTCCTTCTGCCATGCCTTGCGCCGGCAACACCAGCTCGCTGCCAATCACCTGAATACTGCCCTCGCCGGTAAGCAACCTGAGCGTAAGCGGCATTTCGAGGTTTGTCTTATTAATGACAGAGATATTGTAAAGATTCTTAACCGTGCCCTGCTCCGTTTTCTGGTACAGCTGCCCCGGCGTGCGAAGTATGGTTGCCTCGGCATCGTCGCGGACAATAAGCAGTGCGGAAAGGGCAGATAGCAGCAACACCAGAATGGCCGAGTAGCCCAGTACACGAGGCGTGAACAGGGTCCAGGTCTTCCCTTCAGCAATCGCTTCTTCGGAGTCGTACCGGATCAGGCCCTCCGGCTTGTCGATCAAGCGCATGATGTCGTTGCAGGCATCTATGCAGGCCGTGCAGTTAATGCACTCCAGCTGCTGCGCTCCGTTGCGGATGTCGATACCCGTTGGGCACACCTGCACGCATTGGTTGCAGTCGATACAGTCGCCATCGGTGCGTTCCTGTCCTTTGCGCAGCTTGCCGCGTGGTTCGCCGCGGCCATAATCGTAGGCCACCACCAGGCTTTTTTTGTCGAGCATAACACCCTGCAGCCTGCCATAGGGGCAAACGATGGTACAAACCTGTTCCCGGAAATAAGCGAACACCCAATAGAAAACGCCTGTAAAAACCACCAGAGAACTAAAACCTACTGCGTGGTTAACCGGGCCTTCCATCACGATCTTCTGCAACTCCTCTATTCCGATGATATAGCCTAAAAAAGTGTTGGCAATGATAAAGGAGATTAGCAGAAAAACAGCTGTCTTAGCACTTTTTTTCCATAGCTTTTCCCCATTCCAGGGCATTTTGTCCAGGGCCTTTTGCTTGGTGTAATCTCCCTCTATGGCATACTCGATCCGGCGGAACACCATCTCCAGAAAAATAGTCTGGGGGCAGACCCAGCCACAGAAAATGCGACCGTACACGACAGTGAACAAAATTATAAACACCGTGAGGGCCAGAAAAGCAAGCACCAGTATAAAGAAATCCTGGGGCCAGAAAAGTACGCCAAAAATCACGAACTTGCGCTCCACCACATTCAGCATCAGCAGCGGAAGCCCGTTTATTTTAATAAATGGCCCTGCAAACAGAAATGCCAGCAAGGCATAGCTCACCCATTTGCGATAATCGTATAATTTGCCTTTCGGCTTTTTGGGGTATACCCATACCCGTTTCCCGTCGGCATCTACCGTAGAGATATGATCCCTGAATTCATCAGGTGCTGTGTTAATTTTACTTGCCATGGCAGTTTTAATTTGTGCGGATATTAGTCCTGCCGGTTCTATGAATAATTAGAAATTCAAAATTAGAAGGTGCGGTGCTTGAGAAGAATGATCAAAATCACCTATTAAACTGTTCCTAATCCTGAATTTCTAATTAAAACTACTCAATTACATTTTCTCCCCTTGCGGCTCTTTCGGGTTTGGCGGGTTAGATCCTTGCAACGAAAGTATATAGCTGCTAACTTCCAGCATCTGATCTTTGGTGAGTTTACCTTGCCATGGCACCATTCCTTTGCTTGGCACCCCGTATTTCACGGTTTTAAAGATATCATTTACATCGCCTCCGTGTAGCCAGTACTCATCGGCAAGGTTTGGCCCAACCGTGCCCTGCCCTTCGGGTCCGTGGCAGGCGGCGCAGTTCTGCGCGTAGATGGTTTTACCAGCCTCCAGGGCTGCCTGGTCGGTCAACGCCTCGTAGTTTGTTACGGCATTCGGATCATCGGCATGCAGCGCGGCAAAAAGAGCGGCCTGCTCCACTTCCATCTCGTACTCCTGGGCCTGTAGGGCACCAGTCTTAAATACGTGGTAGTGCAGCATATACACCACCGCAAACACGATGGAGGCATAGAACATGGTTTTCCACCAGGGTGGCAGGTCGTTGTCGTATTCCTGAATACCATCAAAATCGTGATGCCCGTGAATGACATCTTTAGCCTTACCGGTCATCAGCGCCATGTCGCCCCGGAACAGGAAAATAAGGCGTCCGGCCCACGACTCACGGAAGTCCTCATCATGTAGGCTGTCGCCCATCATGGGCACAAGCAGGCGTGCCAGCATATAAATAAGCGCCACCACCAATATCAGGATTATCCCGATCAGCCCGATGACAAAAAACACCACAGGAGGCAGGTCCATGAACGCAACGCTGCTTTCAGCGGCAGCAGGCTGAGAAGCTGAAGCTGCAGGTGCTGCCGGCGCATCTGCCGTTACGGCGGCCGGAGCCTCGCTTGCTTCGGTTATGTAGGCAATAATATTGGTGATGTCAGCATCCGAAAGCGAGCCTTCAAAAGCCGGCATCGGCATTTTGTTAAATTTCTCAAATACCGCTACGGCATCCGGGTCACCGGCCTGCACCAGTTCCTGCGAGTTGCTGATGAACTTTACCAGCCAATCCTCTCCCCGTCGCTTGTGCACATCCTTCAGCGCCGGGCCTACCACATCGGCCTCCATGCTGTGGCATACCGCGCAGTTGGCTTCGAAAATCTTTTTGCCTTCTATGGCGTCCTGTGCCTCCGCAGAAGTTCCTGCCAGCAGGAGCAGCCCTGCCACCAAAGCCAGGCTGCTGTTCTTTAATAGTTTAGCTACTGTATTCATGGTTTTGAGACTCCTAGGGTTGCGTCTGTGTCCTCATCGGGTGCGCAGGCAAAGCTGCTCATTTCCTGCACATATCCTTTGTCCATCAGGGTTACATAAAGTAGCAGGCCCAGGAAGAACACAAAGAAGATCGTGAACGAGATTAGTGGATATATTTCGATGCCATCAATGGCTTGCAAAACGTTCTTGTACATTTTCTTTAGATTTTAGATGTTAGATTCTAGATGTTAGATTGTAGATGTTTCTTTCTGAAAATAGGAGGCACTAAGTTTGGGTTGATACTCTCAACAAGCTTCAAATCCCATACTCTCAGATAATCTAACATCTACAATCTAGTATCTAGCTTCTATTCTTCTGATTTCACTTTAATGTCGGTGCCCAGGCGTTGCAGGTAGGCGATCAGGGCTACGATTTCGGTTTCTGGCCTCACTTCCAGTCCTTCTTTCGCAAGGTCTGCTGTTACCTGTTCAGCCTGCTTCATCAGCTCCTCGTTAGCGTTGGCGATGTACTCGTCTTCGTATGGCACACCCAGCTTTTTGAGTACTCTCAGTTTATCCTGGGTGGTGCTCAGATCCACGTCCTGCTCAAACAACCACGGGTAAGCAGGCATAATAGAGCCCGGCGACATAGAGGTTGGGTCGAGCATGTGGTGGTAGTGCCAGGAATGCGGGTACTTGCCACCCACACGGTGCAGGTCCGGACCGGTACGCTTGGAGCCCCACAGGAAGTTGTGGTCGTACACAAACTCACCTGCCTTGGAGTACTCGCCATAGCGCTCTGTTTCGGAGCGGAACGGTCTTACCATCTGGGTATGGCAGTTCACACAACCTTCTTTAATGTACAGGTCGCGCCCCTGCAACTCCAGCGAAGTATAAGGTTTTACACTGGCAATGGTCGGCACATTCGATTTGATGACGAAAGCCGGAATAAACTCTACCAGACCGCCAATCAGGATAGCCACCGTTGCCCAGATAGCCATTTGCGTAGGGCGCTTCTCGATCCAGCTGTGCCAGTGGCCGGCATTATGGCTTTCTTCCTTCACTCTGGCTGGTGCAACAGCCGGCTCGTTGGCTACTAAAGAACCAGACTTGGCCGTTTTGTACAGGTTATACATCATCAGGAACACACCGCTCAAGTACAGGATACCACCTATGCCGCGCAGGTAGTACATCGGCACAATCTGCAGCACTGTTTCCAGGAAGTTAGAATACTGAAGAGTGCCTTCTGCTGTGAATTGTTTCCACATCAGGCCTTGCGTGAAACCGGCCCAGTACATCGGGATGGCATAGAACAAAATACCCAGCGTCCCCAGCCAGAAGTGTGTATTAGCCAGTTTGTTGGAGAACAGCTTGGTATTGTAGAGGCGTGGGAATAGCCAGTAAAGCATGGCAAAAGTCAGGAAACCGTTCCAGCCAAGGGCGCCTACGTGCACGTGCGCTACGATCCAGTCGGTGAAGTGGGCAATGGCGTTTACGTTTTTGAGCGAAAGCATGGGGCCTTCGAATGTGGCCATACCGTAGGCCGTAATCGCTACGACCATAAACTTCAGAACCGGTTCCACACGCACCTTATCCCAGGCGCCGCGCAGGGTCAGCAAACCGTTTATCATACCGCCCCAGCTTGGAGCCAGCAGCATGATAGAGAATACAACCCCCAGCGACTGTGCCCAGTCAGGCAGCGAAGTGTACAGCAAGTGGTGCGGACCGGCCCAGATGTAGATAAAGATCAGCGACCAGAAGTGGATAATGGAAAGGCGGTACGAATAAACCGGGCGGTTAGCCGCTTTGGGCAGAAAGTAGTACATCAGGCCCAGGAACGGCGTTGTCAGGAAGAATGCCACTGCGTTGTGGCCATACCACCACTGCACCAGCGCATCCTGCACCCCGGCGTAGCCAGAGTAGCTTTTCCAGAACGTTACCGGAATTTCATAAGAGTTTACGATGTGCAGCACGGCCACCGTCAGGAACGTGGCGATGTAGAACCAGATGGCCACATACATGTGTCGCTCACGTCGTTTGGCAAGGGTGCCAAACATGTTCCAGCCAAACACCACCCAGATCAGCGTGATGGCAATATCTATAGGCCACTCCAGCTCGGCATACTCTTTAGAAGTTGTCATGCCCAACGGAAGCGTAATAACGGCCGCCACAATAATCAGCTGCCAGCCCCAGAAGTTGATCTTGCTGAGCAGGTCGCTGTACATGCGGGTTTTGCAAAGGCGCTGCAACGAGTAGTACACGCCCATAAAGATGGCGTTGCCCACAAAGGCGAAAATAACGGCGTTGGTGTGCAGTGGCCTTACACGCCCGAAGGTAGTATACTGGGTACCCATGTTCATATCGGGGTTAGCCAGCTGAAACGCTATGATAACGCCTATCAGCATACCGGCAATACCCCAGAAAACAGTGGCTATCCCAAAGTCCCGGACAATTTTGTTGTCGTAAAAAAACGTGTCAGGTTTGCCGGGGTCTTTCTGTTTCGGTGGCGAAATACTCCTCGGATCCTGTTCTAAAGCTTCAGCTACATTAGTTGACATGTGCGGTGTCCTCCATTTAATTGATTGAAATAATGTGTTGATTTGATGATTTCTTACTTAAATACTATTGGTATTATCATGCAAATTTGAAAAAATCAGAATTCCTGAAAGATGACGAAGGTCAGCTTTGGTGGTGATTGTCATCAGCAGCATCAGGTATGCCTGGCTGGTGGTTTATTGCCTGCAGGCTTGTTGCTGCCACCGACCTCGTTTTCGAACAGCATCCGCACGGCGGGTGTATAGTCGTCGTCGTACTGGCCTGAGCGGACAGCCCACAGAAAAGCGCCCAGGAAGCCGGCAGCCACCAGCACACTTATCCCGATTAATAAAAAGATGATGAACATGGCCGTTTTAGTTAAGAGTTGAGAGTTAAAAATTATTCCTGCAGGGTCTGTGTGGTTTATAGGCCGGCGCGTTTGGCGGCAATTTTAACGGAAAGGGAGGCGAAGACGATTACACTGAGTGTGCTGATAGGCATGATAATGGCCGAGACAATAGGCGTGAAAAGCCCTTGCACAGCAAACGTCAGACCAATAACGTTGTAGAAAAGCGACACCGCAAATGCGGCCAGGATGATCTTCATCGTTTTCCGGGAAAAGGCCAGGAATTTGCTCAGTTTGTTAAAGGCGGTGGCATCCAGAATGGCGTCGCAGGACGGCGAAAAGTTGGTGATACTGTTGGTGAGCGCTATGCCGGCGTGGCTTTGCTTCAGGGCTCCCGCATCGTTAAGGCCATCTCCCACCATCAGCACCCGTTGCTGTTGCTGCTTTAGCTGCTGAATGTACTCCAGCTTCTGCATGGGCGACTGGTTAAAATTGAGCGAGGCTTTCTCTCCCAGCAGCTCCCGCAGGCGTTCGGTTTCGTGGTCGTTATCGCCGGAGAGCACCGCAATCTTTTTATCCTGCAGCCCCTCCAGAATATCTGTCAGGCCTTCGCGATATACGTTATAAAAAGTGTAGTAGCCCAGGAGCACACCATCTACCGACACATACACGGCCGTTTGCAAGTTGTCGTGCGCATTGGCAGCGTTTATTCCCAGGTAGGCCGCCGAGCCGAGACGCACCAGTTGCCCGTTCGCCTCCCCTACCAAGCCTTTGCCCGCATATTCCTTAAAGTTCTGCACAGAAGTTGTTGTGCCGGGCATGCTCTGGAAGATGCGCTGGCTGAGCGGGTGCGTGGAGTGGCTCAGTACAGATTTGATGTTTTGCTCCTGCACCGGAGTCAACGCCTTGCCTTTGTAAGTGACTTCGGCAGCGCTCGGCTCGGTGAGTGTGCCGGTTTTATCGAACACCACAGTATCTATTTTTGCCAGTGTTTCTACCACAGCGGTGTTGCGGAGGAAGAACTTGTTTTTGCCGAAAACCCGGAGCGTATGGCCGTGCACAAACGGCGTAGCCAGCGACAAGGCACAAGGGCAGGCAATAATCAGCACGGAGGTAAAGGCGTTCATGGCCATGGTTAGGTCGCGTGGCACCCAGTAAGCCAGCGTGCCAGCCGCAATAATCATAATGGCGATAATGAACCATTTGCCTGCTGCGTTGGCGTAGGTACCCACGTTCTGCGCCTGCTCCTGCTTCGAGAACACGCTGTCGTTCCAGAGCTGGGTCAGGTAGCCCTGCGATACCTCTTTCACTACTTCCAACTCCACACTCTCGCCTACCTGGCGGCCGCCTGCATAAATAATCTCGCCTACCACTTTCTCCACCGGCTCCGACTCGCCCGACACAAAACTGTAGTCGATCATGGCGGTGCCGCGCAGCAGCATGGCATCGGCCGGTATGAGTTCCTGGTTCCGGATGCGGATGCGGTTGCCCACTTTCAGGTTACGCACCGGTATGGATTCTTCCTCCTGGTTGTCTTTCAGCACCGTGACCGATACCGGGAAGTAAGAAGTATAATCTCTGTCGAAGGAGAGCGTATCGTAAGTTCTCTGCTGGAAATATTTGCCGATCAGCATAAAGAATACCAGGCCGGTAAAGGAATCGAGGTAGCCGGGGCCGGTGCCTGTAACGATCTGGTAAATGCTCACAAAGAAAAGCGCCAGCAGGCCGGTAGCAATCGGCAGGTCGATGTTGACCATGCGCTGCCTCAGCCCCTCTATGGCCGAGGTGAAAAAGCCACGGGCGCTGTAAAACATGGCTGGGATAGACAGAATCAGGCTGAGGTATCCGAAGAAGGAGCCAAAGCTGCGCTGCAGGCTGTTGGTTACGGCCAGGTAATCAGGGAAGGCCAGCAGCATGACGTTTCCGAAGCAGAAACCGGCGATGCCGAGCTTATAGATGATGGTGCGGCTGTACCTGGTCGTTTTTTTGCCATCGGTGTCGGCCAGCGTAATGGCTGGTTCGTAGCCTATGCGGGCCAGCAGCTGCACCACCTCACGCAGCGAGGTTTGCTGGTGGAAGAAGGTGAGCGAAAGCTCTTTCCGCATAAAGTTAACGGTAGATTCCGAAATGCCGGGGTTCAGCTTAAACAGGTTCTCGAGCAGCCAGATACAGGAGCTGCAGTGCATTTGCGGAATATAGAACGTGAGCTTGCTGATGGTGTCGCTGCGGAAGTTTACCAGTTGCGTTTCTACGCCGGCATCGTCGAGGTAAGCGAAGCGCGACTCGGCGAGCGGTTGCTTACCGGAAATGCCTGGTGTCTGCTCCAGGCTGTAATAGGTGCAGAGGTTGTTCTCTTCGAGGAGTTCGTAAACAGTTTTGCAACCATCGCAGCAGAAGGCCTTGTCGTGCGCCACAATCGGCTCATCGTTACAGGAATCCCCGCAATGATAACAAGTCTGAATATTGGTTTGGAGTGCGGCTTCCATCTCAATTTTCGTTAAGTTATTTTACAAAAGTAGAAAGTGCGTTTTGGGTGCAGAAGAACAGATGTCATTCTAAAAAGTGATATAAATCATTTTTTGGAATGACTCAGGAATTTTGCCTCTGCCAGGATTTCAGGATGTGTAGGACATCTTGAATTATTCTAATAAAAATGCCCCCTCGGAGCAGTTATGGCTGCTGATGTTGCTAATGCTTTTGTATATATCAACTTATTTCAGCCTCATAATCTACTGAATCAGAGAACTTTCAGAATTTGGGAAAATACTTGTAAGGATTAGGCCCGGCTGCTGTCTATGGTCTTCCGCAGGGTAACTACGGACTTGTAATAGACCGGAAGACATTCTGTTCCGGAGAATTTGCAGGCATGATCCGAAGAGCCTTTTTACTCCCGGCCATCTTTTGTTAATTGTATTTGCCTGATAGATGAAAAATGGGCGCACCAGTCTTTAAACCGGCGCACCCATTGTTTATTCAGGAATTTTAAAACTGGTCCTGTTACTTTGGCTAAAGGTTAAATGGCTTTGCTGAATACCTGCTCGTTGTCTTTTACCACCTGCTTCAGTTTCCGGTCGAAAACCTTGCAGATGTTGCGGATAAACGCTTTGCCCAGGTCTGTTACCTGCAGTAGATTATTGGTTCTTAAAATGAGTTTCTCCGCCTCAAAGTTCTCCAGCTCCACCAAGGCATCCGCATCCAGCGTTTGCAGTATTTCTTCGGTCAGCCGTAGCTCTCCTTTGCAGGCGATATCGAGTATGGCTTCTTTCAGCGTAAGGTCTTCGTCGGTTAAGAAATGGCCCTTCAGAATCGCCATCTCGCCTTTCAACACGCTTTCCTTATAAGTCTCCACCTTCTTCAGGTTCTGCATGTAGGCATATTTGGCATCGCTGATTGAGGAGGTGCCCAAGCCAATGAGCAGGTCTGTCTGGCAGGTGGTGTAGCCCATAAAGTTGCGGTGCAGCTCTTTGTTCTGCAGCGCCAGCGTGAGCGAGTCCTGCGGCAGCGCAAAGTGGTCCATGCCGATATCGGTGTAGCCGAGCGTTTTAAATTTCTCCAGGCCAAGTTCGTAAAGGGCGCGTTTCTCGGCATTGTCGGGCAGGTCTTTTTCGGTGTAGCTGCGCTGGCCGGGGCTTACCCAGGGCACGTGGGCATAAGAGTAAAAAGCGATCCGGTCGGGCATAAGCTGCGCCACCTTGTCGATGGTTTCGCCTACGCTTTTCAGCGTCTGGTAAGGCAAGCCGTAAATCAGGTCGAAGTTAACCGATTCGTAGCCGATGCGGCGGGCCTCCAGCGTGGCGCGTTCCACGTTCTCGTAAGGTTGAATGCGGTTTATGGTCAGCTGCACTTTCTGGTCGAAATCCTGGATGCCGTAGCTCACCCGCCTGAAGCCCAGGTCGTAAAGCGTTTGCAGGTGCTCGGTGGTGGTGTTGTTGGGATGCCCCTCAAAACTGAATTCTCTTTCGGGGTGCAGTTCGGCATCGGCATAGAGTTGCTCCAGCAGCAGGCGCAGGTTCTCAGGACTGAAAAACGTGGGCGTGCCCCCGCCCAGGTGGAGCTCCCGGATGATGGGCTTCTCTGGAAACTGCGCCAGGTAAAGCCGCCACTCACTCAAAATGGCCTTGATATAGGGGTCTTCTACTCCGTGGTTTTTGGTGATGCGCTTGTTGCAGCCACAGTAGGTACAGAGCACTTCGCAGAAAGGCAGGTGCAGGTACAGGCTAATCCCCTTCTCGGCATTAGACTCCGAAAATGTCCGCTTCACCACCTGCATCCACTGGCTGGCCTCCGGCACATGGGTATCCCAGTAAGGCACGGTGGGGTAGCTGGTGTAGCGGGGGGCAGGCACATTGTATTTTCTTATCAAGTCTTCTTTCTGTAAATCCATCTCCGGCAATTATCTAAGTTGAAAAAGGTATTCGATTTTGAATAGTGCAAATTTCGGTAGCATGGCGTGCAGTAGAAATGACAATGAGCGGGAAATTTATTGACCTTCATCAGCGAAACCAGCTAAAACCAAGCTCCGCTCCTGAATTATTCTAATGAAAAACCCCCTCCAGAGGTTTTTTGGCAATGCATGATGGAAAGTCTTATTGTCTGAATCCGGATTTTCAGGATGGAAGGATGAGCGGGATTTCTGCACAGCTTTGGGTCTGTGCATCCCGACCACCAGGTCCTCCACCATATGGCAAAAAGAGAGCCCTTTTCTACCAGCCATGCAACATTAAATAAGTCAGCCACCCAACCAACAAAAATTAACAATCAGCAATCAACAACCAAATTATGCTAATGAAAAAGCCCCTCCAGAGCTTCTGTAGCTGCTGATGCTGCTCCTGCTCTGGTTACACCCAGCATACGGGACTGATGACGAAGGTCACTTTCCTGGCTGACACGCCTCATTCCGGTTTCGCGACGAAACAACTTGTTTTGCACCCAAATCAGAAAAACCTACCATGAGTCATATAGGTAAAACAGGCGTGTTATTAGTGAACCAGGGCACCCCCGACAGCGCTTCGGTGCCGGATGTAAGAAAATACCTCCGCGAATTCCTGATGGATGAACGGGTAATGGATATTCCGTACCTGAACAGGTGGCTGCTGGTAAACCTGGTTATCGCGCCTACGCGGGCACCTAAATCGGCCAAAATTTACCAGGAGCTGTGGACTCCGGAGGGTTCTCCGCTGAAAGTTTATGGGTATCGTGTAGAGGAACTACTGCAAAAGGCCCTGGGCGAGGCATATGACGTACAACTGGCGATGCGGTACCAGAGCCCGTCTATCGAAAATGCTTTGGCGCGGTTCAAGGCAGCAAAAGTATCGAAGCTCATCGTGCTTCCCCTTTACCCGCAATATGCCTCGGCTACTACGGGCTCCGTACAGCAGAAGGTGATGGAGCTGGTGAAAAGCTGGCAGGAGATTCCGGAGATGCGGTTTGTGAACAACTTTCTGTCTGAGCCTAAGTTTACGGAAGCGTTTGCTGCCCTGGGCCGAAAATACCTGGAGGCTGCCACCTACGACCACGTTGTGTTTACCTACCACGGCCTGCCGGTGCGACAGCTGCACAAAGACGACGGCGTAACCAGCTGCGACCAGGCCCACTGCACGAGCTCCTTTACCCAGGCCAACCAGTTCTGTTACCGGGCGCAGTGCTACGAAACCAGCCGCCTGCTGGCCGCCCAGTTGGGCCTCGCCGCGAAGAACTACACCGTCTGCTTTCAGTCGCGGCTCGGCAGCTCGCCCTGGATACAGCCTTACACCGAAGACACGATCAAAGATCTTAGTGCAAAAGGAATTAAAAAGGCCCTGGTATTTGCGCCCTCGTTTATAGCCGATTGCCTGGAGACGACCATAGAAGTTGGCCATGAGTACAAAGAGCTTTTCGAGGCGCATGGTGGCACCCACTGGCAATTGGTGGAGAGCCTGAACGACAGCCCGCTCTGGATTGAGTGCCTGCAGGAACTGGTGACTTCCAAGGCCATCAGGTCTGCCCGGCTCCAGGCGGTGGCTTAGCTCAGGGGCAGCAGCAGGAAATCTGCCTCCGGGAGGGCATTTTCATCCGAATAATTTGGTTAATGTGCTAATGGATTATTGTGCTGATGTGCTAATAATTCCATTTGGGGATTTGAAGATGAGAAGATCTGCAAATGAATGACCGGAGCGAACTTCAAGAAGGATCAGCTTTTTACAACCAGCAACCGACCTTTGGCAACCGAGCGTGCTGGCACTGAGGCCGACTCAGGTCAGTTCATTCACCTGGGTTTTCTTAGGAGGCATCAGGCTAACCAGGTCGAAAACCTCCGCTTCCACATTGGCTTGTAGCTCGAAGGTTAGCGTCACTTTATCTGTGTGGAGTGCGATGTCCTGTACCAGTGCCTGCTCTACGGCACCCAGCAGTTTCAGTCCCTTTACGTTGAGACCGTCTTTCAGCAGCGCATTTGCCTTCTGTAGTTGCGCCGAGATAATGTCTTTCAGGCTCACGCGTGTCCGCTGGATAATCTGGTTATAGGCCACCTTGTTTACCAGCGTTTCCAGGCCGATATTGTAAAAGCTGCTGGTGGTCTTGGACTCTACCTTAAACTGCCGGACAAACAGATGCTGTGAGGCGTTGTCGTAGCCAACAGTTGCCACGGTATACAGGTCCACCTGGTCGCGCTTCATAATGGTGCGAAGAATTCTCAGCTTTACATGCAGGATAATCGTGTTGGCTCCGGCGCTGCTGCCTGCAATACCCACATCCAGAATCTGGGCATAAGGCGATTCGGTGGCACCTGGCTGCGGTTTCGGAATATATTCTCCTTGCATCTGTTGCTTCAGCACCCCTTCCAGGGCCGGGTAGGAGACAGATATCGGCACATGTATTCTGATCAGGTTTTCCATTCGATTTATCTAAAAATGCGGTATCGGGTAAGGAATTCGGTTTCCTTTTGAGGTTTCAGGATGGTACTTGATTTGCTAAATATAGAAAAAAAATGCCTCAACCATTGGCTGAAGCAGGAGCTGAAAATCCGCCAGATTGCCACCCGGCAGCCTAGCCCACTAAAGGTCAGTAGTTTAGGACAACTGAAAAAAATCATAAAAGCTGCCATATTATTGCCTGGAAACACTGGTTTATAAAGCCTGCAACACAATTTCCGGAATTAGCCTGGTGCATGATTGCCCGCCAAGGCAGGCCTAAAAGCTGCCGCCTCACCTCCATTTAAAAAGTAGCTCAGGAGCCTGTGGCCCGGCCTCCCTTCTTTCAGATGCCGGAAGACCGGCCACATCAGTTTCAGAAATATAGGAACACGCAAACCTAAGGGCCGCCTGGGTGCCAAAAACAGGCTTTACTCCTCTCGTGCCAAGCTGCCGGCCCACATGGCGCAACCAAAGCCTGCCGCTACCCTCTCGAGATAGCCCAGCCGGCGCCAATCGTGATCACATCTTCTACTGCACCCCAGGCGGCATCGGGCAGGCTGGTGTGGTTGCCCAGGGCTTTTCGACCGTAAAAGCTGGCGTAGGTGGCTGCTATGGCCGCTGCTGCCCCAACCAGTGCCCCCACCAGCGGCTTCTGCCTGTGGGTGGCAAAAACGGTGGCTCCTACCAAGGCGCCAGAGGCAGCGCGTGCTGCCAGCGATGGCCAGATGATCCGGTCAGCGGCTTGAGGCATTTTATCGCCGGCCAGTTCTGAGGCAGCCAACACTTTTAATCCGGCTGCAACCCAATTGTGCTGCAAATACCGCAGCGGACTTCCTGCCAGCATGTAGGAAGGCTTGTTGTGCAGGTGGTGGCTGATAAGGGCAGGGGCCGACATGGAGCGCATGCCCGCAATGGCTCCCATACCGATCGCCTGCCAAAACGTATTTTTCTCTGTCAGTTTCATAGAAAGGGTTTTAGGGCGTATACGGAGAAGCAGGCCGTTTCAGAGAAAACACCACTTTAATTGACGCCCGCTCCTTCTGTTCACAACAATGGTAATTATCCGTATAGCTTGCTGCACACGCTCCGGGCGGCGGTTGCAGAGTCAACATCAGCTACCTTCAAAAGAAGGCACTTCAACTATCATTAACCCCTTCACCTCAATAGAGTCCTTTTCGGAACAGCTGCCACAGGATGAGAGCAAAGTCTCAAGCTTAAACCACATACGCAATTTTTTATCATTCACGTACGGTACTCCCTCAGCATCGTGCCAGATCTCATCATACTTCTCGACCTTCACTATCTCTATGTGATTGGCTTTAGGATCATTACCGCTAGAGTAGTATTTGCCATCAGTTTCTATCACAAGGCTAAAATCCTCTGTTCGGTGGCCGAACTGCTTTTTGCCAACTTCAAATACCCAGTCAATTTCCTCTGTTGAGTTGTAGTTATAGGAAGGAAAATGAAGGGTAAAAGACTTTCCTGCTTCTGATGAACTCAAACTGAAGCCCCGCTTTCTATCAGTGCCGACATCACACATTAGAGTACCTTTGACAAAGGTCCCACCAAATTCAAAGTTACGATGGCCATATGTCCAATTGAACATTTTTTCATCCATGGTACCGCTAAAAGATGGTTCCTCTCTACTCAGGAAGGTTTGATACTGCTCCTCAGAAGGGAAAATATTGGGTGAAACAGCTTCTTCTTTATCGCAACTTGTCAGGCTCACTGCCAAGGAAGAGGCAAGCAACAATAGTAGTATTTTTCTCATTCTGTATGATTTAAGTCTGTATAAAATAAAGA
>NZ_VFSD01000059.1 GCF_014332515.1 Pontibacter beigongshangensis | reverse complement strand
ATTAACCGATGCGCACGATCAGGTCAGCGGCTCTCTGGGAGTAGCCGGCCTCGTTGTCGTACCAGCCCACCACCTTCACCAGCGTGCCGTTCACCGAGGTCATGGCCGAGTCGAAGATGCAGGAGTGCGTGTTGCCCACGATGTCGATGGAGACGATCGGGTCCTCGGTGTACTCCAGCACGCCCTTCATGCTGCCCTCGGCCGCCTTCTTCAGCGCCGCGTTGATCTCCTCCTTGCTCACTTCCTTCTTCAGGATGCAGGTCAGGTCGGTCAGCGAGCCGTCCGGAATAGGCACCCGCATGGCCACCCCGTCGAGCTTGCCCTTCAGGTGCGGCAGCACCAGGCCCACGGCCTTGGCAGCCCCCGTCGAGGTCGGCACGATGGAATAAGCCGCGGCACGGGCTCTTCTAAGGTCGCTGTGCGGGGCGTCCTGCAGGTTCTGGTCGGCCGTGTAGGCGTGGATGGTGGTGATGTAGCCCTTCTCGATGCCGAAGGCGTCGTCGAGCACCTTGGCCATCGGGGCCAGGCAGTTGGTGGTGCAGGAGGCGTTGGAGACGATCCTCTCCTCCCCTGTCAGCGTCTCCTCGTTCACGCCCAGCACCACGGTCGGGATGTCGCCCTTGGCCGGGGCCGAGATCACCACCTTGCGGGCGCCGGCCTCCAGGTGCCCGCCGGCGCCTTTCTCGTCCACGAAGCGGCCCGTCGACTCGAGCACCACGTCCACGCCCAGCTTGCCCCAGGGCAGGTTCCTGGGCTCGCGCTCGGCCGTGATCTGGATCTCCTGGCCATTGACGATAATGCCTGTCTCCGTGGCCTCCACGGTGCCCTTGAATCGGCCGTGCACCGAGTCGTACTTGAGCAGGTGGGCCAGCGTTTTTGTATTGGTAAGGTCGTTGATGGCTACAACGTCCACATTTTCTTTCTCGAGCAGGGCCTTGAAGGTCAGCCTGCCAATGCGGCCGAAGCCGTTGATCGCAACTTTAATCTTAGACAT
>NZ_VFSD01000058.1 GCF_014332515.1 Pontibacter beigongshangensis | reverse complement strand
TAGAGGTTATTCTGAAAATATAGTAGTAGGAACAAAACAGAGCGGCTAGCCCTTTATTTTAGTATGCAAACTACTAATAATAAACAGCCAAACCGCTCCGAATATTTATCCTTAACGAGTCTTCAGCCGGAAGAGTTTATGACATTACTTTATGAATTTGGTCCGCTCTGTAAGCAGTATTTCCAGCATCATGACCTGGAGGGAAATCCCCGCAGGATTCCAAAGTTTGCAGAAGATGCCCGCTGTAGCCTGGCTGGCAGCTTTAATAAGTTGCTCTTTCTGCTCACCTATCTTAAGGAGAACCCGCGCCAACACTACCATGGCAAGTTGTGGGGCATGAAACAACCTCGGGTAAGTAAGTGGGTAAAACTGCTCTTACCCTTGCTCGAGCAGGCGCTGTCCCGCCTGCGGGTGCTGCCAAAGCGCTTTGGCAGCCAACTCTACGCCTTCCTGCTCTCCTTCACGCGCTTTGTGCTACTGATGGATGCCACGGAGCGGCATATACCGCGTTCTGTGGACTATGAGCGGCAAAAGCACGAGTATAGTGGCAAGAAGAAGATGCATACGGTCAAAAACAACTTGATAACTGACCAGCGGGGTAAGATCTTGTTCTTAAGCAGCACCTACCCCGGCAGCGTGCATGACAAAACGATAGCAGACCATGCAGGCCATCAATTCCCGGACCATACAGTGCTGGTGGAGGACTTGGGATACCTTGGTTACGGGCCAGAGAATGTGAGCGTCCTGATTCCAAACAAGAAGCCTAAAAACGGGGAACTCTCCAAAGAGGAGAAGCTAGATAACAGGCATATTAGCCAGATTAGAATACCCGTTGAGCATGTGATGTCGGGTGTAAAACGACTCAACATCGCAAAAGAGAAAATAAGAATTCGGGTAAAAGATGCCCGGGATAAAATAATGATGGTGGCTTGTGGTTTACACAACCTCAGAAATACCCTTAGAAAAAACTGTAACAATTAATCAGAATAACCTCTA
>NZ_VFSD01000057.1 GCF_014332515.1 Pontibacter beigongshangensis | reverse complement strand
CTTGGATTCAAGTGACAAATGCAACCTTTAGGAGGTCATCCAGAGGATTATTTTTTTCAGGAGGAAGAAGCCTGAAGCCCCTTCCCCTGAAAGGATAAATTCTCTATATTGGCTTCCGTCCAAAGTTGCTAATATGAGTCATTTAACCGTTGAGCAAAGATACACTATTGCCCAAATGTTGGGGCAGAATTTTACGCAAACCCAAATTGCAGCCGTCATCGGGAAAGACAAATCAGTTGTATGCCGGGAGATCAAACGCAACTGCGACCAGCGAAACGGCCGCTATAACAGCCAGCTTGCCCAGCGTAAGTACGACAGCAGGCTCAGGCACAAGCCAAAGAAGGTGTATTTCACAGAGCAGGTGCGACTTTACGTGGAGCAAAGGCTGGCAGCCAAGTTCAGCCCCGAGCAGATCGTGGGGGTGTGCAAAGAGCTGGGAACGCCATGTGTGTCAGCAGAAAGAATCTACCAGCATGTCTGGAGCGACAAGAAAAGGAAAGGCACGCTGTATCTGCACCTGCGCAACCAGGGGAAGCGTTACCGCAAGCGAGGCCATCAGAAAGACAGCCGGGGGATTCTTAGAGACCGGGTGTCCATTGAGCTGCGCCCGGCCGTGGTAGCGGAGAAAAGCAGGTTCGGCGATCTGGAGATAGACACGGTGATAGGCAAAAACCACCAGGGGGCTATCCTCACCATCAATGACAGGGCCACAGGGTTGCTCAGGATGCGGAAAGTAGCCAGAAAAGAAGCTCAACTGGTTAAGGAGGCTGCTATTGAGCTCTTAGCTGAGTTCAAGCCTTACCTGCACACGATGACAGCAGACAATGGGAAAGAGTTTGCGCTTCATCAACAGATCAGCCAGGCGCTGGAGGTGGACTTCTACTTTGCCCACCCCTACCACAGTTGGGAAAGGGGAGCCAATGAAAACCTGAATGGATTGATCAGGCAATATGTGCCAAAATCATCCGCTTTGGAGAACCTGACAGAGGAGCACATCCTCTTTATCCAGGAGGAACTAAACAACAGGCCAAGAAAAAGATTTAACTATAAAACTCCTAATCAAATGTTCCACCAGAAAGTTGCATTTGTCACTTGAATCCTGC
>NZ_VFSD01000056.1 GCF_014332515.1 Pontibacter beigongshangensis | reverse complement strand
AAGCAGTAGGCATCTTCTGAAAAGAAGAACATATTAGAGTGGGCGTGCGCTTTCCTCCTTTCTGCGAAGAAGGCTGGTAGGTACACGCCCACTTTATTATTAAATAAGTATGGGAGCCGCCCGCCTCGTAAAGCCCGCGAGCTTTGCAGTTCTTACTTTTGCTGCAGGCATTTCTGCTATAGCAGAGGAATAGCAGGCTGGTTGTTCCGTCTGCAGTCTATACACGGTTCCTCAATAGTCTTGCCTCCTCCGCTCAGTGATGTGAATAAATTCTATACTTGCTCCGGCAGGTGTATTTATTATTCCCATACTTTATATATACAAGAGTGTCTGTAGGCCAACATAGGGTGCCCGAACAGAAGTAACAGGTTCATGTTGTTACCAGTTAAGAACAGCCAAAAAAATAGTCCGGGCAACTATAAAACCATTCACAACAGAAAAGCTAAATACCTCAATAGGCCATTTTTTATTAGCATAATTTGCTAACTCACCCGACTTAAACCCTCTGAATTTAGGTGTTTACCAATCCGTTGTTTACAGGAAAATCTCATGGTGAGGAGGGGCGGGTATCAGGCTGAAATCAAAACGTTAGTTATCGGCACCAGAATCAACAAGCAATTCAAGCTGTCATAAAATTGAGCCCAATGATGAATGGCCGTCTGTTTCGATTTTTGTTGCTGCTATCGCTCGGCGTGAAGATATATTAGGTTATTGCTGCGTTTGAAAAAAGCATTAAGAATATTGGGATTAATCGTGCTTACATTGTGAAAATACCAATATGCGGCATCGCAAAAATTGTCAATATTTCTATAATTCATAAATGGGAAGGTTGAAGGCGCACCTTGTATAATCGCATATTTATTATATTTAATACAGTGTAAAAAAATAATCACATAAATGCTTTTAGAAGAAATGTAGAATCTAGGTGATAAAATCTACCATAAAATAACGATCATTCGCATTAGGGTTTCATGCGTCTGCTTAGTTTTTTATAACTGCTTCTTATTATTGATAATTAGTGATTTATATTTGTGAATCATACATTTAAAAGTAATACCTAAAAATGGAATTTAGATCTTTTTCCTGATTTACAAAGATGAGATATGACGTAGATCCTAATCTGTATTTAGAATTTATCGAACGGGAATATATGATAAGTTATAATCTGGTTTTAAATCATGGAAGAGAATATCATTTAAATATTTAAAGAATATATATAGTGCAAAAATATTATTAGCTTAAATTTTATAGTACCCATTTAGCCAGATTAACTTTCAACTTTTAGCCAAAAATTTATGAGATTTAACTTTCGCGGCCTCATTGT
>NZ_VFSD01000055.1 GCF_014332515.1 Pontibacter beigongshangensis | reverse complement strand
AACGGGGTGGTATATGCAACTTGCGAGGCCTTAGCCGAAGCATGTAGTATATACATGGTTGGCAGAAGTTATGCTTTCCCCACCAACCAAGACCAAAAACTCTTTTTTGATTTTAACTCTTTCTTTTCAATCTCTTCCAGTAGTTCATCAAATTCTGCCTTTGATATTGAATTACTCGCAGTTTTACTTCTGTTCCTATCTAATGCGGCATCAATTGCTTTGTAGGAGAACTTCATGTACTGCTCAAATTCGGAAGGTGTTAGTTCTTTTCTTGTTTTTCCTTTGTTGTGGAACATACAGTCAACTTCAAAACTATTAGTTAGATGTCCTAAATCTTCAAAGTGACCTGACCAATGAATTCCATCGTAGTTTGCTTCCTGAAAGTGCGCTGGCACAAGAGAAAGCTCTACCATAGACCGTTCTTCTGGGAAACCATACTTTAAATAATAATCATACATTTTGAAGAGCTTAGAATGTCTGAACCCGCTAATGCCTTCCTCATTCTGGCTATAAGCATCAACTAGCTTTTTAATTTCAGTTTCAAAATTCATAATTATTTATTCCTGCCAACGTCTAGCTATAAGGCGTGGCGGCACACCAAAATATAAAAATTAAATATCAACTGTGCGCGCCATGACTTATAGCTTTTGTTATGCGTATCCATTTTGTCCATTTAGATATTTATCAAAGTCAAAGGTCCCGTTATTCACATCGTCCGCAAATTGTCGAACAGATTTATTTATCATTTCAATTCTATATGGGTGGTGGGTTAATCCGAATACTTGTCCTTTGTCGTCAATGGCTATGTAGTTACCGTCTTCAAGGTCTTTTATTTGGTAGTAAGTCTTGCCTTCAATATCAAATGCTCCCAGGTTGGTCAGGTCAAGTTGGTCACAAGTCAGTTTGCTAACAAGTTTTTCAATTTTTGTGTCTGCAGAAAACTTGCTTTTACTTTTCTTAAATGATGATAAGTCAACTTGAAAGTTGTTGAAGTCCAAAATA
The DNA here is from genome assembly GCF_014332515.1 of Pontibacter beigongshangensis. Classification (GTDB taxonomy): domain Bacteria; phylum Bacteroidota; class Bacteroidia; order Cytophagales; family Hymenobacteraceae; genus Pontibacter; species Pontibacter beigongshangensis. The sequence goes on along the minus strand of NZ_VFSD01000055.1, from coordinate 357 downwards.
CCTTTTTCAATTTCAAAGCCTATCCAAAGTCCATCATAAATTGTAATGTTTAGCGGGGATGCTTGTCCGTCTTGTTTAATAATAATGTTTTCCAATTCAAACTGCTTTCCCTTGGTCATTGATTTGTCTGACTGTGATGGGTCAAAGCCAATTGAATAGAAATTCCCTTTCATTGCGTGGTTTACAGAAAAGCGTCTATAAAGACCTTTTTCAAGCCCGTCAACTAAAAATTTAAAGTCGGCAGGTAATTGCGAAAAAACTTGTCGGAAAAAATCCAGTGCCTTTCCTTCAATTTTCCAGCTTGTCCTTTTAAATAGTCCGAACATTGTTGTCTGTCGTTTTATGGTTACGCATAAC
>NZ_VFSD01000054.1 GCF_014332515.1 Pontibacter beigongshangensis | reverse complement strand
AAACATGAATCATCCCGAACTTTTGTAATGGGATGAAAAAGGAAAACCTCCTGTTTTGTGGTTGTAGACCATTTAAAACAGGAGGTTTTTATGTTTACTACTTCTAAAAACGCATCTTCCCAGGCCCAGGTTCTCTCCCAGGCCCGTTTTTTCTCCCATCGTCTCGAGGATTTCCTCTCTCCTTTCCTTCAGCAGCTCGACCGACTGCTGGACCGGCGTCTGGTAGCAACCTTTCTGGGGCTCTGTCAGTGCCTGATCCGCCACCGCAGCCGCTCCAGTGGCCTGGTGCTCTCGGAGCTGGGCGGGGTGCTGCTCTCGGGCGACAAGGCCCCTGCCGGCACCAAGCGCCTCTCTAACCTGCTTCGCAGCCCAAAGTGGTCCTGGGAGGTGATCACCGATTACCTAAGTCAGGGAGCCCAACGCTACGTGGACCAGCTGCTGGAGGCAGAGCGCGAGCTGCCCCTGCTTTTGTGGGATGAGAGCGTGCAGGAAAAAACAGAGAGCATCAAAAGCGAGGGCCTGTGCGCTGTCCGCAGCACCAAGGCCAAGCGGGCGCTGCGCGTAAAGCCCGGCTACTACGATCCCCCCGTCAAACAAGCCGTGCACGTGCCGGGCTTTCGGTGGGTGGGCCTGGTGTGCTGCGGGCTGTGGGCCCAGCCGATGCTGGCCCGCTTCCAGTGGTGGACCAGCCGGGGCCAACACGCTACCTCGCTGGCTCAAGTCAGGCTCACGCTGCTTCTGTGGGCCAGGGAAACCTTTGGCAAGGACGTGCTGCATGTCTTTGACCGCGGCTACGCCTCGGCCAAGTGGCTGGGCCTCTTGCTGGCACGCACGGACCGCTTCCTGTTGCGCTGGCCCTCCCGCTTCAAACTCCTGGACATAAAGGGGCTCCTGAAGCACGCCTACCGCTTCTCGGTGGGCAGGAAGGCCTCCTCCTCCAAAGTAGTCCGCGATATGGTGCGCAACATCACCTACCGCCGCAGCCTGGTGTGGCAGCCGTGTCTGCACCGGGATTACCCCGACTGCCCGCTCACTTTGATCATCTGCCGGCCGGGCCGCAAAGGCCGCCAGCCCTGGTACCTGTTGACCAATGAAGAGGTGAAAAGCGACCGCCAGGCCTGGCGCCTGGTATTCGCCTACGCCAGAAGGTGGCAGGTCGAGCAGGCCTTCCGCTTCAACAAATCAGAAATGGGCATGGAGAGCTGCCGATTGTGGTTCTGGGAGAGCCGCATGAAGCTCTTGCAGATTGTCACGCTCGTGTACGCCTTCCTGCTCTCCCTGCTGGACAAAGAACTGCGTCAGGCCATCTCCGACCTGCTGCGCCAGGGCTGCCATAGAACAGGAAAGCGGTGCAGGAAAACTCCTACACCGCTTTACCGCATCCGACTGGCACTGGCCAACCTCTGGAATCTGCTCTTGCTCTCCCTGACTCAAAGTTCGGGATGATTCATGTTT
>NZ_VFSD01000053.1 GCF_014332515.1 Pontibacter beigongshangensis | reverse complement strand
CTCATATCTTTACAATAAGCGAAGAGGATGCAATTTTTGCTTTCAACAAGCCTGCTACCGGGAGGCAAATGCAATCGAACGACATACACCTGGTGATATGGCGATGTAAAGGGACATCCTCCCGGTAGGGCTTCTTCCTGAAAGGCTGAACAGTACTTACAGGTACTTCCACGCTGAGGTAACCTTGGATAAAATGATGAGTGAAGTCAGGGGAAGAGCAATAGGTTTGGAGTCTCTTGTTTCATCTATTAATGTCTCCAGCTATGAAAATCATCAAGCAGTCGGTGAGCGCCGACATCGCCAAAGACAAGTTTGACGCCTGCTTTTCGGTGCTCACCTCAGAGCATCGGGTGGTGGTGAAAGCCACCCACAGTTTTGCCAACTCCGCTCAGGGGTTGGCTGCCTTCAACAAATGGCTACGCAAGTGGGAAGACCCCCAGGTGGAGCTGGTGGTGATCATGGAAGCCACCGGGGTGTATTATGAAGCCCTGGCCTGGGCAATGCACCAGCAGGGGCGGAGGGTCAATGTGGTGCTGGCCAACCGGGCAAAGAAGTACTTCCAGAGCCTGGGCTATAAATCCAAGAACGACCGCCTGGATGCCAGAGCCCTGGCCCACATGGGTGCGGAAAGGGACCTGGAGCCCTGGCAGCCTCTGAGCAAACAGCTCTACCTGCTGCGCAAGCTCACCCGGGAGCATGAACAGATCCAGCAGGTGCGCAGCGAAACAGCCAATCGCCTGCACGCCGAATCCTATGGCATGCACACAGGGAAGAGCACGGTGAAAAGGCTCAAAAAGACCCTGCAGCTGTATGATGCGCAGCTCAAGGCCATCCGGCAGGAAATAAAAGAAGTTATAGCGGCAGATACCCTGTTGCAGGAGAAGATCAGTAAGATCACTACCATCAAGGGGGTGGGGCTGCTGACGGCGGCCACCATCGTTGCCGAGACCAACGGCTTTGCCCTTTTCAACAACCAGAAGCAGCTGGTCAGCTACGCCGGCTATGATGTGGTGGAGAACCAGTCGGGCAACAGAGTCGGCAGGACGAGGATCTCCAAGCAGGGTAACAGCCATATCAGGCGGATACTGCACATGCCGGCTTTGCATGCGGTGCGCCGGAACGTGCCCGTGTGCAGGGCGCTGTTTGAGCGGCTCAGGGGCAAGGGGAAGAAAAAGATGCTGGCCTATGTGGCTGTGCAGAAGAAGCTGCTGATTTTGATCTATACTTTATGGAAGGGAGATGAGGTCTGGCAGGAGAACAAGTACCTGGGGGCGGAGGCAGACAAGAAGGAGGCTATCCTTAGCCTGGAGGTCGGAGCCTCTCTTTCAGGTGTCTGCGCAGCAGACGAAAAGAAAGTAGCCCCGCAAGGCAGGGCTACACAAGATGAACATCCCGCACCTCTCGGCCAGGAGCTCTCTTTCAGGTAAGGGAAAGATAAGAAAAATTCAACTAAAATCCTTGACTTTCAAAACAGTACCTTT
>NZ_VFSD01000051.1 GCF_014332515.1 Pontibacter beigongshangensis | reverse complement strand
AATAAAGATTTGTGTACGATATGATTTTGATGAATAATGCAGCACTAATGCTGCATACATGTTAATATGTCGGTTTTAGCTTCAACCGCGGATAGAGTTGCCGGTGAAAATACGCGGCAACGGCAAAAGGTAAAGCAGACAAAGAACTATTTATGCAGCACTAAAAACAGATCGACCACGCACGAAAACAGCAATTTTTATGATAGATGCTTTACGAGCTCCTGTCCACATTAAATAATATCATGTCAATATAAGAATTATTCTATGTCAAAAAAATGGTTTTTTGTTGGTTTCATGTCTATTAAACCTTGTTACAGATGAATTACAGGCAAAAGACTAATCCTGACCGCTGGCCCAAACCTGCTCATCGTCTGAACAAGTGCCTGAAAAGCTTCAAGTTCATTTTTTAAAATTAAGTTTTTCGGTGAGAATAGAGCTAAAAAAGCAGGCACTCAGAAGGCTAGAGAATGGCTTGCTTTAGAGAAAAGCTGGAAGAGAAAGCAAGCAGGAGAAAAGAGAAATTGGAGAAGTTGGCAGGCCAGGCCTTTGGGCACCGAGAGGATTTTTATAAAACCGAAAAAGCCACCCGGTAAGGAGTGGCTTTTTTCATTTTGTGATCCCGCTGGGATTCGAACCCAGGACCCATACATTAAAAGTGTATTGCTCTACCAGCTGAGCTACAGAATCGGTACTAATTTGTTTCCCTGAAAGGGAGTGCAAAAGTAATCTTTTTGTTTTACTATCAAAAATTAATTTTCACTTTTTATGATTTCCGGTAAACCGGAACAAAACAAAAGTGGCAGAAAGAAAAAGCTTTTTCTTTTAGAAAAGGCTTCGGCTCACATCGTGTGATCCCGCTGGGATTCGAACCCAGGACCCATACATTAAAAGTGTATTGCTCTACCAGCTGAGCTACAGAATCTTTTTACTAATTTGCATTCTCGTGGGCGTCTCCCTGAATTGCGATGCAAAATTAACAGCAATCTGAATAAATGCAAAGTCTTTGGTTCAAAATATCCCTTTTTCTGATTATTTTTTTGACAGGCTATCCTGAATCCGCTTACAGTCAGGCAGATAATAACGCCCTGCAAAAAGCTGATGCTCTCTTTAACAAGCAGGAATACACCGATGCGTTCGTTATGTACGCGCATATCCTGGAAAAAGAGCAGCACTACTCCCCCCAGATGCTCCTGAAGATGGCCTATATCAAAGAAGGCCTCCGCGACTACACCGGCGCCATGTATTACCTGCACTTGTTTTATGTGAAGCAGCCCAGCCGGTCGGTTCTGAAAAAAATGGAGGAACTGGCCCAGGCCCACCGATTGTCGGGCTATGAGTACAGCGACCTGCATTTTTTCGAGACGCAGTTCAGCAAGCACTACATGCGCATTCTGGAGCTGATGCTGATAGCCGCCGTGATCACGGTTACGATTATGGTGATAAACTGGCGCAAAGGCCACCGGTTCAGCAGCACCTTTAAGGTCGGTTTTGTGCTGTACCTGCTGTTTATCCTCTACTATGTCAACTTCCTGAACCTGGGCGATGCCGGCATTATCAGAAATGACCAGGTAGCCATTATGTCGGCACCATCGGCGGGCTCTTCGTGGCTGGCCACTGCCTCACAAGGGCACAAGGTTCCGATACGCGGCGAGCAGGACATCTGGTACGAGATCCGATGGAAGGGCGAGGTAGCCTATATCCGCAAGGCAAACGTGCTGGAGCTGCCGTAGGGCTTCGCCAAATTAA
>NZ_VFSD01000050.1 GCF_014332515.1 Pontibacter beigongshangensis | reverse complement strand
AACGGTTAGTATAAGCGACGCGCGAGGCCGTCGGCCGAAGGGTGACGTTTATGCAGTGTTAGCAACTGTGCTTTTTTATTTTTTGTCTATCTCACTTAAAACATACAAGTCAATATTCAACTCAAGCCCGCAATCATTTATAGCTTTTAATGCCTTTTTGTTGAAGTAAAGTCCTGGGTTACAACCCTCGTAAATGTATTGGACTATCGACAGCTCTGTATGAAGCTTTTCTGATATACTTCTTAAGACATCTTTTCTTGGCAGAATAATTTCGTCGATAAATTTGTCAATATGGTTGCCAATCCAGTCATTTGAAATATTTGTCGACCTATATTCCCAGTAATTATTTTCTCGGGTCTTCTTTAGTCCGTTCCTTTTGTCACCAAAAATGTATTCCTCACCTCTTACCCAAACTTTTGTCGGAGCTAATCCAAGCATGTCGGTAATTTGCCCATGTTCAGAATCAAAGTCGAAAATCTTAAGTTCTACTATATTTTCGTTTGCTGGCATTTGTTCTTTGCATTGTTGCTAACGTTTTGCCGCTTTGCGAAGGCGGGGTTTTTCAGCACTAAACTTCATTAGATGCACAAAGATTGAATTTAGCACTTCACTGTCATAAAAGCACGCCCCCCCCGCTTTTGCAAAACGGCTGTTAGCGGTTCGGCTTTCTTGTCCTTCGTTATTAAAACCTTTAGTAACTCATCCTCTTCGTCTGGTTTGTCGTATGCGTCAGCTTCTGTTAAATGTCCATCTTGGTCACTTATTCTTGTTAGTTTCTTGCCTTGTCTAAAAACTAATTGAAGTCCGTGTTCTTGTTCCCAGTCACATTCACAAGCTATGAAAACATAAATATCTTGGTCTTTGTAAGGTCGTCTTGTTATAAAAATTTCAGTCGGCTGTATGAAATTCCAAATTTCGTTTTTGTTTTTTATCTGTCTTAAGGGTTCGTCTGCCTCGTCAAAACCTACTGCATCCAAAAAGTCCATACAGTTTTTGTATGCAAATTCAGAAATCAAATTTCGGTCGTCTGTGTTTAGTTTCAGAAAATTTGTCAAAGCTTGGTCTGCTTCGTCAATAAAAGTCGCGTCGTGTTCAGGTTCAAAATCCATAAAAGTTATCGTCAACTTGTCGTTGTCGAAAAATGGAATTGCGATTTTTTCACTTTTCCACCAGTCAGGAAAACTTTCTTCTTGCTTAAGTCGTCCAATAATTTTCGATATAATTTCTTTGTTCATTTCTGTCGGTTTCGTTTTTTAAGCTGACCACTAACACTGTATAAAAAACGTGCTAGGCCGTCGGCCGAAGCATGATTTTTATACAGTGTTAGTGGCTAGTTATTCTTTCTTTTTGTACCTTTTTGATATACCCGATAAACTTTTCAATCACAAGAGAATACTCTTTACGGCTGTATTTGATATTTTTTCTCAGTTGGCTCTCAAGTTCATTGATGGCCATGGCTTCCTCACCCTCCCTTTCTATCTGGATTTCCCCAACTATAGAACTCGCCCAGTTTCGCATATCTGTGTCATCCAGCTTAGGCCCAATGTTGAAGTAGTCGGCGAAGCTTTCTGTTTTAGTAGTTAAAAATTCTGTTCCCTTAACTCCCGCAGCCTCGGAGTAGAATCCGTCCGCACCGTTCAAGGATTTGGTGAATACAATAAAGTAGAAAAAGTCCTTGCTTGGGTCTTTGGAAAATAGGCTATCAGTGACTGAAAGCATTTTATCGTCATCGGGGTGTTTCACTATTCTTACTTTATTAAACACCTCCACAAAGTATTTATCAGTCGAAGGGTCATCAAGGGCATTCTTCAGCTCTGTCCCTAAAGGAGAGTCGCTGTGGAATATAGGTGATTTTTGGCTTTCTGTTTTAGCTGCGACTGATTCTACCTGAGCTAAATCAGCTTTAGTTTGTTGAGCTGACTTATCCGTTTGTTTTTGACAAGCGAAGAAAGAAATGGCTATAATTACAGTTAATTTTT
>NZ_VFSD01000005.1 GCF_014332515.1 Pontibacter beigongshangensis | reverse complement strand
CGAAAGTATTGTATTGCTAATCCACCTTCTCTCTTTGTCTTACTGGAAGGAGCTTGTGGGCAAGATCCAAAGGCAATGGCCACTGGCTTGGGAGTCTAAGTTAGTACAGCAGCTTTTTTCGGTAACAGCAGCAGGTTTTTGTTTCATGGCCGGTGCCTTTGTTCTTATTGTCCTGATACCATACCCGTCAGGTTAAGAGACGCACTTTTATCCTGTTATTTCAAAAAATGCTATATCGCTGGCCCTTGTTGGGTGTTTTTCACCAACAAGCACTGCGGCGGCTCAATATGTAAAAGCATCAGATAAAGTGTTCGAAGGCCTTTCTCCTTCTTAGCCTGAAGGCTATGGACTTGACACAAAAAGAACAAAAAAAATCAAGACGGTTTTGTTTATCGAGAACCCCTCCCCCCACTCGCTGAACGCTCAAACAAAAAATCGTTACTCTTTGCACCTGGCTAGCTTTATTTGCGCTGTAGCTTTCTGCCGCAATACTTTCAAAAAGGCAGCTACCGCACAAATAAAATTATTCTAATGAAATTGGCCTTCTAAAGGGTTTTTTTGCTGATGCTGCACTACTGCCTTTACAAAATTACCTCTGGTACATAAAAGCTGATACCCTATTTTAATGTAGCCGGAATTCTCGGGCATTTACCTCCTTTATGTTAACCGCCTCCTTTACCACAAGGTGGCCCTCGGGATATCACAGGGGAAATAGGAGTAGCTGTAGCATTAACCTCTTTCTTTACTGGTAGCCAAAGGAAGAGGTTGTCGCTGTAGGTTTACAAAATTAAAAGCCAACATCAACCCACAGATCAACAGATTGCTATTTATAATTGTCAATTACTGTACCAGCAGTTCCAGTATCCTGTGCTGTGCCTCTTCTGCTTGGTCGGCGCCGGGTGATTTGGTAAGGGTGCCCAGGTTAACGGAGAGGAAGACAATGGCGCCATTGTGCGGAAAGTAGTACAAGGCACTGCCTGCACCCAAGCCGGCACCACCGTGGCCGAAGGCAAAGCGGCCGTTAAAAGTGTCGGTTAGCAAACCCAGCCCGCTTTTCTGCTCTCCCTGCTCATTTATATACCACTGCTGCATAGGCTCGCTGGTGAACAGCACGTTGGTAAGTACTGTGAGGCCGGTAATCAGCGACAGCGTCACCACACTGGTAAGCAGTACCTGCACCGACACACGTTTCAGAAAGTTCTCCTCGTATGGCAGGTACTTGTCGAGCCGGAAAATAACCCAATAGCAGGCGTACCAGGTAATAAGCCCCTGCAACGTATAGATGGTGTAGGTGGCCAGAAAGAATAAGTTGAACCTGATAACGGAGTAGGTAAGGTAGTAGTTGATGCTGTTTACCACCAGAATAAAGATGACGCCCCAATAGGGTTCAGCTATAGCCGGGAACCTGGTGCTTCGTTTCTCAGAGGTCATCTGTCAGATTATTTGAATGCTTTTGCCCCTCCGGAGCTTTTTATGTTGCTGATGCAGCTGCTCTTTCCTGAGTATTTCAATTACCTCCTCTCGAGAAGAACTATTTCAGGTTGAGAGAGGCGGCAGGCGGAATGATAAAAGCAAGAAACTTTCGGAAGAGAATAAATAACCTTGCCCTGCTTCTGTCATTACTTCATTTCTCTGTTATGCTGTAGGGTTTTTGCGGGAAGTGAGGTAAAGCAGGAGGTGGTACAACAGCCAACCAATAGCAATGAATACCTGAATTATTCGAATCAAAACGGCCCTCGGTAGCCTTAACCTTCTGCTGCTGCAGCTCCTGATCCGTAAACTATGGCTATTCCCGCATCAGCAGAGAGCTGTCGCCGTAGCTCAGGAAGCGGTAGCCGTTGTCGAGGGCATGCTGGTAAATGGTTCGCCAGTTCTCACCAACCAGCGCCGACACCAGCAGCAATAGCGTGCTTTCGGGCTGATGGAAATTAGTGACAAGACCGGAGCAAATCTTAAAATCGTAGCCGGGCGCAATTAGGATCTGGGTGCTGGCGTGCAGAAATGCTGTCTGCTGTTGGTCCAGGTAGGTCAGGATGGCCTGCAGGGCATCTGTGGCAGTGGGTGGTGTTGCTGTTTCGTACGGGAGCCACTGGTTTATGAGCAGGGCATCTGGTGCCAGTGCCGGGTTCTGCAGCAGGAGCGCTCCCAGCCAGTACAGGCTTTCGAGGCTGCGCATGGAGGTGGTGCCAACCGGAATAATAGGGTTGCCGAGGTGTTGCAGCACCTGCTCCACTACCTGTTTCGATACCATAAGTTGCTCGGCGTGCATGTCGTGGGCGGCCATGGTGTCGGCTTTCACGGGTTTAAAGGTGCCGGCTCCCACGTGCAGTGTGAGGTAGGCGGTGTCGATCTGCTGCTCCTGCACTTGCCGCATAACCCCATCCGTAAAGTGCAAACCTGCCGTGGGGGCGGCTACGGCTCCCTGGTGGTGTGCATAAATGGTCTGGTAGCGGGTGTTGTCGTCGGGGGTGAGGTCGCGGTTCAGGTAGGGGGGCAGCGGCAGGCGGCCGCAACGCTCCAGCACCTCCGCAAAGCTAAGCTCTGCCGGCGACCAGGAGAAACTGATCAGGAAATGCCCTTCCTGCTGTGCCTGCCGTAGTGCCGTAAGCGTGCCTCCTTCAAAATTTAATTTCAGGCTATCGCTCTTCCAGCGTTTGTTGTTTCCTACCAGGCACTTCCAGGTGCAGTCGCCCGTCTGTTGCATGGCCAGCTGCACCTCGCGGTGCGGCAGCACGGGCTCCAGGCAAAAGATCTCTACCAGGCCGCCTGTATCTTTCTGAAACAGCAGCCTTGCCTGCACTACTTTGGTATTGTTAAAAACCAGCAGCGTGTTCTTAGGAAGCAGCTCCGGAATGTCGGTGAACTTATAGTCTGCGATGGTTCCCTGCTGGTAGTGCAGTAGTTTGGACTGGTCGCGCTCCGGCAGCGGAAATTTAGCGATACGCTCCTCTGGCAGCCTGTACACAAAATCTTTAATGGCCAGCTGTTTTGGGTTGATCATGTAATTGTAATGGCGATAGTATGTAGGGGCAAAGGTAAGTACAACCGGCAATATGCTGAAAGATTTTTGGCCAGCCATTTTAAACAGACTGGCGAAAATGAAATAAGTATTAGAATTTAACGATATATTAATGTGATTAATTATAATTTTTAATTATAATTGTACTATCATTGAAAAAAAATACCCACATAAGAAGTAGAGGAGAGTGCAGCAGAAAGAATTTTATCGGCTTTTTGCTGCAGCACAAATAATTGCCCGGGGGCATTTTAATAAGAATAATGGCTCAGGACCGGCAGGGAATCTTCTGAGGGGCGCCGGTGCTCCACCGATTTGATTTTTAGAAAGGTTTAGGGCCTGTGAAGCTGCCAGAGAATAGGGCGACCGGGATTTCTTATTTCTAATTTGGCGAAGCGCGAAGTATTCGCAATCAAGAGCTGTCGGTTTGGAGATGTAAAAGCAGCATCAGGCACAGAAGAGATCTCCGGAGGGCACTTTTGATTAGAATAATCAAGATAATCCTGCCTGCTTTTCCTGCGCTACAATAGCTGCTTTACCAGTAGAAATTATCGGGGCCAAGCACTCAAGCGAGGGCATTTGTAGCACGATGGAACCGGCAGATGTATCAGCACGGACCAGGCCAGGCCTTTCTATCAGAGTATTTTATTTATCCGCACGCTATACATGAAATTATCTTTTCTGGCTGTTGCTGCCCTGCAGCAGCTACTGGTATTTGCTTTATTGATAGGTTGCTTTGCCTGCAGCGTGCAGCACCGGCAGCACAAGATCCTGGTCCTGCTCACTGCCGAGGCTGACGATGATGGCCGTAGCCAGATTTGGCTGCAGGAAATTCAGGAAGCCGCCGCAGCGCAACATGTGTTGATCGATTTTTCTGATGATCCTGGCGTACTTACCGAGCCGAGACTTGCACCTTATAAGGCTGTCGTATTTCTAAATGTGCCGGCAGTTGCCCTGAGCGAGTCGCAGCGGCATAGCTTGGAGAAGTTTGTAGGAACAGGCGGAGGCTTTATCTGTATGCAGGCTGACCTGACCGGCGATGGCACCTGGCCCTGGTATGAGAGGCTGCTCAAGGATGATACACCCGGCCGGATTTTGCCGGTTGCCTTTGGCGGTAAGGAACTAGACGCAACTGCCGGGTTCAGGAACTACGAGCATAATGGCAGCAGAGTGACCTTCATCAATTTAAGTTTGAACCTGATGGGATCTGGGAACTCCGCTTTTCAGGAGCAACTGTCGGCCGTGATCCGCTTTGTGACAGGGGAGGATTGGCAGGAGAAGGGCAAAGCAGAAAATCATTTGCAGGAGCTTAGCCGGTACCACTATAACCTGCTTTTCGATGATCTGAAAGAACCCATGGAACTAAGCATTGCCGATGACGGTACCGTGCTGGTGATAGAGCGGGAAGGAAACTTGTTTCAGTTCGATCCTGTTGCCAACCTTACCAAAAAGATTGCCACGGTGCCTGTAGATGCCACCGAGTCCGGGCACGGCCTGCAGGGGATAACACTCGATCCTGATTTCGCAACAAATAGGCAGCTGTATCTTTTTTATACGCCACCAAAAAGCAAAGGGGCCATGATGCTTGTGTCCCGGTTCACGCTGGCGGCGGGCGGGCTGGATCTGGCCTCAGAGAAAATACTGCTCAAAATTCCGTTAGACATTAACCAGAGCGGCCATTTAGGTGGCTCTCTCGCTTTCGATGCCGAGGGTAACCTTTACATTGCTACCGGCGATAATTCCTATGCGCTTCATTCCGACGGATTTAGCCCGATAGATGAACGCCCGCAACAGCTTTATAACGATGCGCAGCGCTCCTCAGGAAACACCCAGGATCTTAGGGGCAAGATTCTGCGCATAACGCCTCAGCCAAACGGCACCTATACTATTCCGGCCAATAACCTTTTCCGGAAAGATGGTTCGGAGGGCAGGCCGGAAATTTATGTGATGGGCTGCCGGAATCCGTTCCGTATTGCGGTAGACAAGCCCTCAGGAATCCTGTATTGGGGAGAAGTGGGGCCCGATGCCGGAAAAGACAGCACCCGTGGCCCACGCGGGTATGACGAGATTAACCAGGTGCGCAAAGCCTGTAATAACGGTTGGCCCTATTTTATCGGCGATAACTACCCGTACGCTGCCTTCGATTTTGCTACCGGAAAGACAGGCTCTTTCTTCGACCCAGAGGCTCCGGTAAACTACTCTCCTAACAACACCGGCAGCAAGAAAATGCCTCCGGCAGCACCTGCCTTTATTTACTACCCCTATGCGCCCTCCGAAAAGTTTCCTGAGTTGGGCGAGGGAGCCCGGTGTGCGTTGGGAGGCCCGGTGTATCACTACAATGCAAGGTCTACTTCCAAAATAAAATTTCCGGAATATTACGATAAGGTCCTCTTTATTGGAGACTGGTCCCGGAACTGGATCAAGGCGGTTTACATGGATGCAGCTTACAACTATGACCGCATAGAGGCCTTTATGCCAAAAGAAAAGTTCACGAACCCGATCGACATGGACTTTGGCCCTGACGGGGCGCTGTATGTGCTGGAGTTTGGCGACCCCTGGGGCTTTCTGAAGGAGGGTGGCAAACTGGTTCGCATCGAGTATAACATGGGCAACAGGCCCCCTGTGGCAGTGGCCACCGCCAGTGAAACAGTAGGAGCTTTGCCGCTGACGGTTCATTTCTCTAGCAAAGGCTCCTTCGACTATGATAAAGGCGACGCGCTGCAGATACAATGGACACTGAACGGAAAACCAATGGGGGGAAGAGACCCGAATCCGACCTTCACGTTTGAAGAACCGGGGCAGTATTTGGCAGTGCTCACCGTTACCGATGGGAAGGGCATGAGTTCGCAGCGCGCCATAAAACTGAAGCTGGGCAACTCCAGGCCCGAAATCAGCATGGTGTCTGCTTCTAACCAGTCTTTTTACTGGTATAACCAACCCTTTGAGTACCAGGTAAAGGTAGAGGATAAGGAGGACCGGGAAATTGACCTCAGCCGGCTAACAATCAGGCTGGACTACCTGCCGCAAGGCAAAGACATACCCGGTATGGAGATCGAGAGCCAGTTTGCCGACCCTCCAGACGCAGACGCGATTGGCAGGCTAATAAGCAGTAGTGACTGCATGTCGTGTCATACGCTGGATCGAAAAGCGATTGGTCCTGCTTTCCTGGAAATAGCCAGCAAATACAAGGCAGATCAGGCAACAGTAGAAAAACTGGCGGCAAAAGTAATACAGGGAGGGGGCGGTGTATGGGGAAATCATGCCATGAACCCCCATCCACAGCTCACTGAACAAGAGGCATCGGCCATGATCAGCTACATACTTATGCTAGGCAAACCTGCGTCTAAACCCCGCTCGCTGCCACCTGCTGGCAGCCTGGCGTTGGATAAGCATTTTGGAGATGGAGCAGACGGCAAATACTTGTTTACGGCTAGCTATACCGACGGTGGCGGACCTAAAACAGAGCCGCTTACCAGCACGCGCAAATTGATGCTGCGTCATCCGAAGATGGAGGCTACCAGCTTCGACGGCTACATGGGAGTAGCGAAGGTGCCGGCAGGTAAAGGGGATTACTATTTAGGCGATATGGAGGCAGGCGCCTATCTGACATTAAAGGACATCGACCTGCGTGGAGTAGACCGTATTGCCTACCAGCTCTCAGCACTTGGTAGTGAGGGCTATATCGAAATCCGGCTGGGGTCTGCAAAGGGGCAGGTAATTAGCCGCCTGGAGATTAAGCCGACCGGAAACTGGGAGGTATGGAAAACGCAACATGCCGCCATCCTGGACCCGGGTGGAATACACGATCTCTACGTTGTGTTTGGAAACACGGGCAAGCAGAAAGAAAACCTGATGCGTTTGCGATGGATCGAGTTTCAGAAGAAGCCAATGGCAAAATACCTGGTCAGCAAGAGCGGGAATGCCGCCTGAGGGCTTAGGAGTAGTAGAATTGTAGATCGTGGCGCTCTGGCAGAAAGGAGTAGCCGCAGGCATTAGTTCAGCAAGCAGCAGCACCAGCGGCAGCAAAACCTCCGGAGGGCTACTTTCATTAGAATAATTTGTTGGAATCCCTTTCTACAGGTATTTACCAGAACTCCTGGCAGGAGCAGCTGTGGTTTTAATAAACATCAGGCACCGGATGCATTTGCAACAGCTGCACTGGCGGCTGTGCAGCTGTTGCAGAAATTAAAAGTTATTCAGCATTGCTTAATTCGTAAAGCGTTACTCTAACATCCGGTCTTTCAAATGCATCTATTTTGTTGCCGATGGCAGATAGCACCTTTTGTATGCTGGCTCCTGCTTCTTCTTTGTGGTACCATTCGGGCTGTCCGTCGTAGGCACCGATATTTACTTTATTTCTTCTGTGCTTAATTAACCATACCCGTTTGTGCTCCCCAATCGTGTGAAGGTCCGGGGTCAGTTTGCTGAAATACTCATCTATGTTATCTGAGGCCAGGTGCAGGTCTTTTCCTTCAATAACCTTGTAGTCCAGGCCCTTTACGTCGCGGTAGTATCGGTAGGTATGCCCGATGTTCCAGTAGATATAGGCTACATCGCCTTCCTGGAAATGATCATTGATATACATCAGCGCCTCCCGCTCAAAAGAATGTTTTTTTTCGCCTCCGAACAGCGCCGGGTTTAGCACTTGCGAGACAGAACTCTGGACAGGCCAGGCCAGCACGAGCGCAATCAGGCTGTAGCGCCATTTTCTGTAGCCGGAAGGGATAAGGCTGCTACCTGTTTGTACCCCGCGGGCGAGGAGCAGAATTAGCAAGGGTGCCAGAAACACGGTAAGTCTTTCGTAGAAGGGGTACAGCTTTAGACTAGAGGCGAGCAAGGTGAGCAGCAAGGGCAGTACCAATATCATTAAATGCTGCTTGTTGGATTTGTAAAACGAGAGAAATCCTGCGGCCATTGCCAGAAAAAACAGCAGGGGCATCTTTAGCAGCACCAGCAGCAGGGAGCTGGTGGTTAAATTAAAGTTCCATAGCAACCCGAGTGGGTAGTCTAACAATTTATAGGCGGCCTGCAAATACCATTTCAGATCAGATAATGAGGTGGGCAGGAGGGGCATAAAACCGCTGCGCACTTCAAACCACCGTATCAGCCAGTCTGATTCTGTGTGTTTGTAGGTGAACAGGAAATAATTTATGGCAAAACTAGCCAGCCACATGCTGAATGGAATGAAGTGCAGGAGCATCGTCTTCCATGCCTTCTGTTGCAGAAATTTCAGGCACATGCTGCCTGCTATGCCCGCCAGTACAAAGATAGAGGAGTAGGAAAACCATAGCAGGAGGCTTCCCCATAATCCGAAGCGCAGTAGTGGCTGGAGTTCGGGCCGGTTACTGTAACGCATATACAGGTATAAAGCCAGTATGGTGGCAAACAATTCCGTACTGTATTGTTTGGCCTCTACGGCATGGAAAACCAGCGGAGGAGCCAGCGCCAGTATGGCCAGGGCAACAGCTGCGCCAAGGTTGTTCAGGTATTTTCGGGCGACTGGCAGAAAGAGAAACAGAGACGCTATGCCGCTCAGCAGGGAAAAAAGCCTGAGTGCCATTTCACCATTTCCGAACTGCAATAGCAGTAGTTTTACTGCCCAAAGATAACCAAGCGGCGCTTTTTGCTCATACTCCAACGGGGGCGAAGCCAGCTCCAGAAAATTCATCTTTATCAGGCTGATGCTTAAAAAGGCTTCGTCCATCCAGAGCGACCTGTTGTAAAAGAAATGGAAAAGGCGCAAGGCAACTCCTATCACTATGACACACCAAAGCATTATGTTTGTGCTGCTCTTCTGCTGAGGGGCAGCTGGCGTGGCCGGCATCTTGGGTTTAGCCATAGATACGGGGGGTAAGAAACTTAAATCCATGGATCTGGGCAAAAAATTTAGTCTGTTCAATTATGCTGGTTAATTATAACTATTACGCAGGTGAGGTGGTGCTGAAGAGGGTAAGAGTTGGCGGTCATCGGGGCCAATAGCAGCTCTCCAATCCCAACCCAGCCTTAGGAGCACGCTGCAATTAATCAGGTGCTTTTTCCGGGCTAAGCTGATAAAGCGAAACGACTGTTTCTTTTACATCAAACCGTTGTTTTGTTTTTTCGCCATAAGCCGAGAAGGCGGACTCCAGCATTTGTCCCGGAACAAATGATTTATCGAAGTACCATGCCGGCTTGCCTATAAAACCTCCTATATTGTTTTTTATATGCGCATGATACAGAAACCATAGGCGCTTATGGCCCTGAAAGTTATCAAAGTCGGCAGATAGTTTCCGGAAGTAGGTTTGTTGGTTAGCAGAACTGGTTTTCAGGTCTTTGCCTCCGGTTGCGGTAAATTTAAGGTTGTAGGCCTCTTTGTAGTAAGCATAGGCATGCCACATGTTCCAGTAAATGTACACTGCATCGCCTGCTGAGTAGCTTTCGTTAAGGTAGAGGAGCGCTTCGCGGTTGGCTTCCTTTTTAGGAAACAAGTCTGTGTTGCCGGCTTGCCTGGCAGCGTTCCAGGCTGGCGGAGCCATGAGTAGCAGTATCAAAGGCAGCTTTACGGCTGCTCTATCAGCAAGAAGGGCACTGATAGCCTGCGCTCCGTACGCTATAAACAAAAGGAGCATAGGCGCCAGAAAAAGGACGAAGCGCTCATGAAAAGGATATAGTTTCAGGCCGGAGGCAATAAGCGTCAGCAAAACAGGAAAGGCCAAAACTGTGCATGGCAGGCTGTTTTTTCTTAGCAACAGCACCACGCCTGCCACTAAGGTTATAAGCGGCACCAAACGCAGCGGCCCGGTCAGTAGCGAAAAAGGCCCCGGCAGGGTAACTGTCTGGCCCAGTGGGTGGGTGAGCAGGGAGCCTGCCTTGTGCAGGAACCACTGAAAGTCTGTGGCGGAGGCAGGAGGCAAGGGCATATACGCATCGTAAAACTGCTTAAAAAAAACGGTAAGCCAGGCAGAATCCTGGTACCTGCCCAGGTAAAGGACATAGACAGCCGCAAAGCTGATAAGCCAGAGTGTAAAGGAACTGGCGTACCGGAACATCTTGTGCCATTCTTTTTGTAGCAGCAGGTGCAGGCAAACCGCAGAAGCGATGCCTGCCAGCACAAAGATGGCCGAATAAGAAAACCACAGCAACGTTGCTCCGGCCAACCCCCACTGCAGGAGAGAGACAAAATCGGTTTGGCGATGAAAACGGATAAACAGGTACAGCGCCAGCACAGAGGCAAACAGTTCGGTGCCATACTGCTTTGCCTCTACTGCATGGTAAACAGCCGGAGTGCCTATGGCCAGCATAGCCAGGGCAAGCAAGGCTGCCCAGGGCTTCAGGAAGAACCGCGTAACAGGCACAAACAAGAGGATGGTGGCTATGCCGGTCAGGAGCGAGAAGAGGCGTAGGGCCATCTCTCCCTTTCCGAAAAGCACGACCAGCAGTTTTACGGCCCACAGGTACCCGACCGGTGCCTTTTGCTCATAGGCTAAAGGTTGTGTGGCCAGTTCCCAGAAATCCATTCTGATCAGGCTCACGGCCAGGTACAGCTCATCCCGCCACAGAGAGCGGTTATCGATAAAGTGGTAGAGCCTCAGGAACACACCAGCGGCAATGATGAGCAGGGTCAGCCAAAGAAGCAGCTTCTGCCTGCCGGAATCGCTTTGCAAGGAAGCAGAATTCCGGTGGTTGCTTACAAGCAGTGGGGCCGTTAAAGAAGAATATAGGAACATCGGATACAATGCTGTTTAAGGGTTCAGGTCAATTATCAGGAGCGTCAGGTAGCACCCGGCCTGGTAGCGGGCTTGCCTCCTTGGCGACATCAATTATTCAAATGAATAAGCCCCTCCGGAGGTTTTTGCTGTTGCTGCTTAAATGGACACAGGATGCAGGACATAAGACACAAGACCATTTTAAGAGTGAAAACTCGATCCTGCCTACAAAGAAATAGGCAACTCATTTCCAAATCTTCTCATCTTCAAATCAAAAAAATAGAACTTCAGCACATTAACCCATTAGCACATTAAACTAAATTATTCTAATGAAAAAGCCCCTCCAGAGCCTCCTTGCTGCTGCTGAGTGCTTTTGAAGCCATCAGCAGCAGCAAATCTGCCATCCTTTCTAATTTTGAATTTGTGATTTTTAATGTGGCGAAGTGCTAGTTGGACTTTAACTCGAATAAAACTACTTTAAGCTCAGGAGTTTCGTAAGCAGCCAGCTCTTTCCCTAATTGCCTGAATTTGTTGTGTAGTTTCTTTCCTCCATAAACCGAATTATAGTACCAGGCAAATTGTCGCTCAAACTCGCCTATTTTTGTTCCCCGGGTCTTGCTGTACAACAGCCACACTCTTTTTGCCCCTTTTACGGCTTCTATTTCGGGGCTAAGCTTGCTGAAATAATCAGTGGCGTTTTTTGAAATACTCCGGAAGTCGCTGCCTTCTATGGCATTGTAACTTAAGTTCTGTGTGTCTTTGTAAAAGCGGTAGGGCGGCAGCATGTTCCAGTAGATGTATACCTGATCGCCTTTGTTATAATGATCGTTTATATGAAGAAAAGCTTCTTTGTAGTAGTCTTTTTTATAGTTCCCGAAGAGATCAGGATCCACAACCTGGCTGGCCGAGGTCCAGAGAGGAGCCGCCAGCAGCAGGGCCGGTAAAATCAAGGCCCAACTGCTGAAAGACGGGCGTAGCAGGCTGATGAGTCTCTCGCAGCCTGTAGCAATAATCAGGATAAAAATAGGTGCCAGAAAAACGGTTAATCGCTCATACATGGGGTAAGCTTCCAGTGCCGAGGCCACCAGCGTCAGCGCGTAAGGCACCAGCAGCACCAGCAATACTTTTTTATTTCTCCTATAGAAATAAAACAGGCCTGCACCGGCACATAAAATGCCAATAAGGGGCCGCCTCAAAATAAATTGCAGGGCTGCGTTCGGAATGGAAGAAACATCCCACAAGAGGCCGAGCGGGTAGTGCATAAGCCTTGTGCCAGCTGATTGTAGGGGCCACAGCAGATCGGAGAGAGAGTCTGGCGGCAGGGGCATAAAACCGCCTCTTATTCTAAAGTAATACAAAAGCCACTCCGAGTCTGCCGCATGCTTGGAAGTAAAGAAAAGGTAGTTAATAATAAAGCTGGCTAACCACATGCTGAAAGGGATAAGAAGGACTGCTACTACTTTCCATTCTTTTTTGAGCAGGTAGTATCCGGAGAGGGCTATGGCGATGCCTGCCAGAATAAAGATGGAGGTAAAGGAAATCCAGATGATCAGTGCGCCCAGCAGCCCCCAGGTGGCCAGCTGCCTGTAAGAACGCTTTGCCTGATAACAGGTGTAAAGGTATAGGCACATAACTGTTGCCAGCAGTTCTGCGCTGTATTGTTTGATCTCGACACTATGATACACCAGAGGAGGGGCCAGTGCCAGCAGGCCGACCGCGACAGCTACTCCCCATGGTCTCAGGAAGTAGCGGGCAACCGGCAGGAACAGGAAAAGGGACAGTATGCCGCAGAGCAGCGGAAAGAGCCGGAAAGCCATGTCGCTTTTTCCGAACAGCATAACGGCGGCTTTACACATCCAGAGAAAGACTAACGGAGCTTTCTGCTCAAATTTCAGATCAGAGAAAGTCAATTGCAGCAAGTCCATTTTGGCAAGGCTGGTGGCCAGGTAAACCTCATCCAGCCATAAAGATCTATCATCGAAGAAATGGAAAAGTCTGAAGAACAGGCCCATCGCCAACAGAATCCAGGTTGCTATTAGCCAAGCCTGTTCAACATGCTGCACAGTAGAAACCGGCTGTTTTGTATGAGCCAGGGTTGGGGCTGCCTTATAGTTTACTTGCATAATGGTTTTGATTTGTCCGGCGCATCACTTCCGGATGCAGATGCTGCTGATTAACCTTTTTTAGTGTAATGCTGATCAATAAATAGTATGTAAGGGATTAGCCCTGTTGCATCGCAGTAAAGCGACTTAGAGCGTAAGGTAGTTGTGTGCGTATTCCTTGTCAAATATGAGGCCAGCAAAGTTTTAATTAAACATTGAAATTTCATAAAAATGAGCTTCCTGTAAAGCGTCTTTTTATTAAAATTTTATAAATACCGCACTATATATATGGTTTTTTGAATTTATTGGTTTGCTAACTACCTGATAGTAAGTATTCTATTGGTATATGCCTTGGTAAAGAATGGAGAGGCGCGACGGTATGCTGCACATAGAATTCAGCTGGTAATTATTTTAAAGGTATTTTATGCCCAGGTAGGGCCGTATCGTCTTAAAGCCTGCTAAAATTTCAGTTTTAGTGCTTCTGGCTAATGTAAAGGCACTCAATAACAGCTTGCTTGAGTCCCGATCCGTTTTCGATGCAGCATTTGGAAGTGGAATGATATAAAATGCCATATTGGGATGATTTGTGCCATTATGGGAAAATGAGTGTCGTGGCAACCTGGTTTTTCAGAAATATCACTTCTACAGAAGTGGGTGGTGCTCTATAAGTTAGGAAGTGAAAAAAGGAAATGATAAAATATTTATTTAAAATATAGCTTTGGTATGATTTTGAAAGAATGCCTACAGGCAGCATGATGGTAACAACGCTAGAGAACTTGAAACAGCTGTTGCCTTGGCAGGTTCTTTACAACAGGTTTCCAATAAGAAAGGCAAGTGCTTTCATAGGCTATCGAACTCCACCTTTGTTATTCGGGGCCGCCTAATAATGGCTGTGGTGAGGAGTGCCGGACCGGACTAGAAGGTGGCTATTATGGGTCGCAGCCCTTTGATGGGGCATATCTTCCTGTTGCCCGTGTATCGGCCGTCTTTTTTTGGCCCTATACTGTTGCGCTAGTTTCCAAAGCCGCCTTCTTGGGGCGGATGGCTGCTGGTACACACAGCAATTGAAGTTAGGTTATAAAATTTCCTTAACGAATGAGATATAACTCTTATGACCTGGTAGTGATAGGCACCGGTTTCGCGTCATCTTTTTTTCTGCACAAGTTTTTGCGTAAAGCACCTGCCACAGCAAAAGTGCTTGTATTAGAAAAAGGGCATTTCTTTCCTCATGCTGAGAGGGTAAAGGAGAAACGGGGAGAGGAAACACCCTATGCCAGGCTCAACCCTGCTTATAAAGATACCTTTGAGAATCATAACCCTGAAAAAAAGTGGGTGTTTACCCAAGGCTTTGGAGGAAGTTCAAACTGCTGGTATGGCTGTACGCCCCGGTTCATGCCCGCAGATTTTAAGATGAAGACGCTCTATGGGGTAGGAAATGACTGGCCCCTGCAGTACGATGATCTGGAAAATTACTATACCCAGGTAGAGGAAATAATGTCTATTTCAGGGCCAGCGGACACTCCCTTTCCTAAGAAATCTGGTTATCCGCTGCCACCACATCTGTTTGCCACCGCAGACGAGATCCTGCACAAAGAGTACGGCAATCTCTATATAAGTCAGCCTACTGCGCGGGCCAGAGTGGCTGTAAATGGCCGGAATGCCTGCTGTGCAAGCACCGTTTGCCATGTGTGCCCCGTTAACGCCAAGTTCACTATCGAGAATTCCAACATGGGAGTATATGAAGACCCGCGTGTGGAGCTCTTGTATGGAGCGCAGGTTCATAGCCTGAACCTGGAGCAAAATGTTGCCCGGAGTGCCAACTTCATTAAAGATGGAAAAGAGCATCGGGTTGCCGGGGAGGTAATTGTTCTGGGTACAAATGCCCTGTTTAATGCAAACATTCTGCTAAACTCCGGCGATAGCAATCCCTTTACTGGCAAGGGAATAGGTGAGCAGCTAGGTTTAGAGGCTTCTGTATACCTGCATAACCTGGAAAATGTGGGAGGAAGCACCTGGGTAAATGCCAATGGTTATATGCTGTACGACGGCGAGCACAGAAAGGAATATGCAGCCTGTTTGATGGAGTCTAACAATGCGCCTTACTATAGAATGGAGCGGGGGAAATGGCGGCATATCGCCAATTTCAGGATGGTATTTGAGGGCTTGCCAGAAGCACATAACTATGTTGCAACTACCTCCGACAGCATGCGGCCAGCCGTCCATTATAAAGGCCCTTCGGAATATACGCTAAGAGGCGTCGAGAAAATGAAGCTCAAGTTACCTGAGATTCTCGCCTGCCTTCCGGTAGAAAAAATAGTATATGGTAAACCGTTTGATTCGGAGGCACACATTTTAGGCACCACCCGAATGAGCGCGAACCCAACGGAAGGTGTGGTAGACAAGCACCTGCTTCACCACCAGTACCGGAACTTGTTTGTGCTGGGGAGTGGGAGTTTTACGACCTACACGCCCTCAAACCCTACGCTTACTTTGTCGGCTCTATCGCTTTATGCTGCCGATAACTCTTTTTAGCCTGGATGCGGGACGGAAAGTAACACAAGATAAAATATTCGGTGCCTGAAGAGCCTGCAAACAACCGCAGGTTCCTAATTCAGGATTCTTTTAAAGGAACTGCCATGAACAGAAGGTATTTTTTGAGATTAACTGGCTTATCCGGGGCCGCCATGGTGGCGCTGCCGGGTTTAGGGTATGTGTCTGCTACAAATAAAGAAGCGGCTGTAGGAGTAATTATGCAAGAGCTCGCTTACCTGAAGCTGGATAGAAAAGGCGTTGAGCAGTATGTGGAGGACTATTTCAGGAACCATTATATCAATAGCAGCTTTAAGGCACAACTAAATTTAAAGACGTGTTATTACCTGGGGGTTACATCCGGTAATTCTCGCCTCGTACACGAAATCGTCCATTATTATTTAATCTCGACAGACTTTTTCCTTAACAAGATGGACGAAAGCAGACTAGTGAAATACCTCGGAATATACAATGCTTATGCAAGGTCCTGCTCTAATCCATTTTCATTTTTGTACTACCCACCGGAAGTGGTTTAGATGTTGTCTCCGTTCCTATCTCAAATAGGTTTGCAGGTGTAATACTGCCATAGCGGAAATCTCCCAGGGCAGGAGGTATACAGATGAACATACACCCCTTGTCTGCCAAACAACCAACTAAGCGGTATCTTGAAAATTTATTTAGAATTTAATGCCATGCAGCCATGAGCTCCTCCTTACTTTCGTTTAAACAGATTTTTACTGCTCAGGGAGTAAATTATTACAATTTCATAAAAGAGTGTGCATCACCAGAGAGACATGCCACCACAGTTCTGAAGTATAAAATCTTCTGTTGCCTCTGGGCTATTGCCAGCATTTTTCATATGGCGAACAAAAATGCATTTACGGTAAATCTTACTTTTTTCCTGCTAACAAGTGCTGCCATTGCACTTATTGCCAAGCCATCGTCAGTAGTTAGGTTGCTGGTCTTTATCTCGCTCCAAACCTACCAGGCTGCCACAGACCTGCCCGGGCTGAGCAACCACTGGATTTTGACAGCCTTCGTCAATCTTACAATTGTACATGCATTCGTCTACCTGATTATCAAACGAAGAAGCTTTTTTATAGACAAAGCAGAGCTGCTGGATACTTTTGCCCCACTGGTAAAACTTGAGTTGATGGCGCTTTACTTCTTTGCTGTTTTCCATAAACTGAACGCCGGGTTTTTCGACACAGAGGCAAGCTGCGCTGTGAGGTTTCTGGTGATACAGAACAATTACTATAATTTTTTGCCATCAGGCGGCACGTTCCTGGCGTTTAACATTTACCTTACCTTACTCATCGAAACACTTATCCCTGTTCTCCTGTGCTTCCGGAGAACACGATACTTTGGCATTTTGCTCGGGTTAGTCTTTCACTGTGCCTTAGCTTATAACCCCCTGAACGGGTTTTATGATTTCTCATCCATGGTTTTTGCGCTTTACTTTTTGTTTACCAGCAACAGCTTCAGCCATAAGATCCATACTTACTATACCAGGTTTATTCGCCGGAAGGGGGCCTTAAAAAGGCAGTTGCTTCAATTCAATGTCATAAATTTCGCTCTTTTCTCAGTTACCATAGTTTTAGGATTGCTTGCGATCAATTACTATAACCGGGCCTTTGAAGACTATTTCCGTCATGTTGTCTGGACGGGCTTCAGTGTAACTTTTATAATTGTTTTTATGCTGTCGATGGGTACAAAGGGATCAAGTGAGCGGGGCAAGCCTTTCGCTTACGCACATTACTCACTGCTGTTCTTTCCCGTCATCGTTTTCCTGAATGGGTTGAGCCCGTATCTGGGGCTGAAGACGGAGTCATCGTATGCCATGTTCTCCAATCTTAGAACTGAAGGCGGTGTAACCAACCATTTTATTGTACCGGTAAGTACACAGGTATTCGATTACCAGAAAGATGTGGTCGAGATCGTGTCGTCATCTGATCCTTATCTGCAGGAGATGGGGCAGGAGAATAAGATGCTTGTATTTTTTCAGTTTCGCAGGTATGTGGTCAAAAATAAACCAGAAAGCATCACGTATATCCGGAACGGGGAGCTAAAAACATTTGAGCGCAGCAAGGCAACTGTGGATGATGAATTGCTGCAGAAAGCATGGTATCCGCTGGAGAAGGTGATGCAGTTCCGATATTTCTACAAATACGGGGTACAGGCCTGCCTTCATTAGCGCATGATAAACTCTTTATATTACCTACCTATATGACGATGGCTACAAAAATTGACTGGCAAAAGATTCAGGTTGTGATCTTTGATGTAGACGGCACATTGTACAAACAGTCTAAGCTCAGGAAAAAGATGCTGTTTGCTTTGCTGAGGTATTACCTGTTTCAGCCCTGGAAAATAAAGGATATGCTCATATTGCATCATTTTAGGGCAGAGCGTGAAAAAAGGCCTGGCTTTGAGGCTGGTAATCTGGAGGCTGCTCAGTATGAGTGGTGTGCTGAAAAGGGGAATTTCTCCTTGCCCAGGATAAAGCAGGTGGTAAATAGCTGGATGTTTGAGTATCCGAATAAATATCTTGCGGCGTGCACTTACCCGGGAGTTAAAGCTTTTTTTGATGTATTGCACCAGCGTCAACTAAAAATTGGTATTTATTCTGATTACAAGGCTGTAGACAAGCTAAAGGCAATGGGGCTCGGTGCTGATATAGTGGTTAGTTCTACAGATGCGGCAATCGATGTATTAAAACCTAAGCCCAAAGGGTTGCTTTACATAGCAGAGAAACTAGGTGTGGAACCTGCGGCCTGCCTGTTTATCGGTGACCGCGAGGAACTGGATGGTGAATGTGCCAGGCAGGCCAACATGCCATACCTGATCGTAGACAAAAAACCTTTCGACAAATTTGATTTTTACACTAATATGCTGGAGGAAATAAGTGAGCATAAACTGCAGGCTCCCGCAGAAAAGGTATAGTGCAAGCCTGCTTCATCTCTCACTTTTATACTCTTTTAAGGCTGCAGAAAACGGAGGTCAAGCCTGCGTGTAATTAGGTTCATTATGGGATTTCATTCTATTCTGGGAAAGATAATATATGAAATTCATGGAACGCTTAAATTTTGGCGCTTTAAAATAATTAATATACAGCGGCTAAAATCCCGGAACCCAGGCATCGGCACCCTAATTTCGACAGGAAAATTAAAGAAATATGTATTATCGGGTTCTGCTAATTCAAATACCAGCCCGATTAGAAGCTGCTCCTGCTTATATTCTATTATATATTTTAATCCTTTATTCTGTAAAGCTAAACATAGAAAAAGTTGGCATAATTATTTGTATTTATCTTTTTTATAATGTCACCTATTTGCTAAAGTAAATAGGTGACATTATCTAAGACAACCTATTTTTAACTTCTTCATCCTTGCAAAATGGTGACTTCCCTTCAACTTAAACCTTCTTCTGTCTTACGATTGCAACTCTGGATATTAGGGGTGTTAATTGTATTAAACTTTGTGTCGTTATATGCAGAATATTATGTGACCCAGCACAACTTCTACAACTATACCTTAGAAAAGTATGTCATTAAGATGTTCAGCTTTTTCTGGGAGCATAATGTACCCACTTATTTTAGTACCCTTAACCTGTTTATTAGCGCCGGATGTTTATATTATATTTCCAAGCTCGAGAAAAGAAAGGCTGGGGCAAATTTTCATAAGCATTGGCTATACTTAAGCCGGGTTTTTGTTTTTTTAGCTTTTGATGAGTTGTTGATGATCCACGAACTATTTATTACACCCAGCAAGATGGTAATCAATCATTTTCTGCAGCCCAAAAGTCTGGGTGTAGTCTACCATACCTGGGTGGTTCCTTATATCCTGGCTCTTGCTTTATTTGGGGTTTACTTTTACAAATTTGTCTTTTCTCTGCCTGCCAGGTTCACCTTGTCTTTTATTCTGGCAGGTGCCATCTTCGTTTTTGGTGCCGTTGGGGTGGAGATGATTGAGGGTTCTTTAGCTGAAGTGCTGGGAGAAGATAATTATCGCTCCAGTATAACTTTTAAGCTCTGGGTTGCCTTAGAGGAATCGCTTGAAATTCTGGGAATTATGTTATTTATATATTTTTTGATGCAATATATAGAGCATCATAATCAGCATAAAAATATTTTTGTCACGATTGGATCAAAGAAAATTGAAATCGAATCATCAGCTTCTGAAAAGAAGAAGGTAGTAGCAGCATAGTTGTTGTCCCTACACCTGTATCGGGAACAGGACAGCAGGACCAGAAAGCACCATTTTTTCTGTTTCAGGATGCTACAAGATCATGTAGAACATGAGGCACTAGATTCTTTCATAATTAGAACGTATCAAATGTTGAATCCCGGTAAGTTCTGTCATTGTCTAGATACATTTTAGCTATCCACAAAATATAGTAGCCTGCAACACACCTCATCAGAATCCCGGGTTTGGCTTTGTCAGCGCCAGGGCCGTACTATCCTCTGTGTCCTGAAGCCTGGGGCCTGTTTCCCGGAGTTTTAAATGTCTTGATTTCGTGAAATCAGAGCCCTTACTTCGGTGCAGTTCTCTGTGGGGGCGTCTTGTGAAAAGATGGTTGACTGCCGTCTGATGCTCCCACTGCAATTTTCATTTAGTCTCTGTCGAAACTTGTACAATAGCCTCCTGTAGTGGCGATACCATAAACAGATTCAGGTTATATGATTTGAATTAGAGTGGCTTTTCTGCTATAACCAGCTTCACAAATTCCAATGTTTAGTTTTTTCTATAGTTCAGCAGCAGGATAAAAATTCCTGCATCCTGTTTTCTAAAATGCTACAATCTCTGATTCCAATAAGTGAAGGCGGGGTTCAGGATAAAAGATAAGCACTGCTGCACCAGGCATTTGTAATGCCAAAATGGAATATGTTGGGCCATAATGGGAAATAGAGTGCTTTGTTACCCCATTCTCAAATGGCAGTTTCGATAACCATAACATGGCCAGTACACGGATTTCATACAAAATTTTAAAATTTATAAAAAATAGTGACAAAGCTATGTGTTGGCATGATGTTTAAAGGTTATTCTAAGATAATAGGATAACGTCCATTTTTTTTAGGACTCTAGTATTTGCCTCCCAACTATAAACGCTGAATTTTGCTGTAAACTTATCTATATCTGCTTATGAACTCTACTGTTACTTTCCCCGAATCCGCTAGTGAGAAGGTTGCCTTAAGGCCCGCTGGTTTTAAAGAGTATGTGGCTATTGCCCGACCAGACCACTGGTTTAAAAATATATTTATGCTGCCGGGAATGCTGTTTGCTTTTCTAGTGTACGACACCACCTTAGACTTCAGCCTGTTGCTTAGAATTATAGTCGGCATTGTAAGCACCTGCCTTATTGCCTCGGCCAACTACACCATAAATGAATACCTGGATGCCGAATTCGATCGGTATCATCCTGAGAAAAAGAAGCGCTCGGCAGTAATGACTGTGCTGAGCCCGGCCTATGTCTATTCCGAATATATTCTGTTAGCTATGCTGGGTCTTGGGCTGGCCTACTTTATTTCTCTGCAGTTCCTGGCCATAGAGGCATTCCTACTTTTTATGGGAATTATGTATAACGTAAGGCCCTTCCGTACCAAAGAGCGGGTTTACCTGGATGTGTTATCAGAATCGGTGAACAACCCTATCAGGCTGGCGCTTGGCTGGTTTATTTTTGTGCCTGCTGCCATACTGCCTGCCAGTTTGCTAGACCCTGCCTGGGCTTTTATACCGCCAAGCAGTATTATAGTGGCCTATTGGATGGGTGGTGCATTTCTGATGGCGACCAAGCGGTTTGCTGAGTATCGTTATATAGACAACCCGGAGCTGGCAGGGCTATACCGCAAGTCATTTAAGCGCTATACAGAAAATAACCTGCTCATTTCTATGTTCTTCTATGCGCTGACTTCGGCCTTCTTCCTGGGTATTTTCCTGATCAAGAACAAGGTCGAGCTTTTAATCAGTTTCCCTTTCTTTGCCTTGCTGTTTGCCTGGTACCTTAAAATTGGCCTGCGAAAAGACTCTGTGGTGCAAGGTCCGGAAAAACTGCACAAAGAGAAGTCGTTCATGCTTTTTGTTATCCTGTTCACCATTTTGCTCATGGGGCTGGTTTATGT
This sequence comes from Pontibacter beigongshangensis, assembly GCF_014332515.1. Lineage (GTDB taxonomy): Bacteria > Bacteroidota > Bacteroidia > Cytophagales > Hymenobacteraceae > Pontibacter > Pontibacter beigongshangensis. The sequence continues at coordinate 228,999 of NZ_VFSD01000005.1, read as the reverse complement.
GGATATCCCTGCCTTGAACTGGTTCCTGAAGCAGTCGTTTTAGCAGCGGCCCCAACCCTCCAGGCCTTTGAGTAGCAGCAGCAGCAAAGCCTCTGGAGGGCCTGATTCATTGAAATAATTGTGTTTTCTCTAACACGCAAATTTTCTGACGCACAAGCTGTATTACGGGTTTGGTGGCGGAGTGGTATCATACAGACAAGCTTTTTTAATCTAACTCACATTTATGGAAAGTGTATTCAACCTTAATGCTCGTAGCGTCTTAAAATTTTTTCTGAAAGTCCTTTTTGTAATAGTTCTGCTGAATATTGCTGTGCTGGCGCTGGAGTATTACCTTAAGACATACACCAATTCTACCATTACCGGGTCTCACTCCTTTAAGTTGTATGTAACGGGCATGTTTAACCTGGAGGGGGAGAAAAATGTGCCAACTTACTTCTCCACCATCAATCTACTAATCAGCGCTTTACTTTTATTTACTGTTTCGAGGTATGTTAAAAACAGCAACCGGCCTTTATACTTCAGGCAATGGCGCTTTTTAGGCTTTTTGTTCACCTGGCTCGCCATGGACGAATTGTTTCAGCTACACGAATTGTCTATTAACCCTATGCGCTCGTTTCTGCAGCTCGTGCTGCAGAAAGAAAACCTGGGGTTTCTGCACTTCCCCTGGTATATACTGTATGTATTGCTTATGGCCGGTGTAGGGTTGTATTTAGCCAGGTTTGTGTTTTCGTTACCCCGAAGAACCTTTATCAACTTTGTGGTTTCGGGGGGGATATTTTTGTCTGGAGCGGTTGGCATGGAGATGTTAGGCGGCTATATCTCGAGCAATACCGATTCTGATATACTGGGCAAATTAAGCACTACTATGGAGGAGACGCTGGAGATGCTGGGAATTATTCTGTTCATCTATTCGCTCATCAGGCACCTGGAAGATCAGAAAAGCTTAAAGAACATTGTGGTTAATTTTGCGCTGGCTGGCAAAGGAACACCAAAGGCAGTTGAACCGGCCAGAACGGAGGTTTCAGAGGTAAAGCAGGCAGTGTCGGTGTAGCGGTATGCCGGTTTTTTTTAGAAAGTAACTGATATTCCAACTTCAGCTTCTGTTGCATCATAAAAACAGCGGGAGAAGCAGCTAAGCCAACACGGGCCTTTTAGTGAACGATATGAAATATTTATTGCTGGAAACGAACAAGCAGCGGATTTTTCAGATTTTAAAATTCGGAATGGTAGGCGCCCTGTGTGTGGTGGTGGATATGTTCCTGTTCATTCTTCTATTCGAGTACCTGCAGGTAAGTTACCTGATTGCCAACTTTGAGTCGACTTGCCTGGCAATTTTACTCAATTACTATATCTCGAAGAAGTGGGTATTTAAAAGCGGCAAGTACAAGTCGAGGGTGGAGATAGCGGCATTTTTAGCATTTTCACTGGCAGGTTTGCTGATAAACCAGTGCCTGATCTGGCTCTTTGTAGAAAAGCTTGTGGTAGATCCTAAACTAGGGAAACTGATGGCCATTATTCTGGTTGCGGTTTTCAATTTTATCACAAAAAAAACCTTTGTGTTTAAAGGGTAATCATCCGACAGCAAAAAGCGGCAGGCGTGCCATAACCATTGTTACAGAAGGGTGCCAGGTTTGGTGCTAAGAACAATTTTATGGCAAGCTCGCTTACTGCGCTTACAGCAATGCTGCAGCAAGGTTCCGGCAAAGCATACATGTTATAGTTTACAAATTTGTATCAACATAATTTTTCCATATGATCGAGAGAGTCAAAAATATGCTTGCCGGCAAAAAAGTATTGTTTATTGCCTGCAAGTTTTATCATTATGGCGATGCAATTCATGAAAAGTTCAGATCTTACGGAGCAGATGTAACCTTCTACTACGAAAGGGATACCTCCCTGAAGCATGTGGTAATGTCTAACTTCTTTCCGGATAAGATGCAGGCATGGCAGGACCGCCACTACCAAAAGATATTGCAAGAGACCGAAGGCAAGCGCTTTGACTATTTAATCGTGATCAGGGGCTTTAGAATGGAGAACTGGTTTGTAGATACCATCAGGAAAAGAAACCCGGGCATTTATACGATCCTGTACCAGTGGGATTCTTATAAAGCATGGGAGTCTGATTTCAGGCATCTGCTGCCTTCTTTTGATAAAACCCTAACCTTTGATTACGATGATTGCAAAACATTGGCGCTACCTTATGCGCCTACTTTTTATACAGATGAGTATGCTGGTATAAAAAACGGCCCATACGAGTTTGACTTTATCTACTGCACAAACCTTAGCCTAGAGAAATACGAATTCATGATAAAGTTTCTGGCTTATGCCTCCCAGAGGGGGTATAGAGTCCGGACACATTTGTACATAAGCTGGCTGGGATACGTTCTTAATAGAATGAAAGGATACGATATAGACTATCAGCATGTTTCTTTCAGGAGGTTAAGCAGAAAAGAATATTTCAAACTGTTTTGCAAATCAAAAACCATTGTAGACTTTTCGGGAACCAGCCAGACGGGTATTACGATGCGGATTATAGATGCCCTGGGAAGTGGTAAGCGTGTAATAACCAACAACGTGCACGTAACAAAAGAACCAGGCTACGATCCCCGGCAGGTAGTGGTGTACAATGCCAATGATATAGACTTACCCGACGATATTACGCAGGAGGAAAGTTTCAGCAAGAAGGACTACTCCATCGATAAATGGATGGACAACCTGTTCTTCAAGACCCTGGAGCCTGCGTTTGCCTGAGGTAAGAATCATGATCTGTTGTTCTGGAGCAGCAGCAGCCTGGGCTACTGCCGGCAAAAGTCAATTTTTCAAATAAAAATGGCCTTCCGGAGGCTTTTTGCCCTCCTGCCGCCGCTGCTGCTGGTAGTAGATGCCAACGCAGCCTTTAAGTATAGAGCAGGCTGATCCACCACCAAAAAGTAAGGGATCTGGCATTGGAGAAGTTCAGCTATGCTGGAGATGTAGCTGGCATCGGTTCTGGTGGTTGTGTTGTGGCTGGCTGATCTGTTCTTCTGTTTCTGGCTGCCGGTGCAGGATATGCTTTCTATTCTTTATGTTGCCCCAAACAAGTCAGGAACATAAGCTAAACGTGTCTACTTCCCCGAAATACTGTGTCTATGATCTCAACATTCAGAACCCTTCCATACAAGGCCGGCAACCGCGTATTTCCCTTGGAGCCTGCTCCTGCCAGCAGGTCTTACTCTTACACCGGCATATTGCTGCTGCTTCTAGCAATTGGCACTTTGCTGCGTCTGTTCCATTTTTTCGATAACAGGTCGCTCTGGACAGATGAACTCTTTCTGAGTATCAGCCTAATAAAAATGAGCTTCTGGGAGTTGGCTACCCTACCGCTAGCCTACGAGCAAAAGGCTCCTATCGGGTACTTGTGGATGGTGCGGCTGTGCGTTGTGCTTTTCGGGAACGGGGAGATGGCCCTACGCCTGTTTTCCCTGCTGTGTGGCGTTGCCTCACTGTTTTTCTTTATTCCGGTGGCCAGGCATTTTCTGCGGCCCTGGGCTGTGGCTTTGGCACTGGGTATGCTGGCTCTTTCTACTCCTGTTATTTACCATTCGGTAGAGGCCAAGCAGTACAGCACGGAGCTTTTGGCGGCTATTCTGGCCCTGTATTTTTATACACGCTATAGCCAGCGTCAGGTGGGAGTGGCGGGGCTTGTGGTGTGGGGAGTGCTGGGAGGGGCTTTGCTGCTGTTTTCTTACTCGGTTATTTTTGTGCTGGCAGGCATCGCTTTTGCCCTTATCCTGCACATACTCTTGAAGAAGGAATGGAAAAAGCTGTTTCTTTACCTGGTGCCCTTCTCGATGTGGTTGCTGTGTTTCGGGCTGACCTATATTTTCTTTATCGGAAAGTATGAGGACTCCGGTTGGCTGATGGATTTTTTTGACAAGGTCTATGACGCCTTTATGCCGGTTGCGCCAACATCTGTGTCGGAGCTTGTGTGGTTTGGGCGCACGGCTTATCTGGCCCTGCACCACCCGCTAGGCTTGCTGCTGAATTTTAACCACTCCAGTTACGACTACTCCAACCTGGAAAGTTTGCTGAGGTTGCCTGTGTTGCCATTCCTGCTCGGGGTTACAGGTGTCGTTTTTCTGCTCAGGCAGCAGAAACTCCACTTTGCCGTGTTAGTCTTCCCGGTGGTTCTTGCCCTGCTTGCCTCGGGCCTGAAACAATATCCGTTTTGTGAGCGTTTTCTGTTGTTCCTGGTGCCCTCGTTTGTACTGACTATAGCGCTGGGAGTAGAACAGGCCTACAAGTTCTCTTCTGGAAGAGCCTGGGTATTTGGCCTGCTCGCTTTTATGTTGCTGGCTCCCCCTGCCTGGAATGTTGCCAGAGATGTGGTGAACCCGAATCTTTTTTATAAAAAGTCTTATAACAGAGAAGCCATGTTACAAATAAACGATCAGTTTCAGGAGGGTGACGTGGTATATCTTTACTGGAATGCCACCCCTGCCTATCAGTATTATAAAGAGGCCTACCATTTAAAATTTGAGGCGATAGAGGGAAAAGATCTGAAAAGCATGGCCGTCGATAAAGAGGAATATGTTGCTAAACTGTCTCCGGAGTTTAAAAACTTTGAGGGAAAGAAGCGATTATGGTTTGTGTACAGTAAATCTCTCAGAAATAATATCGGCGATTTTGTGAGCCAGCCAGCCTGGTATCACGAGCGGGAATTTATACCCGGCAAAATGCTCGAAGATTTATTTTCGGGATATGGCAAAAAGTATGATCGCAGTGTCAGCAGCAAAGGCCTGGTAACCACTCTTTTTGAGTTAAAAGAGAACTGAGAAGCAAATAAGGCTTATCGTTCTGCCAGTACCCGTTAATTTCTTCTCATTACTATTTCGGGCACCTTCCCCGCTAGCTTTAGCGAATAATGTTGAACAACTGCAGCATAAGTTGCCTTGCTTAAGCCGGGTCTGTTGCCAGCTCAGGCTGGGTTAAAGCAGGGAGAAACAAGGTCGCATATCCTGTAGAGAAACAGTAATAGCCTTTCAGAACAGCATTTCTGGAAGGCTATTTTGCGTAATAGCAGTAGCAGAAGCTCTGGAGGGCCTTTTTTATTAGAATAATTCGCTTTGGCCTCCTTTTGCTGTGCTACTGGCTGCCTGCCCTACGGTAAACCATTTGAGCTAAAAAGCGTGAACTAAGATCTGTCGGGGAAACAAAAACCGGGCCTTTACAATGTGGCCGGATTAGGTGGCCTGTGTAGAAACACCTAACAGGGAGTTATAAAAATTAATTGTTTCCAGGGCTATTACTTCCGGTTCCAGGTGGCTGATATCCGGCTGTACTTTTGCAGAATCTTTTGATTCATGAAGGATTTCTGCCATACTGCTCTCCAGGTTCTTAGCCGAAAGCGCGCCCTCGTACGTTTTGATCCAGCGGGTGCCTACGGTGTGCTTCAGTTCAGAGAGCGCCCATAGATCAGGAGCCAGGGTTGGTTTGTCGAAGCTCAGGTTCAAAAAGGCAGAGCCGGAGTTAAAGATCCTGTTGTAGGGTGTTACTACTACATCTGCACATTTAAAATAATATTGTAGCTCCTCATCCTTAATAAAAGAGTTAATAAAAATGATGTTTTCAGCCTGCTCCAGTTGTTCGTACAGCTCGGCTTCAATATCTCTGTGTACGCTGCCTGCTATAAGCAACATGGCATTAGGGGTTTTTATCTCTTTATAGGCTTTAATTAGGCCTGTCACATTTTTATAAGCTCTTATCTGCCCCAGAAAAAGGAAAACAAACTTCTCCTCTGGTACTCCCAACTTTTCGCGGGCCTGCTTTCTGCTGATTTTATTTAAATAATACGATTTGTAGTGGGGATGAAAAGTGTGTGCAAATAATTGCTTTCCAGGATTCTTCGCCTTCTTCTTTATCATGTCTAACCCGGCTTTGTTCAGGCTGATGAAGCCATCTACGTTGCTGTACATAAATTCGTCCAGCTTTTCCTGGAGTTCAGGGAAATTGCTTTCGTGCGCCTCCAGGTTATGTACTGTCCAGACAACCCGGGTGCCAAACGCCTTTATCAGCCTGATAAAAAGAAAAAAAGCATACAAATTTACCTTGGTTCTGAAGGTGCTGTCGCCTACCAGTACATGGGTTGGCCAGTGGATGTGAAATATCCGGTAGTTGAAGGGCAGGCAGTACTTAAGCATGTTCCGGATGTTAAAATCGAACTCATGAATTGGGTATGCCTTGTTCCTGATATTGCTGAAAAGGATATAATTGTATGGGTTGCCGCCTTTGGTAGAAAGTGCGGGCCACGATAATATTCCAAACTTTTTCATTACGTACTCTAAGCTTTAATACTAATAACACAGGGTCTGCGGCTGCAGAGGCAGCAGATCAAAACATGCCTGAAGGCCCGGTTTCATTTAAATAATTTATGACCACACCCCATTGCGCCGCTACTTAAAAAAAGTGCGGATGTTTATTATCTGCATAAGTTTTTCTCTGCTGGCTGAAAATGCTGCCATAAGCCCTATATAAGTAAATGCGCCTACAAAAAAGCCCAGGGCACAAAAGGCAATGGCCGGTAACTGCATATTTAAGTTACTCATATAATGGATATAAAACAGCATTACTGCTCCGCTAATTAAAGCAAAGCCCAGTGGCTGCAGAATCTCCCGTAAGAACTGGACAACAGAAACAGGAGATTTATACAGGTTAAACCACAGCGTTGGTATAAACAGGGCGTACACCACCACAGAGTTTGCAATGGCAACACCCTTTACGCCATCCAGCCACACCCCTATGCCAAACCCGGATACCATGCATATGGCATTGATCAACCCGATCTTGAAGTATCTGTTAACTTTTCCGGTAGTGATCAGGATCAGGCCAGTTGTGCTCAGCACGGGTTGAATAAAAGCAGCTATTGCCAGTAACTGAAACAGCAACCCTGCCTCAGACCATTGCTCCCCTAACACGATTAAGATGAGTTCGTCGGCAAATACGCCAAGGTAAACCACGGTAGGCATGGAGAAAAAGGCAAGAATAAAAAGATAGCGGGTATAAAAACCCCGGTACCTGAACTCGTCGTTCTGCAAAGAACTTAATGCCGGGAGTGCCACTGAGTTTAAGGGGTTGCGCAGCTGGGTTATAGGCAGCATCAGCAATTGGTATGCTTTGGAGTATAGCCCTAGCGCTACTGAGCCCACAAACTTCCCCACAAAAATATCGTCCATGTTTCTGGAGAAATGGTTCACAAGATCGAAACCCGATATACCTGCCCCAAATTTTACAAACGGCTTCACATTTAAAATCTTAAAGGAGAAGCTAGGCCTCCAGTCGCATGAGGTCCATAGAGCAATTGTTTCTAACACGGTAAAAATAAAGCCTTGCAGAACCAGTGTCCAATAGCCAAAGCCTAACCAGGCCATCAAAATGCCTGCCAGTATATTAATGCTTACTGCGCTCAATTGTATCAGCGATAATCGTTTAAACCGCATTTGCCTCCTCATCAGCGCGCCATGCTGAATAGAGAATCCTACGATAAAAATGTTGAGAGCAAAAATGAGCGTGATGGGAAGCAGGCGGTCTTCGTCATAAAAATAAGCAATAGCAGGAGAGAGCAGGGCTATGCCCAGAGCTATGCCTAAGCAGATGAGCACGTTTAACCAGAAAACGGAGCTTACTTCCTGCTGCGTTAATTTCTCTTTCTGGATAATGGCCGAAGACAAGCCTAGATCTTTGAAGATAGTTACAAAACCAGTTACACTGGATACCATGGCTATTAAGCCGAAATCTTCCGGCACCAGTAGCCTGGCCAGGACCACAGTTTGGGCAGTGGTCATGATAAATGTTAACACCTGGGCAGCCATGGTGCTTATGCCGCCTCTTACCGACCGGCCTTTTAAGTCGGCCTTGATATGGTCTGTCTGAAACCATTTTTCGTCTCTGCTTTCCTCTCTAACGGTTTCTATGTTCATACTGGCTGCTTTACACGCAATTTGTGTAGTCATTAAAACTTTCACCAATGATTCACGGACCAGGAATGGTTTGCCTGGTCTGTTAAAAATTCTGGTGCCCCTCTATTTATATTATTCAATATATATTCTATTTAGCATTTTTGGTAACAGGTGCCGTACAGATTCAGATTTATGCAAGGCCGCATCCTGCCGGAGCAGCATTGTCAGGCATCCTTTGTTAGCTATGAGCAGCAGCATAAATAACCTCCGGAGGGGTATTTTGATTAGAATAATTGCCTCAAAAACAGATCAATAATATGTAATGGAGCACCTGCTCCTTAGGCGCTAATTGCTTTTTGCCTCCTCAGAATTTTGGTGTTTAGAGTATCCATCGCATACTTCCTGTAAGAAGTTGGTACAAAGGCGTATATTAAAACACCATACATAAGTATGCCTGCCACAACCAGGGTTATTATCCGTGCGATCAATAAATTATCTTCCATCAGGACTGAGGCCTTGATCAGCACAAAGGCCATGACAGATGAAGCGGCAAGTGCGGGAAATATGGCAGCAATGTACTTTTTCCAGCTTACTCCTGTTAAGGTAAGCGCGCACCAAACCGATGCCGGGTATAAAAGTAAAGCCCTTCCTGCAAATGCCAGCGCCGTAGCCAGTAGCCCGAACCTTGTGAAAATGGTGAAGGCGATAACATTGGTCACGGCATAAAGCAAGGTTAGCTTGGTTTGCCACTGAGGCTTATTCTTTGCCACCATAACACTCTGGTTATAATACCCGATGGAGGTAAGAAAACCTATTACGCTGACAACCTGCATAACCGGCACGGTGGCAAGCCATTTCTCGCCCAGAATGAGCAGCGTTATGTCTTCTGAAAGCACAGCTAGTCCGGTAAAGACAGGTGCTGTTACCATGGCCGTTAAGGTAGTGGAACTGAGGTATGCTTTGGCAAGCCCGGCATCGTCGTTCTGCAGCTTAGAAAACACCGGAATCGAAACCCGAAACAACGCTGCCGAAATAACCGTGTTTAAGGTACTGGGCAGCCTTTTGGCAGTTGTGTAAATACCTGTAGCAACCGACCCCAGGTAGTAAGTAACAAAAAACGTGTCGCTGTTCTGGTTCGTGGCATTGCTAAGGTTGGTCAGCACAATGTATTTGCTAAAATGCAGGATCTCTTTAAACGATGCTTTAGATACCTGCAGACCCGGGCGCCAGGACACGGTAAACCAGAGCAGCACCAGGTTGCAACCAGCTGTTATCAGTTGCTGGGCCAATACCGCTGCTACGCCAAAACCATGTAGGGCCATGTAAACACCGATGCCGCCCCCCAGCGCCACCGAAATGATAGACCGGATAGCAATAGACTTAAAATTTATCTGGCGCCTTAGCCTCACCTCGTGTATGCTGGATAGCCCGCTGATCAGGATGATGAAGCTGGTGGCACGCATTACTGTGCCCAGACCTCCGGAGGAGGTAAACTGCTCAAAATAATCTGCTGTAAAAAAAAGGAAAAGAAAAGCAGGAATCGAGCAGCCAAAGCAAAGCCAGAACCCGGTGTTGTAATCAGCCGCCGTAGGATTTTCTTTCCGTACCAGGGCGGTAACCACGCCCTCATTAATGACGGAAACAAAGATGTTTACAAAAATCAGCGAGAAAGAAAGCAGGCCGAAAATTTCGGGCTCCAGTATTCTGGCCAGCACAATAAAAACGGCTAAGGTAATAGCCTGCTTAAAAAAGTTGTCTGTGATTGACCAGAGTACACCTTTAAAAAATGTCTTTCCGGAATTACTCATCGTCGCTGCTTTTTATTCGTCCCAAAGATCTATCGGAAATGCATTTAATAGTTTTTGGGCATCGAAAACCGGAGGGGCCATGCCGCCCATTTCCAATGCTTCGGCAACAGTTGTGGCAAATTGTATTTCGCCTCTTCCTGTACCTAACAGGTAGTCGTTGTACTTAAACAGATTCTCCGTTTCCGAAAACCGGATATAGCAGGCCGGAATACCATAAGCCTCCGCTATTATTAAGCCGTGCAAGGAGCTTGCTATCACGAACTCGGCTTTCAGAATTTCTTCCACACATCTATTCCAGCCCCACACAGGCGATACTATATTCTCTGTTTTCAGAGCTTCTGCAATTACCAAATCATGCAGGTTGGGCACCACCACATATTTTTTCTGCGGATCTCTGCTGAACCTGCCCGGAAATATATGAGGCAGCAACAGCGCCGGGTCGCCGTACACTTCCGGCACAGCAATAGCCCTTTCTTGCAGGAATTCCCTGGTGAGCGGACCACGCACAGCGCGTACATCAAGTGTCGAAAATGTATGTTCGTTTACAGCTACTTTCCCATTTACTCCCGTTCCCCAGATTACATCTGTGTCGGATGCAAAATGAAGTACAGACCCAATGGCCAGCAAAGTGCGCCTGGTTTTGGTTTCCTCCTCGAGCAAATGATTCCGGTCGGCGAGCACCTTAGAAACGACAACTTTCGATAGGTGGTCGCCAAAGTTGAGCTCTCCGGTCAGCGGTTTCCAGTAGTACAGGTCTATGTGGTTGTAGTTTAATTGCTCTGTTATTACTGGTGTCGCTGGCTTCGTGAATCGTAGCTTATTAAATATTTTTTCTGATATGGCCATAAAGGATTATGCTGCTTTAGTTGAGTCGGATTCTGTTCCGATTTCAGTAGCTTCTGCAATTACAGCTGAGATTGCATGAGGGGCTATTGTCCGGTATAGTAAATGCTGCCCTACAAGGCGCTTGGTTTATCTGTTGACGCTCCGGCGGGTATCTTATTGAGGGTAAGCTTGGCGTTCTCGGTAGCACCTCCCAGCAGGTCTGCCTTTATGCGTTGGGTAAAATCCTTTACCCCATATTTGTTTAGGTGAATAGCGTCTGTAAACATCTTTATTTCGTTGCCATATATGTCGCCGTAGTTCACGTACTCCACTCCTTGTTCGCGCATCATGCTGGTAAAAGCAGCAACGTTGTGCTTATAATCTTCATCAATCAGGATATCGGAGACTGGAGATGTGAAAAGCGTAAGCCTGATATTATTTTCGTGGCATAGGGCTATGATCTGGTTCAGGTATTTATACTCCCCATCCAGCTTAAAGGCCAGCTTGCGCAGCTTAAGCGAATCGCCTGTATAGGCTACGCTGTTATAAAAATAGCCGCCATGTTTGTCGAAATCCTGTGGCACCAGGTTAAAGGCATCGTTAAAGAACTGATGCACCCCCCAGATGGTGTTGTAGCGGGCGTAGCGGTAAAACGGAATGTAGCGGTAGGCATACCAGTCTGCCCCAAAGGTTTTAAAATGATCGAATACAGCTTTTTCTTTTATGTAAGGAAAAAATTTGGGTATCGAAAACCGCTGCACATACTCATCATTAGCAGACCATGGGTCTACCTGCAGGTAGAGGTGATCTATCTTGTTGTTGTGCTCCAGAAAGAGCTTAAGCATCAGGTACTGATCGGTAATGTTACTGCCGTCTACAGAGATGTTAATGCCTCTCAGGTTCGTCTCATTCTCTATCTCTTCAATGTTAATGGTGGTATACGCTCTGGAGCTGCCATGAATAGCATAGTCAAACTCCTGGTCCTGCATTTTATACAGCCATTGTGTTTTGGTGTAATTTCCGGCTTGAAAGGTGCTGGTGAAGATCTCGTCTAGCACCCAGAAAATGCCGTAAAGGATTACAAGTATGGTGAAGGCATTCAGTAAAATCCTTTTCATATATCAGAACTGGAAATAGATGAAGTTACTTTGAGCTACAAACACACCGAAAAAGGCGATCAGCACGATAAGCGATATGTAGCAGGCAAAACGCACCGGTTTGTAAGAATGAAAATAATGCTGAACCAGCCGGAGTTCCTGACCTTTCTCTAACAGTAGCAGAAGCATAATCAGCGGGAAGCCTACGGCCAGGTTATACTGGTTTGCACCGTTAAGGGCGCTCACCTCATCCAGGAAATTATAGCTGAAGTTGAACATGTTCCCGATCAGGGTAAAGGCCTCCTGCATATTGTTGGCCCTGAAAAACAGCCAGGCAAAGCAGACAACCGAAAAAGTCCAGACGGTGCTAAGCACCGGGGGAACAGAGAATGAGATAAATTTACGTTTGCTGTTCAGGGCTTCTAAGGTGCTGATAAGCCCGTGTATAAAGCCCCATATAACGAAGGTCCAGCTGGCGCCGTGCCATACCCCGGAAACCAGAAAAGTGATGAACAGGTTGATCGCCCACCGGTTTACCGTTACCTTGTTTCCGCCAAGAGGTATGTACACATAGTCTCTGAACCAGGTGGAGAGCGAAATATGCCAGCGGCTCCAGAACTCTTTAACAGAGGTGGAGAAGTAGGGTGTCCTGAAATTCTTCATCAGGTCCACGCCCATTATCTTAGCCACGCCAATAGCCATGTCAGAATAGCCCGAAAAATCGCAATAGATCTGGAAGGCAAAGAAAACAGTGGCAATAATTACGGAGAGGCCATGATAAGAGTCTGGGTTGTTGTATACAATATCGACAAAATAGGCCAGCCGGTCAGCCACCACTACCTTTTTGAACAGACCCCATATAAAGAGCCGCAGCCCCTTAATGACGTTCTCGGGCACGATGGGTTGTGGGTTGTCCAGCTGGTGCAGCAGGTTCTGCGGCCTTTCTATCGGCCCGGCCACCAGCTGCGGGAAGTACGACACAAACAGCGCAAACTTACCGAAATGCTTTTCGGCAGGTTGGCGGCCGTAGTACACTTCCAGGGTATAGCTTAAGGTCTGGAACGTATAGAAAGAGATGCCAACGGGCAATATGATTTCGGCAAAAGGTAAGGCAAGGTCTACCCCAAATAGAGAAACACCCTCATTAACACTATCGATAAAAAAGTTGTAGTACTTAAAGTAAAACAGCAAACCAAGATTACTCACCAGACTTACGCCAAGCCAGATTTTTTTCCTGCCTGCTTCCGAGCTCTTCTCTATTTGCTGTGCCACTACATAATCTATAACCGTCGAAAGTATGATCAGGAAAATGTATTCCCATCTCCAACTCATATAGAAGTAATAGCTCGCCGTAAGCAGCAAGATCCACTTATAGCGCTTGGGTACATAATAATACAGTATTAGTATGACGCCAAAGAAGAGCAGGAAGGTAAAAGAGTTGAATAACATAGAAGCAAATCTTAATCTATAGCTTTAAAGAGTTTGGTTAAGCTGGCACAGGATGTTGTCTCGAGATCTTGTGGATGCAGTTCAGCAGGATCTCCGTCACACTTTCCCAGCTGAAGGTTTTGGCAAACGCAATTCGTTGCTGCTGTAATACTTCGGTATCCTGCAGCAGTGCTTGTTCGAGTTGCGCCAGGTAGCTACTGGTATCTTCGGCCAGGTACGTGTACTCGCTGAAGATCTCTTTCATGGTATCGGTAGCTGTTGCCACCACTGGCTTGCCGAGCGCCAGGTACTCTACTGTTTTCAGTGGGAAGTTGCTGATGGTGATGTCATTTATCACCTGCGGATTCACGCACACATCAAAATGTTTGATGTAGTTCGGAATTTCTTTTGTATGCTTTTTCCCTAGAAAATAGACGTTGGGCAACTGGTGAAGCTCGCTTGCTCTGAAGGCTTCGTCTTCGGGACCCACCAGCACAAAGCTCCATTGGGGCTTGGCACGGGCTGCCTCCACCATAAGCCGTATGTTCAATCTTAAACTAATAATGGCCCCAACATAGCCGATAATCGGCTGGGGTATGGCTGCCAGGTCGTCGGGGGCAGAGCCGGTGGCGAGGTTACAGAACTGCTCTAACTCCACACCATTGCCAATGTAAAAGCTGTTGGCGTTGTACTTTTGGGCCCTTCTGGTAAAGCCAAGCGAGTTGCACACCACGGCATCGGATTTGCGCATGAGCCTGGGCTCCAGTTCAACCCCATGCTTCCGCCAGTAGTCGGTGCCGATGGTATAGTCGCGGTCCAGGTAAATGTAGTGCCGCGGCTTCAGGATATCTTTCAGGTAAAAGCTCCTGAAAATATCTTTGTCATTGATCAGCACAAAGTCTTTAAACCCTAGTGTATCAAGCGCCTCCTGAATGTCTTTGCCGAACCTGTAGTTGTTTATCCTGTTCAATGCCGAAAAAACAGCTGTAAAAGGCACCCAGTTAATCGATTCAATTATCCGGGCCGGGTTCAGTACCCACAGGTTCGCGTCTGCTTGCGTGAGTGGCTCTTCTTTATTTTTGATGGCCTCGATATGGGCGGTAATGTAGCTGTCGTTACCGGAAGCAAGTACCGCCCGCCTGTCTATAGGAGCATTTACATACAATACCTTATGGTTTTTTGCCAGTTCTTTTGCCAGGCAGGTGGAGGTAGACTCTCTGTCTGTGTTGATTCTCTGTAGGCTGACAAAAACGAAATTCATAACCAAGGGGTAAGGGTACACAGTATGCTATTATTTATGCTTAAAACTCCTGCTACAAAAAACTTGGCCTGTAGGGACAGGAGTAATTATTCTAATCAAAAAAGACCTCCGGAGCGTCTGCAGCCTCTGCTGCTGCTGCTCAATACCTGCGTTTCAGATAACCGGACAACAGTTTGCAGAGAGCTTAAGCGTGCGGAGACTGCCTGGTAAAATGTATGTCGAAATTATATTTTATCTGCCTGTAAATATTTCTGCCATAAGCCACAATCGGGTTCCTGCTTTGTCGCCAGTTGCTGCGTTGCATGGTGCTGGGCTCCTCTGTAGAGTTTTTCTGCAGAAACAGCTGCTTGTATCCGTCAAAAAACAGGCCCTTGCCTTTGTGCTGGATAAAGGAGAGGCACATCAGGTACTCTGCCTTATCTGATTTGATGCCCTCTACGTAGTGCCCGAACTTTTCTAAAAAAGAGGAGCGCCGTAAATGCGGGTGATCTGTGTAATAATATATCTTTCTGTAGTTGGTGAACCAGGGCTTTATCACCATTTCTGAATACCCTTTTTTATATGGCTTCAGGTACGGGTAGGCGGAGTAGGCATAAAACCGGATAATGTCCAGCTCTTGCTGTGCCCGCATCATCTCCAGCGCATCTGCAAAGTGCGTAGTAAATGCTGGCAGCGGAATAAAATCTTCCTGCACATAGAGGGTAAGCGGCGTTTTTACTGCCCTTTGTCCTTTGTTAAGGTTGTTGGCGAGGCCTTTGTTTACCGGCGAGGTCACCAGCCGGAACGCATAGCTTTTCAGAAGCTCTTTCAGGGCTTTCAGGTGCTCTGGCTTGCTGCCGTCATCAGAAACTACGATTTCCTCAAATTCACAATTCAGGTCCTGGTACGACTTTAACAGGCGCTCTAAAGAGCTGCTCCTGTTATAGTGCGTAATGAGCAGGGTAACATCCTTGTAAATATGCTTTACTGTATCCATAAATTAGTGCCAGCTTTTGTGATTTCCTCCATTTGGTAGGGGCATCCTACTCATTTGTTATCCTGATATCTTTTGGCAGGCGGGAGTTGAAGTTGTTTTTGAACCGTTTTATTTCTTTGATGATGCGGGCCTGGAGTGCCTGCGAGAAATTGCCGGTGCGCTGCAGCGTGCGCGGGCCGGTCCAGGCGCGTGCTTTGTTGGAGCGTACCTGTTTTATTTTACCGTACTGCATCAGGCCCAGGCACAGCTGGCCATCGTCGCCCCAGAAGCTTGTTTTGATAAAGCCCACTTTCAGGCCCAGCTCCTTTACGTAGCCCATGCTAAGGCCGTAGGCATTGTAGTAGGGGCGTTTCAATTGCCGGAACTCTGCTATCACATCCTTCAGGCATTCCAGCACATAGAGCTTCCACCTTGGAAAACCTGGTTCACTTATAAAGGAATACCGGCCATACACGCATACCACTTCGGGCTGTGTCAGCACCTTCATCATCTCATCTACCCAGCAGGAGGGGTAGTAGCAATCCGCGTCGGCCAGCAATATGTAATCTCCCGAAGCGTTTTCCTGCCCTGTTTGCCGGGCTGGCCCGCAGCCCTGCTTCGCCTCAAACAGCGACTTTACGTGCAGCCGGTCTATGGTTTCCTGCGTCCTGTCCTTCGAGTTGTTGTTGATTACAATAATCTCAAACGGATACTGCGTTTTTATGGCAGCAAGGCTGGCTATGCAACGGATAATATTGATCTCTTCATTCCAGGCCGATATCAGGATACTGACCAGAGGCCGCTCGCTCTGAACTCTATCCAGGTTACGGTTGATGGTGTCAAACACCTGGGCAGGAACCTGGTCAAGGGTCTCGTAATCAAATTTCAGCTCATTTATCCAGCTTGGATTCGTGAAGATTCTCATAAGATTAATTCATTCTATAACAACAATACAGTAATTGCTCATTTATTTTGGACTGGCTCAATTTGGGAATAAAGTTAAATTAAATAATTAAATAATCATTTAAAATAATATACTTATTTGTATTAACAATGATTTAGTTGAAAAATAATGTTAATTCCGGTCCGTATATATGGTTTTTCGTTAATATAGCTGGCCACCTGAGCTTCATGCCTCAAATTTGTTTTGAATTAGCCAGCTCAATGGTGTTTTTCAGAATGCGAAACTTCAGGTAGAACCATCTCAGCAGTAAAATAAAGACTGCTTTCTGCTGCGTCCAATTGCTGCGCGCCATGGTGCTTGGTTCTGCAGAAGAATTCTTCTGGTCGAACATGGCGGCATATTCCTCAAAAAACAGCCCTCTTCCTTTGTTTTTGATAAATGACAAACACATCCTAAATTCTGTTGCGTCACCTTTTCTGCCTTCGGTATAGCGGCCGAACTTTGTAAAGAAAGAACTACGGCGTAAATGCGGGTGGTCGCTGTAGATATAAAATTTTAAATGATCTGCCCACCAGATTTGTTTCCTGAACACCATTTCAGAAAATCCTTTGCCATAGGGCTTCAGGTAAGGGTACTTAAAATAGGCGTAGAACCTTACAATGTCCAGGTCCTGCTCCTGGTGCATCATATCCATCGCCTTCCTGAAATTTTCAGGAAAAGCAGGCTTAGGCACAAAGTCTTCCTGCACATACAGGGTATAAGGTGCCTGTACGGCATCCTGTCCTTTGTTCATGTTGTGGCCCAGGCCTTTGTTTACAGTGGAGGTAACCAGCTTAAATCCGAAAATTGGCTGTAGTTGCTTCACTGCCTCCAGGTGCTCGGGTCTGCTTCCATCGTCGGAGACTACCGTCTGGCCGAATGCACAGTCCAGACCCTGAAACGCCAGTAGCAGGCGCTCCAGAGAACTGCTTCTGTTGTAGTGGGTTATCAGGAGGCTGACATCCTCAAAAATATGTGCTGCATTGGTCATGCCTTTTTCCAGGTTGAGGTTTAATATATTGCTGCCTTTTGCAGTACCTGTGCCTTCTCCCACTTTTCTGTTTCCGGATTATACTGTTTCAGTATCCTGGCGGGGTTGCCTCCTACTATGGTGTATGCCGGAACATCTTTTGTCACCACACTGCCTGCTGCTACCACGGCGTGCTTCCCGATGCGCACACCAGCCGTGATCACGGCATTCGCACCAATCCAGCAGTCATCTTCTATCACAATTTCGGCAGTGGTGCAGGGCTGGTCCTTTATAGGCATCCGCACGTCTTCGTAGCCATGGTTTAAGCCCGAGATCACCACGTGCTGCGCTATAATAACATGGTTGCCAATGGTTACGGGGCCAATTACTACATCAAAAAGACCGATAAACGTATGGGCTCCTATATGCACATGGCCCATGCCGTTGTTCACAACTGCATATTCTTCTACCACGGAGTTGGCTCCAACCGAAAACGGGTTGAAAGGCAACACATCTAAGCGTGCCTTGTTACGGAAAACAGCGTTTTCTCCTTTTTTGTGATAAAAAGGATTCATGAAGTTGCGAACCCACCAGCGGGGCCTTGCCTGGTTTTGGGGCATCAGCATGTAAAGTGCTAAGGCTTTCAGGCGGGAGTCGGACTTTATCTTTTGGATGATGCTCAATTTTTTGCCTCTTTAATTTTCATAATACCAGGTCGTTATGCCTGCAGATTCATCAGCACACTGCGTACTTTTAAATTGGTCTTGTTGAGCCAGTAAGCGCAGCGGCAAAGGGCCGGGGCATGAATTATTCAAATAAAAAACACCCTCCGGAGGCAATTGCTGCTGCTAAAGCCCAGACCGTTAATCCTGTATGCTGCTGCACTTGTCAGGTTCTGGCAGAGGATGTGGAAATAACCGCTCTTTCGGCTTTCTCCCAGGCAGCAGGCTGTGAGTTGCGCATAAACCTGAAGAAGCCGGCGAAAACTGCCACATTCATCATGGTAAAGTAGAGCGGCACAAGCAATAGTTTGCTTTTCCGGCCTCTGGTTTCTGCCTGCCAACCCAGCCACGACATAAAATAGAAGGCCACCTGCAAGGCAAGTAATATGCTGTAGAAATTGCCTTCCTGCCAGGCTATCGCCAGGTTGAGCGGCAAAAGCAGCGCAAGCATAAGCGGCGCCAGGCTCCAGCGCAGTACCCGGTGCGATACATACAAGAAGGTAACCACCGGCTGCCGAAACGGATTGAGCAGCGAGCTCAGGCGAACCATAGATTGCCAGCCACCGGCACAGATCCGCACTTTGCGTTTCATCTCCTCAGCTATCGACGTCGATGGCGCTTCAGTAGCAAAGGCTGCGGGCTCATACACTACCTTAAAGCCTTTCTCCACTATCCGCAGCGACTGCACAAAATCATCCAGAATGGTATCTCTTTCCAGTGGCTCATATAAGGCCGTTCTGAACGAAACCAATTCTCCGGCAGCTCCCATCAGACTATAAATATCGGAGTCGCAGCGCTTCAGAAATGACTCATATTTCCAGTACAGACCTTCTCCGGCACCAGGCGATGTTTCCATCGCCATCACTTTCTTTTCTCCGGACACAGCACCTACCTGGGGATCCTGGTAGTGCTTTGCCATTTCCGTTACGGCCTCCTTGTTAAGGTAAGAGTTGCAGTCGGTGAATATAACGAAAGGCGTTTGCACATGCTGCATGGCTCTGTTCTCGGCAAGAGACTTGCCGCCTCTTGCCGGTGAGTGCAGATGCTGGATCTGCGGATATGCTGCCAAAATCTCGGCGGCGTTATCGGTAGAGCCGTCGGTAATGAAAATTATCCTGAGCTTGTCGGCCGGATAATCAAGCGAGAGGCAGTTTTCTATTTTGCCCTGCAGGATGGGCGCCTCGTTGTAGGCAGGCACGACAAGGGTAACTTCTGGTTCGAAGTCTTTCAGTTGTTCAGGCTTGGTTATAATCGACTTTGTTTTTGCCCATACCCATGCCACCAGCGCATACCCGAAGTAGGTATAGAATACCAGGGCAACAGCAATCCAAAGACTAATCTCCATAACTCCCATATCAAGATGCTTTACTTTTTAGTTGTCTTTTTTTCCGTAGGTCAAACCGCTGAAGAAACCGATTAACATGAAAACGATGGCTGGAAATGCGAATATTTCGAATGGCATAACAGTATTTTTTAGTGTTGAACATTAACTTCTGATGACACCGCTTTGACCTTGTGCGGGGTAGAGAGGAAAGATGACTTTGCCTTGTTGATCTGTAGCAAGGCCTTTACCATGCAGAAAAATGCATAAGGCAAATGGAGTATGGCTTCCCATAATTTCCGGTTTCTGTAGAAGCGGCCGGGCAGGGCAATAAACAAGGCGGCACTCAGCATGAGCAGGAGCACTGCCCAGAAAGCAGGAGAGGGGCCTGCCGGTACAACAAAGGAAGACAGAAAGCATACACCCAAAACACCGATAAGTAAAATCCGGGGTACCAGGAAAGCCTGCAGTACTTTATTGAAGAACTCGTAGTTGCCAAATTTAAAGAGCTGCACAACACCCTCCGCCGCATACTTTTTCAGGAACTCGACCTGGGCTGCGATCCAGCGGGTACGCTGCTGGGTAAACACGCTGGCGTTCTCTATTTTCTCGTCGTACACATACACCTTGTCCAGGTAAGCTATCTTCTCCTGGTCCTTCACGATCCTGAAGTCAAGCTCCTTGTCTTCTCCCACTGTTTCGCCTATATCCTGGAGCAGCTCCTTCAGGTACGTAAAGCCGAAGGCCATACCCGAGCCAATCAGAGCTGACGACATGCCAATGGCATAATGCCCTTTCCGGTAGATATGGTTATTTATTTCTTCGTTGCAGGCATCCAGCAGGGCGAAGGCAGTTTCCATGTTTTTGGCAGTGCGGTGGGCCTGCACCACCTTATATCCTGCTCCAAAAGCTTTGTTAACCTCCTGCAGAAAGTTGGCTCCCATTATATTGTCCACGTCCAGGATGGCGGCAATATCATACTGGTTTTCTGGGAGTGCGTGCAGGGCTGCTGAGAGTGCTTTGCCTTTGGTGCTTTTCTCAAAGGCAACCTCTATCACACCCACGCCATTGCCTTTTAGCTTGGCGATGGTTTCCGGCTCCAGGCCATCTGCTATTACAAACACGTCGGCTTTGCCGGCATAGGAGTGGTTAAGGGCTGCTTTGCTGGTCTCGAGTACTACCTCGTTTTCGCGGTAAGCAGGAATAAGAATGCAGAACCGGCGGTCTTTTTTCAGAAGCTCCTGTAAAGGTTTTGCTTTAAAATGGCCGGCAACCGAAAAGAAAAGCAGGTAGCAGCAGTTAAACAGCAGGAAGGCTCCTGCCGTAAAAAGTAGTATATCCAGAAGTAAGCCAATTACAAACATAGTTGCTGTTTTCAAGTTTAGATGCAGGGCGTTGGTGCCAATGCTTTGCCTGGCGTGCTGCTATTAAATTATTTGAATGAAAATGACCATCTGCGTCATTTATTATTGCTGCTGCTGCTCGGGTTATGGCAGCACCAGTTCCTTTGCCTGATCGGTGTTAAAGGAGTGGCGGCTACTAGTGCTGATGTTGCGGTTCGCCAGGTTCCACCATAAGCCTTTCCCTAATGCCTGCAGGTGTCTCCATTCCTGCCGAACGCCGAACGTCAAGGCTTTTTTAGGTAGGGCGGCCACCAGAAAAATGAGCAGGCTCGTCCAGAAAGGCCAACCGGTTATGTTTCTTCTGATAAAGAGCAGGCGGTTCCGGTTCATGTAATAGGTTTTCAGTACAGTGGCTTTGCCTACCGAAACCGACTCTTTGTGGTAGATGGTGGAGGAGGCCACATAATGGCAGGTATAACCGGCTCTTTTAATCATCTCGCACCAGTCCAGCTCTTCGTAGTACAGAAAGTACAGTTCCGGCATTAACCCCACTTTTCTGATCACCTGCATCGGCACCATCATGGCGGCGCCATCGGCGAGTGCGGTCATGGCAGAGGCATTGTGTTGCCCGTTGTCCTGCTCCATCTGCCCGATGGTGACACTGCGCCCCGTCCAGGTATTTATTCCTTTGGAGCCGGCATACTGAATAAGCCTGTCGGTGCCGTGGTAGATGATCTTGGGAGAGGCGATGCCTGCGTGGCTGTGCTGCTGAAACAGGCTAACCAATGGCTCCAGAAAACCAGGCTCCACCTCCGTGTCGTTGTTCAAAAAAAGGACATACTCGCCGGCTGCGTGTGCTACTCCTACATTGTTGCCTCCTGCATAACCCAGGTTTACAGAGGATTTAATAAGTTTTACCTCTGGGTATTGCTCCTTTATCAGGTCTGGGTTATCGGTGGGCGAGGCGTTATCTACCACTATTATTTCGAGGTTCGGATAACTCACCTTCCGGAGCGAAGCTACCATCTGGCAGGTTACAGCCGCCTGGTTGTAGTTTACCGTAACCACCGAAACCAAAGGACTAGGCATAGGTTGGTAATTGTTGTTGCTGTTCTTCTTCTTCTTGGTTTTCCTGGCTGGCTAGCAGCTGCTGTTCCTCTATTTCCTTATCCAGTTTTGGTCCGAGGAAAATAAAGGCCCAGGAAACATAAATGATCATGGCAGATGGCATCACGTTCATCAGCTCGTTGCCGTAGCTGCTGATAACAATGGCAGTAGAGCCTGCCGTAAGGGCCGTAAGCTTAAATTTGAGGCCTTTGTCTTTTGTGGTCCAGACAATACCGCAGCATTTTCCTATAATGTACATCATCAGGCTTATCCAAATTACAAAGCCTACAATGCCATATTCTGCCCAGATCTTCACCCAGTAGCTATCGGGTGGGATAGAAGCCAGGTAAGTGCCACTGTTGTAGTGCTTGCCGGTATAACCTATAGTGCCTACTCCTCCTCCGAACGGGCGCGATGCCAGATAGTCCTGCAGCTTGGCCTGGTTGTTGAAACGGGTGTTAAGCGATGCGTCGTTTGGCCTCAGCGCAGAGCGCATTCTCCTGATCTCGAAGTGGCTCTGGCCGATTGTGGTGTATTTCAGGAAGCAGAACCCGGTTACAGCCAGCAGGAGCGCCAACGTAAACAGCTTCAGGTTTTTGTTGATAAACAGAACAACTGTCATCCCGATAAAGATGGTGAACAACGCCCCCCTTGTTCCTGAAATAGATTCTCCGTACAGAAAGGCAATGGCTGCCAGACCACACAGAACCCGCTTCCACATCTTAAATGGACCGAGAGCCAGTACAAGCGCTACGATTAGCAGATGAGCCTGCGAAGACCCAAACTGGCTGGCATCTATGTAAAATGAAAAAGCACGCAGCTGACCAAAAATTACGTGCGTTTTGTATCCTGATGAGGTTAGCCAGGCGTGCTCTCCCGGAAACATCCCGATGGTTACCTGCTTTACACCGTTGAGCGTTGCAAGCAGCGACATGCCAATGATCAGGATCAGGAAAATATTAAGATCTTTCTTGGTGTTGAACACGACCATGCAAAGTGGCACAATAAGCAGCCATAGCAGCGGATAACGCATATCTACGAGCCAGCCAAGTAAGCTTGCCCCCGCCGGATTAAATAGCTCCACGAAGTTTATAAGCATCCATATGGCTCCCAGAACGCAAATCTCACTTTTTAGCAGCGACCAGTCGTAATCTTTTGTTGTATGAAAAATGGCCGCTATCCAGGAAAGTACCAACAGGCCTTCTATGATGTAGAGGTACTGAAAGTGGCCAATTTCTCTGGTGAAAAAGTTGAAAATAAAGCAGTAAGCGATAAAGGCAATAATGCCTGCTTTGGGCTCTTTAAATACAGTGTAAAGAAACGGAAGAATAAGAAGCAGGCTCAGCATCAGCCCAGGTACCAGAAGGCCGAACTGCGCAGTTCCCCAACCAATGCCGACAGCTGCAATAACTACTAAGGGTATTAATAACTTGGGTGATTTATTGTCAGAAGATATTACAAGTTGCCTCATGATGGTAAACTTTTGTGCTGTTGTAAAATGGAACCTCATTGTTAGATTGAATTCTCCTTCCTCTTCAGGGGCACTAATCAGTGGGTGAAGCGAAAGAAGAATTCAATCATAGGTAGCATATCAGTGTAAAACCAGTTTGCTGTGGAATTGAGCTGGCCTGTAACTTAAGCAGTTGCCAGAGATTTAGGTGCCTGCAGTGCCTTTTGTTCCTGAAGGACATGCTTAGGCCGGATGGTCACCATTTCTTTGGCATCATCTTGCTGCACAGCGCTCAGAACTGTCTCAATAGGAGCGTTGGTAACCTTTTGTATGCTCTCGAACATGGCTTTGTCTGCCTGTTGCCATACACGGTTTGCTTTTACCGTTAGCAGCACCAGGTCTAGGTGCCTTAGCAACGAAACCGGATATGTGTCTTCCAGCACGGCAGGGAATTCTACGATTACGACAGCGTTGTTTGCAAAACCTACTCCCGCCAGGTCGGCGATTGAAGCATTTGTGAGCACACCTTGCAGCGGTGCGTAAAAATTACCCAGATCATCAGCAGAAACAAGTCCTTTGTGGTTTTCAGGATAAAGAACCTGGGTCTCGATGCCTAAAGATGTAAGAGAAGTAGCCAGTGTATTACAAAGAGCTGTTTTGCCTTCACCGGATCTGCTGCTCAGGACACCTACTATAAAGGGGCCAGATACACTGTTTTTCTGCTTCATTTTCAGGATAAGCTGGCGGGCAAGCTGATCTTCGGCATTCTGAGCGAGTTGCAGTTGCTTCGCACTTGAAGCATCGGTTTCGGGAAGCACTCCGAATACAGGATACTTCATCTTTTTAACTGCTACAGACGGTCTGCGTACTGACTGATCCAGCAGCTCATATGCCAGCAGGCCACCAAGGGTCAGTAAGAAGACACCAATTGAACCAAACAAGATGAGCAGCACCCGGGAGGCAATAGGGCTGGAAGGAATGTAAGGAGGATCTACCACCTTAAGTTGAGAAACAAGCTCAATATTCTGCTGGTTTAACATGCTTTGCTTCAGGCCGTCCAGTTGTGCCAGGTACTCCTGCTCAGCCATGTTTACATCGCGGGTGTATTTTCTGCTTTCCGCGCCGAGTGGCATCAGCTTCTCATACTGCTGTGCAAATACCGCTTTCTGCTTGTTGAGCAGGCTCATTTTGCTTTTTAGTTCCTCTACCAGAAAGGTGTTTCTAACCCAGTCGGTAAGCATGGTGGCGGTTGGCAGGCCCTGGATGGTATGTGTGTTGGTATAGTGCTTATCAACCGATCCCATCATTTTAGAAGACAAATCATTGGCATCCTGCTTCAGTGCCGCCAGCCTGTTGTTGTAGGCCGGGTTCGATTTTCCTTTGTTAAGCAGCTCCAGCTCTACAATTTCTGTCGTTATCCTGGAAAGCTTGTTTTTAAGCTGAAGCACCTCCTGGCTATACAGATTAGGAACGCCCCTTTCTTTTAAGCTTTGCTCCAGTGAGTTTAAGGTAGCCAGGGCGCCGGCATACTCGATCTCCAGGTCGTTGTACTTGGCCAGGAGAGCGCTTTTTTCTGAAGCAGTAGAGCCAACCTGCGCGTTGTAGTCTATAATGTTGTTAGCCTGCTGAAAATTCAGAAGGTTCTCTTCGGCCAGTTTTAACTTCTGCAGCGCTTGTTCGGCCCCGGTTGTGAAGTAGCTCACCACTGACTCCGATTGGGCTGTGAACAGTTGTTTATGCTTCTCTACAAACAGGTAAGTCAGGGCATCCAGCGTGATTTTGGTCTGAACCGGATCAGTGGAGGTATAGGAAATCATTATCAGGTCGCTGTCCCCGTCGCGTTTTGCCTTTATTGTGGCAAAAGAGCTCTCTGAATAGGTGAAGTCTTCTGAATTGATAATATCCCGGATCTCATTTTTGGCGGTTGCATGGTAGTAGCTGGCCAGGTTATCAGCTGTCTCTTCAACAGTTGCTCCGACTACCTTTGCTTTGAGCGCAGCTGGTATTGCCTTCTGAAGTTTGACATAGTTTTCTTCCTGAATAATTTCCGGGTTGTGTTCTTTCAACATCAGGTGCATGGCCAATAGCCTGAAGCCTAGTTCCTTACGGATATCCCTGGAGTCGATGATAGAGATCAGGTTGGCAAACGCATTGTTGGCAGCTTTATACTGGTTGCTGCTTTCTGTTACACTGCTCAGGTTATACCCTGTTGCTATACCCGTATAAATGGTTGTGTCAGAGGTGTACTCTTCATCTGTGTTCTTAGTGAAGAAAAAGATGGATGCTGCCGTTACGGAGGTTACTGCTACCAGCAGGAACCAGTTCTGACGTAGAAGTTTGAAGATATCTGTTAGTTTCATTTGCTTTGTATTAAGTCGATTATTCTTGTTCCTATTGTTTCTTCCAACATCAGAAGAGTTGTTTCATAATTTACCTTAGCGGACTGCAGAGCACCTGTCATGGAGGTGTAGGTTTGCTGCACATTAGACATAACATCTATCTGTATTTCCCCGCTTCTGAATTGTTTTTCGGCCAGTTCATGGCTGATCACTGCCGATTGGTAGGCTTGCTGCTGTAGTTCCAGCTGCGACTTTGCCAATACTAAGGTCTGGTAGAGGGTTATTACTTGCTGCCTGATGCCTCTTTCCGTAATTCTTTTATTGGCATCAACCTGTGCAATGGTCAGATCTTGTATTTTTAACTGGTTATGTCGGCTAACCAGTTGCCCCAATGGCAACGACATAGAGATGCCCATGTTATACCTGGCCCGCAAGGGGGCATCGAACGCGTTCAGCGAATTAACAGCTTCCCCATTAATATTAAAGTTGTTCCAGGTGCCATAGGTGTAGCCTGAGTTAAGAGAGAAGTTGCTGAAGAAGGCTTTCTTCGTTATTTTCCTTTGTTCCTGAGCAGATTGTCTGGTTGCTTCTGCATTCTCCAACTCCGGCGAATTTGTAATAGCGGCCTCTATGAGCAAGGGGATGGCATATTCCGAAATAAACAGCTTTTTCTCCCAGTCAGATGCTCCCGGTGCAGGATCGGTTTGAGCAATGGCTAGCATGCCATGCAGGACCAGTAAAATGGCGAGTGAAATTTTTTTCATATTTAACATTGTTTTAAACATTTTCTTTTTGAAACATGGCTGGTATAGTTTTGAAAATTATTAGGAGGTCTCTTTTAAAGGAATAATTTTTGGCGTACTCAATGTCGAGTGCTTTGCGCTCATCTTCCGACAGATATCCGCCCTTTCCGCGCTTGCTCACCTGCCAAAGGCCCGTGATCCCGGCCGGTGCAATAAACCGGGCAGCAAACTGGTCGGTTGTGATTTTCTCGGCCTCATAAAGTGGCAGCGGTCTGTTGCCTATAATTGACATGTCGCCGCGGAGCACATTATAAAGTTGGGGCAACTCATCCAGGCTGGTGTTACGAATAAAAGTGCCGATTCTGGTGATGCGCGGATCGTTTACAATTTTAATGAAGGAGGCATTTCCGTTTCCTTTTTTCAGGTGCTGATAATATTTTTCGCATATCAACTGGCCGGTGGTATCTACCAGTTTTTTCTGGCAATCCGATCCCTGGTTCAGGCATGTTTCGCACACATTATTAGTCTCATGCCCCTCATTTCCGGTTGTTGTCTGATATTGATTCAGGTCCTTAACCGAGCTCAGCATCAGGTCTGCATCTTGCCGCATGGAGCGAAATTTCCAGAACTTAAATATCTTGTACCCTTCTCCCACGCGGTAAGAATAATACAAGGCCGGCCCTTTCGACTCCAGCTTGATCAAAATGGCAATAATGGCCATTACTGGTAGCAGGAAAAACAGGGCTGTTGCAGAAAATATGATATCAAAAGCTCTTTTCTGGAAAGAATGCTTAAAGGCGTACGTTGGAGGGTTCGCCAGAAAAGAACCCGACTGCTTTGGGGCCGACAGATAATTCAGGCGAGTTACCAATGTTTGTTCATTCGGGAGCTTTCTGAAGATATCTGAAACTCCGGCATTTAGTAACAGATCACGTAGCGCAGGTGAAATGACTTCCTCTGTAACCCAGAAAACCGGTAGATTTAACCCTACTTCCTTTTTTACTGTCCTTATCAGGCTGAGCCCCAATGGCGAGGCCGGGTTAGATGCATTAAAGATGGCATCTGTACGTTCGCCCTGTGTTAGCCACGACAATAAGTGCGTTGGATTATCGAAATGCTGTACATCAAATACTTCATTATATTTTATCCTGAAGTTAAGGGCCAGTTGCGGGTCGGTTGCCAGATACACTATCTTCTTTTTCATACCCCGCACTTTAAATTTTAATTCTCCTGAGCATATTCTTGATTCTGATATCAAGCTCCTCCGGATTAAAGGGTTTGATCATGTAGTCATCTGCTCCTTCTCTTAAGCACTGTATTTTGTCGCTGGTCTCGTCTTTGCCAGAGAGCATTACCAGGGGAATGTCTTTGAAGAAAATGCTGGACTGGAGTTGCTGGATAAATTCGAATCCGTTCATGAAGGGCATTTCATAATCTGCCACGATGCAGTCGACATGGTTTCCTTCCTGGAGCCAGTTCATAGCCTCCTGGCCGTTTAGCTTGATGGTGACAGCATATTCTTTAGCGAAGTAGTGTTCCAGAATCAAACCTATCGAAGGTTCGTCATCTACAATCAGTAATTTTTTTTTCATATAAATAATCAGCTGTGCTGAAGTCTTTTTAGTGAGTTAAGATTCGCTATACTGTATTGAAGCTGCCATGTGAAGGCCGGGAGCATAAAAAGGAAAACTTGCTTCTTTGGTATTATTCAATAATAAATCAGGAATTTCCTTTTGCTGGGTCTATTGGAAATATCGTGCCATTGGTAATAAATAATATATATTATATCAAAAATCATATAATCGGCTGTTTATACTCATTTTGGCCGCTTTATTTTTAATATTTTGTTAGTGTGCCACAGGAAACTATGCAACATGCGTCTCAATATGAACCCCGAAATCCCAAAATGACACAACAGATTTCTGAAAGTGAAAAGGAGAGGGAATATAGCTTTTAGTTTCGCTTTACAGATTAGACAGGGGTGGGAGCCAAAAGGATGGATTTCATATGCTCTCCTCCTGCCAATATTAGGGGGATAAAGTCTTTATAACAGCTTCTTGAAGGCAGGCAACAAATTATTTAAATGAAAAAGGCCCTTCGGAGCAGCAATTGCTCCGGAGGGCCTTTGTTTGATACGTTGAAGAGTGTCTGTAACCCCTTATCCGGGAAAGATGCTGCCTCAGCTGCTACAGGGGTGTTCCATATTGATCCTGCTTTTCTGCTTGCTCATGCTGCTGTTGGCATTAAATGTTTTCTCAGGCGGTTTGCTGCAATAAATCGGAGAAAACATGCAACACCTTTTCTGTTGCCTGGCTCACCTCTTTAAACAGCTCCTCTATTTGGTGTAGCTCGTTTCCGGACCGGGCCACACTTTCCATTTTCTTCAGGGCGTCTGCCGCTGCTGTGATCTTGATGTTGCCAAAAGTAGATTTTAGCCGGTGGGCGATATATACTACCTGGTCCCAGTCTTGCTGCTGAATAGCTTCATGCAGTTCTCCTAGCTGGCCGGGTACTGTATCTATAAAAAGTTGCTGCATTTTGCGTATAAAGGCGGCATCATTTGCCAGGTCGCCCAGACCGGAGAAATCGTAAAGAGCAGCGGGTCTAGCGTCCATGTTAAATTTGCCTCTGGTAACCGGCTTGCGTTTCAGTAGCTGACCGGTGTATTTCGAGATGGTCAGGAATAGATTTGTTTTGTTGTAAGGTTTTAGCAGGTAATCCGTAAAACCGGCACTTTTATACTGGCCCAGGTCTATTTTATGCGCATTGGCCGTAAAGGCGACGATAGGCGTGTTGTTATTGAGGTTATATTCTTTGCGGATACGCGAAGTGGCGACGATGCCATCCAGCACGGGCATCTGGATGTCCATCAGGATGAGATCATACGCCTTTTCTCTGGTCTTTGACAGGGCATCTTCGCCATCCAGCGCCACATCTACATTTACGTCGCATTCTTCCAACTGCGATACGGTGAGCAACTGGTTTACCTGATTGTCTTCTACCAGCAGCAGATTCAGGCCTTTTAAGTTGTTGTTCGCTGGCGGTTCGGCTTCCTCAAAAATGGCTTTCTCGCTGATAAGGAAGGGGATCTGAAAATAAAAACGGCTCCCTCTGCCAGGCTCACTTTCTACCCATATCCGGCCCCCCTGTGATTCTATCAGGCTTTTACAGATGGTTAGCCCCAGGCCGGTACCTGCAAACAAAGGAGGTGTATTGCTGTTTTCCTGGTTAAAGCTCCGCAGGAGGCTTTCAAATTTTTCCGCTGTCATGCCTATGCCTGTGTCTTTAACGCAGAATTCGAGCGTGATCGACTTGCTGCTCCTGGCTGCCACTTCAGTAGAAACGGTAATGTCTCCTTTTTTTGTGAACTTGATCGCATTCTTAATCAGGTTAATCAGGATCTGGCTCAGACGGAATGGATCTCCTTCAACTATCGGTATGTTTTCGGTGGTCTCGTGGCAGTTGAGCTCCAGGCCCTGTTCATTGGCTGATTGTCCTAAGGCTCTAACCGTATCCCGTACAGTAGAGGATACATTAAACGGAATAAACTCCATGCCAAGGGCACCAGCGTTTATTCTTTCGTAGTCCAGAATATTGTTGGGCATGCACAGCAGGTTGTCTGCTATCGATAAAATAATGTTCAGGTACTCTTCCTGCGCCTTGTTCAGGAATCCTTTTTTAACAAGCCTGGCCATGCCGATAATAGCATTAATGGGCGTCACAATTTCGTTTGTCATATTGGCCAGGAAAGTCTCCTTGCCTTTAACTGACTCTGTAGCCGCCTGTAGTGCTTCTTTCCACTCCGTAATGTCGGTCGAGATTGAGAGCAGGTAGTTTACACCGTTCTGCTGTTTAAGTGGCATCTTGGTTGTCTGGTACCAGATCTTTCCGCCATTTTTCAGCCTGTAATATTCCTCAGCTTTTGCTGTCTCGCCAGATGCTAAAATCTCAAGGTCGCGTTCGTGCGAATAGTCCAGGTTGCTGGCTCCGTGCGACAATAGCTCCTCAACACTCAGGTCATGCAAGGCGGCATAAGCACTATTAGCCAGAACAAATTTGCCCAGTTCATTTTTTACGTAAACCGGGTTAGGGTTAGTTTCGATAACTTGCTTAGTAATTTCCATTTAAGCTTTATACTGCTACTACTGTTACAAAAATATGACAATGATTCAGTCAGGTTTTCCGGGGAGTGAAGGAACATATAGAACCTCTTCCCTGGTTTAAGCGGCTCAGATAAATGTTGCCTGTATCCCATAAATTGCTCCCTGCTAAGCCAGCCTCCTGCTGCCCTTAAAGCCATTATTCGGGCTGGGCGAGATGGAGCTGAACGCTGTAGCTGCTAAGCAGGCCAGGCGCTTCATGAAGCTGGTAAAAAATAAAAACAGTAGTAAAAGGGTGGCCTCTGCATCATTGCGCCTGTACCCGCCTTTTCTGCCGTGTGCTGACTAAGTTTGTTTGTCATTTGTTGCAAAGCAGATTGCTTTAAAGCAGCCTGGTATTGTATCTGCAAAGCCTTAAGATGCCGTCGATTCTGCTTTGCTTAGAAGCTGCAACAGTTCTCCATAAGCGCCAGGCAGTATGGTAATAGTACGTAGGATGGCTGTATTGTGTATTTGCTATGAAGAGTGCCCAGCCGTACCACGCGCTGACGTGAAAGTACAGGTAACAAGCACAATTTCTTACTTGTCTGCAATATGAACCTCTCTCTTCCTGATCATACGGTAAATGGTAGATTTCCCTATTTTTAGTTTGTCTGCCACACTAAGAACATTATAATTATACTTGTCGAGGTACTTCTGCACCGTTTCTGCAATGTATTCATCAAGCGTTTTCTCCTCCTGCAGGTGCGCCACGTGGTGTGCCTGCTTTTGTTCCGGAAGCTGAATATCTTCAGGTGTAATAGTTTCTTTGTCAGATAGTACTGCTGCCAGTTCTACCACAGCTTTCAGCTCTCTTACGTTGCCCGGGTAGGTGTGTTTTAGCAGCACTTTCTGGGCATCGGGGGTTATGCGCTTGGGTGGCATAGCATTCTGTTCGCAGAAATCTGCCAGCAGCTTCTGGGCTATCAGCAGCAGGTCATGCCCACGCTCCCGGAGTGGAGGCAGGTGAATCTGGATGCCAAGGAGCCTGTAATACAGGTCTTCTCTGAAGTTGCCTTTCTTAACTTCGTCTATCAGGTTACGGTGCGTAGCGGTAAGTATGCGCACATCTATCGCCACCGTGCCTTTGGCACCTATGCGGGTTACTTCCCTTTCCTGCAGAATCCGCAGCAGCTTAGACTGCAGGTTAATATTCATTTCCCCGATTTCGTCGAGGAACAGGGTGCCGCCGTTTGCCTCCTCAAACTTTCCGATGCGCTGATTGGTGGCACCCGTAAAAGAACCCTTCTCGTGGCCAAACAGCTCACTCTCCAGTAACTCGCTTGGTATGGCAGAGATATTGACAGCTACAAAAGGCTTGTTCGACCTGTTAGAGTGCTGGTGTATAGCCTTGGCTATCAGTTCCTTGCCAGTGCCTGTCTCGCCGGTAATGGTAACGTTAATATTGCTGTTGGAGGCTTTTTCTACCAGCGTAAATATTTTCTGCATGGGCTCTGAGCTGCCAACCAGTTCCGAACCCAGCGAGTACTTCTGCTTTACCTCCTTCCGGAGCACCTCAATTTCCTGTTTAAGGGATATGTTCTGCTTTATTTTCTCTACGATGCTCCAGAGCCTTTCTTTTGTCTCATCGTTCTTAGCAATATAATCATGCACGCCTTGCTTCAGAAGATCCACTGCTTTGCTGATGTCGTCCTGGCCTGATACCACCAACGTGTAGGTTCTGGGGCTGGCGGCCATAATTTTTTTCAGGATGGTTTCTCCGGCATAACCTGGCAGGTAATAATCGAGTGTAACGATATCAGGAGCCTCGTGCAGCCTGCTCATAAAACTGTCAACATCATTAAACACCTCCACTTTGTGGTCTGGATTAAGGGATAGATGATAGGAAAGAAACTGGGAATACCAAAGGTCGTCTTCCAGCACAAAGATTGTAGTGGGGGACTTAGTTTCTAATACAGACATATTGCTTAAACTGATTGTAAGATAATTTTTTGTTTTTTTCTTGCCCCTAGCCCGTGTAAACTGGCTCAGCAAAATACTTCATGGCATAATCTGCTTGCTGCTGCACTCCCGAGTCTGGCTCACTTCAGTACAGGCTGCCGGCGGCTTGTAAGCAGCGGAGAGAAGCGCTTTTGCTTCTGCATATTCTGTGCCTGCCCTGCCAGATGGCTCCTGCGCGATGCTAGCTCAGCATTTTTACAGTGTTGATCTGTTGCACCAGTTTGTTGTACAGAACCTGCGGAATGAAGGGTTTAGTCAGGTAATCATTGCCGCCCAGTGCCAGCACTTTGTTTTTTTCTTCCTCACTGGCATTGGCTGTCAGAGCCACGATCGGCATCTGATAGCCTCTTTGGCGAAGCTCCGAAATTGCTTCGAACCCATCCATTATAGGCATATAGAGGTCCATCAGAATCAGGTCGTAGTTAGCTTCTTTCACCTTTTCCAGGGCATCAACACCATCGTCTGCCGTGTCTACCTCGGCTTGCCATTTTATGAGCAGTTGCTTGGCCACCATTTTGTTAAAGGAGTTGTCGTCAATTACCAATATTTTGGTATCCTTCAGGCCGGTGTTCTGGCTTTCGGTTGTGCTGTTGCTTTTCAAGGTAACCAGGGTTGGGTTGGGTTTTACAAATCGTAAAAATACTGAAAACTCAGAGCCTTGGCCGGGAGAGCTTTTCACTTTAATGCTGCCTTTATGCAGTTCTACCAGCCTTTTGGTGATGGTCAGGCCCAGACCAGTGCCGCCATACTGCCGGTTTATAGCTGTATTGGCTTGCGTAAAGCTTTCGAAAATAAGATGTTGCCTGTCTTCCGGAATGCCCATGCCTGTGTCGGCTACGGAAAACTCCAGCACCCATTCATTGTTTGATTGGTAAACAACATCGACAGAGAGTTTTACGCATCCGGTTGCTGTGAACTTGATGGCGTTGCTGGTGAGGTTGTTCAGTATCTGGGTAAGTCTGGAAGGGTCTCCGGCAACCACTGCCGGTGTTTTAATGTCGAACGACAGGTCAAATTTCAGCTGTTTCTCCGTTGCCTTTGGCAGCAAAGAGCGATGAATGTCCCGTAGCAGATCTTTAAGATGAAAGTTAACCTTCTCCAGCTCTATTTTGCCGGCTTCGATTCTTGAATAATCCAGTGTGTTGTTTATGAGGCCGAGCATGTTCTGCGAGGAAAAATGGATGCTCTCCAGGTTAGCCTTGTTTTTTCCCACAATACTCTCTTCCTGCAGCAACAGGTGGGTAAGGCCCATAATGGCATTGAGCGGCGTGCGTACTTCATGGCTCAGCACCGACACGAATTCGGATTTGACCATGTTTGACTGCTCGGCTTTTGCCTTGTCTGCTAGTAGTTGTGCTTCATGCTTTTTTGTTTCTGTGATGTCTTGAATAATGCCGATAATTTTTATAACGCTGGTGCCATCGTAAACCGGTTTGGCGTTTAATCGTACCCACTTGCTTTCATGGATGCCGGTTAACTGTAGCTCATGGTTCATTTTTTTGCGTTCCTGCGACAGGATCTGGTTCCAGCTTTCCTGCACAAGTGCTCTGGACTCGACCGATAGGTAAGGCAGGAGCGTATGGAAGTGCTGTATCTTTTGCCCGTGCGGAATGTTAAGAAGCCTGTTAATGTTTTTGGAGCAGATAAAGCGTTTCGTCAATGGCTCATATTCCCAGCTTCCGGTCTTAGCGAGCTTTTCTGTTTCGTGCAGCAGCGCGTAAATCTGACGGGCTTCACTGTCGGCTATAACACTGCCATTTAGCAGGGCTGCGTTTGCAGACTGCTTCTTCGTAGGTCTGTTCAGTAAAGATTTTGTGCCTGTCTGCTCTTTTGATCTTAGCACAGCCAGAGGGAGCGAGTCAATTCTGTTCAAGATAGAACCGCCCAGAAAAGACACCTTGCCATTGTTGCTTTGGTGGCCGTTTGTAGCGCCTATGCGGCCTGCCTGTGCTGGAAAAAGCTGGTTGGTGTCCATGTGGCATTGCTCATACTTCAGCGAGGCTGCCTTGCTCTGGTGGCCCGCGGACTCCTGTGTAAACCATGCCTGCGATAGACGGATAAAACTGGCAACAGGTACAGGCAGCTTGAAAGCATTCGCTACAAACTTCATTATGGCAATGAAATAGGTTTTTAATCTAGGTTCAACAAAATCAATTGGGTACGATTTACTCCGGCTCTCCAAATTGATAGTGGTTGGCGATTCAGACTTCATAAAAGAACTTATTAAAATGAATTAGTCGCTTAAGTAAGGACTGGCACTACCATCAACTCCTCTAGCTGCAGGAGGAAGTATAGTGTAGTATAAAGCAATAATAAGCTGTTTTCAAGCAATAAGAAGAATATAGGGGGCGGATAGTATTGGTGGCTTTCAGGCTATTTTCTGATGACTTACGAGGCCTAAAAGCAAAAAACTTAAGTTTATAAGTAAACAATAAATTCTTGTCAAAAACGCATACTTATTTATAATTCTGTAACAAACACTAAATACGAGGTATAAGGAAAAGTAAGCAGCAACGGTTGGCCTTCCTTTATTGAAGATCTAAATTTAGAAATAATATTCTTTAATCCATATTTATTTTGAAAAAATACTTTTTATTATGCTTGAAGGGTATTTAACGAAGATAAAAAAGTAAATATTGTGAATTGCATATTGTCTGCTTCAGAAGCTGAGATTAATTAACAGCATATAGTAGTTTTGAATCTTGTCATAATTATCCTTAATTTTTTATAAAATAGTAAAATAATTCATAGGAATATTTAAAATAATTTACCTTTTTTCTTTAAAAAATGAATATTCTTAAGCTTGTATGAATCAATCCTAAACGGAAAACTTTATAGGGAAATATCAATAAATAATAAGATAAAAATTTATTTTAGCCTTTATTTGCCCACTGCAGAAATTGTCGTTTCCCTCCCGTACAATTTTGTATTGCTGCATCACTTCGCCACCAGTTAATGAGCAGATGCTTCCTGTACATCAAATTAATTTAAACAGCGGAATCGAATGCAAGTTTCAGACTTTGTTCTGGGCCTTCCTGATCTGTCTTAAATGGTTCTAAAAATGGGTTTTCTTGCTTAGGCTGATGATTTTATAGCGGTATATATAGTTATATGGATATTCTTGTTGCGAGATGTGTGGTGTACGTGTTTTATTATTTATGGTTTTGTAAAACACTTGCAGTAGCAAAGCACGTGATGGCATTCTTCAGAAAGGCTGTTCTGGAACCAGATTTTTACTATTAAACTTGATGCTGCCTGAGAGACGATCAGATTTTCTATGACAGGAATGGCAAATGCGGATAGACTGCGCCACAAGCTTCCGGAATTCAATGCCAGATTTTTTTCTGTTTTGAAGGAAGGATTAGAAAACTCTGTGTGCCCGAGAGCGTTCAGGATGTTTCACTTGCTACCGGTGCCCTGCTTCCTAAATTATTCTAATGAAAAGGGCCCTCCGGAGCTAATCTTGCAGGGAAAAATAAAAGAGCTTTTAGATGAAATACAGCCGGTTTTACTCATTGTTCAAATTACAGAAAAGTGCCCTTACGATAGACCTTAGCGGGTTCAAGATTTTTCCTTACAAGATGAGTTCCAGACGCTTCTGCTGCTCCTGATCAGCTTTTCATCGGGCGGGGTTTATGGAAATGCAGAAAAAACCTTGGCTTTCAGGTTGAATACAGAAGGAATGGGGGCAGTGCGAAGAATCTGCTCATGTGCAATGGATAAGTACGGCATTAAAGTAATTTGATTTCCGTACAGTAGAATCGTTTCCTATACGCTACGTGCCATCAAGTAAAATCTGTCGGATACATCTAACAAGCAGCAGAATAACCAGACATCTGGGCAGGCCATTTTTCATTACAATAATTACTCCTCCACCTGACAGACCTTCATACACTCAGATGTCGAATAAGGTGGAGTGATACAGCGGCTCCCATTTCAGATGCTAGATGACTTATGTGGCGAAGCTGTAGTGGCCACTATCTTCCGGAAATCCTTTTACCAGATCCATTTCGGACAGATAACTTTGTGGGGGTTGTTCAACTTTATACCTAGTACCACTTCCTGGCTGTTAGTATTAATCATGCTCATATCGGAGGTGGCGAAATCGTAGGAGTAGCTTATGTCCAGCAGATGACTCACGTGTACACCAGCCATAACAGAAGCCGCATCCTTTTGCCTGTACGAGAGGCCTGCCCAGAACCGCTGCAGATAGGTTGTCTTTATATTGAAGTCCAGTGCGGTTTGCCTGCTAGATGGTGCCAGCTTCAGGAGAAAGGATGGGGTAAAAGTCAGGTTGTCCATTACGCTGATCCTGTAGCCGCCCGTGGCAAAATAGTGAGGCTGCATGGTGGCGCGCGGGCCCTCGCCGGTATCATACACATCGTTGCCGCTTTTTACCAGCTGAGCGCCCGACACGCCCACAAAGAAATCAGGGCTGTATAGCCAGAGGCCTACCCCCAGATCCAGCTTAAGTATGTTGGCACCCTCGGCATATAAAAAGGGGTCATCCGGAGTTTGCATCACAGCGGCATCACGGTTAATGTTCAGCTGCATCAGGCCGGAGTAGATACCGCTGGAGAGGTTGATGTTTCTGGTAATTGGCAGATGGTAGGCATAGCTCAGGTTCAGAGAAGCTGTTCGCAGCAATCCTGCCTGGTCCATCTGCGCCACGGCTCCCACACCATGGTGCGGGCTTACATGGAACCGGTTGTTTCGGTTGGCATTCGTTCTTGGTTTACCGGCTCTGCTGTTGAGCACCTTCAGCGGAAGCGCGTTCCGGTCGTTCTTGTTTAGGGCCGTATGTATGCTGGCATAAAATGTCTGTGGGGCTCCTTCTACACCTGTCCACTGGGTGCGGTAACCAAAGCGGGCATCGGCGTAGCTCTCTATGCCTGCCACAGCCGGGTTAATGAGGTAGTTGTTCTGCATGTACTGGCTGAACTGCGCGCGCTGCTGGCTCCAGGCGCATGTGCAAAAGCAGCAGGCGATCATTAGCGTTATGAGATGTTTCATGCTTCTGCTACTTAATAAGTGTAATGCTGCCCGACATGGCTTCTTCTTTCTCGTCTAGCTTAATAATGTAGTAGTAGGCGGCCATAGGAAGACGTTTACCGTTGTGGGTGCCGTCCCAGGGGACCTGATACCCCGTAGATTCGAAGATCTTTGCTCCCCAGCGTGTAAAGATCTGGACCTGGCATCGGGGATATTGCTCTATGTTCTCGATATACCATGTCTCATTTATGCCGTCTCCGTTCATGGTGATCATGTTCGATATTTTAACTGCCGGGAGCACAATCACAGTCACCTCATCGGTAAAGAAGCAGCCCTCCTTCGTCGTGACCGTAACAGTGTACGTAGTAGTCTCATTTGGTTGGGCCACTGGACTTGCCAAAGTAGGGTCAGAAAGTGTTTCTGCCGGAGACCACTTGTAAGTGGCACCGCCTCTGGCTACCAGTTGAGCCGTTCTGCCAGCTATTATGGTTACATCCTCCCCGGCGTCCACGGCAGGTTCCGTTACGATGGCGGTTACCTTCACTCTGTCGCTGGGGCAGCCAAATGGGTTTACTGTTTGCACATAAAAATCAGTAGTGGCCAGCAGAGGGGCTGTGTTATAAGTTTCACCTGTGGCTAAAGGCAATCCTCCTTCTTCCTGATCAAACCATTGGATGGAGTAAGTGGCAGCCAGTGCCGTGGCGGTAAATCTGGCGGACTTACCCGGGCAGATCGTGGCGCCGCTGGCATGCGGGGCTAGGGGTTGCGGGTCCACTGTAATCAGCACGGTAGCGCTGATGCTTTCCTGGCAGGGCAGCGAGATTATTTTGCGCCGGAACCAGGTATTGCGCATGAGTTTAGGCGGGGTGTAGTTAGCCTGGTCGTAGGTGCCCGGGGCAGTCGCAAAGCCTGTGGTGGCACTGGTGGTGCTGTATTCCCACAGGTACGTGTAGCTCCTGCTGCCGCCTGCAGGAGATGAGCCAAACAGGGTGGCTGGCTGAACGCCCGCACAAACATGCTGCGGAGACCCGATGGTATTGTTGGTAACGGGTGTGTTTACATCTATCTTGATCTCATTGCTGACAGAGGCTGCACAAGGGCCGGCAGTAACAATACGACGGAACCAGGTCGTGACAGTTAGCGGTCCGGCCGTATAATCAGCCTCGTTATTGGTACCTGCGGCCGGACTATAGCTGATATTGTTGTGGCTGACTTCCCACAGGTATTGATAGTTACCAGTGCCACCCTCAGGAGTTGTGCCTGAAAAGGGCAGCGGAGCAGTACCCACACAAATCACCTGCTCTGCATGCACCACATTGTTGGTGATAGGCTTGGTTACTGTAATCTGTATTGGAGCGGAAATCTGCACGCAGCCTTCGGAGTAAACAGCCCTCCTGAACCAAGTGGTAACAGGTGTTTGCCCTGGTGTGTAATTTGCCTGGTCGCTTGTGCCGGTGGCAGTGGTAAAGCCTGCTGTGGCGCTGGTAATACTGCTCTCCCAAACATATCGGTATACACCATTCCCGCCTGTTGGGGCAGAACCGGTAAGTGGTGCAGGCAAGGTGCCTTCGCAGATAGATTGTGGCAAAGAGACTCTGTTGTTGCTGATAGGTGGCGTAACCGTAATTTTAATAATATTGCTCCGGTGTGGCGGACAGGGCCCTGCTGTAACTACTCTTCTGTACCAGGTTGTTTGTGTTATTGTGCCCGGAAAGTAGCTTACGCCTGTGTTGGTGCCTGTGGCCGGGCCATAACCTGCACTTTCGCCCACCGTGCTGCTTTCCCACAAATAGGTGTAGGAGCCAGTGCCTCCTTCCGGATCAGTGCCGGTAAGCCCCATCGGGGTGGCACCCATACAGATCAGCTGATCTTCTGAGATGATATTAGCCGTAAGTAATTCGTTTACGGTTACGATAACAGGAGCGCTTGCATTAGTACAGTTGCCGGAGCTAACGACTCGCCTGAACCAGGTGGTTTGCAGTAGCGTGCCAGCCTGGTAAGTTGCTTGTGTACTGTTTCCGGAGGCAACAGCATAGGTAACTCCGTCTGTGCTCGCCTCCCAACTATAGGCATAAGTGCCGTCTCCTCCAGCTGGTACCAGCGCCGTAATAAGGCTGGGTGCGCTGCCCGTGCACAAGGTCTGGTTACCAGAAATGATGTTGTTAGTGATAATTGGGCTCACCGTTACTTTAATCGGTGCACTGGCAACAGGCTGGCAAGGATCTGATACAACCGTACGTCTGAACCAGGTGGTTTCATACAGAACCCCCGACAGGTAGTGCTGGCCATTGTTCATGCCAATGGCTGGTCTGAAGCCGCTGGTGGAGCTTTCGGTGCTGTACTCCCAGAGGTATACATAGGTGCCATCGCCACCAAGAGGAGTAGAGCCAGTGAGTTCTGCGGGAGCTGTGCCGGCGCAGATTATTTGCTCAGCAGAAATGGTGTTGTTGCTGATGGTAGGGTTAACAGTAACCTGTATGGCTACGCTGGTATGGTCAGCGCAGGGGGCAGAAAGTACGCGCCTTCTAAGCCAGGAAGTCTGGGTGAGGGTGCCGGTGGTGTAATGCTGCTCAGCACGTGTTCCGGGTGCTGGCGTAAAGCCATCCTGCGCATTGAGTGTGCTAACCTCCCAAATATACGTATACACGCCATTTCCTCCCGTAGGTAAGGTACCTGTTAGGGCAATGCCACTGCTGCCGGAGCAGACAGTCTGCTCCCCCGAAAGCAGGTTGTTGGCAACGTTATTCTGCACTGTTATCTCTACAGCTGCCGATGGGTTGGGGCAGTCGCCGGACGACACCACGCGCCTGAACCAGGTGGTTTGTGTGAGGGCAGCAGGCTCATAACCTGCCTGGTCGCTGATGCCTGGTGCTGTGGTATACAAGCCGGTGGGGCCGTTGAGGCTCATTTCCCAGCGATATGTAAAATTGCCGTCCCCGCCTGTTGGTGCTGTACCGCTCAGGGCTGTTGGCCGGGTGCCTGTACAAATGGTTTGGGAAGCACTGATGGTGTTGTTGCTCACCAGGCTGTTCACAACTACCTGTACCGGAACCGAAACCTCATCGCACCCACCTGATGATACACGACGGCGATACCAGGTTTCCTGCGTCAGCACAGGTGGCTGGTAATCTTTGGAGCTGCTGATGCCGGGAGCAGCAGTCCAGGTGCGGTTGTCGGTACTATGCTCCCAGGTATACGTGTAGGTGCCATCGCCGCCTGTTGGTGTGGAGCCAACTAAGTCTGCCGGCTTTTCGCCTATGCAAATAACCTGGCTCGCTCCAATGGTGTTGGCAGCCAAAGGCGGATAGACCGTTACCGTAACCGGAGTTCTGGTACTGTGGCAGCCGGTGGCATCGGTCAGCTGCACGTAGTAGGTGGTGGTGGCGGTGAGCACTGGCGTCTTAAATTGTGTGCCTGTAAAAAGTGGGGTAGCACTTACCTGGTCTTCGAACCAATCGTAGCTACCAGTCGGGGTGCTGATGGTAAGGGTGGCAATGCTGCCGGAGCACATAGTTGTATTTGCCACTGTAGGAGCACTGGGAGCTGCATTTACGGTTACTTTAACAGGGGCAGATGCTACCTGGCACCCACCTGATGTTGCCGTTCTCCGAAACCAGGTCGTAACAGCGAGTGCAGCAGGAGCATACTCGCGGCCGGTGGCATTAGGAATAACTTCGTAGTTGGTGCTGGCACTGGTGGTGCTGTACTCCCAGGTATAGGTAAAAGTTCCGCTGCCTTCTCCTCCGGTAGGCTCTGGGCCGCTCAACCTGGTGGGTATGTTGTTTTCGCAAATGGTTTGCTCACCGGTTATGATGTTGCCTGTAATGGCTGGGGTTACTTCCACTTTCAGCACGTTGCTGAGGCTGGCGTCGCATACGCCTCCTGTTACAGATCTTCTGAACCAGGTAGTCTGGTTGGCGGCCGCTAAGGTGTAGTCTGGGCCAGAGTTGGTGCCGGGGGCAGACGCAAAACCAGCCGTTTCGGAAGTAGTGCTAATTTCCCAGAAATAGGTGTAGGTGCCGCTGCCGCCTGTTGGCGTGCTGCCCGACGAAACAGTAACTGGCTGGCCCAGGCACACATTCTGGTCTGCTCCCAACAGGTTGTTGCTGATAGGCTCCTGCACCTCCACCTTTACCTCTGTTCTGGGGCTGGAGCAGCCTTCTGTTTCTATCACCGCATAATAGGTAGCCGATTGCGTGAGCGCCGACGTCTCGTATGTGTCTGTGTTCTCTGCCAGTTTAGTGTTATTGGCATCGTACCAGGTTATATTCCCGCCTGCGCCTGTAGCTTTAAGGGTAGCTTTGGAGCCTCTGCAAATCACCTGCGAGGCAACAGCAGGAGCAGCTGGAGCCGGCTTTACATCAATCTCAACCGGGGCAGAGGCAACTGTACAGCCAGCAGAAATCACTTCGCGGTAATACCAGGTTTTTTCGGGTACAGCGCCAGGGGCGAAATCCTTATTGTTTTCGCCTGCTACCTCGGCAAAGCCGGTACTGGCGCTGGTGGTGCTCTTGTACCATTTATAGGTATAGTTGCCGTCGCCACCAATCGGCTCTGAACCGGTTATGTTGGCTGCCGAACTACCCACACAGATGCTCTGGTTTGCGCTGAGGGTGTTGTTGGAGAGCTGATGGATAGTAATTGTCTGCGTTTTAGCCTCTGACACACCACACTCATTGGTCGCCTGCAGGGTTACCGTGTAGGTACCGGCTGAAGGAAAACGGATCTCCGGATACTGCGACTGGGCGTTGGTGCCGCCTGTAAAGGTAACCGGATCGGCTCCTCCGGTTACTACCCAGGAGTAGGCCGAGATAGTGCCGTTCCGGGCATCGTAGGTTGGTTTGTGCGCTGTGCTGGCAGCACCGAATTTAAGTGTTTGAGGACCGCAGTAGGTCTGGTTGCCGGGAAGAGTTACTACTGGCTTATCTTTTACCACCAGTTCTGTGGTAGCCGTACTGATAGCGCAGGAGTTGGAGGCAAGCAGCGTAATGGTGTAGGTGCCTGCTTCCGTAAAGTTGAAAATAGGGTTGTTGCTGGTGGCATTGCCGCTCAGGTAAGAAAATCCGGAGTTAGGAGAAACAGACCATTGGTAACTGAGTTCATCTCCCTCCGACATGTTATTGATTGTTACCGGAAGATTCTTGCAGCCAGCCTCCTCGTGTTCCATGGCAAAGATCGCCTTTGGCGGCGTCATCACATTCACTTCTTTTGTAACCTCCGTAAAGCCGCAACCATTCGTCGACTTCAAAGATACCCTGTAAACACCTGCTGAAGTAAACTTGATGTTTATGTTTTCGGAAGCAAGCGTAGTGCCGGCGGGTAAGGTCCAACCAGTGGCGGGCTCTATTTTCCAGGTAAAGGCAGACTGGGAGGTGCAATTGCCGGTATTGGTGATGGAGTTGCCGCTGACTGTGGTGTTTGAGAAGGGAATTTCAGAACGTACGCATATGCCGGTGGCGTTGAAGCCAAAATTCACCTGAGGACTTGCCCCTATTTTTATGGAGCTAACCGTTACCTCGGTGCCACCGCATGGGTTCTCTGCCTTGCCATACAGGGTAAACTGGTTGCCATTCTTGCCACAGGAGCTGGTAGTAAAGATATGTGTGATCTCAGAAGGAACATTTTCCTGTGTGAATTCCATGACAGGCGTACCGTCATCAAACCAGAAGGTGTATTTGGTGTTAGGCGTGTTGGTTAAAACATCCTCAATCGGGAAGGTGTAGGTTTGAGGGGCACAACCAACCGTATTGCCCGGGCTGCCCATTTTCAGGCTTGGGTTGCTGCCATTATACACTTCGTAGGTGGTAGACGAGGTGCAGCCATTGGTTCCTTCTACTGTAAAGACAAGCCTGAAAGCTCCCAGCGATTTGTAGGTATGGGTAATGTCTGTAAAGTCGGCAAATTCCTGGATAGGTGTTTTGTCTCCCCAGTCGATGGTGTACTTCCTGTTCAGCGATTTGGTAGATGAATTGTTGCGGGCATTCACGACATAATCAATGTCTAAAGGGTTGGTGGTGCAACGCACAAAAGGTGTGT
Source organism: Pontibacter beigongshangensis (assembly GCF_014332515.1). Classification (GTDB taxonomy): domain Bacteria; phylum Bacteroidota; class Bacteroidia; order Cytophagales; family Hymenobacteraceae; genus Pontibacter; species Pontibacter beigongshangensis. The sequence goes on along the minus strand of NZ_VFSD01000005.1, from coordinate 185,624 downwards.
TAAACCCTGCGTCTACATCAAGCATGTCAGCGTCTGGGCCTTCTCTTACAGTTATCTGCCGTGTTCTAATACTCTCGCAACCAGCGCTGTTCGTTACCTTCAGGGTTACGGTAAAGGTTTTGGAGGTCCCCGCAAAACCTTTGTAAACATGCGTAGGAGAGGCTGCCGCACTGGTGTTGGCATTTCCTGAACCAGGGTCGCCGAAGTTCCACTCGTATTTTTTGCCCTCACCGGTGGAGGCATCCGTAAACTTAATCCCGGAGCCAGCGCACAAATCGCCACTCGGAAACGCGAAATCGGCCACCACCTCACTTACCTTAATCGTCTTCTCACGTGTGCTTTCGCAGCCGTCGCCATTTCTAACCGTCAGCTTTACCTTATATTCGCGGCTGGTTGTGCCGCTCGGCAGGTTAAAGGTATGAGTCGGATCTTTGGCCGTGCTGGTGCCGCTTCCTCCAAAGTCCCACCTGTAGCTCAGGTCATTTCCGGAGGAGGTATTGTTGAAGGTAATGCGGCCGCCTGCGCACACTTCTTCTTTTAAGACCGAGAAATCTGCCTGAACGGCGTTTATGGTTATGGTTAATTCCTCAGAGGGAGTAGGAGTGCTGCCACATCCGCTCACGCCTTCCACCCGAACTGTATAAGCACCCGCCTGGCTTGCCTCAAACTTGTCGGAGGTGGCAGTGCTGATGGTGGAGCCGTTCCTGGTCCAGATGTATTTCGTTCCTTTCAGGCTGGAAGTGAGCATTACCTTACCCCCTGCACAGAAACTCGTAGGCCCTGCCGCTGTAAGCTCTGGCTTACAGTTCTGGCTCTGTACGGTTGCACTTAAAAGGTTTAATACAAGGATGCTAACTACAAATATACTTTTATGTAAAAGTGGCATCATAAAATCGGGTAAAAGTGGTGTTACAGTGGCGCGTAAAATTCTCCCTTTGTTCAGAGTAAGAGACTTTAATAATTGAGTGTTACCACTTTTAATTATTAATATGGGAAGATGAAGATAAAAAAAATTCCGCAGTAAAATTCAAAAAAATATTTATATAGTATATAAAATACCTGGAAGTAGGTATTAAAATATATAGATACAATTGAGGAAGGAGCAGAAGTATTTCCTGTAGCTGCCGGGGCTTAATCCTGCTGTACTTTTGATGTGCATACAGGATGTGGCTGCGGTTTAAGAAATGGCATTAGCAGCATCAGGAGCAGAATAACTCTCCGGAGGGCCATTTTTATTAGAATAATCTGATTTAGGATTGTATACCGGGAAATTGAAGTTGAGAGGATGTGGATGTGAATTGCCAGACAAGCTTGTCTGCCTAACAAGCTGGCTCTTAAAGATACCGAGGCATCTCGTGTAGAAGAGAAATCAAGCGTTTAGGACCTATTATTTAACCAGCAGCAGAACCTCTGAAGGGGGGTTTTGATTAGTATAATCGGGGTAACAACTCGCAGCTATCACAGGGAGCGGGAGCGAGCCAGCTGGCCGGCGGGTACACGCTGGAACAGAAATCCTACTTGCCCCCCTTCTCCTCCGCCATGTCGTCCAGCTCCAACTCCAGGGCGTGCACCGAGATCTGGATTTCGCGGAGCGCCAGACCCAGCGAGGCCAGGAGCATGAGCAGGCTAAGGCCGAACACATACTTGCCAGCCGTGTTGTAGCCGGCAAACAGCAAGAACATGCACAGCACACAGCCAAACAGGCTGCCAATACCTACTGCCTGCATGTTCCGGATCAGTACCAGCCGTGTGCGCAGGTTCTGAATCTGTGCCAGCACCAGCTGGCTTTGGGAAGAGGCATAACGTGGCTTCAGGCCGCGAACAAGACTGGCAGTGGCCATAAACCGGTTGGTATACGCCAGCAGCAGCAGCGACAGAGCAGGAAAAAGTAATCCGGGGGTAGTTAAGGTCAGTTCCATATAGCGCAGGGCAAGCGTGGTTACTTAATGCTTTTAATGAAGTCGTCATCAATAGGGTCGTCCTCGTCTTCGTCTGCTACGTGGTCAAAATCGATTGTCTGCAGCAGCTCCAGCCCTTCCAGCAGCAGCTCGTCCAGTTCCTCTTTAGAGGCTGCGTCCAGGGTGCGCTCGAACAAGCCCAGGATCTGCTCCCGCTGCTCGTTCACAAAGATCTCCTGATACAGGGTGTCGAAAGCCGCGATTTTTTTCTGGATGATCTTGTCGATCTCTTTGGTGCTCTTTGCCTTGATTGCCTGCTGCAGCAGGGCCAGCACCTCGTTAGCGCCCTCATTATCTGCCAGGCGCGAAAAAGCCTTTATAAAAGCGATGGCTACTCCCAGCCGCACAATCTCATACCTGAAATTGAGTTCTTCCGCCGTCGTTTTTTGCTGCTGCAGCCGCGATGCCTTATAAACTTGCTCAAATTTTTTGTATACGGCAGGAGCGCCCTCTTCAAAGAGGTGGGGAGCTTCCGGCGAAAAGGCCGTTTCCAGCAACAGGTCAAAACTTCTGGCACTCATAAGGGCAATTAATTTTGTTGAAGATCTTAGGGCACAAAGGTAAAGCAACGCTTCACAAAACACGAATGTGCGGGCCTATATGTTTTGTCGAACGTAAGGATATGGTGAATATACCAGCCCTAGCCAGATTATGAAAGTTTTGGGATGTCTTTTTCTCTACCTAAAGCCGATCGCGAGGTGCCGTAGCCACTGCAATAGCTCCGGAGGCCCCATTTCATTCAAATAATTTGCTTCGGCTAAAAAGCAAGAGGCGTCTGTTAAACCAGTGCGAAGAAAAACGACCGGTGTCAGCCATAATGTTGCTTCCTGATTTGTTCGCGCACTGAAGGAAGCCCCAGGTTCGGATGCAAATTGCCTGACAGACAGCGAGCTGGCAATTTTAGGAGCGGCCTGGACGTTATATGAAAACTACACCCAAAACATCAGGAAGGAGCACAGCCAGTATCCTGATTACCTGTACCGGCAAGGGCGCAGAAAGGTGCTGCACCTCTTCCTGCACACGGGCAGGATTTTTAAGACAGAATCCTTTTTCAGGAGGGACGAGGCTAGGCGTAGTTAACAGAAGTGCTGAAGCAGGAGTGCTAGAGCTGCTCATGTGAAGGGGCAGCCACCAAGCGATTTTCATTTAACCAAAACCTATAAAACGATGGAAAACAAAAGAAAAATTCTCTTCCTCACCGGCGACTTCACCGAAGATTACGAAACCATGGTGCCGTTCCAGATGCTGGAGATGGTAGGCTACGAGGTCCACACCGTTTGCCCCGATAAAAAGAAAGGCGATATCGTAAAAACAGCCATCCACGATTTTGAGGGCGACCAGACTTACACCGAAAAGCCCGGCCACAACTTTCAGCTAAACTACACCTTCGCCGATGTTAACCTCTCCGACTACGACGGGCTGGTCATAGCCGGAGGCAGAGCCCCGGAGTACCTGCGCCTGAACCCAAAAGTATTGGAAATGGCCCGGTATTTTATGGACAACAATAAGCCTCTTGCCGCCATTTGCCACGGCATACAGATCTTAACCGCAGCCCGTGTGGTAAGCGGCCGCAGACTTACGGCTTACCCTGCCGTAGGCCCCGAGGTGGAGTTGGCAGGGGGCACTTACGTAGATGTGCCTGCCACTGACACCGTGGTAGATGGCAACCTCGTAACCTCACCGGCCTGGCCCGGACATGCCAGTTTTATCAGAGAGTTCCTGCAGGTGCTGGGTGTGAAGATTGAAATAGGAGAAGCCAGAACAGCGGAAGCCTCAGTATAAACACTTCTTATTATGCGGGAGTCGGAGGAGAGTTGATAAATACTTTGATAACTCTCCTCTGACTCCTTACATTTAATTTGTTCGCTTTTCAAAAGCCCGGATTTGCCTCTCAAAGTACACGCCAACTACTATTACTCAACAGGAGCAGCAGGAGCAGAACAGCCTTCAGAAGGGGCTTTTTAATTAGAATAATTGCTCCAAAACCCGGCAAGCCATCTTTTGGGGAGCACAACCTGGATTTGCGTCATCTTAAATGCCGCATAATGGCGTACGGGAACGGTGCCCACCAGGCTGTTTTTACGCCAGCCTCTTTCAGGCCTTTATTTACCCAGCTGTTGCAGTTTTTGGTAGCATAGAATTTGCCATGGGCTTCGTAAAAGTTGTCGGTGCCGCTATAGCCGCTGTTTTCTATTAACATGTAGGCGCCGTTTTCACGCTGAAAGGAGCTATCGATAAAAGCGATCAGCCGCAGGTACTGAGTTTCGGTTAGCAGCACAGGGCGTTGCCTCTGGTTAGGAACCAGTCTGCTCCGGATGTACTCTACGTGCAGGGCGGTGCGCGTGGGCCAGAGGGCAGAGGTAAGGGCCACATCCAGTTTCAGGTCGCTCCACTCGGGCGTCTCCATATAAAAGCGGCGGTCGCCCCAGCCAAAGCCGACGTGGGTAAAGCTGCTGTCGGCGGTGGCAAAGTGCTGCAGGGGCAGTTTCTGCCGCCAGTCCATATAAGGTGTGGCAACAGGCAGTACCAGGTCGGTATGCACGCCGTTAGAAGTAACAAATATTTCGACTTTACTTTCGGAGGTCTGGGCGAAGCTGCTGTTTACCGGAATACTGCTCAGCAGGAAGCCCAACAAAAAGAACAGCCCCACCAGCAGCAGTATGCCTGCAGCCATATTTGCCAGCAGTTTCAGTATTCTCTTTATAAATAAAAGCATCCTGTTTTCAGATCTTCTCTTTGGCGCCTGCACAAAACGAATAGCATAGGTAACTGTGTGTGCTGCTGGGCACATCCTCTACTGTTTATTACTGCATAGTGCTGTTGCTGACATGCTGGCTGCCCCGTCTGCTGGTTTCCAGACCTTCGCGAGCAGCACCTGTCAACAGGTTTACGCCAGTTGCGCACGGGCATAAATTATTCTAATGAAAATGCCCCTCCAGCGCTTCCGGAACCCGCTGCTCACCTTATCCTTGTATAGCATTGCTGAATAACGTAAAAATAGCAGCCTGCACATAATTTTATAGCCTCACTTCCTAACTGTTGTCAAGCTCATCATTTTTCCGCAGATTGTAGTGCCAACAGTATGCCTTGCCAAAACACATCTATACCTACAAATGATTCCTATCTTAAAGCGACTGATTACTTTTGTTCTGCTGCTGCTGGCCGTGCAGGTGGCAGAGGCCCAGCAAAAGCTAAAAACCCCGGCCGAGTTTTTAGGCTATCAGCTAGGGGAGCAGTTCTCCTTCCATGCCCAGATGGTAGACTACTTGAACTACCTGGCTGCCCAGGCCCCGAACCGCCTGAAAGTGGAGGAGTACGGCAAAACCTACGAAGGTCGTCCGCTGCTGCTAGCCTATGTGGCCAACGACGAAAACCTGCAGCGCCTGGAGCAGATCCGCGAAAACAATTTGCGGCAGGCCGGCCTATTGCCAGGGCCGGTGCAGGGCGGCCAGCCGTCTATTGTGTGGCTCAGCTACAATGTGCATGGCAACGAGGCTGTATCCAGCGAGGCGGTGCTGCAGGTGCTCTACGACCTCGTGAACCCCGGCAATGCCCAGGCAAAGCAGTGGCTGCAGAACACCGTGCTGCTCATAGACCCCTGCGTGAACCCCGACGGCCGCGAGCGCTATGTGCAGTGGTATAAGCAGACGCAGAACCGCTGGGGCAACCCCTCGCCACACGCCTGGGAGCACTTTGAGCCCTGGCCAGGGGGCAGGCCAAACCACTACTATTTCGACCTGAACCGCGACTGGGCCTGGCAAACGCAGGTGGAGTCGAAGCAGCGGCTGGCGCTTTATAATAGCTGGTTACCACAGGTGCATGCCGACTTTCATGAGATGGGGGTGGAGTCGCCGTATTATTTCTCGCCAGCCGCCAAGCCTTTTCACGAAAGCATCACGCCTTTTCAGCGCGAGTTCCAGAACACCATCGGCGATTATAACAGGGAGTACTTCGATAAGAACAACTGGCTTTACTATACACGCGAGAACTTCGACCTGCTTTACCCCAGCTACGGCGATACCTGGCCCACCTACAACGGCGCCATTGGCATGACCTACGAGCAGGGCGGCTCCGGCCGGGCCGGGCTGGCCTACAAAAAACAGGACGGCGACACCCTTACCCTCACCGACCGCATTGCCCACCACCACGCCGCCAGCCTCGCCACCATTCAGGCAGGCTCCGAAAGAGCCGACCAGTTGAAGCAGGAGTTTCGGAAATATTATGAGAATAACCTGAAAAATCCGGCTGGTGCTTACAAGGCTTTCGTGTTTAAAACAGAAGGCGGCAGTGCCGGCAACCTGCGCGCCCTGACCGAGTACCTGGACAGGCAGCAGATCAGCTATGGCTACGCCGGCAGGAGCACCAGGGCCAGAGGCTTTAACTACGCCACCGGCAAAGAAGAAAACGTAAATGTGGGGCAGCAGGATATCGTCATCAGCATGTACCAGCCTAAATCTACGCTCATAAAAGTGCTGTTTGAGCCCGCCTCCAAACTAGAAGACACCCTTACTTACGACATTACCTCCTGGGCGCTGCCATACGCGTTTGGGTTGCAGGCCTATGCGCTACGCACCCGCCTGGAGCCTGCTGCCGGAAAGGTAGCGCCAACAGAGGCCAAAGCCATAACCATAGAAAAGCCCTATGCCTACCTGGCCCGCTGGAACAGCCTCGACGATGTAAAGTTTCTGGCGGAGCTCATGCAGGCCAAAATAAAAGTGCGCATGGCCGAAAAAGAGTTTGAGACCGACAACCAGACATATGGCTCAGGCACGCTTATTATTACCCGCACCGGCAACCAGGGGGGCGGCACCGACTTAGATGCCACTGTGCGGGCGCTTGCCCAGAAGCACCAGGTAAACCTGAGCGCCACCACCACCGGCTTTGTGAGCAGCGGCTCCGACTTTGGCTCCACCAACGTGCGCTACCTGAAGGCACCGCGCGTGGCACTGCTGGCAGGAGAGGGGGTATCGGCTTATTCGTTTGGGGAAGCCTGGCATTTTTTTGAGCAGCAGATCGGCTACCCGGTTACGGTGCTGGGCACAGCCTATTTCCAGCAGGTGCCGCTCCACGAGTTCGATGTGCTCATTCTGCCGGGAGGCAACTACAGCCAGGTGCTCACTGCGCAGGCGCTGGAGGCCGTGAAAGACTGGGTGCGCCGCGGCGGAAAACTGATCGCCCTGGAAGGTGCCGCTGCCTGGCTGGCCGATAAAAAAGATTTCAGCCTGAAAAAGAAAGAGACAGAGACAGAGGAGGCAGCACCGGAAGCCAAAGACAAAGAAGAGACTCCTGACCCGTACAAGAACCTGCGCGTGTACGGCAACCGCGAGCGCGAGTCGCTGGCAGAGGAGGTGCAGGGCAGCATCTTCAGGGTAGACCTGGACAAGACGCACCCGCTGGCCTTTGGCTATGGCGACACCTACTACGCCCTGGTGCGCTCCGCCGACACGTTTGAGTTCCTGAAAGATGGCTGGAACGTGGGTGTGCTGAAAAAAGGAAACTACGCCACCGGCTTTGTAGGCACTAAGGCCAAGGCAAAGCTGCAGGATGCTCTGATTATGGGTACGCAGCCCATGGGGCGGGGACAGGTGGTGTACATGGCCGATAATCCGCTGTTCAGGGGCTTCTGGCAGAATGGCAAGCTGCTCTTCAGCAACGCCGTGTTCCTGGTTGGGCAGTAGTGCCAGGTGGCGCCTGATTCCAAATTTGAAATTCGAAATGAGGAGGGCACATCTGGTTCCCGTTACTTACTTCTATTACCACTATCATTTGTTTTCTGCGCTTTAAGTTTCCGTGCGCAGCCCCCGGACAGCGCAATGCGGGTGAGGCAGCAATTGGTCTGGCTCATGCAAAGAAGGGACATGCCCAGGAATAAAGGCGAACAAAAGCAATAGCAGTATAAGTGAACGTGCGTTAACGATAGAGCCTCCTGCTTACTGGCTCCTACGGATTATTCTAATGAAAAAGCCCCTCCGGAGGCGCTGCCTCCTGCTGCTGCTGCAGCTGCTGTTGTGGCATCGCCTCCGGATTTACTTGGCAGGTTTACTGCCAATTGTTAACTTAGCCAAAAGTAATCGAGTAAAAGAAAGAAGGTAGGGTGAGCTAAGAAAACCCGAACCTGAACGTGCCGCATCAGGAGCAAACCAGGCAAAAAGCTATTTCTCTCATTCAGGCACTCATTCTCGTATTAGAAAGCATCAGGGGCTGCGGCTCCACAAACAGAACGTCATGGAATCTCAAATCACTTTCCCGGCTCCTTCCGAATATCCCGACACGCTAAAGACGTATGTGGAGGCGGCGAAGGCCGAAGATCTGCTGGCCGGACTGGCGGCGAGTCAGCAGTACATCATCAACTTTATGCTGGAGCTGAAGGAGCAGCAGCTGAATTCGAGGTACCAGCCAGATAAATGGAGCATAAAGGAAGTGCTCGTGCATATGGTAGATACAGAGCGGGTTTTTGCCTACAGAGCCCTCCGCTTCGCCCGGCAGGACAAAACGCCCCTGTCAGGTTTTGACCAGGACACCTACATCGTACCCTCAAAAGCCGCTTCCCGAACCATTGCCTCTATTTTAAACGAATATGCTGCTGTGCGTCAGGCTACCATAGAGCTGTTTAAGAATTTAGACGGAGAAGCGCTTAACCAGACCGGTGTGGCCAGCAACCATGAGATCTCTGTCAGGGCCTTAGGCTATGCCATTCTGGGCCACGAGATACACCATTTGCGTATTATCCGCGAAAAGTACCTGCAGCTGCCATAGCTGGTTTGCTGCCTGGCACGTAAAAATCATTTTCAACATCAGATTTAAAAAATAACAGGCGGGCTGGCATATCCTGCAGCCCGGGGAGAAAACACATGAAAAACCAAAGACTTTTTAGAATAGCGCTGGCAGTTGCCTGCTTCGTTTTTGCAGGCCTCAAGGCCTATTCTATCGCACAGGGAGATTATACCTGGATCGACGTATTTTTCATGATCGCCTTCCTGGGCTTTGGCATTATGTACCTGGTGGTGCTGAACAAGACCAAGCGGCCGTAAGACTTTGTCAAATTAGAAATATGAATGGCTGGATTTACAGTCTTTCATAAATTTCCGGCTTTCAGTAATCATTAGGAATGAGGCTTGATTTGATGGTATGAAATCAGCTGAGCGGTCATTTCTAATTTTGAATTTCTAATGCAGCGAAGCATTTAGGTAGGTGCAAGCCTGGGAACACCTTCAAGACCGACATCTGCCTTCGGAAGAAAAAGAGTTTTGGATGTGCAACAGCAGCAGTCTGTAGAGCTCGCGAGGGGCTTTTATATTCAAATAATTTAATTTTTTGCGGAGGATTTCTTTGCAGCCTTATCCGCACATTTACAAAATCTGTAAGCATCAGGAGGTCTATTCTGCAACTGTAAAAGCATTGCGGGGAGGGCGAGGGATCGGGTTGAATTTCGTTGCAAAACCCTTAAATGGCAAAACCTGAACTTAAAAAGGCAGGTTTTGCCCCTCTAAGTCCAGGTTTTCAACTTTTAGCCAAAGGTACTATATTATACGCCCGTGGCAAAAGAAGGTTGCAGCTTACTCGCTTAGTAAAGTGATAAATTTCTGTGGCTGTGGGGTAGTCCCTTTTGCCTTGTCTTCATACACCACCGCTTTAAAGTTTGCCTTGCCCACATTTACTGTTTTGTAAGCGGTTACACCGGACCAGAGCTGATCGCCGGGCTTTACCTTTATTAGTTGTGTGGTGCCGTCGGGGGTGGTAATAAGAAGCGTAGCCGCAGTGGCAGCATAGGCCAGGTGCTCCGGGTTGGCATGTACCGTTGTAAAATCTCCGGGCTTGAGCTCAATTTCGAGCAGGCGCATAAAGTTGGTGTCGAGCAGCTGAGAGAACTTCCGGGCACTGTCATTAGCAGCAGCGGGAGTATCCTGACCAGTAAAAGAAGAAGCAGAAACGGATAATGTAGTAGCTAGCAGGGTAGCCACGATGATAATTTTTTTCATAGTTTTATTTTTTGGAGCGGTTAATTATGAACTTTCTAGTTTTATTTTGTTGAAAGGAGCTGGTTAAGCTGCTCCTCCCGGTGTGTTAGTTTTTGTGCGTGTAATAAAAATATACTGCGGTAAAAGGTAATTGCTTAAGTTACATATGATTGTAATTCAATTGAATAGATGCTTTGAATTGTAAGTGAGTTGCCTCCCGTATAAAAAAATCAGATAATTCTTAGCGAGGTAAGTGCAATCTCGCTGCCTCGCATCATCACCTTCTTGGTATCAGAAAACCTTTCTAGCACGCCGAGCATCAGCAGGAAGAGGAGCAGGAGTAAGAACAGCATTTTCATAGTTTTAATAATTTTAGGGTCCTTGGTTTACTTGTGCTTTATAGATGATGAAAGTCTGTAAAGGGTTGCTTGGAGTTCAGAAATAATTTCTACTTTATCCTGATTTCCTTATAGCATGTCTCGTGCCAGATTTGTAACCTGCTGGAAATTAGCTTTATATGGCCGTTTTATTTTGTTTGGTGAGGAAAGCTGTGTCCGGCGGTGTACACCAGTGTGTTCGGTAGCGGACAGTTTTGCTACTGTTGTTGAGCAGCATACTTATTTCTGTTTTCAGACCTATAGGAAGAGAAATTAACTTTTGAGGTTGCTGCTGCTAAAGGCACCTTTGGCAGAAGGTTTAGGTCCTGAACTGTGAATTTGTAGAACTAAATTGGTTAGTCTGATTAGGTTATCTGTAGATTTTGGAAATATAGTTTTTATTTATTTTTGTTTGGAAAACAATTGCGGCATAGTTTATCTTAGGAAAAACAATGCCGCAAAGGGTAAAATCAATCACGCACATAATGCAGATAAGCGTATGTTTGGGTAGTTATTACGTTTATCTGCAAGTTGTGGTGCAGTGAAATTAATTAAGAATGTTCAAACAAGACAATATTAGACACTACATCATAAAAGCATTGGGTGTTCTGATTGCTCTCTTATCATCATACTACCTGTTCAAATCAGGTTATCATGTTTTGTTTTATAAGGAAACAGGAGGTAAAGATGTGTTTGTATTTCACTTTACTAGAAGCTTTACTGAAGTAGTTATAGCATTTATCTTTTGGATTATCATATTAATTGGTGGCCTCGGCATATATACAGACAGAAGAAATGGTTTATTTTTAGGACTATTAGCCACATGTGTCGCATTGATTCCTTCACTCGCATTTGTTTTAATTGCTGCGGGTAAAGTCAGGACCTACTCCAGAAGTATTTTAATAAACAATGCAGAAAGAGAAATGACTAATCTGGAAAAGTGGGATTACATATATGCTGATTTTTTCTTTTCCATTTGTTTGACCTTATTAGTAGTAGCAACAATCGTTATAATAGTAAAAAGAAGAAAATATTTAGAAGCCACCAAGCAAAACACCATACCACAACAAAGCCTATAGTGCATTTAAATGCACCATAGCAAAGCCGTTACCAGTAATTTGAGTTATGAGTACGCCCCCCGCTGGCGCGAGTTTGTAACTCGTGCCTTCATGTCGAAAATAATAAGTACGGGCTACAAGCTCGCACTAGCGTAGCAACCGCGAAAGAAGCTGCCAACGCACCACCAAATTATTCCAATAAAAACAGCCTTCCCTGCCTACCTGCTCCTGCTGCTGCAGATCAGGAAACTTACGCCGGGTCCACATCCACTACCACACGCAGCCCTTTAAAATCGGGGAGGAGCTTGAGTTGGTGTATGGCTCCGGCAATCAGGCGTTTGGAGCTGCTGAGCTGGCTGCTCTGGCGGTGCAGCTTGATGTGGATCTCCTGCAGGAACAGGTTCCGTATCTTGAAAATGTAGGGCACCTCCGGCCCCAGCACCTGCTCTTTGCTGAGTCTGTCTGTCAGGTCCTTGGCCAGCACAATGGCGGCATTCTCGGCGGTGCGCTCGTCCTCATGCTTCACCGTTATCTTGATCATCCGCACAAAAGGAGGGTAGTTAAAGCGCATCCGGTCTTCAATCTCATGCTCGTAGAGGGCCTGGTAATCGTTGCTGTGCACCTTCCGGAAGATAGACTGCAGCGGGTCACGGGTCTGGATAATAACCGTGCCATGCTTGCCTTTGCGGCCTGCCCGCCCGCTTACCTGCACAAACAGCTGGTACGCCCGCTCGTTGGCCCTGAAATCCGGGAAGTTAATAATCGTGTCGGCGTTCAGGATACCCACCAAACTCACGTTCTCGAAGTCGAGGCCTTTGGTAACCATTTGCGTTCCCACTAACACATTGGTGCGCCCACTTTCAAAATCGGCGATGATCTGCTGGTAGCTGTTCTTTTTCTTGGTCGTGTCCAGGTCCATGCGCTGTACCTCGGCGTTGGGGAGCAGCAGCTTGAGTTCGTCTTCTACTTTTTCAGTGCCGAAACCCATGCTTTTGAGGGTGGTGGCGCCGCAGGCGGGGCAGTCGGAGGGCATGCGCTCGTGGTAACCGCAGTAGTGGCAGCGGAGCTCCTGGTTAAACTTGTGGTACGAGAGGCTCACGGCGCAGTGCTTGCACTTGGGTATCCAGGAGCACTCGTCGCAGGCAATAAAGGGCGCATAGCCCCGGCGGTTCTGAAACAGGATCACCTGCTCGTGCCGGTGCAGCCGTGCCTCTATCTCGCCAAGAAGTTTGGCCGAGAAGTGGCTGTGCATGTTCTTTCGCTTCTGCTCGTCACGCGTGTTCACCAGTTCAATGTCCGGCATCTGTGCCTCGCCGAAACGTTTGGTCATGCTTACCAGCCCCCAGCGGCCGTTCTTGCAGTTGTGATAAGTTTCTACAGAGGGTGTGGCAGAGCCTAACAGGGTTTTGGCCCCCTGCAGATGTGCCATCATCAGGGCAGTTTCGCGGGCGTTGTAGCGCGGAGCCGGGTCGTACTGCTTGTACGATGGCTCGTGCTCCTCATCAATAATCACCAGCGAGAGGTTGTGGAAGGGCAGAAAGATAGAGGACCGCACACCCACCACTACCTGGAACTTGCCCGACAAGATTCCCTGCCACACCTCCGCCCGCTCATTGTCGGAGAATTTGGAGTGGTACACGCCCAGCTGGTCGCCGAACACCTTCATCAGGCGGGTCACGATCTGGGCCGTCAGGGCGATTTCGGGGAGCAGGTACAGTACCTGTCCGCCACCTTCGAGGGCGTGCTTTATCAGGTCGATATACACCTCGGTTTTGCCACTGCCGGTAACGCCATGCAGCAGCACCGTGTCTTTTTCCTTGAACAGGCCCAGAATCTCCTCCCGCGCCTCCGCCTGATGCTCCGACAACGCCATAGGCAGTTGCATGGCTCCAAAATCCGTCTGGAACCGCGACACAATCTGGTCGAACTGCTCCAGCACGCCCTTCCGGATCAGGCTCGTAATGGCCGATTGCGAGAGATGCGGATTTCCGGTGAGCACACTTTTCTCCAGCCCCTGGATGTTCAGGTTCTTATCCTGGTGTACCGGCACCTTCTGCAGGTAGTTCAGCAGGATGTCGAGTTGCTTGGGTTTGGGGGTGAGCTGGGCGAAAAGCTCCTCCAGCATGGCCTCGTCCTGCACAAAATGCTCCGACAGCCGCACCTTCTTCACCACCTTGGGGGAGTACTTATCGCTCACCTGCTCAAAAATAATGATGGCTTCTTTCTGGATGAGCGACTTTATGTATTTATGGTAGTTCTTGAGCTGCAGCAGGTTACCAACGTCTGTAAATGTGAGGGCCTGGTTTTGCTGAAGCGCATAAATGATTTTGGCTTCCTGTGTGGCCAGCGGGATGTCGTCTTCTTCAGGTTCGTAGCTTGGGTGCAGCTGCAGCCGCGATTCGCTGCTGAGCTTCAGGGCTGATGGCAGGGCCGCGTTGATCACCTCGCCCAGCGTGCACATATAGTAATCGGCAATCCATTTAAACAGTTTGAGCTGCGGTGCCGTCACGATAGGCTTGTCATCCAGCACGTCGAGCACGTACTTGGCCTGGTAATCGGCGGGGGCGTTTTCGTGGATGTCGGCTACGATGCAGCTGAGCACTTTCTTGGCACCGAACTGAACAATTACCCGCACGCCCACCAGCACCTCGTCGTTCATCTCGAAGGGGATGCGGTAGGTGTAGAGCTTGGGCAGCGGCAGGGGCAGTATCACATCGGCAAAAAGCGTGACACGGTCTTCGGCTGGTTCCGCCGGGTAATTAAAATTCAGTAGTTCTGACAAGGGTGCTGCAAAAGGTTGATGACAATAAGCAAAGGTCGGAAAAATTTGTTAAAAGCGACAGGCTGATTGTGAGGAGCAGCAGCAGGAGCAGTGCGCCCAGGAGGGGCATTTTGATTAGAATAATTGGCGCGACGGGATCAATGGGGGAAGAAAGCCCTGTCAGGGGACAGAGCTTGGGAAAAGAGAAGCTTTTGGAAATACATGCCTTTTCAATCCAAATTATTCTAATCAAAATGGTCCTTGCGAGGCTTTTTCTTTTGATGCAGCTGCTCCTTTACATCAGCTACCTACAAATCCGGGAACTTCTGCTGCTGCGCACTCCCCTTCAGCTGCTCCAGCGCATCGGCCACGGTGTGCACGGGCAACTGACAGGTTTTGTTGTAACACACGTAGAGGGTGGTATTGCCGTTAACCGGTATTTTATCTTCGAGCAGCGGCAGCGTGCTGTTGTCCTGGGTGCCAAGCAGCAGCATGTTCGGGAGGAAGAATAAGCTGAGTTCGGCACGTTTGGCGGCGGCTTTGGCTCCTACAATGGCTACTTCGGCGGTAGGCTTGAGTTTGTAAAAGTAGAGGCTGGCCCAGTTGCTCATATACGAAGGCTCTTTTATCACCAGGTCCTTTACCTTGCTGAGCATGTTGTTGGATAGCCGCTGGTATTCCTCCACATCGAAGTATAGGCCCAGGAAGTGCAGGTTCGTGGCCATCACGGAGTTAGAAGACGGTGCCACGTTGTCCATGATTTCCTTCTTGCGGGCGATCAATTTTTCGGAACTGTTGTCGGTGAAGAAGAAAAGCTGCTCCTGCTCGTCGTAGAAGTGGGCCAACGTGTAGTCTATGAGGCTTTTTGCCTGCTGCAGCCATTTCTCGTCAAACGTGATCTCGTACACCCTGATCAAAGCCTGAATCAGCAGGGCGTAATCTTCCAGAAAACCGTCTATGGTGGCTTTGCCTGCTTTGTAGTTGTGGTAGAGCTTGCCGTCTTTCAGCATGTTCTTCAGCAGGAAATCTGCATTCTGCAGCACCAGCGCCAGGAGTTTCTTCTCCCCGAACACGTAGTAGGCATCTGCCAGGCCCTTCAGCATGAGGGCATTCCAGGAGCAGAGAACCTTGTCGTCGAGGGCGGGGCGGATGCGCTGTTCCCGCAGATTCATCAACTTTTCCTTCCAGCCGGCCTTCATCTCCTGCAGTACTTCCAGATCCAGTTGGTTTTCCTGGGCAAACTTCTCGTCGGAGATGCGGCGGTGCAGGATGTTGCGGCCATGTTCAAAATTGCCGGATGCCGTTACATGGTAATACTTGGAGAATAGCGGCTCCTCGTCTCCCAGCACATCCTGCAGCTCCTGTTTGGTAAAGGTGTAGAACCTTCCTTCTTCTCCTTCGCTGTCAGCATCCAGCGAGGAGTAGAAGCCACCCTCGGGGCACATCAGCTCCCGCTGCACAAAGGTTATCGTTTCCATGACGACCTCTTTGTACAGCGGCTCTTTGGTTACCTGGTAGGCTTCAGCGTAAAGGCTCACCAATTGGCCATTGTCGTAGAGCATCTTCTCGAAGTGGGGTACGAGCCATTCGGCGTCTACGGAGTAGCGGGCAAAGCCGCCGCCCATCTGGTCGTAAATGCCGCCGTAGGCCATCTCACGTAGGGTCAGGTGTAGCTGGTTCAGGGCGCTTTGGTCCTGGGTGTGGCTGTGGTAGCGGAGCAGGAACAGGTAGTTGGTGGGCATCGCGAATTTAGGTGCCTGGCCCAAGCCACCCAGCTTCTTGTCGAAGCGGGTGCTCAGGTTATAGCCCATCAGCCTGAAATCCTCCTCCCGCACGTGAAAGTTGCTGGCACCAAGGCCGTATTTTGCCAGTTCGCTGGTGTTCAGGTGCTGCGCAAACTGCTCCGCCGACTTATCCAGCTCCTGGCGGCTCTTTTTATACGCGTCGGCCACGTTCTGCAGCAGCCCCAGCCACTGCTGCGGCGGAAAGTAGGTGCCGCCATAAAAGGGTTTGGCATCGGGGTTCAGAAACACGTTCAGCGGCCAGCCTCCCTGCACACCCATGGCCTGCAGGGCATCCATGTAAATGGCATCTACATCGGGGCGCTCTTCGCGGTCTACTTTTATGCACACAAAATGAGTGTTCATAACTTCCGCTATCTGCTCGTTCTCAAACGACTGATGCTCCATCACGTGGCACCAGTGGCAGGCGGCGTAGCCGATGCTTACAATAATGGGTTTATCCGCTGCTTTGGCTCTGCCCAGGGCTTCTTCGCCCCAGGGGTGCCAGTCTACAGGGTTATAGGCGTGCTGCAACAGGTATGGACTGCTCTCGTGAATGAGGCGGTTAGCTTTCTTCTCTTGTGACATAGTTTTTCTACTGTGTGCTGTTCCGGGTTCTGCTTTGTACGGGCATAAAGGCCAAAGGTAGAAAGAGAAAGTGTACAATTGTTTTACGCACGATTCAGGCGGCCTTAAAAAAGATAGACGATTGTGCGTGAATTATTTCAATCAAAAAGCCCCTCCAGAGCTCATTGTTCCTGCTTAGTGGTGGGTGGAAAGAACTTTGGACTTGTTAAAAGCCGGTCTCGTGTGCAACGTCGTCAATCTTTGCCGATTATTTGTAGCTGCAACTGTGCTATTTCTTTGGCGCAGGATATGTTATGCTTCTGCTCCAGTTCCCGAAGCTGCTGTAGGGTAGCTTTCAGGAACTGCTGATGTGCGGCCGACGCCGGGTGAAAGGGCTTGTGTGCCATGGCTCTTCTAACCTTCTCCCACTCCGGCAGGAAAGCCTGATACTCCTGGTCGAAGTAGGCGCCTACAAATTTCTGCCAGATGTAATCCTCTGCCAGCTCAGTAGGGTGCAGCATATCAGCCTTGTAGAATCTGTAGTCGCGCAGGTCGTCCATCATTATTTCGTAAGCCGGGAAGTAATTCACATTTTCGTAGGCCTCCGTTAGCTGATGCGTCGCCACGCGCAGCACGGCTTTGCTGACACTGTTGATCTCCAGTGTCTCTTTGAGGTGGCGCACCGGGCTCACGGTCAGGAGCAGCTTGATGTTGGGGTTCAGCTGGAGCAGGCGCTGGTGCATTTGCGTAAAGGCAGCCGTTATCTCCTCTGTTGTGAGCAGGAGGCGCGTAAACTGCCGCGCCGGCAGCTTGTGGCAATTGGCGACCACCGTGCCGGTGCTGGCGAGCCGATAACTCACCGCCGTGCCCCAGGTCATGATCAGCAACGAAGCCTTCTGCAATTGCTCCTGCGTTTGCTGCACCTGCTGCCGGATAGTGTGCAACAGTTCTTCTTTAGAAGGGGAGGAGAGGGCGGAGTGCAGGTCGTAGGCGTACCAGATGCCATTGTGCTGCACCAGGTGCTTCTCAAAATCATAGGCCTTGCCGCTGACTATCTCCACTAACAAACAGGCGGATAGGGGATTGAAAATGGTGCCGAACGGGTTAACCAGGGTTGCTACTTTGTTTTCCTGCAGTTTAGAACCAATAACTTCGGCAAAGCAGGAGCCAATGGTCAAAACTTCGGCCTGGAGTGCCAGGCGCAGCTGCGATGGTTTTATCGGTAATTCGGTGCGGAACATCATGCTTCAAATATACGGAATGGTAGAAAGTTGAGCTTTGTCGGTGCCCGCATAAAACAGTTCAGGCTGGCAATAAAATTTTGCCAGCCTGAGCCATTAGTAAAGTTTATGAAGCAGCCTTACCTGAACCTCCTCTGTCATCTCGACGATAGGAGAGATGACAGAGGAGGTTGTTTATCTACTTGGCCTTCCCTTTTGGTTTAGCAGGTGTCTTCTTAGCGCCAGCCGCTTCCTTTACCGGAAATCCCCGCTTGCGCATCAGCGCCTCTACATTTGGGTCGCGGCCACGGAAGGCACGGTAACCCGCTGCCGGATCAATGGTGTTGCCTACCGAGAAAACGTGCTGGTGCAGTCTTTTGGCAACAGCTTTGTCGTACGGGCCGCTGCCTTCTGTAAAGGCTCCGAAGGCATCGGCGGTGAGCACATCGGACCAAAGGTAGCTGTAGTAACCCGCGGAGTAGCTGTCGCTGGAGAAAATGTGCATGAACTGCGGCGTGCGGTGGCGCATCACGATCTCAGAAGGCATGCCCAACGCTGTTAGTGTTTCGCGCTCAAATGTATCGGGGTCAATTTTCTGGTCGCCGGCCAGGTGCAGCTTCATGTCGATCAGGGCGCTGGCCAGGTACTCGGTGGTCTCAAAGCCTTCGTTAAACGTAGAGGCTTTCTCGATGCGGTCCACCAGGTGCTGCGGAATTGGCTTGCCAGTCTGGTAATGCACGGCAAAGCGTTGCAGCACTTCCGGCGTAGAGAGCCAGTGCTCCAGCAACTGCGACGGGAACTCCACATAGTCGCGCACCACGGCCGTGCCCGACAAGGAAGGGTAAGTCACATTAGAAGAAAGACCATGTAAAGCGTGACCGAACTCGTGGAACAGCGTGTTGGCATCGTCCCAGGAGATCAGTACGGGCTCGCCTTCTTTGCCCTTCACAAAATTGGAGTTGTTCGATACAATGGTAGTGGCATTATCGTCGAGGCGGTGCTGACGGCGGTAAGCGTTCATCCAGGCGCCGGAGCGCTTGCCGGTACGGGCGTATGGGTCGAAATACCACAGGCCCACATGCTGCCCCGAGGTCTTGTTTGTCACCTCCCACACCCGCACATCCGGATGGAACACCGGCACATCGGTAACCGGCGTGAAGTTGAAGTCGAACAGCTCACCTGCTACCCAGAACATGCCTTCGCGCAGCTTCTCCAGCTGCAGGTACTCCTTCACCTCATTCTGATCGAGGTCGTAGCGGGCTTTCCTTACTTTTTCGGCGTAGTAGCGGTAGTCCCAGGGTTCTATGGTCATGTTGGCGCCTTCTTTTTTAGCAAGCGCCTGCATGTCGGCTACTTCTTCGCGCACACGGGCAATAGCTGGTGTCCAGACGGCTTCCATTAGCTCTACGGCACGTTCCGGAGTCTTCGCCATGGTGTTCTCGAGGCGCCAGTGCGCGTGTGTCGGAAAGCCGAGCAACTTAGCACGCTCAGCGCGTAGCTGCAGTATTTGGGTTATAATGGCGTTGTTGTCGTGCTCGCCACCGTTGTCGCCTCTGTCAACAAACATTTTCCAGGCTTTCTCGCGCAGGTCGCGGCGATCGGAATAAGTCAGGAATGGGTCTATGGAGGAGCGGGTGTTGGTGATGACGTAGGGAGCCGTACTGTTTTTGGTTTTGGCGGCTCCGGCAGCGGCTTCCCGCAGCGAGGCTGGCAGGCCGGCCAGATCGGCTTCGCTCTGCAGCTCCAGCATATAATTTGTTTCATCGGCCAGCACGTTTTGGCTGAAGTTGGTGAAAAGCGCTGCCAGTTCCTGGTTTATAGCCGACAGGCGATCTTTGGCCTGGGCATCGAGCCTGGCGCCGGCTCTTACAAAGTTGTTATGGTAGTTCCATACCAGCCGTTGCTGCTCTGCACTAAGCTTTGATTTTTCCGGGGAGTTGTAGACAGCCTCAATGCGCTTGAACAAGGCTTCGTTCTGTGTGATTTTATCGGAGAAAGCCGAAAGCTTCGGCGCCATCTCCCGCTCGATCACCTGAAATTCAGGGTTGTTCATGTTGGAGCTCCAGATGCCGTACACGGTCCGGACGCGGTTCATGGCCTGGCCGGCACGCTCCATGGCCGCAATGGTATTCTCGAAGGAAGGTGCTGCGGGGTCGGAAGCGATTTTGTCTATTTCGGCCAGCTCTTCGGCCATGGCTGCTTCGAGCGCCGGTTTAAACTGGCTCACCTGCACCTGGTCGAAAGGAGGCACACCGCCGTATGGTCCTGCCCATTCGGCTACCAAAGGGTTCTGTGCTGTTTGAGCCGGTGTGTCAGTAACAGCAGTTGTGCCGGTGTCTGAAGTGGATGGAGTTGTTCTGTTCACGCAGTTGGTTGTGGCAAAAATGGTGAAGGCGGGTACTGCAAGCAGGGCGCCATAATGGACAATTGATTTCCGCATAAGTAGTTTTTCCGTGGTTAATTATAAAATGTAGTACGTAGGTTGCATTTACTCAAATATACTTTAAAGTGTGGAGGTGTGGAAGCTTAGCTGTGAGCGAATGCTACTACAGGCTTGTTATACGGCAGTGGCAAATTATTCCAATGGTTTTGCCCCTCCGGAGGTTCTGCTGGCTAGATAGTAGATTTTTGTCCGAATCTCTATAGTAGGGCCCCTACCCTAAAAATTTACAGAATTTAGGAATGGAGAAGACTTGAAAATTATTCTAATGAAATGGGACCTCCGGAAGCTTTGCTGCTGCTCAAAAGACTCCAAACAGCAGAGTTAAAAGTTGATCGTGCTTTCAAAGCCGGCATACTTCATTTCCAAATCTTCAAATCTCTAAATTGAAAAATCAACCATTTAACAAACCCGTTGTTGTACGTTTTCGCTGCCCACATGTTCCCGGATTTGGCAGGGCATAAAAAAAGCGTCCTGCCTTGTGGGGCAGGACGCTTTTAAATGGTGAGTGCTATAAATTAAGCAGCCACTACGTTGAAACGTATCTGGTGCTTCACTTCTTTGTGCAGAATGATGGTAGCAGTGTACTCGCCGGCAGTTTTCACATCCTGGTCGAAAGAGATACGCTTGCGGTCAACTTCGAAACCTTTTGCTTTCAGGGCATCAGAAAGCTGCAGGGTTGTAACAGAACCGAAGATCTTGCCCGTTTCGCCTACTTTAGCAGGTATCTCAAGCGTGATGTCGCCAATGCTGTCGGCCAGTTCCTGCGCATCGTTCTTGATTTTGTCAGCTTTGTGGGCCGCCTGACGGATGTTTTCGGCTACCACTTTTTTGTTAGACGCGTTGGCCAGAACAGCCAGCCCTTGCGGGATCAGGTAGTTGCGGCCATAACCAGGCTTCACAGATACGATATCGTTCTTGAAACCTACGCCTTTCACGTCATCTTTCAATATAATTTCCATTGCTCTTCCCTCCTTATTTTAAAGAATCAGTTACATAAGGCAAAATGGCCAGGTGTCTGGCTCTTGCAACGGCCTGCGACACTTTGCGCTGAAATTTCAGGCTTGTACCCGTTAATCTTCTAGGAAGGATCTTGCCTTGCTCGTTTACAAACTTCAGTAAGAAGTTACCGTCTTTGTAATCGATGTATTTGATTCCGCTTTTCTTGAACCGGCAGTATTTCTCGCGATTTTCCTGCTTGTGTACTTTCTCGTTAACTAAGCTCATGATGCTTTAACCTCCTCTTTTTTAGCTTGTGATTTAAACTCGCCTTTTCTTCTACGCTCGTTGTAAGCAATGGCATGCTTGTCAAGGGCAGTGGTTAAGAAGCGAACAACTTTTTCATCACGGCGATAAGCCAGCTCAAGGGCGTCTACCACAGTGGTAGGAGCCGCAAACTCGATGAGGTGATAGAAGCCTGTCGACTTTTTCTGGATTGGATAAGCCAGTTTACGCAGACCCCAGTTCTCTTCGTGGATAATGTCGGCGCTATTTTCCTTAAGCACCTGTCTGAACTTCTCGACCGTTTCCTGCATCTGCACCTCGTTCAGCAACGGGGTCAGGATGAAGATCGTTTCGTAATTTTTTAATTCCATTTTGTGTATGAGAATTTTTTGAATTTAGCCTGCAAATTTACAGCTAATATTTGTGTATTACAAATCCTTTTTCTGTTAAGCCTAGCTGAGGAACAAAATCTGTATGTTGCCCGGATAAAATCGGGTCATTGAGGGGCAGCGGGAAGGCGAAAAAAATAGCTTCGCTCAGTTAATATAAATGTGGCCACAACAGGTTAAGAAATAAGGATGCAAAACCGTGAAATGAAAACGTCATAGAAACCGGGCGCTAAAAGGTGGGTAAACTTCGAAAAATACAATTTTAAGTACAGGGGGTATTCTGCCCGCGGTTTTAGAGGCTGATAAAATACGCTGAAAAGTGATTTATGTCTGTTTTTTAAGGCGGTAAAGATCATTCATCCAAGTGTTATTTAGAATTTGTATAAATAAAAACGGTTGTTTCAGATTTATAAAAAGATTGTTAAAGAAGCAATGACGGAATACATGTGTTCCGGAGAGTAGGGGAAAAATACAGTTATTTATATTTGATTAATGGAATTCCCATAGTAGATTTGTGCCCATAAGTATTTTCACCATCTACTAAACAAGTTATCTTGGCTATGATTAGCTGTATACTTAAAGCAAAACACAAATTTCTTATTGCCCTTCTGTTTGCTGTAACTGCTTCTTTTGGAGCTTGGGCACAGGCTAGCGACCCGGCAAACGTAGCTACAAAGGGAGTGGAACCGGAGGCTACAGCCGCTGCTTCTGAACCCGGAGCAGGTGCTGATCCGGCCGTTATCTCCGCAGGTCAGGCGCTGTTCAGAAACAACTGTGCGGCCTGTCACTCAGCCGGAAGCGAAGTTGTGGTTGGTCCTGGTTTGCAGGGTATGAGCCAAAGGCGTAATGAGGCATGGTTAATTAGCTGGATAAAAAACTCGCAGGCCCTGATCCAGTCAGGCGATGCAGATGCCATAGCCGTATATGAGCAGTACAACAAGCAGGCCATGCCTTCTTTCGCTTTCTCCGACGATGAGGTAAAGTCTATTATAGCCTACGTGGAGTCTGGCGTAGATGCCGCTCCTGCCGGAGGGACCGCGACTGCTGCAGCAGCAGATGGTTCTCAACCTATTGGCGACCAGGCCATTGGTGCCATTGGCGGCTACCTGGATATTATTCTGGTGGTGCTGATTGTAGTGCTCATCGTGCTGGTGGTAACCCTGTTGCTGATCAGTTCCATCCTGAAGAACTACCTGAACAAGAACAAGCAGTTGGATGAGTACGATCATGAAATCGTAAACCAGCGCTTCGACTTCTCCAAAGTTTATAAATCTAGTGCAGTTCGTACTATTGTAGCGCTGATCTTTGTGGTAGTGCTCATTGATCTTGGGCTTGACAAAGCCATGGGCATCGGTATTCAGCAAGGTTACCAGCCACGTCAGCCAATTGCCTTCTCGCACGCCCTACACGCCGGAGAGCATGAGATTAACTGTAATTACTGCCACACTACAGTGTACGAGAGCAAAAACGCCAGTATCCCTTCTGCCAACATCTGTATGAACTGCCATAGCCAGATCAAAACTGAGTCGCAGGAGATCCAGAAAATTTACCGCGCCCTGGAGCGCAACAAGCCAATCGAGTGGGTTCGTATCCACAACCTGCCAGACCTCGCTTATTTTAATCACGCCCAGCACACGCAGGTGGCCGGCGTAGAGTGCCAGACCTGCCACGGACCTATCCAGGAAATGGATGTAGTGTACCAGTATGCTCCTCTAACCATGGGCTGGTGCATCGACTGTCACCGCGAAACCCCTCTGAATACAAAAGGAAACGGCTATTACGACAACCTGGTGAAGCTGCATGAGGCCTCATCTAAGGGAGCTTTTACTGTGGCGTCTAATGGTGGCACAGAATGTTCCAAGTGTCACTATTAATCAAATTCATCTAATTATATAAGTATCCGAGTTCTCTAGATATATTATGCAAGACAGAATTAAATACTGGAAAGGAATTGAGGAGTTAGAAAACACTCCGGAGTTCGCCAAGCATGCTCATAATGAGTTTCCAGAATTCCTGCCGTTAAATGAAACCCCAGGCGACAGCAAGTCTTCGCAGGTGACTGCGCCAAGAAGAGATTTCTTAAAGCTTCTAGGATTTGGCCTGGCCGCCGCCACCCTGGCTTCCTGTGAGGCCCCGGTAAGGAAAGCAATTCCTTACCTGAACAAGCCGGTTGATGTAGAGCCGGGCGTTGCCAACTGGTACGCCTCTACCTACTTCTCCCACGGCGATTACAACAGCATCCTGATCAAGACGCGCGAAGGCCGCCCGATTAAGATTGAGCCAAATCCGATGTCTTCTGTAACACCGCTTGGAACAAGCCCAAGGGCGCAGGCATCTGTTTTAAACCTGTACGATAACAACAGGCTCCGCACACCGCTCCTCAAAGGCAAAGAAGCCAAGTGGGAGGATGTGGACCGTGAAATCACAGCAGCCCTGAATGGCGTAAGCGGCAAAGTAGTGCTTGTTTCTTCTACCGTTGCCAGCCCTTCTACAAAACAGTTGATTGATGAATTCGGATCGAGATTCGGAAGCTTTGAGCACGTAACTTACGATGCCAACTCTGCGTCGGCCCTGCTTGCTGCCAACGGCGGAACCATCCCCGGATACGACTTCAGCAAAGCCAATATCATTGTGAGCGTAGGAGCCGATTTCCTCGGTTCCTGGATTGCTCCCACTCCATTTGCGAAACAATACATCCAGAACCGCAAGATCACAAAAGAGAAGGCTGTCATGTCGCGCCACTACCAGTTCGAGACAATACTTTCTCTTACAGGTGCCAACGCTGATATCCGCGTGCCTATTAAGCCATCGCAGGAAGCTGCTCTGGTTTCTGCCCTATATAACAGCATCACCGGCCAGGGTGGAAGCGCTCCGGCTAACGTGGACAGCAAAGCTTTTGCTGCCGCCGTAAGAGACCTGAACGCTAACAAAGGCAAAGCGCTTGTAGTGTCTGGCTCCAACGACCCAGCTGTTCAAACCATGGTAGCCGCCCTCAACCAGGCCTTAGGTGCCGAGGGAACCACCATAGACACGGCTGCTCCTTACTTTGTAAAGCAGGGTAACGATGCCCAAATGCTACGTTTTATCGAAGATCTGAATGCCGGTACCATTGGAGCCGTGTTCTTCTATAACGCTAACCCTGCCTACGACCATCCGCTGGCCGACAGGGTTAAGAGCGGATTAGCCAAAGTAGGCCTGAAGGTTTCTTTTGCAGAGCGCGTAGACGAAACAGCTGCATTAGTTGATTTTGTGACCCCAGACAATAACTACCTTGAGTCATGGAACGACTATGAGCCGAAGAGAGGCTTCCTGAGCCTGGCACAGCCTGTGATCAGGCCGATCTTCACCACGCGCCAGATGCAGGACAGCTTGCTGACCTGGAGCGGCAACACCACCACCTTCTACGATTATATCAGAAACAACTGGAGAAAAGTAGCTTCAGGTGATTTTAATGTTTTCTGGGATAAAGCCGTGCATGACGGCGTTTTGGAGACAGGAGCTTCCATGCTAAAGGTAAGCCCAGTTGCTAATACGCTTACTGCCGCATCTGCCGCAAGTGCTGCGGGCAGCAGAGCTGGCGGAAGCGGAATTGAAGCGGTAGTATACGAGAAAGTACAGATTGGACCCGGCTATGAAGTAAATAACCCCTACCTGCAGGAAGCTGGCGACCCTATTACAAAAGCCACGTGGGGTAATTATGTGGCCATGCCTCGCATAATGGCCGAGGAAATGAAAGTGGTGCAGGGCGACGTGCTGAGAGTAACCACGGCTAATGGCAAAACCATCGAGGCTCCGGCGCTTATTCAGCCAGGCCAGGCACCAGGTACAGTTGGTATCGCCATGGGCTACGGACGCGATCTGGAATCTATGCCTGTAGTAAAAGGTTTGGGTGCCAATGCCTTCCCGATTACAACAGTTGCCAACAATAGCGTGAGCTATAGCAGTGTTGTAAAACTGGAGAAGACAGATGCTACGTCTCCTATTGCGCAGATGCAGACGCATCATACCATTATGGATCGTTTGGTTGTGCAGGAGAACACGCTGGCCAACTATCAGAAAGACCCGAAAACAGTTACCAAATATATTCGCATTGCGACGCATGATGGTCCGGTTAAGCCAGCCACTATTTCGCTTTGGGATGATTATGAATACAAGAATCACCACTGGGGTATGGTGGTGGACCTTAACTCTTGTATCGGTTGTGGTGCCTGTACGTTGAGCTGCAATATCGAGAACAATATTCCGGTAGTAGGCAAGGCAGAGGTAATTAACCGTCGGGAAATGCACTGGATGCGTATCGACCGGTACTACAGCGCCAAAGAGCATGAGCCAAAAGACTATGCCGAAATGGAGCACCCGGCTGATAACCCAACCGTTATCTTCCAGCCGATGATGTGCCAGCACTGTAACCACGCTCCATGCGAGACGGTTTGCCCTGTGGCCGCTACCATGCACAGCTCTGAAGGTATCAACCAGATGGCTTATAACCGTTGCGTAGGAACCCGCTATTGCGCTAACAACTGCCCGTACAAAGTGCGTCGTTTCAACTGGTTTGCTTATGCCAACAACGATAAGTTCGACTACAACATGAACAACGACCTTGGCAAGATGGTGTTAAACCCGGATGTAGTGGTGCGTTCAAGAGGTGTTATGGAGAAATGCTCCTTCTGTGTTCAGCGTGTGCAGCTTGGTAAACTTGAGGCAAAACGTGAGAACAGAAGGCCAAAAGATGGCGAAATCGTTACGGCTTGCGCACAGTCCTGCCCAACCGATGCGATCATCTTTGGTGATATGCTGGACCCAGAGAGCCGCATTGCACAAGTGCTGGCCAAAGAAGAGGGCGAGCGTGCATTCCATGTGCTGGAAGAAATCAACGTTCAGCCAAACGTAACTTACCTGACTAAAATTAGAAATTTAGCTTAAAATAAACTTAGATAGCGTTATGCAGCATGTATCTCCGATAAGAGAGCCTCTTGTAACGGGGGGGAAAACATACCACGACATCACTGAAGATGTCTGCAGACAGGTGGAGGCGAAGCCCAACATGCGTTGGGCCATTGCCTTGGCTGTTGCCCTGGTAGGTTTTGCTATTTTTTGTTACTCTGTTTACCGCACCCTTTGGTATGGAATAGGGGAGTGGGGCCTTAATAAAACAGTAGGATGGGCATGGGATATCACCAACTTTGTGTGGTGGGTAGGTATTGGCCACGCCGGTACGCTTATTTCAGCTATTCTTTTGCTGTTCCGCCAGAAATGGAGAACCTCTATCAACCGTGCCGCCGAGGCGATGACCATATTCGCGGTAATTTGCGCGGCCATGTTCCCAGTTCTGCACATGGGCCGTCCTTGGATGGCACTTTGGGTGCTTCCTCTGCCAAACACTTATGGTTCGCTTTGGGTTAACTTCAACTCGCCACTTCTCTGGGACGTTTTTGCGATCTCTACCTACTTCTCCGTATCATTGGTGTTCTGGTACATAGGTCTTATTCCCGATTTCGCTACCATTCGCGACCGTGCCACAGGTCCTATTGCAAGAAGAGCTTATGCCTTCCTTTCTTTCGGCTGGACTGGCTCCGCTAAAGCCTGGTCGCGTTACGAAACAGTTTCCCTGATCCTGGCCGGTTTAGCTACCCCACTTGTACTTTCTGTGCACACCATCGTATCTTTCGACTTTGCAACATCCGTAATCCCAGGCTGGCACACCACCATTTTCCCTCCATACTTTGTGGCTGGTGCCATTTTCTCAGGCTTCGCCATGGTGTTAACCCTGATGATTATTACACGCAAGGTGTTCAAGTTGGAGGATTACATCACGTTGGAGCACATTGAGTCGATGAACAAGGTAATCATCCTGACTGGTTCTATTGTAGGGGTGGCCTATATCACTGAGTTCTTCATTGCCTGGTACTCCCAGGTAGAGTATGAGCAGTACGCGTTCATTAACCGTGCAACCGGCCCTTACTGGTGGGCTTACTGGTCTATGATGACCTGTAACGTTATCACGCCGCAGCTGTTCTGGTTCCGAAGCATCCGCAGAAGCCTTACTGCCACTTTCATCATCACAATCTTCGTGAACATTGGTATGTGGTTCGAGCGTTTCGTAATTATCGTGACCTCACTTCACCGCGATTACCTGCCGTCTTCATGGGCAATGTTCTCTCCAACAATTATCGATGTAGGCGTGTATGTAGGTACGATAGGGTTGTTCTTTACCTTATTCCTGCTCTTTGCCAAGTACTTCCCGGTAATAAACATGGCCGAGGTGAAAGCCATCCTGAAGTCATCTTCAGAGGTAAAGCCTCATGCAAATACGATGCACGGCACTCCAAAGGATTCTAACTCTAATACATCTCATAGCAATGAATAAAAAGTTTGTTCTAGGTATCTACGATGATGAAGATGTCCTCCTGACGGCCATCGAAAACGTACGGGCTGCAGGTACCAAAATATATGAAGTCTTCTCTCCCTTTCCTATACATGGCATAGATGATGTATTAGGTATTAAGAGATCGCGTCTGCCAATAGCTGCCTTCTTTTTTGGGCTGTTTGGGTGCTCTTTCGCGCTCTGGATGCAGATCTGGATGCTTGGTTTCGACTGGCCCATGATCATAGGAGGAAAGCCTCATATTGCGCTTCCTGCTTTTATTCCGGTTACGTTTGAGCTTACAGTTCTCTTTGCCGCACATGGAATGGTGATTACCTTTTTTATTGTCACTAAACTGAAGCCTTCCACAAAAGTGCCTGTTTTCGACAAGAGATCCACAGATGATAAGTTTGTAATGGCAATCGAAGTAAAAGACGGTGTTACAGACATAGCTGCTTTAAATAACCTGCTTCGGACCAACGGTGCAATCGAAGTTAACCAGAAGGAGGTGCTGAAATAATGAAAAGTTTATCTACCAAAGGATTAAAAGTTTCTGTCCTGTTTTTTGCGGCGACAGCCCTAGTGGCTTGTAAGAATGAGCAAGACCCGGGAGTAGAATATGCTCCTGATATGTACGACGCTGTGCCCCTGGAACCATACACCCAGATCAAGACCAATATTTACAACCCAGGAGGGCTGAACATGCGGGAACCTGCCGAGGGAACGGTTGCCAGAGGCAAAATGGGATATACCATGTACCTCTCTTCGGACGAGGCGGAAGTAGCAGGGGTAGAATTGAAGAATCCACTGCCTTACACTTCAGCAAATCTGGCAGAAGGTAAAATTCTCTATTCCCGCTTCTGCTCCCCTTGTCATGGTGAGTCGGGAGATGGACAAGGATTAGTCGGACAGAAGTTTAAAGGTGTTCCTTCTTATACTGCCGGCCGTGTAGCTTCGCTTCCTGCAGGACACATTTACCACGTTATCACAAATGGCAGAGGACGTATGCGTCCGCATGATACGCAGGTAAACCCGACAGAACGCTGGAAGATTGTGATGTTTGTACAGCAACTCCAGAAAGGGGAAACCGGTGTGACTGTTGCTGATGAGCAGGCACAGCAGGAGGCAAATGAGGCCACCCCAGAAAACTCTGCAACTGGCACCACCTCTAATAACTAACGTCTAAGGCATAATTTTAAAAGGATAATGACAGAAGAAAGACTCATCATTTCGAGGAAGACAAATAACAAGTTTTTCTTAATGATAGCTATAGGTGTTGTTTTACTTATAGTAGGTATAGTTGCCATGGCACTGGGATGGGGAGAAGACCACCATGCTGTTGATGCTGCTGCTCATGGCGGAGCTGTAGCCCATGAGCCTGCCACATGGACAAAAAGGCTTTATATTAACCTGTGGCTCAATAACGTGTATTTTACAGGAATAGCCCTGATCGGGGTTTTCTTTGTGACCGTGCAGTATGTGGCCTATGCAGGCTGGTCAGTCTTGATCAAAAGAATTCCGGAAGCATTGGGTTATTACCTGCCTATTGGTGGTGCCGTTATGCTGATCGTGTTCCTGCTCGGCGGGCATGATATTTTTCACTGGACGCATGATTACCTGTATGATATCAACAACCCGAAGTATGACCCGATTATTGCCGGGAAAAAGTCATACCTGAACTTTGGGTTCTTCCTGGTAAGAATGGTCGTTTATTTCGGACTTTGGATCCTGTTCTTCAATTGGCTGAGAAGAAACTCTGTTGCTGAAGATTTGCAAGGTGGCACCAGCTACTACCACAAGAGTATCCGTATCTCGGCTATGTTCCTGGTAGTGTTTGGCGTAACATCTTCTATGTCTGCCTGGGACTGGGTACTCTCTATAGATACGCACTGGTTCAGCACCATGTTTGGCTGGTACGTTTTTGCTAGCTGGTGGGTATCCGGTTTAGCGGCCATTACCTTAGCAGTTATCATACTGAAGCAGAATGGTTATCTTAAGATGGTAAATGCAAACCACCTGCATGACTTAGGGAAATTCTGCTTTGCCTTCTCCATTTTCTGGACATATATCTGGTTCTCGCAATTCATGCTGTACTGGTATGCCAACATGCCTGAAGAAGTGATCTATTTTACAGAGCGTCTGGGTGGCTATGAAGGTAAATACTTAGGGATTTTCTTTGCCAACCTCATCATTAATTTTGCATTTCCGTTTCTGGTGCTCATGACAAGAGACGCGAAACGTCAGATGATTATGCTGAAACTTGTTACAATCGCCATTCTGTTTGGCCATTGGTTGGACTTCTACCTTATGATGATGCCTGGAACAATGCGCGGAGATGCCGGGTTTGGCTTCATTGAAGTAGGTACAGCACTTGTGTTCCTGGGTGTGTTTTTGTTAACATTTACAAAAGGCCTTGCCAAGGCATCTCTTGTGCCTGTTAACCATCCATTCCTGGAGGAGAGTATTCACCATCATGTATAGAGATCATTCTAAAAGCGTTATATAATGATTACGTTCGCCATAGGTTTATCCATTCTTTTATTAATCATAGTCCTGTTCCTGCTTTTCAGGATCGGCACACTGGCCTCTATTTTCAGAGGGTCGAGCCAGCGTGCGGTAGGTACTACTAAAACTAGTAATAGAGTAAATAGTGCCCTCTTATTACTGTTCCTCTTTGTTGGAGGCGCAGCCTTTTTCTGGTCTTTCGCGGATGCATGGGACGAAATGAACCAGCCGCTGGCCTCTGTCCATGGAGAGTGGACAGACAGCCTCTTCTGGACTACCATGGTCGTTATCGGAATCGTATTTGTGATAACGCAGATTTTACTGTTTGTATACTCGTATAAGTATCAGCACCAGGACAATAAAAGAGCGTATTATTACCCGCACAATAATAAAATTGAAATTGTGTGGACACTTATTCCGGCTGTTGTTATGGCCCTGCTGGTGTTTGCCGGCTGGAAAACCTGGACCAACATCACAAGCGAAGCTCCACAGGATGCTGTGGTAGTGGAAGTGGTAGGAAAACAATTCAACTGGATTGTACGGTACCCTGGAGCCGACGGCAAACTGGGTGTGGCCGATTATAGACTGATTGACGCTGTAAATGAGTTAGGCATAGATTTCAATGATCCGAATGCACATGATGATTTTATGCCCATGCAGCTCCATGTTCCGAAAGGAAAGCCGGTGCTTCTTAAAATTAGAGCACGCGATGTGATTCACAGTGTTTTCATGCCGCATTTCCGTCTTAAGATGGATGCCGTGCCTGGAATGCCTACCAAATTCTGGTTTGTGCCAACAAAAACCACGGCCGAGATGCGGAATGAGACAGGCAACCCGGATTTCAATTATGAGCTTGCCTGTACTGAGATTTGTGGACGTGGCCATTTTGCCATGCGCTTTATAGTTGTAGTAGACGAGGAGGAAGATTATGAGGAGTGGTTGGCGCAGCAGAAATCTTTTGTGGAACAGAACCCCGATATCTTAGCGAAGTTTTCTTCTCCTTCACAAGATCAGCTTGTATTGAGCAAAGAGGCTGAGAAAGCAGAGGAAGTAAAATCAGAGTTGTAGCATTTAAATACGTTTGACTATGTCTAGTGCAGATATTTCCATTCAAAAAGATGTGCATCATGTCCACGAAGAGCATGATCATCATCACGATCAAAATTTCTTTGAGAAGTATATCTTTAGCCAGGATCATAAAGTAATTGGTAAGCAGTTCCTGTTTATGGGAATTCTGTGGGCTTTTATAGGCGGCTTCCTGTCTATTCTGTTTCGCCTGCAGTTAGGGTGGCCTGATGCTACTTTTACATTTCTGGAGCCCATACTTGGGGGCTGGATCGAAAACGGCAAGCTTAATCCGGAGTTCTACCTGGCAATGGTTACCATGCATGGTACCATAATGGTGTTCTTCGTGCTTACTGCTGGGTTGAGCGGAACGTTTTTCAACTTCCTGATACCTTTGCAAATTGGCGCCCGCGATATGGCATCCGGGTTTATGAACATGCTGTCGTTCTGGTTCTTTTTCATAGCCAGTGTGATTCTGTTTATCTCCCTGTTTCTAGATTCAGGGCCTGCAGGTGGAGGTTGGACCGTATATCCTCCGCTGAGTGCCTTGCCACAGGCTATCGAAGGTTCTAAATCAGGTATGACCTTGTGGCTGATTGCAATGGCCTTGTTCATTATTTCGCAGCTGCTGGGAGGGGTTAACTACATTACTACTGTTATTAACCTGCGGACCAAAGGTATGTCAATGACAAAAATGCCGCTTACCATCTGGTCATTCTTCCTGACAGCCGTTCTAGGTTTACTTTCTTTCCCTGTTCTTTTTTCAGCGGCTCTGTTGCTGATATTCGACAGAAGTTTCGGTACTAGTTTTTACCTGTCTGATATTTACATAGCAGGTGAGGCTTTGGCAAATACCGGTGGGTCTCCTATTCTGTTCCAGCACTTGTTCTGGTTCCTGGGTCACCCAGAGGTTTATATCGTGATCCTGCCAAGCTTTGGTATGGTGTCAGAAGTAATCAGTACCAATGCTCGTAAGCCGATTTTCGGTTACCGTGCCATGATTGGTTCCCTTTTAGGTATTGCATTGCTGTCTTTTGTAGTATGGGCGCACCATATGTTCGTAACAGGCATGAACCCTTTCCTTGGTTCGGTATTCATGTTCCTGACACTTATTATTGCCGTTCCATCCGCAGTTAAAGTGTTTAACTGGCTGGCGACTCTTTGGAGAGGCAATATCCGGTTTACTGCAGCCATGATGTTCTCCATAGGTTTTGTTTCCTTGTTTATCTCTGGTGGCTTAACTGGCATTATCCTGGGGAACTCTTCACTTGACATACACCTGCACGATACATATTTCGTAATCGCTCACTTCCACCTTGTGATGGGTGCTGCTGCTTTCTTTGGTATGTTTACAGGGGTCTATCACTGGTTCCCGAAGATGTTCGGCCGAATGATGGATGAAAAGCTGGGATATGTTCACTTCTGGTTAACGTTTGTGTCTGTTTACCTGGTATTTATGCCAATGCACTACCTGGGTATAGCTGGTTTCCCAAGAAGATACTATTCATGGACAACCTTCGACTCGTTCAGCATGTTCAGTGATATGAACGTCTTTATCAGTATTGCTGCTATCATTGGTTTTGGTGCCCAGTTTATCTTCCTGTTCAATTTTATTTACAGCATCTTCAGAGGGCGTCGTGCCTCCATGAACCCATGGCATTCTAATACATTAGAGTGGACTACTCCTCCGTTGCCAGGACATGGCAACTGGCCAGGTGAAATTCCTGCGGTTTACAGATGGCCATATGATTATAGCAAACCAGGTGCTCCGGAAGATTATATTCCACAAACAGTGCCATACTCACAAACGCAGTCTTCAAACCTGCCACATGAGAAAGACTTAGAATAGCTTATCATTAATGACAAATAAATCTTTTCCTGAAAAAAGGTTTAGAAGAATAGGAGTACTTACAGTTATTGCTGTGTACTTTCTGATATTAGTCGGAGGAATCGTGCGAAGCACGGGTTCAGGTATGGGGTGCCCAGACTGGCCCAAGTGCTTTGGCAGTTGGGTTCCTCCGACTGATATTAGCCAACTTCCTGATAATTATCTGGAGGTTTATAAACAGAAGCGGATCGATAAAAACAAGAAGTTGGCCGCCTCTCTGGATAAGATAGGTTTCGAGGAATTATCTGCTAAAATATTCTCGCATCCAAGTCAGTACATAGAGACGGAGTTCAATGTTACAAAAACCTGGATCGAATATATAAACAGGCTTGTAGGGGTGTTGATCGGGATTTTCATATTTTTAACGGTCATTTTTGCAATCCCTTATTTAAAGAAAGATAAAGTAGTCTTTGTTTTAGCTTTTGCAAGTCTCATCCTGGTCGGAATTCAGGGTTGGTTGGGTTCTATCGTAGTATCAACCAATTTGCTGCCTGTTACAGTCACTATCCATATGGCACTGGCGCTCGTATTGATTGCTCTGCTGGAATATGCGCTTATCAGGTCTCAGATCGATTCTTTCAGCCGGCAATTCAGGTTTTCCGGAAAGATCAATGCTTTGCTCATTTGTGTTACGGCCCTTACATTTGTGCAGGTTCTGATAGGTACACAGGTTCGGGAAGATATTGATGTAATCGCTTTTACGCTAAACGGTACCAACCGTGAAAGCTGGATTGAGCAGCTTGGTAATTCTTTTTATGTGCACCGGTCGTTTTCCATTGTTTTGCTGGCCCTAAACCTTTGGGTCACCTATGAGCTCTACACCCTGAAAAACGATGCGATGAGAATGCTGTGTAACTGGATGCTGGTAATCCTGGGGGCAGAGATAGTAATAGGCATTTTAATGGCATACCTGGCAATTCCGCCGTTTATGCAGCCTTTACATCTTACCTTGGCTACCATTTTATTCGGTATTCAGTTTTGGATGATTATTTTTTACAATTATGCCTCTAAAGGGGCAGCAAAGAAGGCAATAGTAGCAGTTAGATAATGTACGCACAGAAATCAAATCTGGTATTGTCCGGTTTATTCATGACAAATAAAGCAACAGAGTACTTTAAGCTATTAAAGTTCAGATTAAGTTTTGTAGTTGCTTTCTCCAGTGCTATAGGTTTTATTCTTGGCAGGATGGATACCTCGTATCTGCATGTGGCACTGGTGTTTATGGCCGGCTTATTGGTGACAGGCGCGGCCAATATCATTAACCAGATCCTGGAGAAAGACCTGGATAAACTGATGAAGCGCACTGCCAAGCGCCCACTGCCAACCGGCAATCTCAGCGTTATGGAGGCCGCTGTATTTGGAGCAATTATCGGGCTTGTTGGGCTAAGTATTCTGTGGTTTGTGTTTAATCCCTTAGCTGCCCTGCTCTCGCTCTTATCTCTGGTCCTGTACGGGTTCGTTTATACACCGATGAAACGCATAAGTCCTATATGTGTTTTCATAGGGGCCATTCCCGGTGGGCTGCCACCCCTGATTGGTTGGGCTGCAGCAACGGGCATACTGGGAGTAGAGGCCTGGATCTTATTCGGGATACAGTTTATCTGGCAGTTTCCGCATTTTTGGGCCATTGCCTGGGTATTGGATGATGACTACAAGAAAGCCGGATTTAAGATGCTGCCCATGTCGGGTGGAAAAAATCTTAAGACTGCTATCCAGATCATGATTTACACGCTCGTACTTATTCCGCTCAGTCTATTGCCTTTGCAGTTCGGAATGACAGGTGCTACCTCTGCTCTGGTGGCAGTTGTTTGTGGTGTGCTTTTTCTTGCCCAGACATTTTATCTGATGCGCACTTGCTCTAAAAAAGCGGCCATGAGCATTATGTTTGGATCTTTTTTATATCTGCCTATCGTGCAGATAGCTTTTGTGTTGGATAAAGTGTAACGTAATGATGGTAGCTAATAAATTAGATGAAGAGAATACCCCGACCGGGGTGCATCCGCTTAAATTCTCACTGTGGTTGATTATTATTAGTATAATTATGATGTTTGCAGCTTTTACAAGCGCCTACATTGTAAGACGATCAGAAGGCAACTGGTTAGAGTTTGATCTGCCTGCCGCCTTTCTTATAAACACAGCAATCATTTTGCTGAGCAGTGTGTCTATGCAACTGGCGCATAATGCTGCCAGCAAAAATAACCTGCCATTGGTTAAAATTATGTTGCTGCTCACTATTGGTCTTGGCCTCGCTTTTCTGTTTGGCCAGCTTAATGCCTGGGGCGACCTGGTGAATAATAATGTATTTTTTGGAGGCTCCGAAAGTAACCCTGCAGGTTCATTTATGTATGTACTAACGGGGGTACATGGTTTTCACTTAATTACGGGTCTTGTGTTCCTGTTAATAGTGCTCAGGGCCAGCTTTAAATTTAAGGTGCACTCTAAAAGTATGCTGCGTATACAGTTATGTACAGTCTACTGGCACTTTTTAGGGGGACTTTGGCTATATTTATATATATTTTTAAGAATATTTAACTAAACACGTTTATATTATATCAATATGTCTACTTCAACTACGCTGGAAGCACCAAATTCGGGTACATGGGACGGTGGCAACGAGCCCTTAAAAGCGAGCTATGGGAAACTCATGATGTGGTTTTTCCTGCTGTCAGATGCATTTACGTTTGGTGCCTTTCTGATAGTTTACGGCCTTACACGTCATAGCCACCTGCCTTATACGGGCGACCCTGAGAATTTTACATTTTCAACGGAATGGTGGCCAATACCGGAAAAAGTATACAACGCCTTTCCTGGTCTTCATGGCATGGACCTGCCGCTTGCCTTCGTAGCCTTAATGACCATGATCCTGATTCTTAGCTCCGTAACCATGGTGCTAGCCGTGGAGGCAGGACATAGAATGGATAAAAACGACGTGCAGAAATGGTTGCTTTGGACAATTTTGTTTGGTGCTACTTTCCTGGGCTGCCAGGCATGGGAATGGGCTCACTTTATTGCCGGCGACGGCATCGGGATGACCCTTTCGGACGGTACCCAGATTATTGGAGCTAACCTGACAGTAAACCAATACGGCCCGCCTTTGTTCGCTGACCTGTTTTTCTTTATTACAGGTTTCCATGGCTTGCACGTGTTCTCGGGCTTTATCATGCTGATCATGATCTTTATTAACACGGTTAATGGCGTATACCATAAGCGTGGTCATTACGAAATGGTAGAAAAAGTTGGCCTGTACTGGCACTTTGTAGATTTGGTGTGGGTATTCGTGTTCACATTCTTCTACCTGATCTGATTACATATAAAGACGATAATTCAATAAATAGACTTTTTAGTCGTTTAAAAATATAGATACTGAAAGTTATGGCAATGCATGCTGATCATTCTAACGATTTTGACCAGGCTGGAGATATTCCGAAGCCGCAGACAAAAGTCATCTGGAAAACCTTCTTCATACTGGTAGCGCTAACTGCGGTAGAGTTCTTGTTTGCCTTCACGATGGATGCCGGTACTCTCCGAAACGCTATTTTTATTATTCTCACCATCTTTAAAGCGTTCTATATTGTGGCGGAGTTCATGCACTTAAAGCACGAATCAAAAGCTTTGATATGGTCAATCCTAATCCCGATGGCGCTTGTAATTTGGCTTATGGTGGCCCTTATTTCTGAAGGAAGCTACTATTTTGAATCTGTAAAAAATTATTTTAACTAATCCATTATTATGAATCCTGTAAAGGCACTAATATTAGGTCTCCTACTATTAGTGCCTGTTCTTGTTTTTTTATTTATAGGTACTTTTGGTGAGCACCATTTTACCTTGAAACATTATTTCCCGGAAGTCGATGAGCAAGGAGAAATAATAGTAGATGCTGCCGGTGATACGGTTTTTAAGCAGATTCCGCCGTTTGCACTGACCTCGCAGGAGGGACAGGCCATTAGCGCGGAAGATCTGGATGGCAGTATGTATGTAGCAAACTTCTTCTTTGCTTCCTGCCCTGATGTCTGCAAAAAAATGTCGTCGCAGATGACGCGTGTGCAGGAGAGGTTCCAGGATGTGCCGGATGTGAAACTGGTATCGTTTACCGTAAACCCCGAGCATGACTCGGTAGAAGTATTGCAGGAATATGCGGCCATGTATGGGGCAGATTCTGAAAAATGGTTTTTCCTGACCGGCGACCGTCAGGAGATTTATACTCTGGCTGAAAAGGGGTTTTACCTGCCAGTACAGCAGGTGGCCGGCCAGCAGGACTTTATTCATAGCGAAAAGTTTCTGCTTGTTGATAAAAACAGGCGTGTGCGTGGCATATACGACGGCACAGATCGGGAGGATGTGGATAGATTGATCATTGAAATAAACGTTCTGTTGGATGAATACAGTAAAAGCAAGTAATCTGGGCACGCAGAAAGACAAAAAGTTTCTGATTCTTATTGCCATCTTATCTGTGCTCATTCCGGTAGTGGTGGCCATGCTGTTCTTTATGCCGAAAGAAGGAGGAGCAAAGGCTGATGTTTCTTTTCTGCCTACTTTCCATGCCATTCTGAACTCCCTTACGGCCATTACGCTCGTAATTGGTTACGTCAACATAAAGCGAGGCCGGATTCTAAACCACAGGGCTGCTATGCTTACTGCTTTTGGTTTGTCGGCCGTATTCCTGGTTTCGTACGTTACCTATCACTTTCTGGGAGAACGGACCATTTATGGCGGCGATGGATTTCTCAAAATATTTTACTATTTCATACTGCTTACGCACATCGTGTTAGCCGTTGTGATCGTGCCATTGGTACTGCTTTCGGTATATTTTGGAATTACAGATCAGCGGGCAAAGCACAGGCGTATTTCCCGCTGGACCTTCCCGATCTGGTTGTATGTGGCTATAACGGGTGTGCTGGTATATGTCCTGATCTCGCCATATTACGTATGGCAACAGTAGGTAACGACCTGGGCTGTAGCTAATGTGGTGCTTGAGTGGCAAGCTCTTACCGGCTCAAACTAAGGTAACAGGAGCGGCTTTTTCCTCGCAATAACCGGGGGCATCGGCAATAGAATAATTGATGACCATCCGTGAAAACAGTAAAAATACCCTTTTAAAATGAAGATGATGAGCGATAGAATCCGAAAAATATTTTTGTTGGTTGGGATAGTATTCACTTTCTCTTTAGTGTCTACAACAGTTAACGGGCAATGTGCCATGTGCCGGGCCACGGTAGAGTCTAATGTAGGCACAGGAAGCTCAGAGCCGGAATCTGATGTTGGCTCCGGACTTAACACAGGTATTCTGTACCTGATGGCTATTCCGTATCTTCTGGTAGGCACCATAGGGTTTTTATGGTACAAGAGCAGCCGGAAGAAAAATGCCTGAATCATCCTGAGCAGGAACCATATTGGCAGATTTCGACAGCACCATCCGCAAGGCCTCCGGAGGTCCATTTTTATTAGAATAATCAGTCATCCTCTCAAGTAGCTCTCCTGTTCATCTTTTCATCCTGAGCATTCTGGGGCTTAGGTTATCTATTTGAAGATTCGGACAAAGCGTCTGGCATCTGATAAGGGCGGCAGAAATATGTTCTGGAGGGCCCTTTTTATTAGAATAATTTCCCCGATACCAAACAGGCTATTCTTAATCGGCCCCTGAGAGCATGCCGGTAACACCTGTCGCATAGCAGGCGGAGTAGCAGCAGAGTTCTCCGGAGGTCTTTTTTCATTAGAATAATTCATACAAGCAGCCCTTTACACACCGCTGAGTGACCCGGCGAAACTAACCTGAAGGTACTACGTTTGGACTTTCATCATGCAGGTATGCCCGTATCCTGACGCTTCATTTCTTTTCTGGCACTAAATTCGAGCATAGTTATAGCGAGCAGCACTGATTTCCGGTTCAGGAATAGTGCTTCTGTTTCGTTTTACTTATTTTCGTAGATAAACTGATCTGCTTTGAATCGGAAGATTGCGCCTGTTCTTTTATTAATTGCCTCGCTGCTGTGTTTTTTCGGCACAGCGGCCCTGCACTTCAATTTCCTGGCTTCAAAACCCGCCGCTAATTACGAGTCGGTAGTGGCGAAAATCAGTGAGCGGGTAGCGGCCTCCATCGACGAAGCCAACCGGGATGCCCGCCATGTTGGTAACCAACTGGTAGAGCATGATGTTTCTTTTTCGCGCTTGCTTCAACAGACGACCTACCCCACGTTTGTTTATAAACAAGACCGGCTGGTCTTCTGGTCCGACCATACCATTATTCCTGACCTGGATTATCCGCCCAAGACTACGAGTCCCATTACTGTTCGGAATGCGTATGGCGCTTTTGTGGTCGTGCCACACCGGGCAGGCGGCTTCGATATTCTGGTCTTTATTCCGCTCCAGATTGATTACCGGATCAGTAATGATTACCTCTCTTCGGGGCTTCAGAAAAGCATATTCGGAAATACAGCTGCTGCCCTTGTGCTGGAGCCGGTACCACAATTGCCTCATATCAGCACCAGTCAAAATCAGTTTCTGTTTTCACTTGATTTTGGTGCTGCCAGAGCAGAAGCAGGGTCCTATTCTTTCAAACTGTTGCTCTTTTCTTTGGGCGTTCTTCTGTTCGTTCTGTTCGCTGCATTCCGGAGCAGGATCCTGTTGAGGAGGGGGAAACACAACGAGGGCATTTTCGGGCTGTTGATCCTGCTGATAACCTTCCGTTTTCTGCTGCTGGTGCTCAACCTGCCGTTTCGCCTGGCAGAGATCGGGCTTTTTGACCCGAGTGTGTATGCGTCTTCGTTCTGGTCGCCCTCTGTAGGCGATTTAGCCATTAATATGCTTATGCTGGGGCTCCTGGCCTGGGCGGCAGCTTACCTGTTCGGTAAAAATGAGGTAACAAGGCAACTGAAAACCTTGCCACAGAGGCAGGTCAGGCAGCTGATAACCGCGTGTTTTGTTGCTATGTTTCTGCTCCTGGGTATGTTGTATCAGTTTTACTACGGCATTTACCACAACTCACCGCTGGTGCTGGACATAAGCCAGTCGCTTGATATAACCAAGTATAAGTTTATTATTTACGGAGTGATGTTTGTGCACACGATGTCGCTCTGTGTCTTCACGTTTATACTGGCTACGGTGGTGTCGGTACTGCTGCAGCAGGTAGAGAAGGCCTGGGCTTATAAAGTGCTCTGGGTGCTTACAGCGGGCCTGTTGATAATGTCGTTGTGGCTGGTGCCATTCTTAAGCGGATTGGTGGTGGCCGGAGCTGGTTTTTGGGTGCTGGTGGTGCTTACGGCACGGTACCGCCATGCCGTAAGTTTCCCGTATCGCAGCTACCTGTTTGTTTTCCTGGTAATTTCGATAAGTGCCCTAACAGGCGCTACAGCGCTTTACACCCATTACCAGAACGAGTTAAAGGAGTACAAGCAAAAGTTCGGGCGCACCATTCTGGCAGACAACGATGTGGCTGGGGAGTACCTGCTGGATGGCGTGGCTGCCAAAATAGCCACCGACCCGCTTATTCAACTGAAAATGAAGGGCCCTTACGTGGACCCCGATTTTATCAGGCGAAAAATATCCAAACAGTACCTCCGCGACTACTTCGACAAATACGAGACCAGCGTGCTGCTGTTCGACAGCCAAGGGCTGGCGCTGGAGAGTGCAGACAGTGCAGTGCCGACGCTGCACGAGCTGCTGGCCAGGTACAATACCCCTCAGACCAGGACGGAGTACAAGGACCTGTTCCTGGTTCGGGACCCGGCAAGGTTCAACACCCGCACCTACCTGAAGGTAATTCAGGTGCCGATCAACAACTGGCAGAGCGGCACCATTATTCTGCAGCTGAGCCTGAAGAAGCTGCTCCCAAACAGCGTGGTACCGGAGCTGCTGGTGGATCAGAAAAACAATCAGCCTTTCAGAGCCGACATGCTGAGCTATGCCCTCTACGACAGCGGCAAGCTCAGTTACAGCGAAGGAGATTACGATTATGCCACCAACTTCAGCAAATCGCTGTTGAACAGGAGCGAGTTTTATAGAAACGGAACTACACACGAGGAACATCACCATTTGGGCATCCGTGATGAGGAATCGCCGGAGCAGGTGCTTATTATAACCACGGAGCAGTATGGGGGCCGGGAACTGCTCTCTAACTTCTCTTTCCTATTCCTGTTTTTTACCGCAGGCATCATTGTTATTGTTCTGCTGTTCCTGCTGCTGCAACGAGACCGGTTTAAGGACTATAGCCCTAATTTCAGCACCAAAATTCAGATTTTCCTGAACTTTGGTATATTGCTTCCATTGCTGCTGGTGAGCATTGTAACAGCCAGCCTGGTTACCGCCTCATACCAAAAAGACCTGATGCGCTCCTATGAGCAGCGGGGAGAGGCCGTGCAGCACAACCTGAGGACGGTACTAAGCCGGGACCTGATGGTGCAGAAGAACTGGCTGTTGCGCCATGTAATGGAAGTCGCCT
Source organism: Pontibacter beigongshangensis (assembly GCF_014332515.1). GTDB lineage: Bacteria > Bacteroidota > Bacteroidia > Cytophagales > Hymenobacteraceae > Pontibacter > Pontibacter beigongshangensis. Next base: position 143,635 of record NZ_VFSD01000005.1, on the reverse strand, counting down.
CTATTTCGGAAGCTGATATAAATGTGTATAACCGGCATGGCAGACTGCTGGTTACCAGCCAACCCCTGATTTTTGAAGCGGGCCTGCTATCGCAGCTGATAAACCCGGAAGCTTTTGCGGCCATTTCGGAACGGCAGGCCCTGCGCGTGCTCCTGGATGAGCAAGCCGGTAACCTGACCTTCAATGCCGTTTATCTGCCGCTGCACGAAGGTGAGAACTCCGATCAGATCGCAGGCTTTATCGGCATCCCGTTCTTTAACTCCGAGAAACAGCTGGACCTGAAACTGATCGAGCTGATCACGACCATCATGAACATCTTTACCGTGATGTTTATGATGTTTATCGTGCTTACTTTTTTTGCATCCCGGGCACTAACTGTACCCCTCCGTATGTTGGCAAATAAGCTGAAGCAGACATCCCTGACCGGTAAAAATGAGATGCTGGCTTACGAGGGCGCTGACGAAATTGGAATGCTGGTACAAGAGTATAACAGGATGCTGCTGACACTGGAGCAGAACAAGATAGAACTGGCCATGCGCGAGAAAGAGGCGGCATGGCGTGAGATGGCACGCCAAGTGGCGCATGAGATCAAGAACCCGCTTACGCCCATGAAGCTGTCGCTGCAGTACCTGCAGAAAGCCATTGCCGAGAAAAAGCCGAACACCGAACAGCTGATCGATAAAATTTCGCATACCCTTATTACTCAGATAAATATACTAAGCGACATAGCCACGTCGTTCTCTAATTTTACGTCGATGCCGGAGCCGAAGGCAGAGCTGATGAATGTGGCAGAAGCCCTGCGAAGAGCAGTAGACCTGCACCACGACACAGCCACCGCCTCGATGACAACTACTATACCGACTGAACCAGTGATGGTGCTGGCAGATGAAAGCCTGATGGTGAGGAGCTTTAATAACCTGCTGCTAAATGCCATACAGGCTGTGCCCACTAGCCGGCAACCACAGATATGCGTATCCCTGGCGATTCAACCAGACCAGAAGGTATTGATTTCTATCAAAGACAATGGCAATGGTATCCCGGCTGATATCCGTAACAGGGTCTTTATTCCAAACTTCAGTACAAAATACACCGGTTCGGGTATAGGACTGGCTGTGGCGAAAAAGGGAATCGAAAATGCAGGCGGAAGTATCTGGTTTGAGACGGAGGAAGATAAAGGCACTACATTTTTTATATCGTTACCCCTGGCGCAGCCAATATGAGGCAGCTGTACCTTATACTTCTTTTTATCAGTTTAAGCTTACCTGTACTGGCGCAGGCACCAGTCAACAACAAGCGCTGTCAGTGGGTACCTGTATCCTCAGACCCCCTTGTGCTCGATTCTCTCACCATACACCCCGCTTCTGTTACCTTCGCTGGCCCAAAGAGCGAGCAATTTGACTTTGATTACAACTACACCACCAACGAGTTCAGGCTAACGAAATTTCCTGCGCCTGATTCCGTAGCAGAGGCAAGCCCGGATTCGGTGCTGGTCTGTTTCCGGGTGATGGCACTGAACCTGACAAAACCTGCCTACAAGAGAGATATTACCAAGCTGGATGTGAGCTCTTTTAAGGAAGATTTTTACCAGGAGGATTTTACTACTCGCGAAGAAATTTTTAAAACGCCCGGTCTGAATAAAACCGGCAGTATTTCGAGAGGCATCTCGTTTGGAAATACGCAAAATGTGTTTGTGAACTCAGCCCTCAACCTGCAGCTCGACGGGAAGCTAACAGACGATATCAGTATTACGGCTGCCATCACAGATCAGAACATTCCTTTTCAGCCGGAAGGCAATACACAGCAGCTCCAGGAGTTCGACCGGGTATACATCACGCTAAAGCATAAAAAGTGGCAGCTCACGGCCGGTGATGTGGTGCTGCAGAGCCGGCCCTCTTATTTTCTGCAGTATTACAAAAATGTGCAGGGGGCCGCTTTTGAGACCATAACCGGCAAATCGGCGGAGCGGCAGGGCATTACCACGGTGGCGGCCTCTGTGTCTAAAGGTAAGTTTGCCTCCCAGACTGTACAGGCGCTGGAGGGGGTGCAGGGGCCATACCGCCTGCGCGGGCCCAACAACGAGCGATTCATTATCGTGCTGGCCAATTCTGAGCGCGTGTTCCTGGATGGCAGGCTGCTCGCCCGCGGCTACGACTTCGACTATACCATCGACTACAACCAGGCGGAAATTACCTTCACCACGCGCCACGTCATCACCAAAAATACCCGCATAAAAGTAGACTTCGAGTACTCCGACATGAACTATAGCCGGGGCATCTATAACATGAGCCATTACCAGACCTTTGGCAAGATGAAGGTGTACGCCAACTATTACAACGAGTCCGATAACCCCAACAACCTCCTGAACCTGGACCTCCGGGACGACGACAAGCGGATGCTGGCCAGCATTGGCGACAGCCTGAACCTGGCCGTTATTCCGGGTGCAATAGAAGTTACCTTCGACCCGAACCAGGTACTGTATGCCCGGCGCGATACCACATACAATGATGGGCAGGGCTTTGCCACGATCTACCGTTATTCCAACCACCCAGACTCGGCTATGTATAACGTGCGTTTCACGGAGGTAGGGCCTAATGCCGGCGACTACGTGGCAGCCAATTCTACAGTGAATGGCCGTGTGTATTCCTGGGTGGCTCCGGTAAATGGGGTGCCACAGGGAAGTTATGCGCCGGTGCGGATTTTGCCAACACCACGCAAGAAGCAGCTTGTTAACCTGGGGGCTTCTTATGAACTGCAGAAGGGCGTAAATTTCTTTGTGGAAGGGGCCGTATCAGAAAACGACCTGAACCGCTTCTCCAAACTCGATGCCCACGACGATCAGGGCAAGGCAGTGCGGGTAGGCTATACCGTACAGGAGAAAGAGGTGTCGCTGCTGGGGCCTTACAAACTGAACAGTGTGCTGAATTATGAGTTTACGGATGAAAACTTTCTGCCCATAGATCGCTACCGCCCCATTGAGTTTGACCGCGACTGGAGTTTAACAGGGGCAGAGCAGAAGGCAGCCGACCATATACTGAACTTCTCGGTGGGAGCTACCAGAGATCAGCACAACAGGTTTAACTACCGCATCAGTCACCGGAACCGTGATGCGCAGCTCAACGGCATGCAGCACTACCTGGATGTGGTGCAGCGGCTGGGCCGGGTAGACCTGCAGAACAACTTCTTTATGCTTAACAGTGCCCAGGGAGAGCGGGAGTCGGATTGGGTACGGGGCGATATAGGCGTGAAGTATAACTCTCGTTGGCTGGTGCCAGGTTATGTGTACCGTTTCGACAAGAACAAAATTACGGCAGCGGACACAGATGCTATTATAGGTTCGGCCATGTACTTTGACGAGCACCTGCTGTATGTGCAGAGCAATGATACAGCCAAAACCAAGTTCAGGCTCGACTACAGCCACCGCACTGACCTGCGCCCCACCGAAAATGGCACCCTGGGGCTGCCGGAGGTGGGGCAGACCTACAACGGCACCGTGCAGACCAGGATAGGGCAGGAGAACGACCTGGCGCTGCAGGTAACGTACCGGAAGCTGGAGTTGGCCACAGCCCAGGACGAGGAGACGGTGCAGTCGCGGGTAGACTGGAACGGCAGTTTCCTAGATGGCAGTTTCCGCTCGGAGTTCAGTTACTCGGTGGGCACCGGGCGGGAGCTGAAGCGTATCTTTATCTTCAGGGAGACACTGCCGGGGCAGGGGACGCACTACCTGCGCGATAGCGGCAACCTTAACGACCTGAACGATTACTTGGAGGCGCAGACTGTAGACCAGCAGCGCTATATCAAAATATTTCTGCCCACCGATGAATACATTAACGCCTACACCAACCGCTTTACCTACCGCCTGAACAGCGCCACCCCCCGCAGCTGGCATAACCAGAAAAACTGGAAAGGGCTGGCCTCTCATTTCTCTGTACTCACCTTTGTAAGTATCGATAAAAAGACCACCGATGAGGACCTGACCAACCGCTTTAACCCTTTCAGCGAGAATTTCGAGGATGAATTTCTGATCTCCCTCGTAAAGTCGCTCCGCAATACCTTCTACTATAACCGCACCAACCCGAAGTATGGGCTGGAGTATACGTTTCAGCAGAACCAGCAAAAGTCGCTGCTCTCCAACGGAGCCGAAACCCGGAGCCTGGGGAGCCACGCGGTGGCAGGAAGGCTCAACCTGAACGAAGTGCTGAGCTCCAGAATGAGTGTAGGGCAGCACGTGCGCGATAACCGCTCCAACTTCCTGACCTCCAAAAATTTCAGGATCGTATCGAGGGAGCTGACGCCTGAGTTAAGCTACCAGCCAGGCACGAAGCTGCGCTTTACGGGAACTTACCAGTTTGCAGTGCGCGAAGATGTGCTGCAGCCAGCCGAGGCAGCGCAGCAGGAGGGGGTGTTTCATGAGTTAGGTCTGGAGACCAAGCTAAATCAGGTAAGTAAGCGCACGGTGGCAGGCACAGTTAAATACGTCAACATCCATTTTACCGGCGATCAACAGACTTTTGTGGCTTACGAGATCCTGAATGCCCTGCGGCCGGGCAACAACCTGACCTGGTCGTTAAACGTGCAGCAGCGTCTGAGCAATGGCCTGAATATTTCGGTGAATTACGACGGGCGCAAAGCAAATGGGATAGGAGCGGTGCATACTGGCAGAACCCAGGTGTCGGTGTTGTTTTAAAAGAGCCTTCCCATAGCCTATCTGCTTAAGCCAGTCGCCAACACCCCAAGAAGCTTATAGCAGCAGGACCCTCCGAGGGTCGGTTTTCATTAGAATAATTGCATAAAAATTATAGGGCAATCAGTTTATTATGAGCAGGTTACTTAGGCTGTTATGATAAAAATACAAAATATACACATCCTTTCCAATCTTAAGTTCGTAAAGATGAGAAATATACGATAGCCCTATGTTTATGACAATTATAAAAGGAGCTATTAAATTTAAACCTAAAAAGTAGATTATGAAAAAGTTATTTTTTGCAGTTGCCGTTCTATTTGGTTCATTTAGCCTTTATTCTTGCGATAATCAGGGTGGAACTGCCAACGATGCTAACGAACAAGTTATAGACTCAGAAACAAGAGTATCTGAGTACGAGGTGGAAGAGACTGTAATCGAAACAGACACTACCACCAGAACTGAGACCATAGACGCTGAGGATACTAATAAACAATAATGACGTGATATAATATAGTATTGAAAAAGTTATAAGCGGGTGCTTTGATCAATTTGATCGAAGCACCCGCTTTTTTTGTATTAGGCTGAGATATGGGCTAATATGATGCGACAGATCTGGCCTCGTCCGCAATTATTTAAATGAAAATGGCCCTTCGGAAGGAATAACTGCTGTACTCTAGTTTGCACCTACCAAATACCTGCCTGGTTATTCAGTTACGATGACATCAGCAAACGAATCTTTAACTTTTTTTGCTTCGTACCATAGCCGTCAGGCTAAGAAGGGAAAAGGCCTTCAGACACTTGTTTGATGCTTTTACATATTGAGCAGCCGCGGTGCTTGTTGGTGAAAAACACACAACAAGGGCCAGCGGGGCAGCTTTTTTGGAATAACAGGATGAAAGTGGCTTGCATAGCCTGACGGCTATGGCCTTCACACAAAAAAAGCCCTGCCTGAAATAATCAGGCAGGGCTTGTACTATTGGTATTGGCAGATTGAGTGCCGCTACACCAGTAAGTTCAGGAAATCCTGTTTGCCGTTCAGGTATTCGTAAGCGAATCCCTCTTCGAGCATTTTCAACTTTATCGTTTCCACATCGTGCGGATGCTTTACTTCTATGCCTACAAACACAGGGCCTTTTTCCTTGTTATTCTTCTTGATGTACTGGAAGTGAATAATATCGTGGTCTGGGTCCAGCACCTTATTCACAAAGGTTCGCAATGCACCAGGCTTCTGGTTGAACGTAACCATAAAGTAGTGCTTCAGGCCCTGGTGCTGCATGGCGCGCTCCTTGATATCCTCCATGCGGGTGATATCGTTGTTGCTGCCACTCACAATGCAAACCACGTTCTTGCCCTCTATCTGACCGGCATAGCCTTTCAGAGCAGAGATAGACAAGGTGCCTGCGGGCTCCAGGACGATGCCTTCCTCGTTGTACATCTTCAGAATGTCTTCGCAGATCTGGCCTTCCGGAATCAGCACCACGTCGTCGAGCAGCTCGCGGCAGATCTCAAAGGTGAGTTCTCCGGGGCATTTCACGGCGGCACCATCTACAAAGCTGTCGATCTGGTCGAGCATCAGGCGCCTGTTCTCCTGTATGGAGCGGTACATAGACGGCGCTCCCATAGGTTGCACACCAATTAGCTTCGTGTGCGGGCTCAGCCGCTTAAACACACTCGCTAGGCCAGAGGCCAGACCACCGCCACCAATCGGCATAAAGCAAAAGTCGATAGAGAAGGAGGCATCTTTCAGAATCTCCAGCCCTACGGTTGCCTGGCCTTCTACAATGGCCATGTCGTCGAAGGGAGGAATAAAGGTGCTGCCACGGCTGTCGCAAAACTCCTTAGCGGCCTTAAAGGTATCGTCGTAAGTGTTGCCTGTCAGCACCACCTCTACCATCTCTTTGCCGAACAGGCGCACCTTGCTCACTTTTTGTTCAGGCGTATTAGAAGGCATAAAGATATAGCCCTTGATACCTAACAACTGGCAGGCATAAGCAACCCCTTGTGCATGGTTACCAGCACTGGAACAAACGATTTCACGCGCTTTCTCCTGCTCCGACAATCCGCACATCTTGTTGTACGCTCCCCTTATTTTGTAAGACCGCACCACCTGCAGATCCTCCCGCTTCAGGTAAATGTTGGCATTGTAGTGCTGCGAGAGCGAGAGGTTCTGCAGTAGGGGTGTTTTGTAAATGACGCCTTTTAAGTTCTTAGCTGCCTTCTCCACTTTTTCAAGCGAGATGGCAGTATCTAAAGGGGCTATAGCTTTATCCATTAAAAATTTACTCCTTATTTAGAGCGCAGTTTTCTTACTACCGCTCCGGTTTGCCATAATTCTGACTCACGTAGTTCTTTCAGCTCGGCCTCCAGGTCCTGACGGTACTCTGGGTTAGAACCTCTCTCGATCGTACGCTGTGCTTCTTTGCCAGAGGCTACGCTATCGTAAAGCTCATTCAGTACAGGCAAAGTAGCTTCTCTGAACTTTCCTTTCCAGTCAAGAGCGCCACGCTGTGCAGTTACAGAGCAGTTCGCGTACATCCAGTCCATTCCGTTTTCGCCTACAAGTGGCACCAGGCTCTGGGTTAATTCTTCTACTGTTTCGTTAAACGCCTCAGAAGGAGAGTGGCCACGCTCACGCAGTACCGCATACTGTGCTTCGATGATACCAGCAAGGGCACCCATCAATACACCACGCTCACCAGTAAGGTCGCTGTATACTTCTTTTTTGAAATCTGTTTCGAACAGGTAACCAGATCCTACTCCGATACCCATAGCAATCGCTTTTTCGTAAGCCTTGCCAGTAGCATCCTGGAACACAGCAAACGAAGAGTTCAGGCCACCACCGGCCAGGAACAGTCTGCGTAGGCTGGTGCCGCTGCCTTTAGGGGCCACCAGAATTACGTCAACATCAGCAGGAGGAATAATGTTGGTATGCTCCTTAAATGTGATGCCGAAGCCATGAGAGAAATAAAGCGTCTTGCCTGGCTTCAGCCTTTCTTTGATAGTTGGCCAAACTGCAATTTGTCCGGCATCAGAAAGCAGGTTGCAGATGATCGTGCCACGCTCCACCGCTTCTTCGATCGGGAACAGGGTCTCGCCTTCCACAAAACCGTCGCTCTTCGCTTTTTCCCAGGAAGAAGAGTCTTTACGCTGACCTACGATAACATTAAATCCATTGTCTCTCATGTTAAGAGCCTGACCAGGACCTTGCACGCCATAACCGATAACTGCGATTACTTCGTCCTTAAGAACTTCCTGAGCTTTTGAAAGAGGGAATTCGTCACGGGTGATAACTGTTTCGTCTACTCCTCCGAAATTGATAGTTGCCATTCTGATTTTAGCTAGTTAATAATTGTTTATTTTATTAGATTTTAGATATTAGATGCTAGATGTTAGACTTTTATATTAGACTTTAATAAAGTGAAGTGGAGTATTGGAAGGAGCTAAAACTCTCTGCCTATAACCAACTATTCAAGAACAAAATCTATAATCTAACATCTAGTATCTAGGATCTTATTACATGGTAAACACTTTGTCGCGGCGGTTGAGGTACTCGTTTTCGATTACCTCGTGGCCGGGTTCCCTGCGCTCGAACTCGCGCAGTTTCCTGTTAAAGCCTTCGCTGTCTTTGATAATTGCGATGCGGGCGCTGCGCACAAACTCGATCAGGCCGAACGGTTGCAGCACTTTTATCAGGTTGTCGGTTTCTTCGCGGTGGCCGGTTGTCTCAAACACGGTGTAGTCTTTCCGGATAACTACGGCACGGGCACCATTCTCGCGCAGCAGTCGCTCTACCAGCGCCTGCTCGGCAATAATGTCGGTCGGAACCTTGTACAGGGCCATTTCCTGCCACACAATATCGTCGTTGGTATTGTAATACACCTTCAGTACCTCTACCTGCTTTTCTATCTGGCTGGCCAGTTTCCGCACCACCTCTTCTGTTACATTAATTACAATGTTGAAACGGTGAATGCCTTCTATTTCAGAAGGGGAGGTGTTCAGGGAGTCGATATTGAGTTTACGGCGCGAGAAGATAGTGGAGATGCGGTTAAGCAAGCCAATGGTGTTCTCGGTGTAAACCGTGATATTATACTCCTGTTTTTCTTGTTGCTGTTGATTCGTCATGCTGTTTTTCTCTTCTACTGGTTGTGAAGACTACTTCAACCTGATCTCGCTCACGCTGCATCCCTGCGGCACCATCGGGAACACGTTGTTCTCTTTTGTTACCATTACTTCGAGCAGGAAAGATCCTTTGTGCGAAAGCATTTCAGTTAAGGCACTCTGCAGATCTTCTCTTTTAGAGATGCTCTTTCCGGCAATGCCATAACCGTCGGCCACTTTCACAAAATCAGGGCTGGTTATGTCTACAAACGAGTAGCGCCTGTCGTGAAACAATTCCTGCCACTGCCTTACCATACCCAGAAACTGGTTGTTGAGTATCAGTATTTTAACATCTACGCCGCTCTGCATAATAGTGCCCAGCTCCTGCAAAGTCATCTGGAAACCACCGTCGCCGATTACGGCCACCACGGTTCTGTCCGGAGCTCCAAATTTGGCACCTATGGCAGCCGGCAGGGCGAAGCCCATGGTGCCTAAGCCGCCGCTGGTAATATTGCTGCGGGTCTTGTTGAGTTTGGCATAGCGGCAGGCTACCATCTGGTGCTGGCCCACGTCTGTTACAATAATCGCCTCACCCCTGGTCTGCTCGTTCAGTTGCTGAATTACTTCGCCCATCGTCAGTTCTTCTGATGTTGGGAAAAGCTCATTCTGGATTACGGCCTCTATTTCCTGTTGCTCGTAGTCGCGGAACTTCTGGAGCCATTCAGTATGCTGCTTTGGCTCGATCAGCTCGGTGAGGAGCGGCAAGGTTTCTTTGCAATCGCCCCAAACCGGTACTGTTGTTTTCACATTCTTATCGATTTCAGAAGGATCGATATCTAAGTGAATAACTTTGGCCTGCCTGGCGTACTTGTCTAAGCGGCCGGTTACGCGGTCGTCGAAACGCATGCCGATGGCAATCAGCACATCGCACTCGTTGGTGAGCACGTTAGGGCCATAGTTGCCGTGCATGCCCAGCATGCCCACATTTTGCGGGTGGTCGCTTGGCAGGGAGCCGGCTCCCATAATGGTCCAGGCGGCTGGTATGCCGCTCTTCTCTATAAATTCTCTAAACTCCTGCTCCGCCGAACCCAGCATTACGCCCTGCCCCCAAAGCACAAAAGGTTTTTTTGCAGCGTTGATAAGTTCTGCAGCCTGCTCTATGTACTCTTTGCGCACAATGGGCTTAGGCCGGTAGCTGCGCACATGGTCGCAGCGGTTATAGCCCTTGAACTCGAACTTCTGGATCTGGGCGTTTTTAGCAATGTCGATCAGCACTGGTCCGGGGCGGCCACTTTTGGCAAAGTAAAATGCCTTGGCCAGCACTTCCGGGATCTCGGTAGCATCGGTTATCTGATAATTCCACTTGGTAACCGGGGCCGAGATGCTGATCACATCTGCCTCCTGAAAAGCATCGGTTCCCAGCAGGTGCGCAAACACCTGGCCTGTAATGCAAACCAGCGGCGTGCTGTCTATCTGCGCATCGGCCAGCCCAGTAATAAGGTTGGTGGCGCCGGGGCCACTGGTGGCAAACACCACACCCACCTTGCCCGATGAACGTGCATAGCCCTGGCCAGCATGAATGCCGCCCTGCTCGTGGCGCACCAACACATGATTCACTTTGTCCATGTAGCCATAGAGCGCATCGTAGATGGGCATAATGGCACCGCCAGGATATCCAAATATGGTGTCTACTCCCTCTGCCAGGAGAATTTTTACAAGAGCTTCACTACCAGTGATAGTTTCTGCCACCTGATCTTCTTTAAGCAATTCCGGAGCTTGTTTCTCGTTCGTTAACATAAGCATCTTCTAAATCTGTAATACATCCGTTACTTGCGTCGCTTACTGTTCTGCGGTACTTGAGCAGCACACCCTGCGTCACGTTTGGCGCGGGTCTGCTCCATTTGTCGCGGCGCAGGCTCAGCAGCGCATCATCTACCTGCACGTGTATAGAGTTAGTAGTGGCATCCAACACAATCCAGTCGCCGTCTTCTACCAGGGCTATGTTGCCACCGTCGTAGGCTTCCGGGGTTACGTGGCCAATCACAAAGCCGTGCGTACCGCCTGAGAAACGGCCGTCTGTAATAAGCGCTACTTTATCGCCCAGGCCGGCTCCCATAATAGCAGAGGTTGGCTTCAGCATTTCTGGCATGCCGGGTCCTCCTTTGGGGCCTACATACCGGATGACGACCACATGACCTGCTTTTATCTTGCCTTGCGTAATACCTTCGTTCAATTCTTCTTCTGAGTTGAAAACAATGGCAGGCCCTTCGAACCGCTCTCCTTCTTTACCGGATATTTTGGCCACGCCGCCTTTGGTAGCGAGGTTGCCGTACAGGATCTGAATATGGCCATCGGCTTTAATTGGGTCAGACATGGGGCGGAGCAGGTCCTGCTCCTCGCCAAGCGGCTTCACATCGGCCAGGTTCTCGGCTATGGTCTTACCTGTTACGGTCAGCAGGTCCCCGTTAATCAAGCCTTCATTTAACAAGGTTTTCATAACAGCCGGCACACCACCAACGGTAAAAAGGTCTTCCATCAGGTACTTGCCACTTGGCTTCAGGTCACCCAGCAGCGGCGTACGGTCACTCACGGCCTGGAAATCTTCCAGCGTCAGTTTCACGCCAGCCGCATGGGCAATGGCGATCAGGTGGATAACCGCGTTGGTAGAGCCGCCCAGCACGGTGATCAGGACCATGGCATTTTCGAAGGCTTCTCTTACCAGGATATCTCTTGGCTTAATATCTTTTTCGAGCAGGAGTTTCAGGTAAGTGCCTGTGTTCAGACACTCGTCGCGCTTCTCCTGGCTTACGGCCGGCAGAGAGGAAGAGTACGGAAGCGACATGCCGAGCGCCTCCGCTGCAGAAGCCATGGTGTTGGCTGTGTACATACCGCCACAGGCACCGGGGCCAGGGCAGGCATTTCGGATAATTCCTTTATAATCCTCATCCGAGATCTCGCCGTTCAGCTTTTTGCCGAATGCCTCGAAGCATGATACAATATTCAGTTTATTTCCTTTAAACAAACCACCTTTAATCGTGCCGCCATACACCATCATGCTGGGGCGGTTCAGGCGGGCCATGGCAATAAGGGAGCCGGGCATGTTTTTGTCGCAGCCTACCACACAGGCCAGCGCATCGTAGTTGTGTGCACCAGCCATCGCCTCAATAGAGTCGGCAATAATCTCGCGCGACACGAGCGAATAGCGCATGCCAGCCGTGCCGTTGGTAATGCCGTCGCTTACGCCAATGGTATTAAAACGTAGCCCCACCAGGTCAAGTCCCGAGACGCCCAGTTTCACATCGTCTGCCAGGTCGTTGAGGTGCATGTTGCAGGTGTTGCCTTCAAAGCCGGTAGAGCAAATGCCCACAAACGGCTTGCGCAGATCCTGTTCCGATAATCCAGAGCCGATCAGCATGGCCTGTGAGGCAGGCAGGCTGTCGTCTTGCGTATAAATGCGGCTAAATTTGTTTAATGCCATTGTTGTATTTATTTTTAACAAGGTTATTTGCTGCAGCGCCAATCTTAATGATCAGAATCCTGCCTTTATTCTTTATTTGAGTGACATTCCTTCTTCTAACCTAAAGTCATGGATGCCAGTTAAATCTGCTTACAATTTCAGCTATTTACTCCTGCAAGTGAAATCTTTTTTTTTATTTGCCACTATTTCTAAAGCCTTTCGAAACATCTTTAACTTATTGATAACAAGTTGGTTGATTGTTTTAGTTCTACAATCTCTAACCCTGAAATACTTTCCAAATTTCCGCGGCTTCAGCGGTATTTTATAAGGAGTTGCATGGCTGCACTGACCACCGCCGCACGAGTCGTTGCTAAATGAGCCTGAAGTTAAGAGCTTTTTGTGAAATTGTATAGGCGGAGCGGGTTTGCGGCAGAGGCTCCGGTCTGTAAGCGGATTAACGTTAGTCTGTGCTGCAGCCATGCCAGCCACTACATCAGATTGGTAGGTGTTGCCAGTACTGCCTGGTACCTGGTGTGTCGGTTTGATGAAATTATTTCAATAAAAAGGCCCCTCAGGACCATTTTGCACTGCTGCTGATCCTGTATGCGACATGTTTTACATAAGCCCACTTACTCTCGGATTAAGAGCAATGCCTGACAATTGAATATGCCGAATGTTATTCCTGTTTCAAGGCTGCTTCTCCAGTAGAAAAAAAATCCCCCCAGCCAACAAAGTTGCCTGGGGGGATTGGAAAGTAAGTTTTTAAGTTCTTACGAATCTGATTTCGACATGCGGTTACGCTCGTTCTCATCGAGGTAAATTTTACGCATGCGGATGCTTTTCGGCGTTACTTCCAGCAATTCATCTTTCTGGATGTATTCCATGGCTTCTTCCAGCGAGAAGTTTTTGGCAGGAGCGATCTTCACGTTGTCGTCTGATCCGGAGGCACGCATGTTGGTCAGCTTCTTGCCTTTCTGGATGTTCACCGTGATGTCGTTCTGGCGGCTGTGCTCTCCGATTACCTGGCCCATGTATACATCTACGCCCGGATCGACGAAGAAAGTGCCGCGGTCCTGCAGCTTGTCGATAGAGTAGGCTGTGCCGGGGCCTGTCTCCATAGAAATGATAGAACCGTTGTTGCGGCCCGGGATCGGTCCTTTGTAGGGCTCGTAGCTCTGGAAGCGGTGGTTCATGATCGCCTCGCCAGCCGTAGCGGTGAGTACGTTGTTACGCAGGCCGATCAGGCCACGCGCCGGGATGGTGAACTCCAGGTGCTGCAGGTCGCCTTTCGGCTCCATAATGGCCAGTTCGCCTTTGCGCATCGATACCAGCTCGATTACCTTGCCGGCTGTTTCTTCCGGCACATCTACTACCAAAAGCTCGATAGGCTCGTGGCGCACGCCGTCTATTTCTTTGAAGATTACCTGTGGCTGACCAACCTGTAGCTCATAGCCTTCGCGGCGCATGGTTTCGATTAGTACGGACAAGTGCAGAATGCCACGGCCGAACACCAGGAACGAGTCTTCGCGGTCGGTTTCCTGCACACGCAGGGCCAGGTTCTTCTCCGTTTCTTTGAACAGGCGGTCGCGCAGGTGGCGCGATGTTACGAATTTGCCCTCTTTGCCGAAGAAAGGAGAGTTGTTGATCGTAAACAGCATGTTCATGGTTGGCTCATCGATAGAGATACGCTGGAGCTGCTCCGGATTTTCAGCATCGGCAATGGTGTCGCCAATGTCAAAGCCTTCGATGCCCGTAATAGCGCAGATTTCGCCGGCCGATACTTCCTGCACAGATTTCCTGCCCAGTCCTTCAAACACCTGCAGTTCTTTTATGCGGCCTTTCTTAATCGTGCCGTCGGCCTTGCACAGGCTGATGGGCATGCCTTCTTTCAGGGTGCCTCGGTGCACGCGGCCAATGGCGATACGACCCACAAAAGAGGAGTAGTCGAGCGACGTGATCTGCATTTGCGGGGAGCCTTCGCGGTAAGGCGCCGGTGGAATCTCTTCGATGATGGCATCCAGAAGTGGCGTGATATCCTCTGTTCTCTCTTTCCAGTCGCGGCTCATCCAGCCATTCTTGGAAGAACCGTAGAGCGTTACGAAGTCCAGTTGGTCTTCGGAGGCATCCAGGTTAAACATCAGGTCGAACACCTGCTCGTGCACCTCGTCGGGGCGGCAGTTCTCTTTGTCTACTTTGTTTACTACCACAATCGGCTTCAGGCCAAGCTGTATGGCTTTGCTCAGCACGAAGCGTGTCTGGGGCATGGCGCCTTCAAAAGCGTCGACCAGCAGCAGCACGCCGTCGGCCATTTTAAGTACACGCTCTACCTCACCACCGAAGTCGGCGTGACCAGGCGTGTCAATAATGTTGATTTTAACGTCTTTGTAGCGAACCGACACGTTTTTGGAAACGATCGTAATGCCTCGCTCACGCTCCAGGTCGTTGTTGTCCAGAATCAGGTCGTCAAAGTGCTGGTGCTCAGCGAAAAGCTTTGAGGCGTGGATGATCTTATCTACGGTCGTGGTCTTGCCGTGGTCAACGTGTGCGATAATCGCGATATTTCGAATATTTTGCATTGAATAGGGTTTTCGAGGCGCAAAGCTACGGAAAAGGGATCATATTTTTAGTAGGCAGCCTGAAATAAACTGATTATTAAATTTTTAAGTGCTTATTTTACAGCTGAATGGGGTTTTCTCAGGTGGTTAACATAGCCGTAGCAGAGTTTGTTCATTCCAACTGCTGCAATGCTGCAAAAAGAACAGGATTTTCTGTTTTTAGCACCGGCTAGAACGAAAAAGCCCCTGTGTATGCTATCGCCTGCAAGCGGCATCAGAAAGCTCCGGAGGGCCTTTTTGATTAGAATAATTCGGATACACGCATTTTATCCTTCTCCCCCAAACCTGCCAGTGCTTACTCAGAAGAACTCCGTGAACTTGCTGGTTAAAGTGCTTTTAGGTTCTGCTTCAGGAGTTGGTTTTAAAATCAGCGAAGCACTGGCCTACCTCAAGGAGCAATTATTTGAATGAAAAAGGCCCTCCGGAGCTTTCTGATGCCGCTGCCGACGGAGAATTTTGTTGTTTTAATATATCTGCCTTATCAGTAGCTTTGCGCCCTGCCTGATGCTCCTTTTCGTAACCCGACATGATAAATTATAACCCGAAGGATTGGTTCTTCTTCCTGGTCCGGTTTCCTAAGGCCGACACCTTCCGGAAGCTCTTCCCGCTGATGATCCTGGTGAGCCTTTACTCCTGCCTGATTGCTTACTTTGAGCTGAACCATCTAAATCTGACAGAAACAAACCATATCCGGAATGTGGGGCTGATGCACGGGGTGCTGGGTTTCGTGATTTCGCTCCTGTTGGTGTTCCGCACCAACACCGCTTACGACCGCTGGTGGGAAGGGCGCAGAATCTGGGGCGGCCTTACAAATTCCAGCCGCAACCTGGCCATTATGCTTCAGGCTTGCCTGGAGGAAGAGGACGACAGGGTGTTCTTCAGGAGAACAATTCCGGGCTATGCGTTTGCCTTAAAAAGCCTGCTCCGCGAAAACGAGGATTTCCATGAGATTGACCCGGTGCTGGACCTCAAAAAAGAACGGCACCTGCCCAACCAGATCGCCGCCAGCATGTATCAGAAAATAACCCGGCTGCACATGCAGGGCAAGCTGTCGGCTACGCAACTGCTGGCGCTCGATGCAGAAGTAAGGGCCCTTACGAACCATTGCGGTGCCTGCGAGCGCATTAAGAACACACCCATACCCTTCACCTACAGCGTGTTCATCAAAAAGTTCATTTTCTTTTTTGTGATGACCCTGCCCTTTGGCTGGGTGTTCAGTATGGGCTATTTCGTGGTTCCGGTGGTGGTGCTGATCCTGTATGCACTGGCGAGCCTGGAGCTGATAGCCGAAGAAATTGAGAACCCTTTCGGCACCGATGCCAACGACCTGCCCCTCGACCAGATTTGCCAGAACATCCGCAAGCACGTGGGCGAACTGCTAAGCGAGCCTTACACCACTGCGGTACCAGCTGTTACTCCAGCGTAAGCTGTATAAACATGTTGGTGTGGGTTTGCCCGCCCTAGAAAAAGCTTTTGATCTTCGACATGTTCAGCAGCTTTTCCTTTACATGGAAGTTGGCCCTGCCCAGCTGCCGCCCCTGCTCGGTGCAGATCTCTACCTGGTGGTCTCCTGCTACAAAGGTGCTCTCGTGGTCGCTGCCCCAGCCAGCCAGGTAAATGTACTGTTCCTGAGGCGAGTACTCTATGGTGGCGGCAAAAGAGTAGCCGCTCGGCGACGATTTGGGGTTAAAGTAAAGCTCTCCGTTTGGCTTCCTGTATTTTACCAGCACAGGGAGCTTTCCGGATGTTTCTGCCAGCATGGTCACTTTCAGCCGGCTGAAAATGTATTTTATATCCTGCTTATAAAACGTGTCGCCGTATTCGTCTGGTTTATTAGAGTTAAAGAAATCCATCTGCTCCACTATAAATGGCTGCACTTTGGCCAGGCCCCTGTATTTCTGTTTGGTGTTTTCGACTTCTTTCAGCAATTCCTGCGCCTTTAGCTGCTGATTATGATGTGTGGTTTCCAGCTCCTTTACTTTTTGCAGGAGGTCAAGTTTCAGCTTTGTCTCGCGTTCCAGGTCGCGTGTTTTGTGCTGAATAGCCGTTTGTTTCGCGCCGTTTTCCTGGGTTAGTTCCTGCACTTTTTTCTGTAGCGCCTGTTTCTGCTCTGCCTCCAGCTCCAGTACCTGTATTTTCTTCCGGAGGTCGTGTTGCTTTTTCTTTTCCAGCGCCAGTTCCTGCACTTTGCCATCGTGGGCAATGGCCCTGGCCTTTACATCCAGCTCCAGCTCCCTTACCTTTTTCTGAAGCTCCTTCCGGGCAGCCGCTTCTTTTTCTTGGTCAGCTATTTTGCACCGGATAATGCTTGTCTGGCTATCAGCCTCCAGTTCCAGCTCCTGAATCCGGTTCTGCAGCTGCAGTTGCTGTTTCACCTGTGCCTCCAGTCCTTCTATTGTTAGCTGTAGCGCCTGCTTCTGAACCGCTGCTGTTTCCAGTTCAATTGTTTTGTTTTGCAGGTCGCCTTTCAGAATTTCGGTCTCTAGCTCCAGTTCCTGCACTTTTTCCTGTAGTTCCAGCTTCTGGTTTACTTCCTTCTCCAGCTCTTTTACTTTTTGCTGCAGGCTGTTTTGCTTAGAGTTTACCTCTGTCTCCAGTTGGTTTATGCGGGCTTGCAGCACATGGGTTTGGTAGGCGTCGGGGTTCTGGTCCTGCATCTTCTTCAATTCCAGCAGCAGGCTGTCTTTGCTGGCGTCGGTCTCCTGCTGCAGTGCCTCTATCTTTTGCAGGAGTTCACGTTTGGTGGCAGCTTCCTGTTCCAGCTCCTGCTCGTTTTGCTGCAGGCTGGCCTGGCGTTGGCTCACTTGCTGCTCGAGTTGTTGTATAGTTTGCAGGAGGTTGGTCTTTTCTTGCATGGCTTTTAGCTCCGCGGTTTCCAGCCTGCTGCTGAGCTTTTGCCCTATTGCCTTAGCCTCCAGTTCCAGGGCATCTATTCGTTGCCGGAGCGCTTGTTTTTGAGCCGCTTCAAGGGCAAGTGCTTCTGTCTGTGTTTTAAGAAGAGCCTTTGCGTTCTCAGATTCCTGCTCCAGTTCCCCGATCCTGCTCTTCAGACCGTTTTTTACGTTTTCTGCCTGCAGTTCCAGCGCCTGTAGCTGCTGTTGCGGCACTGCCTCCGGTGCTGCCTCCGGAGTTTTTTTCCTGGCCTCTTGGGTAAGAGTGGCCGCTTGCTGCTCGAGCTCCTGCACTTTTGCCTTTAGTTCATTTCTGTCGGTTTTTACCTCGAAGAGCGTTTTTATAAAATACTCCAGTTCCTGGCCAAGCGCCTTTTTTTCCTCCTGTATTGTTGAGATCAGCTTGTTTTGCTCGTTTATCTTGAGCTCCAGCCTCGTTACCTGAAACTGAAGCTGCTTGGCGCCTGCATTGCTGCTAAACTCCGACGGGCTGAACCGCCTGGTATCGTATGTGCGCTTTTTCTCCGTGTTCGATAGGGTGGCGTATGCCTCCTGCACTTCTTTAAAGTAGTTTTCAAAAAAGCGCTCGCCATGGTTCAGGTCAGGGTGAATCTTTTTAGACAATTTCCGGTAGGCTTCCTTTATCTCTACCTGAGAGGCTGATTCTTCAATGCCTAGTAATAAGTAGTAGTTCTTCGTCATGGGTATTTCTGCCTAAAATAAGCTTTGCATGGAGTTTGTTCAGGCCGTGGGTATATTTTTAAAATTTACTGGCGACTATCGCCTTTTCTGGCGGCTTCCCAAAATGGGCTAAACGCCCTCTAATATAATGGATTATTGTAATATTATATACAAATATTGAAAATATTCTGAAATTCTGAGGAGGCTCCAGAGGCAATTATAAAAATGCTGGCACTTAGGGCTTAGCTTTTCCCATTTTAACACATGAATTAATAAGTCCTGCATCCCTAAAAGTATCTGGAATGTACCACTTAATTCTTGCTGCCTGTTGACTGAGGCGCTGATATTTCTAATTACGATAAGTTGAGGCGATGCTAAACCGAAATTATCTTTCAGGTTTGATAGCCTGCTCTATTATGGCCTGATAGTAACCGGGGAGGCCATTTTCTCAGTTGTATCCGATATTACCGGCAGATTGTTGAAAAAAGTGCACAGGAAGCGCCGGCTTCAGGAAAAATGATCCTTATCATTGATTATAGGTTACAGAAAGAGGACCTTCACCCGGTAGGTTATTACGGGAAATTTTCTATGATAAGATGTCTTCTTTTCAGTATGCTGGCTGTGTCTCCCAAAATTCCTGCTGTAATTGAACAATATCTGCAAACACACCTTCTGTATTTCTGCTTTTTCAGGGCCATGCGCATGCCACCTGCCAGGAAACAATTGTGCATAGAAGGGGCAAATGCATGCTTCTGTGCCAACAGGCGGTAATGTCTCGGCAAAGCCTGGAAGTTATTATAGACGGCGACTTGCCATCCCGGAAACCGGATTTGTACTGCCATTTGCTACAGGGCACAAGATGCAAGATTTATAACAATTAGTACAAATCAGATGTTGGGTTCTGGTAAGTTTTGCCACTACCTACACGCTGAAAAAAAATAAAACCATTTATAAATAATCATAAAATGAACATTCTAAATCATTTTGAGCTTGCCGGCAAGACAGCCCTTGTAACCGGTAGCGACACAGGGCTTGGCCAGGCAATGGCCATTGCCTTAGCAGAAGCCGGCGCCGATGTAGTGGGAGCTTCTAATGCAGAGGCCATACTCGGCGGCGATACAGAAAAAGCGGTACTGGCCCTTGGCCGTAAGTTTAGCGGCTATGTAGTCGATATCTCAGACCGCGAAAGCCTGTACGGATTTATAAACGAAGTAAAGGCAAACCACACCATCGATATCCTGATAAATAACGCCGGCATGATTCTGCGCCAGCCTGTGGCCGAGCACCCCGACGAATGGTGGGACAAAGTGATTTCGGTTAACCTCGATGCCCAGTTTATCTGCACCCGGGAGTTTGGCAAAGACATGATTGCCAGAGGAAGCGGTAAAGTTGTTTTCACCTGCTCCTTACTTAGCTTCCAGGGGGGCATAAACGTGCCAGGATACACGGCCAGTAAGTCGGCAGTGGCAGGATTGGTGAAGGCCTTTGCAAACGAGTGGGCGTCTAAAGGCGTGAATGTGAACGGCATTGCCCCTGGCTATATCGCCACCAACAACACCGAAGCGCTGCGTGCTGATCCGGTTCGATCTAAATCTATTCTGGAGCGCATTCCGGCAGGCCGCTGGGGCGAGCCGCAAGACTTTAAAGGGCCGGTTGTTTTCCTGGCCTCAGATGCTGCTGCTTATGTAAACGGTGCCATTCTGCTGGTAGATGGCGGCTGGATGGCCCGGTAGTTTTTGTATTCATCTGTACTCAGAGCGCGAGCCATTTCCTGGTTCGCGCTTTTTTTTGAGCTTCCGGGTAGATAATTTCCCTTGTTTTAGAGTCTTCGGCAGGTGAGTTTTAAACTCAAGGTGAGATCAGGAGGCTTCGGTTATGCGCTGGTGGGCGGAAAATAAGGTAGAGGAGATAACTGGTGTTTTAAGGGCCTGCTCAAAAATAATCATCAAGTTACCGATGTGAGCTACGATAAGTTGTAATGTCTAAAAATCAAGGGTTTATGTAGGCGAATTGTGTATACATAAAAAAAGCCACTTCCCAGTTTTACCTGTAAGTGGCTTTATAAAGTGGTCGCGAAGGGAGTCGAACCCCTAACCTTCTGATTCGTAGTCAGAATTTTAGTGTTTCAGGTATTTACCCATATTTATAAAATGTCCATTTATTATGTGAAGAGCAAGTTTTTTGTATGAATATTTACGTTTGATTGTTTGTGTTTTGAAATTTTGTGTGCAAATTGTGTGTAAATTTATTCATGCAGATAAGATGAAACCAGCTCATACCTCTATTATGCTAGACACCCGTCGAGCTCTGAAAGACGGAAGCTACCCCGTGAAACTACGAATAACATATGAAAGGCAGAGGAAGTATTACCCGACTCCTTATAGCCTGACCGAAGAAGATTTTGCTAAGGTCTGCTCTGAAAAACCTAAAGCCAAATATAAGGAGCTACAAATCAGTTTTCAGGCTATTGAACAAAAAGCAGTTACTATTATTGGGAAGTTAGATGTATTTACTTTTGAATCTTTTGAAAAGAAGTACTTGAATGCCTCATCTAAGGAGGACGTCCTCGCGGCATTCAAAACTCAAATAGAGCGATTGCAAAAGGAGGGAAGGGCAGGTACTGCAAGTTCATATGAGTGTGCAGAAAAGTCTATAAAGACCTTCGCCAACAAAAAGAGTCTGCCTTTCTCGGCTATTACTCCTGATTTCCTGAAAGAGTATGAGCATTGGATGCTAACTAACGGCAAGTCTTTAACTACAGTTGGAATTTACCTTAGGCCTTTGCGAGCGTTATATAATGATGCTATTGCATCTGGAGATGCTTTGCAGGAGCAGTATCCATTTGGTAGGAGGAAGTACATAATACCTGCTGGTAGAAATGTAAAGAAGGCACTGGAACTCTCGGATATTGAAAAAATATTCCTCTATGAGCCTAAGCACGATGGAGAGGCCCGAGCCAGAGATCTTTGGATTTTCTCATATTTGTGTAATGGTATCAATGTGAAAGATATCGCCCGCCTAAAATTTAAAAATCTTGAAAGTGAAAGAATTACTTTCATACGAGCAAAAACTGAACGCACCAGCCGACAGAATTTAAAAGCTATAACTGTTGTACGAACTTCTGAAATAGATAAAATAATCGAAAGGTGGGGGAATAGCATGACGAAATCGGATGATTTTGTATTCCCCTTTTTGGAGGAAGGCTTTACTCCTGAAAAAGAATTAGCACGAGTAAGGAATATTACGAAGGACATCAATAAGTATATCAAAAGAATTGCTACAGCTGTTGGAATCGAAAAGAATATTTCTACATACTCAGCTCGCCATTCTTTCTCTACCGTCCTTAAACGTGCTGGTGCCCCCATGGAGTTGATTTCTGAATCTTTAGGACACAGTGATTTAAAAACTACTGAAAATTATTTAGATAGCTTTGAGGATAAGGTGAAGCAGAAATATTCAAGTGCTCTTACCGATTTCAAAAAACATTAAGGAAAGTTAATGTTCCAAAAAGGTGTAGTAGTCAAGATATAGTCTGACAGTTGCGGCTTATCTGGCAGGCATCTGCCCTAACGTATTGTTCCATGAGCCCGCGCCGTCGGGCTCATTTTTTTTCTGCACCATCCCTTCATGTTGAGGTGAAAGGTCTGGTTCCGAAAAAAAATGTTTGACAGGATCCTGCGCTAAAGGATGCAACATTTTCTCTTTAGCCAAGGGGATAGCGTCCATAAAAGTTTGGTGGGGCGTCTTGCCCAGGCAGTACTTGCCTGTGTGGGTCCGCTGCCTGTTGTAATGCTCCAGCCACACGTCCAGGTCCTTCTGCAGCTCCTCCAGGCTGCTGTAGACCTTCTTGCGGAAAGCGATGGCGTAGAACTCGTCCTGGATGGTCTTGTGGAAACGCTCGCAGATGCCGTTGGTCTGCGGGCTCCTGGCCTTGGTCCGGGAGTGGTCGATGTCCTCGATGGCCAGGTAGAGCTGGTACTCGTGGTGCTCCCTGGCCCCACAGTACTCCGTGCCCCGGTCCGTGAGGATGCGCAAGAGCGGGATATCGTGCTGCTCATATAGAGGAAGCACTTTGTCATTGAGCATGTCAGCGGCCACCAAAGCGTTCTTCCGGTCATAGACTTTGGCCTGGGCCACTTTGCTGTAGGTGTCGATGAAGGTCTGCTGGTAGATCTTGCCCACGCCTTTGATGTAGCCCACATAGTAGGTGTCCTGCGCCCCCAGGTAGCCGGGGTGGTGCGTCTCGATCTCCCCGTGCGCCGTCTTTTCCTCTTTGGCCTTCTCCAGGGCCGCCACCTGGGCCTCTGTCAGGATCACTCCCTGCTCAGCCACCTTCGCCTCCAGTGCCTTCAGGCGCTTTTGAAAAGTCTCCAGATTGTGGCGCAGCCATACGGAGCGAACACCTCCAGGCGAGACAAACAAACCTCTTTTCTTAAGCTCGTTGGAGGCCCTTAGCTGCCCGAAGGCTGGTTGTTCTGTGGCCATCTCCACGACAGCCTGCTCAACAGCTTCTTCCACTCTGTTCTTAATGTTAGGCTTCTGTCTGCTGATCTCCTGCAGGGCGGATGTGCCGCCCTGCTCGTAGAGCTGCTGGAAACGGTAGAAGGAGTCTCTGCTGTATCCCATCACCTTACAGGCCTGCGATACGTTCCCCAGCATCTCGGCCAGGTTTAGCAATCCTAACTTGTTTTTGATAATTTTGTCATGAGTAGTCATGGTATAATCGGGTTTAATTAATGAAATGCGTCACATTCAATTTAATCAAACTGTCAGATTATATCTTGACTATCTCAAAAAAGGTGTATTGATTGAATCTTATTACGGTTCTTATCGATAATGTCATCTTTGGTTGCTTTAAAATAGTGTCTGATTGCTTACGGCTCGGGAAAAATGGGCCGAAGTTTATTTTGGGTTTATTTATAGCTGATTAAGTTTTATATAGCTCCCTTCGGGGCCATGTTTGCTCTTTACCCCTTATAGCAGTAAGGAATATGGAAAGTTAGCAAGGCATGTACGGACTCTTATCTTTAGCTCGGATGATTTCAGATTTCTATAAGTAGTCTCAATAGAACAGCCAAGGCGAGCCTTCCTCTTTTCTGATATTGTGTAAAAACTTACTGAATCCCAAACTGCATAAATAATGTTGATGTGAGATTGCTTCGGCTGCAGCTAGGGTCAAAGCAAAGACTAGAAACCTTCCAGTGAGTTCATGTGCGCTTCACATTTGCCATCTCCGTCCACGTCCTGGGTATACTGCCTCCGGCTATGGTTAACCTACTTGTGCCTGTAGGGTAATGATAGTCAGGAGTAAACTCTGTATTCATCTGTATTGAGTTCGCTGGTCACTTTTGCCGCTTACTAAATTATGAGGCGAATAGTCTTTTTTCGGTTACAACGCAGCTGTCCTCGCTGTGTGATGGCCAGCACAGGCGGCTTGTACTATGTGGAGGCATAACACACGTTATGCCGTCATGTCGCCGTCTCGGCTGGCGCTTTTCTATCGCCTCTAGGTCCACCTTATGGCTAGAGCTCGTTGGTACTCACTTCCTCCTCCGAATGCTTCTCGTAAACGTCCTCCCACAGAAGGTGTATCATGCTCTGGCTCGCAATCTGGCTAATGCCCAATTTTTCGACTATGATCTAAGTATTATTAAGGTGCAGGCTCATGAGGTGAAGTCAAGCTTTCCATACCTTCAGCAATTGGTTGTGGCCCTGAAAAGCAGGATGCGTCAGATAGTTAAAATAGTTCTGGTTTCGTTTGCACTGGTATAGTGGTGCTTTCTGCTGCCTATGTTACTTAAATGATGGATTTGGAAATAGGAAGTGTTTTTCACCTATTGTACAATGTAACTCCCACACCTTCTCATAAAATAAGCGTTCGCCATTAACTTTCTTTATGACTAATTGGATTTAGATCTAAATCTAAGAGCATGTTTAAATCTTTTGGATAAGTAAAAAAGCGCGAGTCAGTCCGTAAGCGAAAAGTGACCAAACAATACAGCTTATGGAATCTCAGTATAAGAGACTTACTGACTCGCAATGGGAAGTGGTGAGCAAATCGCTTCCTACAGCAAGGAAACGCAAGCACTCGCTGCGGGTTATAGTAGATGCTATTTTTTACATGCTGCGGGTAGGCGGGCAGTGGCGCAACCTGCCTGAGGAGATGTTCCCCAAGTGGGAATTGGTCTACTATTATTTCCGCAAATGGCAGGAGGACGGCACACTGGAGAAGCTTAATTGGGCGCTCAATAGAAGAGAGCGTGACAGGCTTGGCAAGGAAGCCTCGCCAAGCCTGCTGAGCATTGACACACAGTCTGTTAAAGTGGCTCCTTTTGTAGGGGAAGAAACAGGAGTAGATGGCAATAAAAAGGTTAATGGGCGGAAGCGGCATGTGATTACCGACACACTGGGCCTGATATGGGGCGTGGTGGTCCATAGTGCTAATAAGGCTGATGGTGCCCTGGCTGAGCGGGTAGTAGCTCCGCTCAGGGGGTATCTGCACCGGATGGAAACTATATTGGCCGATGCAGCTTATGAGAAGGTCTTTATGGAATGGGTAAATGAGAACCTGCTGGGCGTGGAACTGGAGATAAGCTCCAAGCCTCCAGCCTCAGAGGGCTTTGTGCCGGTGAAATGGAGATGGGTGACAGAGCGGGCTTTCGGTATATTTAACTTCTTTCGCAGGCTCGATAAAGACCGAGAAAAGACCCCGGAAAGTGCTCAAAGTTGGGTGTTATGGCATAATTGCCAAGTGATATTAAATAGAATAACCTGAAAACCAGAAAGTTAAAATTTAAACATGCTCTTAATTAATAACTGGTTGGTACCTATTTACTACGTAGAACCATGAATTCAAATATGAGCCTTTAATTAATCATGATTGGGGACGCCAAAGGCCCGTATGAATGTTTTTATACATGATGAACATGTAAAAAAAACATTTTTAAGTAGAATATAAATTATTTATATAGATTTATTAACTCCATACTAAAAAACCTATGCCCTTTACTAGTTATTTGATCCGGAAATTTAGCTTTACTCAGGAGAACCAGTTCTTTAGAACTTTATCGGAATCACTACAACATCATTTTAAGGCTAAGGCT
This sequence comes from Pontibacter beigongshangensis, assembly GCF_014332515.1. Classification (GTDB taxonomy): domain Bacteria; phylum Bacteroidota; class Bacteroidia; order Cytophagales; family Hymenobacteraceae; genus Pontibacter; species Pontibacter beigongshangensis. Next base: position 118,109 of record NZ_VFSD01000005.1, on the reverse strand, counting down.
GGAGAGCATGTCTTAGTGGGCAATATTAGTGTGAATGGTCATGCCATCGACGCTATTTTTATAAACAAAGGGCAAATTTCTGTTATAGATTTCAAAGACTACTCTGGGAGAATTCAGTTTTCAGAAAACAATCCGTGGCTTTTAGAAACACCCAAGGGGGATCATGTTTATGTTGAGGGTGGCGCTCATATGAGAAATCCATTTCAACAAGTAAGAGCTTATAGATTTTCTTTGTTTCAGTTCTTAGAGGATAATAAAGATTCAATTCTTGAGGGTGTCAGATCAGATATTAGGTGGGGCCATGTAGGGGGAATTGTTTTATTTCAGCAAAAGGTTAGTTATGATGAAAGTTTAATAGCCGGTAGTATAAAGAGGTGGTTTCATATTGCTGACAAGGAGAATATTATAACACTACTTAATGATAAATATTCTGAGTCACTAGAATTCACAGATAGAGAAATAAGTAATATTTTATTAACACTGGATGTTTGTGCGGATAATTTGTTTGACAGAGGTACCGCTGAAGATCAAATCCCAGATAAGTTTCCCTCAAAAGCTTCTGCAGAAAAGATAGCTTTCATTAGGAGATTAATTGGAGCGGCTAGCGAGCCAGGGACAACAGGAATTCGTTTGTTAAAATATTACCGTACATTACTTCAACTTGAAAGGTTCAAAGAACCTTCTGCAACAGATTTGCACCATCTCCCTTTAGATAATCAACAAGATTTAACAGATTATGTTATTGACTTATCAGCAAATAATACATTCTATCAAGCATGGTTAAAGAATAAGCAAGAGAGATTCCCCAAAAATATTTTCATAAGTATTGAAGTTATGCTCAATAGTAAAGGCAGGCCTTTACTGTATACAGTTTTATTAACATCTGATGTGCGTAATAGTAGCGAGATCAAAATAAATCAGAATGATTTTGGACTGTATGTAAAAGAGTTAGAGCAAATGGGGCTAGAGGATGATATAATTGAGGAGCTAAGTACAGGAATTAACAATGCTAATAATCTTCACGAAAAATTAAATGTCTTAAAATCAGTACTATCTGATTCTATTGCTCTCGGAAGCAGAGTTTATATTGGATTGAGTAGTGAGAGCATGTTTACGGCACAGCTACAATCGGAGCTTAACACTCTAGGCAAAAAAGTTGAAAGTACTAATAATAGGATGTTTTTGTCTTTTCTTCATCAAGAGTCTAAGTTAAAGACGCCTCAACCACTTCCTCTGCATTCATTCATTCAAATTACCTCATTAAACAATTCTCAGGAGGAAGCCATATCGCAGGCTTTCAAGCAGGATATTACAGTGGTTACAGGCCCTCCAGGTACCGGCAAATCACAGGTGGTTGCCAACATATTGGCAAATGCAGCAATGAATAACTATTCTGTTCTTTTTGCAAGTAAGAATAATAGAGCTGTAGACAATGTGAAAGACAGGTTAGATCATCTACTTAATAGTGAAGCAGTTCTAAGGTTCGGCTCGAAGACTGACATAGAAGAGGTAGCAAAACCGAAATTGAGGAAAATGCTAGGTAAAGCAAGCATTGGCGATTGTAAGAACGTAGATGGTCAACTTAAATTTTTAAAGGATTCTATAAATAAATTGAACAGCCGGAGAGCAGAGCTTGAAAGGCTTGTAGCTAAAATTCCAATACTTAAAAATCAGGTTTCTGAACTGGAGTTTGAACTTGCTCAAAATAAAGTGGCTATTGAGCAATGGCATAGAAGTCTTTCATCTGATTACAGGAAGCTTTTTATAGATCAAGCTTTATGGTTCAGAATAGATCAGAACCAGGTAACCTTAATGGTAAAAAAAGTTGAGAGAGCAGGCTCAGGCATTTTTAGTAGGTTATGGTTTAACTTGTTCCTGAAGTCTAAAGCACAAGAATTTGCAGGAAGGTTAAACAATGAGTTGCCTGCAGCTTGGAATGATTATGTACAGAGGAACTCACCGTGGACCAGCCTTACGCTTAAAGCTTATCAGTCATTGGATGAAAACTTAAAATTTATTTTAAGGCTTTACCAGGACCAGTTATCTATTCAAGGGAAGCATACTTCGTTGACAGAGAAAGTGCGTTCTGTCGAATGGAAAATTGCTTCTGTCCAGAAAGAATTAGAATTCTTGGTTTCGGAAGAGACAAATTTTTTAACGGAAATAGCAGAAATAAGAAAGCAACTGCCAGCACTCGGGATAAAAGCATTAGATATGAAGCTTGCTGATGATCTTTATAAGATGGATAGGCATCAGGTACAGGAATATGTTGATTTTCTGCCGGCTCAAGTATGGAAAGATGCAGATGTAGAGGACTTCAGATTTGCTAGTAAGAAGTTTCTAGAGGATTTTCATGTTGTATGTGTTACCTCCTTGTCAGTAAAAAATTCTTTTCCATTAAGTGAAGGCCTTTTTGATATGGTGGTAGTTGATGAGGCATCACAATGCGATCTGGTTTCTGCTTTACCATTGCTTTTCAGGTCGAAAAAGGCTGTCATAATTGGAGATCCGCTACAGCTGACGCATATTACAAGCGTTCAGAATTATGAAGAAGAATATATTCTTGAGTCTCTGGATTTACAAGGTATAGGTAGTAGGTATGTTAGCACTTCATTATATGATTATGCGGCTTCCTTAGCAAATAAAGCGAAACTGAAGAGCGTCTTCTTAAATGAGCACTATCGATGTCATCCTGAAATCATTAGTTTTTCAAACACCCAGTTTTACGAAAGACGATTAGGGCAAAGCTTAAGGATCATGACACATAGTGAACTGTTTAAGTTTGGCAGACTTGGGTTAAATTGGGTCCAGGTTGAAGGTGAGATGTCAAATGATAAGAACTTAAATATAGCAGAGGCTACAGCTTGTATAGACTTGGCTAAGAAGTTGAGAAAAGAATTCCAGGATGCTTCCATAGGTATTGTTACACCATTTAGAGATCAGAAGAGGTTTATCTTTGATTCTCTTTCACCTGACCTGCGGGAGGAGATAAAGGTTGATACTGTTCACCAGTATCAAGGAGATGAGAAAGACATCATGATCCTAAGTTTAGTAGTCACTAATAATAGTCCTGAAAGTAAAGCAAGATTCCTGAACAGAAATGAATTCCTGATAAATGTGGCTATAACCAGGGCAAAAAGTAGTCTTTACATAATTGGGAACTGGAATTACTGCATAGGATTGAATGAGACAGGTAGACTGAAATCACCTTTATACCGACTAGCTAATTATGCTAAACAGCTAAATAAGATATATTAATAACAATAAACAGGATGTAATATAAAACTAACAAATAGTAGTCTATATTTAGCAAAGAGAAAAAGCCTGTATCTAAGCTGAATTAAAAAACTATTACTCTTCAGATGCAAAATACATGTGGTTTTACTTTGTTCCCTTCTAAGACATACTTAGTAAAGAGATTATTATCTTTGAAAGAAGCTAACTATGTATATATCCTAAGCCGGTCCAAGCTTGCGTATTACTGATTCCTTAGGTGGTTAGGGTAAAAGGGGATCTAGATTAAGTCTACAGGAAATTATAAACGTTTAAACTTATCAGATGTGGACCAAAATAAATAATTGGCTGCCCAGTACCAAGCCTTTACAGGTGGTCTAGACAGAAATAGCTTGTAAGGAGCGCTCATGTAGAAAGAGCCAGTTGCCTAGGTCTGGCAGGTGTGGAGAGCTGTTCTCACCTCTTCTGGAATTATTTGTATGCTGGAAGACGGAAGATTCATACTGTCTATTTGCTCAACGACACCATTAACTATTACCAGTATTTCGACGCTAGCCTACAGGTGGGATCCCTTTTTGGATGCGTAGCCCAATATATAGAGATCATCGGGGAGATGTACATGCGGGTGTAGGGCGGATCGTATGTGACTTGTATAAACCTCTGGAGCGATAACCACACTCTTTAGAATCTGTGTTTGTTGCAACTTCAACGCGTCCTGCGAGTTAGATACGACTTAATATTAAGATGTAAGACGTATAAATCATATAGTTACGTTTAATTGATTATAACAATCTAAATGCCTTATGTCAGACGTCCACTCTAAAGAAACTCGCAGCTATAATATGAGCAGGATCAAGGGCAAAGACACTAAACCCGAAATTCTGCTAAGAAAATTTCTTTTTTCTAAAGGGTTCAGATATCGTTTACATGATAAAAAACTTTTCGGGAAGCCGGATATTGTCCTTCCAAAATATAAAACCATAATAAATGTACATGGCTGTTTCTGGCATGGCCATACTGGATGCCGTTATTTTGTAATTCCTAAAACAAGGACGGAATGGTGGATGCGAAAAATCGAAAGAAATAAAGAATTGGATAAGATAAATTATTTGAAAAATCACCAAGCAGGCTGGAAAGTTTTGACGATATTTGAATGCGAGCTTAAACCAAAAAGCAGAGACGAGACCTTACAATTTATTTTAGATACATTAAAAAATGGTAATACCAATAGTTGATATTTTTGCGGGCCCGGGTGGACTAGGGGAAGGATTTTCCGCATTTATCAATGAAGAAAATGAGCATCCTTTTAGGATTGCTTTGTCTATTGAAAAAGATCCGCTTGCACACCAAACGCTTCGCCTCCGAAGCTTTTTCAGACAGTTTCCTCATAGTGAGGTACCAGAAGATTACTACAAATTTGTTAGGGGTAACATTAGTATTGATGAACTTTATCGGAGGTGGCCTGAACAAGCAGAGCATTCAGCAGCTGAAGCATGGTGCGGAACCCTTGGTGATCCGGATGAGCAAGATATGAACGCCATTTCCGATTCTGAGGTTGACGAACGTATCAGAACTGTTTTGAATGGTGAAAGAAATTGGGTCCTTATAGGGGGGCCGCCATGTCAAGCATATTCGATTGCTGGCAGATCTAGAAGACAGGAGAAAATCTTAAATGAACAGACTGATAAACGAGTAGGGCTTTATAAACAATACTTACGAATTCTTGCTGTGCATAGTCCGGCGATATTTGTGATGGAGAATGTTAAAGGAATTTTATCTGCTGAAACTTCCGAGAACCAAGTATTTACGAAAATACTTAACGATCTCTCTGACCCTGCATCTTCTTACCTATCTGAGAGTGAAAATGATACAGCAACCATACAGTACCCAAGTTACAGGATTTATTCGTTAGTTAATCCTCCGGATCGAATTGACTTATATGGCAATCCTGAGTACAAGCACAAGAAGTTCATTATCAAAGCTGAAAACCATGGTGTGCCTCAAACTCGGCACCGTGTAATTTTGCTCGGTATAAGAAGTGATATCGATATTCCGCCAGGAGTCATTCCACCTAGGCCAGAGATTCCTGTGGCTGACGTTCTTACAGGGTTGCCGTCGCTACGAAGTGGTCTTTCGAAGTCTAAAGATGATTTCACTTCTTGGGTGGCGGCTTTAAATGACATACTGTCTAACGGTTCTCTTGACGGTGCAGATGCAGCAGTAATCAACCACATCCGCTCCAATTTTAAAGAAATTGCTGAGCCTGCATCAGGAACCGGAGGAGATTTTCTGCCATTTAAAGAGACTGCGGTTAATTACCAAGAAAAATGGTATTTGGATAATCGGATTGGTGGCGTACTAAATCATGCATCACGCACTCACATGCAAAGTGATCTTCACCGTTATCTTTTTGCATCTACGTTTGGCAAAGTAAAGGGTATATCACCAAAGCTGTGTGATTTTCCTGTAAAGTTACTTCCTGCACATGGCAATGTGAAGCAAGGCGTTGAAGAGCAAAAGTTTGCCGATCGTTTCCGTGTGCAACTGGCTGAAAAAGCGTCCAAAACAATTACCAGCCATATATCTAAAGATGGGCACTATTATATACATCCTGATCCTGCGCAATGCCGTAGCTTGACAGTGCGTGAAGCAGCCCGTCTGCAGACATTTCCTGATAATTACTTCTTCTGTGGACCAAAAACATCACAATTTCATCAGGTCGGTAATGCAGTTCCGCCCTTACTCGCTTGGCAAATTGCTGGAATAGTTAATAAAGTTTTTGAAAGAGCATTAGCTCATATTCACGAAGACCTTCGTGTTTGATTCTTTCTATTTATGACCAAACCTAACCTGCGAATTGAATCTGCTGAACCTAACCCAGAATACCTGATTAAGTCAATTGCTGAACAAGGGTATAGCCTTGAAACTGCTTTGGCAGATCTGATGGATAACTCGGTATCAGCAGGTGCTAATAGTATTGAAGTAATGATACGAATGGATAAAGAACCATTTACATTGTTCCTCGCAGATAATGGTTTGGGCATGGATGAAAATGAACTCCGTCAGAACATGCAGTTCCCAAGCAGTTCACCAGAAAGTAACCGGGAGCGAATTGATCTTGGGCGTTTCGGCCTCGGTATGAAAACCGCATCATTTTCCCAAACTCGAAAGTTTTCCGTTATCTCTAGGAAAAAAGGCACAAGTGATTACTTCGGTAGAACATGGGATGTAGAATATCTTAAAAAGGAAGGTTGGAAGCTTATTGTAAATACCGAAGAGGAAGTTTCGGTGATGCTGGCTTCATGGCAGCGTCTTTCCGAAGCTCACCTCAACCGCTTCGAAGACTTTCAACCAAATACACTTATAGTTTGGCACGGATTATTTAAGTTTGAAAGTTACCTTGAGTGCGACAACCGTCAGAGGGCGCTCAAAAAAGAAATTACTGAAGTAACAAGTGAATATCTAGCTCTTGTTTTTCACCGATTCATGGAGCGTACCAGTAATCCACTTCGTATCCGTATTAACAACAGTTTGATAACTCCTTTCAATCCATTCCCCGCAGCCGAAAAGGATTTCCGGCCCATGGAATTCCGGCAGAAGAACTTTCGTAGTGATACAATTAAAATGGAAGGTTTTATATTACCTGCACGGAGTATCGATGAAAGTCAAAACAACCTCAATATTTGGACGACAAAAAATCTTGGTCTTATGGATATGGAAGGTATTTACCTATATCGTGCAGACAGGGTAATCCTTTTTGGTGGCTGGAACGGACTAATACGAAAAGCACCTCGTCTTCAACTGGCTCGATTACGCGTTGAGGTAGGAAACAGTGTTGATCATCTGCTTCATTTGAATGTGGCAAAATCTCAGATTGTAATTCCGCATGACCTTAAAGGTGCATTTGAAAACTATATTACCGAACTTAAAACAGAAGCAGCAAGAGAATTTTACAACCGCGGCGTCCGCAATTTCTCTGGCTACGGCAAGAAAGACAAAGTTCAGCTATTCCAGCGCAGGTCATCTAGTAAAGGCGTTTTACTTGAACTGAATGCTGACTTTACACTTATTAATAACTTATTGTCTTCTCTGAATACGCAACAGCAAACACAATTTCGGCTCATCATGCGCATGATTAATACAGCGGTTAACAACATCAGACAGTCCCATCAGGATGTTGCATTTAATGCGAACAATGTATCGGGTCCTATTGTAAGCAACAGCGATATTAGACTGTTTATTGAAGAACTTAAGGCTTCCGGTATCAATTCAGAACAGATAAAAAAAGAAATACTTCCCGGATTAGGCTTTACGCTCAGTTCTCTTCCGACCGAAATACTAAACCTCTTAAAACTCTAATAATGGCGAAGAATAACAGGGATTTTATTGACCATATGAAGCTGCTTGTCAATGGTAAGGCTGAAAGCTACAAGGTAAATAATGGGGCTATTACCCGAGATTTTTTTGAGGCTTCCGGGTTGCGTGATGAGATTAAATCAAATATGGCCACATTGGCTACCATGGGTATTCCTGTTCCAAGCGATGATAAATTTGATGAGTTATATGATGTGGCGTTAAAGGAAACCCGACTCGCACATACACTTGGTATGACACCAAGTGTATCTCTTATTAGTAAAGAAGCGAGAACGCGCACCTGGCTCACGCCTGAAAGAATGGCTGCACTTAAATGGGACAACGACGAACTGGTTACTTACCGTGCGCGATACATTGGTTATCTAAAGAAAATGAGCCGTCCAAAAGCATATATAAAGGAAACGGAAAGATCAAGTCTGGAAATTGTGAAAAAAATGGGTGATCCAGCTTCAGATGAACCTTTCTTTGTGAGGGGACTTGTGGTCGGTAGTGTTCAATCAGGCAAGACTGCAAATTTCAACGCTGTGATCAATAGTTCTATTGATGCCGGCTACGATCTAATTATTGTGTTATCGGGAATTATGGAAGACCTGCGCAGCCAGACGCAAAAACGTATTGAAAAAGAAGTTGAAGGGAAATACAGGGCAGGGAGTTTTATTGGTGTTGGCGAGGTGTCATCATTTGGCTCTCTCGGTGCATATCCGGAAGTAAAACAAATAATCGTTCCTACATCACCGGATACGGATTTCAGCAAGACAATAAAAGAAGCAGATTTCTCACTGAACAACAAAAATATCCTGATATGTAAAAAGAATACCAGTGTATTAAAAAATTTACTCCTTTGGCTACACAGTTACCTTAATAAAAATAAAGACAAAATTAACATTCCTTTCCTGATCATAGATGATGAAGCAGATAATGCTTCACTGAATAACCTAGGGGAGAAAGGCAAGGAATATGCTTCTGTCATTAATGGACACATCAGGGCCCTACTTGCCTTGTTTAACAGGAAGACATATCTTGGATACACTGCTACACCATTCGGAAACGTCCTTCAAGATCGTAACGATGCACCGGACACAAAATGGACCATTGACGAAAAGGTTAATGGCGAAACAGTTACCACAGAATTCGATCTGGAAAAGAGTCTGTTTCCAGATGATTTTATCGAGTTGCTATTCCCACCACCAAATTACCTGGGACCAAAACATTTCTTCAGAACCCGACTGGAAGAAATCCGCAAAATTGAGCCACTTATCTCACCACCGGTTAGAGACTACATGATGTCCTTTCCTGAGCGGGTTTGGAAGTATGACGCACACTCCGGGCAACCAGGCCAACCGACCTCGGTGCGCAGCAAAGAAACTCGGGCCACGACAAAATCTGATCCTTTTCCAGCAGTTCTGCCTGATTCGCTGAAAGATGCTATAATGTGCTTCTTTGTTTCTACTGCAATCCGCATTAGCCGTAAACCTGATATGGTCGAAGCAGCTGCCTATCAGCCGCACAATACGATGCTGATCCATATTTCCAGGTTTACAGACTGGCAAACCAGAACTAAAAAGCTGGTGCAGGACTTTGTTAATGAACTGACAGAGAATCTCAACTCAGATTTGCCGTCCGATAAAAAGTCCGTTTATGGTATCTTTGAACGTATATGGTATAATTATTATGCCTATATAATGGAAAATATAAAAGGTTATCTGCCTGAAGGATATGATGACCCCTTTCTTGTTCCTAAAACCTTTAAGGAGATTAAACCCCTACTAATGACCGCTGTTACTGGCGTGGAAGTAAAAGCAATCAACAGTGAAACTCAAGATAAGCTCGACTATCCTGATAATATAGAAAAAAAATATATCGCTGTTGGCGGTAACCGCCTATCAAGGGGTTTTACGCTGGAGGGACTGACGATTAATTACTTCATCCGTAATACCAATTTTGCTGATACGCTTCTTCAGATGGGCCGCTGGTTTGGTTATCGTCCAGGTTATCTTGATTGCTGCAAACTCTTCTCTACATCCGATTCGCTGGAGAAATTCGACCAGACTACTTTTACGATGGAAGATTTGGAACAAAAATTCATCGATATGAATCGTGATCCAGAAAACACACCTTCTAAATATGCACTGTTGGTTTTAAAACATCCAGGTACGCTTAAAATCACCCGTCCAGCTATTCTAAAAAATGCTAAGGAAGTGAACTGGTCATATTCTGATCAGTTAGAACAAACTACTTGGTTCAGCCTTGATGCTATTCGTTTGAAGTCGTCTTGGGATGCCTTTCGTGAACATATAATTGCACACAATGAGAAGTTTACCGTTGACAAGAAAGGTTATATGATAATTAAAGATGCCACAACGGAAGACTTAATAAACATCCTGAATCTGCCGAATACTTTTTTGAACGATAGCAAAAAACCAGATGAGACTTATTTTGCTGATTTGATTGCCTTTATTAAGTTAGCAAACCAACACGGTAAACTCACGGACTGGACTATAGGCGTTAAACTTAAGGGAGCTAGTGGTACAATTCTTAAAAAAGATGAAACCGGTTTCCTTGAAGATATTCAGCTAACCCAGCGTAGCGGACCCAATCCGGGTCAACCTAGCCGCTGGCTCGACTACATCAAAAATGAAAATATTTTCAGAGCAGGGGGGAGTTCAGCCAATATTGTAACCGGATCTAATGACATGGCTGTTGCGCTCTCTGATGAAGAAGAAGAAAGAGCAAAAAAAGCATGGCGCGATAATCTTTATGACTCGCTGAAACTTGAAAATCCTGAATGGACTAAGGATCAGTTGCAAAAAGCGGTAAATCGGAAAAATATTCCTGAAAAGGCATTCCGGCAAAAAATGAATGAACGTCAGGCTGTTCTCATGATTTATCTGATCGATCCTGCTGAAGTCTTTAGGTACGATAACAAGGATATCGAGGAGCTCTTGGAAGTGCGTGACAGAGTTGGCACCAAAACGCCATTGATAGGTTATGCCATTGGTATTCCACCTATTAAAGGAAACGTTGGCGGCACCTATCTTCAAAGCAAATACCATATAGAACCAGAACCGTCCTCACCTGATGATGATACTTATGAAGATTACGAAACAGTTCTGGAATAGCTATGACCAACGCACGACTTGAAAAGCTTTGGATCGGACTGAATCATAGCGGCCAATCTGAATTTGAGTTTAAAAGAGTAGACAGTATTTGCATACCGGAACTGAATGTGGGGCTGAGTTCTAATCTTCAACGCTGCCTTATTTTAGAGTTGCCGAAAGGGTTTTCTGGAAATTGGCCGGAAGTCGTTAAAGATAATCTTTCCCTTTTTTGGTATCCAGAAACTGGCTATATTATCATTCAACTATTAGATGCCAACTATAATGATTTGTTCGACGATTTGATACTTTCCATTTATCGGAATATATCGGGGTTGTCCCAACCAAGTGATTACATCACCAATATGATCCGGATCTTCAACAAATGGAGTGGATTCTTTATTGACAGTCAGACTGGCAGAATGCAGACTAATGTCTTGCGTGGGTTAATTGGAGAACTGCTTGTATTAAGAGACATGCTTACTCAAGCAAGTTATGCCACAGTTAATAATGTTTTGTCATCATGGCGGGGGCCTTATGACCAAGCTCGGGACTTTATCTCTGATCGCATAGACACTGAAGTAAAGACAACCGATGGTAATTCCGACATCCACATCTCTAGTGAGTTTCAGCTGCAGCCTGAGCCAGACAAAGAGCTTCATCTGGCCGTTGTCGAACTGGAACTGGATCTAGCCGATGGAATATCACTGCGAATTTTAGTCAATGAGCTTCGTCATATAATCGACAATTTGCTTGGTGATACTTCATTGCTACTCAGGGCGCTTTTTCAAAAAGGGTTGACATACCATAATCTTTTTGAATATGATAATTTAAGGTTCAAAGCCCGCCGGATTATCATTTATGATTGCTTGCAATCTGCATTTCCGGTTCTTATAAATTCTGAACTTCCAGCGCCGATCTATCAGGTATCATACCGACTTCGCTTGGCATCGCTAACTGATTTCATCATTCAAGTAAAGGAGTTGTAATGGAAATTGATGAGTTTCTAATTTATCGCAAAGAGCTGTTGTCAGAATCCACAAATTCGGATGGGTTTGTACAACAGAGCCTGTTACTTTCCGAGGTGTTACCACTGATGGCTGACGCGCGCTTAATTGATTCAGAGGAATGCAATGACGCTTATTACGTATATCCTGCAGAGAACCTGAAAATAAACGGGTATTTGGTTAATGAGTCAGGGGAGCGTCTGCAGCTTTTCCTAGTAGATGAAACATCAATAGACTTACGGGTTACAGACGATAGTCTCAAGATATCGCTGAAATCCCATTACGAGAACCAGTTCCGGCGCGCAGTGCGATTTGTTTCAAAAGCGATAAAGGGTCATCTGACCGAAGAACTGCAGTTATCTAGTCCGGTTCGAGCACTGGCTACCCAGCTTGCTTCTGCTTGTGGTGCCGAGCAATATGATGTGATCGAGGTTTTCCTGATTTCAGCAACTGCAACCGTAGAAACACGCGGGAGTTTACCGCAACCTAAAAGACTCGAATTTGAGGACGAGAAACTGTCGGTAACCTTCAGCCGTGGCCGTGAACGGAAAAGTAAGGAAGTGCTTATTCTCAAAAATCTCATTGATCTCAATTTTATGTACAATGTGGTCATTTCTCAAGGAAGCCGCGAACCATTGGTCATTGATTTTGAGAAAACTTTCAATTACAGGATTGAAGCAATACAGGCGGCGAGCGAAGAAAATTTTGAATCCTATCTTTGCGTGTTACCTGCATTTGTTCTGGCAGACCTATACAAACGCTACAGCTCAAGACTGCTTGAAAAGAACGTCAGGTCTTTTCTTCAGTTTAAGGGTGCGAATGCCGGTATCAGGGATACGATCCGGAAAAGTCCTGAAAAGTTTATTGCTTTCAACAACGGCATTACGGTTACTGCAACCGGAATGGAAAGCGTAGAGGAAGATGGCCGTACATATATACAGACACTTCGTGATTTCCAGATCGTTAATGGGGGCCAGACCACTGCAAGTATTTTTTTCACCAAGAAGGATGGCTATCCGGTTGATAAAGTAAGGGTGATGGCCAAAATTAATGTGGCAAAGAATGTTACAGAGGAAAAGCTTGACGAACTGATATCAAACATCAGTAAGTTTTCTAATTCGCAATCGAAAGTATCTTCAGTAGATCTTGACTCCAGGAACCCTCAACTTACCCGTATAAAGGCCTTGTCCGACAGTGTGATCACGCCATCAGGTAAACGTTGGTTCTTCGAAAAAGCAAAAGGCGATTTTAACACCCGGCTGCGTATTGCCGGTAACAACCGAGGACGACTCGAGCGAGAATATCCGAAGGATATGCGGTTTAGTAAAGAACAATTAGGTAAGTATTTCACTGCTTGGGGAGATCAGCCATATGTCGTAAAGAAAGGTGGCGACAAAGTCTTCCGTTATTTTATTAATACGATATCAGGAGAGGAAACTAAAATTAAGCCGGAAATAGACCGTAATTTTTTTGAAATGCTGATTGCCCGGGTAATATTGTTCAAGTCTTTTGAAAATATCTATGGGCAAGGCAAAAATTCATTAGGTCAGATACGATCTGCCGTTGTTCCTTATGCGCTTTCAGTATTGTATGGAGCAACTGACGGGCTCCGCGGCGGCAAGCCTTTTGACTTGGCAAGAATCTGGCAGCGTGAAGGTCTTGAGGACGACTTTGCTAATTTTTCTCGTGAGCTTATGGTAACAATGAATGCCCTTATAAAAAAGTATGCTCAGAGCGATGATCCTGCTGAATATTCAAAAAGGAAAGACTTATGGGATAACATTTCTGGGAGCCCCGAATTGAGGGCATTCATGAACTCACCAACCGCTAAAACAATTTTGACAAAATATACGGTGTCAAAAGATGGAGCTGGAAGTAAAGAACGGGTAGCGAGAAAGGCAAAAATTAAAGAAGTAGATTTTGCTTTGCTCAGCGATAACATTCAGATCTATTCAAGATCGGCCAACTTTTACAGAAAGCTTGGCTCAGCATTGGCTAACTGGTTACCCCCAGGTCAACGGCAGAAGGTCGATCACCTTATCCATTGCATTGTCGCAAAACTGGATATCACAGCTGAGTATGTAGAATTTGAACGTGAGCTTATCCATAAAGTACGTGCTGCTTGGCCTGAAGTATTGAATAGTTGTATAGATGAAACACAGGAGCGCTGGCTAAACGCATTTGATAAGGTTACTAGCCTGTATAATCAATGTGTTTCCGAATCACTGGATATTTTATCCGAGTTTCAAAAGCAGCGTGAGGTAGCAAAACTCAAAGGTTTAAAGTATTATTCTGTATATGATGAAATAGGGAAGATGCTCACTGCTGGTAAAGCGCCAACTATGCACCAGTTGGATATTATGACTGCGGCCTGAAACAAATAAATGTGTTTAGCGATTAGGTACTTTTTAAAATCTACTAAGAATTGAAATTTGGTAATGAAGGCTGAAGTTAAAGATGTGATAACTGAAGGTAGCTCGTACTGTTATCTGGTGAGTATCAAACTATCCGATTATATTAAAAATCTTCCTGATAACTACATGAACTATGAAGTCCAGCGGGAAATTGTAAACAATACTTACCTCGATAATCTTATTCAGACCATCATAGATAATCGTCACATACCGCTCATGGTGCTTGTAGCGGAAAATAGCGACCTGAAGCCCATCAATAAAATCATAGATTTAGGTGCATTTAAAGTATTAGATGGTTTACAAAGAACTTACAGGCTTAAAGTAATTTATGATACTATTGCTTTGGCAGCAGATGAACTTGCAGTCAATCCTGACATAACAGATGTGGGAAGGTTACAGCTTTCTAGGCAATTTAATGTGAAGCTAGCCTTAATTAATAGTTCGGTACTTATACTAGAAAAATTACTGGCATATGTGAAAAGACAGGAAGTTTCCGTCTCAGAATCCCTTAATAAATTGTATGACCGTCGGCAATGGTTTGAGCTCTGGGTCGGTCTGGAACCCCGTGAGGAAGTTAATAAAATGCTTATTCTAAATGCTGGTCACAAAGCTGTAAAGAATCAACATCAGCTTGAATTGTTGTTTAGCAATATGCTTCCGCTGTTCAAGCAGCTCGGATTCAAAGGATTCACAGTAATTCGGGAAAAAGAGGTTCCTTCAATCACCTACTCAAAGAACCGCATTCCTGGGCAATTCCATTTTTCGCACCTGATAACGGCTATTTTGTCCTTCAATGCCGGAAAGCCAATAACGAATAATGTAAACCTGATTCAAAAAACTCAGGCGGAGGATTTCGATGATTCTATCTTTGACCATTTAATTAATTATAATTTCTTCTATCAGTTTATTGGTACGCTGATGGGTCTGGATAAAAAACTTACCGCTAGGTATGACGGGGCTGCAGTGAAGTGGTTGGGCCGTGAAACATCACTTACGGGTCTGTTTGCCGCCTGCGGTAAGTATGCACAGGAGCACGAAATTTCATCGGTTGAATCGCTGCAAATTCTTGAAAAAAAAATAGGTGATCATCCGGATGTTCTGCGCCTCGATACATTCGAAATTGTTCGCAACTCAATGGACCTTGCTAAGATTAACATCGGTTCGGTAAATAAGCGTGCTGTTTTCCTAGCGACCAACGACATTCTCAATGATATAACTACAGCGGCAGATTGGCTTGCTTATTTCAAAAAGGAACAATGGTAAGCAGGTTAAATATAATCTATACCAATCTGCTGCAACGACTTGCAGATTATACCATTGCTTATGCCGGCTTTCAGTCTTATTACGACAGTTTTTCGACGCAGGCAAAAATGAACAGGCTGTTCGAACTGGCTGAAATCGTAGCCAACAATCAGGCGGCTGTTATCCAGTCAAGGGACGATAACGTTATTCATAATGATTTTCAGCCACTTTCCATTGCTTTGACTGAATTGGCAACAGAGTTTCCAGACTATCCTGCTGGCCGGATTACTGAAACCCTGTTGATGATTAAAATTATTAACGTGATTGAGCAGGAAGTATCTGGAAGCGGCAACCCGTTCAATCTGTCGGTACAGGTTGATGAAAATCTATTTTGCCTTGAGCCTATAACACGCATGATGAAGCCTTCAAATTTTTTGTTTGAAGATGGTACTTCTACTGAAAATTCACTTGTTCTGATTAACCTCTCCGACTTGCAGGAATTGCAGGACTTTTTAGACAATAATCCATTTAGCGTCGAATTGCGGCTGCATTTACTGATCCAACTTGGCCGTCCTGCATTCCCACTGATAGCTGGGCAATATGCTCTTATAAGATTTGCTCAGAAAGGGCACAGCGATGCCATCTATTCCTGTGCGGCATTGCACCTCGTGAAGGCAGGATACCTTATACACCAACCTGTATCTTATTCGGGCGTACCAACAGTAAGTGCTGCGCGCCGTATTTTGTCTGATAAAGAATTTCAGCAATTTTCAGATTCGCTGATGATTTTAAGCGAGTATAACAGTCAACAGGACATACTTGATAAATACCTGAGGATTTACCATTTAATAGAACATTTCATGTTCCGCAAACCTATTGTAGAACTTGAACGCAGAAGGAATAACCGGCCGTTTTCTATTCGTGACTTTCGTAATCTTTATCGCAGTGTTGAGCAAAGTGAAGCTGAGGCGCTGAAAGCTCTTCTAAAGACAGTGATGATTTTGGAGATTGAGCCGGGTATCAGCTTTATCAATAAAATGTTCGTTGAATGGCAGGCTTTACATCCTGTCCTAATTGCTGACGTCAGTCATATTAACCGGCTGTTTGACTTACTGCAAATCAACAAAAATGCCTTTTCTTACACAGCTGTGACCGCTGACAAATTAACCGAAATTTTTCAAAAATTGGTGTATGCTTTCAGAAACTCTATTGTACATAACAAGGCGACAGAGTTTCACCTAAACCATGAGACAATGACAAGTCACCATGAGACCGGTAATGCAGCACAAGTTGTAATTGAAAAATTCCTGCTACCGTGGCTCGAACAAATATCATTTTATCTCATAATTGAGGATAATGACCTTGTTTGGTACCATAACCCGCATCTAATTTTGTTTAATACTTAATTAAAATGTTAATAGTATAGTGCCCCAAAAACTAGACTGTAAAACCCGGTAAGATTAGGATGCTAAACTCAACTACCTAAAATTAGCATCATGACATATTACAAGAAGCACAGCACCAAGCAGAAGATCTCTCTGGCGGCAGTCAAAGAGAACAAGATTTTAAGCCAGTTCAGCTCAAAGTATGGCGTTACCTCTTCACAGATCTCTGCCTACAAATAGCAACTGGTTCAAGGGGCAGAGGAACTGACCTCCCCCCGAAAAACCGGACCGTTGTAAAGTAGAGAAAACGGGCAATATCGTATAGTTTAAAAACGAATTGCCATGAAGAAATCAAAGTTTACCGAGGCGCAGATCATCTTCGCCCTCAAGCAGGCAGAGACAGGTGTCAAAGTGGAGGAGGTGTGCCGCAAGATGGGCATCTCGGATGCCACCTTCTACAATTGGAAGAAAAAGTACGGTGGTTTAGGAGTGTCGGAACTCAGGAAGCTCCGGCAGTTAGAGGAGGAGAACCGTCAGTTAAAGCAGTTGGAGGCAGACCTGAGCCTAGACAAGCAGATGCTACAGGATGTGCTGCGAAAAAAGCTCTGAGACTAGCCCAGTCAAAGCGGCTGGTCTCAGAGCTACAGCAAGACTACCGAGTTTCCATCACCAGGGCTTGTAAGGTGGTGCTATGCCAATGCTCCGGCTGGTATTACCGCTCCAGAGCCAGAGACAGTTCGGTGATCCGGAAGCGGATGCAGGAGATCGCCCAGGTGCGGGTCCGCTACGGCTTCTAGCGTATCTTTATCCTGCTCCGGCGGGAAGGCTGGAGAGACAACCATAAGCGCATGTACCGCCTCTACAAGGAAGAGGGGCTGAACCTGAGGGCAAAGCGCCCGAAAAGAAACAAGGCCGCCGCACACCGGCTGGGGCGCCCAGAACTCTCTACTCACCAAGAGTGCTGGAGTATGGATTTTGTGGCCGATCAGCTCTTCGACGGCAGAAAATTCCGCTGCTTAACTATAGTGGATAATTATAGCCGCCAGTGCCCGGGTATTTTGGTGGGGCAGTCCCTGAAGGGAGAAGATGTGGTAGCCGCTTTGGAAAAATTAAAACAGGAATACAGTGCTGTGCCCAAGCGTATACAGGTGGATAACGGGAGTGAGTTTATCTCCAGGGCACTGGATAAATGGGCATATGACAACACGGTGACGCTGGACTTCTCCAGGCCCGGGAAACCCACAGATAACGCCTTTATCGAATCCTTCAATGGTAGTTTCCGGGATGAGTGCCTAAACGTGAACTGGTTCCTTAGTCTGGAAGATGCAAGGGAGAAGATAGAAGCATGGCGGCAGGAATATAATGGCTTCCGTCCTCATAGTTCATTAGGTGACAGAACACCGGAGGAGTGGGTAGAATATAATATAGTAAAACCCGAATTCTCTACTTTTCACATGTCCTAAAAATGGGAGGAGCTCATCAGAATACATTAGAAGAAATTTTTACACCCCTAAGGTGAGGAAAACTCTAAGAGAGCATCTAAGAGAGCAGGTAATCATAATGGCAGTCTGTCATGATCAATCATGTACTTGTGGTTTTCAGTTAACTGTAATATGTATTAGATGGCTAACGGCAACTCTACATTCAAGTATTAGACATCTGTATTCAATCACGAGACAGGTACCTCATCAACCCTCCCCCCATATTAAATTGTAATTACCCTACCCCCCCTTGTCAGCTCCTCAGTTTTAAAACTGGCGGAGAATAAAAAAATTAAATAAGTTTTAAATCTGGGTGTTCAGGTGCTGCCGGTTCAGCATCTACTGCTATTTAAAGAAACCTTTATCTCCGTCACTTGTTCTAGAGAAAGGAGGGGTAATACGCTCTATATTGTGCATAACGTACATCAATACCTTATCCGGCAAACATTCAAAAATTGTAGAGCTTTTGTAGAGCTTCCGTAGTTCTAAGACTATCCTCAGTAGTTTTAATTCATTAGAACGAGCCTTGCCCACCTCCTGTAATGATTTTCGTTGTTCGCATTCAGTTATTTTTCGATAGACTATTCAGTCATGTTTATGGTGCAAAATCTGTTTTTAGAGGTTTTTATACTTATTGGTGCGAGAAAATAAGCAATGCTGAAATCTATACTTCAAAAAGTCTTGCATTTAAAATTAAACAATACTAAATTGATTTATTAAAATATGATTTTTTGTAGAGGTTGTGCAGGATTTGTAGACCTGGCAAATGTGATATAGTATAAATCTTATAATTCCTGTATGAGTAAAATTGTTTGTATCATTAGTAGTAAAAGTGGTGTAGGAAGAACCACTACAACGCTCAATCTTGGTGCCGCTATAAGTAAACAAGGAAATAAAGTATTGCTTGTCGACATGTGTTGGGAGGCGAATATGACGTTACATTTTAATATCGACTCTAGTACTAATACAGCCGATCTGCTAACTAAGAGGTCGAGATTTGAAGATATTGTCACAACCGTAAAAGACGGATTGGATATTTTGCCTTCAGGAGGTAGTGAAATGTTTAATGCTCTTGAGTTGATTTCTAATGGAAAGAACAGAGAACATGTTCTTAATTACGCACTCAAGGCTCATGCACGATGTTATGACTACATACTAATTAATACTTCTCCTATTTTAAATCTGCTTGCTGATAATGCCTTATATGCTGCGGATTACTACATGATAGTTCAACAGCCTGAGGTATATGCTTATAAAAGTATGGACAGGTTAAATAAATACATAAAGTTTATAAGCAGCGAGACAGGGTTAAAAAATGGCGGTGTGGTAATAACACGGTTTAATGAAAAGCAGTGTAGTAATCTTCACCGTCATATATATGAAGTAGTTCGTGATGATCCGTCCAATAAAATTTTCTCCACTACGATCCGTACAAACATAGAAGTTGTAGAGGCCGCTACATGTAACTTGAGTGTCATTGATTATGCCCCCGCATCTACTGGGGCCAAAGATTATATGCAGCTCGGGTTAGAAGTGCTTGATCGATTTAAATGATCTTAAAATTTGTAGTTGCATCAAACTAAGAAGGTTTAAACTTCAAAGGTTTAACCTTCTTGAATTTTCGAGCCCTAGACTTTTGAAAAGCTAATAATTTATGATGCTGCCAAATGACCATTATTAGCTTTGTGTTCACTTAATCTAACTAAGGAATATATGTTAAAGAATTGCCATGGGGCTGGTATAGCCTTGATTTAATTATCACCTTAATTTAATTAACATTCATTATAAGCACCCAAAAACTATGAGTTATAGAAGGCTTAATAAAGAAGAAGTGATAAAGCTAAAAGAGCTTGTTATGAGAGGAGTTCTTCCAAAAGACATTGCAAACTTTTTTAAAATAGCTATAAGTTCAGTACACAATCATAAAAGATCATTAAGGGAGCAGGGACTAAATATTCCAATAGCGCGGAAGGGGGCATTTGAAAGGTATCACTCTAAGGAGCCTCCACAAGTACATGTTCAAGGTAACCAGTTAGAAGTAGGGGCACAATATTATTTTGATAAAGAAGGTAATGTACATCTTATAATAAATGATGCGTCTATTATTATTGGTTTTATGGCTAACAAGGTTTGTATAACAAATAATCAAGTCATTATAGAAGTATGATGACTTCTATTAAACCCTACAAACAATAATGCGCGTCAACTATATATTCTCTCGCTCCAGCCACTCCAGTTCTCCAGGCAGTTCCTTGTTGTTAAATTCCAGATGAATTACCCGGCGGTGCTTATTATTTTCAGTTTTGGATGAGGCATGCATCGTAAGGGGTTTCATGAGGTGGACACCGCCCTTCTGCACCTTGCAGCACTTACTTTCTGCAGAATCTCTTATCTCAGCTATCTCAGCATCTGAAAGGATATTAAAATGTGTTCTAGGCATCACTTTCAGAGCCCCATTCTGCTCGTCCGTGTCATCCAGATGGATGCGCACCGTGAAGGCGCTCTGCAGGTATTCCACCGGCGGCCGCACGCTCACCAGCCCTGCCTTGTTTGTCCAGCCGCTGAAACCATCTACCTCCTTTTTCTCCACTACATTGATGGGTACATCCTGATGCCAGGTCACGTACCAGTTCGACTTCGGCGGTTTGTCAAAGAAAATGGCCTTGGTCAGGAAGTAGTCTTCTTCGAAACCCTCCCGGATGAGCTTGCACAGATTATCGTTGAAGATGTGCTGCTTCAAATTCGGGATTTCCTTCAGCAGCCCCCGAATGGCGAACAGATCATCGGTTCTGCGGAAGCGCTCCTCGTTCTCAGTCGCCCTGCTAATGGTGGAGAGAATCTTTCCCACTTCCTTGCTGGTGTAGATGTTTTCCAACACGGCATAGCCCCGGCGCTGTACTTTTGTGATGCTGTGGCTGAGTTCCGTCAGATTCAGCTCCTTCTCATACTGTTCGGCCGCATGGCACATCTTCTCATGGATCCTTCGCTTTAGCCTGTGCGGCTTTAGTACTTTAATGCAGTCGCCAAAGCCAAGGATCTCCCGCTCCAGCTCGAAGTTGAGCTGGACGTGCAGCCGAATGATGATGCCGCTGCTGGTTCGCTCCACCAATTGCTGTGAATGGTGCATGGGCTTAGTGAGCACGTAAGGCGCGTTCTCCCTATTGATGTAGAGCTCCACCTCTTCCGGTCCCTCATGAGGGTTCACCGAAACACCGATTACATGCTTAAAATAGTCTCCCAGATTCAAGGTCTCATTCTCCAGGAATGGCTCGTGTGACTCCTCAAGATTCATTACTCGATCCAGCGCCAACACCAGCACAGGCAAGCTTCTCTTTTTGATACCCAACACGAACCAGCGGTTGCGGTACTCTTTTAGCAGGTATGGGTGAAAGACAAAGTCCTGCGCCTCCCGCGCCTTGAAAGACTGGTAGGACATCAGCACGGGCCGCCTCCTGATAATAGCTTGGTAAAGCGCGTCAAGGTGCTCCAATCCCTTCAGGTGATCATTCTTTTCCAGATCAATAACTGATAACTGCTTGGTCTTGGCCGTGTGAATCCTGTCCTCCAAGCGTTGCACCATACCATTCAGCTCATGGAAGTGCGTAAAGCCCTTGAACTGCCGCAGAATACCTGCTACCTCTGTCAGCTTGCCCAGGTCCTGCTCCGTAAGCGGTATATTAGTTATGGAATAATCCGGGTCTTCGTAGCTATAGTATTTCTTGTCGATGACCACAATTGGGGCGTTGTACCCTAGCTTGTCGCTACGCATGAGCTGCAGGTCCATCTGCACGGTGCGGCGGCTCACGCCCTTGTCTATGCCTTCGTACTCGTACAAAGCATCGGAGCAGGCATCGATAAGATCCTCCAGCGTCCATTTCCTGTACCTGTTTCGAAGGCAGTTATCAAGGGTGCGGTAGCGGACAAGGGCGTTGCGGTTAACGGGCATAAGAATATATTTTTTTAAATATAGAAAATAATTTCTGCTGCGCAAAAACACTGCGCAGTGCACCCTTAGCTTTGACGCTTAAACTAACAGGGCCATGCAAGAACTGATACACCAGAAGCTAAGAGATGTGGAGCGGCAATACAACGTGAGCATCCTGCTTGCCTGTGAGACGGGCAGCCGCGCCTGGGGCTTTCCCTCCCCGGACAGCGATTACGATGTGCGCTTTATCTACCGTCACCCGAAGGACTGGTATCTTTCCATAGATGAAAGCCGGGATACCATCGAATACCTGAACGGTGACCTGGATTTGGTGGGCTGGGATATCCGCAAGGGCCTGCGCCTGCTGCGGAAATCCAATGCCGCTATGTTTGAGCGCCTGCAGTCCCCCATCATCTACCTGGAGCGGACAGATTTCCGGCAGCAACTTAGTGTCCTGTTACCAGATTATTTTTCCTGCCGTGCCGGGCTTCACCACTACTTGGGCATGGCCCATAACTACTACAAAGTATGCGAGCCGGCAGATGAGGTGAAACTTAAAAGCTATTTTTACCTGATGCGCACGGCACTTGCCAGCCTTTGGATAGTAGAGAGAAAAAGTATTCCACCGCTACGCTTCCAGGAACTGCTGGTGCTGGTAAAGGATGAGCAAACACTGGCTACCATCGGCAGCCTGCTGGAACTGAAGGCAAAAGTAGACGAGAGATACCTGCACCCCAAGGAGACGGCGCTGGAGGCGTACCTGAAAAGTGTGCTGGACTTCTGCGAGAGCAAAGCTAATGAACTGGAGAAACAGCAGGGCGAGACAGCGCCGCTGAATACTCTCTTTAGAGAAACAATAGACAAACCATGGCACTAACCATAGAAGACCTGAAGGAGAAGAACCTGCTGCTGCTGGAGTGCATCAGCGGCAGCAGGGCCTACGGCCTGAGCACACCTACTTCCGACACGGACATCAGGGGCGTGTTTGTGCTGCCGGAGGAGGAGTTCTTTGGGCTGGACTACGTGGAGCAGATCAGCAACGAGAGCAACGACATCGTCTATTATGAGCTAAAGCGCTTTGTGGAGCTGCTGGCGAAAAACAACCCCAACATGCTCGAGCTCCTGGCCATGCCCAAAGACTGCGTGCTCTACCGGCACCCGCTCTACGAGAGGTTCAGACCGGAAGTCTTCCTCTCCAGGCTCTGCAGGAACACTTTTGCAGGCTATGCGCTTACGCAGGTGAAGAAGGCGCGAGGGCTTAACAAGAAGATCGTGAACCCGGTGGAGCCTGAGCGAAGGGATGTGCTGGATTTCTGCTATGTCGCGCAGGGGCAAGGATCGGTACCGGTTCGGGAGTTCCTGCAGCAACAAGGGCTACAGCAGGAAGCCTGTGGCCTGGCTAGGATTCCGCACATGCTGGATCTGTACGCGCTGTTTCATGCCCCGGACACGCCCCTTAAGGGGATCGTGCGGAGTGAGAAGGCAAATGACGTATCACTGAGTTCCATACCTAAAGGGCTGCCCCCTATAGCGGTGATGGCCTTCAATAAAAACGCCTACTCTACCTACTGCAAGGAATACAAGGAATATTGGGAGTGGGTGGAGAAGCGCAGCCAGACGCGGTATGAGAACACGCTCTCACACGGCAAGAACTACGATGCCAAGAACCTGATGCACACCTTCCGCCTGCTCGACATGGCGGAAGAGATCGCTTCGCAGGGCCAGATCATCGTGCGGCGCCCTAACCGGGACTTCCTGCTACAGATAAAATCTGGAGCGTTTGAGTATGCCGAGCTGCTGGCTATTGCCGAGGAACGCATTGCCGGAATGGATGCGCTGTACGAAACATCTGCCTTGCCGGAAGAACCTGATCTGGAGAGGTTGAATAGGCTGCTTGTAGAGGTGCGAAAAGAATTTTACAAAACAGATTAACTGCGCAGAAAGGCTGCGGACTAGCCCTTTTTCTTTGTCGCATTACTATGAACAAGAAAGATGACGACACATAAACTTTCAGGAAAAGAACTCAAAGGCATCGGTTACGCACCGGGCAAAGCAATAGGCATAGCCCTGGCTATAATGGATATCACTTACAAGCATGTAGCACCAGAAGAGCAGCTGGCCTTGCTGGCGAAGGTGCTGGCCACTCCATCCGATTACCAGGACCACGAGCACCTGGCACCATTGGCAGAGGTCCTTTTGCCTCCAAAAGAGGACGAGACCATTCCGCTCCTTTCTGAGGGGAAAGCCTACAAGATTTATGGTGCGGAAGGCATAGAAGCCGGGGCATTAAACCAGATGGACGTTGCCATGCGCCTGCCTGTCACGGTTGCGGGCGCGCTGATGCCGGATGCCCACCAGGGCTATGGCCTGCCGATCGGTGGTGTGCTGGCAACACAAAATACCGTGATCCCTTATGCCGTGGGAGTAGACATCGGGTGCCGCATGAGCATGAGCGTGTATGCCATGCAGCCGGATATCCTGAAAAAGCAGGCAGAGCAGATGAAACGCCTGCTGCTGGACAACACGCGCTTTGGCACAGCTACTTTTAAAAAGCCAAAGGACCATGCGATTATGGACCGGCCTGAGTTCTCCTATATTGAGATCGTGAAGAACCTGCGGGATCGCGCTTACAGCCAACTAGGTTCCTCGGGCGGCGGCAATCACTTTGTGGAGTTTGGGACAGTGGAGCTGCACGATGCGGAAAATGAGTTCGGTCTGCCGGTAGGGAATTACCTGGCCGTACTCTCCCACTCCGGTTCCCGCGGACTAGGCGCCAGCATTGCCGGGCACTATACCAAAGTGGCGATGGCGAATTGCCGGCTGCCACAGGAGGCAAATCACCTGGCCTGGCTGGACCTGAACACGCAGGAAGGGCACGAGTACTGGCTGGCAATGAACCTTGCCGGCGACTATGCCTCCGCCTGCCACCACCAGATACACGAGCGCCTGGCCATTGCGCTGGGTGAGCAGCCGATCGCGGTGGTGGAGAACCACCACAACTTCGCTTGGAAAGAAAAAGATGCCAAGGGCAACGACGTGATTGTGCATCGTAAGGGAGCAACGCCTGCAGGCAAAGGTGTACTAGGTATTATACCTGGCTCTATGGCCACACCAGGCTTTATTGTGCGCGGCAAAGGAGACGTAAGCTCCTTAAGCTCTGCTTCGCACGGTGCAGGAAGAGTCATGTCCCGCACAAAGGCCAAACAGATGCTTTCGCTGCCACAGGTGCAGCGGTATTTGCAAGAAGCGGGCGTGGAAGTGATCGGATCAGGATTGGATGAGTCGCCTATGGTTTACAAGGACATCCGGCAGGTGATGAACTCCCAAAAAGAGCTGGTGGATGTGGTGGGCACCTTCACTCCGAAGATCGTCCGCATGTGCGGAGATGAGAAGTATATGGGGAAGGATTAGGGTACATAAATCATTGTAAAAAAGCCCCTGCCATAGTAAGGTAGGGGCTTTTGATTTAGAAGATATTGATAATCTATG
Source organism: Pontibacter beigongshangensis (assembly GCF_014332515.1). Classification (GTDB taxonomy): domain Bacteria; phylum Bacteroidota; class Bacteroidia; order Cytophagales; family Hymenobacteraceae; genus Pontibacter; species Pontibacter beigongshangensis. The sequence goes on along the minus strand of NZ_VFSD01000005.1, from coordinate 92,463 downwards.
TGGAATAGATCAATAAAACTGAAAAATGAATAAGGCCTTGACCCTGGCTCAGGAGCCTGATATTGAACCCCTAATAAGTTGCTGATGGAGCGAGAATTTTAGCAGTACTATATACAATAAGTTTTCCTATAGTTTTTGATACAAACAATAAATATTACCTTTAATATATATTGTTTCCAATGTTTACGATGCTCAATAAATACCTTCAATTACTAAATTAATATGACTGATATACCAGTAGAAAATATACCTATTGAAATTAGAAGTTATCTACTAGAAATAGCACAAAGGTTATGGTCAGGTCATGCTGCTGTGATGGTAGGAGCGGGATTTAGCAAAAATGGATTGAAAAGTGACCCTACTAAACGAGATATTCCGAATTGGAACCAATTAGGTGATATTTTTTATGAGAAGATATATGGTTGTAAACCGAGTGTTGATAAACATTACTTAAATGTAATGAAATTGGCGAATGAAGTACAGGCTGCCTTTGGGCGACCTGTTCTAGATCAGATCATGAAGGATTATATTCCTGACAAAGAGTATGAACCCTCAACTTTACATATTCAATTACTAGAATTACCTTGGACAGATATTTTCACAACTAATTACGACACTCTCCTAGAGCGAGCCAGTGTAAATGTAATTAACCAGCGCTTTGATGTAGTTGTTAATAAACAAGATCTTATTTATTCAAAAAAACCAAGAATTATTAAACTACATGGAAGCTTCCCTTATGAACGCCCCTTGATTGTCACAGAAGAAGATTATCGTACTTACCCCAAATTTTTTGCTCCTTTTGTCAATACAGTACAACAGTCATTATTAGAAAATACACTCTGTTTACTTGGATTCTCAGGCGATGATCCTAATTTTTTACAATGGATAGGATGGATCAATGATAATTTAGGTAAAGAAAATTCTCCTAAAATCTATTTGGTAGGTTTATTAGGTTTATCCGATGCTCAGAAAAAACTTTTAGAGTCTAAAAATATTGTACTGGTTGATTTAGCTCTTTGTAAAGAGACAGAAGGTAACCATGGTAAGGCACTATCTCTATTTTTAAATTTTCTTAAATCTGAGAAAAAAAAAGGTAATAATCTTGAATGGCCAGGTAATAAAAGGCTTATTTCAAGCTTTTCTGATGACTTTGATTTTTCAGCAATTATTGAAGAATGGGAAAGCGATAGGCTAAAATACCCTAATTGGTTAATTCTACCTGAAGAACAAAGGGAGGTGTTGTGGAGATCTACAGAAAGTCACATCAATAGATTAAGCGATTTAGAAAAGGTAGACACTCTTACAGATATTAATTTTTGTTATGAATTGAACTGGCGCCTTGAAAGATGTTTATGTCCACTCTTTGATGATTTAGTTCCTACAATTGAAAGGATTCTTCATAAGTATGATCCACAACAAGATGAAATCACTATAGATAAAAATACTTCTAGTAAGGAAAACGTAATTTGGAATAGCATAAAATATAAATGGCTGGATTTACAACTTTCATTACTTCGTTTCTACCGTGAAGAAAACTTTAAGGATAGATGGCACAACACAACTCAAATACTTAAGGAATATTTTCAACATTTTTCTCCAGAACAAATAGCTAAATTTTACTACGAACAATCGCTGTTTGAGCTATTCCAATTAGATGTTTCTGCATTGCAACGAAAACTAGCTGAGTGGCCTCATAACATATCCTTACCCTACTGGGAGGCAAAACGTGCAGCTTTACTCGGTGAGATAGGTAAAGGAGAGGAAGCAGAAAAGCTTTTAGAAACCGCTCTCACTTTTATTAGAGCTCGTTTAAATCTTTCACCTGTTTCGAATGATTATACTTGGGTTTCTCAAGAAGCATATGTAATTGTATTACTAAAAAACATTAGATCCAGCCTCAGATTTGCTTCCACTGAATATAAATCTGAAAATGAAGAAGCTAAAAAGTTAAATCAAGAACGTTTAAGTGATCTTGTTCAGTATAAATGTGATCCTTGGAACGAATTTAAACTTTTTCGGATAAAGCTAGACCGGGAACCTATAGATAAACCTGAACAGTATAGACAGAGCACTTTTGATATCGGCAGAACAACTACTACTTATAACCTTGCCAACAATGAAAACGATACTTTTATAGCTTACTCTTTTTTACGCTTTGTAGAAGAAGCAGGCATTCCCTTTAAAATATCGAATGTTACTTACGAGAAGAAAACAGCAGAGGCTGCAGCTAAGAGAATATCTTCACATTCCCCAAACTGGGCACTAGTTGTTTTATTAAGGCTAGGCGATGCCAAGGTTGTTGATAATATTTTCACACGGCTATTTGTGTTCAAGATGAATACAGGAGAAGCTGACGAATTAATAGATCATTATATCACGGCTTATCATCAAATACAACAAAAGCAACTTTTCAATTTATCTTCTTCAATACCAGAGATATTATCACGTCTTACCGTTAGATGCTCCGATCAAAGTAAGATTAAAATTCTTGAATTTTTAAAGCAACTTTATCTATCAAACCAGAAAAGAAATTTAACAGGAATACCTAATTTGCTGAAAAGGGTGCTAGCCTCAAGCTCATCTGAATTACAGGCTAGTATACTTGTTTCATTATTAGATTTTCCACTTCTGGATCAAGATATTATAGGATTCCCTGAACCTTTTTATTATATAAATTTTGCTAGTGGAGAAATCGATTCAAGCAAAGTCAGAATAAATAAAGATATCATTAATTCCTTGTTGATAGAAACTTCGCAAATAGGTTTTAAAAGGAAAATAGCCCTACTCAGATTAGGTAAGCTAAATGAGTTTAAGTTGCTTGATAAAAATCAGTCAAAATCTTTTGGTAAAGCTTTATGGATGTTTAAAGATGTAGAGTCTGAACTTCCAAGTGACTCGCCTTTTTACGTATCAGCCTACCTACATTTCCCCCATCCTAAAAACATCAATTTAAAAAATATCATTAAAAATTACCTCTTAAATCATCCATTCCCATTAGAAAACACAGAGTCTAAAAAAGGTAAAGGTATTACTATTACTCATGGATATATTCAGATCTTAGAGGAATTTAGAAGAGGCTTATCTACTACAGAATTACAATGGACTGATGAAGAGGTCATAAGTCTATATAATAAAATCATCGAATGGTGGGAGTGTGATAAGAGCTATCTTAAAAAAGAAGATACGAACCCTTTTTTCTCAATATATGAAGAATTTGTCGATAGGTTCGAACATATTAATACCCTCATTGCGACTATAATTAAACTATACCACAAATCACTTATTAATAGTGAAAGTCAAGTTAACTTAGCCCAGTTTATTGATGACTTACAACATCATCAAGTTTCTAACTTATTAGCAAAAACAGCATATACTGCTTTCTTTGATAAAGACAAGGAAAGTTTAATCAATGACATTGAAAAATCATTTGCATCCAAGCAAAATCGTCTCTTTAATGATGCTGCAGAAGCTACCTTAAGCATAGTTGAATTTTATAAGCTTGGTTACTTTACTAATGCTGAGATGATAAAGCCTCTGAGTGTAGTAAGTCATCAAATCAAGTGGCGTATTACTAATACCTTAACTATTTCACTAGAGATAATGAGTAATATTTTAGATAATTATCCTCAAATACTAAACGGGGGAATTCTATCTGATTTGCTTTTAGGCCTTGAACATTTACTAGTGGAAACTGACCTAGGAAACGCCTCTGTAGATGAAAGCTCAGAAAGAAAATTACTCTTTAGGAAGTATGGAGCACGTTTAGCTGCAAAGCTACAGAAGCATTACAATCAAGAAAATTTACCGCTCCCTCAAGTAGTTACTAATTGGCAGACAGCTTGCTGCAACACTCAGGAGTTTGAGGACATAAAAAAAGAATGGGTTCTCCTTTAGGTTTTTAAACACATTAATTATAGAATTAGCATTAGATAATTTTAGTACATATATAAACTAAAAAAATCTTACCTGCGCAAAAAGACTGCGCACCAGCCCCTGAACTTTGGTCTATCATAAAAGAAAAAGGCCATGAAGTTCAACATTCTCTCCTCTAAAAAGCACCAAACCATGAACCACGAAGGGGCGCTGGCTTGGAACATGGGGCCAGCCGCAGAGCTGTATGCAGCTGTTGTTACGGCATCGCTCAGCGACAAATTCTATGAGAGCGGCAACAAGCGACTGGAGCGCATCCGGGAGCTGATCGCCCAGAACGAACCGCTGTTTGTGGCAAAGCTGGCAGTGTATACCCGCACGCAGATGCACCTGCGCAGCGTGCCGTTGGTGTTGCTGGTAGAACTGGCTAAGCTGCACGCCGGCGATGACCTGGTGAGCCGAACGGTTTCCCGTGTGGTGCAGCGTGCCGACGAAATTACGGAGCTCCTTGCCTACTACAGCGTGAGCAACGGGCGCACCGGCACTAAAAAGCTGGGGCGCCTCTCCAAGCAGCTGCAGAAAGGACTGGCCATGGCCTTCAACAACTTCGACGAATACCAATTCGCCAAGTACAACCGAGCCACCGACGTAAAGCTGCGCGATGCGCTGTTCCTGGTGCACCCGAAGTCCAAAGACGAAACACAGAAAGCACTATTCGATAAAATAGCCGCTGACACGCTCGCTACGCCCTATACCTGGGAGACAGAGCTGTCGGCCGTGGGGCAGCAGCCATTCGAAAGTGAAGAGGCGAAAGCCGCCGCCATGCGGGCGAAATGGGAAAAGTTGATCGAGAGCGGCCGGCTGGGCTATATGGCGCTGCTGCGTAACCTGCGCAACATTATTCTGGCAGAAGTATCTGCTGGTCACATGAAGCAGGTATGCGCACTCCTGTCGGATGCTCGTGCCGTGCAGCAGGCAAAGCAGCTGCCGTTCCGTTACCTGGCTGCCTACCGCGAATTGCTTCCCCTTAAATCCGGGTATACCGCCAGGGTGCTGGATGCGCTGGAGAAGGCGGTGCAGGTGAGTGTGCGGAACATGAAGGGCTTCGGTGAAGAGGTGCGCGTGGTAGTAGCCTGCGACGTTTCAGGCTCTATGCAGCGCCCTATCTCCGAGAGAAGCAAGATTCTGAACTACGACATCGGGCTGATGCTGGGCATGCTGTTGCAGCACCGCTGTCAGCATGTGATTACAGGTATGTTCGGCGACAGATGGAATGTGATCAACCTGCCACATAAGCAGGTGCTGGCCAACGTTCAGGAGTTCTACCGCCGCGAAGGGGAAGTAGGCTACGCCACCAATAGTTACCTGGTCATACGTGACCTGATAAACCGCCGTGTGCAGGCAGACAAGGTCATGCTCTTTACGGACTGCCAACTCTGGGATAACACAGGCTATAACCACAGCCTGACACAGGAGTGGAAGAAGTACAAGGCCATCGCACCTAACGCGCGCCTATACCTCTTCGACTTAGCCGGTTATGGCAGCTCACCGCTCAACCTGGTGCAGGAAGACGCGTTCCTGATCGGGGGCTGGAGCGATAAGGTGTTCGATGTGCTGGAGGCGATAGAGAACGGAGGCGCAGCCCTGGACGCTATCGAAAAAGTAGAACTATAAACAAGCAGGAGGTGCCGTAGGTACGTGTTACTTCGGTGAAGTCTTCTAAAGACGAGCAGGTTCAAATCCTGCACGCTGCCAGCAGCGTTGTCACGGGCCGGATTTCGCCCTCCTGCCTAATTACTTGGGTTATAAATGAGCGGTGCCGTAGGCAGGAGTTACTTCGTCAGGGTGCTGGAATTGCAGGTTCGAGTCCTGCTTTCCGCTTCTACCGGAAGTGGAAATAGTGAAAGGGCAACACGCCAGCGAGTACAATTATAAGTCTCCGGCCGCCAGTCGCCTGCTCATTTTACTGAACAAATTACACAGGAAGTTTTGTGTCCGCTTTTGAAGGGGACTAGGTTGTGTTGACAATTACTGAATGAATTACGGCGGTACTTGTTTATAGCTTAAAAAGCTTATGCGACGCTACGAAATCAGCGACCAGGCCTGGCATCGTATCAGTGATTTATTGCCGGGCAAATCCACTGATGTGGGCCGTACGGCCAGAGACAACCGCCAGTTTATCAACGCCGTGCTCTGGATTGCCCGCAGCGGAGCGCCCTGGCGCGACCTGCCCGAACGCTTCGGCCCCTGGAACTCGGTCTACCAACGCTTCCGCCGCTGGGCCCGCAAAGGCGTATGGCAGCAGGTCTTTGAGGCCCTGCAGGAACCGGACTTGGATTGGCTCCTGCTCGACTCGACCACCGTCCGAGCGCACCAGCACGCGGCAGGGCAAAAAAAACAACGGCAGCGGCAGAGTCCTTAGGCCGCAGCCGCGGTGGCTTCAGCACCAAGGTACACGCCTGCTGCGATGCCCTGGGCAACCCTCGCCGGTTTGTGCTCTCAGTGGGGCAGCAGTCCGACCACCAGCAGGCAGATGCCTTATTAGCAGAAGACAACCCTGGGGCAGTCGTGGCAGACAAAGGCTATGACAGCAAATGCTTCGCTCAAGGCATCGCTGCGCGTGGCGCTGAGGTCGTTATTCCTTCCAGAGCCAAGGCCAAAGAGCCTCGTTTGATTGACGAGAACCTCTACAAGGACAGAAACAAAATCGAGCGCTTCTTCAACAGAATCAAACATTACAGACGCATCGCTACTCGATACGATAAAACAGCTGCTTCTTACCTAGCATTTGTGCATGTAGCTGCAGCTATGACGCTTTTACTTTAATTGTCAACACAACCTAGTGGATGATTTACACCTGCGTATAATTTATTGAAATTTCTAAAATGCCTGTGTTATTCTCCTTACACCCTTTAAAGGGGGCATTTCCTGCTATTGATACTTTGTGTGCAACAGCAGTTACTAAGTAATACATAACACAGTGGTGCCGTAAACAGGAGTTACTTCGTGTGCCGCAGGTTCGATTCCTGCCTGTGCCCAAGGGCATGGTAGCTCAGCTGGTAGAGCAACGCCTGTAACAGGTATAGTCTCCTGTTGCCTGTCGCCCACTTATAAATTAGAGTGCCGTAGATTGGAGTTACTTCGCCTGTCACGCAAATCACAGCTCCATTCGTCTGTCGCCTCTATGCTATTGGAACAGGTGCCGTAGACAAGCGTTACTTCGACTCCTAATCGGCAGGTCGCGGGTTCGAGTCCCGTCACCCTAACTAAAAAGACACATTAGGGTGTAGCTCAGTTGGTAGAGCAGCGTCGCTTGCCGCCTGTCGCCCTGTTCATTTTTTACCTGCGGATGCCTTTGGCTGAAAAGCTATGGGTGTCTCAGGCAAAAAAACTATATTGAATTTTGTGCATAGCTGAAGAAGAAAACAAATCATGATAGTAGAAATTACCACTACCCACACGCCGGCCACAGACCTAGGCTACCTGCTGCACAAGCACCCGGACAAAGTACAGTCGGTGGAGCTGGCCGCTGGCAAAGCACATGTCTTCTACACCGAGGCGACAATTGAACGCTGCACCGCCTGCCTGATGCTCGACATCAACCCGGTGGACCTGGTGCGTGTGCGCAAAGGAAACTACGTGCTGCAGGACCAGTATGTGAACGATAGGCCCTATACCACCAATTCGTTCCTAAGCACAGCTATCTCCAAGGCATTCGGGTCTGCCCTGAACGGGAGGTGCAACACAAAGCCGGAGCTGCCGGAGACACAGATGCCCTTCACCTGCAGGCTCACGTCGCTGCGCGTAGATGCAGAACTCGAAGCAGTAGAACGTCTGTTCCACCCGCTTGGCTATGAACTGGAAATAGAGACCATTCAACTGGATTCAGACTTTCCGGGCTGGGGGCTGAGTAAGTATATCAATCTGACAATTCATAAATGCTGTACGCTGCAGGAGCTGCTCTCCCACCTGTATGTGCTCATCCCGGTGCTCGACAACAGCCGCCACAGCTACGTTTCGCAGAACGACATCGAGATCCTGATGCAGAAAGGCCAGGGCTGGCTGGAGCAGCACCCGGAGCGGGACTGGATCACCAGAAGGTTCCTTCGCAACATCCGCGCCATCGCCAACGAAGCTATTTTGCGCCTGGCAGGTGAAGAAGCAGTTACTGCTGAAGGACACAAGTCCCCGCTGCAGGAGAGCCTGCACCAGCAGCGCCTGAACCTGGTCTTTGAGCGGTTGCGCGAAAGCGGAGCGCAAAACGTGCTTGATCTAGGCTGTGGCTCTGGCAAACTGCTGAAGCTGCTGCTAAAGGATGGCCAGTTCCAAAAGATCGCGGGCATGGATGTCTCTTTTTCGGAGCTGCAGCAGGCTAGGGAGAACCTGCACCTGGAGGAGGCTTCTCCCGCCTTGCGTGAACGTCTTTCAATTTTCCAAGGCTCCGTCACTTACCTGGACGAAAGGTTAAAAGGCTATGGCGCCGTGGCCCTGGTGGAGGTGATCGAGCACCTGGACGAGGAAAGGGTGCCTGCTATGGAGAAGGTGGTGTTCGGCTATGCCCAACCGGACACTGTAGTGCTTTCAACCCCTAACTCCGAATACAACGTGGTGTTCGAACGGCTGGAGGCGGAGGCTTTCCGCCACGAGGACCATCGGTTCGAATGGACGCGGGAGGAGTTCCGGAGGTGGTGCCAGCAGGTGTGTGAGCGCTACGGGTATGAGGTATGCATAGAGCCCGTGGGGCAGGAGGAGCCAGCATTAGGCGCTCCCTCTCAACTAGCGGTATTCAATAAGAAAGTAACAGCATGAAAGATATAAAATTACCAGAGTTAGCCCTTGTATTGCTGGTTGGCCCTAGCAGCTCGGGCAAGAGTACCTTCGCTAAGAAATACTTCCTCGGTACAGAGGTCATCTCCTCCGACTATTGCCGTGCCTTGGTGTCGGATGACGAGAACAACCTGGATGCTACAAGTGATGCCTTTGATGTGCTGAACTTCCTGGCTGCCAAGCGGCTGAAGCGAGGAAAGCTGACGGTAGTCGATGCACTCAACCTGCATAAGAACGACCGGGCGAAACTGGTGCGGCTGGCAAAGGACAATTACGTACTGGCAGCCGCTATCGTGCTTGACACCCCTATAAGGAGGCTGCACGAGCGCCACGTGTTGCGAGCCGACCGAAATTTCGGTGGGCAGGTGCTGGAGAAGCACTACGACATGTACCGCCGCACGCTAAAGAGCATCAAGCGCGAGGGATTCAGTTATACTTATGTTGTGAACCCTGAGGAGGAGGTGCGCATAGTACGCCAGCCGCTCTTCAATAACCGGAAGGAAGAGACAGGCCCCTTTGATATCATTGGGGATGTGCACGGCTGCTTTGATGAGTTGGAGGAGCTAATGACGAGCCTAGGCTACAAGGTTATCTTGCTGCCTGACGGGCATTATGACGTGCAGGCGCCAATGGGAAGAAAAGCCATTTTCCTGGGGGACCTGACGGACCGCGGTCCGAAATCGGTGGAGGTGCTGCGCCTGGTAATGGACATGGTGCAGGCAGGTATTGGGATCTGCATCAGGGGCAACCATGATGACAAACTACTGCGTTACCTGCAGGGAAAGAGTGTGAGCCTGGACCATGGGCTGGACAAAACCGTACAGCAATTGGCAGTCACCTCTGATGGTTTCGGAGAGGAGGTTAAGGTTTTCCTTGACGGTCTTATCGCGCATTATGTGCTGGATGAAGGAAAGCTGGTAGTGGCACACGCGGGGCTGCCGGAGGAGATGCATGGCAGGGCCGCTTCCGCAGTGCGAGCCTTCTGCCTCTATGGCGAAACCACAGGCGAAATAGATGAGTTTGGCTTGCCCGTTCGCCACGACTGGGCCCGAAACTACAGGGGAAAGGCCACGGTGGTATATGGCCACACGCCCGTGCCTGTCCTGGACTGGCTTAACAATACGCTCAACTTAGATACTGGCTGTGTGTTCGGAGGCAGGCTTACGGCGTTGCGCTACCCGGAGCGGGAGACGGTGTCGGTGGTCAGCCGCAAGGTATACTGTGAGCCAGTACGGCCTGTGCAATCTCAATCTGAGATAAGGGCCGACGAGAACGCGTATGAAGACATGCTTGATCTCAGCCTGTTACGGGAGAAATACATTGTGGAGACGGGGCTTGGAAAGCGTGTAATCGTGCGGGAGGAGAACGCCGTGGCGGCTCTGGAGGTGATGAGCCGCTTTGCCATCGACCCAAAGTGGCTGGCATATCTACCTCCTACCATGTCGCCACCAGAAACAAGCCAGTTGCCAGACTATCTGGAGCACCCGCTGGAGGTGTTTAGCTACTACCGCAGGCATGGTGTGAGGAACCTGATCTGTGAAGAGAAACACATGGGCTCCCGTGCTATTGCGGTTGTGTGTAAAAAGCCAGAGGTGGCAGTAAAAAGATTTGGCTTGCAGCGTGCCGCCCCTGGTGTGATCTACACACGTACGGGCCGCAGGTTCTTTAATAATATTGGTACAGAGACAGCTTTTCTGGAGGTATTGCACCGTGCCTTGACCGCGGCGGGCTTCTGGGACCGCTTCGATACGGAGTGGGTGATTCTGGACGGGGAGCTCCTACCATGGTCCTCCAAGGCAAAGGACTTGATAGTCAACCAATACGCGGCGGTGGGCGCCTCGGCTTCCAATAGCCTGAGAAGGGCGGGAGAAGCACTGCAGCAGGCTTTGTCACGTGGATTGGATGTAGCGGCTATGCTTCAGACTGTTAATGAGCGGGCGCAGGCTATCAATAAATACATCTCCTCCTATCGTAATTATACTAGTGAAACAGAGGGTATAGAAGGCATGTGCTTTGCCCCTTTCCATGTGCTGGCCACGGAAGGCAAGGTGCATGCGGATCAGCCGCACACCTGGCACATGGAGCAGATCGCCGCTTTGTGCCACCAGGACGAGCGCTATCTGCTGATGACCAACCTCAAATTTGTGGACCTGGAGGACGAGGAAAGCATTCATTCAGCTGTAAACTGGTGGACGGAACTCACAGCGGCTGGCGGTGAAGGCATGGTGGTGAAACCGCTGGAATTTGTGCCGACTCATAAAGACAGGCTGATACAGCCTGCCATGAAGTGCCGCGGCAGCGAGTACCTGCGCATCATCTACGGTCCTGAATATGACCTTTCAGGAAACTTAGAGCGACTGAAGCAGCGCCACGTGAAGGCGAAACGGGAACTGGCCCTGCAGGAGTTTGCCCTTGGGTTGGAGTCTCTGGAGCGGTTTGTGCGAAAGGAGCCACTGAGGCGTGTGCATGAATGTGTGTTTGGAGTACTGGCGATGGAGAGTGAGGCTGTGGACCCCCGACTGTAACCGCTAAAACGTGCCAGTGTTTATGATACCAGATGAAGAAATTTAAAGCTATAATTGGTAAATTAGCTATCAGTCGCATTGTCAAGTAAAATGCCACGCTATAAAAAAATATAGCGTGGCATAAGTGGCATTGGCAGTTATGTTAATAATGATATTCTATAAATTCTCTCGTCTCCTCCCAATCCATCTTACTGTCCGGTGCCTCCAACTTCATTATTTCGAAAAGCTGAATTAACATAGGTTTTGTTGCCCATTTTTTTGCAACTAATTCATATATCCAAAAACTAATTTGCCCTTCAGGATAGTTGTATGATTCTCCCAAATCGCATTTCCGAATGTCATAGATAATGTTGTCATCGGCATCTCTGAAAGAAATATATTTTTCTTCAATTGTAAGAGTAATATTCATTTGTTTGAAATTTCTATTGGTTGTTAAATAGTTGAATTTTCTTTTTTCTCTGCCACTGCCATTACTGCCACAGGGCTTTTTTTGTATAAACCTCTTCCTAATTTTTCCAAAGCACCAGTCTGCACGAACTCACTAAGCCAGCGATCTTTCGTTCGAGTGGGAATCTTCAGCTTTTGTGCTACCGAAACTGCCTCGACCATATTGAAGTCTGACGGAAGGGCTTCGAAAAAATTGAATTGGCGAGTACTGTTTGTTTTAATGGGCGAGGAACTTGGCATTCTTTGAAAGAGCTCCAAAGCCTTTTGGAATGAATATGCCGTAAGTTCCAGACTGATCTTGAAATCAGTCTCAGATGGATACAGTGCTCCAGCAATGTGCGGAACAACACATGCGGCTGGATCAATTTGTCTGAAGAAGGTAATGATGGTACACAATCTGGTAGCCATCAGCACATGTCGTCGTGCCAAGCTAATAGCATAAGCCCCTCCAGCCAAATGAGCAAGCTTCTGAAGATGCTTTCCTTTGTTGTCTAACTCATCCCATTGCTCGTCAGTGAATTTCACCTCTATTGCCAGATTTTGAGTCTGGTGCCATAGCTTTAAAAATTTGTTAGCATAATCTGAATAATGATTTTCTAGTGGCAACTCTCCGGTTCTAGGTCTTGGTGAGACCCATTGCATGCTGCCAACCAAATCTAGAACAAGAAACCGAGAAAGAAGACCATCCTCATTTCCTTTAAAGAGTGCACTTACTTGGTTTTCAGTACCTGAAAGGAGTAAGGCTAATTTGGGCCTTTCCGCAGTTAGTGTCTCTTTGTCTGCTTTGCGTGCGCTTGAAGTAGTTTCGTTATGGAATGCCTGCCTAAGAATAACCGAATTCTGAGCTCCCATTTCGCCTGAAAGCATGCCCGAAACAACGTCAATTTCAGTCTCGGATATGACTAATGGGATGTTTTCACCATTCTCTGCGAGCTGAAGAATTAGTCTTGCACTGGTCGCATTTCCAGCCAAGATAATCTGCTGTAGTTTTGGCGGAGTCGGAGGCAAACCAGATGCTCCGGCCTTCACCCCCTTTTTGTAGATTATCGAATCATGCTGAAATCTCTTCAATGCTTCATCATATTCTTTAGTAAGTTTTTTGTTAATCTCCAATAACAAATTTCTGCTCAGGCTCAAGGCTGATTTTCCATTTGCAGGTGGGAGTAATAGCATCAGAAATAAAAATGGGTATGAACGCTTGCTTCCATAGTGCACAAATACATTGGGTATCAATGCCGCGGAAGTGGTAATGACAGCGAATGTTGCTATCAATACTTCTTGCGGGTCTCGGTGGTGCTTTAGCAATGATTTGTAAAATTCGGGGAGGCCCTCATAAATATCCGCGAGGTTTAAATTGTCATAAGTTTCAGGCAAATCAGGTTTAGAATTAAATATATTTTTCTGTACCATATTATGTGTAGTTGCTTTGATCAAAGGAAATCGGTGTACTACTATACCCTTAGTAGGAAATGATCCATGCGGTCAAGGCTGTTACTTTTGCCATCATCCTGGCAGTGGCGACAGTAAGGTCAGGATCATGTGTATAATGAGTTAAAGTTTATTGAATAAAAAATTCAGTTTAGTTAATCTCCGTCAGAGAGATTGGAAGGTTATGGTCAATCAGGTGATTGTATGTTGTCAATTTGGGTTCACAGTAGTGAACTACCTCCTGCGGCTGGTTGAGGTATTGGTCACTGCCGTATTTTTAATTTCTTCAAAAGTTGCTTTTCGGAAGCGTAGCATCCACTCTGATAAGTCAGCCTTCAAAAAGTAGCATTTTTTACCATTGGGGCAGTAGTAAGGAATTTGCCTGGTGCTAGTAAGTTTATAGACCTGGGATTTGCTCAACCCTAAAAAATATGCTGCTTCATCTAAAGTAAGGATCTCATTTGTCTGTGCACGTTGCAGTGTGAGCATTTTAGTTAGTTCGTCAAGTTTCTCCAAGATTAAAGTTTCCATTATTTTATTCGTTGTTGCTGATACAAACTTAAGGTGAAAAGCGGGTGATTTTTTTGTGTACAATCTCACCTCAGCTTTCACCTCAGGGTTGTCAACATTTAAAAATGCGGCTGTTGGGCTATTAAATTGGTTTTTTAGATTCTGTGTGGCTGTTTTGATTTTGTTGAAATTCATTTTTCCAGAAGTTTTGCGAATAAGGATTCTATGAAATTAAGCTAAAAGGGCATTCCCCCATTTCCTTGATTATGCTTTTCTGAGCTTCTGTAATACTAAAATTTTAAATCAAAACAGCCTTTAAGAAACGAATAGTAAGCATTAGAGGGTTTTAAACCATCTTGACTACTATATGCTAACTTTGTTAATGGCTTGAGTTCGTATTTATCTAATGCCATCATGCATTGTACACCACAGCTATTTTTGAGATAGATGTGCTCCCTGTATGATTATTACTGAAGCATTGTAAGAATATGTTTAACATAATAGTTGTTAAAGATTTACCTCCATTTTTTATTCACTTCTTAAGACATCAGGGCCTATTAACCGTCCCTCTTGCTTTGTGAAGAACTGAAACAGGTCAAACGCATTAAAAAGTAGCGGTTAATGAGCTAAAATGATTTTGTTTGGTGTTAGCCTTGCATGGATTTAACTACCTTTTTTGCTGGAGTTCCTGATTTTGGTTTGAACCGGCGCAAGAAGCATTCAATTGTTGACATTTTAGTTATTGCTCTTCTAGCTATCGTGAGTGGGGCGGATGATTTTAAGGAGATAGCGGCCTACCGCAAGAGGAAGGAGCCTTTTTTGCGCACTTTCCTGGATCTTCCCAACGGCATTCCCTCCCACGACACCTTTAACCGGGTCTTCAAGTTCATGGACAAGGAGGCCTTCGGTGCCTGTCTCTACACCTGGTCCAGGGAGCTTCTCTCTTTTCTGGAGGAGAGGATGTCCCAGATAAACCTGGATGGCAAAGTGTTGCGGGCCACAGCAAAGGTGGGGGCTAAAAAGAGTGGCATCTGCATCGTGAGCGCCTGGGTGGCCGAGCAGCAGCTGGTGCTGGGGCAGGAGACAGTGGCGGCCAAGAGCAACGAGAAGACAGCCATCCCCGAGCTGCTAAAGTCTTTGGACCTGCCGGGGGCGCTGGTAAGCTGCGATGCAGCAGGCTGCCAGACGAGTAACGCCGAGTTGATAGTAGCTGGGCAGGGGGACTATCTGGTAGCTGTCAAAAAGGACCAGAAGAATGCCTATGAGCAGCTCTCCGAGTGGATGGAGAAAAGGGAAGGGGCCCTGCCTGTGGACGAGTGGGGCGATTTTGGCAGCGGCAGGATAGAGAAGCGGCGCTGCTATGTGGAGAACCAGCTGGAACTGCTCGATGGCCTTGCCGGCTGGCCTAAGCTTAAGTCGGTGGTGATGGTAGAGAGCCAGCGCGAGAAGAATAGCCATACAACTACTGAAACCCGCTTCTACCTGAGCAGCCTGGAGGCCAGGCCAGCGCAGTTCAACAAACTGGTGCGCAACCACTGGAGCATTGAAAACAGGCTGCACTGGCGGCTGGACGTCGTGTTCCGGGAGGACATGTCCCGCACCAGGCAGGGAAATGCTCCACAAAACATGGCCACTGCCAGGAAAATGGCGCTGCAGCTGCTAGGCCAGGTACAGGACAAGCAGAGCATGAAGAACAGAAGAAAAATGGCAGGATGGGACGATGAATACCTCCTAGAGGTAGTAAAGGGAATAGTTAAATACGTTTAACCTGGAACTGAAAAGAACTATACCCTTTTTCAATCTTGTTCAGGCATTATATCTTTGGTTTCACCTTTCTTTGTACATGCAGGCACTTGACAGACAAACTTCAGCGGAGTTGGAAAAGTTATCTGGTATTGTAAAGCGCGTGACCTTCCATAGCGCAGAGACCGGCTATACCGTACTCAAAGTAAACAGCTTTCAAAGGCCAAATGAGGAGTTCATTGTTATCGTTCACCAGTCCAAGGTCTTTGCCGGGGCCACCATGGATTTCTACGGGGAGTGGACAAACCACCCCAGCTATGGCTTGCAGTTCAAAGCCAGCAAGGTCATCGAGAGAAAGCCCGCAACAGCCAATGCCCTGGAGAAATACCTGGGCTCCGGCCTGATCAAAGGCGTCGGCCCGGTGACGGCCAAAAGGATCGTCCGGCATTTCGGAGACAAGACTCTGGACGTGTTTAATTCCTGCATCGGAAGGCTCACCGAGGTGGAAGGCATTGCCCGGCTCAAGCTGGAGATGATCAGCAAAGCCTGGGTGGAACACCAGGAGATAAGGAACGTGATGCTCTTCCTGCAGTCCCACGGCATCTCTACTCTGTTTGCTGTCAAGATCTACAAGTCCTATGGCAATGATGCCACTGAGATCGTCCAAGACAATCCCTATCGCTTGGCGACAGACATCTATGGCATCGGCTTCTTCTCTGCCGATAAAGTGGCCTTGAGCCTGGGGCTTGCGGAGGACTCTCCACAGCGTATCCAGGCCGCCATTGGGCATGTGCTGCAAAATGCCCGGGAAGAGGGGCATTGCTACCTCACCCAGGAGCAGATCCTCCGGGCGGTGGCGGAGCTGCTGTCCCTGGTCGATTTTGCGGCCCTGGAGGCTAGTCTCCGAGAGATGGAGAAAAAGGAAGAGCTGAAAGTGAGGCTACTGCCGGATGAGAAGGGGGAGGCGCAAAAGTGCTTCTATGCCCATTCCCTGTATTACGATGAGCAGTACATCGCCACCAAGGTCAAAGAGCTGGCCAGCCAGCAAATAAAGCTTAACAGGGAGCATCTGCAGCAAGACCTGGCGGTTTACTGTCAGCTGCATCATATCTCCCTGAGCGAGGAACAGTGGCAGAGTGTGCTCCAGATAGCTGCCGAGCGCCTCTCCATCCTCACCGGTGGGCCTGGGTGCGGCAAGACCACCACCACCCGCGCCCTGGTGGGCGTGCTGCAGCAGATGGCCAGGAAAGTCATGCTGGCAGCTCCTACAGGCAGGGCAGCCCAGCGCATGAGTGAGGTGATTGGCGTGGAAGCCAAGACCATTCACCGCCTGCTGGAATGGGACCCTGGCAAGGGAGGCTTCAAACGCAATGAGCTGGACCCGCTGCAAACGGATACCCTCATCGTCGATGAGTGCTCGATGCTGGACGTGCATCTTGCTGCCGCCTTACTCCGAGCCATGCCTGCCGCTTGCCAGGTGGTGCTGATAGGGGATGCCGACCAGCTCCCGGCGGTGGGGGCGGGCAATGTGCTCAAAGACATGATCGCCTCCGGAGTAGTCTCTTGCCTGCGGCTGACCAAAGTGTTCCGGCAAGCCCAGGAATCGCTCATCATCTCCTATGCCCATCAGATCAACCGAGGAGAGGTACCCAGGATAGAGTCACCCTTTCACAGGCCCCCTGTCTGGCAGGAGAGAAAGGACTGCTTGTTTATCGACTCAGAGGAAGCCACCACCGAAGAGCTGCGGTTTATTTCCAAGGTGAGGAGACTGGCAGGGGAGGAGACGGCCAAGGCAGCGGAGCCACCGGCCGAATACTATAGCCAGGGCAGTAACTTGTCCATTCCAGCCAAATTTGCTCATGTGGATGTGGAGGCACTGCTGCAGGCCAACAGCCACAGCGAGGAACTTAAAGAGGTCCTCCAGAGGGTTCATCCCTGGTCGTCCCTTCATTATGGCCTTTCAGCCGTGGGGATGGTAGAGAAGCTGTATGAGGCCATCATTCCCAAATACTACGGCAACGGAACGGAGATACAGATACTCTCACCTATGACCAAGGGCAGTTTGGGCACCTCCAACCTCAACAAAGTAATTCAAGAGAAAATAAATCCGGCAGGATTAGGGAAAGCACAGCTGACAGTAGGAGGGAGGCTGTTCCGGGAAGGGGACCGGGTGATCCAGAAGCGGAACAACTATGACCTGAACGTGTTCAACGGTGACATCGGTACGGTCACGGGAGTGGACAATGAAGAAATGGAGCTGATGGTGAGCTTTAAAGCGGGTAAGGAGGAAAAGGAGGTAAGGTATCAAAAGGAGCATCTGCTGGAGCTGGACCTGGCCTATGCCATTACGATCCACAAGTCACAGGGCAGTGAGTTTGAGACGGTCATTATTCCTATCGTCACGCAGCACTTTGGGATGCTGTTCCGGAACCTGGTGTACACAGGCATCACCAGGGCAAAGAAACTGATCGTGTTCGTGGGGACAAGGAAGGCACTGGCCTTGGCCGTAAACAAGCAGAATACCGCCATCAGGCAGACTGCTTTGGCCTACTTACTAAAGCAAAATGGGCCATCTTAATCTTTGCCAGTAGCTCTTACCACAGCTTTTTTTGCGTTGAACCTACGCTGATAGCTTGTCCTATAAAGCGCCTTATGGCCAGTAACACCTGCTTAAACTGAAAAGTTACTGAACATAAAATGTGTTATTAGATAAAGTAGACTACACAGCAGTTGCCATGACATACATTTGTTAATTTCAATTGATGATGAATAGTCTCCTGAAGGACTTCTTAAAGGCTGCAGATGGAACGACAATGGGCCTTTACCTAACTAAGTAGGATAAGAGTCCATTGCCTGCCGGTTACATTTGTGGAATGTCTGCCTATATGTCTAGGATTAGCAACACAACAGTGTCTAGCTCCCTCCCTGTCATTAACTGCATTATTAAATTTAATTATCAATTAAGAATCCGGTAGTCGTTAGGTGATAATCCAACCCGCTGTTTGAACAGCCTTGTGAAATGCTGAGGGTACTTAAAGCCTAGCTCATAAGCGATCTGGCTAACGGATTTGCTTTGGTCAAAGATCCTTTCCTTCGCCACATCAATCACCTTGGACTGGATATATACCTGGGCTGACTGGCCGGTCTCCTTCTTGATCAGGTCCCCGAAATAGTTGGCCGACAGATTCAACTCTCCCGCACAGTATGCTACGGAGGGCAAACCAATCGTCTGGGGTTTTTCCGTCTGGAAGTACTCATTGAGTAAATTTTCGAACCTCTCTAAAACCCCTTTATGGGCATTGTCGCGGGTGATGAACTGCCGGTCATAGAAGCGGACGCAATAGTTGAGCAGCAGCTCGATGTTGGAGGCGATCAACCTTTTGCTGTGCTTGTCAACGGCATGCTCCAGCTCATACTCGATCTTAGAGAGACAATCCATAACAATCCTTCTTTCCCGCTCGGACAGATGAAGCGCCTCGTTGGATTGGTAGCCGAAGAAGGTATAATCCTGAATATGCCGCCCAAGGGCAGTGCCATGAATCAGGTCAGGATGGAAGACAAGGGCGTAACCCTTGGGCTGGTAAACCTCGCCACTGCTGTCAACACTAACCACCTGGCCGGGCGCGATGAACACGAGCGTTCCTTCCTGATAGTCATAAGTTGCCCGGCCGTACCTCAAATCTCCGCATTTCACATCTTTTAAAAAAACGGTATAGCAGCCGAAATACATGTTGGAAGCTGCCCTGGGGTTTGCCTTTGACAAATCGAGCACACTTACCAGCGGGTGCAGCGTCTCCTGGTTGTTGAAGGCGTTGTATTCGCTCACTGTATCAAATCTCCTTAGATTATCCATAATCACAATTGTTTTAAGCATTCAAAAATACTGCTTTCGCCGCCACTTACCTGATGGAATTTCCTGAATCAGTAATAATGGTATGAATACCTGTAATCTATATAACTACCAGGGATATACGACCCTTTACCTTTGCAATAGAAATACAATTGTAGTATAAAGATTAAAGACTATGGTTACTCAAAAAGTTTGGTTGATCACCGGAGCCGGCCGCGGTATGGGGGTAGATATTGCAAAAGCGGCATTGGCTTCAGGTCATAAAGTAGTAGCAACCGCTCGCAATATAGAAAATGTAAGGAAGGCACTTGGTGAGACAGAGAATCTTTTCGTGGTAAAGCTGGACGTAACCAGTTCAGCAGATGCTGCGGCCGCTGCCAGAGCTGCTGTAGATAAGTTTGGGGGCATAGATGTCTTAGTCAACAACGCGGCCAATTTCATTGGTGGTTACTTTGAGGAGTTGACACAGGAACAAATAATACAGCAGCTTCAGACAAGTTTGTATGGGCCGATGATTGTGACCCGTGCCGTGTTGCCAGTTATGCGTAACCAAGGCTCAGGCCACATTATTTCTATCTCATCTACTGCGGGCCTTACCAGCTATGAGTTCTGCAGCGCATATTCATCAGCAAAGTTCGGTTTAGAAGGGTGGATGCTCGCTTTACAGGCAGAAGTAGCTCCATTTGGTATCAATACCACTATTGTCAACCCAGGCTTCTTCCGCACAGAACTTCTCACTGAACAATCCTCGCAATACGCTGACAACCCGATAAAGGACTATAATGAGCGTAGGGCTCAGCAGATGGAATTCTGGAAAGGAGCCAATGGGCAGCAGTCAGGTGATCCTGCAAAGCTTGGACATGCGCTTGTAAAAATTGCCGGCGAAGAAAAACCACCAGTACGTTTCATTGCCGGGGCTGATGCTGTGGGTGCAGCAGAGCAGGTAGCCGCCACGCTTCAGCAGCAAACTGATGCCTATCGTGAGCTATCATCATCACTTGCCTATTAAGGCGAAGAGACAAATTTAAAAATCATAATAGCAAACCTTCATAGAAATACAAAAGACAATGGAAAATGTCAAGTTAAATAATGGTGTGGAAATGCCCCTACTGGGTTTCGGCGTTTTTCAGATACCCGACGCTGAGGAGTGCGAGAGAAGTGTGTACGATGCCATACAGACCGGTTACCGCCTGATTGACACAGCCGCGGTTTACCTGAATGAGGAAGCGGTTGGTAAAGCCATCAAGAGAAGCGGTGTTCCCCGGGAGGAGCTGTTTATCACGACCAAGCTATGGGTGCAGGACGCCGGTTACGAACAGGCGAAAAAGGCGTTCGAGAGGTCGCTGCAGCGACTGGGCTTGGATTACCTTGACCTGTATCTCATTCACCAGCCCTACGGCGATGTCCACGGCGCGTGGCGGGCCATGGAGGAACTCTACCGTGAGGGCAGAATAAGAGCCATCGGCGTGAGTAACTTCCACCCTGACAGGGTGATGGATTTGATCGTTCATAACGAGATCGTGCCTGCTATAAACCAGATCGAAACACACCCTTTTCTCCAGCAAACCGATACGCAGCAGTTCCTGCAGGAGAACAACGTGCAGATCCAGTCCTGGGGACCGTTCGCGGAAGGAAAGAACGATCTTTTCACGAATGAATTGCTGCTCTCCATAGGGCAGAAGCACGGAAAGACAGTGGCCCAGGTGGTTCTGCGGTGGCTTACCCAAAGGGGCGTGATCGCTATTCCCAAGTCTGTGCGCAAGGAGCGCATGGAGGAGAACTTCAGGGTTTTTGATTTTCAACTCACCCAGGAAGACATGGATGCCATAATTGCCTTGGATCAGCAGACAAGCCTCTTCTTTGACCACCGAAATCCAGTTATGGTGAAATTGATTGGCCAGAAAAGGGTTGATATTTGATTTGTTCTTTCACGCGAGCAGCAATCCCTAATATCAGACTAACACAATGGAAATGACAGAATACATCAAGCAGTACTACCATAGCGAAAGGAGCATGGCATTACTTGCTGCTGCGATTGGATTAGCCTTTCTAATTATTGCCTGGGTTGCTTTTCGCCAACCCGGGAGTGGCCAGCTCTATAGAGGGCTTACCTACACGCTTGTTGTTTCCGGGCTTTTGTTTCTGTCTGGTTTAGGTGCCCTGCTCCAGAGTGATAAAAAAATGGAAGAGGTTTCTAACTACACGCAATCGAACAGGGAGTTGCAGGTATCTGAACTACAAAGAATTGAAAAAGTTTTAGCAACAGGTTACAGGATATCAACCATACTGGCGTCAATCGCAGTCCTAGCCGGAGTTGTCTTGTTACTATTTAACTCCGGGAATTTGCACCGGGGAATTGGATTGGGAATCCTACTCTTCGGAACGGCGTTGCACGCCTTAGATTTCTTCTCTATCAATAAACATAAAATATATTATGAATCCATAAAGGCATTGAAGCTCTAAAATACCCCCATCAAAGTATAAAGGGTAGGATTAGTTGAAAAGCAGGGCCAGCGGATCGCATGGATATGGGGTATCTCCCGTAATGATCAACATATAAACCATGTGCCGGCGTACTGCGATTTGAACGGCTTCTTCAGCTCACATGGCAATAGAAATTGAAATAAAATACCTTACAAAGTATAGCATGAAAAAAATATTGTATTTAACCACAGTATTCTTTGCCGCACTGTCTGGTCAGGCAGTGGCGCAGGATGCCCCTATTTTCCCGAAAGGTGAAAAAGCTCCCAATGTAAACCACGTGGGAAATGTTTGGCTCCATGAGTTAAGTGAGCCGGACAGCACTTTCAATTACGGCACCTCTGTTGCCACCTTCGACCCTGGTGCCAGATTAAACTGGCATACCCATCCTGGTGGACAAATTCTATTGATATTGGCAGGCACCGGTTATTACCAGGAAAAAGGCAAGCCGAAGCAAACGGTTCGCAAAGGGGAGGTCGTGAAATGTGCCCCAGGCGTAGTGCATTGGCACGGCGCAACACCGGAAAGCGGGGTTACCTACCTGTCCACTACACCTGCTCAAAATGGCAAAACCATCTGGATGGAAAAGCTGACCGAACAGGAATACCTTGGCGGCAAAAAATAAGCCACCGCAGCTTTCCATACCCTGGATGCCACGGCGAGCTGCTTTGTGATCCGGCAAGGGGACGCTGTGTCAGGCAGGAATAAAATACATTCATCAAATACTTTCATAAGGGAGATTATGCAAAAACGAACGTTAGGCACCAGCGGCCTGGAAGTATCAGCTCTTGGCCTTGGCTGCATGGGCCTGAGTTTTGGATATGGTCCTGCAACAGAAAAGAAAGACGCTGTCAAACTCATCCGAAGAGCTTATGAACTCGGCGTCACTTTCTTTGATACTGCCGAAGCATACGGCCCCTTCGCAAACGAAGAGCTGCTTGGTGAAGCTTTAGAGCCGCTTCGTGATCAGGTTGTCATCGCCACCAAGTTTGGTTTCAGGCTGGAGAACGGTGCTATGACAGGCTTGGATAGTAGACCGGAGCACATCAGGGCTGTAGCGGAGGCTTCTCTCAAGCGGTTAAAAACAGAGGCAATTGATTTATTCTATCAGCATCGTGTAGATCCCCATGTTCCCATTGAAGAGGTGGCAGGAACGGTGAGGGAACTGATCAAAGAGGGGAAAGTAAAGCACTTTGGGCTTTCAGAAGCAGGCGTCCAAACCATACGAGATGCACATGCTGTTCAGCCAATAGCTGCTCTGCAAAGCGAATACTCCCTTTGGTGGCGGGAGCCTGAACAGGAAATACTTCCTGCTTTGGAAGAACTCGGAATCGGCTTTGTACCCTTCAGCCCGCTTGGCAAAGGATTTCTTACAGGCAAGATTGATGGAACTACCGCTTTCGATAAAAATGACTTTCGAAACACGGTTCCCCGTTTCTCGGAGGAAAATCGAAAAGCCAACCAGGCTTTGGTGGATCTACTCGGAAAGATTGCAAAAGAAAAGGGAGCGACATCCGCGCAAATAGCCCTCGCATGGCTGTTGGCGCAAAAGCCATGGATTGTGCCAATTCCCGGCACAACAAAACTGCACCGCCTGGAGGAGAACCTCGGGACG
Source organism: Pontibacter beigongshangensis (assembly GCF_014332515.1). Lineage (GTDB taxonomy): Bacteria > Bacteroidota > Bacteroidia > Cytophagales > Hymenobacteraceae > Pontibacter > Pontibacter beigongshangensis. The sequence continues at coordinate 69,167 of NZ_VFSD01000005.1, read as the reverse complement.
GCTGCTGTTGGGTTAGCCGCGCATGAGCTTCAGGAGATCAATGCAGCCCTGTCAAATATTGAAATTCAAGGTCATCGGTATTCAGAGCAAGCACAGAAAATGATTAACCGTTAAAAAAGAGGGAAAACCGCCCTGTAACAAGGTAAAATACCTCAAAGTAAACAAACACTAAAATTTAGACACATGAAAAAAGTAATTTTTGGATTGTTCTTGTGCATTGCCAGTATGCAGCTATTACATGCCCAGGCGAAACTACCGAATTCAACCACGACCAACACTACAAAAGCAGAGCAGGAAATCCTCCAACTCTCGAAAGACAAGTGGCGCTGGATGGCAGATAAGAAGGTGGATTCTTTGAAGACCTTATTCGATGAAAAATCCGTGTTTGTTCACATGGGGGGAAGCTGGGGGAAGGATCAGGAACTTGGTGTTATTGAAAGCGGGCGGATTCATTATAAGAAAGCCGAAGTATATTCAGCGGCAGTAAATTTCATTGGCAACACGGCCATCCTGCTGAATGACATCGACTTAGTGGCCGTGGTAGGCGGGAACGAAGTTACGAATCCCTTTATGGTGACGGAGGTTTACATAAAGGAAAACGGCAAATGGAAGATGGGCTCACTCACTTTCTCAAGGCTTAGCAGGCCCGTTAAGGATAATAATCAGCCGCCGCAAAACTAACACCAGCCTCTATAGGTATGAATCGACGTGCCTTTTAGAACCTGCCTGACCTTAGCCGGGGTGGACTTTGCTGGCCTCACATACGACAGCTTTCGACTGTGGCCTCACTATTTACGATGCGGCCTATGCTGACGGCCCTCATGAGGTGGAACGGGCCTTCGGTTAAGGTATCGCCTTCTTCCGCGTCAAAGTAGTGATCGCATCGAAGTTCGTGCCCGAGTTTTCTAATGTTGAAGCACCACCCGCAAGCTAAAAGAGGAAAAGTAAACTATTTATTCTGTCAATCAGACGAAATCATACAGTGAAAATGCTCAACTATAAAACACACCTGATTCTATTATGGAGTGCCGCCGCTGTGCTCATGACTGCCTGTAACTCCCAGAAAGAGGGCAACAGCAGCGGACAGCTAGTGATTCAGGAACAAGGCAGCTTTGCAGTGGGCGGTACGGTGGTCACTGCTCCCGGCACCTTCGACCCTCTTGCGCACGGGGCATTCAACCCAGCCGACCAGGCTTCGGAGGGGCAGACACTGCATGGTGACCATGCCTATGTTTTTTACCAGATACCGGAGAAGGCCCGTGAACTCCCGCTGGTGTTTTGGCACGGGTTCGGGCAGTCTGCCAAGACCTGGGAAACCACGCCGGATGGGCGTGAGGGCTTTCAGAACATTTTCCTGCGACGCGGCTTCCCAGTCTATCTGCTTGACCAGCCACGGCGTGGCAGGGCAGCCCGCAGCACTGAGCCTACCGCCATTTCAGCAGCGCCGGACGATCAGCTTTGGTTCGGTATTTTCCGTCTCGGCATCGGTTCTGAATTCTTTCCCGGTGTTCAATTCTCAAAAGACCCGGAAGCCCTGGACCAGTTCTACCGCCAGATGGTACCCAACACAGGCCCTTTTGATATGGAGGTCAGTACCGACGCGGTATCGGCACTGTTCGACAAGACCGGGCCCGGCGTTCTGATTACCCACTCACATAGTGGAGGGCAGGGATGGCGCACGGCGATCAAAAACAGCAACATAAAAGCCATTGCCTCTTATGAGCCTGGAAGTGGTTTCTTATTTCCCGAAGGCGAAGTGCCTGAGCCCATTCCGTATGTAGGTGGCCGTTTGCAGGCTGCGGGTGTTCCAATGGATGAATTTATAAAGCTGACAAAAATCCCTATTATCATCTACTATGGCGATTATATCCCTGAGCAGCCAACACCAAACCCTGGCCAGGAGCAGTGGCGTGCTGCGCTGGCTATGGCTAAACGGTGGAGAGATGCCGTGAACAGGCATGGCGGGGATGTTACGCTTGTTTATCTTCCTGATGTCGGCCTTAAAGGCAACACGCACTTCCCTATGTCAGATTTGAATAATGTAGCGGTAGCGGATTTACTGTCTGAATGGCTAAAGGAAAAAGGTCTGGATCAGTAATATTGGTAGTAACACCAGTAATCCATCTACCATAAAATCCTTTTGATGTTCGGAACTTTGCATAGTGTAAAGAGATGAAAATGAAAAGGATAATAAAACTATGGGTACTGGTGAGCATGGTAGTTTGTATGCTACCGGCTTGTTCAAAAGCACAAAACCCACCCCCTGAAAAAGAGGAAACACCAAAAGATAGAAATGTGCTTATCGTGTACTTGTCCCGAACTAAGAACACGAAAGCCATTGCCGAGATGATACATCAGAAGGTAGGCGGCACCCTGGTAGCGCTCGAGCTGGAAACGCCTTACCCGGAAGATTACCAAGCCATCGTGCAGCAGGTAGCGCAGGAGAACGAGTCAGGTTTTCTTCCCCCTTTAAAAACAAGGATAGACACCATTCAAAACTATGATGTAGTCTTTGTAGGGTTCCCTACCTGGGGTATGCAGCTTCCCCCGCCCATGAAAAGTTTCTTAACGCAACATGACCTTAGCGGGAAAACCATCGTGCCTTTCAACACCAATGCCGGCTACGGAATAGGAAGCAGTTTCGAGACAGTAAAAGCACTGGCACCCAACAGCAAGCTACTGGAAGGATTCACTACCAGAGGGGGCGTGGAAAGAGACGGGGTTTATTTTGTGATGGAGGGAGAAAAAGAAAAGCAGGCCCAGGAGGAGATAACAAAATGGCTTAGGAGAGTTGGTCTGATCAAATAGGCAACCACCCTGTTTATGCGGGGAAAGCTTCTAAGGAGTCAATTAGCGCACATATTTTAAAATACTCAGACTAAACTCAATGAAACAGAGCCTGATTTTCCTCATTAGTTGTTCACTCGCCTTTATGTCGTGCTCTGGCGATAAGGACTTAGAGCCAGATTCAAATCCAGCTCCTACTCCTAATCCTTCAGCGGCACCGGTAGAAACAAACGCCTCGAATACGAATTACCGGCCTGCCTTTACAGGTCAAACCCGGGTGAATGGTGTTACCACCTTAGCCAGATATAAAGTAGATGTGGTTACTACCTCGCTGGCAAGGCCCTGGGGCATATCCAGTCTGCCGGACGGCCGGTTGCTGGTAACGGAGAAGGCCGGCCTTATGCGTATCGTTTCCAATGGCGGCAATATAAGTGAACCCCTCACTGGAGTCCCGCAGGTCAACTCCTCTGGGCAGGGCGGATTGCTGGGGGTATGCCTCGACCCAGATTTTGCGACCAACCGGATGATCTATTGGGCTTTTTCGGAACCAAGCCCGGCAGGTAATCAAACGGCAATTGCAAAAGGCAGTTTGTCTGCTGACGAACGGGCCCTGGAAGGGGTAGCTGTTATTTACCGGGCCGGGCCGGCTTATGCAGGGAATAACCATTACGGGGCCAGGGTTGTCTTTGACCGAATGGGGAACCTGTTGGTCAGCTCTGGAGAGCGCGCAGACCCTGGCATCCGGCAACAGGCCCAATCGACTGATTCCGCTCTGGGCAAGATCATAAGAATTACCACCGATGGGCAACCTGCTCCGGCCAATCCCTTTCTGAGTCAATCAGGTGTCCGTCCCGAACTGTATTCTATGGGGCATCGGAATCCGCAAGGGCTGGCTATCCACCCGGTAACAGGTGATATATGGCAAAGTGAGCACGGCCCCAGAGGCGGCGATGAACTGAACCGGGTCCTGGCAGGGGCAAACTATGGCTGGCCAATCATTACGTACGGTATCGATTACGGGGGACAGCCAGTGGGAAGCGGGATCCAGCAAAGAGAGGGAATGGAGCAACCGGTCTACTATTGGGACCCGGTGGTATCCCCCGGCGGAATGACCTTCTATAGCGGCAGCCGTATGGCGGAGTGGCAAAACAACCTGTTTATAGGTTGCCTGAGCGGAATGCATATTATACGACTGGTTATGGAGAACAACCGGGTGGTAGGGGAAGAGAGGCTGCTGGCAAATGAACGGCAGCGCTTCAGGGATATTACCCAGGGAGCCGATGGCGCTCTCTATGCCATCACGGATGGCGGCAGGTTATATCGGATAGACAGAGACTAAAATTCACCGATCAGCAATACCAGTAAGTAAATCTGTAAGTAATAAGGAAGAAAATCTAAACCTCTTTCTATTCATACAATAACACATCAGCTGCTTGAAAAAGAGAACATAATTACAATAAAATGATACAGATAAGATTAATTATAGTGGCAATGTTTATGACAACAAGTATCCTGTCTTCCGCCCAGACCAAATCGAAAAATCCCTTCGGTCTGGTCTATGGGGATGCGATCACAGAAAATATAAAGGGAAAAGTCAATATCCATCCGGTGGCATATAAACTGAATGGGATTGATATCGCTGCCAATGTTTATACCCCTGCAGGTTATGACCCGTCAAAGAAATATCCGGCAGTGGTGGTTGCTCACCCTAATGGTGGTGTGAAAGAGCAGGCAGCCGGCTTATATGCGCAGCGTTTGGCAGAAGCGGGTTATATTACCGTTGCTGCTGATGCTGCCTATCAGGGTGCAAGTGGCGGACAGCCACGTCATACAGATAAACCAGCTTTCCGAACGGATGATATCCGTGGTATGGCTGACTTTATCACGCAATACAAAGGGGTTGACGCAAACCGTTTGGGTGTTTTAGGTATCTGTGGCGGCGGCGGCTATACTTTGAAAGCAGCGCAGAGCGATAAACGTTTCAAAGCAGTCGCAACCTTGAGCATGTTCAACTCAGGTGAGGTAAGACGTAATGGCTTTCAGGATTCTCAGTTAAATACCATCCACGAACGCCTAAAACAAGCTTCGGATGCCCGTGCGCAGGAAGCAGAGGGCGGTAAGATAATTTATGCAGGTGTGGCGAGCATAACCGATGAAGAAATCGCTAAAACCCCGACCGATCTATACCGTGAAGGATACGAATACTATTACAGAACCCATGCACATCCCAATTCAACCTTTTTATATACCATGAGCAGCCTGCTCGACTTAATGACCTGGGATGCCGCCACTGATATGGATTTGATCAACCAGCCCCTGTTGATGATTGCCGGAAGCAAAGCGGATACAAAATATATGACAGATGAAGCCTTTAGTAAAGCAACTAATGCCAAAACTAAGGAGCTTTTTCTGCTTGATGGAGCCACTCATATACAAAGCTACTGGAAACCCGCTTATGTAAATAAGGCCGTGACTAAATTGGTTGACTTCTATTCTAACCTTTAAAGGTTAGAATAGAAGTCAACCAATACCTGAAAGAGGCAGGGAATAGCAACCTTTCACCACCATACAAATCAACTATGGCTAATCAGACAAATAACGACACGAATAGCGGAATGAAGCGCCGCGAACTGCTTAAGACCGGTTTGGTGCTGGCCGGAGCGGCCATGCTGCCCAGCGCCTGCACAACACTGGCGGCAAGTTCAACCGGTGGTAACGCCCAGGCCTCCGATCAGCAATCCGCTACCGTCACGGGCCGGCGTAAACTTGGGACTCTGGAAGTTTCCAGCGTTGGCCTTGGCGTCCAGAATATGAGCCGCAAGTATACAACGGAGGTTCCCTATCGGCCCGAGATGCATAACATCATTCGGACAGCTTTCGACCGTGGTGTCACCTTTTACGACGCAGCCGAGGCCTACGGTCCTCATGAAGTGGAGCGAATACTTGGGGAGGGAGTCGCACCCTTCCGGGACAAAGTAGTGATCTGCTCGAAGTTCGGCTGGAACATAGACCAGGAGACGGGAGCACGGCGACCCGGGCTTAACAGTCGACCGGAACATGTTAGAAAAGTGGTGGAAGGCATGCTGAAGCGCCTCCAAACCGACCGTATTGATTTATTGTACCAGCACCGTGTAGACCCGGATGTTCCAATTGAAGATGTTGCCGGGTTGATGAAAGACCTTATCAACGAAGGGAAGGTGCTGCATTACGGGCTTTCTGAACCGGGACTTCAGACTGTGAGAAGGGCGCATGCCGTTCATCCTGTCACGGCTATCCAGAACGAGTATTCCCTTCTATGGCGCGGGCCGGAGGATGGAGTTATTCCGCTTTGCCAGGAACTCGGCATCGGCTTCGTCCCGTGGAGCCCGCTCGGCGTAGGCTTTCTCACCGGGGCCATAGACGCAAACACGCGGTTCGCCCCGGGTGACATCCGAGGCATAGAGTCCCGCTTCTCACCGGAGAACCTACCCCACAACCTGGCCTTGGTGGATTTGGTGAAGAGTTGGGCCGCACGTAAGCAGGCCAGCCCCGCCCAGATATCGCTGGCATGGCTCCTGGCTCAGAAGCCGTGGATTGTGCCTATCCCCGGCACGACACAGATGGCACACATGCTGCAAAACAATGGTGCTGACGGTGTGCGTTTTACCGCTGAAGAGATACGACAGTTCAACCAGGAAGTGACCGCCATTGAGATTAAGGGAATGCGCCTGCCACAGGCCGTCCTTGATTTCTCCGGAGTTGAAGCGGCAACAAAAAGATAATTGTGGGAACTCCCTTGATGATGACCAATATTTTAATAAACCAGTCCCTATGAAGAAAATGCATTCCACTTTCCTGCTCGCCTTTACAGCCCTTGTGTTTTGCCTTCCGGGTAGTATGAACGCGCAAGGTAAACCCAAAGGGACAGAAACGTTAGACGCCAGGCAGCAGCATATCGTTACCATATCCTCCTTCACAGCGAAAGGTGATTTGGAGCGCCTCGGCAAAGCGTTGAACGCGGGGTTGGACGCGGGGCTGACCATCAATGAAACCAAGGAGGCACTTGTTCACCTGTATGCCTACTGCGGCTTTCCCAGAAGCATACAGGGACTAAACACCTTGTTAGCGGTACTGGAAGAGAGAAAGGCAAAAGGCATGGTTGATGAGGTTGGCAAAGAAGCTTCCCCGGTAACAAGCACCGATACGAAATACCAGCAAGGGAAAAAAGTCCTGGAAACCCTGACCGGCAAACCGGAAACCGGGCCTAAAAAAGGCTACGCCGCCTTCAGCCCCGAAATTGAGGTATTTCTAAAGGAACATCTGTTTGCAGATCTTTTCACCCGGGATATCCTGAGTTACTCAGACCGGGAAATCGCCACCATCTCCGCCCTGATAAGCCTTGGGGGGGTGGAGCCGATGATGCAGTCCCATATGGGCATCGCGATGAACCTGGGCATGAACGAATCTCAGCTAAGGCACCTGCTTACCCTCGTGGAGACAAACGTCGGGAAGAAGGAGGCTGAGTCTGGCAGGAAGGTCCTTAATACCCTGTTGGCATCAAGGAAGAAGTAGAAACAGTCGAACACTTCGGATACTTATTCACTTACAACATACACTCATTTGACATGAAAAACCTAATAATGATGGCTGCCGTGTTTGCCGCTTTCTGCCTTTCAAGCTGCGCAGTGGCGCAAAACGCGAAGGAAACCGCACAGGCACCAGGTGTCCTTTACGCCAAAGGAGTAAGGGCCCCAGCCGCTAATTTCACAGGCACCGTTTGGGTGAATATGCTGGTGACCTCTGAAGATCGGTTAGACATTGGGGCTGGCAGCGTCACGTTTGAGCCTGGGGCAAGGTCGAATTGGCACCGGCACCCCGGCGGCCAGGTCTTGCTGGTCACAGAAGGAAAAGGCCATTACCAGGAAAGAGGAACACCAGTGAGGATTATGCAAAAGGGGGATGTAGTGAAATGCCCTCCCGGGGTAGAGCATTGGCATGGGGCCTCGCCTGATACTGAACTTACGCATATTGCCATTTCCACCAATGCCGAGAAAGGGGCTGCGGAGTGGGGCAACCCAGTGACTGATGAAGAATACAACAATTTCAAATAAGCTGTTTTGCACTTGAAAGCTCCCCTTTGATCTGGCGGTTTACATTAATTCCTGAAACCCGTCAAACAACCACTTCTTCAGGCGAAGAATTGGTTAAAAAAGCTTAAATTGACCAAAGGGACGCCTTCATAAGGTTCAGAATCAATTCGACTGTAAACAATCATCCGGGTATAAATTATCGCAGCCATGACACAACAAAAGACCTCCATAACCAGGCGATCATTCCTGAAATCTTCGGCACTTGCCGGAGGCGGACTGATGATAAGTTTTACCTGGCTGTCAGCATTCAGCCCTGCCGATACTAAAAATGCCCCTGATGTTAACGAGAACTGGATGGAGATCAACGGGTACATCAAGATCACTCCCGATAACATCATAAAAATCCTGAACCCTAACCCGGAGTTCGGGCAGAACGTGATGACTTCACTCCCCATGATTGTGGCCGAGGAATTGGAGGCGGACTGGCAAAAAGTAGTCGTAGAAATGGGACCACACGACAGTGTGAAACTAGGGCCACAATTTACCGGAGGAAGCAATTCAGTGCGGATGTATTGGAAACCTCTCCGCGAAGCAGGCGCGGCAGCACGGCATGTATTAATGGAAGCGGCAGCCCAAACCTGGGGGGTGCCTGTGGAGGAAGTGACCACTAAAGCAGGGATGCTGTATCATGAAAGAAGCGGCAAGTCAGGCACCTATGGCAGTTTTGCATCCAAAGCAGCAGCTATCCCCATTCCCAAAGAGGTGAAGCTAAAAGAGGTAAAGAATTTCAATGTCGTACGAAGCTCCAGGAAAAATGTGGAGGGTTTGAAGATCGTCTCCGGTAAACCTCTTTTTGGGTTAGACTACCAACAGCCAGGAATGCTGATCGCCATGATTGAACACCCACCTGCTTTCGGGATGAAACTGAAGTCTTTCGATGCAGCTGAGGCACTGAAACTGCCGGGCATAAAGGATGTTTTCAGCCAAAAACTATACGAAGACGGCTTTGAGCAGGGCGGTTTCGATACACGGAGCTTCAACGATCTCTTGGTGGTGGTGGGCAACACCACCTGGGAGGTGATGAAGGCCCGCAAAAAACTAAAAGTACAGTGGGAACCTGCCGGCGACACCAAAGACACCATGGGCGGCAGGGGCGGGAAAAGGGAGGTCCTTGTTCCGGGCGAGCTTGAAAGCACAGACGCTCAGCTTAGGAAGATGCAGGAATATGCAGCAAAACCTGCCCAGCAGCTAAGGAAGGACGGAGACCCGGAAACGGCATTCAAGAACGCGGCTCAGGTCATTGAACGGACCTACAATGCCCCGTTTCTGGCACACAACTGTCTGGAGCCGATGAATTTCTTCGCCCATGTCACAGATGAAAAAGCCTTATTGGTAGGTCCGTTGCAGGCACCGGGTTGGACAGAACCCACTCTCTCAAAGGTGTTGAACCTGCCAGCCGACAAGATAGAGATCCGGATGACCCGTATGGGGGGAGGCTTTGGGCGCAGAGCATACGGGCATTACCTGACGGAGGCGGCCTTGATCTCCAAAAAGGTAAAAGCTCCTGTCAAGCTTGTCTACACCCGTGAGGACGATATGACCTATGGTATCTATCGCCCGATGTACACGGCTACTTACCGGGCCGCTCTGGATGCGAATAAGAATCTGATCGCATTTCATGTAAAAGGCGGCGGTATTCCGGAACACGCCATCCATGCCAACAGGTTTCCTGCCGGTGCAGTTGACAATTATCTTGCGGAAGGGTGGCAGATCCCTTCCAATATCACGATTGGCGCCTTCCGGGCACCGCGATCAAACTTCAATGCGGCGGCAGAGCAATCATTCCTGGATGAACTGGCAGAAGCGATGGGCAAGGACCCCATTGATTTTAGATTGGATCTTTTGAAACGGGCCAAAGAGAACCCTGTAGGAAAGAATAACGAGTACGACGCGGATCGCTATGCTCAAGTGCTGAAGTTGGTGCAGGAAAAATCGGGGTGGAACAAAGCGGAAAACAAGAAATACAGCCGGGGCGTTGCAGCTTACTTCTGCCATAACTCCTATGCGGCCCATGTGGTGGACATGGTGATGAGAGACGGGCAACCTTATGTCGAAAGGGTAGTAAGTGCCATTGATTGCGGGATTGTGATCAATCCCGATGCGGCAACGAATATGGTGCAGGGTGCCGTGGTCGATGGAATCGGGAATGCTTTGTATGGGGCCTTGACACATAAAAATGGTGCCGCAGAGCAGACCAACTTCTATAACTACAGGATGATCCGGATGCATGAGGCGCCCCAAAAGATCGATGTTCATTTTGTGCAAAGTGATACAGATCCTACCGGCTTAGGTGAACCCCCTTTCCCGCCTGTTTTTGGGGCCGTGGCAAATGCACTGTACCAAGTTGCCGGCAAACGTTTCTACCAACAGCCGTTCAGTCTACAACTGAATAGCCTTGGTGTGCTTTGACAGACTGATTTTTCATCATTTATATTTTGGCTATGATCAAACTTACTATCAACCAGAAAAAACACCAGGTAGATGTGGATCCGGATACCCCCTTGCTTTGGGTGCTTAGGGATACGCTTGGCCTTGTCGGAACAAAATACGGCTGCGGCGTAGCCCAGTGTGGTGCCTGCGTGGTGCACCTCAACGGGGAGGCGGTACGCTCCTGCGTTACGAAGGTGAGCCGGGCAGCCGGGCAAAAGGTGGTTACGATAGAAGGCTTGGCAGCAAGGGCTGACCATCCTTTGCAGAAAGCATGGCTGGAGCTGGACGTTGCGCAATGTGGTTATTGCCAATCGGGTCAGATCATGTCAGCTGCGGTGCTTCTTAAAGAAAATAAGAACCCAACTGACGCGGACATTGATGCAGCGATGGCAGGCAACATTTGCCGCTGCGGAACCTATTTGAGGATACGGGACGCTATCCGTCTGGCAGCTGAGATGCAGCGCAACCCGAGCAAGGGATAAAACCGGCAGCGGAGACCAGCCTTGCAGATCTTTCGCCTATAAATACATAGGCGAAAGCAGCATCCGCGAGAAACGGCGTAGGGCTTACCCATACACATCAGCTTTTAAACTCCTTCCTTTTATGAAACAGCATCCTGATAATGGAACACGTACTTCTCTGTTTATGAAAATAATGACTTTGTTGTCGGCCGTTATTTTCATAACTACAGCAGTTACTACGGTATATAGCAGTGAGAACGCAATTTCCGGGGGTACAGAGCCTCAGTTACTTGATAGCGGCCCTGGACCTGAAAAGGCAGACCGGGACAGCGTTGCATCGGTGGAGGCCTTTGGCAAAGTCTATAAAGTCCTGATGAGTCCTCGCTGTATGAACTGCCATCCGGCGGGTGATGTCCCTTTACAGGGAGATGACAGCCATTTACATACCATGCTGCCCAAACGAGGCGTGGATGGCAAAGGCGTTTACGCCATGAAATGCAGTAACTGTCACCAGGCCACCAACACCCCCGGCCTGCATACCCCGCCCGGTAACCCGAAGTGGCACCTGCCACCGGCTGACATGAAAATGGTATTCGAGGGCAGAACACCCCATCAGCTGGCGAAACAACTGGTAGACCCCAAGCAGAACGGCCGTAAATCAATGAAGAAGTTGTTGGAACATGCCGATGACACGCTGGTGCTCGCTGGCTGGAATCCCGGGGAGGGACGTACGCTTCCACCTATGAGCCATGCTGAATTTAAGGAGGCGTGGACTACCTGGATAAAAAATGGAGCCTATGCTCCAAAGCCCTAAAAAGAAGTAGCTGTCTGCTATAAAATGTATGTCTGATGGTTCTGTTATCTTACGAACCCGTCTTACTGCTTCATGTATTTAATCAAAACCAGGCTTAGGCCTTATTTGACCAACTTTGCTTCGGTCACAGGTAAGAGCGGGGTGACTCAATCAGGATTGGCAAAGACATTCATAATTGTGTCCCGGAAAAAGACAGTATCCCGATACAGCCAAAACAGCAGTTGCTTCGCGTTGCCGGACGCTGCTCACTTTGTCTCGTCCTACTATAGGTTGACATAAAGTCGACAGAAATGAAGGAAAGACCATCAAAAGAAAGTATCATTGCCGAGTATCTCAGTGGCGAAACCAGCTACCGTAAAATGGGGGAGAAATATGGCATCAACTTTTACAGCATCCGCCGCTGGGTACTCCGACACCAGGGCCGTATGAAGCAACCACCAAGTGCTAAAACAGTAAAGACTGCACCGGATTTTCTACCAGATGAATCCCCGCCTACGGATGTGAAGACACTGCAGGCCGAGCTGCGGAAAGCCAGGCTTGAGAAGCAGGTGCTGCTGGAGGTGATCAAAGTAGCCGAAGAGGAGCTGGGGATCCCGATCCGGAAAAAGCCTGGTGCCAAGCAATCCTGAGCATAGAGCAAAGAGCGCCCTCCCGAGCTGTCGGGGTGCTTTGCTGCTTGTTTGGTTACAGTAGACAGGCGTATTACCAGCAGATCAGAATACAGGAGCAGCAGGCCCTGCAGGAGGACCTGCTGGTGCAGGAAGTGCTGCGCATCCGCCAAACCCAAAAGCGGTTGGGAGCCCGCAAGCTACTGGTGGTGATGTCAGACTTTATGGCCGAACATGGCATTGGTATAGGCCGTGACGCTTTTTTTGAGCTCCTGTGTGAGCAGGGCCTGCTGGTTCGGAGACGCAAACGCTCCAGGCCTCAGACCACCTTCTCCAGTCATTGGCTGCGCAAGTACAGCAACCTGATCATTGGTTTGGTACCTACCGCTGCTAACCAACTGTGGGTAAGCGACATCACCTACATTCACCTGCAGGAGGGCTTTGCTTACCAGAGCCTGATCACCGATGCCTACAGCCATAAGATCGTGGTTTTTTACCTGTGCCAGGATCTCTCCGCCTGGGGATGCATCCAGGCCCTGGAGATGGCCCTGGAAGGGAACCTGGTGCACAAGGGGCTGATCCATCATTCGGACCGGGGCCTGCAGTACTGCAGCTCCGGCTATGTAAAGCTCTTGCAGGACCATACTGGAATTGCAATGTTTTACTGGAGACTTTTTTTAGGCAGCCACTGTTTGGTTGTATAACTGGTTTTCATATTGGCACGGCGCTAGGTAGCCTAGAGCAGAGTGCCTCCTTTTCCTGTTGTAGAAACCTTCGATATATTCAAACACGGCCAGCCTAGCCTGTTGTCTGGTGGCGAATTTGCAGTGGTACACCATTTCTGTTTTCATTGTTTTGAAGAAGCTCTCGGCTACCGCGTTGTCCCAGCAGTTGCCTTTCCGGCTCATGCTCTGCAGTACCGGTTTGTCCTTTAATTCATCTCTGAACTCCTGGCAGGCATACTGCACACCCCGGTCCGAGTGAAAGAGCAGATCCTGTCTCACCGGCCTGTTTCTCACCGCCATCTGAAAAGCGGCTATCGTGGTTTCCTTCGCTTCCATGGTCTCGCTTAATGCCCAGCTCACCAGGGAAGCCAGGCACTCCGGGTCGCGGGTCCCTGAGAGCATGGCTTCGATAATGGCCATGCCGGACTGACCGGTGATGTCGTTGAGGACCACATCCAGCCGGATGTTCATCAGCCGGAGTGCCTTCTGCATTTTGCTGCTGTAGCGCGCCGACTGCTCCATCAAATGTTGACGGTGATAATAGTAGGTGCGCAGCTGCTGGAACGTGTCGCTGAGTAGCAGGCTGCCTGACAGCAGGCCCAGGGAGTGGAGCTTCTGTATCCACTGGCAATCCAGCACATCGGTCTTCCGCCCCTTCACGTTCTTGGTCTGGCTGCCCGGCACCAGTAGCACCTCAAAGCCCGCCTGCTGCAGGGCATTGAGGTGCTGCTGGTGCCGGTACTCTCCATGGCGATGGTGGTGACCCCACAGGCTTGAAGGTGGCTAATCAGCTGCTCGTGATCTTTAGTATGCACTCCAAACTCACGCACACTTTTAATTGCTCGATAGCCACCATATGGCTGCGCGAGCCCACATCGATGCCGGCGGCATGCGGATGAATGACTCTGAAAGGTATTTCCTGCTTTCCCATAACTGAAACCCATACCTGTGAAAAAATAGTGACTTCAGGGAAGGCCATGAATAGAAAGATTTTTCTGTAAGGGATTCTTCAGAGAAGATCACCAGTTCATTCATCAAATGCCCCTCCAGAGGAGAAACATAAGGCATTCCGGCCCAGATTTTAAGAAGGATTTACCTAGTGCCATTAAAAGCGCGGGACTCACTGAAGTCCCTGCCAATTTAGGGGTTATGTCGAAAAGGTTGTATTGGCCATTCCACTGCGCCAGCGCTGTATACTGATTTTAAGATATCGCGCTCCAACTGCGCCTCTTTCAACTCTTGTTGTAACCGCTTGATCTCCTGTTGCTCCTTGGTTAAACCTTTTGTGGAAGGAACAGGGGAGCGATCCTTCTGTCGCCATTTACTCAGCCGGCCGGGATCTATTCCTAGCTCTTCTGCTACTTCTTTTACCGATCCTCTGGCATAAGAGAGATCAATGGCCATCCGCTTGAAGGAGGCGTCAAATTCGCGTCTGTTCATAACAGTCAAATTTAAACTTTATTTAAATCTGCCTATCAAAACCCTCCAGTCAAAGGTAGCAAGTTCATATTTGGGAAATGACTAGCCGCTGCACAGTTACTTTCCTGTATGTCTGCATCAGTTACAAGCAGGTGCCGGCTGGCAATTTGCTTGAGTCTAACTCCTGCTGCTCTGCCAGGCTATGAAAGAACACCTGGTACGCTTGCTTGTACAGCACGTCTATCACCTAGACTTCTGCCTTAAGACACAGATCCGAGGTTAACAGCGTTACCTCCTCCTCATAAACGTTCGGTGCCAAGGCCAGAGCCTCATCTGCCTGAAGGTCTGCTACGCCTGCCGTTTGAGGCCTCACCAGTAGGGAATCGGAGAGGGAAAAGGAACTCTTATAATTCTGCACACGGACCTGGAAATGCCCCCGGGCGACTCGACGGTTATGGCTTGTGAATTGGAATCTGCCAGCAGTCTGCCACAAAACAGCCACTTAGACGACCTGGAAATGAAAAAAAACAGGTTTTATTTTTTATGAAGTCAATTCTCTAATTTTTTACCAATGCATTTTTTTACTTCTTGAATAATATCATCAAGATCTTTTGCTCTTGATGATATTTTAGGCTTTCCTGAGAAAGTTGTTGTTGACCAGAAGCTACCATCAGATTTACAGAAAGATTGAGTGACTACAGGCCATTTCTTTTTGCTCTCAAATTCTATAATTTTATTTGATTCTAATTGCGTAATTAAATACCATAAATCATCTGATGTTCCTTTCCAAGTTATTGGTTCATGGTGTGAGCCTGGAATAAAAGCCTTTTTAAAATGCCTAACACCTGTTGAATGGTCGATGAAAGGCTTCTTATTATTTAGTAAGAGGTTATGCAATAAATTTAAACATTTCGGCAATATGTCATTGAACTTGTAAACAATACTTGATTGAAATGGGCTTTTTTTTAGCTCCATTTGATAAATTTGAACGAGACATTCTTCTCTAAATATTTCTAAATCTTTGACCTTCCTTTTTAGCTCTTTCTTTATTCTTCTTCTTGCCTTGGTACTTCCATGATCGAAGTCTTTGTATAAGGGTTGATCGTAGCCTACTGGAACTTCATAATGACCTTTATATGTACCTCCTTTCGCTACCTCTTTTTCAGATAAGAATTTTTGTTGTAATGTTTCATTTATAGAGTCAAATTTATCCTCCAAATATTGTGAAAGTTCTTCAATGTATTTAGGTCGAGAATGTAGTTCTATCTTGGAGATTTCTTTTGTTACTTTATCAAAGGAATAAGTAAGCTTTTTCGAAAAATCAACCATGAAGGAGGCCAATGTCGCGTGGCCATTGAAGTTTAGTAAAACCTTATTGTTGTCAAATTCATCAGTGTTAGTATGTGATAAGAGATAGTAGGTGACTTTTACATTTTTGATGTAATCAGCTGCCTCATTAAAATAAGAACTCAATTCTCTTGGAGTCTTTAAAAGACTGTCTTTTCCCATATCGAATTAGTTAATAGGTACTGCTTATAAAAGTTTTATATTATTGTTGCTAAGTGGATCTTTAAAGTGGTTGGCAATTTTGATTATCATGTTTTGTGTGCAAATTGTGTGTACATAAAAAAAGCCACTTAGCAGTTTTACCTGTAAGTGGCTGATTTTCAAGTGGTCGCGAAGGGAGTCGAACCCCTAACCTTCTGATTCGTAGTCAGATGCTCTATCCAGTTGAGCTACGTGACCATTCCGTTATTGTGATGCAAAGTAAATGCCTTTTTTTGTAATACGCAAGCGCTTTTTTAAGATTCCTTAATTTTGGTCCGCAGCTTTTCGCAGCGCTTTCTTCAGGGCACGGTCAAACACGAAGTACAAGCCGCCTATCGATGTGATTATCAGGGCGATCATGAGCAGCTGGCCACTTCGACCGCTTTCAGGGCTTTCGAGCAGACTTATAATATTATTGGCCTGGGTGCCGATCCAGAAAAAAAACAGCGTGCGGGGTAGCATACCCACTATGCTGGCAAGCAGAAACTTTCGCTTGTCGATCTGCAGCAGGGAAAGCACAAAGTTCATAAGCGCGAAGGGCAGCACCGGGGAAATTCGTGTCAGGAAAATCAGGCTCCAGCTCTGGTGCCGGAGCTCCTGCATCAGGATACGCGCCTTTTCAAAGCCGTTCAGGAAACTCATCATCTTACCATGGTCAATCAGGCGGGCGAGGCTGTAGCCGATCAGGGCTGCAACGCCATATGCCACCACCAGCCCCGGAAAACCGACCCAACTCAGGAAAAAGCCGCTGACCAATGCCACAAAGGTAGTAGGGGTAAGGGCGAGGGCCATGGTGAGTGACACTACCGCAAAATAGAGCAGCATGTGCCCCACAGACAGGTTCTGCAACAGGTCCTGGTACGAGTACAGCGAGTAAGCCAGGGTTGAACTGACGATGAGCGGCATGGCCACCAGCAGCAGCATGGATACAAAGGTAGAGGCGTTTTTGCGTATAAAGCTTCTCAGCAGGTTAAATCGTCCGGACATAGGTGCGGTAAGGGTTATTTTACACCAGAAACAAGGCTGGCAGGCAAATTTGTTTTTATGGTGGCAGAAAAAGAAGCCGTCAGCCTAACAGCCTAACAGCCTTGCTGGCGGGTGGCCACTTAAAAATGTAAATTTAGTATCTTGCAGCATATCATTTGTCAGATGAGTTAAAAACAACGCTATATGAAATTCGGAACTAAAGCTATACATGCCGGCGTAGAGCCGGACCCAACCACCGGTGCCATCATGACGCCGATCTATCAAACCTCTACATACGTGCAAGAGTCGCCCGGCGATCATAAGGGCTATGAGTACTCCCGTACGCACAACCCCACACGCACGGCCCTGCAGAATAGCCTGGCAGCACTGGAGAATGGTAGGCACGGCCTCTGCTTCGCCTCGGGCATGGCGGCCACCGACACTATTATTAAACTGTTGCAGCCCGGCGATGAGGTAATCTCTACCAACGACCTGTACGGAGGTAGCTACCGCATTTTTACGAAAATATTCCAGAACTACGGCATTAAGTTCCACTTCACCGATATGAGTGATCTGACTAATGTAGAGGCCCTAGTGAACGAAAAAACCCGCATGATCTGGGTAGAAACGCCCACCAACCCGCTTCTCAACATTATCGATATAAAAGGCTGCGCAGCCATTGCCAAAGATAAAGACATACTGTTGGTGGTAGATAACACCTTCGCCACGCCTTATCTGCAAACTCCCCTCGATCTTGGAGCCGATATCGTGACGCTCTCACTCACCAAGTACATGGCTGGCCACTCCGATGTGGTGATGGGTGCGTTGGTGGTGCAGGACGATGACCTGGTCCAGCGCCTGGCTTTTATACAGAACTCCTGTGGCGGTACCCCCGGCCCGCAAGACTGCTTTTTGGTGCTGCGTGGCATTAAAACGCTGCACATCCGGATGGAACGCCATTGCCAGAACGGGCGCCAAGTGGCTGAGTACCTCCGGCAGCACCCAAAGGTGGAGAAGGTGTTCTGGCCAGGATTTGAGGACCATAGAAATCATAGCATTGCCAGAGAGCAGATGCGCGATTTCGGTGGCATGATCTCTTTTGTTTTGAAAGGCGATAGGAAGGAAGACGCGATTAAAACCCTGGAGCGTTTCCGGTATTTTTCACTGGCTGAGTCGTTGGGCGGTGTGGAGTCGCTGTGCGGTCACCCGGCCAGCATGACACATGCCAGCATTCCTGCGGAAGAGCGGCTGAAGGCTGGCCTCAGCGATTCCCTGATTCGCCTGAGCGTGGGCATAGAAGACGCAGAAGACCTGATTGCCGATCTGGAGCAGGCAATTGGTTAATTTCGGGTACTGGATGTTAGAGGTTAGCTATCAGACTTCCTGTTTGATGGCTAACCTATACCCTTACTTAGAAACTTAATTATTTTAATGAAATCAGCCTTCCAGAGACTTCTTTTGTTCCTGCTGTTGCTGATCCAATCTGCAGGCGACGGTTTGCTTGAATGTACTTAGCTGCCGCCACGCTTCGTAGAAGAGCTCCTGGAAACTTTCAAAATTCAACACCCACCGAATGGCCTCCCAACCTATTCTTTTTCAGGAAAAGCAGCATTTTACCCAGGTATGGTTGTGGGTGGTGTTGCTGGGGGTGGCCTCTATTTTCTGGGTGGGATTTTTTTACCAGCTGCTGTCGGGCCACAATTTTGGGCGGAATCCGGTGGTAGGGGTAGAGGCGGCGCTTTTGCTGGTGTTGGTCGGGGTGGGGCTGCCATTTTTCTTTTACAAAATGCGCCTGGTAACGGAGGTGTATCCGGGCTATATCCGCCTTCGCTTTTTCCCATTCCACCTGAAGGCTGTAGAAATACCGCTGCACCTGGTGCGCGACTATGAGAGGGTGACTTACAACGCTATCCGCGACTATGGTGGCTGGGGCATCAGGTGGGGCCTCAGGGGCAAGGCCTACAACATGTCGGGCAGCCGGGGAGTACAACTGTACTTTTACAACCGGAAGCCTCTGCTTATCGGTTCCCAGAAGCCGGAAGAGCTATTTGAGGCCATCCGGGAGGCCAAAAACCTTTGATTAGTTAAGAGTTAAAAGTTATGAGTTAAGAGTTGAATGGCGTTTTCCGGTTCATCTTCAAATTCCCATAACAACCATTTAACAATCAACAATTAGCACATCAGCACATGAACCCATTAGCACATTAATGAAATTATTCTAATGAAAACAGCCCTCCAGAGGTGCTTAAAGCAGAAAAAGCCAGCGACCTGAGCAGGTCGCTGGCTTTTTCTGCTTTTATAACTGAAAAATTAAGCTTTGATACCCAGGATCTTGTAGATCTCAGAGAAGTCAGGCGTTAAGATAATTTCAGTACGGCGGTTCTTGGCTTTCGCGTCGGCAGAACGGCCAGTGTCTACTGGCTGGAAGAACGCACGGCCGGCAGGCGTGATTCTGTCAGGAGACAGGCCGCGGGTAGCCATCAGGCGCGTAATTTCAGTGGCGCGCAGCACGCTCAGATCCCAGTTGTCAGCAATGTTTTTGGTTCCTGGCAGTACTTCTACGTCATCGGTGTGGCCTTCTACCATTACCCCAACCTCCTGGTTTTTCTTCAGTACAGATACCAGTTGGTCAAGCGCCTTCTGTCCGGTAGCGTTTACTTTGGTGCTGCCAGTTGCAAAAAGCAGTTTGTCAGACAAAGAAACATACACTTTACCGTCGCGGATGTTCACGCTCAGGTCGCCTTGGTTAAAGCCGGCCAGGGCACTGTTCACCTGGTTGCGCAGGTCATCCAGAATCTTTTGCTGCTCGTTCATGGCGCGCTCCATAGAGGCAAGTTTCTGCTCACGCTCCTTTAGGCTGTTTGTCAGCTCGTCAACTTTGGCACGGCTGGCTACCTGCTCTTTTTCCAGGGCTTCTTTGCTGGCCTTCAGTTCGTCATACTTCTTAGAAGACACGCAGGAAGCCAGGAGGCTCGTGCACAGCAGCAACGAGAGGGATGCTCTAAAAAAATTAAACTTCATGGGTTGATTAAGGTTAGGTTGAAAATAATTGGTTTTTAGTTTCGGGTGCAAATATGGCAAAAGTTACTAACTGATACTAATCGTGTTTGGGCTATGTTCTGGCCACCTGGCCAGATTACTAATGTGAGTTCGGAGCAAATATTGTGCAGAATAAATATTAACACACGTTTTCTTCAAAATAAAGTTCTTTTTCAGATTCGCCGCACTATAATCTCTTGTCTTATATAGTTTTATCGCTAAACGGTTGCTGCAAAGTGCTCCCGTGGGTTAGCAACCTGCACAAACAACTTCCAGTTGGCCTGCTTTGATGATCCCTCTCACGATCTTGCATTTCAAAAACAATGCCTGATATATTCAAGCTTTACTATATGTAAAAATATTTCTTACGCACTCTCCATTCGTTTACCGGCACACCGGTGGAGTGAATGGGAATAGTAATATTTTCTGAACCGAGGAGTTGCGTAACCGGGTATTAGCTGTTGTTATAGGGGCCGGGCCTGGTTTCCTGCTTCGCCTAAAAGCTTTATATTCGTAAGTCATACATTCTAGGGCGTTTCTCCTTTGCACATACAATCGATGAAAAAACTTATTGTCTCCTGTATTATTGTTTTAGCTGCTGCTTTTGCTGGCATGGCACAGCAGGCTAAGCCCGACTTCAGCAAAATAACGTTGGTTATTCATGGCGGAGCCGGCACCATTACCCGGGCCAGCATGACTCCTGAAAAAGAGCGGGCCTACCAGGAGGCGCTGAACCTGGCCCTGCAGACTGGGTTTGAGATACTGAAGAAAGGCGGCAGCAGCCTCGATGCCGTGGAGGCCTCGGTGCGCATGATGGAAGATTCGCCACTTTTTAATGCCGGAAAGGGAGCTGTGTTTACAAACGATGGCACGATTGAGCTCGATGCCGCTATTATGGATGGCAAAACACGCCATGCGGGCACTATAGCCGGAGTGACCAACATCAAGAACCCCGTAAGCGGCGCCCGTGCCGTTATGGAGCAGTCGGAGCATGTGATGATGATCGGGAGAGGGGCCGAGAAGTTTGCGCAGGAGAAAGGCCTGGAGATCGTGGACCCGGCTTATTTCCGGACCGAAACCCGCTACCAGCAGCTGCAGCGGTTAAAAGACAAAGAGAAAACTGGGCTCGACCACTCCGGCGGCTCCGGCAGCACCGAGCCTATTTTTATAGAAGGAAATAAGTTCGGAACAGTGGGAGCAGTGGCCCTCGATGCATTCGGCAACCTGGCTGCTGCCACCTCCACAGGTGGCATGACCAACAAGCGCTACGGCCGTGTAGGCGATGTGCCTGTTCTGGGCGCTGGCACCTATGCCGACAACAACACCTGCGCGGTTTCGGCTACAGGCCACGGCGAGTACATTATCCGGTCGGTGGTAGCCCACGATATTGCCGCGCTCATGGAGTACAAAAAGTATCCGGTAAAAAAGGCCGCTGAGGAGGTGGTGCTTAAAAAGCTGGTGGCCCGTGGCGGCGAGGGAGGCGTAATTGCCCTCGACAGGAACGGGAACTTTGCCATGCCCTTTAACTCAGCAGGTATGTACCGCGGCTATATCAAAAACGGCAAAAGAGAAGTAGCCATCTATAAAGAGTAGCTTTTGGGAAGTGTTAACTTGCTGAGTTATTGATTTAGCGTCGACTGCAATTCCGGATATGAAAAGGCCAGGGCAGTTGCTACGCCCTTCGCGCCGGGAAGCACAAGTGTTCAACCCTACAACATTTTAACAATTATTCTAATGAAAAAGCCCCTCCGGAGCTCTGTAAGGATTACTCCTTCAGGGGCGTCATGATAAGAGCAGCAGGACTGATTATGCCTCTTCCTTTTCCTTTACCCAGTTGAGCGCGTGCAGGCGCTGGTTTGGCGTAAAGTGCTTGATCCTGGCGGTGGTAAACGGCGAGGCGGCCAGCGAGAGCCAGTCGAGCCATTTAGCTTCTCCTACAACAGCTACCTTTCCGTAATCGGCGGCGTGCCTGAAATCAAACTTTATCTCTTCCCAGAGCGCCTCCAGCGAAACGTCTTTCATGTCTACCACTTCAACAAACACATGTATCTTTCCATGTTGTTTGATCTTCTCTTCCAGCATCGGAAGCATAAGGTCGTAATCCTGCTTATCTATATGTGCGCTCAGCTGCACAGCAAATAAGTCGCCTTTAGACTCTTCTAGTATCTGAAGCATGTTTTCTGTTGCGGTTATCGTAGGTAGTTTCAGTATGCGAATATATAGATAACGTTATGAAGGTTTAAAAACTTGTATGGTCGGGGCAAAATCGTGCACACCTGCTCCCTTATTTCGATCCAGCCTCTGTCTCGATCCGTGCTAACTCCTGGTGCAGAAGCTTATAGGTTTCGGTGGTGCTGCCGTCTGACAGGCGTATTTTGTAATACTCTCCCGATACCGACGATTTTGTGGCCAGTAGCTCAATAAACTCGTTTGCAGACTTAATCTTGGCATGATGTTTATCGAATTTTGCCCGGAGATGTGCCGCCGCATCCTGAGGTGTATGCTCACTTCCGTTCCTGATGAAGGTGGCCCCCTGCAAATTTTCTACATAGCTAATTAATCCGTCGATTTTGGTTTTTTCGGTTATCCCTTCTGCTGCAGGTATGGCGCTGGTGTCGGAGGCCTCTTGTGCGCTCGCCTTCATAGGAAATGTCAGCACAAGCAGGAGGTATAATAAGATGGGTAGCAAGCCTGATTTACTCGGGTATTTCGTCATTACTTTCTTTATAATAAAACTGGTTTTTTATTTATAACTTGAATGCACTTTATTTAAATTTTCAATGTTTGGCTGTGAGTTCACACACTACCTTTTATTGCTTTAAAACACCCTGCATACCGCCTTTGAAGTAGTATATGAAAAGAGTCCTTTTTACCTTCGTGCTGTTTACGCTGGTCTGGCAGCCTCTGTATGCCCAGCAAGCCATCGAAACCCGCCTGGGCTATACCTATAACGATAAATACGAGTTTTCGGACGAGTGGCAGTATTTGTCTACAGACCTTTTTCTGTTTAACGGCTCCAAATTCAGCCGGGTGCTGAACGAGGTGGAGCGTGGCGTAAAGAAGAACAAGAAAAACTACGGCGACAACCTGGAGTACCTGTTCATTACGGCGCAGCTCAAAAACATAAAGCTTTTCGGCAACGATGAGATCGTGTACCCGCTCTACAATTTCAACGTTACTACCGACAGCAAGAAAGATTACAGCGCCCAGGTGTCAGACCACCTGGAGGTGGTGCGCATTATCGATAAAATGCCGCTCACCACTACCAATAACAGCATCGACGCCCTTATTCAGGCCAAAGCCATCACCAACGACCAGGGCGACCAGATGTTCGGGCTGGTGGCCACCCAGCTCACCAATATCTCTAAGATGGCCACCAGCCCGCCTGCTGCGGTGCTGTCGCTGGTGGGGGAGTTCGGCAACCTGTTGAGCGCCCGCACCAAGAAACGGGAGTATAAGTTCAGCTCCACCATCCGGCTCTACGAAGGCCAGGATTTCGATACGCGCCTCCACTCGGTGCGGGTATATGTGTTCGTGCCAGGCGAGGTAAAAACCGTTACCCTGAAGCCGGCCAGGCTCGAAGGCTTCCTGAACAAAGGAGTGCCAAAACTGGAGCGCAAGCAGCTCGAAGAGCTGATCGGCTACAAAGACTACCCTTATATGGTGGTGGTGAACTACAAATCGCTTTATAAGATGGATGTGCTCACCGGCGATGAGGTAACCCAGGACCTGATAGAGAAGCGCAGGCAGAAGATCGAAACAGCGCACTCCAACCACATGGTAAACAACGAGACCTACCGGCAGGAAAAGCTGTATGTGGAGTTTTTGCGCATATTCGCTGAGATGAAACAACACCTGAACTCTTACCGGCTGAATTACCGCAACAACAGCCCGGAGGTAAACGCCAAAAACCTGTTTGCCATTATGCAGGAGTATAAGCGCCTGCGAGGCACTTTCGATGCCCGGGAGCAGGAGTTTGCCACTAACAGTACCTACAAGTCCATTTTCAGGTCCGAATATACCGCCATTTTGAGCAACGCCGACCTGTATCTGGAGGGCGACCATAACCTGAAAGGAGGAAAAGGCTTGGTAAATACCCTGCGGGAACTGGAAAACAACCCCAAAGCCTGGACAACCCCGGCGCAGCGTGAAGCAGCACTTGTTAAATTATATGCCGTGGAGCTGCCAAAGCCGGAGTATTTGTCGGCGTCTGTGGAGGGCGAGGCGATGGTAAGGCTCACAAAAAAGCTGGAAGACATGCAGTATGCCGAAGTGTTTGCGCAGGATGTTCAGAAAATAGGCCAGCTTCAGGCAAACGACCAGACCATAGACCAGCGCACTGCCCTGCTCGAGAAATCGGCAGCCAGCAAATGCCTTTCCTGTCGCGAGAAAGTGAAAGAGGCGGCAGCCGAATACAACAAGCGCTACGAAGCGTACAAGCTGCAGGAGGAATTGAAAAAGAAGAGTGCCCTGAACAAGGAGGCCGAACAACAGGTGTTTACATACCTGAAGCGCCAGCTTTGTATCCAGAACAACCTGCAGGCCGCCGTTGCTTCGCTTACCGGAGGGGCAGATCAATATATGGCCAGGGTATCTGAAAAGAACACCGAGCTGGCTAACAACATAAAATTGCTCGACGAACACAACAAGCTGGACCTTAACGCCGCCAGCCTGCAACGGGTGCAGGACTACAACCTGAGGTTGGAGCAGTTGATGAAGGACGTGGAGAACGATTATAACATGATCTACAGCATCGATAGGAAGATTTGCCAGTGTGAGGCCGGCTAAGGCAGGACTGACCGGAAATAAAAAAGGCGAGCGCCACTACTTTTGGGTAGTGGCGCTCGCCTTTTTTTGCGTTCCCTGGGCTTAAGCCATTTGGGCTTCCAGTTTCTGAGAAAGTACGTTTTTAGGCACGGCACCTACCTGCTTGTCTACAACCTGCCCGCCTTTGAACACGAGTAGGGTAGGAATGCTGCGGATACCGAATTTAGCAGAGGTCTGTGGGTTAGCGTCTACGTCAACTTTGCCGATCACGGCTTTGCCTTCGTATTCGCCTGCCAGTTCTTCAACGATCGGGCCAACCATGCGGCATGGGCCGCACCACTCTGCCCAAAAGTCTACTAAAACAGGTTTATCTGAATTGATGATCTCATCAAAATTTGCATCTGTGATTTCTATTGCTTTGTTAGCCATAATTTTAACAGTTTGTTATTATAATTCTGTTTGCAATTTATTAAAAATAGATCCGGCAAATATATGCCCAAAGATTTAAAATATGACAAGCTGTCTTATAGCCTGCCTTTACACCTTAAGCAACCATCTTTACTTACGTCAGAACTTGCTGAATGGGTGTGTTTCATTTGTATAAACAAATGTTGTCAATAAAAGATTCAGAAGCAAAAGGAACGAAAGAAATTATTTGAGAACCGGGTAGATTAGTGAAAAGTTGAGCTCTGGATCAGCACTTTCTTCAGTTGAGCAGCAGCAGCAGCGGCAGAGCAAAATGCCTCTGGAGGGGCATTTTCATTAGAATAATTGGCATTCCCTGATGGTTCGCCTGACGCTGCTGTTCCGGATCTCCTAACCCGGAACTACCACTGAAGCGAACTAGGAAGTCCGAAAGAGCAGCTAGAAAATCAAGGATAGCAGAGATTAGGCGAAACAGCTGTGTTTATTCAAAAGTCCGGCCTTCTCTGAAGGCTCACCAGAATATTTTTAAGAATTTTTTAAATTACCCAAGCAACCTCCTGTTCTCTTTTTACATCTCTTTAATTGTAACTGCTTCTCTGGCGGTTGTTTTTGTTTTACTGCACTGCGCCCATTACCCCACTCCATACAAAATAAAACCATGAAAAAATTTTATCTCTTCCTGTTGGCATTTCTGCTCGTAAACGTCTACATCAGTTGCTTTGCCCAATCGGGCGGTATGCTAACCGGAAAAGTTTTGGATGATAAAAAAGAAGGGGCCGGGTTTGTAAACGTAGCTGTCTTAGATGCGGCCACAGCTGCCATTGTAACAGGTGCTGTAGCCGATATGGAAGGCCATTTCCAGATAAAATCGCCTGCTAAAGGTACTTATATACTACAAGTGAGCGGGCTGGGCTTTGCCACGTTCAAAACAGCTCCATTCGAGGTAAGCGGCGAAGGCTTTTCCAGGAAATTTGGTGAAATATACCTGAAGTCGGATGCCAGAGTGCTGAAGGAAGTGAACGTGCAGGCCCTGCGACCAACTATTACCACGCACCCCGACAAGCTGGTGGTGAGTGTGGAGGGTACAGCCATGGCTGCCGGTAACAATGCCTACGAAGTGCTGGAAAAATCGCCGGGCATCTGGATCGACCAGGAGGGGAACATACAACTCAACGGTAAATCTGGCGTGCAGATCATGATCAATGGCAAGCAGACCTTTATGTCAGGCAAAGATCTGCAGAACCTCCTGCAGAGCATGTCGGCCGAGAACCTGAAAGACCTTGAGATCATTACCAGCCCCTCTGCCCGCTTCGATGCGGCCGGTGCTTCGGGCATTATCAACATCAACCTGAAGAAAGACACCCGCTATGGTATGAATGGCAGTGTGTATGCCGGATACCGCTACAACCGCCTGAACCACTACACCGCTGGAGGCAACCTGAACTACAAGTACGGCAAGTGGAGCACTAGTGCCACCCTCGATTTTGGCAGCCGCCACAACTTCCGCAACATGTACATGGGCCGCATCTTCAACAGTGGCAACGAGTCTTTTTACTTCGACCAGAACGGCTACGAAGAAACCAAGCGAATAGTGCCATCCTTGCGTGTGGGCACTGATTACGACCTGAACGATAACCACAGCATCGGCTTTACGACTTATTTATCGCATACCAAATTTGATGGGTCTTTTAACACCGAGTCGTATCTGCGCGAGAGCAACCCGGCCAACAACCTGTTCGTGGAGGCCAGGAACAGCACAGATGAACAATCTGGCAACGGCACCTTTAACCTCCACTACACCGGCAAGCTAGATACAGCTGGCACCACCTTGTCTGCTGACCTGGACTATGTTATCCTGAGCAGCAAAGACAGAGGCTCTTTCCGGAACAGATACGAAGCCTTGAACACCGGTGCCCCCGCCACCAGCGACAGGCTAAGAAGTCATAACCCGAACAGCTTTCATATTTATGCGGCGAAGGTAGATTTTATCAAGAACATCACTAAAAACACGAAATTGGAGACGGGCGCAAAGGCCAGCTATGTAAAATCCGATAACGAAATACTCTTTTACCAAAACGCCGGCGATGCCGAGACTCTGGACCCGAACAGGAGCAACCACTTTATATACAAAGAAAGTATTTTTGCAGCTTACGCAAGCCTTACCGCAAAACTGAGCGAAAAATGGAATGTGCAGGCTGGTTTGAGAGCCGAGCAGACGCTGACGGAAGGCTACTCCGAAACTACCAACCAGACAACCGACCGAGACTATTTTGATCTATTTCCGACCTTGTTTGTGCAGCAGAAGGTGAGCGAGCATTACCAGGTGGGTTACAAGATAAACCGACGCATCAACCGGCCTTATTATGGTGCGCTTAACCCCTTCATCTTCTACCTCGACCCTTACACCTGGTCTGAAGGCAACCCTTACCTGCGGCCACAGTACACCAATACGTTTGAGGTAACGCAAACCCTGAAAAACGACTACACGCTGGTGCTAAGCTATGGCATTACCAAAGACTACATGGCCGAGATCCCGATGCAGTATAGCCCGGACACCACGGTGTACCAGCAGCAAAATGTTGATAACATGAAAAGTGCCGGAGCCACGCTGATCCTGCCGGTTAAGTTTTCTGATAAGTGGCAGGTCAACAACACCATTAACGGGTTCTACCAGGAATTTCTGAAAACCATAGATGGCGCATCCGTGAAAAACGATCAGCTTACCCTTATGTTCCAATCTAACCACACCATACAGCTGCCGCTGGGGCTGAAGATGGAAATAAACGGAGGCTACCAGGGCCCGGCTGTGTATGGTTTGTATGCCATCAAGGCCAACTGGTGGATAGATTCCGGTCTGAAGCGATCTTTTATGAACGACAAACTTTCTGTCGCCCTGAACTTTACTGATATTTTCAGAAGCCGCGAACTCCTGATCACGGCCGACATCAACGGCAATTTCAACACCATCAATCAGTACCAGGGCGCGCAGGGGGTAAGGCTGAACCTGCGCTATAATTTCAACAAAGGCACCAAGTTCGATGCCAAAAGCCGCAATACCAACCTGGATGAGCTGAACAGGACAGGTAACTGATCTGCGGCTTCGCTTAATTCAAAATTAGAAATTCAAAATTAAAATTATGCTGGCGCGAGCGTCCTCGCTCGTGACGACTATTCCGCGGCCACTGGCCGTTTTAAACACCTGGTAGAGCTGAAGAAATTAACAAAAGATTTTGAGCAGCATCCAAACAAGAGCCCCTGGAGCAACGGCTGCTCCAGGGGCTTCTTGTTTGAGCGTGAGAGTTGAATTATGCTAATGAAAATTGCCCTCCAGAGGCATTCCTGCTGCTGCTCCTTAGTCTGAACCTTGATTAGAAGGATTTACCAGATTAACTTGATTTCCTCTCATGCCGCAAGTTTAGCGACAGCGTAACTTGTGGCTGCACATGGCAGCAAGTTTGTAACCTGCGCGTGAAGGAATTCGATCCACGGAAGTTGAAAACTTCCTGTCATTTTTTACCACCAGTTCCCGCTTCGCTCAAACTGGCGGCATATAGCGTCATCCGCAAAATCCTTTTATCCTTTATTGAGAAATTATGCTAATGAAAATGCCCCTCTGGAGGCATCTTTCACTGCTGCTGCACATCTTCAAATTTCCAAATCAAAAAAATCCAAATCAAAAAAACTAAATCAGCTTACACTCTCCCAGCCCCAGCTCCTTAATCTGCTCCAGGAACAGTTTTGGGTCGATGCGGTATTTGCGGGAGTAGGTGGAGAGGGCAAGCTTTTCATCGGGCATGTGCAGCGTGATCTCCAGTCGCTTCTGACCCGGGCTTGTTACAATCGCATTTTCAAGCGCTTCGGCCAAAGCCTGGTTCAGGAGCTGCAGGTTGATGTTGATGTGTACGCCCTGTGCCATTTTGTCGGTGATGTCGCCAAGCAATTGGATGTTCGTTGGCTTCAGCTCCCACTGGTCCTCGGTGCGGTAGCGCAGCTGCACTTTGCCCCTTATAAACAGGTAGAGCCCTATTTTCAGGTAAGGCGAAAACTTCACATAGTCTTCACCGAACAGCGCCATCTGCATGGTAGAGTCATAATCCTCGATAGAGAACAGCGCAAACGGGTTCCCATTCTTAGCCGTCCGAATCACCACATCCGATACCATCCCTGCCACATTAATGTCGCGGTTTTTGTATTCCGCAATTTTATCGAGCGAGCAGGAGCAGTAAGAGTCTATTTCGAGCTTGAACTGGTCGAGCGGGTGCCCGGAGATGTAGAAACCTACTACCTCTTTCTCGCGCCGAAGCATTTCTGCCTGGGTCCAGGGGGCTACTTCAGGTATTTTTGGCAAGGGTGCTGCCACAGCGGCTCCCCCTCCGAACAACGACTGCTGTGCCGCCTGTTGCTCTGCCTGGTAGCTGTTGCCATAGCGCACTGCCTTTTCCAGCAAGCTGATGTTCTCGCCTTCCGGCACCTCTATCAGCTGCGCCCGGTTATACAGCCCCCACGAGTCGAAAGCTCCGGCCAAAGCCATACTCTCGAAGGTTTTCTTGTTCACGGCACGCAGGTTAATGCGCTTCGAGAAGTCAAAAATGTCCTGGTAAAGCCCGTTTTTCTCTCTTTCAGAAATAATAGCGTCTACGGCAGCCTCACCGGTGCCTTTTATGGCGGCCAGGCCAAAACGAATCTGCCCTTGCTCGTTCACGTTAAATTTCAGGAGCGATTCGTTCACGTCTGGGCCAAGTACGGCCACGCCTTGCTTCCGCGCCTCCTCAATAAAGAACGTCACCTTTTTGATGTCGTTCATGTTGTTGGTGAGCACGGCCGCCATGTACTCGGCAGGGTAGTGCGCCTTCAGGTAGCCCGTTTGGTAAGCCACTACAGAATAGGCAGCAGAGTGGGAGCGGTTAAAGCCGTACTGGGCAAACTTCTCCATCACGTCGAACACCTCAGAAGCTTTCTTGGCCGGAATTTTATGGATTTCGCCAGCTCCTTTAATGAACTTCTCGCGCTCTTCAGCCATCTTCTTCATGTCCTTCTTACCCATAGCGCGGCGCAGCAAGTCGGCACCACCCAGTGAGTAACCAGCCAGAATCTGGGCGGTCTGCATGATCTGCTCCTGGTACACCATAATACCATAGGAGTACTCCAGAATCGGCTTGAGCAGCTCGTGCGGGTACTCTACTTCTTCGCGGCCATGCTTCCGGTTAATAAAGTTCGGGATGAACTGCATCGGACCCGGACGATACAGGGCGTTCATGGCAATCAGGTCTTCAATGTTAGTCGGCTGCAAATCCTTGAGATACATCCGCATCCCCTCCGACTCAAACTGGAAAGTACCAATCGTGTCGCCGCGCTGGTAAAGCTGGTAAGTCTTTTCGTCGTCTATTGGAATCTCATCGATATCGATCTCTACCCCGTGGTTTTTCCTGATGAGCTCGATGGCATCTTTGATGATGGTCAAGGTTTTCAGGCCCAAAAAGTCCATCTTCAGCATACCGGCACTTTCAATAACCTTTCCATCGAACTGCGTTACCAGCAGATCGGAGTCCTTGGAGGTAGAGACCGGGATGTAATTTGTGATATCGTCTGGGGCAATGATAACACCTGCCGCGTGTATGCCGGTGTTCCGGATGGAACCTTCCAACTTTTCGGCCAGTTTCAAAACGGCGGCACGAGCATCATTCCCTTCTCGGATGGAGGCCAGGTCCAGGTTCTCCATAAAGGCCTTGGCAAGCGTGGTGCCGGGTGTTTCCGGTACCATCTTAGCCAGTTCGTTTGCCTCAGAAAGCGGTAATGAAGTAGAACGAGCCACATCTTTGATAGACGACTTGGCAGCCATGGTGCCGAAGGTAATGATCTGGGCCACCTGCGTTTTGCCGTATTTATCTACCACATAATCGATCACGCGCTGGCGGTTCACGTCGTCAAAGTCAATATCAATATCGGGCATCGACACACGCTCCGGGTTCAGGAATCGCTCGAACAGCAGCTGGTACTTGATCGGGTCGATGTTCGTGATGCCGATGCAGTAAGCCACGGCGGAACCGGCCGCCGAGCCACGGCCCGGCCCCACGGCCACACCCATCTCGCGACCACGGTTTATAAAGTCCTGCACAATGAGGAAGTAACCGGCAAAACCCATGGTCTGGATAATGCGGAGTTCGTAATCGAGGCGCTCTTCTATTTCGGGTGTAATGTCGGTGTAGCGCTTTTTGGCCCCCACGTACGTCAGGTGGCGCAGAAACGCGTCGGCATCGGCGTGTTCGGGCGGAATCGGGAAGTTTGGCAGCAGGATGTCGCGCTTCAGTTTGGGCGGCGTAATCTTGTCTACGATCTCGTTGGTATTGTCCACCGCCTGCGGCACGTCCTTGAACAGCTCGTTCATCTCGGCCTGCGTCTTGAAGTAGAACTGGTCGTTGGGGAAACCAAATCGTGTTCTGGGGCCGGCATCTTCTATGCGCTGCAGCATCTGCCGAATGTTCTGGCTGTTGCCATACTTGTTACGCACGTTATCTACGGTGTCGTAAATCACTTTCTGGTCATCAGACAGGAAGCGGTAGTAGCGTGTCTGGAAATCACCCACGGGGGTGCTCTGGTCTTCGCCGGTGTTTACGCACAGCAGGATGTCGTGGGCGTTCCAGTCTTCCTGGTCTACGTAGTGGGTGTCGTTGGTGCAGATCACCTTCACGTTGTACTTCACCGCCCACTTCAGTAGCACCTGGTTAATATCTTCCTGGCTTTTGCCGGTGCCGTCTATGTTCTGCAGGCCATGGCGCTGTATTTCAATGTAGTAGTCTTCGCCAAACAGGTCGAGCCACCACTTAAAAATCTCTTCAGCCTCTTCTTCGCTTTTCCAGAGAATAGCCTGGGGCACCTCGGCGCCAATGCAGCAGCTGGTGGCAATCAGCCCTTTGCAGTATTTCTGCAGCAGCTCCTTGTCGATGCGCGGCCATTTACTGTACACGCCTTCTATGTAAGAGAGCGAACACAGCTTGGCCAGGTTCTGGTAACCGTCCTGGTCTTTGGCCAGCAGCAACTGATGGTGGCGCACATCTTTCTGCTCTTTGGTAAAGGTTTTGAGGTGGCGGTCCTTTACCAGGTAAAACTCGCAGCCCACAATCGGCTTCACGTTATACTTGTTTGCCTCGGCCACAAAGTTGAAGGCGGCAAACATGTTTCCGTGGTCGGTCATGGCTACGGCTGGCATGCCATCGGCCTGCGCCTTTTTCATGAGGGCACTGATGCTGGCCTGGCCATCGAGCAGCGAGTATTGTGTGTGCGTATGTAAATGCGAAAATACAGGCAAGGTTTTTCTGAATTAGAAATTAAAAATTATGAATTAGAAATGACTTCTGTATTAGTGGAAAACTATATTCAAAAGCCATTTTAGGGATGTTAAAATTAGGGAAAATAGGCCGGATATAGAAACGATTTGTGGCCGGAGTTGCTACCTTTACAACACCAGCTCTGGCAAAGGCGTTCTGCTTGAGCCTGATAACGTTTTTAAGACAACAGCGCTGTTCTGTCACCGCTCTTGATGCCACACCTGCCGTATATGAAACTCATTCTTATCACCACACCAGTACCTTTTGCAGGCGAGATACCGCTCGTGTGCCAGCTGCTGGAGCTAGGGCTGGAGACGCTGCATGTGCGCAAACCGGGTTTCTCTTATCGGGAGATGCGCGATTATTTGAATGAAATACCCCTTCCGTACCACCGCCGCCTTATGCTCCACAGCCACCACGAACTAGCGCAGGAGTACCAGGTAAAAGGCCTGCATTTTCCGGAAGCAGCCAGAACTGGGACAGCAAACATGCCAAAGCAGCAGCTGCTCTTTTCCACCTCCTTTCATACGCTGGAAGAGTTGCAACAGCCGCAGCCGCTGTTTGACTATGCTTTTCTCAGCCCCATTTTCAACAGCATCTCAAAAGAAGGATATCAGGCAGCTTTTGCCACAGCAGATTTGGAGCATGCCTTGCAATGTGCAAAGTTGCCTGTCGTGGCTTTGGGTGGTGTTAGTATGGATAACCTGGCAGTTGTGCGGGAGATGGGTTTTGCAGGGGCAGCGGTGTTGGGAGCGGTTTGGCAGGCAGTGGAGCCGGTGAGAGTTTTTGAGGAGCTGCAGCGGCAAACCGCATGACCTCGCAGCGTCTTTCAGACCTGAGAGCGTCTTAGTTGCTACAGCGCAAATTATTCTAATGAAATAGGCCTTCCAGAGGTTCTGCTGCTGCTGCTAATGTCTGATTCAGAATTTACAGAATGTTAGAATTTCCAGAATGGGGAAAAATGCCTCATGACGCCGTAAGTGTAGCGATAGCATAATTTTCGGGATGTATGATGGGCTATATGCAGCAGAGGCTTTGGATATTCTGAACATTCTGTAAATTCTGAATCAGACAATCCTGCTTCGTTGCCAGTAAGACGCTCGCAGGTCTGGAAGACGCTGCGAGGTCACACGAGGTGTCTATTTTTAATTTCTAATTTTTAATTTTTAATTTGGCGTAGCCTTAGTAGGGATACCTTTCTATGCCGCCAGTGAGGTTGTAGAAGGTGGTGTTGGGGAAATGCTTCTGCAGGATTCGGACGGCTACGCGGCTCCGGATGCCATTCTGGCAATGCACCACCACTGTTTTCTGCGGCTCCACCTTGTCGAGGTTCTGCTCCAGAATGCCCAGCGGAATCAGGATGCCTTCCAGGTTGTACTGCTCGTATTCGTTCGGCTCCCGCACGTCGAGTAGTTGCAGGTCAGCAGGTTCATCAAACAGGTCTTTCAGTTCATCGGCAGAAAGCTCGTTCACTTCATCAGCAGCGGAAACGGCAGTAGGAGGGGAGCAGAAAGCTTCGTAATCAGATTGCAGTTCAGTTACCTCTGCCTGTGCTGTTCTGCGGAAATTAATGGCGCTGGTCTCCATTGTAAGGGCGTTGAGCATAAACAATCTGCCGGATAAAACGTTGCCCATTTCACAGATGATCTTGATCGCCTCGTTGGCCTGAATGGTGCCGATCATACCAGGTAACACACCAAGCACACCTGTTTCTGCACAGTTGGGCACCTGGTCGGGCAGGGGAGGCTCCGGAAAGAGGCAGCGGTAGGAGGGGCCGTTCTGGTAATGAAACACCGTTACCTGTCCTTCGAACTTAAAGATGGAGCCGAACACCAGTGGCTTCTGCTGTATGGCGCAGGCATCATTCACGAGATAGCGCGTCGGGAAATTGTCGGAGCCATCTACTACCAGATCATAAGCTTGCACAAGCTCCAGCGCATTCTGCTCTGTAATGCCCTGCGCGTGCACCTCAAACTGCACAAACGGGTTTTGTTGTGCCAGTTTCCGGGCGGCTACGGCAGCCTTGAGCTTACCAACGTCCTCGGAGTTGAACAGCACCTGCCGGTGCAGGTTGCTTTCCGACACCACATCAAAATCTGCAATGCCAATGGTGCCCACACCAGCTGCCGCCAAATACTGCAGCGCCGGACAGCCCAGGCCACCCGCGCCGATCATGAGCACCTTCGCCTGTTTTAGCTTCTGCTGGCCAGTGGCTCCCATCTCTGGTAATATAATTTGACGGTTGTATCGGTTGTATTCGGCTGGGGAGAACATCTTTTCGGAGTTAGAATTTAAAGAAGTTAAAGTTAGAAAGTTATGAATAGGGAATCAAGTGGTACAGGTGAATAAGACCTCGCAGTGCGCGCAGCTCCTGCGAGTGTCTGGGCCAGAAGCTTTTTCCGTGGCAAGTCTAAATTATTTTAATGAAAATGACCTTCCAGAGCCTCTGCTGCTCTTGCTGCTGAAGGGGGTAACGTGAATTCTGTACATTTATATATGCTGATTCAGACAAACCTGCTCCGTAGTCCAGACACTCGCAGGAGCTGCGCACGCTGCGAGTGTCTTCAAAGCTATTTACAACTTTCTAACTTTAAC
Organism: Pontibacter beigongshangensis; assembly: GCF_014332515.1. Classification (GTDB taxonomy): domain Bacteria; phylum Bacteroidota; class Bacteroidia; order Cytophagales; family Hymenobacteraceae; genus Pontibacter; species Pontibacter beigongshangensis. The sequence goes on along the minus strand of NZ_VFSD01000005.1, from coordinate 34,128 downwards.
CTCCCAAACTTTCTAACTCAAAGAAGTGTCCCAATCTTTCCACACCGCTTCGTAACCCTGGGTGCGGATCATGCTGATGATTTCTGCGGGGGGGCGTTCGTCGCTGATTTCGAACTGCTCCAGCGCATTAACTTTGGAGGCATAGCCGCCCGGATCGGTCTTGGAGCCGGCACTGATGGAGGTGATACCGAGCCGGATTACGTTGTTGCGGAAACTCTGGCTCTCCCGCGTACTGAGCGACAGCTCCACTTCCTCGTTAAAAATACGATACGCACAGATCAGCTGCACCAGCTCCCGGTCATTCATCTCCACTTTGGGTGGCAATCCGCCAGAGAAAGGTCGGAGTCTTGGAAACGAGATGGAATACTTCGTTTTCCAGTACTTTTTTTCGAGGTAGCTCAGGTGCAGCGCCGTAAAAAAGCTGTCGGTGCGCCAGTCTTCTAAACCAATCAGCACGCCCAGGCCAATTTTGTGCACCTCTGCCTGGCCCAGGCGGTCCGGCGTGTCGAGGCGGTACTGGAAGTTCGATTTCTTGCCTTTGGGGTGATGCTTTTTGTAGTCTTCCTGGTGGTATGTTTCCTGGTACACCAGCACCGTGTTCAGCCCCAGCGGTATCAGTTCCTCGTACTCGTGCTGGTCGAGCGGCTGCACCTCCATGGAAATATGCGAAAAGTATGGGCGGATGAGCTGCAGCACATTTTTAAAATAAGGCACACCCACCGTTTTGTTTGCCTCGCCGGTTACCAGCAGCACATGATCGTAGCCATAGCTTTTGATTACTTTCACTTCCTCCAGAATCTGCTCGTCGGTGAGGGTGGTGCGGGGCATGGGGTTGTCGAGGCTGAAGCCGCAGTAGGTGCAGATGTTCTGGCACTCATTAGAAAGGTAAAGCGGAATGTACATTTGCAAGGTTTTGCCGAACCGCTTCTGCGTCAGTTGCTGGCTCAGCTGCGCCATCTGCTCCAGATAGGGCATGGCAGCCGGAGAGATCAGGGCTTTGAAGTCCTCTAAATCGCGCGACGGTTTTGCCAGAGCGCGTTCTACATCGGCGCCGGTTTTGGCATAGATGCTCTGCTTTACCTGGTCCCAGTTCTGCTGCTCAAATATATCTTTGAAAGTCACTATGTATAGTTAAGAGTTAAAAGCTTATTGTTGGTTGTTTACTGCTGATTGTTGAATGGTCAAATGTTTAATTGTTGCTGGATGAGTAAAAAAGATAATTTATTTTTCGCTGGTGCGAGCTTGCAGCCTTATCTTGTCCCATATCTTTTCTGGAAAGAGGCTTAAATCAGCCTGTATTCGATGTATTTCCAGAAGCGATAACATGAGGGTGAATGATTAGAGCAGAAAGAGCTAAAAATGAATCAAAAACTGTAAAAATGGAAGCTCTTTGCCTCTTTAGTTTATCCTCGTTCAGAGAATGTTCATTACTGGAAAAGATATGGGACAGGATAAGGCTTGCAGCTCGTACCATATGCTAGTTGTACCCTTAATAGAAAAACAGCTCAATTACCTTCAGAAGGCTGTTTTCATTAGAATAATCTGCCTTTATCTGAAGGTAATTCCTGTTCTGTACTGAAAAGGTACGAGCTACAAGTTCGCACCAGCAATTTAGCCATTCAACAATTTAACAATCAACAACCAACCATCAGATTTCATCCAGAAAAGAAGTTAACGGACTGCTGGCTTCGGCTAGAGTACCTGCCGGGGCAAGCCTGGCTTCGAAGGCGATGCGGCCTGCCTCAACGGCCATTCTAAATGCTTTTGCCATTTGCACCGGGTTTGGCGATACGGCAATGGCAGTGTTTACCAGCACCGCATCAGCTCCCAGTTCCATGGCCTCGGCTGCATGCGAAGGAGCGCCAATGCCCGCATCTACCACAACCGGCACATGACTCTGCTGAATAATAATTTTTAGGAACTCGCGTGTTTGCAGGCCGCTGTTGCTGCCGATGGGCGAACCAAGCGGCATTACGGCTGCTACTCCCACTTCCTCCAATCGCTTGCACAGCACCGGGTCGGCATGGATGTACGGCAGCACGATAAAGCCCAGTTTCACCAGCTCTTCCGCCGCCTTCAGCGTTTCAATAGGGTCGGGGAGGAGGTATTTGGGGTCCGGGTGAATCTCCAGTTTGAGCCAGTTGGTTTCCAGTGCCTCGCGAGCTAGTTGTGCGGCAAACACAGCTTCGCTGGTATTGCGCACGCCCGAGGTGTTCGGCAACAGGTTAAACTGCTCGTGCGAGAGGTGCTGCAGAATATCATCGTCCTGCTTGTGCACATCTACTCGTTTTAGCGCCACCGTTACCAGCTCCGAGCCGGATGCCAGCAGCGCTTCTTCCATTTGCCGGCTTGAGCTGAACTTGCCTGTGCCGGTAAAAAGGCGGGAGGTAAAAGTTTTATCTGCTATAGTTAAATGTTGCATGTTATTCTTCCTGAAAAATGTTTCTTAAAAGACCTCGCAGCGTCTTCCAGATCTGCGAGTGTCTGTGCCAGTAAATGCTGCTGACCTGTATTGATAGCAACAGTATTTTTTGCTTTCAAAAGCTATTATCATTTACATGAGTGCCCGATCAGTTTCAGCTGTTCTGCTAGCTAAAGACGCTTTCAGATATTGTTTGGTCCGGCATGATCCTGCATCAGCTGCAGCTCCTGCTTAAACATATTTATTACCTGTTCCTTGTCCGCTGCTTTGTTGATAACCGACGACACCGCCACACCATGAACTCCTGTAGCCAGCAAAGGAGCAACGTCTGGTGCCAGGATGCCGCCTATGGCTATAATGGGTGTTGATATACTGGCCACCTGGCACTGGTGCAGCATCAGCTCATAGCCGCTCAAACCTAAAATAGGGCTTAGGTTCTGTTTGGTGGAGGTGAAGCGGAAGGGGCCGAGGCCGATATAATCTACGCCTGCCGCTACCAGCTGCTGCACATCCTCGAAGGTATTCGCCGTGCCTCCTATTATTTTGTCAGTACCTAGTAGCTCCCGCGCCTCCACCGGCGACAGGTCTGTTTTGCCCAAGTGTACACCATCGGCGTTTACCTCAGCGGCCAACTTTGCATTATCGTTTATAATAAAGGTGCTTCCGAAGGTGCGGCAGATGGCCTGCGTTTGCAGCGCCTCCTCCTTCCATAGCTCGTATGGCTGGTCCTTTACCCGCAGCTGCACCCAATCGGCTCTGGCTGCACAGGCGGCCTTGGCAGCCTCAGCGTGGCTTTTTCCTTGCAGCGCCTGCGTAATGTAGTGGAGTTTGGCTATCTTCTTCATGCAGATTCACTTATAGATAAATTTCTGAACCCTGCGCCTTAAATGCCTCCGCCTTTTCGGCCATGCCTTTGTCCAGTACTTCTTCTGTGGCCACGCCTGTTTTTTCGGCATAGTCGCGTACTTCCTGGGTTATTTTCATGGAACAGAAGTTGGGGCCGCACATGGAGCAGAAATGGGCTACCTTGGCTCCTTCGGCTGGGAGTGTCTCGTCGTGGAACTCGCGGGCGGTGTCGGGATCGAGCGACAGGTTGAACTGGTCTTGCCAACGAAACTCGAAGCGCGCTTTGCTCAGGGCATTGTCGCGGTACTGTGCGCCGGGGTGGCCTTTGGCTAGGTCGGCAGCATGGGCAGCGAGTTTGTATGTGATGACGCCATCTTTCACATCTTTTTTGTTTGGCAGGCCCAGGTGTTCTTTCGGGGTAACGTAGCAGAGCATGGCGGTGCCGAACCAGCCGATCATGGCAGCGCCTATGGCCGATGTAATGTGGTCGTAGCCGGGCGCAATGTCGGTGGTGAGAGGGCCGAGGGTGTAGAACGGCGCTTCGTGGCACTCCTTTAGCTGCTTCTCCATGTTCTCCTTGATCAGGTGCATCGGGATATGGCCGGGACCTTCTATGATCACCTGCACATCGTGCTTCCAGGCAATTTTGGTCAGCTCGCCCAGTGTCTCCAGTTCTGCAAATTGCGCGGCATCATTCGCATCGGCAATACAGCCGGGGCGCAGTCCGTCGCCGAGCGAGAAGGCTACATCATAGGCTTTCATAATCTCGCAGATCTCTTCGAAGTGCGTGTACAGGAAGCTTTCTTTGTGATGTGCCAGGCACCATTTCGCCATTATCGAACCTCCACGTGAAACAATACCCGTTACACGTTTGGCCGTGAGCGGCACGTAGCGCAGCAGCACGCCGGCATGTATGGTGAAGTAATCCACACCCTGTTCTGCCTGCTCAATCAGGGTGTCGCGGAAAATTTCCCAGGTCAGGTCTTCGGCTTTGCCATTCACTTTCTCCAGCGCCTGGTAAATAGGCACGGTGCCAATCGGAACAGGCGAGTTGCGGATTATCCACTCGCGGGTCTCGTGAATGTTTTTGCCGGTACTCAGGTCCATGATGGTGTCGGCACCCCAGCGGCAGGCCCAAACGGCTTTCTCCACCTCTTCTTCTATGCTGGAAGTAACGGCAGAGTTACCGATGTTGGCGTTGATCTTCACCAGGAAGTTCCGGCCGATGATCATCGGTTCGCTTTCAGGGTGGTTGATGTTGCTCGGGATAATGGCACGACCAGCCGCTACTTCGGCCCTTACAAACTCCGGCGTAATAAATCCTTTTGGGGTGTTGGCGCCGAAGCTGTGGCCATGGTGCTGGTGCCCCAGCTCCTGAATTTCCTGGATGCGTTGGTTCTCGCGGATGGCGATGTATTCCATTTCGGGCGTGATGATGCCTTTGCGGGCGTAATGCAGCTGGCTCACGTTCTGTCCCGGCTTCGCCTTCAGTGGCTTACGGATGTGCTCAAAACGGAAGGCATTGAGGTTTGTGTCTTCTTTCCGGGCTTTGCCATAGGCTGAACTCACGTCCTGCAACTCCTCTACATCACCCCGGTTCAGAATCCATTCTTCGCGCAGGCGTGGCAGGCCCTGACGCACATCAATCTCCACATTCGGATCGGTGAAGGGGCCGCTGGTGTCATACACGGTAACAGGCGCATTGGTTTCACGCGTTTCTTCACCCAGGAATTTATGTACGGTATCTTCGAGCACAATTTCGCGCATGGCTACTTTTATGTCGTGAAGCTGGCCGGGCACATACACTTTGCGGGAGCCGGTAAAAGGCGCGCAGGTAATGGCGCTGGCGGTTGGCGTTTTTTCTTTTCTCATTTTTTAAATGGACTCAAGTATCAAGACACAAGACGTAAGACTTTTTTTATTGAAGTTATTTCAGCAGAAAGAGGACAGCTACATTACCGCTAGTGCGAGCTTGTAGCTCGTACTTATTATATTTTGGAAGTTGATTCTAAGGTGGTTGCGATCGAAAAGATTTCAGAATAGAAGGTGGAGGTGCGAGCTACAAGCTCGCACCAGCAAATCTTATTAATCCTGATTCAGACAATAGAGCAGCAGCATCTCAGGAGGGCTATTTTCATTCAAATAATTTGTCCGGAGGGGCAGCCGCAAAAAGCTTATCCGCCTTGGGTGGCTTTGATGACAGTGAGTTTGTCGTTTTCCTGCAGCTGATGCGCGTCCCATTGTATTTTAGGCACAATCTGGTTGTTCACGGCTATGGCGATGCCGCGTGTGTGGGGCAGCTGCAGTAAATCTAGGACAGCAGAAACGGTTTGGGGAAGCGTTAGCTCCTCCGGCTGGTTGTTAATAAAGATTTTCATGGATGGCTCGGGTTTGCGATGCAGGTAGCATGAACGCCGGTGCGCCGAGCGGCAACAAGAAGAAGTAGGAAGACTGGTGTGTTTCTCATATACTTTTCCCTTCGTCAGTGCTAACTGTATCAGGTTCAGAGGGTATTTCTCAGTTCTGCGCTTTGTGTTTGTGGCAGAACACCCCTAAAGTGTAAACCAAAGGTAGCCCGTGCCTATGAGAAAAGCAAATACAGCAGTAGCAGCTAGCTCCGGAAGGCCATTTTCATTCAAATAATTTGGTGGTTATTGTGCTAATGGGTTGATGTGCTGATGTGCTAATTTTAATTTAAAGATGTGAGGATTTGGAAATTTGAAGATGAATCGTGAGGCACCTGTTGACTCATAACTCTTAACCTCTAACTCTTCACTCCTAAAAAGTCCTGTGTCTTATGTCCTGTGTCCTGTGTCTCTAAAAAAGCCTCCGGAAGGGCTTTCCCATTCAAATAATTTGGCGGCTGGTTCAGACACAGGCCAGGATTTAGCGGTATTTACAAGTTCCGGCAACAAGAGTGGCGGGAATATCCGTAAGTTAGAGGCGGCTTTGCCGGCGACACGAATAGCAGGAATGGATACAGCATCAATACAGGAGAAAGCTTCTACGGGCAGACTAAGCGGCATGTTCAGAGCCTTGCGCTACCGCAACTACAGGCTCTTTTTTATGGGACAGGGCATTTCACTGATCGGCACCTGGATGCAGCAGATCGCCCTGAGCTGGCTCGTGTACCGCCTCACCGACTCGGTTTTCCTGCTCGGGGCGGTTACGTTCTTTAATCAGGTGCCGGCTTTTCTGCTGGGCCCTATTGCAGGTGTGATATCCGACAAAGTAAACCGCCACCGCTTGCTCATTCTTACGCAGGCGCTCTCCATGCTGCAGGCCTCCACACTGGCCGCGCTTGTTCTTTCTGATTCCATCCAGATATGGCACATCCTGACCCTGAGCGCCATTCTGGGCACGATCAATGCTTTTGATATCTCGGCCCGGCAGGTTTTTGTAATTGAGATGGTGGAGAAACGGGAAGATGTAAGCAATGCCATCGCCCTGAATTCCTCGATGTTTAACATGGCCAGGCTGGTGGGGCCCTCTATTGCCGGCATCCTGATTGCGCTGGTGGGAGAGGGCATGTGCTTTCTGCTGAATGCAGTGAGTTATATAGCGGTTATCGGGTCGCTGCTGCTGATGCGGCTCAAACAGGTGGAGCGCGTAAAGCAGGAACGCAAAATATGGCAATCGCTTACCGAAGGCTTCGGCTATGCCTTTGGGTTTGCGCCGATCAGGGCACTGTTGCTCATTGTGGCGCAGCTTAGCTTGTTCGGGATGCCGTTTAGCGTGCTCATGCCGGTTTTTGCCCGCGATATTCTGCATGGCGGCGCTAACACGCTGGGTTACCTGATGGGGGCTTCGGGCGTGGGGGCGCTTATAGGAGCACTGTTTCTGGCGCAACGGAAATCGGTGCTGGGCATGGGCAAACTGATTGTGTTCACGATGCTGCTCTTTGGTTTTGGGCTAATGGCCTTTGCTTTGTCGGAAGTGCTGCTGGTGTCGCTGGTGTGCATGCTGGTGAGCGGCTTTGGCATGATCGTGTCGATGGCTTCGTGCAATACCTTGTTGCAAACCATTGTGGAAGACGACAAGCGGGGCCGCGTGATGAGCCTCTACAGCATGGCTTTTATGGGCATGGTACCTTTCGGGAGTATGCTGGCGGGAGCAGTGGCTGAGCACGTGGGAGTAGCCTACACCCTGTTGGGCTGCGGGTTCCTGGTCGCCATCAGTATTCTGCCATTTGCCTGGAACCTGGGTAAGCTGCGCAAACTCGTGCACCCCATTTACCAGCGCCTCGGCATCATCCCCGAAATCGCCACCGGGCTCCAGTCGGCCTCTAACCTGACTGCTCCACCCGAGGAAAGGTGAAGCTTAAAAGAAACAAGATAAGATCTTTAGTTGCTCTCTGTACAGCGTAAGCCAGGACTCCGTAAGACTGATTTCATCTGAATAATTTGGCTGTAGAGATCATCTGGCACTTGGACCTGAAACAAAGCCGCCTGCACGGGAAACGGGCAGGCGGCTTTGTATTAGCTGGGGATCTGCAGGAAACTTATTTCTTTCGGATCAGGAGCTTTTCGCCTACCCGCACACTAAAATCGCTTTTGTTGTTCCACTCCATGATATCTTTAATCGTGATGTCGTATTTGCGGGAAATCTGGTAGAGGCTTTCGCCCGTGCCCACGGTATGGTATGCTGATTGGCTGCTTCTGGCTGAGCCAGATGCCGGCGCATCCTCAGTTTGAGCGGGTACTTCAACGGCCTCTTCCGGAGCTGTAACCCGCAGTTCCTGGCCAATAGCAAGCCCCGATGCCTTTATGCTGTTCCAGCTTCGAAGCTCGTCTACGGTTACACCATACTTTTTAGAAATCTGGTAAAGGGTTTCGCCCGGAGCTACCGTGTGTGTAAGAGCGGGCTGTGGTGCGGTACCAGGAGCCGAATTGTCATTATCTGGCAAAACCTGTGGCTCGGCAATCAGGAGTACTTGCCCTACCCTGATAGGTGTCTCTCCCAGGTTGTTCCACGTAGTAATGTCGTGAATAGAGACCGCGTATTCTCTGGAAATACTGTAGAGCGTTTCGCCTTCTTTTACAGTGTGCCGTGCAGGGGCAACGGCCGGTTTTGCGGCAGGCACAGCAGGTTCCGCTGCTTGCGCTGGCCGGGCCTCAGGTTTATAGTCAGCCGGCTCTTTTAAGATGACTTCACTTTCAGGTTCAATTGTCTGCGCCTGCTCTGGGTCTGGCAACTGTATCTGAATGGTGTCGGTGCGGGGTGCGCGAGGCAGTTGCCCAGCTGTAGGTGCTGTCTGAGACTTGGCTGCCGTTCCGGGGGCAGACTCCCAGGTAATGCCAGGCTCAAAAAGCACGGTGTCGGTTACTACTTTTGTTTTTGCTACAGACTCCATTGTAATGGGGCCAGGTTGCTGAAAGGCAGTCGTGTCGGCCTTAGCTCCTTGGCCAGCAGTGCCGGTGGTGGCTTTCTGTGTTTGTGTGCCGGGGTAAATGGCATCATTTTTAACTTCAGACGGGGCGCGCTGCGGAGTTTGGTCTTTTACTGCGGCTGTTTTTTCAGTGGCGGCTGGTGTTGCCGGCGTAGTAGCCACTACCTTCGGCATTACAGGCACCTCAGGCTCTTCCTCCACAGGCTGCTCCATGGGCACCGGTTCCTCTTTTTTGTTTTTCAGGCTGTTGATGAGCCTTGTAAAGAAGTTGTCCTTAGGAGCAGCTTTCTGATGCGCTGGTTTTTGGTGAGGAGCTGTTTGCTTTGGCGAAGCGGCTGGTGCAGCGGCAACCCGGGCCTTGCCTGGGTCGCGGATCTCTACCGGTGTGCTGGCCGGACGACGGTTCCGGAGCCATAGCACGCGGCCCGCCACAGGTGCCTCGCTGCGGTTCATGTGGTTTTTGTACAGCAAGTGGCTAAGCCGGATGCCGTAATGCTGTGAGATCATGTGCATGGTCTCGCCAGGCTGCACCACATGGTATTCGGTTTCGGCAGCGGTTTTCTTTTGTTCTGTATAATAAATAGCGCCTTCCTTCACTTCATCGAAGCTATACAGGTCGTTGTACTTCTGGAATTTCCGCAGGGAGATGTTTGACTGTTTGGCCAGCTTCTCTTTGGTGTCGCCTTTGCGGGCTACGAGGGCATTAAGGCCATGCAGTTTAGTAATGGAGGTAGCCGATGCATAGCCTGCCAGGGGGCCTGTGCTGGCGATCGGTCCTTTAGAGGCCAGCAAGCCGTTGTCCTGGCCGTTACGAACCGGAATCATGACATAATAGTCTTTGCCGGACGGAATGGTGCCTCCAAGCAGCCATTTATTGTATTTTTCGAGTTCTCCCGCGTCTATCTGTGTTGCCAGGGCAATGTCGAGCAGGGTCTGGCCGGGAGTGCAGCGCATTTCGCTGAGTGTGAGGGCTGGCGGTGCGCTTTTACCCACAAAGTTTTCGTAGGCAATTTTATGAGCCAGGTAGGTGAGCAGGTAGGTATGTGTCTTCTCGGTTACCTCCATTCTTTTGCTGCCGATGTCGGAGGTTTTAGTGGCTGCCTTGGCACCGGTAGGCCCCAGGTAATACGACAGAATGGTGTTGAACCAGTTGTTGTAATAGGCGTTGCTGCGCTTAAAATAGCGGGCTGCCCCCCGGCTGGCCTCTACGATATGCCGGCGCTCATCAATAATATGGTCCATGCGGAGGTTAAAGTCGGAGGCTGCCTCTTTTTTGAACTGCCAGTAGCCCACGGCGTTCGATGTGGAAACAGCATCGCCGATCAGGCCGCTCTCTTGCAGCGCCAAATATTTAAAATCGTCTGGCACGCCCTCTTCCTGAAAGGTGCGCTCTATCAGCGGAAAGTATGCATCGGCCAGCTCCACGCGGTTTCGGAAGTAGGTTTGGTTGCGGTGCAGGGCATCCACTTTCTTCTGGATCTCCTGCTGGGCCCTGTCCGAAATTTTGATCTGGATATCGGCCACCGTCACGTTTCTGGGAACAGTTACGACTTGTGCCAGCGTGAGCAACGGCAGGAAAAGCAGCATAAAGAGGAGAAGGGGCAGGTTCTTTCTCATAATTTGATAGATAAGGCTAATTTATGTGGCAAAAGAAAATAAAAATCTCTACTTTCTGTTTAACGATATGCAGGTAAAGGGCTATTATATAAGCTGTTCTATATATAAAAAGAATATTGCGAAATTAACGGAATAACTCCTTCAATTTAAAATCTGGAGGAAAGATATTTGATATTTTTTTCCGAAGGCAGTGCTGACGGGCTGAGAGCACGTCTGGCAGGATGGCAGCAGAAAGTCTAAGGAGCTGTTTTCGATTATGTTGCTGGCTAGGACAGCCATAGGAGAGGGGAGAGCTTTACTTTCTGGCTGCCTGAAATTATTTGAATGAAAAAGGCCTTCCGGCGGCTTAATTAAGGACGCAGGACAGAGGACTCTTCTAAAGTTAAGAGTTAAAAGTTATGAGTTAAGAGTTGATCTGTGTTTTCCCATTCAACCTCAAATCTCCAACTCACCCCTTCAACAACAAACAATAAGCAACCAACAACTAACTAAATTATTCGAATGAAAATGGCCTTTCGGAGCTACCTATTACTGTTGTGACAAGGGGTGGTTTATAGCTTTCGGGCTACCAGCAAACCATCCCTGACAGGCAGGAGAATGTTTTCTACCCGCGCATCCTGTTGCACCTTTTCGTTGAAAGCTATGACGGCAGCTGTGTCCTCGTCGAGTTTCTTACGGAATTTTTCGAGCACTTTGCCGCTCCAGAGCACATTGTCGGCTATAATGTAACCGCCCGGTGCCACTTTGTCGAATACCAGGTCGTAGTAGTTGGTGTAGTTTATCTTGTCGGCATCCAGGAAAACGATGTCAAACGTCGCATCAATGGTCGGGATGATCTCCATGGCATTGCCGATGTGGAGCCTGATACTGTTCTCCAGGCCTGCCTCTGCAAAATAGTCCAGCACCCGCTCCTCCAACTCTTCGTTTTTGTCGATGGTGTGCAGGGTGCCGCCTGGCTGCAACCCCTCCGCCAGGCAAAGGGCAGAGTAGCCGGTATAGGTGCCCACCTCCAGAATCTGCTTAGGCCGGATCATCTTCGAAAACATGGCCAGCAGGCGCCCCTGCAAATGGCCGGAAAGCATGCGCGGCCGCAGCACGTTCAGGTGCGTCTGCCGGTTAACCTTGTGCAGCAGTTCGCTTTCCGCAGAAGTATGGTCTTCGGCATAACGCTGCAGGTCTTCGTCTATGAATTCCATTTTTTTAATGTGCTGATTTATTAATGTGCTGATGTGCTAATTTACTTAATGTGTTGAATTCGACTTAATGCTAATCACGCTGCTAGCCTTTCAAAATTAAATAACTTAAAATCGAAAGGTGGAAATTAGCACATCAGCACATTAACCCATTAGCACATTAAACAGGTACGTAATTCAGGAAGCTGAGCTGCTCTTCGCGCAGGGTGTCGTTGGCGATATCCTGCAGGTTGCTGGCGGTGATGACTTTTATCTGGTCGAAGATCTCGTTCAGGGTGTCGACTTTCTCCTGGTCCAGAATGCTTTTGCCCATCATCATCATCAGGCCGATGTTGCTTTCTTCGGCCATGGCCAGTTGCCCCATCAGCTGCTCCTTAGCAGTGTGCAGCTGCAGCGAGCCCAGTGGCTTCTCACGGAGCTTCTTCAGCTCTTTCAGCACCAGCGAGGTGGTGCGGTTGAGTTGCTTTTTCTCTGTGCCAAAGTAGATCGAAAGCAGGCCTGTGTCTATATACGTGGCATAATTGGCATCGATGGTATAAACGAGCCCGTGCTTTTCGCGCACGGCCAGGTTCAGGCGCGAGTTCATGCCGGGGCCGCCCAGCAGGTTCACCAGCAGAAAAAACGGAATCCGGCGCTCATCGTTGAGCGCGTACGCCGGTCCGCCCAGCACGCAATGCGCCTGCGAAATTGGTTTTTCGATGGTGACGGTATGCGGGGTGTAGCCGGAAAACGGGACACGCTTGCGCTGCTTGCTGATAACCGGAATCTCAGACAGATACTTCTCGGCCAGTTGCACCACCTTTTTAAAGGGCAGGTTGCTCACAGAGCAGAAAACCAGCGTGTCGGTGCTCAGGTTGCGGTCTATAAAGTTAAGGAAGTCCTGCTTCCGGAAGCCTGAAACGCTTTCTTTGGTGCCCAGAATGTTGTTGCCGAGCGGGTGGTTTTTATATACTACATTGTCGAACTCATCTACAATGGCCTCTTCCGGGGTGTCGAGGTACATGGCCATCTCCTCCAGTATCACGCCCCGCTCTTTCTCTATTTCCTTTTCCGGGAAAATCGAATGGAAGGTGATGTCGGTGAGCAGCTCAAACGATTTCTCGAAATGTTTGTCGAGCACGGAGCTGTAAAGGCAGAGCTTTTCTTTGGTGGTATAGGCGTTTAGCTCGCCGCCCACTGTTTCGAGCCTGTTCAGGATGTGGAAAGACTTGCGCTTGGCGGTGCCCTTAAAGGCCATGTGCTCCCAGAAATGCGCCAGGCCCAGCTGCTCAGGCAGCTCGTCGCGGCTCCCGATATCCAGGATAAAGCCACTATGGGCAATCTTTGTGTGCAGTACTTGCTTGTGAACGATGCGGATGCCGTTCGCTAATTTATGAATATGATAATCAAGCATTCAATCGGAAAATTGGAACACAAAGGTACGCAAATTGTGCCACAAACAGATAGGTGTTCTTATTTTTGGAGCACTTGCCTGTAGATGGCCTGCAGTTGGGCCGCAGTTTGCTCAGGCCGGAACTGCTGTACATGGGCGTAACCTGAGCGTATCATTTGCTGCCGCAGTGCCTCATCCTCGAGCACCTTGCGCATGCTGTTGCCCAGTGCCGCCACATCGCCTGGTGCTACATAGAGGCTTTCGGGCCCTCCTGCCTCCCTGAAGCAGGAGCCGGTAGAGGTAATAACAGGCACGCCACTGTTTAGCGCCTCCACGATCGGTATGCCAAAACCTTCGAACATAGAGGGGTACACGAATAGCCGGGCCAGCTGGAAAATAGCAGGCAGCTCCTGAAAAGGAATATAAGGCAGGAAATGCACTTTCTGCTCCAGCCCATGCTGCTGCACACAGGCCTCGAGCTGCTCCGCATAAGGTGTTCTGCGCCCTACAAACACTATTTCTGCTGTGTCTGGCAGCGAACTGCTGTGCCAGGCCTGCAGTAGCTGGAGCTGGTTCTTCCGCTTTTCAAGGGTGCCCACACTTAGTATAAAGTTGTCGGGGAGGCTGTATTTCTCTTTTACCTGCTGCAGTTGCTGCTGGGAGCATTTTTGGTGAAATGCCGGGTCGCAGTCCTGGTACACCACGCTGATGCGGGAGCTGTCGATCCTGAAGATATCGATCAGGTCTTGTTTCGTTTGCTCCGAAATGGCAATAATGTGGTCACTTTGCCGGCAGGCATACATAACTTTCTGTTTATAAATAAGGCGGTCGAGCGGCTTGTATAACTCCGGAAATCGTATAAAGATGAGATCGTGTATCGTGACGATGCTTTTTACCTTGCTGCGGGGCAGGCCAAAAGGCAGTTCGTTGCTCAGGCCATGGTAAATATCGACCGGGAATTTCCGGAGCGTAGCGGCCATGCCAAAAACACGCCAAAGGGAGGCCATTCTTTTTTGAAGACCGGCCGCCGGCGTTACCACCTGCGTGGTGGCCCCTGCAGGATAAAATGCCTCGAAAAGCGCGGAAATCTTTGGCGTAAACAATAAGTAGGACTGCTCCGGGTAGTGCCGGATCATGCTGGATATCACAAACCTGCTGTAGTTGCCAAGGCCCGAAGTGTTGTTGAAAGCACGTTTGGCATCAAAGCCGATCCTGATCATAAGCTGTCTTTTTCGCTGCAAAATTACACTTTATCTCTGTGTTCAAAAAAAGATCGTATGGCGGGTGGCCCAAAGTGGATTTTAGTTTCTTTAAAATCTGATAATAGTTTATTTAATATATTTGTTCTAAATTTGGGCCGACAAGGAGGGGGGCGCAACATATGGGGTGCCTATTTTATCAAGAAAAGCTATAAAACATGCGATACTTGCCCGTTACGAATCAGTTGTTCATCCGAAACAGACAGAACTTCAGAAAGCAGCTGAAACCTGGTTCTATTGCTATTTTCCATTCTAACGATATCATGCCAACCAATGCGGATGGCACTATGGCCTTCCGGCAAAACAACGATATTTTCTACCTTTCCGGCATTGACCAGGAAGAGAGCATTCTGCTGCTTTACCCCGATTCCAAAGACGAAAAAATGCAGGAAATCCTGTTTCTTCGCGAAACAAATGACCTCATCCTGACCTGGGAAGGCTATAAATTAACCAAAGAGCAGGCTGCTGAAGTCTCCGGAATCAACACTGTTTTCTGGCTCACCGAATTTAAGCAGGTACTTAACGTGCTGATGGCAGAAGCCGAGCATGTGTACCTGAATACGAATGAGCACACCAGAGCGGTGGTGGAGGTAGAGACACGCGATGCCCGCTTTATAAAGTGGTGCAAAGCGCAGTACCCGCTCCACAAGTATGAGCGTAGCGCGCCCATTATGCACCACCTGCGGGCCATCAAATCGGAGGCGGAGATTGAGCTGATCAAAAGGGCCTGCGACATAACTGGGCAGGCGTTCCAAAGGCTGCTCGGTTTTATTAACCCGGGTGTGATGGAATATGAGATAGAGGCCGAGATCTACCACGAGTTTATCCGGAACCGCTCACGCGGGCCTGCCTACACTTCAATTATTGCATCGGGGGCAAATGCCTGCATTTTGCATTATGTTAATAACAACCAGGCGTGCAAAGACGGCGACCTGGTGCTGATGGACTTTGGGGCCGAATACGCCAACTATGCGGCCGACCTGACCCGCACGGTGCCTGTGAACGGTAAATTTACCAAACGGCAGCGCGAAGTGTATGAGGCGGTACTGCGCGTGATGAAGGCCGCCACCCAGATGCTGGTGCCCGGCAACTCGCTGAACCAGTATCATGCGTTTGTAGGCACGGTTATGCAAAACGAACTCATAAACCTGGGGCTGCTGAACGAAGGCGATGTGCGCCACCAGGACCCGGCACAACCGCTCTACAAAAAGTATTTTATGCACGGCACCTCCCACTTTCTGGGTCTCGATGTGCACGATGTCGGTAATAAATACCGGCCTTTTGAAGAGGGAATGGTTTTTACTTGTGAGCCAGGTATTTATATCAGGGAAGAAGGAATCGGTATCAGGCTGGAGAATAATATTCTGGTGACCAAGAACGGACCGCTGAACCTGATGAAGGATATTCCGCTGGAGGCAGACGAAATTGAACAGCTTATGGGCAGGCAGCGCCCCTGACCATTTACCATAAGAAGCGTGGCCGGACTGTGAATATAGGACCCTTTATAGAAGCAGCCAGAAATAAACTTTAGAACCCATTTTTAATTTTTTTTGATGAATTAAAACCTTTTTAAAAACAAAGAGTTGAAATAAGAATCAAATTAGGCGGTAGCTGCGCCAGTGGTGCGGCACCTGCAGCTCTTGGCAGACCTTTGTCAAAGAATATCAAACGCTTAACAACCGTTTAGATATAGGAATAATTTAAGGGCTCTTATGAAAAAAAACTACGGCATTTCATTCTTTTATACATTCCCAGACACCTTAAACGTAACTAAACCTGTTTTTTCAGCTATCCACAAAAACTTACCAGTAAACATGTACGTATTGTCATATCAAAATATATTTCATAGAATTATGCGAACACATTTAACGAAACTAAAAAGTACAATTGCATTCCTGCTTGTATTCCTGCTGTCGGCAAGTACAGCCTTACTTGCACAAAATGCAGATCGGCGCACTAACCTGCAGATATACGGTAGTGCACTCCAATATAAGGGTGAACTGGAAGACCAGTTCTTCGAAAGCAACAGGCTTGAGTGGGGTGGTGGCTTATCACTAAACCGCTACCTGAGCCCTTCTTTTGATCTTGGTTTGCACCTGACCTACGGTGGCGCAGAAGCCAGAATAAACGATCAGAATCACTTTGATGCCAAAATTGGTAGTGCCATGCTTGGCCTGCGTTTGAAAATGTATGGTACCATCTTGAAAGAAGATGCCTTTATAGGCCCATACCTGCAAGTTGCCGGTGGTGGTATGCATGCCAGAACGGAAGGAGCCACTAACGGAGCGGTTTTCGCTGAAAACAGCTTCGTAACGGCTGCTGCCATGGGTGGTGCTGGTATCCGCTTCCGTTTTTCTGATGGTGTGAGCGCCTTTATTCAGACAAACTACGTGTTTACAGGCAACGATGGCTTCGACAACGTTTCTGGTAGCGACAACGATCGTTTCCTGATGCACAATATCGGTCTTGGCTTTAACTTAGGCAAAGCCGCTGATGCTGATGGCGACGGTGTGCCAGACAGAAGAGACAAGTGCCCAGACACGCCAACAGGTGTGCAGGTAGACAAAAATGGCTGCCCTATCGACTCTGACGGCGACGGTGTTCCGGATTACCAGGATCAGTGCCCAACTGAAGCAGGTACTGCTGCCACACAAGGATGCCCAGACCGTGACGGTGACGGCGTAGCTGACAAAGATGATCGTTGCCCGGATGAAGCTGGCTCTGCCGCGATGCGTGGTTGCCCAGACACTGACGGTGATGGTGTGCCAGATCTTGATGACAAATGCCCAGACTCGCCAGCAGGCGTACAAGTTGGCCCGGATGGCTGTACTGTAGACTCTGACGGTGACGGTGTTCCGGATGATCAGGACATTTGCCCTAACACGCCAGGACCAGCTGACAAAGGTGGTTGCCCTGAACTTGATGCCGCTACACTGAAACTGATGGAAGAAAAAGTTCGCTTCGAATTTGATCAGTCAAGAGTACAGGACGGATACCAGCAGTTGCTTGACAGCATTATTGTTGCACTTGAGAAATACCCTGACCATGTACTGTTAATCAAAGGTCATGCTGACCATATTGGTTCTGAAGAGTACAACCAGGCACTGTCTGAGCGTCGTGCACAAGCTGTGAAAGACTACTTGGTATCAAGAGGCGTAAGAAATGCTGACCGTCTCGTGACCAGAGGTTATGGCGAAACGCAGCCACTTGTAAAAGTAAACACGCGTCTGTCTAAAGCAAGAACTGCCAAGGCTCGTTCGCAGAACAGAAGAGTAGGCTTCGAGATGAACACACCGGACATGAAGCTTGACTTACCATAAACATTAACAACTTATAAAGCCAAAAAGGGGCTGCAGATTTCTGCAGCCCCTTTTTTATGTGGTTTTGGCTGTAAACCTAGTGCCTTGGCAAATTCAAAATTAGAAATGATGGCAGCTATGCTTGCTGCTTCTTAAGCATCAAACATTTCTAAAAGCCAAATTGGGGGAGCGCTAGAACTGCAGTAGCGATTTTCATTTGCCGAATGCCTGATTTGAAAATGACCTGCCGAAGCAGGCATGTAGCACCATAATCTTTTAAACATTAGTAAAGCTAAGTCCTGATTCAGAGAACAAGTTTAGCATTTAACATCTGGTATCTAAAAGCAGCAGCTCTAAAGAGCTCCGGAGGGCCTAAAACATTAGCATAATTGGGTACCGATCGTTTTGCTGGCAGCAGGGGCTGGTACAGAAACGCTGGTAAACAGACAGGCCCGCACTCCGGATAGGAGGCGGGCCTGTTTATGTGTTTATTTTTAAACTTTACTTGCTCTCGGCCAGAAAAGCTTCTGCTGTTGTAGTTCCTACATAACCAGCTAACTGCTCCGGTTTAAGAATTCTGGAAGCTTCGGCAAGAAAGGCGTTTGTTAAGCCTTCGAGTTCAGCATTCTCCTGAGTAGCGTTTGCAAGCGCTGACACTTCTTTTTGATATTGACTGTAAAGCGTTTTGAGCAATACATACTGGCTCTCATTAAGCTCCAGTTCTAAAATTAAGTTGCTGTTTACTTCTTTCAGCTGAAGAGCAGCTACAGGAGTTTCTGCCACTGTAGAACCATGTAAACCAGCTGCCATAGCAGACGGAGTAGTTGCGGCAAGTAAGATAGCCGATGCCAGGATAGTAAAATGTTTTTTCATGTTTTTGTTGATATTGAAATAACTCATTAAAAAATGAGAGATAGACAATACCGATGCCAAAAACAAGAAAATGCTCTTATGTTGCTGTATTCGACATAAAGAGCATCTTTTATTTGTTAATTGTCCCAAAATGGGATATGCGGTTTTGTTTTGGGAATAATGCTGTACTTAAACAGCTTATGTTTTTGAAGCCAGCAGGTATAGGACCGCCATCCTGATAGCCACGCCATTTTCTACTTGGTTCAGAATGATGGAATGGTGTGAGTCGGCGGCATCGCTGCTTAGCTCTACGCCCCGGTTTATCGGGCCTGGGTGCATCACGGTAATTTCCTTGTCGAGGCTGTCGAGCAGTTTTTTATCGATGCCGTAGTAGAGCGAATATTCGCGGAGTGAGGGGAAATATTTCATTTGCTGGCGCTCCAGCTGTATGCGCAGCACGTTGGCCACGTCGCACCAGGCAAGGGCTTTGCGCACGTCGAGCTCCACTTTTACCCCCAGCGACTGTATGTGCTTAGGCAGCAGCGTAGACGGGCCGCAAACCATTACCTCAGCACCAAGCTTCTGCAAAGCAAAAATATTGGAAAGCGCCACCCGCGAGTGCATGATGTCGCCAATGATCACCACTTTTTTGCCTGCCACATCACCCAGCTTTTCGCGGATGGAGTAAGAGTCGAGCAGGGCCTGGGTGGGATGCTCGTGGGTACCGTCTCCGGCATTTATAATGTTGGCCTTAATATGGCGCGACAGGAAGTGCGGCGCGCCGGGGCTGGCATGGCGCATCACGATCATGTCTACCTTCATGGCCAGTATGTTGTTGACCGTGTCGAGCAGGGTTTCGCCTTTTTTTACGGAGCTTCCGCTGGAGGAGAAGTTGATGACGTCGGCCGATAGCCTTTTCTCGGCCAGCTCAAAGGAGAGGCGTGTGCGGGTCGAGTTTTCGAAGAAGACATTGGCAATAGTGATGTCTCGCAACGAGGGCACTTTTTTGATGGGTCGGTTCAGAACATCTTTAAAATTATCCGCTGTCTCGAAAATAAGGCGAATGTCTTCTGCTGTAATGTCTTTGATGCCTAACAGGTGCCGCGCGCTGAGCTCTTGCATGTTAAATCTATTCTTCGTTTTTGGTAATTAACCAGATATTATCTTCCTGCGTGTCCTGCCCCTGCCACTCCACCAGCACTCTCTGCGACTGAATGGAGTTTACCCTGCGGCCCACATAAGTGGGTTCTATGGGCAGGTGGCGGCTGTGCAGCCTGTCTATCAGCACCAGCAGTTCCACATTGGCGGGGCGGCCAAAGGCGATCATGGCATCCAGGGCGGCCCGCACCGAGCGGCCTGTGTAGAGCACATCATCTGCCAGTATCACTTTCTTGTCTTCAATCAGAAAGTCGATGTGCGTGGCATTGGCGGTAAGGGGCGTGTCTCTTCTCCTGAAATCGTCGCGGTGGAAGGTGGTGTCGAGGTAGCCGGTAGGTACCCGCATGCCCAGAATGGTTTCCAGGTTGGCCTGCAGGCGTTGTGCCACCTGCCTGCCCCGTGGCTGCAAACCAATAATGACGGAATCAGAAAAATCGCCGTGGTTCTCGATGAGCTGGTGGCACAGGCGCATCACCATAATATCGAGCAGCTGGTGGTTAACGATAAGTCTTTTCTGCATAGCCGGAGTTCTAACTGCAAATATAGAGAGTTCAGCTAAAGAATCTAAAATTTTCGGGCAGGTAATCTGCCTGAGGGGCTTCGCCAAATTAAAAATTAGAAATTCAAAATCTGAAATCTTGAAAAATATGCTTTGATATATTGTTTAAAGGATTTTTAGCTGGAGGCTGCTGATTTGTTAGGAGCATTTTTCTGAAGTCCGGGGCCTGGTTATATCGTGCAAATTATTCTAATGAAAACAGCCCTCC
Organism: Pontibacter beigongshangensis; assembly: GCF_014332515.1. Classification (GTDB taxonomy): domain Bacteria; phylum Bacteroidota; class Bacteroidia; order Cytophagales; family Hymenobacteraceae; genus Pontibacter; species Pontibacter beigongshangensis. Next base: position 13,954 of record NZ_VFSD01000005.1, on the reverse strand, counting down.
AGGCCATTTTTTGCTGCTGCTGCTGCCACAGCTGGGTGATAGCTTAAAAAGAAGTGAGGTAGGGGGAGGGCTATCAGAAGGCAATTTTATTTATGAAATACACGTGCTGCGATTCGCCGCTTATGCGCCTGATGTGCTGGAACCCAAAGGCTACAAAATTGCCATCGTGCCAGGGAATAATGCCTAGTTGCTCTGTGGTCAGCACTTTTTCCTTTTCGTGGTAGGTGAGAATGTCCAGCTTGTTTACCTCGTCTGAGAATTTTTCAGGTGTCATGATCTGGTAAGCGATTTCTTGTTCGTCCGGATACACCATTATTATTCTTCCGTCAGGGGCGTAGACTATTTCTACCGCAGGTGTAAGATTGGCAGAAACCAGGTTTTTGAGCAGGAATATATTGTCCCAAAGCAGCACCCCGTTCTTGTCGAAACCCAACACTACGGCATGCGTTCTTTTGTACTCTTCGTTTTCGCGCATAGTGTGCCGGAAAAATTGTGCGCCATAGAGGCTCGGGTCCAGGTAGCTGGAGCTTCGGCGCCTTTGCGGGTAGTAGATCTCTGCCGCCAGCATATAGCCCTCGGTGGTTGGTATGAGGTCGTGGAGCAGCATGCGGTAGCGGTTAGCAGGTTGTTTTCCGGCCTCTATTCTATTTCTTTCGCGCCGGCGGGTGCGCTCTTCGCGGCGTGGCGACATAAACTTAAAAAAGTTTTTAAGCTGGACAAAGCTGTAGAACTCCCCGTTTACTACCTGCGAGGCCACCGGAGAGGTGAAAAATCCGTTGCTGAGCTGAAAGCCGGAGGTGCTGTACGAGCCGATGAGCAGCCTGGAAAGCGTATCGACAGGGGTGACTTCGGCGGTGAGCAGGTTTTTGTTGTCTTGCTGCAGAATAAAGTGGTTGCTGATGAGTTCACCCTGCACGTTAAAGCTCTTTACCTGCAGGCGCGAAATCTTATTGTTAGATTCTGTGAGCACCACATCCATGCGCTGGTGCTGCGGTACCGGCTGCAGGTCCGAGAAGGTAGATTCGTCGCCGTAGGTGGCCGGCAGGAGCTTCACCAGGTTGGGCGCAGGGTCCACGTAGAGCAGCAGCGGCTTAAAGTCTCTTTTGCTGGTGCCTATCAGAAAGTAGCGGCCGTGCAGCACGCTAAACTGAAATAGGTTCCGGATAGGCTCCAGGGTGTGGGTGGTGGCAATGGCATCTCCGGTCAGGGAGTTTAATCTCAGGAACTTATACTTTTGATCGTTTGTGCCGGCAAAGACCATATACAGGTAAATACCTTCGCTGTAGCTCAGGATGTACTGGTCTTCAGGTGTCAGGTCGTGGGTGCAGCTCCAGACCCTGTCGAGCTTTGCGTTGAGCCGCTCAAAAGTATGGGTGGCTTTCCTGTTCCAGAGGTCTGTTTTTTTGCTGTAGAGCAGCAGGCTGCTGTCGGCCAGCGGAAAGAGCTCAAACTCCATGTTATCGGAGCCGTACTCTATTTCCAGGCGCACGGGCTGCATCGGGCCCTCCTCCTCCTCCTTTTCCTGTGCGAGTAGGGGAGGGGCAGCCAGTATAAAAAAAAGAAACAGCAGTATACGTATTCCGGTCATAAGAAAATCTCTCTTGGTAGATACCATACATACCATGCAATTACCCCGATGTGGCTGTAGTAAGAACATCAGGGGTACCATCAGGTTCACACCTGTGTTAGGAGGCTGGCGAAAGAGAGTGCCGGCAGGGGCTGGTGCCGCTACAGGGCCGCTAATTTCCTAACGACAGCAGCACATCAAACTCTTCCGGGCTCAGGGGCATTACCGACAGGCGCGACTGCCGGAGCAGGCCGATTTGCTCCAGCCTGGCATCTTTCTTTATTTGTTCCAGTGTTACGGGGGCTTTAAAACCACGTTCGGGCACCAGGTCTACGGCCATCCATTTTGGGTCGTCGGCGGTTGGGTCCGGGTAAGCCGGGCGGTCTACTTTGGCAATGCCGACTACAGCCTTCTCCGATACGCTGTGATAAAAAAGCACCAGGTCTCCCGGCTCCATCTTCTGCAGGTTGTTGCGGGCCTGAAAGTTGCGTACACCGTCCCAGCTGGTTCGGCCATCTTTTACCAGATCTCCCCACGAATATGTGTCAGGCTCTGATTTTACTAACCAGTATTGCATTTAATTTAAAACGAAAATAGTATGTATGAATTATCCAGTACGTAAATTAAGCTGCATCCTGTTGTCCGAATCATAATATTTCGGATGTTTGTCATATTATGAGAAGGAAAGCGGCACAAAGGTTCGCTTTTGCCCGGCTGCATCACAACCGGCCTCCAGCCTGAAACAAGGATTATTCGGCCGTGGTAAGCGGAATCTTTTTTACCTTCAGCACCTTATCCCTGATCGAGACAATTTCCAGGCTGTAATCCTGTAGGGCGGGTTTTTCTTCTCTGAAGCGGATGTGCAGCTCTTTGTTACCGCCGTGTGTCCATTGCCCGACATGCTCCTCCAGCCCATCGGTGGGTGCGATCAGGTATTCCTTAAACACGCCATTGTCTTCTATCGCGAAGCCTGTTCTGCCCCGGGAGGGCGGAAAATCAAATGTATTGGGCCTGTATACCAGCGTGTCGCCTTCGTCCTCCTCGAAAGAGTGGAGCCAGGTAACCTGCAGCAGCTCCCGCTCCAGTTTCTCTGTACGACAGGTGTTGGCTAACAGGGCGAGGCACAAGAGGCTTAGCAACAATACGTTTTTCATAGCAGACGGCGATAGGCCCAGTGGTAGGGCATTTGTTCAGGCTAATATAGCAATTCATCTATCAAGTATGGAGCTTCGCCGGATTAAAAATTAGAAATTCAAAATTAGATATGTTGACAAATCTGTTTCCAGAGCAGCACCCGAGGCATTTTGTAGCTGATTTTTTTATTATTGCCTTACCGATTGGTGCTCTCGTATTATAAAGACGGGTACAGTGTTAAACCTGCAGCAGTAACCTCTGGAGGGCTGTTTTTATTCAAATAATTGCTGGTTACGTATTGCTGGTTGTTAAACTGTTGGTTGCTGTTCTCTCCACCTAATTTTTTTGTCCTACTCTTGCCCATCTGTCAAGGAGCTTGTGGGCGAGCGGCAACTGCCTCTGGGTAGTAGAATATCCTGTATGTCCTTACATCCTGCAAATCCTGATTTAGACAGAACAGTCCTGCCAATTGTATCCTTTTCAGTAGCAGCAGCAAAGCCTCCGGAGGTCCCTTTTCATTACAATAATTCAGATTTAACCTTATCTGAGCATGCTACTATTCTGATTCTGGCAAATTATCTCTCTCCGAGTAGAAACAATCGGTGGCTCCTTTTGACGTCCACCTTCTGGCTGGTACGGGGGCTTTTGTTATCTTTGTGCTAACAACCAAAACCCGCACTTTGGAAAACAAGAAGATCATAAGACTCTTTAAGCTCACGGCTGAGCTCATGGAGCTGCACGACGAGAACCCGTTTAAAATCAGATCCTATGGCAATGCTGTGGCAGCGCTCGAACTGGTGGAAGAGCCCCTGGAAGGCAAGCGCCAGGCAGAGCTGGAGAGCATAAACGGTGTAGGCAAAGGTATAGCCGCCAAAATAGTGGAGTTGAACGAAACGGGCTCCTTTGCCGAGCTCGACCAGATGCTGACCGCTACACCGCCCGGTGTGGTGGAGATGCTGCGGATAAAAGGCATCGGCCCCAAAAAAGTGCGGGTCATCTGGAAAGAGCTGGGCACCGAAACCGTGGAGGAACTGCTGGAGGCATGCGAGCAGGACAAGCTGAGCAAAATTAAAGGCTTCGGAGCCAAAACGCAGGAGAACATCCGGCAGGCAGTGCTCTTTACCCAGCAGAACCGGGGCAAAATGCTCTATGCCGAAGCCGAACCGGGCGCCACGGAGCTGTTGCAGGCAATCCGTGAAGCCCTGCCGGAGGCGCAGGTGGAGCAGGTAGGGGCCATCCGCCGCCGGCTGGAGATTGTGGAAAAACTGCAGTTTGTGGTGGCAACCGCCGCTCCGGCAGCCGCCGCCGAGAAACTAAGCCAGGTCGACGTACTGCAGCAGCAGGAGCAGCAGTCGGGGCCGCTGGTGTGGCGCGGCAGCCACACTGTTACTAACCTGGAGACGGAGATAAAGCTCGTGCCGGAAAGCAAATTTGCAGCCGAAGTGCTGTTGCAGTCGGCTGCGGTGGCGCATATAACCACAGTTGTGGCAGACGGTAAAAGCCTCTTAACCCTGGCCCGTGGAGGTGCGTATGCCACGGAGGCAGACATTTACAAAGCAGCCGGCATGGCCTACGTAGAGCCAGAGCTGCGCGAAGGCACCACCGAGCTGCAACTGGCGCTGGAGAACAAGCTGCCCAACCTGCTGGAGCTTGACGACCTGAAAGGCATCCTGCACAACCACAGCACCTACTCCGACGGCGCCAACACCCTGGAGCAGATGGCCACCTACTGCCGCGACCTCGGCTACGAGTACCTCGGCATCTGCGACCACTCCAAAACAGCCTCTTATGCCGGCGGCCTGCGCGAGGGCGATGTGATGCGGCAGCAAAAGGAGATAGACGAACTGAACCAAAAGCTGGCTCCTTTCAAAATATTTAAAGGCATAGAGTCCGATATTCTGGGCGACGGCTCTCTGGACTACGATCCGGACATCCTGGCCAGCTTCGACTTTATTGTGGCCTCCATCCACAGCAGCCTGAACATGGACGAGCAAAAAGCCACCGCCCGCCTCATCACCGCCATCGAGAACCCTTACACCACCATGCTCGGCCACCCGACAGGCCGCCTACTGCTGCGCCGCGAAGGTTACCCGATCAACCACAAAGCGGTGATAGACGCCTGCGCGGCCAACAAAGTCATCATCGAGATTAACGCAAACCCCTGGCGCCTCGACCTGGACTGGCGCTGGGTGCAGTACGCGCTCGAGCAGGGCGTTATACTGAGCATAAACCCCGATGCCCACCACACCAGCGGCTACCACGACATGCGCTACGGCGTATACATGGGTCGCAAGGGAGGCCTCACCAAAGAAATGACTTTCAACGCCAAATCTGCGGAAGAGGTGGAGAAGTATTTCAGGGAGCGGAAGGAGCAGATACGTTGAAATTGTGAATGATTGAATGAGTGGGTGAGTGAATGTTTAATAATATTCAGCGCACGCTATAGTGGCTCAGGAGCGATTATGCTAATGAAAATGGCCCTCCAGAGGCTGTAGTTTCTGCTGTTGCTGCTGCAGTTCACCACTTTATGAATTTTGGTCAGGCCTGCTTAAAGCGCTTCTTGTGCCAGACTTTTCCTGTCGCTAACTTAAAGTGCTCTGCTGCAGACGCCTAATTAACATAAATAAAAATCCAGATTTAACACCCAATGCCCAAAATACTCATCCTCCGTTTCTCCTCCATCGGCGACATTGTGCTGACCACGCCTGTAATCCGTTGCATTAAGCAGCAGGTGCCGGGGGCGGAGGTGCATTTCTGCACCAAGCAGGGCTTTAGGACTATACTGGAAAATAACCCTCATATAGACAAGGTGCATGTGTTGCAGGGCAGCCTGAAGGAACTGGTGCAGGAGCTACAGGCCGAGAACTTCGATTATGTGGTGGATCTGCACAACAACCTGCGCACCCGTGTCATCAAGTTCCGGCTGGGCAAGCCGAACAAAAGCTTTAACAAGCTGAATTACGAGAAGTGGCTGATGGTGAACCTCAAGCTGAGCATGTTGCCTGACGTGCACATCGTAGACCGCTACCTGGAGGCAGCATCTGCCTTGGGTGTGAAAGACGATGGCAATGGCCTGGATTACTTTATACCGGCCAAAGACGAAGTAGCGCTGGAGTCATTGCCGGAGCCTTTCCGGCAGGGGTACACCGCCTTTGCCATAGGCGCACAGCACTTTACCAAACGGTTGCCAACCAAGCGCATCGTAGAGCTCTGCGAGCGCCTGCAGCGACCTGTTGTGTTGCTGGGTGGAAAAGAAGACGCAGCAACCGGCAATGAAATAGCCTCTTATTTTGATGCAGCTTTAGGAAAGGCCGGCACAGTAATTTACAACGCCTGCGGCCAGTACAACCTCAACCAGTCGGCCTCGCTGGTGCGGCAGGCGGAGCAGGTGGTGAGCCACGACACTGGCCTGATGCACATTGCCGCCGCCTTTGGCAAAGACATCATCAGCGTGTGGGGCAATACCATTCCGGAGTTCGGCATGTACCCATACCGCACCAGCTATAAGGTGCTGGAAGTAAAGGGGCTCAGCTGCCGCCCCTGCTCCAAGATCGGCTACAGCAAGTGCCCCAAAGGGCACTTTAAATGCATGTGGGATATTTCCTTTGATGCTGTTTGATCAGGGGGTGTAGGAGTAGAATTGGCTGTCGCCATAGCTCCCGGCTAGATAACTGCCAATATAAAACTTATTCGCTGTGCTAAAACCTGTGAATCGGAGGTACTGGTTGTTCCCATACTGGTGAGGGAAATAAGCTACCTTCTTCCAGACTTTCGTATCAGCCTCATATTGGTGTATAAATTGATTATCTGTCTTAGATAGAAGGAAGAGTTTTGAATCACCTATGGTGATAGCAAAAGGTTTACTTATACTATGCGTAATCTCCTTTTCCCAGGAATTACTTGTCTGGTTAAAAGAAAATATGTCCTGGCCAATTAACAGATGCGCCTTGCCTTTTAGAATAAAGGTATTGCCGGCAGTTACATATCCCGGTAATTGATTTTGAGCCACAACCTGCTGTGTGGCCGGATCATACTGCCAGAGTGTATAGTTATCGTTGCGTGAATTGATGCCGCCACCAAAATATATTTTGCCATCTAAAACAAAGCTCGCTGCGTTATGCACCGAAAAAGGAAGGTTGTCAAGTTTTTTCCAGGTGTTTAGACTGAGATCTAATTCCCAAACCTCGCTGTACCTGGTACTGTGCAAATAGCCCCCAATTACATAGGCTTTGTCGCCAACCCGTTCCCAGATAGGGGAGTTTCGCCAGGGCGCATTACTTTCAGTTTTCCAGGTTTTAGAAGCCGGATGGTAACTCGTGATATTATAATAATCATAAAAATAGCCTTTCCCGTTTACTTCAAAGCCTGGTCTGTATTCAGCATTATAATTTAATCTTAGGTAGGTTTCTTCTTTCAGGTTGGTTGAAACCGTGAAATTGACAGGAGATGTGGCCGTGCCTTTGTCAGTGGAAAGAATAAGGGGGAAAGGCCTGTCAAAATAATCATAAGTATGCGTAGGTACTTCAAGTTTTACCTTCGTGTCGGAAGAAGAGAGGATTTTAAAAGGTTGGTGATTAAGCGAAATCTGCAGGTTATTTCCTTCAAGATCTTTTCCGAAAAGCGTTAAGGTGTCGCCGGGTAGGCCATGAGATCTGCTCAGGCGTGTTATTTCCGGCCCCCATATCCTGAAATGCTGATCAGATTTACCTTCTACTCCATTTATAACCACACGAAGCGGGAAAGACCCATAAATGCCCCACGTATAAACCCGAACAATAATTTTGGTTGGGGTCGAGGATACTACGTTCAACTGCATACCGCCAATATATACGCGCACCTTGCTCTTGTCTACCGGAAAGCTGGTGCCGGTAATAGTGACTTCTGTACCAGAGGGACCTTCTTTGGGAGAGAAGTCTGTAATTACGGGGGCGCTGGTGATCAGGCTTTTTGCCTGCACCAGATCGCTATACACCGTTTTGTCGCCTACCAGAGCATAGGCCCTGAATTCATAAACAGTGTTTTTTTCCAGGTGATCTTTTATCTGATAACTGAATTTAGTGTCAGATGCAGAGGGAGCCTTTACCCTGATTTCCTCCTTAGAAAAATCCCTGAGCTTATAGGCAATACCAAACTCAGTTACCGCAGTTCCGCCTGGTGAGGTAATTTCTGCCGTCACGCTTATTCCTGCATTATCTGTTGTCGCACTACTGATGTTGAGAAGCGGGTAAGGGGTCTGACTCAAAAAATCTTTCTCTTTTGCGCAATGGCACAGGCTAAAGCAGAGAACGAGCAGGAGGCAACGGGTAAAATATGGTCTCATAAATTAACACTAACCCTAACAGATTGATTGCTTACATTGAAATACCTGCTATAGCTCTTCGATTGGCTGAATTGCAGCGACAGGTAATGCTTTGGCAGGAAAAAATAGCTGATGCCGGCTCCTCCTTCGAGGCCAAGCATAGCTTGCTTTACAGAGAATCCCGGCTGCTCCGAAACATACACCTTCTGGCCTTCCAGTACAGCTTGCCTGCCTTGGCTGTCGTGCTTTAGGTGGTAAGTAAAGGTGGGGCCAGCATTTGCAAACAGCCGTAGTTTAGAAAAGCTAAGCGTATATTTCGGCATAAGTGCCAGCCGGGCATAGTCCAGGTTCAGCCTCATGTCGTAGCGGGTGTTCTGCGATTCCACTGTCTCCGCAAACCGCATTTTGCCGTAGGCTGCCTGTGTCAGAAAAGACCAGTTGTTAAAGGCCCAGAAAGGGAAGTCTGCATAAACTCCTGCGCTCATATTCGCGGAGGTTGCCTGATCCAGCTTTTGTATGGCTTTGTAAGTGGTAAACTTGGCTGGCGTGAGTGTTGATGTATTAAAGCTCACAAACAAGCCAATATGGGTAAACATAGTTGTTGGTGATTTTCCTGTGTCCAGGTTTCTGGCAAAATACCGGACTGGCTGCGGTTTGGGCCGGAGCAGATGAAAGTCGCTGTTCCACCTGGTAGCTGGGGCAGAGAGTGAGGTGATGTGAGCGGCAACAGTCTCTTTGCTAAGTGGCTCCATCGGATCGCTGTTTCTATAAAACGTTTTCTCGCTGTGCAGGTAAAAAAGCGAACCTCTGAGAATTTCCTCTACAAACACACGGCGCGACTCCCCTTCCAGCACGACAGTATTAGCCAGGTATTTGATTCTGTCGGCATCAATTCCAAACTCAGTCAGTTCGTCTGCCGTGTAGGTTGTAAGAGTCCCGTGGCGGCCCGTGCTAAACGCCACCTGAGCAGGTTGATTCTTGTTAAAGTATAGAAAGCCCTGGGTATAGATATTGTCTTTCACGATAAAGCCTTTGGCCTCATCTACTTTGTTAAAAGAGGGAAGGCCGAACTTAAAAGCCTGTCCATAACTATCCGGAGCTGATAGGCAAACGATTAGCCACAACAAGGCCGCTGTGGCTATCCTTTTAAATGAAAACATGGGGAAATGTGCTATGTTATAAACGGCGGCAATATAAAGATAATGCGATAATATTGACTGGAAAAATATTGTATTTTTGCGGTGGAATTTCAAAAGACTGGAGTATGTCAAAATTTAACCTAAGCTGGCAGGAATCGGATGTTCAGTTTCTGGAAGCCCTGCTGCTGGCTACCGGCGGAGACGGCGGGGCACCCCTGCAGGAAGTCCTGCTCATGAGCGACGCCCTGGATGGCGTGGTCTTGAGCCTCCAGGAAGTAGAGGATGGAGTCTTGAGGCTGCTTTCTGCCGGGTTTATAGCAGTCCGGAAAAACAAGCTGTCGCTGTCGCCTGAGTTTTTGCTGGCCTACGAAGAAATAACGCTGCGCGAAGGCATGGAGGAAGACGATACCAAGCCCCTCCTGAAACTGCTTCAACAGCACAGCCTGGATGAGCAGCACCTGGAGGAGGTGAAAGCCTCCATACTTAAAAAGTACAAGCTCAAAGAGCAGTACCGGCAATACCTGGAGCAGTTTGGGTAATGTGCTGATTTTTTAATGTGCTGATGGGACAAAGGCCATTAAGTTAAAGAACTAGACTGTTGCATGGTTAACTCATTGGTCTGGCCTCGCAGCGTGCGCAGCTCCTGTGAGTGTCTGGAGCATGGTAGCATAAACGGTAAATTACAAGGTAGGCCAGAGGTCCTGTGTCTTATGTCCTTTTAAGCAGCAGCAAAACCTCTGGAGGGCCTTTTTCATTCAAATAATTGGCTAAAGTCCATAAAACAGGGAAGAGCTTCTGATTTGCACCAGAAGCTCTTCCCTGTTTTAACTTTAGATATGTATTAATTTATTACTGCATCAGCACATTACCCAATCTTCTCAAATCCAAGGTAAGGGTGCAGAACCTTGGGCATATTAATGCCATCCGGTGTCTGGTTATTTTCCAGAATGGCGGCTACAATGCGGGGCAGGGCCAGGGCGCTGCCGTTGAGGGTGTGCAGTAACTGGGTTTTGCCGGTCTCGTTCTTGTAGCGCAGCTTCAGGCGGTTGGCCTGGAACGTCTCAAAATTACTGGCAGAGCTCACTTCGAGCCAGCGGCTCTGGGCGGCAGAGTACACCTCCATGTCGTAGGTGAGGGCAGAAGTAAAGCCCATGTCGCCACCACAGAGGCGTAGCACGCGGAATGGCAGCTCCAGTTTCTGCAGCAGGCCCTGTATATAGCGGCTCATGTCTTCCAGCGTCTCATAAGACTTCTCCGGAAGCGTAATCTGCACAATCTCTACCTTGTCGAACTGGTGCAGGCGGTTGAGGCCGCGCACGTCGGCCCCCCACGATCCGGCTTCTCTCCTAAAGCAGGGCGTGTGGCCGGTGTTTTTTATAGGCAGCTGCTCCACTGGCACAATAGTATCGCGGTACAGGTTGGTAATGGGTACTTCGGCCGTCGGGATCAGGTAGAGGTTATCGGCGGTGGCATGGTACATCTGGCCGTCTTTGTCGGGCAGTTGGCCGGTGCCGTAGCCGGAGGCCTCGTTTACCAGGATCGGGGGCTGCACCTCCATGTAACCGGCCTGTATGGCCTCGTCCAGGAAAAAATTTATGAGCGCCCGCTGCAGCCGTGCCCCCTGTTTTTTATACACCGGGAAGCCGGCACCGCTAATCTTGTTGCCGAGCTCAAAGTCGATGATGTCGTACTTCTGGATCAGTTCCCAGTGGGGCAGTGCCCCCTCGTGCAGTTGCGGTATGTCGCCGTGCTGCAGCACTACCTCATTGTCTTCGGCCGATCTGCCAGCTGGCACACTTTCGTGTGGAAGGTTGGGCAGCCTGTACAGCGCTTTTTGTACTTCTTCCTCAATGGTGCTGAGTTGTTCGGCCAGCGATTTTGCCTGTTGCTTCAGTTCCGAAGTCTGGGCTTTGTACGATTCGGCTTTTTCGCGCTCGCCATTTTTCATCAGCATTCCTATCTCTTTGGAGATGCTGTTGGCTTTTGCCTGCATGTCGTCGTGCTCGCTCTGCACCTGACGGCGCTGCTGGTCCAGGTCCAGCAAGGCGGCTACCTCCTGGGCAGCGTTTTTGTAGTTTTTCTTGTTTAAGCCTGCCACTACCAGGTCGGTCTGCTCTCTTAAAACGGTTAGCTGTAGCATCGTTTGTCGTTAAATAGAGGTACAAAAATATACTTTTTTGGGTAGTATGCCGCTTTTCTAAAATCTTTTAGGCAAATCTTGAAACATTTTTGATAAAAAACACGCTAATATTTGTAAATTAAGCTGTATTGCGATAACATTGCGGTACAAATTGAGAAGGCGCGTATCCTGAGCCTCACATACTCTTTCACAACCGAACCTTTTTCCTATTCTAATATAAAATCTCTCGCTGCGTTCGCACAAGCGCACCTGGCAAGTTAAGCTAACTACCATACCATTATTTATGTACAATATTGAAGAATTGAAAGATAGGCTTCTTTCAGAGCTCAAGGAAATTGCTGAAGACCTGGGTGTTAAAAATTTCAGGAAATTGAGTAAACAAGACCTGATCTATAAAATACTTGACCAGCAAGCCGGTACCCCTCCCGAAAAATTGCCAAAAAAAATCAAACAGACTCCCAGCGCTGTTACTCCAGAAGAATCTCCAACTCCTGAAAGTACAACTAATGAGCAGGCAGCCCCTGCCCCTGCAGCAGCAGCTCCTGCCCCGGCAGCAGAGGCCCCTGTGCCAGCACCTGCACCAGCCAAAGCAGGCCCTGTAGCTAAAAAGCCAGCCCGGGCCAACGTAGCCCGTGCCGAAGCGCAGCCCCAGTTATTTGTTCCGGCAAAGGCGCCTGCCAAAGACCATGGCCCTCAGCAAAGAGAGCGGGTGCAGGTCCGCCGCGATAACCGCGAGCAGGCAGTAGCCGAACCGCGTGCTGAGCGCACTGAACCGCGTACCGAGCGCACCGAGCCCCGTGCTGAAGGGGTAGAGCGGGCAGAGCGGAGCGAGCAGCGGCAGGAACGGCCTGAACGAAACGATAACCGTGAGCCACGTGCCGAACGAAACGAGAACCGCGCTGACGCCCGCCCAGACAACCGCGAGCAGCGCGACTTTAACAGAAGCGACAACCGCAGTACTGATAACAGTCCGCGGAGGGCTAACCAGCAGATAAATGCCAGCACGAGCAATTTTAAGGAGTTCGACGGAATAATCATAAATGAAGGTGTGTTGGAACTGATGCAGGATGGCTACGGCTTCCTGCGGTCCACGCATTATAATTACCTGGCCAGCCCCGACGATATTTACGTGTCGCCCTCCCAAATAAAGCTTTTCGGCCTGAAGACCGGCGATACCGTGAAAGGACAGATACGCCCTCCGAAAGAAGGAGAGAAGTATTTTGCCCTCCTGAAAGTTGAAACCGTGAACGGACGAACAACTGAAGAGATCCGCGACCGCATTCCGTTCCAGCACCTCACACCACTTTTCCCGGATGAGCGCCTGAAACTGACAGGCCGCCCAAGCCAGCTCTCTACCCGTATACTGGACCTGTTTGCCCCCATCGGTAAAGGCCAGCGTGGTATGATTGTGGCACAGCCAAAAACTGGTAAAACCGTGTTGCTGAAAGAGATAGCCAATGCTATTTCTGAGAATCACCCGGAAGTTTACCTCATGATCCTGCTCATAGACGAGCGCCCGGAAGAGGTAACAGACATGGCCCGCAGCGTGAAGGCAGAGGTAATTTCCTCTACGTTTGATGAGACTGCCGAGCGCCACGTAAAAGTATCGAGCATAGTGCTCGACAAAGCCAAGCGCATGGTAGAGTGCGGTCACGATGTGGTGATCCTGCTCGATTCCATTACCCGTCTGGCCCGCGCCTATAACACTGTAGTTCCTTCGTCAGGCAAAATCCTGTCGGGTGGTGTAGATGCCAATGCCCTGCACAAGCCCAAGCGCTTCTTTGGTGCTGCCCGTAACGTAGAAAACGGCGGTTCGCTTACCATTATCGCCACGGCCCTGATCGACACAGGCTCTAAGATGGATGAGGTTATTTTTGAAGAATTCAAAGGTACCGGTAACATGGAGCTTCAGCTGGACCGTAAGCTGGCCAACAAGCGTGTGTACCCTGCTATTGATGTGCCTGCCTCCGGTACCCGCCGCGAAGACCTGCTCATGGACCGCGACGAACTGAACCGCGTCTGGATCCTGCGCAAGTACATGTCCGATATGAACGCCATCGAGGCCATGGAATTCCTGAAAGACAGAATGACCGGCACGAAGAGCAACGAAGAGTTCCTGATCTCGATGAACAGTTAGTGCTTCGCTAAATTAAAAGAGATTCAAAATTTGAAATTGCGGCCCGTTTGCTCCTGTAGCAGACGGGCCGCTTCTGTTTGGATGACGCAAAGTAGCAGTCTTAGAATTATTCTAATGAAAAAGGCCCTCAGGAGGCTTTTCTGCTGTTGCTCTGTTAGTTGGTAGGTAGTAGATGTTATACTTTTCTCTGCCTCAGGATGATGATAAGTTATAATCCTGATCAACCCTCCAACAAATAAAACAACAAAAGTTGTATTCCTGCCGCAAGCTGAAAGCTCGCGGCAGTGGTATTTCTTATCTTTCTGCGCCCAGCACAGGGGGATGGCAGCAATGCATAATTTTGTGAGGGATCAACCATTTAACCAGGAAGCAATCAATAATCAGCAATTATTCCAATAAAAATGGCCCTCCGGAGTTAAACTTGTAGGGAAAAGCAGCGTGCACCAGCGCAAAATCCAGGGAATAGAAGCCTTATTTTTCCCTGCAAGATGAGTTCAGGAGGTTCTGCTGCTGCTCCTGATAGGCGATTGGATGTTAA
>NZ_VFSD01000049.1 GCF_014332515.1 Pontibacter beigongshangensis | reverse complement strand
CGCCATCATTTCTGCCATAGAAGTTATTAAGCAGTAGGGTGCTTCAGTAAAGTATAATACCCGTGATCATCCTTCCTAATCAGTTAAGAAGGATGATCACGGGTATTTAATTATGTCTTGTCAGTAATTTCTGGTCGGCTGTACTGGTTCAGGAACTTGCCTCCAGCATTTCTCCCTTCCTTGGGTATGCTTTCAGTGCATTCAAGTAAATATTGTTGCGTAGTTCGAGAGCGAAGGAAGTTGGTATGCCGGGATTATTGTAATCAAAACAGCCCTTCGGAGACCTTTTCTGCTCCTGCTGCTGATCTGGTCCGCATACGACATATTTTACGTGAAGGTACTCAAGTGCCTATTCAACAATAAACTTTACAGACTTAACTGTAGTGCCCGATTGTGCTTTAATAAAGTACAGACCACGGGAAAGAGCCTTGGTAAATGTCAGGGTCGCAATTGTGGTGCCTTGCTCATTCATAACCAAGGCATTTGATTGTATTACTCGACCCGCTGCATCAATAACGCTAAGTTCCACAGATTCGGACGCTTCAAAACCATTGAGGTCGACAAGTATCTCAGTGCCGGAATTGGGGTTCGGGTAAACCTGTAGCCTTGTTCCTTCCTTCACAGGATTTTTAAAAACGCTTGCCGCCTGAGTTAAGTTAAGCTCTGCAGCGCTTGCTGTTCCGGCCATTACCTCAATAGCAGATATGATAGCATTGTTGTTAACAGATGTGAACGTGATGGTAAGCAGGCCGTCGTTTACATAAAAGTTCTCGAAGGTTTTAACAGTTGCTTTACCCGCTCCATCTTGTGCGTAAATGTCGTAGTTGCTTAGTACCCGCTGCCCTTCTATGTCCACATTAAATACTCGGGCACCTGTCAGACCTGTGGTTTTCCCGCCCGGTGCCCCGTAAAATGGCTCCAGGAAGTGAAGATTTACGGTAAAAGGTCCAGTTGTACGTACTGGCATTTCATAGCTAAACGGAACCCCTGGTACGGAAGAACTAGTGGAGGTAGCAAACCTGTACTTAAGGTAAAGCGGATCATCTGTGGTGCCGGCTACGTCAAAACTTTTGGAGCCGATTGTTCCGCTTGTGAAATAAGCATCTGCACCCCACTTTTTCGACTGACTGTCTGTATAAGCCTTGCCGCCTGCATTAACAAGCATTGTAACAGGAGGTTCGTCTGCTTTTAATAAAGTAATTCTGGGCTGACCCTTTCCATTGCCGTCAAAATATTCAGAGAGATAGATATTGCCAGTTATTGGATCCTCGACAATATCTAAAGGGTTAGAAAAAGGGCGGCGAAAGCCCGGAATTAAACTTCCCTCAACTGATCGGACTATATTCAGGTTGGTTCCACCTGGCTCTAACAGCAGAATATCGTCACTTCCACTAAAACGGCAGACGAGTAGCTTGCCTGTGAGCTTACCGCCGAAGGCATTACTTTTGTATTCTATTATCCCATTGGGAGATTTATTCAATCCAAAGTCAAAGGCCCAGCCTCGGTAATTTGGTTCTTTGGGGGTTCCTACTGGGTAACCATGTGCTGTTCCGTTAAGTGTCCAAACTATTTCACCTGGATCTTCCCCGGGTGTTGGATTACCTCCATTCAAAATATATTCATTACGAAGAACATTGGGGTGCCCGTAATATCCGCCTTTAACTACTCTGAATAAATAGTCACTCTGGGTGTCCCGCACATCTGTCAAAGCCGGTACATTTGGGCCTGTATATGTTTTTCCATTTGACCAGATAGTACCAGATTTCAATCCAGGGGTGTTTCCCCCGGCAGCCGATCCGTTTGTAGGAACATATAATTGGCCATTGGTGTGCCATATAAGGTCATAAGCATTTCTTAACCCTGTAGCAAACAGCGTGAGGGCAGCGCTAGAAGCATAAGGGTTATAGTTGCCACCTTCTGCGGTCTTCGCATTTATGGGTAAAGACTGTTGCGCAGCTTTGCTGATATCCAGCCGCAATACAGCTGCCGACAGTAGCCTTTCGGGTCTGTCGCCCCAGGCTGCATCTGGTGCTCCCATGGCTGTATTGCCTCCCTGCATAATATACATGGCACCATCCGGACCAAAATCTATTGAGAAAATGGAATGGTCTTTAATAGACCGTGGTAGGTTGACCACGTAATCTGTAACTTGTGGATTAGATGGGTTGCTTAAATTAATTCTGGAAATCTTGCTCGACCAATCGGGGGCATTCTGAAACTCTGGAGCAGAATGGCTGATCCAGGCAATCAGGTTGCCTGCTGTTGCTGCCGGATCGAAGCGAAGCCCGACAAGGAGCCTCCTGCCTGAACCGAATGGGGAGATTGATACATGATTTGTAAGTGTTCCATCTGTCCTGATATCCCATCGTTCGATCTTTCCGCCGGAGGTGGCAGCATAAAGCCTGCGGTCCGGCCCAATTACCAAGGTTGTAAAACCATCACTTCCAAAGGTTCTATCTATCAGGATTTGCTCCGTAAACGATACTCCCTGTAAGTCTGATGGTATTGTTTCAGTAGTACTTGTGGTGGTAAAGGTAGAGGTAAAAGGGAGTAGTCCATAGCCATTGAGGTCTTTTACACTCTCGCTAATCCTGAACTCATACCCGGTGCTAAGAGAAAGAGTGGCGGTTAGGGTTATAGCATCTCCGGCAGCTGTCGTGTTCACGGCTGTTCCGGTAACCTCCGTCTTGTTGCCACTTACTACTTTGTATAACTTCACGGTGTTTGCATTAACTGTGCTGCCATCTAAAGATGCACCACTTGGGAAAGCCAGATCAACTGAAACCGACTTGTCTATTGGAACACCTGTTGCGCCATTACCGGGGCGCACGGCTGTTATATAAGGCCGTAGCAAATCTTCGGATGTTACGCCAGTTACGGCGAAGTTGTCGAAGGTGTAGGTAACGGGACTTGAGCCGTTTCGGTGGGTAGCGAACAGGCCGGCATAGGCCGTGGAGGAGGTGAGTCCCATGCCG
>NZ_VFSD01000048.1 GCF_014332515.1 Pontibacter beigongshangensis | reverse complement strand
GCAGCCCCCGTCCTTTCGGAACGGGGGCTGCGGTGGTGGGTTGGCGGCTACCTACTCTCCCGCCGGTGAGGGCAGTACCATCGGCGCGGCGGGGCTTAACTGCTCTGTTCGGGATGGGAAGAGGTGAACACCCGCGCTATAGCCACCATTGCTCTTGCGCAGTCTTGGTTGCGCGTATGCTTTGTGTATTACTACAGTGCTGTATGAAGCTTCATTGACTAGTTGGGAAAAAGAGCTACTCGTGACGGAGTCAGTCGAGGCGGGCCGGTGGAATCCGGCGGAGCGCGCTCGGGCAATTAGTATGGCTCGGCTATGCTGTCTCCAGCTTTACACCTGCCACCTATCGACGTCATCGTCTCTGACGGCCCTTAAGGGAGATCTCATCTTGGGGCGGGTTTCGCACTTAGATGCTTTCAGCGCTTATCCCGTCCGAGCGTAGCTACCCTGCGCTGCATCTGGCGATACAACAGGTCCACCAGTGGCTCGTCCAACCCGGTCCTCTCGTACTAAGGTCAGCACCCCGCAAATCTCCGACGCCCACAACAGATAGGGACCGAACTGTCTCACGACGTTCTGAACCCAGCTCGCGTGCCACTTTAATCGGCGAACAGCCGAACCCTTGGGACCTTCTCCAGCCCCAGGACGTGACGAGCCGACATCGAGGTGCCAAACCTCCCCGTCGATATGAGCTCTTGGGGGAGATCAGCCTGTTATCCCCAGAGTACCTTTTATCCTTTGAGCGATGGCCCTTCCATGCGGAACCACCGGATCACTATATCCGCCTTTCGGCCCTGCTCGGCTTGTGGGCCTCACAGTCAAGCACCCTTGTGCTATTGCGCTCTGCGCACGGTTACCAAGCGTGCTGAGGGTACCTTTGAAAGCCTCCGTTATCGTTTTGGAGGCGACCACCCCAGTCAAACTACCCACCAAGCAATGTCCCCCACCAGGTGAGGTTAGGCGCCAGGCAACTCAAGGGCCGTATTTCAAGGATGAATCCGCGACGCCTGGCGACGCCGCTTCATTTTCTCCGGCCTATCCTACACATGAGTTACCCAGCGGCAATGCTAAGCTATAGTAAAGGTTCATGGGGTCTTTCCGTCCCGTTGCGGGTACTCGGCATCTTCACCGAGACTACAATTTCACCGAGCTCACGGCTGAGACAGCGCCCAGATCGTTACACCATTCGTGCAGGTCGGAACTTACCCGACAAGGAATTTCGCTACCTTAGGACCGTTATAGTTACGGCCGCCGTTTACCGGGGCTTCGATTCAACGCCTCGCCTTGCGGCTAACGTCCCCTCTTAACCTTCCGGCACCGGGCAGGTGTCAGGCCTTATACTTCATCTCTCGATTTCGCAAAGCCATGTGTTTGTGTTAAACAGTCGCCTGGGCCTCTTCACTGCGGCTTCTCCATCGCTGGAGGAAGCACCCCTTCTCCCGAAGTTACAGGGTCATTTTGCCGAGTTCCTTGGCCGTGATTCACTCGAGCACCTTAGGATTCTCTCCTCGACCACCTGTGTCGGTTTGCGGTACGGGCGGCGGCATATTTAGACGCTTAGCGGGTTTTCTAGGGAGCCGGCTTAGGGACGCTATCTCCGCCCCCGGGGGGTTGGAGTACTATCGGCTTTCAGCTAGTCCGGCGTACTTGACTACCGGTCCAATACCTACGCCCTTCAACGCACTATTCCGTCAGTGCGCGGTCCTTTCACTTCTCCGTCACCGCATCGCTATATGCAGCCGGTGCTGGAATATTAACCAGCTGTCCATCGACCTTAGCCTTCGCATCGGCCTTAGGACCCGACTAACCCTGATCCGATTAGCGTTGATCAGGAAACCTTGGTCTTTCGGTGTGCGGGTTTCTCGCCCGCATTATCGTTACTTATGCCTACATTTGCTTTTCCAGGCGCTCCAGCACCCCTCGCCGGGATACCTTCGCCGCACCTGGAATGCTCCCCTACCATTGTACAAGTACAATCCGTGGCTTCGGTGCCAGGCTTGATGCCCGATTATTATCGATGCCCTCTCGCTCGACCAGTGAGCTGTTACGCACTCTTTAAAGGAATGGCTGCTTCCAAGCCAACCTCCTGGCTGTCTGGGCAAGTGGACCCCCTTTGTTCAACTTAGCCTGGACTTGGGGACCTTAGCCGACGGTCTGGGTTCTTTCCCTCTCGGCGCGGGACCTTAGCACCCCGCGCCTCACTGCCGCGTATATCAACTGGCATTCGGAGTTCGTCAGGATTCGGTAGGATGTGACTCCCCCTAGTCCTATCGGTAGCTCTACCTCCAGATGACTCGACCGCGACGCTGCCCCTAAAGGCATTTCGGGGAGTACGAGCTATTTCTCAGTTTGATTGGCCTTTCACCCCTACCCACAGGTCATCCAAATACTTTTCAACGTAAACTGGTTCGGACCTCCACTGTGTGTTACCACAGCTTCATCCTGCCCATGGGTAGATCACAAAGTTTCGCGTCTACCCCCCCTGACTCTGCGCCCTGTTCAGACTCGCTTTCGCTGCGGCTCCGTGCTTTCAAGCACTTAACCTCGCCAGGGAGGAGTAACTCGTAGGCTCATTATGCAAAAGGCACGCCGTCACCCCACTACAGGGCTCCGACCGCTTGTAGGCGCATGGTTTCAGGTTCTATTTCACCCCCCTATTCGGGGTACTTTTCACCTTTCCCTCACGGTACTGGTTCACTATCGGTCTCTCAGGAGTATTTAGCCTTGCCGGATGGTGCCGGCGGATTCAGGCGGGATTTCTCCGGTCCCGCCCTACTCAGGATCCCACTAGGGCCGAGAAGCTTGCGCAAACGGGGCTCTCACCCTCTGCGGCCTGCCTTCCCAGGCAGTTATGCTTCACTTCTCGGTCCCACGACGTGGTCCTACAACCCCACCCCTGCCGTGACAGGGATGGTTTGGGCTCCTCCGCGTTCGCTCGCCACTACTTGCGGAATCATTGTTATTTTCTCTTCCTCCGGGTACTTAGATGTTTCAGTTCCCCGGGTTCGCCCACCTTGCGGTGTACCATGTCTTCAACATGGTGGGTTGCCCCATTCGGACATCCGCGGATCGCATCGTATGTGCCGATCCCCGCGGCTTTTCGCAGCTTGTCGCGTCCTTCATCGCCTCTGAGAGCCTAGGCATTCCCCATGCGCCCTTCTCTGCGTTCTCGCCGGCTATACCCGAAGGCATAGCCGGCCCGCTTCTTCTTTCTACAGCACGCTTAACAAGTAAGCGTG
>NZ_VFSD01000047.1 GCF_014332515.1 Pontibacter beigongshangensis | reverse complement strand
AATTTGAAATGTCCAACTTTAAATCTTACTGCTTTTGGCGCTGTCTTGTTTTTTTGTACCTTAACTACTGATTAACAATTAGTTAAACCCAAAACTCGCGTTAAATTGCATGATAGCCTACCCTAGGGATAAAGGTTTACAGCTATCTTCATCATAGCATCTTTATGAACAGAATCTGCTATTTTTTAGGCAAAGGCTGAGCAATGGTAAGTGTATGGAAACCCTTAAATTTCTTAAGACGGAATGCGGAGTAGAAGTGCTCCTGAACGTACTGCACTTTACAAGTGCTGACAGCATCTATTTAAAAAAAGTACCGTTCAACACGGATTTTTTTGAGATCGTGTTCTATAAAAAAGCAAAGGGGAAACTTCTGCTGAATGATCACCAGATTGAAATGACCGCCAACAGTGTGGTTTTCCTTTCTCCATATCAGAAAAGGCAGTGGCATTTCGATGAGGGTGAACAGGATTTTACCATACTTCTTTTCCAGGAGGATTTCCTAAACGACTTTTTTGCCGATAAGCTGTTTGCCTATCGCTTGTTGTGCTTCTACCAGCTGGACTATCCGTTGAAGATGGAGGTGGGGAAAAAAAGATACAAAGCTTCTGCACGCTTCTGACAGAAATAAAATCAGAGCTTGTGCATCCCAAGGCCGACAGCGGACACATCATACGGTCGCTGCTCTATTATATTTTGCAGAAGCTGAACAGGGAATACGCTGTCGTCAACCAACTGAAAATGGATAGGAACAATGACCATGATGCCTTTCAATTCAAACGGTCGGTTGAAATCAATATTAAGCATAAACAGCGTGTGGGCGACTATGCCGACATGCTGGGGATCACGCGGGTTTCTTTGAATAAAGCTGTAAAGGAACAGTTCAACGTAACGGCTAAGCACCTGTTCAAGCAAAGGTTGCTCCTCGAAATCAAGTACTATCTTTTCCATTCCAAGCTTACACTCAGTGAGATTGCTTATGAACTTAATTTCCCCGAGCCCAATCACCTGATGCGTTTTTTCAAAGCCCAGACCGGGATGACGGCAGGGGAGTTTCTGCAGGTAAATGGTAAAGATGATTCTTTATAAGTGTAACGTTTCCTGAAGGTCAGCCACATAAAAAAGAGCCGCTTCAGGTATAGCTGAAGCGGCTCTTGGTAGAATGAAGCATGGAATTACCGAACCATTTCTACCTGGATATGATTACCTTAATACACTATTTGTAAGAAATGTTGCTTTAACTTTCTTTAGTATTACCCTTACTTTTCATTACCTCTTGCTCCTGGTATACTATTCTCTCTCTTGCGGACCGACACGCTTGACAAGGGTAAAAGAGCAGTTGAATTTTAGTAGTCCTATCTTAAATATCCACCGTTTTGAAAATGAAAAGTAGGGTGAAGTTAAACTATAGAAAATGAGTAAGTTATCATGCCTGATATTTGTAATATATTGCAACCAAATAGGATATAATTGGTATATAGAATACTTTGTTTTATTCAAATTTAATGCAAATAACTTATGGCAGATTTACTCGAGTCTTTGCGTGGATTCATATCCCCGGACCTCATTTCAAGAACAAGCAGAGAATTAGGCGAGAGTGAGCCTGCAACTGCTAAAGCATTTGGTGGTATATTACCAGCCTTATTAGGAGGATTAGTTAACCGCACATCCAATCCAGGAGCTATGGGATCCATCTTTAATCTGATCCGGCAGAGTGATAGAGGTTTGTTATCCGATATAACGAATACTGTTCCGGGGGCACCGAGTAGCACCGCACCTATTGGTAACCAGTTTTTGTCTGAGATCTTTGGTAACAACTTAGGGGGAGTCAGCAGTGCACTCAGTAATTTCGCTGGTATTAAATCTACATCAGTTTCGGCTATACTTGGCTATTTAGCTCCGTTAGTGTTAGACTTTTTAGGTAAGAAGACCCACGATGATGAATTGGATGAGCGCGGATTAAGCAGTTACCTGAGCAGCCAGAAGTCTAGTATTATGGGTGCGCTTCCTGCAGGCTTAGGTAGCATTTTAGGGTTAGGAGGGGCAGGTGCCGCCGCCGCTGCACCACATTTTGAGCGACCAGTACATACACCTGTTACGGAAAGAGTACATCATACCCCTCCACCTGTACCCAAAAAGAAAACGAATTGGGTTTGGCCTTTGTTACTGGGTCTTGGAGCGCTGTTGTTGCTTTTGTTTGGACTTCGTAACTGCAAAGACGATACAGACACAGAAACAGTGACTCCTGCGCCTGTCACTACCGAAGAATCAACTGTTGCAACTGATGTAGATACGATGGCTACAACTGAAACAGATGCAACATTTACAGAAAGAGAGATTCCAGGTGGTGTAGTGCTCAACATCCCACCCAATGGTATTGAAAGCAAACTGGTAGCATTTATTGAAGACGAAAATCAAGAGCCTGATAAAACAGGCTGGTTTAGTTTTGACCGCCTAAATTTCGATACTGGAAGCGCCCGAATACAACCTGAATCGCAGGAACAGATTGATAACATTGCGAAAATACTGAAAGCCTACCCGCAGGTTAACATCAAAATCGGAGGCTATACTGACAATGTGGGCCAGCCAGCTTCTAACCTTAAGCTTTCTCAGGAAAGAGCCCAAGCCGTAAAAGCTGCTATTCAGAAATTAGGTATAGTTGCAGGTCGCTTAGAGGCAGAAGGGTATGGCGAACAGCATCCTGTGGCAGACAACACAACGGAGCAAGGTCGTGCCCAGAACCGACGTATTGATGTATTGGTTACAAAGAAATAAGGCGAGTTGACTGAGACAGATACAGCTAACGCTTTTTTAATATCTCACACTGGTTTCCTCTGAAACGAGTGAAACAGATAATGCAAAAAACTAAACACTTTAGAAGAATACAATCTGCTCTACCTCATAGTTCGATAAGTCTAACCGAAGGGGAAATTTATCGAACCAAAAAAGCCGCTCCATATGATGTGGAGCGGCTTTTTTATAGTGGTAGCCCGTAGGGGAATCGAACCCCTGTTGCCAGAATGAAAATCTGAAGTCCTAACCCCTAGACGAACGGGCCAAATCATTTAAAAAACCTGTTTTTGAATGATGGTGCAAAGATACGGCTTTCTGGATATATACAAAACTATTCTCCGGTTTTTTTTAATTTAGGCTTTAACTCATTCATACTCAGCAATTAGAGTTATTACAAAAAATATTGGTTTTCCTTAATGCTTCTTGTAAATTCGCACTGAAAATATCACCTTTCAAAACTAGATACT
>NZ_VFSD01000046.1 GCF_014332515.1 Pontibacter beigongshangensis | reverse complement strand
GCACTGGTCATTGGAGCGCTCTGTACCGTCACCGTCACCTGGTCTGCCGCGCTCAGTACATCCTGGTCGTCATGCACTACCAGGCTGAAGACGTAGCTGCCAGCCTGCAGCCCGCTCACCGTAGGGCTGGCCACCAAAGTGCTGCTGAAACTGGCCGTGCCCGGCCCGCTTACCTGGCTCCAGCTATAGCCGCTGATGGTGCCATCGACATCGGTGCCCGAGCCCTCCAGCGTTACAGTACTGGTAGGCAGGGTAATGGTTTTGTCAGGGCCGGCATCAGCAACCGGAGGCTGGTTTGACGTGGTAGTGCTTCCCTTGGCTATCACAAAAAAATTATTCTGCGCCCCTACTGCCGGGCTGGCCAGGTTACCTCCCAGGCTAACAGTGCCTGCCGAAAAACTCTTGCTATACAGTTCCATATAGCTGATTTTCGAGTCATTAACTCCAATCCTGTCCGGGAGTTTCTGCCAGCCGTTTAGCCAGGCGGGCAGACTTGTGCCCCTTGGATCGTAAGCTATGTAGACTGTGGCATTTTGGCTTAAAGAAAATGAAAGTACAGAAGTGCCGGTATTTTTTTTGTCATCGTTAGCTGTCTGAATCAAGCTTACCCCATTTAGAAAAGCTGGGACATTCGTTATCTTAAAGGTGCGGTCTGTGTAATGGTTAATGCCTACTGCCAGCGTTGCCAGGGCGTAGTTCCTGCCGGTGGTAGAGACAATATTACTAACCAGGGCAAGTGTTTCGGGCTTGGGGGCTTCGGTGGCTCCAGAAAAGTTGTAGAAGGTGTTGGTAATCAGGTTTGTTTCGCTGTGGTGGGGGGTAAACAGGTCTGAATAGTTCATAGAAGAGGCAATTCCTCTGTTGGTGACCACCTGCCGCCTCTCAGAAGTTGCCTTTAGTTTTGACGGTTCGTAGCTTGTTAGGCCTGTGTTAGAAGACGCACTGTCTTCGGAGAGGTGGGAGCCCAAGTAGGGGTCGACCATGGTGAAGCCTGTGCCTAATACGTAATTATATACTAGGGTATGTGCTTCTGAACTGCCGGAGTTCGGGTTGTAGGGGGCGGTGGCTTGTACTTGGTCAGAAAGGTGAATACGAACAGGAAGGTGCCCTTGCGCCAGCCCTGAGATAATACCAAACAGCAAAATAAAAACTAACACAATCCGCGTCCTGACCAATGGGGCAGAAAGCCACAAGATGAAGGTAAAGATATTTTTCATTTGGTACTGAAAATTTTCATTTAGAAGACATGACAATAATATGTGACTTAGATAGAAGTCAACAGGAGAGGAGTGGCTGTGAATGATTAACCGGCACCAGAAGGCAGTTAGGCAGAGGGGGTATCAGGAAAGACCAATTATTCCAATAAAACAGCCCCTCCAGACATACCTCCGCGGCTAAGAACCAATAGTTGTAAAAGATAAATTGTCTAATACAATTTATTAAAACCTTTAAAATCCGATTTGAATTATTTAAATGAAAATGGCCCTCCATTAGATCTGTTGCTCTGATATATCAGGCTGTAAAGTCAATGTTATGGCAAACATTTAGCTCAAATAGGTTTTCAGCTTCTTTCTGGTTGGAAAATGAGCTGGTAATTCAGGTTAGCGCTTTATCGGACGGAGTAGTTTTTTCAAGATTCTTCAAGAAAATCTGCCTGGAGAATGTTTCCTAACAGGAAAAGATATTGCAGCCCTTACTCTAACAGTAGTCTTTTTCGGATCTCTCTGTTAGCAGTCTGAGCCCTGATGATATACAAGCCACGGTTTATTTGTCTGTTCACAGTTATTTCTGTCTTGGAGGTTCCCTGATGGTCGGTATCGACATTAGTGGTATGAACAGCCCTCCCGGTCATGTCATAGAGGGTGATCGCAACAGTTTCATGCTCAAGGAAGCCCTCCAGTTCCACCTGCATATTAACACCGGTGCTCGGATTGGGATAAATCTGCATAGCGAGTGTATTGGCAAAGTTTATCTGAGGGGCGATCTCTATTGCTGAGATAATAGCATTGTCTTTTAAAGACGTAAAGACAATGTTTAAAATACCATCGGTTACGCCTATATCATGAAACATCTTTACGATAGCCTTGCCTGGTCCATCCTGTGCATATATGTCGTAGTCGCTAAGCACCCGCTGCCCCTCAATATCTACATGAAACACCCGCACGCCGGTTGCGTTTGTCGATTTGCCGCCTGGCGCCCCGAAATAAGGTTCCAGAAAGTGAAGGTACACCGTGTAAGGCCCTGAGCCGCTGACAGGCATTTTGTAGCTGAAAGGGGCACCGTTATTGGCATATCGGTAATGCAGGTAAAGAGGGTCGTCAGTAGTTCCCAGCACATCAAACGACCTGGCCTTGGTAAGGCCGCCATCAAAGTGAATGTCGGATGCCCAGGTTCTGCCTTGGCTGTCCTGGTACTGGTTGCCTCCGGCATTTACCAGATTGGAGCTGGTAGTACTTGTTTGGTTTTTAACCGAAAAGGTTATGGTAAGTGCAGTCCCAGCAGTTCCGGCACCATTAGAAGAAGAATATGGAGTAGCTTTGAGGGTGTAGTTGCCTACGGCTGGCAACCAGGAGCCATCATCGCCCATCAAATCATAAGGTGCCCTGTTTTCATTTACCGTTTTGCTCTCAGTTCCGCTCAACTGAAAAATGACGCTCCCCACTGTGGTAGGATTGGTGTTGGCGCGTATATTGAAGTTCTTGGTTGGCATAGTAGCAAGATCTAAGGTTGCCCCGCTGACAAGATTCTGTATAACCTGCTGGTTATCGGCATTAAGTAAGGTAAAGCTCTCCACCTGCTGCTGAGTACTTGTTGTTCCTCCGGGGGTACCCTTAAAAGTAGTGCTGGAATTAGATCCGCCGCTATAATAAATAATGTTATTAAGGTTTCCGGCAATACCTGAAAACCGTGATGATGGCAGTGATGTAAGGTTATTCCAACTATTCGTGGCTGGCATATAGGCTGAAACCATACTAGTGCGACCAGTACTGTGAACCGTTTCACCACCCAATACAAGCACACGATCACCAATCACTATGACAGAAGACGAAATGTGGCCACGCCCACTAGTTCCGGTTGGGACAGGCAAATCTGCCATCTGTGCCCAGTTGTTAGTTACAGGATCGTACCTATGCACATCTTTGGATGTGAATAACTTACTGTCATGGCCAGTCTGACCACCTATAAAGTATATTTTCCCTTCATAAACAGCTGACCCTGCGTGCTGCCGGGGGGTAGGCAATGCTGCTTTGGTCGCCCAGCCAGCCCCTAAGTTGTCTAGATCAAGGACATAATGATTTCCTAAATCCAGCGTACGCGCCTGGTTTGTACCTGCAATATGATGTAGCTTACCATTTACATATTCTAATTGCCCGGCAGAAATAACAATTGGTAAGTCTGGTAACCTTACATAGCGATTTTCCGACACTATATACTTCCAGGCTTCTTTTGTACCGAATAGTTGGCCTGTGCCTGTCGCATTGGAGGTGTAGCCACCTGCAAAGTAAATGTCAGTGCCATCTGTTGCAAATCCTGCGTGCGTAACTCCGCCATAATTGGTGCCATTCATGGCAGGCATTGGGGCAATAGATGTCCACTTATTTGCACTTGGATCAAATACATAAGCACGGCTAGTGGGTGTACAGCAGGACTTCTGGCTGTCGAAGCCTCCAAAAGTATATAACTTACCATTAACTACCTCGCCTTGCGATTCATTAACATTATAGGGTTGGCTTGCTGCAGTTCCCCAACTAATACTATTAAATGAAGAAATGGTGGCTCCCAAAGTTACCGTAATATAAACAGGTGCCTGGCTAAACTGACCACCTGTGTCGGTTGCTCTCACAGTTAAAGCATATTTTCCCTGTGTATGGTAGTTCAGCTTTTTTGATACGGAGATAGCGCCAGTAGACGAATTAATAGCAAACGCCCCGTTTGTATTGCCAGCTGAAATGGCAAAGGTAACAGTGTTTCCTTCGGGGTCTGAGGCACTTATAGTACCCACGCCTGTTCCTGTAGCTACGTTGTCGGATACATTGTAGCTATAATTAGTAGCGGCAAATACCGGAGGGTTATTACCGGTAGATGTTACGCCAGTTACGGCGAAGTTGTCGAAGGTGTAAGTGACGGGGGTGGAGGCGTTGCGGTGGGTGGCCAACAGGCCGGCATAGGCCGTGGAGGAGGTGAGTCCCATGCCA
>NZ_VFSD01000045.1 GCF_014332515.1 Pontibacter beigongshangensis | reverse complement strand
CGATTGGAATAATTCTGTAACTTTCACCTACTCTTTGTAACCTTGCAGCCAACATCCCTAACCTTTGTAAAAACCAAACAGAAATGAGTGCCGGCCCATTTTATAAACAGGCCCCTACAGCCTATTGGCAGGGAGCTTTTACCTCGCCCGGCTCTATTATCTGCCCCTGCCCATACACTCAGCGGCTACTCTTCCGTTAAAAGACTTTGGTAAACTGTTAAGAATAGTTGGCTTTTCAGTGAACCATACGTAAAATATGTAAAACGCAGCACTGGCAGCTGCCTAAACCATAATTAATGCCGAAACCGTTGCTTATGCCTACACTAGATAGAGATAATGTTTTTGCAGATCGTTTTCTGTTAAAAGAACTGATCGGCTCCCGTGGGATCTCGGAACTGTGGAAGGCGGAGGACCTGATGGAGGAGGGGGCCCTGGTGGCCCTGAAGATATTTGTGCCGCAGGCCAGACTGGACGAAAAAAGCCTGGAGCTGCTGCACCAGGACCTGGAGAAAGTTGATTCCCTGCGTCACCCCGGCCTGTTGCAGCCTTATTCCATCGATATACAGGATGGGAAGCCATACTTTGTGCTGCCCTACCTGCACAAGGGTTCGCTCCACCAGAAGCTGCAGGAGGAGGGCCCTTTGTCGGAGAGCGAGGTTGCGCTGCTCCTGCAGCAGGTCGGCCGTGCCCTTTTTTACCTGCACGCGCACGAACTGCCCACGCTGCACCGCAATCTGAACCCCGACAACATCCTGATAACAGATGACGGCAATTATGTACTCTCTGACTATGGCATCAGCAACCGCACCCGGAGCGCCCTACGGAAAGTGGTTGGCCACACCACCACCATGCCCCCGGAGTATGCCCCACCGGAACTGTTCTCGGCCCAGCCCCGGCGCACTGCCGCCAGCGATATTTTTTCGTTTGGCGTGATCTTGTACGAGGCCTGCAGCGGGGAGATTCCCTGGATGGGCAGCGGAGGCATTGCGCTGCTGCAGGGAGCGGCCATCCCGCAGCTCCCGTTCCGCTATGCGCGCGAGCTGCAAAATATCGTGAAGGCCTGCCTGGACCCTGATTTTGAAAAGCGGCCTTCCGCTACAGAACTCGAACAGGAAGGCACCTACTTTCTGGAGCATGGCAACTGGAAAACATTTGGCCGCTTTGCCCCCGCAACCGTAAAAGTGGTGGAATACAATAAAAGCTCATCGCTGAAACCGGTCTTTATCGGTTTGGCCGCGCTGCTGGCTCTCTTCGCGGCCGCGGCCGCCTACTTTCTCTATATTGCTCCAGATGCCTGGCAGAAACTGACTTCTTCAGAAGCGACCGCCACCGTGATTCGTTCGGGCTCCCCGGCTGCGGCAGACGAACGGGCAGCCGCAGCAGCCACCCCAGCAGAAACGGCTCTACCGGAAACAGCCGGCGACACCCAACAGCCGCCGCAGGCCAGCCCAGCTCCTGCCGCAGCCCCCGGAGGCACGCCGGCACCGGCACCGCCCGCCCCTGCTCCGCGCGCCACTGCTCCTGCCCGAACGAACCCCAGGCCTGCTTACCGAAAGCCAGCTTCCTTAACGGGGTTTCTGCAGCAGCTGCCAAACGAGAAGGTGCCGATCGCCGTACGGGAGCGATGGCGCACTGATATACAGCGGTATTTTGCGCCAGATGCCATTGTGTCGTATACAGCCGACGGTGCCCTGATTGGTGTTTTTACCGTAAACGAGATGGTGGACATGCTTCTGAGCGCCGATACCAGCAGCACTATTCAGGTCACGAACATGCATAAAAATGAAGAAGGCAAAATAGAAGAGCTGAATGTGGCTTCGGCTTCTGGCAGATGAGCGGCAGCCAAAACCCCGCTTCCTCCTTTAGGTACAGCCTGGATGTACCGAAGCTCCGGAGGGGCATTTTCATTAGAATAATCGGTTTGCCGTCAGGGTATTTACAGGCTGATGAGGTATCGCCAAACAACTGGCGTGTGAGCTGCATGGTTGATCCGGAATCCGGCTGTGACCTGGCTCAGAGCCGCGCAAAAACCTGACGGAATATCCTGGCCATTTGCAAATGCGGCATTACTCCTGACACAGGATAAACGGCCGTTGTCTTCCGGTTTCTACTGGTCCGGAGGGCTCTTTTCATTCAAATAATTTCTTTTCAACTGATCTACAGCACTTTAGCCTGCATTATACCGGATCATCAAAACCTGCTGCTGCCATTTCCTGGGCAGCGGCAGGTTTTGATTTTTACGTCCCCTGTCCTCAGCCCTGTTTTTTCTTAAAATAAACAAACAACAGCTACTGCAAAACGTAAAACAGATACTACCGCCCACCACGGCCTCACTTACATAGATGTGCCCTGGAGCAGAGAACAGCTCCTGCTCTTTTAATCCTGCCACCTATTGGCACTGCCTGCTCCCCTGTCTGCCTTGCATCTTCCTGAAGGCAGTTGTACAGCACCCGATAAAGTTCGGTCTTACTTCTATTCGTTACCCGGTGAACCCGCCGATGTCATCTTTGCGCCGCAAAACTGAGTCTCAGCATGCGCCGGATATTACTTTACCACAAACTTTTTAATCCTTGCCAAAATGAGTACTTTATACACCCGTAACCATAAAGCCACCTTGCTGTTACAACATCTGCCTGCACGGCAAGCTCCCCTGCTCCGCTTTCCTGTGCTGCTGTTTTGTTTAACCTTCTTTCTCTTTTCTGCAGGCTCTCCAGCAGGGGCACAGCCAAGCGGTTTTATAACGGAAAAAGTTGGCGGCAGCTGGAATGCGGCCGTAGGGCTCGACTTCTCGAAGGATGGAAAGCGCATGTACGTTTGGGAGAAAGCCGGAAAGGTATGGATCGTGGAGAACGGGCAGAAACTACCCAGCCCGCTCATTGATATCAGCGAGGAAGTAGGCGACTGGCGGGATCATGGCATGCTGGGCTTTGCCCTCGACCCCAACTTCGATAGCAACGGCTACTACTATCTGTTGTATGTGGTAGACAGGCACCACCTACTCCATTTCGGCAAGAGCACCTACAGCGCCACTGCCAACGAGTATTCGAACGCCACCATAGGCCGCTTGACGCGGTACACCGCCAGAGCCACCGACAACCGCAAAAGCACCGATCCTGCTTCCAGAAAAATCCTGATCGGCGAAACCGTTTCGCAGGGCCTGCCGATCCTGTACCTGGGCCATGGGGTGGGCTCATTGGTGTTCGGCGAAGACGGTTCGCTGCTCCTCTCGATCGGCGATGGCGCCTCGGCCGGTTATGTAGACACCGGCTACGACCCCGCCAACCCCAACGACACCTATATTCCGCAGGCCATTAAAGATGGCATTATTACAGAGAAAGAGAATATCGGCGCCTACCGGGCGCAGCAGGTGGAGAGCATCAACGGTAAAATTCTGAGGATAGACCCCGCCACCGGCAACGGGTTGCCCAGCAACCCGTTTTACAACTCGTCGGCTCCACGGTCGGCGGCCTCCAGGGTCTGGGCTTTGGGTCTCCGCAATCCGTTTCGGTTTACGATAAAGCCTGGTAGCGGCGGCACCGGTTTTCCGGGTGTGTTATACATCGGGGATGTAGGCTGGCATGTTTGGGAAGAGGTAAGCGTCGCCACAAAGGGCGGCATGAACTTTGGCTGGCCCATTTACGAAGGGCTTGAGCCGCACGAGTGGTATTACCACAGGCAAGTTCCCAACAAGTACGCCCCAAACCCTTTGTATGGCTCGGGAAGCTGCCAACAGCAGTACTTCTATTATAACGATTTGATCAGGCAGCCACTGAAAAGCACTACGCCCTATTTTGGCAACCCCTGCGACAATACTAAACCTATCCCTACCCAGTATAAACAATTCGTGCATGCCCGCCCTGCCTTTGAATGGAAACAGGAAAGCCGCGGCGGAGGCTCCAGAACTGGCATTTTTAATGGCGAGACGGCGGCAGTGGCCATGATCGGAGCATCCAACTCTCCGGTTTCCGGGCCGCAGTTCTCCGGAAGTTCTGCCACAGGAGGCATCTGGTATACCGGCGACGATTTTCCGGCAGGCTACAAAAACACCTACTTTTTCGGAGACTATGCTGCAGGCTGGATCAGAAATGCCACCTTCGATGCAGGGCACATGCCAAAAAGCATCAGCAACTTTAAAGACAGCGATGCCTTTGTAGTGGCCTTTGCCACCAACCCGGTTACCGGCGGCCTGTATTACATAAAATATGCCACCGAGGTGCACCGCGTGTCTTACAAGTCGGGCAACCTGCCGCCTAAAGCCGTAGCCACCGCCGACAAACTCTCAGGAACCAGCCCTCTCACCGTAAAATTCAGCAGCAGCGGCTCCTCCGATCCGGAAGGTCAGGCGTTAAAGTACGAGTGGAATTTTGGAGATGGCACGCCCGTATCTGCCGAGGCCAACCCTTCGCACACGTTTTCAGCCTCGGGCATCGCCTCCTACACGGTTACACTTAAAGTAACGGATGCCGGCGGGATGTCGGCCACTGCCCAGTTAACAATAGCTCTGAACAACACGGCACCGGTCGTAACCATTACCAGTCCGGCAGAGGGCACGCGTTATCCCCTTACCAAACAATCTGTCTACAGCCTGGCCGCCACTGTAGCAGATAAGGAGCACACCGGTGCCCAGTTGCGCTACGAATGGCAGACAACCCTGCACCATAACCAGCACACCCATCCGGAGCCTGTCGATAATGCAGTAACCACCACCACTACCCTTACACCTATTGGCTGCGACGGCGAGACCTACTTTTACCGGATTTCGCTTAAAGTAACCGATGCCGGCGGCCTGAGCGGCACCGACTTTGTAGACCTGTACCCAGACTGCAGCGGCGGGGAAGTGAAGGCCGTCATGATAACCTCTCCAACTGAAGGGCAAACCTTCGAGGCTGGCACAAACATCGTCCTGAAAGCAGCCTTTACCGACCCGACAAGGGCCTGGACGAAGGTGGAGTATTTCCAGAATACCACTAAAATAGCAGAGTCATCCACCAGTCCGTTTAGCGCATCCTGGACCAACGCACCTGGTGGCTCATTTGCCATCAAAGCCAGAGCAACCGATGCAGGCGGCCATACGGCAGAGTCAGGAGCCGTGAACATCAGCATCACTGGCGGGCCTACCTCCGGCGGAAGCATTACCCGGGAATATTGGGAGAAAGCATATGGCTCCACCATTGCCAGCATCCCACTTAGCCAAACTCCTACTTCTGTAACAGAACTCACTTCATTCGAGGCTCCGGCTTTTGTGGGAGATAACTACGGGCAGCGGGTGCGCGGCTACATCACGGCTCCTGCCTCGGGCCAGTACACCTTCTGGA
>NZ_VFSD01000044.1 GCF_014332515.1 Pontibacter beigongshangensis | reverse complement strand
AAAATTAGAAGTTCAAAATTAGAAATTGGGGGAAATCGGCCTTCATGGAAAGTTGAAAAGGATTTTCATTTGATCGGGATTGGCGAATTGCTGGATTTATTCAGACACGTTTATTTAACAGTTACCACACACCCAACTGCCGCCCGATGGTTTTGAGCTGCCCGATATGATAGCTGTTGTGGTGCAGTGCCGTGATGGCGGCCCAGGCGAGGGTTTTTCCATTGGGATGCACCTCAAACAGCTGCCGCTCCGGGTCCTGCACGATCAGGATCATTTCCTGGAGTTCTTTTTCAAAAGCATCGATGGCCTGCTGCCACTCCTGTTCGCTCGCAGGCTGGTGATTTTCGGGCCAATGCGCATCGAGCCAATGCGCATCGAGCCACACTTCCTGGTTTTGTTGCGGGTCCTGCATGAACCGGAGCAGGGTTTGCTGCCTGGCCCGCATGTGCCCCAGCAGCACCCAAGCCGAAAAGTGCAGGCCATTTAACATGACAGCGGCTTTTTCGAATTGAAACTCTCGGAGCAGGATCACGTTCGGAGCAAAACCACCCGTAAGGAGCTCCACCAGGTGAGTTCGCAACAGCGTATCGGGGTTTGTGTGTGAGGTCATGGTGTAGGGTTATGTTTGGCCGTTGGCATCAGGTTGAGTAATCTTATAAGATAGATTGGGCATAAGAGATGGCCGTTACCTCCACCTCTTCCTGGGTGCGGCCCAGGCGTAGCGTGACTCTTTGGCCCAGCCGGGCGCCGGCAACCGACCTGGCAATGGGGGCCACAAACGCTATCAAGCCATCTGCCACGGAGGCTTCGTCTACGCCTACAATTGTAAAGGTTCTTTCAGTGCCAGGTTTGCCGCCTTTCAGGGTGCGGAGGGTAACGGTGGCTCCGAACCGGACTTCCTCAGGAGGCTGCTCCTGTGGTTCAACCACTTTTGCGCTTGCTATGCGCTCGTTCAAGGCACTTCGCCTGCCGTTCAGGATGGTGAGCTGTCTGGTCCGGTTGGCTTCGTCGTCGCGGTTGGCTTCTGCTTGAGTGCGCTCGGCCTCCAGTTCGGCCAGCTCATCCTTAAGCAAGGCCAGTCCGCGGGGCGTCATATAATTGGGCGTGCCTGGGGGCAGCGCCGCCCGGGGAGGGATTAGTGGTGGCTCTCCCGCATCATCTTCTTTTACAAACGCTCTGCTCATAGCTTGTAAAACGGAAGCCAGTGAAGGCAGGTTACTTTGTTTAGCTGAGTGCTAGAGTTTGTGAGTCAGGAGTTAGCGTGCTGAGTAATTATTCTAATGAATATAGCCCTCCAAAGGTTTGGGAGCATGATTAGCCGCAAGGGATGAGGCTACAGGTTAAACCGGTGGGTTTGGTCTTTTCTTGGTCCCCCGGATGGGTGTGGCAGTGAGCGGGTCGTCGGGCCAGTGGTGTTTGGGGTAGCGGCCACGGAGGTCTTTGCGCACGTCGAAGTAGCCGGTGGTCCAGAAGCTGCGGAGGTCGCGGGTGACCTGCACGGGGCGGGAGGCAGGCGACAGCAGGTGGATGAGCAGCGGCACTTTGCCGCCTCCGATTTTGGGCGTATCGAGCATGCCGAAGACTTCCTGCAAGCGCACTGCCAGCACAGGTGTGGTTACATCGGTGTAATCGAGGGCGATGCGGGAGCCGCTGGGCACCGGCAGGTGCGATGGGGCCAGCCTATCCATTTCCTGCCGCTGCTCCCACGAAAGTTTGGCAAGCAATATCTCATCGAAATCTAACCTGGTAACATGCTCCAGCGAGCGCAGGCCGGGCAGATGCGGCAAGAGCCATTCTTCAGCCGAGGCAGCCAGGGTGGTATCTGATACATCGGGCCATTGCTCCGGTGCCAGGTGGTGCAGGAAAGCCAGCCGCTGGCGGGTCCGCTGAGCAGTGTCTGACCAGGGCAGGCGGTCTATCCCTTTTTCGAGTAAAGCCTGCAGCAAGGCGTTTGCCACCAGTTCGGAGTCAGGATTGGGGAGGGCGGTTTCTTCCAGCACCAGCGCACCGAGCCGGGTAAACTGCCGCGCCACCACCCGCTCGGTAACTGCATCCCAGCGTACCTCCTGTAGCTGCTCCAGTTGCCCGGCAAAATGCTTCAAGATGTCGGCTTTGGCAACCGGAGCCGCCAATAGCACGCGTGGCTGCCTGCTCAGGTCCAGGTGCGCTGCACCATAAAAGTTTTCTTCCCCAAAAAGCTCTGTAGGCAAAGCAGCCCGTTGCCCGGAGATGAGCCTAACTTTACCAGATGACTCCCGCTGCGCCAGCCGGTCGGGGTAGGCGAGGGCGCTGAGCAAGCCAATGGCCTCTAGTTGCGTAGGGCTGTCGGGCAGGCGCATACGCTGGCGCAGGTTGCGGGCCTGCTCCCTCACGCGCCGTAGCGTGTTTTCGTCGGTAGTGAAGCCGGGGGTATGGGGTCTTTTGCCGGCCAACAGCTCCAGGCGCAGGTGCAGGTCCGGAAGGCTGTTTTCATTAGAGAAATCCATCGGCTTGAGGATGTCGCGCTCGGCCAGCAGGGCCGCCAGGTTGCAGGCGGTGGTGCCGAAGCCAAGCTCGTGGCCACGCATGACCAGGTGCCCCAGGCGCGGGTGCAGGCCCAGCGATGCAAGCGCTTTGCCATGTGCCGTGGGTTTGCCGCTGTGGTCGATGGCTTCGAGGCGGCGCAGCAGGTCTTGTGCCAGCGCCAGGGCAGCAGCTGGTGGTGTATCGAGCCATTTGAGGTCTGTGGCATCTTTTACTCCCCAAAGTGCCAGTTCCAGGGCGAGGCTGCTGAGATCAGCTTCGCAGATTTCGGGGGCCTGGCGTGGCGGGAGCTGCTGCTGATCGGCCAGCGTCCAGAGGCGGTGGCAGGTGCCGGGGCCTAAACGTCCGGCACGGCCACGGCGCTGATCGGCAGCCGCCTGCGACACGGGAAGTGTGGCCAAGGTGGTGAGGCTGGTGCGGGGAACAAACTTTGGTACGCGGGCAAAGCCTCCGTCAATCACCACTTTTACACCTTCTATGGTTAAGCTGGTTTCGGCGATGCTGGTGGCAAGCACAACTTTTCGCCTGCCCCGGGGAGCAGGTTGTATGGCCGCCAACTGTTTCGAGAGGCTCAGGTCGCCGTGCAGCACGTGCAGATCGGTGGCAGCGGGCAACTTTCCTTCCAGTTGCTCCGCCACCCGGCGCATTTCGCCCATGCCCGGCAAAAAGACCAGTATATCGCCTGCTGCTTCTGCTGAAAGAGCTTGCCTGATGGCTTTCGGAACCAGGTTCGTGAGGCGCTGGGCAGGCCGGGTGCCGGCAGCAGCAACCTCGGCAGGAGAGAGGTAATGTGTTTCGACGGGGTACTGGCGGCCTTCGCTCCGGATAACAGGGGCTCCGAGCCAGCTTCCTACCGCTGCGGCATCCAGGGTGGCACTCATCACGAGCAGGCGCAGGTCGGGGCGCAGAACGGCTTGTGCATCGAGGGCGAGCGCCAGGCCCAGGTCGGCATGCAGGCTCCGTTCATGAAACTCATCGAAAATGATGGCGGCAATGCCTTCGAGCGCAGGGTCTTCCTGTAGCAGGCGCGTCAGGATGCCTTCGGTTACGACTTCGATCCTGGTCTTTTTAGAAACGGCCCGTTCCATGCGAACCCAATAGCCCACGGTTTGCCCCACCGGCTCAGCTAGCAGGTCAGACATGCGCTGTGCTGCTGCCCGTGCTGCCAGCCTGCGAGGCTCCAGCACGAGTATTTTGCCATCGTTTCGCCAGCCGGACTCCAGCAGGGCCAGTGGCACCAGGGTGGTTTTGCCGGCACCGGGGGGCGCCTCGAGCACGGCTCTTGTGTTGGTGTCCAGTGCCTGCAGCAGCCGGGGCAGGGCTTCTTTGACGGGCAGGTCGGGCAGGTTTTGGAGTATATCAGAAGTTGGCATCACACCTCAAAATTCGGAATTCTTTTTGAAAAGTTCGCTTTTTGGTTTGGGCGGCATATTGCACTTCTGGTAAAAAAACTCCTTTTTGGGTTGCTGATGCTGCCTTATGCAATACTCAGGCAAAGTTTCCGGGGCAGGAGATGTCGATTAGAATTTTTGGAGGGCAAAGAATGAGGGAGAACTGGAGAAATTATTCGAATGGTTTTGGCCCTCCGGAGCGTGCTGGTGCTCCTGCTGCACGATTGCAGAAGCACCAGCACGCTCCGGAGGATATACTGCCTTCAGGCACTAATCCTCCGGAAATGGGATGAACA
The DNA here is from genome assembly GCF_014332515.1 of Pontibacter beigongshangensis. GTDB lineage: Bacteria > Bacteroidota > Bacteroidia > Cytophagales > Hymenobacteraceae > Pontibacter > Pontibacter beigongshangensis. The sequence continues at coordinate 3,486 of NZ_VFSD01000044.1, read as the reverse complement.
CAAAATTGGTGAAGTCCTCGTCTAACACAAACAGGCAGCAGAACTCGTCGGGGTCTTTGTAGGCGGCCTCGAACTCTTCTACCTTGTCTTCTGCCACCAGTTTTCGCTGCACAAAATCCTCCAGGTATGAGGCAGAAATATCCCACTCCAGGGCCAGTTCCTCTTTGGCCAGAAATAAGGAGCCTACTGGCACTGGCGTGCGGCTAAATACAAAAATCGGGTATTTGGATATCTGGCGTTTGCGCACCTGGTACGAAGCCTCCCGTAACGTTTCGGCTACCAACACAAAATTCTGGGTGATGGTGCCGAGGTATTTTCCATTTAATTCCGGATCGTTTTCCATGGTTTTAATTTTTGAACACAAGTATCAAGACACAAGACAAAGGACTATTGTTTTCCCTAGAGACTTTAAGGATTAGGAGTTACAGGATACAAGGACTGACAGGATGTTTGCCCTGTCTTTCGTACGCGCTTCTCACCGACAAGATCCTTTTCAGGATGAAAAACGGGTAACCAGCTTTTTTTATCACCTTTGTAACCAACAAGCCATCTAACAATCAACAACCATCAATTATTTAAATGAAACAGCCCCTCCAATACCTTCTGTTTCTGCTGTTGCTGCTAATTTCAACTCTCAACTCTTAACTCATAACTTTTAACTCTTAACTTAACAAAGTTTTCGCTTTCAGCAGCACGATGTTTTCTACGTGGTGCGTCTGCGGGAACATATCTACGGGTTGTACGCGCAGCACGTCGTACTTGTCTGAGAGCAGCTCCAGGTCGCGGGCCTGCGTGGCCGGGTTGCAGCTTACGTACACAATGCGGTCGGCGTGCAGCTGCAGCAGTTTCTCCACCACGTCGGGGTGCATGCCGGCGCGTGGCGGATCTGTGATCACCACATCAGGCCGGCCATGGCGCGCGATTAATTCATCCGAAAGAATGTCTTTCATGTCGCCGGCATAAAACGTGGTGTTGGTGATGTTGTTTATCTCCGAGTTGATCTTTGCGTCTTCGATGGCGCTGGGCACATACTCAATGCCGATAACTTCGCGGCTTTGCCTGGCCACAAAATTGGCGATGGTGCCGGCGCCGGTGTAGAGGTCATACACCAGTTCGTTGCCGGTGAGGCCGGCAAACTCGCGGGTTAGTTTGTACAACTCATAGGCTTGCTCAGAGTTAGTCTGGTAAAAGGATTTCGGACCAACGCGGAAACGGATGCCTTCCATTTCTTCGTGAATATAAGGCGAGCCTTTGTAGCAGATCACCTCCTGGTCGTGGTAAGTGTCGTTCAGCTTGGGGTTTACCACATATTGCAGCGAGGTTATTTCCGGGAACCGCTCGTGCAGCATGTCCAGTACACCGGTTATCACGTCGGGTTCATTCCATTTCACGAGCAGCAGCACCATCAGTTCGCCGGTGTTGGCCGTCCGGATAACAAGGTTGCGCCAGAAGCCTTCCTGTTTCACGGCATCATAAAAGGGCAGGTCCAGCGCCAGCGCATAATCCCGCACCGCCAGCCGTATCGCGTTCGAAGGGTCGGGCTGCAGGTAGCAGTGTTTGATGTCCAGAATTTTATCGAAGCGGCCGGGTATGTGGAAACCGAGCGCGCGGCGCTCAAACTCCTGGCCCGAGTTTATCTGCTCGTTGGTGAGCCAGCCGTTCCAGGAGAAGGTGAACTCCAGCTTGTTGCGGTAGTACCTGTCGCGGTCGTTGCCCAGGATCGGGTCGAAGGGAGGCAGAGCCACTTTGCCGATCCGCTCCAGGTTGTCCTGTACCTGCTTCTGCTTGTAATGCAGTTGGGTGTCGTAGCTCAGGTGTTGCCACTTGCAGCCGCCGCACACGCCAAAATGCTCGCAGAACGGCTCTACGCGCAAGTCGGAGTAGCTATGGAATTGCACCGCGCGACCTTCCATAAAGCTTTTCTTCTTTTTAGTGACCTGAATGTCTACCACGTCACCGGGGGCCACGCCGCCTACAAAGATCACCATGTTGTTGTGGCGTGCCAGGCATTTTCCCTCGGCGACCATCTCTTCTATCCGGATCTGTTCGATAAGCTCGAACTTCTGCTTTTTCTTCTGTTTTCTCACGATGCTGCAAAATTAAGGAAAATTCGGGAGGAGTTTTTAAGATTTGAAAATTTGGAGATTAAGGTAAATGGCAGACGAAAAGAGCAGCAGCAGGAGTGGCAGTAGCTATGGAGGGCTGTTTTCATTGAAATAATTCAAGGGTTTATATGCTAATGGTTTGATGTGCTGATGTGCTACTTGTTCAAGTTGGGGATGGAGAGATTTTGATAGTGTGCAGGAGAGAGGGAAATATATTCTAAACTCCTAACTCTTAGCCATTAACTTTTCACTCCTAAAACGTCCTGTGTTTTAAAAAGCCTCCGAAGGGGCTTTTTCATTAGAATAATTGCTGCTCCCAGGCCTGCCACTGAGGCCTGGGAGCAGGTGCATGTAAGGAAGAAGAACGCTTTCACTGTTCCTTTCAGCATAAATAATAACTTTGCAGGAGCAGTTAAAACTGCGGTAAAACTTTGGTTACCATGAAAGATAAAGTAGTACTTATTACAGGCGGCACCTCCGGCATCGGCAGAGCCTGCGCCTTTGCCTTTGGCAGGGCAGGAGCGAAGGTGGCCTTTTCGGGGCGCGATGCGAAACGGCTGCAGGAAACGTCCCACGAACTAACAGCGGCCGGCATCGAGAACATCGCCATTAAGGCAGACGTGGCCGTGGAGCAGGAATGTGAGCGCATGGTGGCTGAAACGGTGGCCAGGTTCGGCAAGCTCGATGTCCTCATCAACAATGCCGGTATTTCGATGCGGGCCCTTTTCCAGGACCTCGACCTGGACGTGATCCGGAAGGTGATGGACATAAACTTCTGGGGCACCGTGTACTCCACTAAATTCGCGTTGCCCTATATTCAGGCTGCCAGGGGTTCTATTATTGGCATCTCCTCCATTGCCGGCTACCGTGGCCTGCCCGCCCGCACAGGTTACTCCGCCTCCAAGTTTGCCATGCACGGCTTCCTGGAGACGCTCCGGACGGAGCTGTTGCATTCAGGCGTACACGTGCTCATCGCCTGCCCTGGGTTTACGGCCTCCAACATCCGCAACTCGGCCTTGGCCGCCGATGGGCAGCAGCAGGGCGAAACACCGCGCGAAGAGGAGAAAATGATGAGCGCCGAAGAAGTAGCCGAACGGATTCTAAAAGCTACGCAGCAACGCAGGCGCGACCTCGTGATGACGCTGCAAGGCAAAATGGCGGTCTGGGTAAACAAGCTATTCCCGAGCCTGGCCGACAGGCTGGTGTACAATGTCATGGCGAAAGAAAAAGATTCGCCTCTGAAGAAAAAGTAAGTACAAGCACATTCAACAGACAAAAGCCAGAGAAGCACCAGTAGTCTTCTTTGGCTCTTGTTTTATATTCATCGGATGCTGCAAAATTAGAGCGCCCCCATAAATTCTAATTTTGAACTTTTAATTAG
>NZ_VFSD01000043.1 GCF_014332515.1 Pontibacter beigongshangensis | reverse complement strand
TAAATTGGCTCGGTTACTCCTTATACGTTTCACTCCTCTTGCAATAGCTGAGCACCTTTGCTACAAGTAACAATGGTGCCTGGAGCAAAGACTTAAATTTGCTCGACAAAATCTAGAAAGACTTTTTTATGTAGTTCAAGGTCCATGTCAGGTGATAGTGCTACGCGGGCAATATAATCTTTGTCAACTTCTTTTGTCGTCCCTTGGGTGGAGGTTGCAGGAATCGTCCAATAAGACCCTTTCAACTGCCCATAGCTCACACAGTATTTACTTTCATGGGGAATCTCTTCTATCATTAAATTGATTAATTTTAAATTTAACGCTCTTTTGTAAGATTCTCTTTCTTCAGCCGTATTCCCTTTTGTTGGAAGATCGAGTGAAAACACGGATGGTGTAAATCCTTCTTCAGCCAGTTCATCAGAAACAAAATTGATTTTTGCCGCCGGTAATACCTCTTTGATAAAATTCACATAGGCTCTTGTGTTCACATAAGCATCTGCAATCCTTTGATTCATAGAAGGCAATTGCTCTGCCAGTATCTCCATCTGAAGAGCAGTAGCCTCGTTGTCGCAAAGCTTTAAGTGCTTTGCTATTTTTCCCAGCAAAGCTTCTGCTTTTGTATTTGCTACACAGTAGCCGGCCGTAACTTTTCCCCCACTCGGAAATTTTGAGCCGCTAACATAGGATATGGTCCTGATGGTTGAGAGTACTCCGTCTTCACTTGCAAACTGTACATTAGGGCAAAATGTCTGATCCAGGATAAAAACCGGTTCAATTGCAACTTCACCGGCTGCGGTCTTACGCTCTTTACTTAAAACATCTCTTAGTTTTGCAAGATCCGGAACTTCAACCCTTGGATTTGTTGGAATCTCAGCAATAATGTAAGGCACAGCATCCTGGCTGGCAATTTTGTCCAGCACTGCATCAATGCTTTGAACCATATCATTTTCCCCATCGACGAGCAGGTCCACTATTTCAACATTTTCCAGACAAGCAGCTACTCGCCTGGCCTGGTCGTTTGTTCCACCATAGCAATTAGGAGGGACAACAAATTTAATAGCCTTGCCTTTGTGTTTTTCCAGTGCCTCGTGCACCAGCCCCATCATGATCGCATACTGCATAGACAACCCGGATGAAGCAACCAGCGCCCCTATATTTGTTCCGGTGATATTTTTGATTGATGCTAAGACACTTGCTTTGTTCTTCTCGACGTCATGCTGCTCATAATCGGTAGAAGCTTTCCCTGTCAGCTGCTGCAAGGCAGCAAAACAATTGGCCGGAGTCATGGCAATTGTTTCTCTTCTTCGCACATGCTGAATTTCTGAGATATAGCGTTCTTTTTGATCTCCGTTTACCAATAAGATACTTCCCAATCGAGGATGAATCAGGACAGAGAAGTCGATATTCGGGTTAAGATCAACTTCACCAATTTCATCTCTTTGTGAAACAAAAATAGTACTGCCGTTAAATTCAGAAACTACTTCTACTTTCTCAACTTGCTTTACATTAAACCTATACCCGTAAACACGCTTTAGCACGTCAGCATCGAAAGCATCCGGCAACCCACCGGTATGAACAATCTGGGTATGCTTCCGATCCAGCAGGTTCTTTCTCAGAACTGCTAAAATTGGGATCGTTCTGGAAGAAAAACTGATGACATTCTCAGGTTTCAGATTATTCAACTTGGCAATAGTCCATTCCAGTACCGAAGATAGTGGGTGGCCCAGCCGAATATAGTCGTAAGCAGTAGGCAAACCACCGAGCGCTGATGTTTCAGAATTGCTGTCTCTAAACAGGTTTTCGAACTGCTCTAAGAATTGGGTTTTGGCTAATTGTTCTTCATAAATATCCAGGCGATGAGTGGTTAGCTCCAACCAGTCAGCTGGCATGTTCTCTATAACCTCTTGAATATACTTAAGCACTTTATCATCTTTCATAATTTTCACCTTGAGTTAAGCTTAATCTTCTATTTTAGGGCCTCTATCCGTGTTATTGTCATTTTTGGGGGAATTGTGTTTAGCCTCTCTTGCTGAAATTTTAAGAGACTCCTGATGTTTTTTCCTTTCCAGAAATTCTTTCTGGCGCTGTTTTTTCTGCTGGTCACTTGCTCTGGTACTCATAATCCGATATTCTTTTTTAATAATTAACTCTTTAAGTCTGGCTAAGCTCTAAATTCTATTCATAGGTATACGCTCAATCAAAATTAATTATTTTCTGTACTCCTGCTTCAGTCTTTACATACAGTCGCTAAATCCCTATGCCTAATGTTCGATAATTTAATAGCTCGGTTGAATTTTACTTTTGCGCCGCTTGGTATCTCAGTGCTTCAATCACATCATCCTACCACCTTAATACACAGCAGGTACTCCGCATACCTTTCTCTATCATGTCACCAGCGTGCAGACCAAGGATTTACCATGACAGTATACTGGAGGAAACAGTGGACGTTGCCAACGAGATAAGAGCCCAATTAGTTGAAAAAGGCAAAAGGCCGTAAGACTTAGAGGTGGTGAGAGATGTGTATGTCATTATTCCGAATATCTCCCATTATTGCCCCTTACGGTACGGCGAGCCGGCTGGCTTAGAGGGCAAGACGGAAAATGATTACATCTCACACACCCAGGGAAGACGTTAACAGAAACAAAAATGAATTGAATACCATGAAACAAAACATTGCTTACTCTATTCTTGAACTTGCTATTGTATCGCAGGGAGAAACCATACAGCAGACACTGCACAATTCTTTGGCATTGGCAAAAGAAGCGGAGGCACATCATTACAAACGCATTTGGTTTGCCGAGCACCACAACTCAGATAATATTGGCAGTAGTGCCACATCACTCCTCATTGGTTACGTGGCCGAAAACACCACCACTATCCGGGTAGGCTCAGGTGGTGTGATGCTTCCTAATCATTCGCCATTAATTATAGCCGAACAGTTTGGCACGCTTGCTCATCTATACCCAAACCGCATTGATCTAGGCCTCGGAAGGGCGCCTGGTACAGACCAGCAAACTGCCCGTGCTATCCGGTCAGATTTTATGGAGGCGGCACATTCCTTTCCTCGGGAAATAGAAAAAATTCAGCAATACTTTTCCAAAGAAAATCAAACCGCCAAAGTGAGGGCGCCAATTGCAGAAGGTACAGATGTTCCTGTTTATGTATTGGGCTCTTCTACCGATAGCTCGCATATTGCCGCCGAAAAGGGGATGCCTTACGCTTTTGCCAGTCATTTTGCCTCAACTCATTTGCACAATGCCTTGCGAATTTATGAACAGGAATTTCAACCTTCCAGGTTTTTAAAAAAACCCTATACCATTGCAGGAGTGAACGTTCTGGTTGCCGATACCGATGAGGAGGCCGAAAAGCTATTCACCTCACTAATCCGAATGTTTGTGGGGGTGTTAACAGGATCCAGAGCCCCATTGCATCCACCAACTGAAATGACGGAAGAGTTGAAAGAAATATTGCAGCATCCAACTTTACAGCAAATGCTCCGGTATTCCTTTGTCGGGAGTAAGCAAGCAGTGAAAACGCAGATTCAGGAATTTCTGGAAGAAACGGGCGTGGATGAATTGATTACTGTGTCAACCATGTACAACCTGGATGACCGTTTAAAATCTACCAGACTCTTTGCAGAAATCATGACGGAGTTAAACGAAAACGGGTAAGAAGAGGAAAGGCATCATCTATTAACCTCTTTGAAAAAATGGCCTATTGTAATATAGAGTTAAAAAGAAAGCGTAATTTAAACTGTGCCAGCCACTGTTTTTTACAAACTGGCCCGACTAAAGTTACTTGAATGTCCTTAAACACCGGCAAGATTTACTTCTATCAGGGAATACCTATGTAAGGTTCTTTATAAATGAAGTACCCTCTTTAAGCTCCCTTGCCAGTTGCTGTATAGTTGTGTTCTGAAACACATCCCGCAGGGACTCACGTGCCACTGCAAATTTATCATGCATGGGGCATGGGTGGGTGGCAGAGCATTTTTGCAAACCCAGTCCGCATTCCCAGAAAACGGCCATTCCGTCTATGGCATTCACAATATTGATTACAGGTTGCTCCAGCTGGTATTCTTCAATAAAAAATCCGCCGTACGGTCCTTTTAAAGAAGTAATAATCCGGTGCTTGTTGAGGATTTGCAGAATCTTTGCTGTAAAAGCTTCAGGCGCATCTACCTCTTTTGCTATTTCTTTCATATTAAGTTTAACCCCTTCGCCAGCTTTCGAGGCAATATAAACTGCCGCCCTGATACCATATTTGCACGCCTTAGAAATCATATTCTTTCCCCTTATTTAAAAATTCTGCTACAAACATATAGTATAAAGCCTAACATTGAACAGAAAACTATAAGCACCAGTTTCTGGCTCTGAGTTATACCTGATCGTATTGCTACAACAGCAATTTGAAATATGCAGTTAATCCTTTGGCCTTACTAGCTCTTGGTGAAAAGTATATGCGCACCAGAAGCTAAAACAACGGAGGCAGCAAAATCTTCCAAAACATGCAGACTGTGCGGCTCATTAGCAGGAATAACCATAGTGTCACCTGGTTCCAGTACAACTTCTCTTTCCCGGAGTTTCAGCACTGCTTTACCCACTCTGATAACCAGGAACGCATCTGACGAGGCATGATGCAGCGGCATGCCCTCTCCTTTGCCTAAGCTAACGCTCAACACTTTGTAAGAAGCATTGGCATGAATTTCTTTCATTTCCATTTCAACTTCATCAGATCAATTATAAAAAATCAACCTCTACTGTTGCCGGTTATACCAGCGTTACTGTATCAGTTCCTTTCAGCCCATCAATACGCCTTTCAAAGTTGGTGGCCATGATCAAAGCTCTTTTCTTCGCCTCCTCTGCCATCGGGCCTTCAAAATAAGTATCTACGGTGCCTATGAAAAGAGACAGCCAGCGTTCGAAGTGTTCTCCATCTACGGGCATGGTGGCATGCTTTGCAAACGGGTTTCCGGTATAGCCTCTGACTCCGAACAGTGCAGCGTTCCAGAAGGTATACATCTTTTCCAGGTGCGGCTTCCAGTAAGTATTGAGTCTGAAAAGAAAGATCGGTGCCAGTAGCTCATCTTTCCGGACCAGGGTATAGAACTCATCTACCAATACTTTTATATCTTCCAGCCCGGTTATATCGTGTTTTTGTGTCATCTTTAAATTGTAAACTGTGTGATAAGATAATACATTGCCCAGCCGCCAAACAGGATGTGTAGGATCCAGACCCAGTTGGGTATGCTCCTGGGGGTTTCACTTCCCTCTATCAGGAACACTTTCTGATCGCCTTTGCCATAGGCACTTACCATGATGGGCAGCACACCGTCTACCACCTCATTCTCAGAAATGCCTTCCACATTTATGTCCGGCCCGTTACGCACTACAAACGGTATTCTGCGGATGCCTTCCTTACCAGACGGGTCTTTGCTGACAATTCGCAGGACATGTTCTCCATCGACCAGTTTGCGGGTATCCAGCTCAAAGTTGATGGGCGATTTGAAGGACCCTACAGGCTGCGGATCATCATCTACAAAAATTATTACAGAGCTCTTGTCTTCCATTCTGTCAGAAATCTAATACGGTTCTTTTGATGTGGTCACTGCCTTTTTCGCCCGGACGGACCAGCCATTTTATGCTAAAAAACAAACAAGCCACCACAATGACCACCGTGGCCCAAACAAGGACGTAGTCCCAGTCACTTTGCGGGCCTGCCCCATGGCTGATGCCCTGCAGCACCTTTGGCTGCTGCTTTTCACAAACCGGGCAGGCATAGACTGCCAGGCTGAAGAGTATGCCGAGCACTGTTATCAGGAATGTTTTCATAGGTAAATTATTCTTTAATCTTTTGCTCGCCAGTAATTGTTTGCATGTGCAATCGTTTGAAATTCTACCGCTATTACGTGAGCTGATGCAATTAACTGCGCTGTATCGGAAGCGTATGCAGCACGTAGCTGCTGCCGGATGCCGGCATCCGGCTGGATAGCGCCAATGGATTTCCGGGCAAGTTTGATAGCGAGTTGCCGTCCCTCAAAGGGCGTGGCTGTTATTAGGCTTGGCACGTAATCTTCTTCCTGGTTTTGCATAGGTATAATTTAGAATTTAATATAAACTTTGTATCTCCTTATTTCTTGGCTGTCTGCTTCAGGAAATCCATGATCTTCTGAACTTCATCCACCGGCACCTTGCGCGCGCTGTTGCCCCAACTGGTGCGCTCGTGGTTGATGATGGCGGCTACCTCCGCAGCTGATAATTTCATATTCGTTCCAATGGCTGGCATGGAGGCAAACTCCGGCCGGGCATCGTAGCCGTTCATCACCACATCAATCAGCACCTCCGGGTTATCGTCCAGTACAATCTGGCTACCTTTCAGGGGCGGGAAGGCTCCTTTCAGGCCCTCGCCGTTGGCCTGGTGGCAGCTCTGGCAGTTGGCTGCGTAAAGCGCAGCACCATCCAGCCCCAAGTCTTCGCCTCCACTTGCATCCGTCTTAGCTTTTTCTTCCCGCTTGTACAGGAACTCCGGCGCAGCCATGGAGCCGGGCAGCTCCGCCTGCTTCAACGATTGCAGGTAGGCTACCAGATTCAGGGCGTTCTGGGTTGCCACGATCTTGCCTTGCACACCTTTCCGGAAAGCATCAGGCACAGGAACCTCCACATCGTCTTCCTCGAGCTCCGCTTTTTCTTCAAACAGCCATGGGTAAGCCGGCATAATCGACTCCGCTACTACTGCGCGTGGCTGGTACAGGTGCAACAGGTTCCATTCGGCACTTGGTTGGCGGCTGCCTATATCAGTTAAGTCTGGGCCGGTGCGCTCTGTCCCCATCAGGGTGGCCGTATTGCGCCATAGGTCGGTGCGTTGTTCATCGGCATAATCGGCAGCAATACTGGGGCGCTTGCCCCATACCTTGTCCATATCGAGGTTACGCACCTGCTGGGTATGGCAGGCCACGCAGCCGTTGGCCACATAGAGCGCCTTGCCTTGCACGGCGGCATCACTCAAGGCCTCTTCGGTTGGCAGCGGACTGTTGTTGTTCTGGTTGCTGATGGCAGGCATAATGGCAACCAGTATGGTGAGCAGGACAAACAGGCCGAGTGCCGTGAGGTAAAGTTTTCTATAGTCGTTAAAAAAGTCCATCATATGCTTTGTGTGCTAGGGCGCAACTGTTAGGAATTTATTGGGTGCTATTGTCTGTTGCTTTCATTTATCGAGGATGTCCACCAATTCATAGTTGTTCGTATGGAGTTTTTTGATGGCTTCGTCATTAATGTTCACTGTTTTGCGCGGGTTTATCATCCGGTACATGTTGTAGGCGAACACCAGGTGCGACACCCACATCAGCGAACCGCCAATGGCACGCCACAACCAGTAAGGAGCCATCATGGTCACACTCTCTATAAAAGGCAACCCTTCCATCCACATCAGTCCGCGCATGGTACCGCCCCACATCAGCGGAACGGTATAGAACATCATACCGATAAAGGCCATCCAGAAGTGAATGCCCACCGTGATTTGTGGGGGCTCCTGGCGCGTAAGCCGTGGCACGATGGCGTAGATGCCACCCCACAGAAAGAAGGCGATTATGCCATACATAGTCAGGTGCGAGTGCGCCACCGTGAAGTCTGTGAAGTGCCACATCAGGTTGGTGCTGCGGAAGGCCTCCGCCGTGCCCTGCAGCGAACCCGTGAAATAGAAGATGATGCCCACAATGAAGAAAGGCAGGGTATAGCTGCCGGCTACCTTATGCCAGGCGCCCCGGAAGGTCATTATAAAGTTGGTAGTGCCTGATACAACCGGTATAATCATGCCCGCACTACCCACAATGGCTACCGTCTGCAGCGACCAGGGAATAGCGCTGAATACAAAATGGTGTGTTCCGATCAGGGTATAGAAGAATATCTGCGACCAGAAAGCAAGTATACCCAGACTGTAGGAATAAATGGGTTTGTTGAGCTGCTGGGGCAGGTAATAGTACACCAGACCGAGCGTGAAGAGCATAAACCACATGCCCACGCCCTGGTGCATGTAGTAGCCCTGGATGATGGTTTCGCCGAGCCCGTTTTGAAAATTAGGCACATACGCCACAATAGAGATCACGATCGCAAACATGACGGCCGCCACAATGTACCAGTTCGACACATAGATCTCTGTCGTTTTGCGGTTGGCAACCGTTCTCAGGTAGTTCACCAGGGTGATCACCAACCCAATGCCGAACAGCAACTGGATGGGCCAGATGTACTCCCGGTACTCGCCGCCGCCGTTGTTGATGCCTGCCATTAGCGCTATAGTGCCCAACACAACCGATACATTGATGAGGATGAGTGTCCACCAGCCGGCCTTTAGGCTGTGTATCTGAATGTTGCTCACCCGCGGCACGACATAATAGCCCAGCCCGAGCATAGCCAGCGACGACCAGCCCCAGAAAACTGCGTTAGTATGCACCGGCCGCAACCTGCCAAAGCTCAGCCAGCTCACCTGGTCCACATCCGGGGCCACGAACTTAATGCCGATATATTCTCCCACCGATGTACCAAAGACAAGCCAGAACGTAGCAGTCCCTAAAAACCAAAGGATGAGTCTTGAGAGTGCCGGGTCGATGCCGGGACGTACGATGGCCCTGCGTTTGGCCTCTATGAAGCGGATGTTGGCCCGCTCGTTGATGTTGCTTAAAAGGCCTTTGGAGTCCTCTGGAGAAAAAGGCCCTGATAGCTCCTGGTTGCTTAAGTGATAATCCTGGTGGAGTCTGTCGTTTTGCAGCGCTTCCAGCTGCTCCGCATTCAACGTCTTCAGGTATGCGGCGAAACGGGTGGCCTCCTCGGAGTCCTTTCTGTTCTGAATGTTCCTGAAGAGCGCATTTGCCTTCACCACCAGCAGAAAAAGGGCGGCGACAACAGGTATAATCAACAGGGTGATGGTGATAATAATACCCGGCATACTGAAAAGGCCGCTGCCCCCGGTGCTCCCAGATTGGGCAAAGGTGGCAGTCGGAAGGAGGATAAAAGCTGTTAGCAGTATGACGAAAAAGCGCTTAGAACTTTTCTCTGGGATTGTATCGTCCCTTCTTTGTTTGGTCATGTCAGCCGGTTTTTATGATGCATATGTTGTAAAGGTACGTAAATAAATCTATAAAGGACAAATTTACCCTTTATAGATTTAATAAATTATTTCGTTCCGATTTACTTTTTAACGGCTCCAACCGCAGCTAAATTTCTGAGTA
>NZ_VFSD01000042.1 GCF_014332515.1 Pontibacter beigongshangensis | reverse complement strand
TTCACCCTTTAGACAAGCATTAAAATGTCGTGCTATGTGTGTCGTTTTTATAAGGGTGATACCATGTAAGGGTCCGGCAAGGTAAGTTGCTGGCTATAACGGCTGGCAGCAGGCACGCAGGTAGATGGGGAAGCGGTTCCGGGCGGGGCGGGGATAGCCGGCGTTTATCCGGCTACCTGGCAAAGCATGTCTTTAATTTCTGTGTCGCTCAGCTGTCGCCATGCTCCGGGTGGGAGGTTTCCCAGCTCAAGTGAGACGATGCGCGTACGGACCAGCCTTACAACCTGATAGCCAAGTTTATAGCACATCCTCCTGATCTGGCGGTTTAGTCCCTGTGTCAGGATGATCGTGAAGGTGTTTGTGTCTAGCTGCTTTACAATGGCAGGACGCGTTTTTTCTCCCAAAATAACAATTCCGGACTCCAGAAGGGCTAATGCCTGTTGCGTCAGGGGTTTATCTACCGTTACGGTATATTCTTTTTCCTGGTGGTTTTCCGCATGGATAATTTGGTTGTAGATGTTGCCGTTGTTGGTGAGCAGCATCAGTCCCTCCGAATATTTGTCGAGCCTGCCCACCGGAAATACGCTTTGGGTTAGGCGGAGTGCCTGCAACAGGTTGTTTTCTATGTCGGGATTGAGTGTAGATTCTACACCACGAGGCTTGTGATAAGCCAGGTAGAGATACGCTTCCGGCAGTTTAATTACCTGTTCATCCAGTTGAACCAGATCTTCTGGTTGCAGCGCCTGGTGCAGGGTGCTTTTTTGGCCGTTCACAAGCACCTTCCCCGATAAAATAGCGTGCACCGCCTCTTTATTCGACAACCGGGCTTTCTGAACGACAAAATATTTAAGGGACGAAGTCAGTGGTTTCATTTATAGCAAGGTGGAGAAGATATACAGGCAGCGCAGTACCCTCCCTGAATTCAGATTTTAAAGCCTAGAAGAACAGGACAAAAGTACTAAGACACAGGAAAAAACATCAATTATATCAAGTCGTATTTAGTGCTACGCCGGATAAAAATTAGAAATTAAGGAAGTCTGCGGCACCTCCTAGGCTGCGAACATCCTGAGAATCCTGAAATCCTGCAAAACCTTGGGGTAGGGGCTCTATAGAAAAATTCAGACAAAAAAAGTCTAATGTCTTATGTCCTGCGTCCTGTGTCTGAAAAAGCCTCTGGAGGCCCTTTTTCATTAGAATAATTCCTCCCTGAGCCAGATAGGAAAGCAAATAAGAGGGAAGGTACTATATTGGATACGCTTATACGCTGTCACCCAGAAGAGAACTTGTGGGCGAAAGCCAGGAGCAGTGGCTAGTGGTTATTCTGTCTGAGTTAGCATCGTATCCGAGCTTTGGCAGCAGCAACTGCCCAGTAGCTTCTGCAGGCTCTTTTCTCAGAAGCGAAAGCCATAGGGAAGCTTCTTTTTGTCTTATGGTAGCATACAGGCAGTTAAGCGCTATTTATTGCAAGGACTTTCCCTGATTTTATGGATTCAGCGTACAAGTTAATTGTCAAACTAAACAACAAATAGAATGAAAATAGGAATAACCGGCGCTACCGGGCACCTCGGGCGGCTCGTTGTAGCGAAGATGAAAGAAAAAGAAACTGCCCATGACCTGGTGGCGCTCGTACGCTCGCCCCAAAAGGCCTCTAATCTGGGCATAGAAGCCCGCGAAGCGGATTATGACAAGCCCGAGACACTCCGGCAAGCCCTGAAAGGTATCGATACCCTGCTGCTAATTTCAGGAAGTAAAGTAGGAAAGCGTGCCACGCAGCACCAGCATGTAATTGAGGCAGCCAGGCAAAATGGCGTAAAGCGTATCGTGTATACAAGCGTGCTGCACGCCGACAAGACTTCTGTCAGTCTGGCACCAGAACATCTTGCAACAGAACAGGCCCTGAAGGAGTCCGGTATTCCACATACCATCCTGCGCAACGGCTGGTACACCGAAAACTATACGGCCTCCATTCCGGGTGCCCTGGCTGGTGGCGCTTTTTTTGGCAGCGCAGGAGAGGGCAGGATCTCTGCGGCCACGCGTGCCGATTTTGCCGAGGCGGCAGTTGCCGTTCTGAGCAGCGATGGACATGAAGGCAAGGTATACGAACTGGCCGGAGACGAAGCCTTCACCCTCAGCGAACTGGCTGCAGAAATCTCCCGAAAGACGGGCCGGGATATTCCGTACAAAAACTTGCCAGAGGCGGATTATGCGGCCGCGCTTGCCGGCTTCGGCATACCTGAAGAAATGGCGCGTGCCATCGCCAACTGGGATGTTTCCGTATCGAAAGGTGATTTGTTCGATGATAGCCGCCAGCTCTCCCAACTGATCGGGCGATCTACCACACCTATGTCAGATGCGGTGGCAGAGGCATTAAACGAAGCTCCATCAACTGAATAGCCTGGCTTAGCGAGCGGCGCCCTAATTGCACGTGTGCTTTAAGGCTTTACCCGATCATCACCGAGGTCATGGTCAGGGAGCCGCCTACCACTTTGTCGTTAAAGAAAGAAACGTCCTCCTTGCTGCCTTTCAGCCCCAGGGTATAGAGCAAAGGCCAGTAATGCTCGGGTGTAGGGATGGCCAGCATGGCTTCCCGGCCCAGTTTTTCATATTGAATCAGCTTGTCATGGCTGCCGTTCCGGATCAGGTCTTTGAAGGTGGTGTTCATCTGCACCGCCCAGTCAAAGCCGTACTCTGGTTCGTTTAGTTTATCCCAGGCCACCATGCGCAGGTTGTGCACCATGTTGCCGCTGCCTATAATGAGTACGCCTTTTTTACGAAGGGCTGCCAATTCTCTTGACAGATCGTAATGATATTGCGGTCCTTTGGTGTAGTCGATGCTGAGCTGCAGCACCGGTATATTGGCCTCGGGGTACATGTGCCGGATAACGGTCCAGGCGCCGTGGTCGAGGCCCCAGTCGTGGTCCATTTCCACAGCGGTTGATTTGATGATGGAAGCGGTTTCCCTGGCCAGTTCCGGGTTGCCCGGTGCCTGGTACTGCACATCAAACAGCTCCTGCGGAAAGCCGCCGAAATCGTGAATGGTCTTCGGGAAATCCATGGCCGTGATGCGGGTGCCTTTGCTCAGCCAATGGGCCGATATTACCAGCACTGCCTTAGGCGTAGGAATCTCTTTGGCCAGCTGCGCCCATTTCTGGCTAAATTCGTTATCCAGGATACCGTTCATGGGGGAGCCGTGGCCCATAAAGAGGACCGGCATCAGCTGCTCCTGCTCGCCCAGGTTATCTGTAAATCTATTGAAAGCGGACAATGTGGTCATACCTGCTACTCCTGTTAAAAGTGTCTTAATAAACTGTTTCCGTTGCATGACAGCTTGATTTATTTTAAAAGCGCTTCCGAGAAAAATACATCCCGGAAGCGCCTGTTTGATTTTTACATGCTATATCGAAAGCGTTCTGGCATAAGCTGGTTTGAGCACCTTTTGCTGGAGCAGATAATCCAGGGAGTACCTGCCGCTGCCTGTCAGTAGTAACACGGTATAAGGCATCAGGTACAGGAGTCCCAGTTCCTGCTTTGCAAACGGGTCGGCGCTATGTACCAGAAACACGGCCACCAGCATGGTGATGATCAGGGGGATGGTTGCCAGCCTCGTCCCCAATCCGGCCAGAATCAGCAGCGAACAAAGCACCTCGGCAAATACAGTCAGCGCCAGTGCACCTGCGGCGCTCAGGCCGAAAAGGGCCGGAAACTGAACCGGGTCATTTGATAGAAGCATTTCCAGCTTTGGCAACCCATGGGCCAGCATCAGTATTGCTATACCTACCCGGGTTATCAGCAACGCCACATCAATGCTGTTGGCGCTCTGGTACACGTTTAAGAGCTTTTTCATAACGGATTCTTTTTAGTGATTACTGAATAAACTCACCGTCCGCCTTGATGCGCACTTCGTCGCTGATCATAGGGGCTGGGAAACCGCTGCCTAAGTTAAAGTCAGAACGCTTGATCGTACCAGTTACCTGGAAACCAGCCGTCTGCTTTTTGTTCATGGCATTCTCTACCGTTCCATTATATTTCATGTCCATGGTTACGGGCTTGGTCACGCCGGCCAGTGTCAGGTTACCGGTCAGCTTGTAGCTGTCTTTTCCAGTTTTCTTAATGGAAGTGCTTTTAAAGTCCATGGTCGGGTATTTTTCTACATGGAAGAAGTCCTCGCTCTTCAGGTGATTGTCTCTGTCCGGCACCCGCGTATTGATAGAGGCCGTTTTGGCAGTGAGTTCTACCACAGCGTCACTAAAATCGGGTTTAGTAGAGGTGATTTTTACATCGAAGTCACCGAAGTGGCCCGACACATCGGCAATGCCCAGGTGGGTCACGGTAAAGCCGAGCTGCGAGTGCGCATCATCGTTTGTCCAAACAGAGTTCAGTGTTGTAAAAGCCGTCAGCGACAGGAATGCGAATAAAATTAAAGAGAACCTTTTCATAAAATGTGTCATTTAAATAGTGGGTAAATAATTATTTTAATTAAGATTGGCTGATTGGTGCAGGATTTTCCAGCCCGCCAGCCAGTTGTAGTTATACTTATTATTGAGTTGAATGAGCAGCAACTGCATACGCTCCAGCGTTCCGCTTACTGCCAGGTTGCCGGCTATAACCGGATTGAAACCGGCAGTTGCAACCAGTTCAGAAACAGTCTGCAGGGCCTCCTCATCGTTGCCGGCGATGAACGCGTCCGCTTGCCTGCCATCGATCACCGGTGTGGTGAAGTCGGCAGCAAATGTCGTATTAAAGGCCTTCACTATTTTGGAATTAGGTAGCAGCTTTTGCAGCTCCTCTGCCGCGCTGGTCTCCGGTGCGGTTACCAAACCATCGTAGGTGTTGTTCAGCGGATTGGCGATGCTGATGACGACCTTTTGGTTGGCTACTTCCCGGATCTTCGCGGCCACTTCCTGCTCTGCCGCATAGGGAACGGCCGCAATGATGATGTCCGCTTCCCAGGATGCCTCTCTGGTGCAGTCCGCCGCCTCCACTTCCGCACCCGGGTTGCTGTTTCTGATCTCTTCCGCAACCGCCTGCACCTTGTCCAGGTTATTGGCGCAAAGCAGCAACCTGTAGTTGCCCTTCGCCAGACTTCTGGAGATGGCAGCACCCATGTTGCCGGAGGCTCCTATGATCGCTATGGTTTGTGTTGTCTTCACATCGGTAAATTATTAACAATACAAAGGTACGACCCTTTAAGGCCTCGATGCATTGAGCCCGGTCAAGAAAGAACCTTGATCCAAATCAATGCTTTTTGAAAAATAGCCTGCGTGTTATTTGGAGGAGATGCGTTTTCTGATGCGGCTCAGGGTCTCGGGGGTGAGGCCCAGGTAGGAGGCGATCATGTGCTGGGGTACACGTTGAGCGATGTGCGGGTAGAGGGAGATGAAATCCTGGTAGCGCTCCTCTACGGAGGAACTGTTGGTAGAGGTGAGGCGGCGCTGCATGGCCAGGTAGGCGCCCGTGATATTAAGCCGCGTAAAGGTTTCATATTTAGGCATCGTCTGCAGCAGTTCCTCGTGCGCCGATTTGCTGATGATCACCAGTTCGGAGTCTTCCAGCGCCTCGATGTTGTAGGTGGCGGGCTCTCCCGTCAGGAAGCTATACAGATCCGAGATAGTCCACCCTTCCAGGCCGAACTGAATGATGTGCTCGTTGCTGTTGTCATCTACGGAGAAGGCGCGCAGAGCACCCTTCTCCACGAAGGCGATAACTTTGCATACATCGCCTTCCTGCAGGAGGTATTGCTTCTTGCGGAGCTTCTTAAAAGTAAGGTAGGTTTTGATCTGCGCCTGTTCCTCTTCTGTAAGTTGGACTTTGCTGTTCAGGTGCTGAAAAAATAAATAGTACATCACAACTCAAATTATGGTTGGTTTTAGGGAGGGGCTGAGCTGTTCCGGATGCTGCTTCTGCACCGGAATGCAGGCTCAAGTTACCATTTTATTCCACGCGCTCTGTTTCCTTTGCAGGCTTCTCTCCCAGAAACTCAACCCAGGCCTTTTTAATGCACGGATAGTGTTTGGAAGCTTCCACCAGGTTCATGAACGCCACCAGATTGTCTTCGAACCTTTTGGCAAGGGTTTTGTCTTTCAGGCTGCCATCTTCCTGAAAGGCTTCGGGTGCAACGGCTAGCGAAAACATATCCGGGTACACGCGGGTGCCGAGGTGCTCAAAGGGAACACGCAAGGCCCAGAGCCCCCGGTTTCCACCGGCCATAGAGGTAGAAGCGGACATCAGCAGGGCATGGTGCTGATGGAAAGGCTGCGGTCGGAAGCGGGATGTCCAGTCGATGATATTCTTCAGGTTGCCAGGCATGGAACCGTTGTACTCGGGCGAAGCAAGGATCAGGGCATCGTTTGCCAACAGGCGCTTCCGAAACTCCTGCGCCCCTTCCGGGTGGTACCCGTCTACTTCCAGATCCTGGTTAAAAGTAGGGCAGTCAAAGTCCGCCATGTTAGCGAAGTCCACGGTGCCGCCCTGGTTCTCCAAGACTTTCACTGCCAGTTGTGCCAGCCTGGTGTTGAGCGAGCCGCTCCTGAGCGAGGCCGAAAATACCAGAAAGCTTGTCCGCCGATCTTTTTGTTGTGCTTCCATCAGATAACCGTTTTAAAATTTGAACCTGCAAAGAAGGGATAGCTGTTTGATGTTTTCCCTTGATAAGCGATACGTATAATGCCGCTGCGCAGCCAAGTATAGAAACAAAAGTGGCTTTGGGAGAAGCTTGTTGATTAAAGTAGTAGCAGAGGAAAGTAGTAGCAGAGTGAGAATGATCTCCGGAGGGGCATTTTCATTAGAATAATTCGGGTGGCCTGCCAATCTCTTCTTCTCTGACTAACTTGAAGGCACAACGTGGTTAATTGTAGGGCCTTTAGCAGCAGAAAGGATTTGCTCTGGAGGGGCATTTTGATTTGAATAATTGCCCCGATACCCGACAAGCAAGCAAGAGTCGCGGATTAAGGCTGCTGGTATTGGCCTCAAGCGGCGCTGAAAAAAAAGCCTTGGCTATGGAGATTTCCCGGGAAATGGGGCAAAAAGAAAGAGGGAAAAGCAGTTGTGAAACTGACTCTTCCCTCCTGGTAGACCGAAGGAGTGAATTATCGAACCTTATCCACAGGGATCTCTCTATTTTAGAAGCCTTTATTCAGTAGAAAAGCAAGAATGTATTTTCAAAACAGCTACCCCTTGCTAGGCCCATCCATGTAGGGCTGCCAGTTGACGATCAGCACCTTCTCTTCCGGCAAGAGCAGGTAACCAAAATCATAGCACAGGTGGTAGGTGTTTCCTTTCTGGGTGCGGTAGATCTGGGTCAGGTAGCGGAAGTCGAAGCCTGCCAGCTCCAGGTACTGGCGGGGGATGGTGGTCTTGCCCTGCGGGCTAAGCTGCTTTAAGATGCTGCGGTTCTTTCTGAGCGTGGCATTGATCTGGAGAATCCTGCGCTCGTGCTGGTTTTGCTGCTTGATCACGTTGTTGGCCAGGTGGCGGCAGGGATCAGAACAGTAGCGCTTATCGCTTCTGCCCACGAGGGCTGTTCCGCACTGGATGCATGTTCTGGAGTGGCTCATACCTTAGCTGCGTTTATAAGCGCTTATATACGTGTATACTTGCGTATAAACGCGGCTACGGCTTTAGAAGGTTTTACTTTTACAAGTAGAACTTTCTTATTTGCCATGGCTTATCTGCATCAACTACCTGTTTTGTTCTTAAATCCGCTGGAACACGCGGGCAAAGCCTTTATCCGCATCTGGCACAAGCCGAACTCCTTTATCTCAAAGCGCTTAAAAGAAGCTGCCTGGATTAAGTACAGCAAGACCTACAAGTGCTTTGTGATGCACCACAGTAATCAAGCTATTGAGATGATGCACCAGCACTTCCAGGGACTGGCCAAAGTAGATACCCGTTACTTATATAAACCCAAGCGCCTGCGCCCAGCCCTAGGAACGGTCATTTTGCAGCAGGAAAGTGCTGCATTAACCGAACCACTGGAAAAGGTGCCTGTACGGCCTGTGGTACGCCTGCAGCCCCTGGAGCACCAGGGCAAAGCTTATGTACAACTAAGCTACCAATACAACAAGGAGATCTACTCCTGCCTGAAGCAAAGTCAGGTGGCCCGCTGGCTTTCAGACATGCAGTGCTTTGTGATCAATGCTGAGAGCCAGTCTATGCACTTGCTGCTTTCAGAACTGGAGTCTGTAGCCCAGTTGTGGCTGGCGCAAACGATGCAAGTCAAGGACATGGCCCTGCAGGCCAGGCTTTGGGAACAAAGCTACCAGAAAGGCCAGGGCTATATCCCCTGCCCCCTTGCCTACCTGGAAAAGCTGTTTCTGCTCAACTACTCGCTTAGTACCATTCGCACCTACCACAGCCTGCTGCTTCGCTTCTTGAATGCGCACAAGGACAAGGGACTGGACGTGCTTAATGCTTTCTCAGAAGAACAGATCAACCACTACCATAGAAGCATGGTGCAGGCGGGTACGTATTCTGTATCCTTCATCAATCAATCCATCAATGCCGTGAAGTTCTATTTCCAGCGCGTGCTGCTGCGGCATGAAGTGCAGTTAAACCAGGTAGAGCGGCCCGAGAAGCCCGAGCGCCTGCCCCAGGTGCTGAGCAAGCAGGATGTGCTCAAAATCCTGTCTGTGACCGAGAACTTAAAACACCGCTGCATGCTTCAACTCTTGTATGCCGGTGGCTTAAGGATTGGCGAAGTGATTAACCTGAAGCTTACGGATGTACAGTCGGAGCGCAACCTGCTGCTCATACGTGGCGGAAAAGGCAAGAAAGACCGCACCACCTTGCTATCGCAAAAGCTGCTGGAAAGTTTGCGAGCCTACTACAAAGTCTATAAACCCAAGGTATGGCTCTTTGAGGGGCAGACAGGCGGGCAGTACACCGTGGAAAGCATCCGTAATGTTTTTCGGGCTTGTAAAGAAAAGGCTGGCGTGAAAGCGCCCGCTACGCCCCATACGCTGCGCCACTCCTTTGCCACCCATCTACTGGAGCAGGGAACGGATCTGCGCTACATTCAGGTGCTGCTAGGCCATCGAAGCAGCAAGACCACTGAGATCTATACCCATATTACCACCCATGCCTTGGATAAAATTGTCAGCCCGTTGGATAATCTCTAGCAATCACTTATATTAGCTTAACGATATAAACACATGCATACATCACTCACCAATACCAGATCCAGGCAGCAAAAGGGCGCTAAAATAGGGCTTTGCAATTACGTACATAGTGCAGATAAGCGTATGTTGTCGTATATCCGGTAGTT
>NZ_VFSD01000041.1 GCF_014332515.1 Pontibacter beigongshangensis | reverse complement strand
TTGGGGATACTGGTGCTCCTCAGATTTTATATTTAGAAGAGCTTTACGCTTTCTACCAGAATGCATATCTGACATCATTTCTAATTTAATACCAGGCGCAGCCCTAAAGTATGCCAGGCAGGAGGTACCCGATAGACACCTGCCACACGGAATTCCGCATGTTAAGATCCTGGCTGGAGAAAGAACGAAGACCGGATGTGTGGCGAATACCCAGGAAAAAACCATTTTCGAAAGCAAGCCCGCCTCCTATGGCATAGCCGTAGTCGAACGGTCGGAATTCGCTTCTTTCAAACTCCTGATGGCCCAGTATCTGAGGGTTGGCACTGCCCGCCGTGCTGCTATTAATCCGGCTCACGTCGCTGTTGGTGCTGATCAGGTAACCAAGATAGGGGCCAGCCTCCGCAAACAAGCCTCCTGCCCTGAGTTTTAGGAGAAGAGGGAGTTCGAGGTAATTCATGCGCAGGTCGCCGGCGTAAGCCTCGGTCTGGTTCACCTCGTAGGTGCTGTAGGTAAAGCCTTTATTGCTGTAGAGCAGTTCGGAGTGGAGCGTTACAGGAGAGGCGAAATCGTATGCGGCGATGAGGCCGGCATGTAGGCTGGCATAGCGGTTAACCTGGTCAGAGGGGGCATGCTCTCCTACTGCACCGGCCACCCCGCCTCCTGCTTTTCCTCCAAACCGGAAGTATTGTGCCTGCGCTGCCAGTGCCGGGCTCAGTACCAACAGGAGCAATAAGATTTTGTTTTTCATGGGTAACGCAATATAGGTGTTGTGTATAGCCGCAAACAGCGGCTTTCCTCTTGTACTGCGCCCGCCCGAAAAAGTTAGTTGCCTGCGCCTGCTGTGCTTGCCATAGTACTGCCACCGCCGGCTTACTGCCTGGCAAACAAGTAATGTCCTGCTGCTGCTCGCTGCGAGGCCTTCTGTCTGTTTTGTTGTATAGGTGAGGCTCCGAGCGCTCACGGCTGGGGAAGGGGCCCTATAAAAGCGAGGCCTCCGTCCCTGGCCATCGGCGCTGTGTTCGCTCCTGCCAGGGGTGCAGGGGCCCCTTTTAGACTCGCTAACGCTCAGGCTGCCACTAACGTGGCACCGGACCTCTCAAATAGAGGGCCCCTTCCCCCGGCGCCTCAAGCCAGGGACTGGAATTTTTTTAATAGCTTGTTTAGGTTCTTCATATCCAAATCTTCTCATCTTCAAATCCCCAAATGGAACAATTAGCACATCAGCACATTAAACCATTAGCACACTAAACTAATTATTCTAATGAAAAAGGCCCTCCGGAGCCTTTGCTGCTGCTGCCAGTGCGGAGAAAACAAAAAAGCCAGCCTTGCGCTAAGCAGGGCTGGCTTTTTCAAACCGAAGTAAATTTACTTGCCTCCTATGGTAAATCCTACCGTTACCATGATCACCGAGTGGCGCGCATTCGATACATCACCTCCAAAGTTCACGTCTTCTTTTACAAAATCGCTGAAGTTGCCGTTGTAGCGCACGCCAAAGCTGATGCCGTTGTTAGCTGCCAAACCGATACCGGCGGCATAGCCTGCCTCAAAGTCAGACAAGCCTTCTTTGCTTTTCTGGCGGGTGGTTTCGCTCACGAGCGTACCATTGCTATTGTAGGTTTTCACTTCGTTGCTTACGCTTAGCAGGTAGGCCACCTGCGGACCGGCCTCGAAATAAAGCGGGCCTGCTTTTATCCTGGCCAGAACAGGGAGGTCTAAATAATTGTAGTTAACATGGCCTTCGCGGTAGCCAGGATTTCCCAGGCCGAGCAGCACCGGTACCTTTTCGTCGTACTTAAAGCCTTTTACAGAGTAGAGCAGCTCCGGCTGGATAGACAGGAAGTTGCCGATGACGGGGAAGTTTAAGGTAGCGCCGGCATGAAAACCGATCTTGTTCTTAAATAAGTCTTCATTTTGCAGATCGCCGGAGAGGTTGGTTATGTTGGCGCCGCCTCTGATGCCGAAACTGGCAGTCTGTGCCTGTGCAAAACTGAAGGCAGACAACATAATAGAGAATACTAAGAGTAATTTTTTCATAATTGTAAAATGTTTTAGGTAAACCCTTATACGTCCCTTCCTGAAAGGAAGCTTGTAAGCAATGTTGATAAAGTATAAATTTATATATATTGATATCTGAATTCCAAATCCTTTGGTTCGGGAAGTAAAAAGAGTAGTTATCTGGCCTGTTGCAATAAATGAGCCACAATATGGCGCTGCTCTATATAGAAGTAGGCGATATACGTGCTGGCTCTTTGAAACATGCTGATTATTAATGGTATTCGTGTTTAGGCCGCACACAAAAACACCCGGCCCTTTAGAGGCCGGGTGCTGTAATAAGTTTTATTTTGTACTAATGGATGTTGCGGTTTAGCGCGTCGGAAGTGCAAAGCCAGCTGTTAACATGAATACGGAATTTCTTAGATTTGGATTATTTCCGTCCGCGTCTATAGCTTTAGAGAAGTCAGAGTTGTATCGCACCCCCAGGCTTATGCCCAGCGGGGTGGCCGTTAAACCTACACCTGCCGCATAGCCAAAGTTCGTGCGGCGGAGGTTGTCAGGATCAAAAGTTATGGAGCCTGCGGATGAGTCAAACTCCGCCTTTTCGCTTATCCTGACAGCTACCTGTGGCCCAAGCTCAAAATAAAGCGGCCCTGCGTTAATCCGCCCCAGAACAGGTACTTCAATGTAGCTGGCGCGCAGCTTAAAAGCATCGTTTTCTGTTTTGGCGCCCTTCTGCGTGTAAAGTACTTCGGGCTGTATCATTAAGAAATCTTCAATAATACCGAAGTTAGTTGTTAAGCCCGCATGGAATCCCCATCTTCTCTCAAAGGCATCGTTATCTTCGCCTTCGAACCCGGCCAGGTTCGCGCCTGCTCGTACGCCAATACGAGGCGACTGTGCTTGTACGGCAACAATGGTTGCCAGAACAAATACCAGAGATAGAATAGTCTTTTTCATAATCTTGTTTTTTGTTAGTTTGGGTACTCAGGCTTCCTTATTCGAATTATGCCTGCTGATAGCCTAATACGGGCAAGCCAAAGGAAAGTATAGAAAAAATTATCTTTTTCGGGCTGTAAGGAGCTGCTCCGGGAGCAGAAAAATTAATTTTTCAAAAAAAAGAGCCGTAGCGTTGGCTGCTACGGCTCCTGATAATTTGCTGACCTTTAGTTTGTTGTGGTGTGGCTCTTAACCGGCCCAGCCTTCACGGTCCAGGCTTCGGTATTGGATGGCCTCTGCCAGGTGTTCAATTTTTATTTCATTGCTTTTTGCCAGGTCCGCAATGGTCCGGCTCACTTTCAGGATGCGGTCGTAGGCTCTGGCCGACAGGCCCAGGCGTTCCATGGCCGTCTTAAGAAGCGCTCGGCCAGCCTCGTTTATCTGGCAGATTTCCTTTACCATTTGCGAAGGCATCATGGCATTGGAGTGGATCGAGTCGAAGCCTTCGAACCGGTCGCGCTGCACCTCGCGTGCCGTTACCACCCGTTCGCGGATCGTGCTGCTCTCTTCGGCCTTTCGGGTAGAGGTCATCTGGTCGAAGGTGACGGGCGTTACCTCTACGTGCAGGTCTATACGGTCGAGCAAGGGGCCGCTTACCTTGTTGAGATAGCGCTGCACAATGCCGGGGCCACACACACATTCTTTGTCGGGATGATTATAATAGCCACAGGGGCACGGGTTCATACTGGCGATCAGCATAAAATTGGCCGGAAAATCGATGGAGGTTTTGGCGCGGGAGATCGTGACACGGCGCTCCTCCAAAGGCTGTCGCATTACCTCCAGCACGGTGCGCTTAAATTCCGGAAGCTCATCCAGGAACAGCACGCCGTTGTGCGAAAGCGAGATTTCGCCGGGTTGCGGCACGCCTCCTCCGCCTACCAGTGCCACATCTGAAATGGTGTGGTGCGGCGACCGGAAAGGCCGCGTAGACAAAAGAGAGGCAGCAGTGCCCAGCTTGCCGGCAACGGAATGTATTTTGGTCGTTTCCAGCGCTTCGAAAAGCGACAGGGGCGGCAGGATAGAGGGCAGGCGCTTGGCCAGCATGGTTTTGCCGGCGCCAGGAGGCCCGATCATGATCACGTTATGGCCACCGGCTGCCGCTATCTCCAGCGCCCGCTTGATGTTCTCCTGCCCCTGCACGTCGGCAAAGTCGGCGGTGTACCTGTCGGCGCTGTTGTCGAAAATTTCGCGGGTGTTTACGATGGTCGGCTCTATGTGTCGTTTGCCATCCAGAAACTCCACCGCCTCCTGCAGGTTGGCAACGCCTATTACGTCCAGGTTGTTAACTATGGCGGCTTCGCGGGCGTTGTGCTCCGGCAAGATAAATCCTTTAAAACCTTCTTTGCGAGCTTGTATGGCAATGGGCAGCACCCCTTTCAGGGGCCTGAGCAAACCATCTAACGATAATTCGCCCATGATAATGTAGTCCGAAAGCCGGCTTGCTTCCATCTGGCCCGAAGAGGCGAGTATGCCCAAAGCTATGGTCAGGTCGTAGGCGGAGCCCTCTTTGCGGATGTCGGCCGGCGCCATGTTCACTACTACTTTTTGCCGCGGCATGCGGAAGCCATAGTGCTTCAGCGCCGAATCTATGCGCTGTTCTCCTTCTTTAATGGCATTGTCTGGCAGACCGACCACGTAGTACTTGGCGCCAGCGCCTACATTTACTTCTACTGTAATGGTGTAAGCGTTTACGCCCTGTACGGCGCTTCCGAATGTTTTAATGAGCATAATTTACTGTCAAGATAATTTCCCTGGGCAGGCCAGGCTGCTACCAGTGCTGTTGGTGACCATGCTCGCTTCCGTATTAACTGAGCAACGGCAAGAGCAGCAGGTCTTTGATTTTTTCATCTAACTGTAATCAGTGGCTAAAAAGTTGCTGATTCTGAATATTTTTTATGCTACAAAAATACGAGCTTGTCGGGTTATTATTTTTTGCGCTGCCAAGAACTTTTCAGATTCTATAAGCAACAGCTAAAGTAATAACCGGACAAGCTCGTGTACTGTTATGCCGCTTGTTTCTCTATTAAGGTAAATAGATTTCTTTGCGAGGGGGTAATAGATTATGCAGCTTCTTACCAGTTCGCTTTTAGTTGTCCTCTTATCTCCCCACCAGGAAAATCACCAGGGCCCGTGTTGGTTGGAGCCACACCATCGTTGGTATGAACATTTACATAGGTGTTTCCGCTTTGTATGGCATCCAGAAGATCGCTAAGACTTTGGCCAGCGAGAGGACCTGTTAAATCGGCCGCTGTAATTACGCCTTCCGCTAAAGTGCCGTTAAACCGGCCTCCGCCAGCTGGAGCCGCATACAAAGGTACTACAACCGGGCCATTAACTTCCGGTGCACCTATATGTATATGTGCGCCCACTACATTCTCTATATTCGCCACATTTAAACGGAACCTCAGTTCATTTCCAGCCTTATTCAGATGAAAGGTAGCCACTCCGCGTGCACGCGTCTCGCGCTGCGGAACTTCTTCAGCGCCAGAGAGAGGGGCCTGCGCCTGATACGATGCATAAGATCGTGCATCAGCGCTTTGTTCTGCCGTCAGAAGAGGCTGATTGAGCTCTGTATCTTCTTTTTCACATGCCGTGAAAAAAAATACAGTTACGATTAAGATAAATATTTTCTTCATGTTTTAAATGATTAATTATTAAATAGTTATGATGAGATATACCCTTTTTGTCTTTAATAGTTTTAATTTTAAATATAAATTTTTGAATCTTATAAGTTGGCTTACAGGCAGATGCCGGGCTGGAAGAACGGCAATGGCAGATACCGTTTTCTGATTGGCATAAACATGAACAATAGCGGCAGAATTTTTCATCAGCCGCTCCAGGTAAAATAGTGCGCAAGGCGCATAGGTTGTATTGGGTTTCCGGGAGAGGGTGGCGTGCGACAGAATGGTTAGTGCTCCTCCAATTTATTTTTTTGAATTATGTGCCCCTGCAAAAGAGCTTCAAAGCGGCCAGAGGCCGGGGAGTAGCCGTCTCGAACGAGGACGCTCGCGCCATCATAATGTCTAATTTTGTAATTTGCGCAGCTCTAATGGCCTTTAGGGCGAGGTGGCTCTTTTGGGTGGTGACTTGCCAGAACATCAAAAGCAAAAGGGCTTTTCCGGTAGCATATAAATTATGCTAATGGAAAAGCCCCTCCGGAGGTTCTGCTACTGCTGATGCTGCTACAAGGTGGTTTGCTCTACTAGCTGCTGCTCCAGGAGCAGGATCAGGATATGGATAACCTTGATGTGGATTTCCTGTACCCGGTCGGAGTAGCCCTGGTGTGGCACGCGTATTTCTACATCGCAGAGGGGAGCGAGCTTGCCGCCGTCTTTGCCGGTAAGGCCTACTACTTTCATGCCTTTAGCGCGCGCGGCTTCTGCAGCTTTGAGTATGTTGCCGGAGTTGCCGCTGGTGGTAATGGCCAGCAACACGTCGCCAGGCTGGCCCAGCGCTTCTACGTAGCGCGAAAAAACAGCGTCGTAGCCATAATCGTTGCTCACACAGCTCATGTGGCTGGCATCGGCAATGGCTATGGCTGGCAGTGCTTTGCGGTCGTGGCGGTAGCGGCCGGTGAGTTCTTCGGCAAAGTGCATGGCATCGCACATGGAGCCGCCGTTGCCGCAGGACAGAATTTTTCCGCCCGACCTGATAGATTGTGCCATCAACAGGGCTGCCTGCTCTACGGCTGCAGTGTTAGACGTGTCAGCGATAAAGGCGGCCAGTGTTTTTTGTGCCTGCACAAGCTCTGCCAGAATTGTTGTGATCATGTAAGGTGTTTAGTTTTCTGCTGTTTGCCACTCCTTCATCGTATAAGGGCGGTGGTTAATGTTGCGGTAGGCCTGCCGTTTTTCATACAGCTCGGCTTTCAGTTCGTTTATTTTCAGCTGTGCCTTGTGCAGGTTGTGCTGTTTGTCTGCCATAATCAGCCATCCGAGCCATAATCTGGCCAGCAGCAGAACGGAGCCAGTGCCCAATAGAACTTTATAAAGACTATGCAGCTGCGCTTCGGATGAGAGGTTAAAGAACGTGGCGGCATCTAGCAAGGATGTCAGAAGTAAAATAACCATTAAAACATAGGCAATCACCACCAGATCTAGAATTGTTTTTAATGCTTTCATAGGGCAATGCGGGGTTTGGGTGCGAAATCATACTTTTGGCAAAATTATAAAAAAAATATGACTTTTGTATAAAACCCCTATTGCTCAACCCAGTACCTGTGTTTGGGTCGCTGCATTTGCTCATGCAAGCTGCATCTGGATCAGCCGGGCGTAAAGTCCTCCTGAATCGGCAAGCTGCTCGTGTGTGCCCCGTTCTATAATGCGTCCTTTCTGCAATACCAGTATCTCGTCGGCATGCTGGATGGTGCTCAGTCGGTGCGCTATCACCACGGAAGTACGGTTACGCATCAGGTTGGTGAGGGCATCCTGCACCAGCTTCTCCGATTCGGTGTCGAGGGCGGAGGTGGCTTCGTCCAGGATCAGGATGGGCGGATTTTTGAGGATGGCGCGCGCAATGCTGATGCGCTGGCGCTGCCCCCCGGAGAGCTTGCTGCCCCTGTCGCCGATGGTTGTCTGGTAGCCGTCGGGCGTTTGCATGATAAAATCATGGGCGTTGGCTATTTTGGCGGCGGCTATTACCTCTTCTTCCGTCGCGTCGGTTTTGTTAAAGGCGATGTTGCTGAAGATGGTATCGTTGAAAAGAATCGACTCCTGGGTTACCACGCCCATCTTGTCCCGCACCGATTCCATGGTGTAGTCGCGGATGTCGTGCCCGTCTATCAGGATCTGTCCGGCCGTAGGGTCGTAGAAACGCGGGATCAGGTCTGCCAGTGTAGACTTGCCGCCACCCGATGGGCCTACCAATGCCACTGTTTTACCTTTCGGAATGGTAATGTTGATGTTTTCCAGCACCGTGCTGTTCTCGTAGCCGAATTTCACGTTCCGGAATTCGATCTCCTGCTCAAAGGCTTTTAGCTCCTGGGCCCCCAGTTTGTTCTTAATCTCGGGCATCGTGTCGATCACTTTCAGCACCCGGTCGCCCGACACCAGGCCCCGCTGGATGTTGCTGAACGACGACGACATAGCTTTGGCCGGCACCAGCACCTGCGAGAAAAGCACGATATAGGTAATAAATTCGCTCGGCCCCAGCTCCGACTGCTGCGTGAGCACCAGCATACCGCCATAATATAACAGACCTGCCACCACAGTTACGCCCAGGAACTCCGACAGCGGAGAAGCCAGATCGCGCTTATAAGCAATGGAGCGTTGTATGTCGGCGTAGCGGTTGTTCTGGCCGTTGAATTTGTTCAGGATAAAAGGTTCGGCATTAAAGGCTTTGATAACACGTATGCCGCTCAGCGTTTCGTCAATTATCGTCAGGATAAAGCTTAAAGATTCCTGCCCTTGCTGCGCCTTGCGTTTCAGCCGTTTGGAGATGCCAGCAATAATACCACCCGAAATCGGGAGCAGCAGCAGCGTGAAGAGCGTCAGGTTAACCGACATGGTAAACAGCACGACAAAGAAGGCGATGATTGTGATCGGCTCCCGCACAATAACGGTGAGCGTGTTTACCACCGAGTTTTCCACTTCCTGAATGTCCACGGTCAGGCGCGTCATGAGGTCGCCTTTGCGCTCGTTCGAGAAGTAGCCCAGTTGCAGTTCAGTTACGCGCTTGTATACATCCTGCCGCATTTTCTGCACCACATGCGCCCGCAGCGCCCCGATTACCCGGAAGGCGAGGTAGCGGAAAAGGTTCGCCAGAAAAACCGAGGCGATGAGTACCGTGCACACAAACACCAGCGCCCCCTGTCGGCCCCGCTCCAGGATAACCTGCCCGAAATAGTAGTTAAAGAAATCGGCGATATACTCCACCGACATGCGGAACTCCGGTTTTTCGGCTGCCATAATGGTGGCGTCTTCGGCCCCGATCGTGCCGAAGAGCACGTTGAGCAGCGGCATGATGAGCGCAAAGTTGAACAGGCCGAACACGATGCCCAGAACAGTGAACAAGGTATAAAGCGGCACAAAACGGCTGTAGGGCCTTGCGTACTGTAGTATCCGGAGATAAGTCTTCATAAAGCTGGTTGCTCCCTTTGTGGCCATTTTCTGGTAGCTGCTGCGGCAGGAAAACGGCTTTTCGGGCGGCATATTTTGTACCTGTCGCCCACAGAGGCAGGTGAACAGGGCGTAATTCGTTTGGTTAGGCAGCCACCACAGAAGCCTGCGCCAGCGCCGCCGCAAAGATAGTTAAATTACAAGCTTATTTGTAGTTCGGCAGAAATTGTGGTGATGCTGGAGGGGAGGGGGTTAAGAAGGGGGCAGCAGCAGCAAAAGCTCTGGAGGGGCTTTTTGATTGGAATAATTTGGATGCTGATTGTTAGTTGTTGATTGTTAAACGGCTTAATTGTTATTGATTGTTTTCAGAACTGCCTCACCCTTTGTTGTTATGCTGGCGGAATCTTGTGGGCGGATTGCATCTGCTTGCTGGAAGTAGAGCTTCTGGAAGTGGTTTTTGATTAGAATAATTTATGTGGGAGATGTATAGTATTTTGATTTGATTATATAGTATATTCGTTAGTCCGATTACGGTTATCTGTTAGTATCGACAATAAACCGTATGTTTATTACTGCTATCCAATAGTTAGTGGCAATTAGAATTAGGAAAATGTATAA